>JBGSQQ010000042.1:0-261139 GCA_041737945.1 Chryseolinea sp.
AAAAAAAGTAACAAAAAAAGAAAAAACGCATCCTATGTGGATAACTGAGACAGTTACCCACATAGGATTACGTACTTATAATAGTAATAATGATTAGATTTAATCTTCCAGAAACGGTCAATGCTATTCAGGCATCGTCAATCGTCAACTCCCAACTCATAACTCATAACTCATAACTCTTCAAGCTTCAAGCCCAAACATCTCCATCCACTCACAACTTGTAGCTTGCGGCTTTTATCTTGTAGCTTTTATCTTGTAGCTTCAAACTCAACCACAACTCACAACTAACTTGAAACCATCTCCCCACCTCCTTCTCTTATTTTGTTCCAGCCTGTTGTTCAGCTGCAGTGCACCTAAAGAAGCACCAAAGACTTCGGGTAATCCATTGTTCGAAGGCTGGTATGCAGATCCCGAAGTGGCTGTCTTTGGAGACAAGTTTTGGATTTTCCCAACCTATTCGAACCGATTTGAAAAGCAGGTATTTTTTGATGCCTTCTCTTCAAAGGATTTGATAACCTGGGAAAAGCATGAACGGATTTTGGATACGGCCGGCGTATCCTGGGCGGAAAAGGCCATGTGGGCACCGTGCGTAGTGGAAAACAAGGGACGATACTTTCTTTTCTTCGGAGCCAATGATTTGCTGACACCGGAAGTTCCCTGGTGGAATCCGGAAGTTAATCATGTTGATGACGTCGGTGGTATTGGCGTGGCGGTAGCGGAACGCCCGGAAGGCCCTTACCAGGACTACCTTTCCAAACCGCTCATTGGTGAGGTGTTCAACGGCGCGCAGCCAATTGATCAATTTGTTTTCAAAGATACCGACGGACAGTTTTATATACTCTATGGCGGCTGGGGACATTGTAACATTGGTAAACTTAAGGATGACTTCACCGCTCTCGTTCCGTTCCAGGACGAGGATCTGGTAAAGGAAATCACTCCGGAAGGCTACGTGGAAGGGCCGGTTTTATTTTTACGCAACGATTGGTACTACATGATGTGGTCGGAGGGTAACTGGACGGATGGGTCCTACCGGGTGGCCTATGGGCGGTCGAAGTCGGTGTTGGGTCCGTATCCCCGGATGGGTACTGTTTTGCAAAGTGATACCACTGTGGCGACGGGAGCAGGACACCATTCTGTGCTCAACCTTCCGGGAACCGATGAGTGGTATGTGATATACCACCGACGGCCTATCCCCAACCAGGACCGCGACCACCGGGTCACGTGTATAGAACGAATGTATTTCAACGAAGATGGATCCATTCAGCCAATTAAAATCACGCATGAGGGTGTGGAAGAGAGAAGATTGGTAGTGAAGTGAACATTCTGTTGCTAGCTGAATTTCATTTAAAGTTTTACTTGAAGTAATCCCTTCACTGAAGTGCCGGGCCCGTTTCAAAATCGAATAAATCTTAACTTGTTGACTATTCACTGTGAGCTATTTACCATTAGCTACTTCAATTCTTGTTGCAATAAATAAAACACCCCTCTCTTTCTAACGGTGGTGATGTATACTGTTCCATTAATCTTTAAAAAAACAGTGTCTCGCTAATAGAAAGCACCAGTTTGTGTTGGAAAAAATATGGAGTCATAGAAAAATGTGTGTTGAAGTCAAGGTTATTTTGAAGAATATTTCTACCTTATAGCGACCAATTAAGTAGTTTGGTCGTTAACCAATGGCCGAGACAATACAGGAAACAATACTTAAGAGAACTGTAGCTCACACAGCAATAGCCGATTCTGATTCAATTCTTGAGTCTGCAAAGTTGTTAATTTCGACAGCAGCAGAATTCGTTCCATGGGAAAAGGTGGAAGAGAACCGGTGTATCAATACGGTATACAATGATCGGACGATTGTTGAGCTTTCCATCTTTTTTCTATTCCAACTGGATCTTTATCTCTTTGCCAAGAAGGACGAGCACCGCGATGAAAAAATCAGAAAAGTGATTCACTACTATGTCCGTTTTTTCGACAAAGTCATTCCCGGATTCAATTATGAAGAACTGGTGTATAACCGGCTCGAATTGTATGGAAAGGCGGCGCACCACAATAAAAACTTCATGACGGATACGCTTAAGTTGCTGAAAGAAGTAATCATTGATACCCAAAGAAACACGAAGTATAGAATCGCCTTGCGTTTTTCTTACAGCGACGATTTTCATCTGGCCGCAAGATTGGATTATCACCTGAGCATTTATTTTGAGCGCCACCAGAAGGATCTGATTAATGTCTACCGCACCGTACGGGAGGTAGAGCCGGAGAAAGGATTCTCTTGATAATCAGTATTCTCCTTATCTCGGCAGGCGCCCCCATTTTATTGCGTCACTTCCGACTTCCATACCAACTCAGCAACAAATTAATAACGACTCAACCCGGCACCTTCGTTGCCCATAGAATGACCTTAAACTACGTCGTTTAACCTTTGCCGAACTGGGACTAACCACCATGTTCAGGGCATTAGCTTCTATTTGAATGAATGCGCGAAATTGAAATCCTTGTGGCGAGCGTTCCTGCAGTGGGGAAAAAATGCGACACTTTACAAATCAGATCGGCTATTTTGAACGCGCCAGCCGCAGTTCTTTTAAGGTCGAAGGCAGCAATTCCAAACACCCTGCGTGGCATGATACTTGTCGAACAGAACGTAGTAAACGACTACCCATAACGATTAGATATATGAATAATCAAACATACAGGGTTGCAATGAAGGCATTAACTACCCAGAAACCAATTCTCAAGAGAGCCTCCAGCATGATGACCGCGGCAGGAGATCCGGTTCACGTGGCTGCCGGTTTACTTATCGCAAGAGCATCCGAATTTGTTCCACGCGAACATGTGGAGGAGAACCGACTTATTAATACGGTCTACACTGATCGTACAATTGTTGAACTTTCAGTTTTTCTATTATTTCAGCTGGATTTTTATTTATCCACCAGGAACGATGAACATCGCGATGAAAAGATGAGAAAAAGCATTCGTTATTATGCCAACTTTTTTAATCGTTTATTTCCTGGATCGGGTTATGATCAATTGCTTTATAGCCGTATTCAGTTATACGGAGAAAAAGCCCATCAGAATAGGGAGTTTATGGCAGAGACGCTTCAGCTGCTGAAGGAGGTTATCATGGACACTCAAAAACACGGAAAGCACCGGATCGCCGTCCTGTTTCCTTATAAGGATGACTATCATCTGGCATCCCGATTAGACTATCACCTGAACTTGTATTTTGACCGGCATCGGAGTAACCTGCTCGCTATTTACCGCACAGTGAGAGAGTCTTAAAATAGCCAGCGAAGACTGAAAGTGATTTGACTTTTTTTGCAGTGTGCTAACCAGCCATACCAGTCGTGACAGGTGCGCAACCATTTTTTGCTTTTGCACATGACCAGCAGAAAAAGTGGACATTCGAAAAAGTTTACCCTATTCCTAAGTATTTCACAACCAGGAGAGCTGTCTCTTTCTTCATTTGTCAGGAAGTCATTAAACACCGCGCGAGCTAACAATTTCGCCCCATACAGTATCGCTATTTATAATTGTACATCCCTCGGAATACCCGGGTTAAAATGAATAAATTCGACCGCTAATACTTTTAAAGGATTATGAGTAGAGCCGATCAATGGGTTAACATCGCACTCTGGACCTGTCTGCTTATTCACCTGGTGTGCTGATCGTGGGACTAACCACCCACAGACTTTCTTTCCTTGCTGCTCTTCTGAATTTGACGGTGGGATTATCAATCATCCTGTATTGGGTTCAAAAACAATGGCGGATTGAGTACCATATTTTTGAAATGCGGGAATGGATGGCCCTGGCCTTTGAGGTTATCGTTGTCGGAAGCTCAATCTATTCGCTGGTTACCAGGCAATGGACTGGTGGAGTCCGGATTTTCCTATACATATTTTTTGGAATCCATCTGCTTGCTTTCTTAGCGATGGTGATTTTTGCGATGACGTTTAAAATGAAGCGACTCTTTTAAGCCCGATTCATGCATCGGGAGTCTCCCCATCGCGTTTTCCGTCATCGACTTTCAGCCAGGCCTTTATCAGGGCCAAGACTGATTCCTTATGTTGAGGTATTAAGCTTTTTTTGTGGGACAGGTATTCAAACCCACCAACGAATAAAGCGGGCAGAAGCTTATCAGACTGGTGAGCACGAAAACAGATCCCAGACCAAGTAAGACATATCCGAATGTTCCGGTAACCGTGCCAGTGAAATAAAGTGCGGCAAAAACGACAGCTAATCCGATTCGGATCGCGCGGTCAACATTTCCCATATTCTTTTTCATATTTTTTGTTGGTTTTTTCGAGCCTGAGCCCGTTTAGGTGAATGATGGTTAAAGATAGCCGTTCACGTTTCGCAGATATGTGACATTTGTTACAAAACGACCTGATTATTTACAGCGGGAATCTGATGAATTCTTTTTCCGTTATCCGCCTGAAACAGATAATTATTGAAACAAGGTGAGTAGTCTGGCTAATGAATCAACAGTGTTTTTCGGATGGTTCTGCTCCGGTTTGAAACGCCAATGAGGTAGATACCCGGCGAGATTCTGCCCTGGAGTTCCAGTTCTGTCGTGTCACTTGTCGACTCTAGTGAGAATATTTTTTTTCCAGCCAGGTCAAAGATGTCAATCGTCAGGGGAAATTCAAGCCCGCTGGATTTTACCGTGAGTAGGTTATGCGCTGGAATGGGAAACAGGCTAACTTCAGCCAACGGATCATCCTCCACGGATACCGTAATCCACGGGGAATACATATTCTGAATTTCATCACCAAACAATGTATAAGATGAATTCCGGAATGCTCTGAAGCTTTGTTTGGCAAGTTCACTGCTTGACGCATGGGGAACATACGCGTATGACCAGCTTGCATTGATCCACGTGAGCATCCAGGCAATCTTCAGTGATTTGCCAGAGGGATCTTCTACAATTGCGGGAAGTACGGTGTTATTCCAGTAGGTGGCAGCATTATCCCCGGAGGGAGTCCGGTTACCCGTTTCTGTGAACACGGCAACCTTGTCGTTAGCCTGTGCATGATCGACAATAGGTGCAAGTTGTTGGCGCAGGTTGGTCGGAGTAATTTCATAATAGTCGACACCCAGAACGTCTACTACGTCATCTCCGGGATAATAATTAAAGTTGGTTGGTGTGTTAGGTGACCAGCAGAACAAAACGCTGTTCGTTTGCTGCTTGATGTAGTTTACCGTAAGCCTGTAGAATTCTTTATAGATAGCTGGTGTGGTTGCCGCACTACCCCACCAGAACCAATTGCCGTTCATCTCATGCCAGGGTCTGAATACGATGGGAATCCTTTCGCCATTTACAACCAGGTCATCGTTGATGATGGAAATGACTTTGTCAAGTTCTGCATATAACCACGCCCTGTCACTTCCGTTAGGGTAAGCGACAATACTATCCACAAGGTCTTTGGTGGACTCTCCGAACTCATATGTCGTGGTGCCTCGTCCGCTCAAATGCCAGTCGAAGGTGATCACATATCCTTTTTGGTAAGCCCACTTGACAGCTTCCGTGTGGTAGCTCCGTTCATCCGTACTTTTGGTGAGGTAATAATGAAAGTCTGATCCCAGCACAGCGGGGTGCGCACCGGTTACTTCTTTGCTGTCTGAATACGTTTCATCGCCATGAGCGCCCCCGGAACTATATCGAAAACTGTTAAAGAATTCCTGGCCAAATAGGAATTGGTCACTGTTCTGAATCATTTTCAGATTGTTATACAAGGCAACGGTTTTTTCACTAACATCCGTATCAATCTGAGCGGAGGCATGAATACTGCTGAAAATGAATACGACAGCAAAAGCAATAATCTTTCTGGAATTTCTGATACGATATTTGTTAAAAAGGAACACGGCTATACTACGCAATTTTAGATGAAGCAAATTTAAATTCTCTTAAAATCTGTTTCACTAATAGGTGCCAGCTGAATGTTTCGATAATATACCTCAGCACCTTCCGTCTGGATTTGGATCTTTCCTTTGGTAAGGGGCGATTCTTTTCCCTCCAGGAGCTGGCGGGAATTAAAAAGTTTCATAACGACAGTTCCATTGATTACGTGAATACTTTTGTCACCAAAGCAATAAATGTCAACGGTATTCCATTCACCGGAAGCTTTTTCAGCATCGGGATTTTTTATACAACGCCGGCCATATTCGGAAGTATAACTAATAGTTCGCAGGGGAGCAGCAGCGTCGTAAACATACTGATCCATAGCGGGGCCATTGGAGGGAATGTCGATGATGCTGTTGTCTACGCTCCAGTAGTCTCCACAGTCGCCTTCCTGAACCTGGAATTCCTGTGACCGCATCCAGTTACCATAACCAGCGCCCTGAGGTCCAACGGCGTGATATAGTATTCCGCTGTCCCTTTTATTTTGTTTCCGCGGATGATATTTTTCTTTGCCCCACTTGAACTCCAGCCTCAGGTGGTAATTTTCATATTCTTTCAAAGTAGAAATTCCCCCATAACCTTCCCCGGAAATCCGGATTGCCGTGCTGCCATCTTCCTGAACGACACGAAAAACTCCTTTTGGATCGTTATTCAAGCCGTAGGTCACAAGGCTATCAAATCGTTGCTGAAGAGAGTCGTATGCCGGGCCGAGATAGGTATCCCAACCGGTTAAGTCCTGACCATTAAACAGCGTAACCCAACTCGTTTCTGCTGGCTTTTTAGCACAAGCCAGCAGTACAGTGGAAAACAAAAGGAACACGAGTATTTTATTCAGGTGCTGTCTCATGGTTGTGGTGGCTGGTTTGGTTATGGACTGATTGTTGAAGGTACAAAAGATCTCAAACTTCTGGCGCATTGGTCGCTTGTATACGCTGGATGCAACGGCCGACAGAACACATTGGGATCGCTACCGTATTTCAGGGTTTACGTGGTTCATTCGGCGTTTTTTGTTTTTGAGCTAAACCGTGCCTGCTCAAAAACTGCGAATTTTAATTATAATATTTATACGGGTTTGAAAAAAAATTGGTCTTAAATCCTATATCTTACAAGACCACGAAGGTTAGTGATTGAAACGTTGATTTACAGATTGGTTTGATCGGATAGATACATGTTCAACCTTAAATAAAAATGTTATGCCCGCAGATAATCCAAGACAGAACCAACACAGATGGTGGGGTACCCTAACTATTGACCCGGAGACAACCTTCACCGGTGAAATTAAGCTTCCAAAAAATGCAAGCGGAGGCTATCAACAATGTGTTTTCATTAAGACCACAAGGGATTCTCACTTTGTCAGTTCCGGCACATACATTAAGGCGGTAAAAGTCTTTGCTGATCTGGATGAAGTAAATAAAAGGGTTGATCTATTGGATTTGTCCATAACCGATCGCGATGCAATCAAAGCTGACCTAAAAAAAATAGAATCTCCATTCTGTTGTTACCCAATTGTCGAGGTTATTGAATTTGACTATGATAAATCCTCACCGTTGGCACTAGCATTGAAAGCCAAAACGGAGGAACTCTTTACAGATGCTAAATGGCGAACAGATTATGGTGACAGAATTGGCAGGGAAGAAATTGAAAGAGCTCTAAGGCTTTAAAATTGAATTTCTTACGAGGGATCTCTTTCTTACGAAGGCCGTTATCGCCCCTATGACCAGTATACCCAGTATACCAAGGGTTATCCAATATTCATAGCGGCTGCTCTTCTTGAAGGACAGATCCTGCCCATTCACAACAAAGGCGCCCCAATTGGCGGGATGAGCAGCGAATGAGTCTGATTCCTTGAGAAATTTTAACTTAGCGTTTCGAAGCGAACTACTTACAGGAGTCTGCTGATTCAGGTTTTTATAGAAATCAATCATGATTTGTGATGTAAAAATGTCCCCTACTTGCCATAAGCTCATCACCAACGAAGGACAACCTGCATAGGTAAACGCACGGGCTATGCTGAACATTCCTTCACCGTTCTGATTTCTTCCGATCCCTGATTCGCAGGCACTCAACACAACAAGACCGGCGTCTAGTTTCAGATTGTAAATTTCATAGGCGTATAGCTCAGCATCGTTTAATGAGTCGCGCCGAAAAATCAATCTGGAATTATCAGCTGTCTCCTGATCGCCAATGCCATGAACACCCAGATGAATAATATCACTGCCGGCTGCATTATTGATAAAGTTAAATTTTGATGCGTCCTGTTCGGTAAATCTGTGGACATTTTGAAAGAGCCTGGACAAGGCTTCCAATTCCTTAAAAGTTCCCGGTAATTCGGCGGGTTGATCACGGGTAGCAATACTGGGAACTCCTGGTCCGCCGGAATAACTGAAGGCCAATACGCTACTGGCAGTTTTGGCATCCTTTAATGCGTTTCTGAATAGGATACTGGATGAATATGCATAGGATATTTCACAGTGATGGATGAGGTAATCAAGGGTGTTATAGGAAAGTGTTCCCGGTTTATGAGAAACTACCAGGGCTTCCGCGGAAATCAAACTCAAGGGCCCGGCCGGGATAACGGTTATTTTTTTCTTTTGGATATATGGACCAAAGAACCTGGTATAGATGCTGGACGTCCACAAGCTGTAGTTTCTGATTTGGTCTTGTTCGAAGGAAGGGCGGCCATTCATGAAGTGTTGGACTGCTGAAAGTACGCTATCCGTTTCAACGTCTCTGGCAATGGAGGCAATACTCGTGGTCTGATTGGTAATTGAAAGCACATAGGTGGTGTCCGTTCCCCAGAAGAACTCGAGAATTTGTTCATCGGGCGACAGTTGCGGCTGAATGTCAGATACCCGCAAAAACACGCTATCGAGACCTGGGGTTACAGTTCCCGGATACCGTGATATTTCGGACATCAGGTCACGGCGTTTGTTAATGAGACTCAATTCCTTGTCATTGAGTTTCTGTAAAGAGTCCTTTGCAGATTCCGGAACTATACGAATAGTTCGCTGTACCTTCTGTAATTCTTCCCTTGTATCTTCCAGTTGGACTAACAGCGTCTTTGGGATGCCGGAATTATTCGCACGTTCGGCCCGCTGCAAGGCATCCAGCACATTCAGATATTTAGTCAGTTCAACAAATTGAAAAACATCCTGAAAATAGCCTGGAAGTTTGGTGCTCTTATACAACATACCCGCGCAGTAAATGCTCTTCTCAATACTTTTTTCAAATTTGCCCATCAGAATGGGTTTGGAAAGTTCATCTCCAAGGGTGTTCCGGGCAATCATGAGCTGATGAAACGCCGCCCGGTAATTCTTAAGTGCCAGGTCGAGGTAATCCGGATTCTTTTCCTTTTTATACCAGTCGACGAATGCGTCGCCCTTGTTAAAATGGGCTTCAATTATGGTTAGAAAATAAGGGCTTTCAGATTGAATGGCCGGGATCGCAAAGATGTCGGAAGATTCAAAGCCCGGTATTGTAGAAACCAGCATCTGCTGAAAATCATTAAGTGCAGGCCGCAATTGATTCCTGTCCATAAACAGTTGGCCACGTTTCGCATAGACCTTCGCAGGTTCTTCATTGCGCTTGCCATAGGCGTCTAAAGCAATGCTAAGGGCTTTGTTAAGAAAGAGTTCTGCCGAATCAAACTTGCTCATCGACCTGTACAGGTCCCCCAGGTTTTGGTATAAGGCCCTGGAATAGAAAGGGTCTTTGGTTACTAATGTTTCGAAAATGCCGAGTCCTTTTTTTAAAGCTTGCTTTGACTCCTGAAAACGTTTCAAACCAGCCAGATCTCTGGATAGATTACTGTACCCAATGATGAGATCTTCTTTGAATCCGGACTTTTCAAAGATCGCTATGGACTGCTTGTGGTTTTGTAACGATTTTTGAAGTTCGCCCTGTTCGAAATAGTTGTTTGCGATCAGTTGATAAGCAGAAGCATGTTCATATGGCAAATCCTGATAGAGGGATAAGTACTGTTTAGCCAGTGTTTCCACTTCATCAAATTCAAAATTTTCCTGCGCAATAGTAGCCAGTCCATAATAGGTGCTCCCGAGTCCGTATCGGGTGTCAGGCATATACTTTTTTTGCAGAGGCACTGCCTTCAGATAGTAAAGTTTGGCCAGTTCTTTTCTTTTTAAACCCCAATTATTTAGGACACCTAACCACAGATACGAATCACCGACTTCTCTGGAGTCATTACCATAAAGTTCTGTCCTCATTCTGAGAGCCTCAATATGCATACTTTCAGCGGTATCAGGCAGAAGCAGCCAGTCATAAACCACGGCTTTTGTAAAAAGCGTATTCGCCTTCAGGTCGGGATATGAATCCAGGTACTTCCCTGCATATTTGTCCAGCGTATCCAGATAGGCGAGGGGGCGCAGGTAATCAACGCTGATTTCAATTTCCGGAAATCCCTTCGCTTTCCACACCTCGAATGTTTCAATTTCTGCTGCACGCAGGATAAAGGATATATATCCTTCCCAGTTCCTGTCTTTTTTCATTACCTGCGCTTGCTCAAGTGATTGATCAATAGCCTGCTGGTATTGGTGGGTACTTACCAATTCGTTGACCTGAGAAAGCGCCGGATGCGAAAATTGATGCGGGATTTTGCCGTTCTGTGCCGCTACTGCGTATGTCCCCAGCACGACACTCAGTAAAAATATACTTCGGGTGAGACGGCGGAAGACGTATGGTTCCAACACTACAAGTGAGTTAATGGTTGTTCTCGAATTAAATCCTGTAAGGACCCTGCCTGCCTGACTTCACTATTAGGGGTTTGATAGGTAAACCTGCCAACCGTATTTCATTCTTGCCTTAGTTTAAAGGTAATAAGTTTAATTCATCAGAACCAACGTATGGACTGTCAGCAGGGTAACGTAGAAGAGTTTTTATGCAGGTACTCTTAAATTTAACGGAAGACACAACACAATCAAACTGCGATTAGCCGTATGGTAGTCTTATTTCCGTGACCCGGTAACGAAAAGTGAAGCAGCGGAGCACCCGGACTTCGCGGTCATGAATACTGTTAAGTTGCCCGTAATTTTCTTACATTAAGAAAAAAAGAACTTTCAACCATGGGAGGTTATCGTCCTGGAATATTTTGCGCCGCAATCCTTTGTTTGACAGCGCTTGGGAGCTTTATGAACAATACAGCGCAGAAGTCCCGACTGCTTTTTGATGGCAAAACGTTTCGCGGTTGGGAAGGCGACACCCTCAACACGTGGCGGATAGAAAATGGGAGTATTGTTGGAGGATCCGTAAATGAAATTGTACCTCACAATGATTTTATTTGCACAAAACGCAACTATCGCAATTTTATACTTCGGCTGAAGGTCAAACTGGTGGGTAAATCCGGATTTATCAATGCGGGCGTTCAGTTTCGCAGTCAACGCCTGCTCAATCCTTCCCATGAAATGATTGGATACCAGGCGGACGTAGGGCCTGGGTACTGGGGTAGCCTGTATGATGAATCACGCCGGAACAAAACATTGATGGCACCTGACTCCACGGCAATTGCCCACCTTGTCAAGGTGAATGATTGGAATGAAATGGAGCTGCGTTGTGAGGACCGTCATATACGCCTGTTTTTGAATGGAAAACAAACCGTTGATTACAAGGAACCGGATGACACCCTTCCTCAGGTAGGATTGATCGGACTTCAGGTACACGGCGGAGGGAAAGTCGAAGTGTCTTACAAGGATCTTATAATAACGGAATTACCCTAATACCACCTGGTCGATTCGTCGCTCATTAACTACCAGGATTTCCTATTCATGAAAAACAAATACCGGGTATTCTGAAAGCGAACTCAAACTTTTGATTACGCTTTTATGAAAAAGAGATTGAAGCAGGCTGCGATTAACGGTACATACGGCAAGCGCATCCGGTTGTTTGTTCCTGATATAATCGTCAATGCTTCTGGCAACAGAAGATGATCGGATGGTGGCAAACAGAAGCTTAATATCCCCATCATATCCATTCTGCAGCACTTCCTGTAGTTCATTTAAGTAATCATCCAATTCCTTGCTATGGGCTTCTTCCATGACCTGTAACACGGTAAGCTGGGCTTTCAGCATGTTAAGAAGAGGGATCAATTGGTGTACGGGTAATTTTCGTTCTCGTATATAGTCAAAAGCATAAACCATATTTTTTATTTCGCTGTACATACATCCGCTGTGAATGAGAATGGCAGGTACATTTGTTTTAAGCACGGCATTGTACGTGTGGCTGCCGGAAAGAAACTGGAAGAGGTCGTCGGCCCCATTGGTTCCCATGATGATGAGGTCGTAGCCGGTGGCTTTGTCGGCGATAGTCTTGGCCAGGGATGTCGATGTTGGCTGGACTTCTGCGTAGCAGGATATTTTGAAGGTAATGCTGATCTGATAACTCTGTTCTTCCAGCAAATCCTTGTACTCTTCTACCCGCTGAATTTTCCCCTGTACAACATCCAACGGAGTAATATTAAACAACGACTGCACATTAAAAAGGGTTAGTTGTGCGCCGATGTGGTGTGCGAATTTCGCAGCATAAACAATTCCGTTCTGCGCGGTTTCCGAGAAATCAGTCGGACATAATATCTTCTTCATAGAACTGTTTTAATGTTTACTCTTTTTTCCTGCCTCCTTTTTCTTCTGCTCTTTTTCCTGGTCTTTGAAATATCCTTTGAAGAGGAAGTTGGATCGCATGGCTTCCATATTTTCATTAAACTTATACGTACCCTGTTCTACGCTCCCCGCACTTCTTAGCAGGATATTTCTCAAGGTCGTGTCTGTCAGAATTAGTCCTGCGGTACCTTCTCCCTGTTTCATTTCTGCAATAACAGTCTCCAGATTTTCGCTCGCTTGCTGGATCCTGATCAGCGAATGATCAAGTCGGTTAGCTAGTGAAGAGTCTGTGAACAACGTCTCAACCAGCCCGTCGCCCTGATCATAACGGGAAACTATTTTCTTTGCGTTCCCGGTAAGGTCGGCCGTGTTAGCGCCGGCATGCCTGAAATCCCTGACGGCCAGCTTCAAATCCCGGGTAATCATCGTATCGGACAACAGATTCCAGAGGCTCCTGCTGCTGTTGAGTTTGGATGTTATTTCCCTAAGGTTGTCTGTAATCTGTACCATGTTGTTGTTTGTTAAGTTCAATGTCCGCAGCATTTCGTCAGTTTCAACGGGTTTTCTGGATTGAATCAACGATCCCTCTTCGACCGGAGGTGCATCACCAGGCTGAGGGTTAATATTGAGGATCTTATTGCCCATAAGTCCATCGGTGCTGATCGAGGCGAGGGCATTTTGTTTGATGTAGGGCCTCATCTCATCATTTACGGTCAGGGTAATGTAGATAGCCGAATCGTCGTGAAGAATAATTGATTGTACGGTACCCACATCAATTCCTTTGAACCTGACGTTGTTTCCGGGCACTAACCCACTTACATTGGTGACCGATGCGCGCAGCGTAAATGTTGATCCAAACAGGTTTCGGTTTTTTCCGATCATATACAACGTTATAACCAGAAAAATTACGCCGGCTATTACAAAGACCCCCAGTTTTGCATTATCAATCCTTTTTGTTTTCATACTTTATTCAAAAAACTCTTTGATATTCGGATCTATCGAATGCTGAAGTTCCGGAAATGTGCTGTTGGCATAACACTTTCCGCCTATTAGCATAATGACCCGATTGGATGTCATCCGAATACAGTTCATATCGTGTGAAATGATAACCGAAGATGTATTGTACTTTTTCTGAACCTGAAGGATCAGGTCGCTGATTTCCCTTGCTGTCACGGGGTCAAGCCCTGTGGTAGGTTCATCGTACAAAATAATCTCCGGACGCAGGATTAGCGTGCGCGCCAGTGCAATCCGCTTTCGCATACCGCCGGATAATTCAGCTGGCATCATGTCAACGGTATGTGCCAGTCCGACATCTGCCAACGCTTCCATCACCGCTTCTTCAGCGCCTTTCTTCCGCTGCTCTTTTCCCCAGTGTCTCCGCAACGGAAATTCCAGATTGTCGCGGACAGTCATTGAATCGTATAATGCATTGCTTTGGAAAAGAAAACCGATGCGGGCCCGGATCTTGTCCAACGCATCCTGATCTAATTCGCTTATGTCTTTTTCAAATACCCTGATGATGCCCTGATCGGATGTCATCAGGTTGATAATACATTTAATCAGCACGGATTTTCCTGAGCCCGATTTTCCCAGGATGACCAGGTTTTCTCCGGGCCTGACTTCCATAGAAAAATCCCGAAGGACGTGGTTATCGCCAAATGATTTATTTATGTTCTTAACTTCAATGATGGCGTTCGTCATGACTCATCAGGTTAATCCCAGTAAATCCGCAATCTGCACAGCAATCAGGTCAATAATAAAAACCAGCAAAGAGGCTACGACAACAGCCGAATTCGCTGACCTGCCTACGCCCTCCGTTCCTTTTTTTGAAAAATATCCCTTATAACAACCTACCAGTCCGATGGCGAAACCGAAAAAGAATGTCTTCACCAACGCAGGAATCACATCACCAAAACTTAACGAGTCAAACACCTGTGTCCAATACAGATTCCAGCTTACGGCTCCGCGTATGTTTACCCCCAGGTAACATCCGTATAAGGATATAGCGTTTGAAAGACTTGACAGAATGGGGAGCATGATTGTAGTAGCCATCACCCGGGTAACAACCAGGTATTTGAATGGATTGGTGCCGGAAACTTCCATGGCATCGATCTGCTCCGTCACGCGCATGGAGCCAAGTTCCGCTCCCATTCCAGAGCCGATTTTTCCGGCGCAGATCAGCGCAGTAATTACCGGCGAGATCTCCCGTACCAGGGACACCGCCACCATGGACGGCAACAGGGACACTGCACCAAATTCGATGAGGGTTGGACGGGATTGGATGGTGAGTACGAGGCCCATAATGAATGCCGTAATGCCAACAAGCGGCAGCGATTTGTATCCTACCCAATAACACTGGCGAAGAAATTCTTCAAGTTCCTGATGTTTCTTCGTCCCTTCCCGGAAAAAGCGTGCTGTGAAACGAGCCATGTCGCCGGTCTCCCTGAAAAAAATGTAGCTGCCTTTGAATAGTCGCACAATGCCGAAGTATTAAGTCGTGAACTAATTCAAATATCCAGTTTGACATACGGGAAATGGGTGATGGCCATCAATCCCACAGATGATAATTGTCAGCTTAACGTAGGTTGCGGATTTCTACAGCCATCGATGTTGCCCATGTCCGGGTTTTTGAAAGGGCAACCTGAATATTAGATTCTTCACTTTTATTCTCATCGTTTGGCCGAAGGAGCCAAATGGACCGCGAATCCATTATTTTCCCTCCTTGGTTTACAATGAGTTGTTCCAGTCTTTCCTGGGATAATGAAGTTGAGCCGCCTCCCAGCGTAATGGCAATCACCGGTTTGTTGTTGAGTGAGTTCTGTTCCTTAATATAATTGCTGACCGCTAAGTCGGGTCCCCAATTGTAGGTATTGGCGCAGAATATATACGTTTTAAATGATGAGAGCGTGATTTCCCTGGCCGCCGCGACCGTTACAACACTGGCACTAATACCATTTTCACTCAACACCTTCCCGAATTCCTTGCACACTTGTTCGTCGAGATTAAAGAACGGATCCGGATCATATATCAGAATGACCTTTTCTGTTGAATTTGTATCACCAAAATTCCAACTCTGTTTGGGTCCCGTTCGCTCAACCACAATGGTGAGGACACACCATCCAACTATGATGGCAGTCATCGTGTAGAACGTAACTTTAAGGACCTTTTTCATTTAATTTTAATTGCCTATACAGACCAGGCCTCTTTTCCACTCGCAATATCAGTAGTATAACAGGTATCAGAACTGACAAAGGTTCTCGCCGACTTGTGATTCTTATCATGGGTAGAATTTAAGTCGAATAGATTTCCTCCATCCGGAAAACAGGGGGAAAAGGAACTGACAAAGTTCATAAAAGGGAATGACCTGTCTCAGGGGCGGTTAGTGATTCCATTTCTATCCTTGCAATGACACCGGAATAGTACTGGAATACTATGGAAAAGCATCCACTCTCGTATTATACGATCAATGGCATTACGTTGTACCGGCTATTGTCGGCACCGCTGCTTTTATTCCTTGCCATATTTGGAAACCTCGAGTTATTTCGTTTGCTACTGGCATTAAGTTTCCTTACCGATGCCGTTGATGGGCAGCTTTCAAGAATTTTTAAAGTATCCAGTGTATTTGGAGCGAAACTTGATTCGATTGCCGATGATGCAACCGTGCTTGTCGCAACAGTCTCACTCTGGATTGTTCGACCTGATTTTATAGAAAAACACTGGCTTGCCTTCGTAATCGTATTCACTTTATTTATCACGCAGACTATCGTCGCCCTGATAGTGTATAAAAGAGTGACCAGCTTTCATACCTATCTCGCAAAAATAGCAGCTGTGTTGCAAGGTATTTTTTTCATGACGATCTTTTTTAACGTTGAACCCGTATGGTTGGGCTTTTATGCCGCCGCGATCGTAACTGCCTTGGAATTAATTGAAGAAATAATCCTGGTTTTTTTGCTGCCAGAATGGACGACCGACGTTAAGGGATTGTTTTGGGTGATGGAGAAAGGAAAAGTGAAAGGAGAATTGCGATAGTCTTCAAATTGAGTCGTTTAAAAATAACAAAAGAGAAGAATCTGCAGAGGAGATCTTCTCTTTTGCCGGAGGATGCGACGCTGACTCTTACAAGGCTTACTTAAAGAATTGTTTAATTAATACCTGGGCCTTATTTCCCGACTGGCTTTTGCCAGCGAGAATTTCCTTGAATACAACCTTATCTTCCGGGCTGATTTCAGTCTGGTATTCAACCGTCGCCAGGTCAAAGGTTTTAGAGCCCATCTGCCAGCTTGGGAAGGAACGCTCAGCAATAGGGGAACTGGAGATCAGGACCGCATTCTTGTGCCTGTCATCTGTTTTGATCTTGTCGTATAAATCGATTATCGTTTTATATTCACCTTCAATGTATTGAAGGAAATTGGTGCCGGAATACAGCAGCACACCGGTGACCCCCAAGCCACTGTTATTCTTATTACAGGAGGCAAGAATTTTTTTAATTTCAGTTTCAGTGCACTTCGGAGTTCGGGCACTGACGTAGACAAGATGAGATAGCATTGTTTATTTAAGTTTTATGATATGCTGGTAAACCAGGATTTCTCCGCATTGTTTACCAAAACCCAAACGCTAATTGGAGGAAAGTACTTTCAAACGTGTGCACTGTTTCCCGTAATTTTTTCCCGTTGAGCGAACGTGATTATTTTATAAGTAAGAATCGCAATCTATAACCACTGAAAGACATAAAATACCGTTGACGTAAGAACGGATAAAATCAGCAGCTGAGGTGAGAAATTAGCGGGTGGGGACAGGGTTACTTGACCGGAACTTATATCATTGATGTAAGGTTTTTTGTGTTACGGTACGGTAACATTTTCCTTTTCATAGTTTATTTGTAAACTAAATTGTTTTATTAGTTAACATGCGCTCCACAGCAACACTATTTGTTTTAATTTTTTCAATAGGGCTGGTCAACGGTAAGGATGAGGATGACAAGTTACGAAAGCGTGAAAAGCAGGCGCTACGTGTCGATCAATCTCCTGAGATAGACGGATCCATCGACGAAGATGCCTGGCAGCAACAAAACGAAAAAAAGGTAAAGTTCACACAGTTTCGTCCCCACAACGGGAAGGTATCTGACTTTGAGACTTCTGTGCAGATCGTGTATACGGACAAAGCGATTTACATTGCTGCGAGGTTATACGATCCTTCACCTGAGCAGATTTTGCGTGAGTTTGGTAAACGTGACGAATCAGGACGCAACGCAGACTCTTTTGGATTGATACTGGATCCGTATAACAGCGGGATGAATGCATTCACATTTTTTGTGTCCGCAGCCGGAGTACAGAGTGACTTTTTCATTTCCGGAAATCGATGGGACTCTCACTGGGATGCGGTGTGGAGTAGTGCGGTTAAAATTGATGAACATGGATGGACGGTAGAGTTTGAAATTCCATACTATGCGTTCCGTTTTCCACGACAGGAAGTACAGCATTGGGCTGTAAACTTTTATCGGGGTGTGAAAAGAAACCAGGAAGAGTCTTATTGGAATCATGTCGACAACTCTATTCAGGGAATGGTAAATCAGGCTGGTATTCTCACCGGTATTGAAAATATTGAACCTCCGTTGCGTCTGTCTTTCTCGCCGTATGTTACTGGCGCCTATAATCACAACGGCGTTGAAGGCAAAAGCAGTTTCGCATTTACGGGAGGTATGGATCTGAAATATGGTATTAACGAAAGTTATACCCTGGACATGAGTCTAATTCCGGATTTCAGTCAGGTACAATCTGATAACGTCGTATTGAATTTATCGGCCTACGAGGTCAGGTTTAACGAGAACCGGCAGTTCTTCACAGAAGGAACTGAATTATTTAACAAGGGCAATTTATTCTATTCACGCAGAGTGGGCTCCACCAGCGGCAAGATTGAGTATGATAGCGACACCGAAGAGGTGGTCAGTGCACCATCCTCCGCGAACCTTCTGAATGCCGTGAAAGTTTCGGGCAGAAACAAAAAAGGACTGGGTCTGGGATTTTTCAACGCTGTTACCAACAAGACTCATGCAACGATCGAAAACCTGGAGTCGGGGGAGATGCGCGAGGTTCAGGTCGACCCCCTGACAAATTTTAATGTATTGGTCGTGGATCAAAACATGAAGAATAATTCAAATATTAATTTTACGAACACGAATGTTTCCCGGGCAAGTGGCGGAAGGGATGCCAATGTATCCGGACTTAGTGTAGCCCTTCACGACAAATCACTCACGTATCGGGTTGAAACTTTTGGCAGTTATAGCGTGGTAAATTATAAGGATGATGATGGGACATTTAAAGGTGTTCCGGGTTTTAAATACACTATTGACTTGGATAAGGTAAGTGGAAAATGGCAGTACGGGCTAACCCGAATGGTGGAGAGCAAGTCGTATCAGGTCAATGACATTGGATTTCTGCAAGCTGCTAACGAAGTCTCTCATGCCGGATACTTCCGCTATAATTTATTGAAACCTTATCGTGTATTAAACCGCTTTAACAGTTCCGTTTCATTTTTTCATGACAGACTTTATGACCCCAGCGTGTTTAGCCGCTTAAATGTTTCCATGCACTCTTACGCTCAATTCAAGAATTTCTGGGGTCTGGGCATAAATTATTCCACGAACCCGGTTACAGGCAGCGACTATTTTGAGCCGAGAAATGATGGCTATTATTTTTCTGTGGCACCTTCAAACAGTTATAGTGTGTCATTGGAAAGCGATGGCAGAAAGTCACTTAAGGGAAACCTGTATACCGGCAGATCGGTTCGCAGTGCATGGGACCAGGACTCGGACTGGGTGGGTGTGTTTCTGAGGTACCGGGTAAATAATAAGCTGTCATTTAATGTGGAAGTAAACACACAGGACACCCAGGGCAACCGGGGATATGTCACTACACAGACTGACGATTCGAACGTTGTCAAAGACATTGTTTTCGGTGAGCGCGATATTAAAACTGCTACGAATGTGGCCGGCATTAATTATACGTTCAATAATAAAATGGGGCTGAATCTCAGGGTTCGGCACTATTGGAGCAAAGTTAAGTATGATGGATTCTATAGGCTGGAACAAGATGGTACGCTGGAACAAAGTAATTATAACGGGATATCAGCAGATGGTCAGCCTGAACACGACACCAATTTTAATGCACTCAATCTCGACTTTGTATATTTTTTGCAGGTAGCCCCCGGCTCTTTCGTTAATCTGGTTTGGAAAGACGCGATTAGTTCAATGACTAACGATGCCCATCTGAATTACATCCAGAGTTATCGTCAGGCTTCCGACGCACCTCAGATTAACAATGTTTCTCTGAGGTTCACGTACTTCCTCGATTACCTGACGTTGAAAAAGACCGTATCAGGAATATAAACCTTCCCGAAGCAACCCGAAAACGGGTAACTCATTCTATTCGCCTCCCAATCAGCCTGGTGTATTCCATGTAAAATCTGGCAGTGCTATTATTTTTCCCCCCTGAGTTGCCGATTGGTGCGCCAATATTCCAACGCACGTGATATTGGCAGACTGCGTTGCGTTCGGATAAGGCTGCTTATTTTCGATTAATGCATGGAGAAATTCATGAACAAGGTGAGGATGCGACCCTCCATGACCTGCTCCCTGGGTAAAGGAAAGGTGTTGATGTTCATCTGAGTCGTATACCCCCTTCGTGGTAAACCGCTGAATTGGCTCCGGTAATAGCCTGGCGTAATCCGGACATTCAACTTCTTCAGGAATTTCGGGTTCAGGTCGTTTGGCGGTATGCATCACAAGCGGATGTCCCTCAATCAATGGCCATTCCACGGATTTTTTTGATCCATAAACTTCAAAACTTTCCCGGTACTGGCGGGCAACATCAAATAAGGATCGGTAGATATGCGCACTCAGGTCAGAGTTCTTCAGCTTAATATGGGTTGTCTCCACGGCGTATGGAGAATTGTAAAATTGATGTAGTTCTTCCCGTATGGTTCCGGAACCAAAACAGGACACATATTCGGCTTCGCCTCTTGTCAATCCGAGTACCGGTCCCACACAATGCGTGGCATAGTACATCGGTGGCAAACCTGGCCAGTAATTGGGCCAGCCGTCCATGTCCTGTTGATGGCTGGCTTTGATAAACTGTAATTTCCCCAACTCGCCTTTGTCGTAAAGTTCTTTCATGAAGAGAAATTCCCGCGCATAAACTACGGTTTCCATCATCATATACGTAAGTCCTTTTTCTTTTGTGAGCTTCACGATTTCTTCACATTCTTCCACGGTGGTGGCCATGGGAACCGTACAGGCTACGTGTTTCCCCGCCTTTAGTGCTTTTATCGATTGAATACCATGTTCAGGAATCGGGGTATTGATATGTACGGCATCAACTGATGGATCCTTCAGCAATTCATCATAGGAAGTATACCGCTTATCGATCCCGAAGGCATTGCCGATTTCATCCAGCTTGGACTGGGTTCGCTGACAAATGGCGACCAGATTGGCATTCGGATGTTTTTTATAAATCGGAATAAACTCGGCACCAAAGCCAAGTCCGACGATAGCCACGTTGATTTTCTTGTTGTTCATTGAATTAATCAGTTAATAATTTTTTTAAAAAAGTGAAACCTTCAGAAGCAAAACCGTCCTGGCTCTTTGCCAGATTTTTCCAAATGCATACTGCTCCCGCCAGCTCCTTTATTTCCGGTGTGAAACTTTCGATGGAAACAACACCGGAATAATTTATTTTTTCCAGGCCACTTTTCAAAGCAAACCAGGGTGTCTGACCGGTGCCGGGTGTACCCCGGTAGTTTTCGGACACCTGCACATGGATCAGTCTGTCGCCGACGGAAGTAATAGCCTTTTCCAGATCAGGTTCCTCAATAGCCATGTGGAATCCGTCCAGTAATACTTTAGCCGCGGGATGATTGATATCATCAATCAGCCGCATGACATCTTCAGCGGTGTTAATCAAATCCGACTCGAATCTGTTCAATGGTTCCAGTGCAATGGACAATCCTTTTTCACCCGCCATTTGGCAGACTTTGTGAAGATTATTCACGGCCCTGTCCCATTCTATTTTCCTTTGTTCCGGAGAAACCATTCTTGCTTTTCCTACCGCCGAATACATCGGCCCGGCAAGGAACTGAGCGTCCCAAATCGTGCATAAATCCAGACATTCCGCAATGTAGGTGAAACAGGTTTTGTGCACCGATGGATCATCATGTGTAAGATCGCGTGTGGGTCCAAAAGCACCGCAGACTACAGCCTCCAGTCCGTGTTTCAGAAGCGCCTCTTTTACTTTTTTTCCATCAATTTTGTCGGGGTATTCTACGGGAATCTCCACGGCATCATATCCCATTGATTTAATCTTGGGGAACAAGTCCACCGTCTCTGTTGTAAAAGGGGAGGTCCATAACCATGTACTCACCCCCAGCTTGATTGTTGTGCTCACGAACTGACTGTTATTTTTTTAAAGTGCCGGCTTTGGATTCACGACCTTCATCACGCCATTCATGATCGACCAGTGTCCGGGGAAAGTACATATATACGGATAGTCACCGACTTTTTCAGGGGCTATGAACACTAGCCTAACCGTTTGTTGCGGGTTCACCAGTTTCGTGGAGAAAAGAACTTCCGGAATATCGGGCACGTATTGTTGTTCTGCTCCCGTTGGGCTCGTGGCAAGTTTGTCGGCAGCCTTCCCCACTTTTTCGAGCGCGCCTTGCTGGGCGATCACCAGGTTGTGCTGCATGAAGTCCGGATTTTCAAAAATGATTTCAACAGGCTTTCCCGCTTCGACAGTAAAGGTTTTGAGATCATACTTCATCTCGTTTTTGATTACCTTGAGGCGAATCACCGTAGCATCAGCTGCCACTGTACTACTTTCCGTTGCTTCTGTTTTATTCAGATACGATTTTACAAAAACTTCAGCAATGGAGGATTCCTTAAAGATTGGCTGATCAGCCGATCCATATTCCTTTTCAACTTCGTATTTCCAGGGCCCCACAAGCGATGTTTTATTTGTTCCGGTCTGAATGAATAACAATTCACTCTTTCCATACACGCCACCGCGGTTACCCGTATCTTCTACTCTGACAACAATGCTGTTTTTCCCGGCTTTCAGGGTGCCGGCCGGTATGGTGTACACGCGCTCTTTAAGATAATTTTTTGAAATACCGCCGACCTTTGTTCCATTAACCCACGTTTCATCCGAGTCATCAACAGGCCCTAAGGAAAGAATGGCGCTTTTTCCTGCCAGGTTTTGGGGAATAGTAACGGTTTTCCTGAACCAGACTAAGCCGTCGATATTCAGTCCCGCTCTTTCAATGAACGTGGGAAGTTCCATGGTTTGCCATCCGGTATCATCAAACTCTGGAGATTCCCTGGAAAGAGAGGCTGCTTGTTTTGCGTTGTAATCAGGGTGTGCCTCCATGTACGTGGCTATAAATCCTTTTCTGTGTTTTGACGCCGCCGCATAGACTGCTTTCGCCAGCCAGTTGTCATTTTTTATTTCTTCCTCTTCACTAAATGTATACAGCTTTTTTCCCAGGTCATCCGACGCCGGTAATTCCACCAAAGACAGAATTGCAGCCAACCGTGTATTCGGATCGGGATCGTTCAGGACCGGAGAAGCGGTAATGAGTTCAGCCGTCTCCGGATATTTTGACAAGACCTGGATGGCAGCTTTTCTTACTCCGGCAGCCGGGTGTTTAAGTGCTTCGGCAACATGTTGAGTTGCCTCTTTATTATCCGGAAATACCCGTAGTCCGTCAATAGTCCATAGCGCATGCACAGCTGCGAAATTATTTCCAGATTCGTCGGCTTTTTTGTTTTTAACGAGATCATATAAGGATGAAAGAACATCGGCATTGCCGCGTTCAACCAGCAGTCGTTGTGCGGTCATCCTCCATAACATATTGTCATTGGAAAGGGCTTCAACCAATTCCTCAGGTTTTTTGATATCGAGTTGGATCGGGCTATAAGGTTTTGCATCACGGCTGACAATCCTCCATACTCTTCCGTGAGACTTGTCGCGCAACGGGTTTTCATAGGCATTTCCAGGTCCATTAACGGCCAGATATCCGCCGCGATCCGGGTTTGGTGTTGGATTGTGCTGGATGATAAAATTGTACCAGTCGAGTACCCATACCGCTCCGTCAGGACCAACTTTCGCTTCTACGGGCGCAACCCATTCGTCACTGCCGGCGAACAGGTTCCATCCGTCTTTTTCTTTGAAGCCAGCGCCATCTTTTTCAATTTTGGCCATATGCACCAGGTGTCCCGTTGGTTCGCAAACAAACGCTACGGAATGCCAGTATGCTTCCGGATAGTTGCGTGCCGTATAAAAACTGTGACCCGACGCGGCTGTAAATCCACCAAAGACATCTACTTGCCTGACCTGTTGTGTCGTTGGGTGCATGGCATAATGCCCATCAATTTTTAAGCTTCCAATCGCCACGCCTTCTGCATTGTTCGAAGCCCGGTTGGAGATGCCCATGTAAACGCTATGTGTGTTATTCGCTGTTGACGCAAAGACATCGTTGTTTTCGGTAAATCCCAGGCCCCACGTATTATTTGATGTACCCGTAAGAATTTCAAACGATGATAGATCCCGGGTAAACCGATAAAGTCCCTGAGCGAATTCATAGTCGGCGCCTCCGATAGTACCCCTAAAACCGGAGTATCCAACCACTCCCCAAATCTGATTATCAAAACCATATCTTAAATTTGAAGGACCGGCATGGGTGTCGAACGTGCCCCATCCGCTGATAATGATCTCCCGTACATCGGCTTTGTCATCGCCATCGTTATCTTTTAAAAACAGGAAGTACGGTGCCTGCGAAACAATGATACCCCCGTTGGCAAATACCAGGCTTGTGGGAATATTCAACTTGTCGGCGAAGATGGTGAACTTATCAGCCTTGCCGTCTCCATCGGTATCTTCACAAATTTTTATCCGGTCGTCTCCGACACCTTCTTCATCGCGTACGGAGTTGGGATAATCAACAGTTTCAATCACCCATAACCTTCCTCGCTCGTCCCAATCCATCGCAATCGGATTAATAATATCAGGCTCAGATGCAAACAATTCAAGATCGAATCCTACCGGTACCTGAATTAACTTTTTGGACTCCTCCGGTGACAAGGGCTCCTGATACTTTGGCAGGGGATTTCGCTTTTCGTAGTTTGGAATATTTGCTTCCTCTCTGTACTTGAGCACAGGCATCTCTTTTCTAAAGTCGTCCCACTGTTTTTTTACCTCATCGTTGACAGCCCACAGAATCCCCTGCTTTACCAACTGATGGAATCCCGGATTGGTCCATGTCCGTTCATCATGCCCATAGGCGGTATAAAAGACTTTCCCTTTTCCGTGTTCTTTCGTCCACGTCCATGGTTCACGATGGTCTCCTTCTGTACGTTCCATTAGCACGGTCCTGTCGTCGCTTAGCTTGGTGTGAATATAGGTTTCATCATATGTCGAAAATTCCTGCAGACCAACCATAACCGGATGCTCCTTATCTACAATAGACGCAACGAATGTTGCCGTATCGTGTTTATGAAATTGGCCGCCGACCAGCTCGATATAATCAGGTGAGTTCTGGAAGCAAAAGCTTGCGCAATGAAGGGGAATAAAAGCGTGACCGCTTGCTACATAATCAAGAAGAGCTTTCTCCTCTTCGGGTTTTATTTCAGTATGATTGGCATAGATCATCAGGCCATCATATTGGTTCAGCATATTCCCATTCAGGTCGTCGGTATTACTGGTGTAAGTGAAGTTGATTCCCTCTTTTGAAAGGACTGATGCCAGCATGGGCATATACGTCGCAGAAGGATGGTGCTCACTGTCGTGACCAAGGAATAAGATTTCAAGGGGCCGTGGACCAGTCCGGGGGCTGTTTTTTTGGCCCTGTTGGCACGAAGATGTTAGGAGTCCTGCAAGGATCAATAGTAAACACCAGGAAGTAGATCTGATCATGTTGGTATTGTGTTATAAATGAATGGTTTAATTTCCGATAAAATTATCGCAAACGTTTACTGTATTTTAGCAAATTCTGACTGTATTTTAGCATGAAATAATTCTTTTTGTTAAGTTAAATGCTAAATAAGTACCATTAAGAAATCCCTTTGGGCTCATGAAACTTGCCCTTCAAAAATCGCCTATTTCAATCGATCATGTCTTTGAGGCAAAACTTCTTTCCGCCCCGCATTTTGACCCCAATTTTCATTTTCATCCGGAATATCAGCTGTTTGTGGTGCTGGAAGGTACCGGCACCCGATTTATTGGTGACCATGTTAGTCCGTTCAGAAAAGGGGACTTCGTGTTTACCGGACCCAACCTTCCACATGTGTGGAGAAGCGACCAGGAATACTTCGAGGGAAAAGGGCAATTCCTCACGGAGGGAATTGTAGTATACTTCCATGAGGACTTTCTTGGTGAATCTGTTTTACAGAAAGCAGAAATGTTCCGCATAAAACAGGTCTTGAATAAGGCAAGGCGGGGAATGGCTGTTACAGGGCAAACGGCAGCCAAGGTTAAAGCGATGATGGTGGATTTGCTTGCGTCAAAAGACTTTGATAGTGTCCTGGGATTATTAAATATCCTGAGCATACTCGCGCACACAGACCAATATCAGTTGCTTTCTACAGCCGGTTATACCAATTCATTGAGGGAAACCGATACGGAGAGAATGAACAACGTGCACGCGTATGTCATGGAGAACTTCCGGGAAAAAATTACGCTGGAGCAGGTTTCTGGTGTCGCGCATATGTCACCTACTTCCTTCAGCCGTTATTTCAAGACTCACTCGAATAAGACATTTTCAAATTTTCTTACAGAGATACGAATCGGATATTCGTGCAAGTTGCTGATAGAAAAGAAGACGAACATTTCTCAGGCCTGTTATGACAGCGGGTTTCATACGCTCTCAAACTTTAACCGGCAATTCAAATCCATTACGGGTCATACGCCACAGGAATACAAGAAAAAGTACACGGGCCACTAATGGAGATTCGGTGCCGCTTTCATCCCCAGACACGTATCGCCAGGGAGATGAGGATAACAATGACAATAAGGAGGATTTGTTTTCCATTAGCCTTCATGACTTTTTGTCTTTAAAGTAAATTCAAAGAATTCTTTTCTGAATTGCCTATAGGCTTTTGAGAACGATTCCACCTGGCGCATCGTGTTCGTATGTTCATCAGAACCAACGGTTATCGAATCATCTTTTGATTCCATCAGTTTGGCTAACATGGTCTCGTCGTTGCGAAGTTTATTTCGCAGCTTTTCTATTTCATCGATATTGTGACGGATCATTAACTGGAAGTGATCGGCATCTACGTCGTTTTTTCTGGTGACAGGAAAGGCAGACCTTTCATCGAGCATTTTCTGAAGGTCCTGTAGCTCACTTTTCCATAGTATCGAGGATGATAACCAATCAACCGTTTCTGTGTGCTTTTCAATCAGTTCAGATTGATTGGCGTGGTTTTCTTTGGCGTTCATATGTAAAGTCATCTGTTAATTTTCCAAAATGTATGGAAGGTTGGATCGAAAGGGTAGGACGGTCATCGGTTTTCCCTATGATTATTGTCACGTAATTCCCAGTATGTTAAGGAAGGACACATCATCCTGGTTTGTAAGGTATTTAATAGTCCGCCGGACTAAGCTGATATGAATCATTGATTCATATGATGCTGCTCATGAACGGGCAGGTTTTTAGGAGAGGCAAGCGTTCCAGAGTGGAATGATCACTTCTTTCACATTTGAATTGCGAAAATTTTACAGCAAACGCAATGTGACAAGCATCCACAGGATTGCGGAAACAGAAAGGATATAGTCTTTAAGATGAAGGCGCATTTCTTTTAAGGAACGGGTCAGATGATACTGCGCGGCCTTCCTTGACAGTTTGAGGAGATCTGCAGTCTCTGAAATAGTTCGTCCCTCCAGTCTGTTTAGTCTGAATACTTCTTTTGATTTTTCAGGAAGGCACTCCAATCCTTCTTCTATTGCACCCATGAGTTCATTGAATACTACTGTTTTTTCAGTGGAATCTTCTTGCTGCTGGATGAAGGTTTTATGATAAACCTGGTACTTCTGGTGAACCAGCTGGGAGTCGATAAAATTTAAGACTTTATGTTTTACAGAAATATATAAATAGGACGACATATTTTTGATAGATAGTGAAGAGCGCTTGTCCCAAAGCGTCACAAATAAGTCCTGAACGATTTCTTCTGTTGCTTCTTTAGATCGAATTCTTGCATAAGCCATTCTATAACCTTTTCGCCAGTAGCGCCTGAAAAGTTCTGAGAACGCGTTCTTATTATCATTCCGGATTGCTTGCAACAATTCCTGATCTGTGTATGCAGAATAGACTGGACATGCGCTAGGGTTTAGGCTCTTTGACTTCATGTTTAGCCTAAGTTATGGCTTCGACAATTAATTACCAAGAAAAATCGTTTGCGAAATCGGTACAAAATCATTTGTTGGGTTAGACAAAATTCGGAGTTGGCTGTCATAACTAATAAGAGCAAGCTATGGAACAAGAAGATTTTCAGCAGATTTTAAAAAAATATCTGCAAGGGGAAGCCACGACCGAAGAAAAAAGGCTCATCGATAAATGGTATAATTCAATGGAAGGAAATATTTATCAATATGATATTTCTGATGAGTCCAGACTGGAAGCCCGTTTGTGGTCGGCGATTTCAGTGCGTCTGAAAAACTCCAGGAGTAAGGAAAAAACCAGGAAGATATTTCATTGGTGTACGACAGGAGTAGCGGCTTCCATTGTTGTGGCATTGATTGGATACTACATAGCAGATAATTACCCCAAGGTTGATAGGCATGTTTTAACAAGCGAACACAAGCCGTCGTTTTCGTGGAAACGCATAACGAATACAAAGAACGTACCTGAACTTTTTGTTTTACCTGATCAAAGTAAAGTAACCATTGAGCCTGGAAGCAAGCTGAGATTTTCATCTGAGTTCGATGAAGTTATCCGTGAAGTTTACCTGGAAGGAGAGGCATTTTTTGAAGTCTCCAAAAATGCAAAACGACCATTTCTCGTTTACGCGAATGATGTAACAACCAAAGTGCTGGGTACGAGCTTCACGGTGAAGGCTATCCAGCAGGAAAAACAGGTAACCATTGCTGTAAGAACGGGCAAAGTGTCTGTTTATACGAATAATAAAAACACGCGCTTCAATCAGAACGAGGAAATCATATTAACTCCGAATCAGCAGGTTGTCGTCGATCAAACCAGGAAAAAGGTTTCCAAAAAGCTTGTGGATAATCCGCAGGTAATTATTCCTGCGGAAGAAGTGAGCAGGATGCGGTTCGAAGAAGCTCCTGTCTCTGAAATATTTAAAGCCCTTGAGAAGGTATATGGAGTTGAAATTGTATTTGATGAAGATTTACTATCATCCTGTGAGCTGACTACAATAATTGCCGATAAGGATATTTTCAGCCGGCTCAATATCATTTGTGACGCTATTGGTGCCAGTTATGTCCTGCAAAATGGTACGATTATAATCAAAAGCGCGGGCTGTAATTAATGGGAAAATAAAAACTGGAATTAAAGAAATGCCCTATTCAATATTTTGTAAACCCTAACGACAACTACATGAATAATTCTACTTAGCCACTTAAAAACCAAAGAAGCCGATGGTGCTAGTAACACCACCGGCTCTGACCATTGCTGCATCACGTTCGGATGCAGCGATTTTGTTCTTGCCTTTTCACAACAAAAACCATTAAAAGTATGAATAAACTCCGTTCTATTCAACACGTTTTCTTTGTTGCCATGCGTATTACACTTATACAAGCTGTCATAATGATCATTCTTACTTCATTGGTGTCCGCTGCCTCTTTAAATGGGCAGGGAATCCTTGACAGGAAGGTTTCATTAGACGTTCGCAACACTGAAATTAAGTCGATTTTGTCAGAAATAGAGAAACAGACATCTGTAGTATTTACCTACAGGCCTAACCTTGTTAAAGCATCCAGAAAAGTATCTTTTACGGTTACGGATGCAAGGCTCGCCGATGTTCTGGGTCAGCTGTTAAGTCCGTCTGTCGCTATTCTGCCAATAGACGAGGGAGAAGAAATAGTATTGAAGTCAAAGCACGATTTGAGCGCTGACGAAGATGCTATTGCCGTAGTATTCGCTGTCACCGTCACCGGGAAAATTGCTGATAACGATGGTGAGGGTTTACCGGGTGTTAACGTAATCGAAAAAGGCACCACAAACGGAACAACTACGGATGCCTCCGGCCGGTTCTCTATAACTGTCCAGGATGAAAACAGTGTTCTGGTTTTCTCTTTTATCGGCTATAAAACTCAGGAGACTCGGGTCGGGAATCAAACCGATATGACTGTCAGTCTTGCGCCGGATTACACCGCATTGGAAGAGGTAGTGGTGGTTGGTTACGGTACCCAGGAGAAGGTTAATCTCACCGGAGCGGTTGGTTTAACGAGTGGTGAAGTATTGAAAAACAGACCCATCGCTAACGTAGGGGAAGGATTACAGGGTGTTGTTCCGAATCTAAATGTTAACATTAGAAATGGAGACCCTGCTGAACCTATTGATTTTAATGTTCGTGGTTATGAATCCATTAATGGTGGTCAACCGCTTGTGTTGGTAGACGGTGTTCCGATGGATTTAAACAAAATAAATCCAAACGACATTGAAAGTGTAAGCGTATTGAAGGATGCCTCTGCGGCAGCGGTCTATGGAGCCCGCGCGGCATTCGGTGTAATACTGGTGACTACAAAAAAGGGTAAGGGTGATAAAATAAGTGTTTCATTTGGATCGGAATTTACATTGTCAAAGCCCATCTTCTTGATTGACCCTATTGAAGATCCGCATCAGTTTGTGCTGGCCAGAAATACGGCCAATATACGAACCAATGGTGCCCCTGCTTACGACCAGGACATGATCGACGGTACCCTGGCATGGAGTCAGAATCCAACGACCGAAAATGCATGGAAAGTATACAATGGGAACCTGCGTTTTTATGGTTTCAACAATTACGCTGACAGGTTGATTACCGATTATGCACCGCAACAGAAGTACGATATGAGTATTTCAGGCTCGACGGATAAGTCATCTTTTTATATTTCGTTTGGTCACCTCAACAAAGATGGCTATCTGAAGAACAAGGAGAAAAACGAAAATTTCAAAAGGTATAATGTATTGCTGAAGGGCGACTTCAAAATTAAAGATTGGCTGAGTGCCGACAGCAGGGCGTTGGTAACTACGGAAGTAAGTGATAAGCCTCACTTTTATAATTGGGATGTAAATATAAACACTACGGCAAGGGTAAATCCATTGAACCCCATCCAATTCCCGGATCTTCCTTATTATTTGCAGCCAGGTGACCGCCCGGATTTTGAACGGTATATTGGAATGTATTTTGACCAGACCAATTTTCTGCCTTATCTGGAACAAGGTGGACGTCAAACCTGGACCCGAAACGATATCATCCTAACACAAGGAGCTACAATCACTCCGCTTAAGGGATTAAATATCCGGGGAGAGTTTTCAGCCAACTTCAGGTATAGGGATTATCAGGACGTCCAAAGCAAGGTCGACGTGTTAGCCAATCAGGATCTGGCGGCAGGCTTAATAATAAACAACGGGTTTAGCGGAAATGACTGGATCAACAACCAGGCAAATAACGACCAGTATTATGTATTTAATACCTATGCGGATTATACGATTGATAAGCAGAACGGTCATTTTTTGAAGGGTATGATTGGATTTAACCAGGAATGGGGAAAATTTCAATTTATACGTGCCCAGGCCTATAGTCTGATCACCCCAAACATCACGGATATTAACGCGACTACCGGGGCTCAGGAAGCCTATGGCGGTAAGGAAGATACTGCATTGAGAGGCGCATTCTACAGAGTGAACTACATCTTCAAAGATCGCTATTTGTTCGAGGCCAATGGACGGTACGACGGAACATCCAGGTTCCCGGAAGATGATCGGTTCGGCTTTTTCCCATCATTTTCGGTTGGCTGGAGAATTTCGAATGAAAACTTCATGGCAGGTACGAAAAACTGGTTGGATAACCTTAAACTCCGGGCGTCCTACGGTGAACTGGGTAACCAGCTTCTGTTTGAACCGAACAGTACCACCCCAATTTATTATCCATACATCCCGACCATGGCATCAGGCAACTCTCCCTATATGATGGCCTCTGGTAACCGTATACCTTATGTCTCCGCTCCTGGACTGGTAAGTCCGACCTTAACGTGGGAATCTGTTGCTACGACAAATTTTGGCCTTGATGTTACACTTCTCGGTAGCAAGCTGGATTTATCATTCGATGTGTATACCAGAGATACCAAGGATATGCTTACCGGTGTGGTTTTTCCGTCGATATTGGGAACGCCCGCGCCGAAACAAAATGCGGCCGATCTAAGGACGCAAGGGTGGGAACTAGCCGCTACCTGGCAATCGAGAATCAATTCGGACTGGAGATATAGCCTTACACTTGCCGTGTCAGACAATCAATCTAAAATTACCAAATACGACAATCCAACTGGCGCACTTCCTAATCCATCTTCTGCCACTACCGAGTATTACGTCGGTCAGACCATTGGTGAACGATGGGGATTTGTAACGCAGGGTATCTTCCAGTCAGCAGATGAAGTCGCCTCGGCCGCTAACCAATCACAATTGGGTGCCAACTGGAGACCGGGTGATATTCGATATGCTGATCTGAATGGAGATGGTGTCATCTCCCGCGGTTCAAATACACTAGACGATCCGGGTGATTTAGCAATTATCGGTGTTGAAGCACCAAGAGGAAATTATGGTATTACGGGAAATCTTGGATGGAAGAACTTCTCACTGAATATCTTTTTCCAGGGCGTGTTGAAGCATGATTACTGGCCTGATAATGGCAACTGGAATGCATTCTATCCGTACAATGCCGGTCATGTGGAGAACTATTACCTTACTGACACCTGGAGTGAGGATAACCCGGATGCATATTTTGCAGCACCGCATATCTCAACGAATACGAAGCAAAATATTCAGCCTCAGAGCCGCTACGTACAGGATGGCGCCTATATCCGCCTGAAAAATCTCACGCTTGCCTATGACTTGCCAGCCGGTGTACTTAATAAAATCGGGTTGGCCAGCACGCAGATTTATTTTGCTGGCATGAACATGTGGGAAGCAACTAAAATGCGTAAGCCACTGGATCCCGAAGTAAGGCCTACCCTTACGCAGGAGTATTACAAGCAGCGCAGTTATGCACTCGGCCTGAGAATTTCATTCTAGTAACTTAAATGAAGACGAAATGAACAAGCATATAAAAATAAGTTTGGTAATCCTTGCAACGATGATCTCCGTTAGTTGCAACGACGATTTTCTCAATCGGACTCCCTTAGATAAGATCAGTAGCGAAAATTTCTGGAATACAGAGAATGACTTAAGGGTTTACAACAATAGTTTGTACCACATAGCCAGAAATGAGGATAATGTTCCCATCTTAATGGGCCATGACGAAGGATTTGACAGTCAGGCGAGGGGAATATGGTATCTGGATGGATTTTCTGATAACACGGGCCCCCGGCATTCAAGATCTGACTTTTTCCAGCGGGTGCGTGCCGGCAAGCAAATCATTCCGGTAAATGCCGACTGGTTTGGGTACGAAGGCTGGAATTTCCTGCGGTCTATCAATTTTGGTTTGGCTAATTATGGCAGAGCCCAGGTTACTGAAGCCATCAGAAACCGGTATGTTGGTGAGGCGCGTTTGCTTCGCGGATGGTTCTATGCGGATAAAGTATCCAAGTATGGTGAGGTGCAATGGGTGGATAAGGAGCTGTCTATTGAGGATGAGGATATCTTGTACGGCGAGCGTGATGACCGGGAGTTTGTGATGGACAAGGTATTGGAAGACCTGAATTTTGCCGTTGCCAATATGCCCAATAGTTGGGGTGATGGAAATGCGCCTGGAAGATTAAACCGGTGGGCTGCTCTCGCAGTGAAGTCGAGAGTTTGTCTGTTTGAGGGTACCTGGCGTAAATATCACGGAGGCTCGAATGCAAATATGTGGCTGGAGGAAGCTGCATCCGCGGCCCTGGCGGTAATGCAATCAGGCGTTTATGCGCTCTATAAAACCGGCAATCCCAGCACGGATTATAATGCTATTCACCGCTTGGAAGATCTTACAGGTAACAAAGAGGTGATTTACTGGAGAAGATACCAGTTGGGTATTTTTACGAACCATGTTCAGAGTTACCATAAGGACTATAATGGAGGCGCCACGAAAGATATGGTGGAGTCCTATTTGTGTACCGATGGTTTACCCATTTCACTTTCACCTTTGTACCAGGGAGATGAGGTATACGAGGATGTGTGGGTGAACCGCGACCCCAGGTTAAGACAGACCGTTCTTCACCCGGATGATCAGGCGATTTACAGGTATGGAAATCATGACTTCGGCGTAGTGAGGTACCCACGAATTCAGGGTATGACAGGGCCGGGTCATAAAATAGCCACCGGGTATCACATTATCAAAGTGTATGTTAATGGTCCGGCATATGCTACGTACAACACCTCGACCACTCCAGCCATAATACTCCGGTACGGTGAAATATTGCTGAACTATGCAGAAGCAAAAGCCGAACTGGGAACCATTACGCAAGGTGACCTGGATATGAGTATTAATTTGCTTCGTGACAGAGTAGCGATGCCGGCAATGACTATGGCGGTACAGATGGATCCCGTGTTTGCTAACGACGGTGTGTCTGCGTTGATTGCGGAAATTCGCCGCGAGCGTAGGGTCGAGTTGTTCATGGAAGGTTTCCGTTACGACGACCTAAGACGGTGGAAGCAAGGCAAAAAACTGGAAGTAAAGTCTTATGGTATTCGGTGGGACGCAGCCAACAAGGCCCGCTTTGATCCAAAGGGTGAAGTAACCATTAAAGTATCACAGGTAAACGGCATAGATTACCTTGATATTTATGGTGGAACGGATTATGCAACCCCGGTATTTGATGAAAATAAAAATTATCTGTGGCCAATACCATTGAATGATATTTCACAGAATCCGAATCTCGGGCAAAACCCGGGTTGGTAAAATAGGCTGGGTAAAGCTCACATATTGATTACCCTGATTGTAAAAACAGACGATCACTATACGATCGTCTGTTTTTATTCAAAATCACACGATGCTCATGGCTCTTAGCTCGTGGCAAGGCATTCTTATCGTTGCTGGAATTTAATATTCTAACCATTTCAACGTAAACCAATATCTAATGCAGATGAAATCAAAAGTCACTTTCCTGATAAGCATATGCTTTATCCTGGGAATACTAGTTCCTTTTTCAGACAGTTCTGCCAGCCATCGGGCTGTGATCGTCATTTCAGATTCTGTGAAGCTGCAAAATCCGGTGACGGTGAAATACCTGAAGACGAACCTGCGGAAATCAAGTCCAAGGCTAGTCCTCACTCCTGCAGTCGAGAAAAATCTGAAAGACAAAATTAAGAACGATGAGCTGGTAAAAAATTATTATGATGCCATTAAACTCAACGCTGAACAAATTGTAAAAGCGCCATTGTTAACCCGGAAGATGGAGGGTCGCAGACTACTGGCTGTATCCCGTGAAATGTTATACCGGATGAATATCCTCTCTATGGTTTACCGGATTGAAAAACAACCGGCAATATTGAAACGAATAGATGACGAAGTAAAAGCTGTCTGTAATTTTTCTGACTGGAATCCCTCTCATTATCTTGACGTGGCCGAAATGTCGATGGCCGTGGCTATTGCCGTCGATTGGGTAGGAGAGGTGTTGCCTAAGTCCACCGTTGACCTCGCTATAATTTCATTAATTGAAAAGGGAATAAAACCCAGCTATCAGGGAACCCCTGGATGGTTGAATGGCACCAATAACTGGAATCAGGTTTGTAATGGCGGAATGATCGCCGCTTCCATAGTTATTGCTGAGAAGGATCCTGAACTTGCTGCCAAAACTATCAGCCGTTCATTGGCGGGTATGCCCAATGCATTGAAGCAGTATGGCCCCGATGGACTCTATCCCGAAGGCGCTACCTATTGGGGTTATGGCACCAGTTTTTCAGTGGTGACTTCGTCTATGCTGGAAAGTGCTTTTGGATCTGATTTTGGCATTGCAGCGTACCCTGCTTTTCTTAAAAGTGCCGACTTCAGATTGCTTAGTGAAGCACCATCCGGATGGTTTTACAATTTTGCTGATTGTGGCGATAAAGCAAGCGCTGCGGGTGATGTTACCCTCGCATGGTTTGCTAAACAAACTGGCAACCCTCTTTATCTCGAACGTGAGAAATTTATGCATTCTCCCGACGAAATGGGTAAACTTTCGCGGGTGGCAGGATGTGGCCTTGTCTGGTTATCTCAATTCAAATTAAAAGAAAAGAAGGAGCTTCCTTTGGCCTGGAAGGGCGACGGAGAAAATCCTGTTGTAATATTTTCAGGAGGTCCGGCGGACCCTGGCCAATTTTACTTTGGCGGGAAAGGCGGACGAGCCACCATCAGTCACGGCAATATGGATGCCGGCTCCTTTATAATGGAACTCGATGGAATACGTTGGGTCGTGGATCCGGGAAACCAAAGTTATCATGAGATTGAAAAGACAGGATTTAATCTCTGGGGAAATTGTCAGGATTGTCAGCGCTGGACGCTGCTTACCAAAAATAATTTCGGCCACAGCACCATCACGGTAAACAATGCATTACATGTTAATAATGGATTTGCGGCCATCAAAAATTTCAAAGGTGGTGAAAAACCGGAAGCAACTTTTGATATGTCCGGCGTCTTTGGAGGTAAACTAAAAAGTGCAACCCGAAAATTTTTAAAAGAAAATAATCGCTCCGTTCTGATTGAAGACAAATTTCAGCTTTCTGATTCCACGCAACTTATTACCTGGCAACTCATCACTACGGCGGACGTGGAGATCGTAAAAGGAGGAGCTGTTCTAAAACAAGGGGGCAAACAATTAAGATTGGAAAACATCTCTCATCCCGGACTTGCTGTGTCTGTAATTTCCCTCGACCCTCCGCCATTGGAACTCGACAGAAAGATGGAGGGTTTGAAGCGGATTGAAATTCGAATGCCAGCTTATCTGTTTACTGAAAAGGAGGGGACCTTGTCAGTTCGGTTATCCTCAAATACTAAATAGACTCCACGATGTATTACCCATATCTTTTTAAGCATGGCAATAATTGCCTGCAAAGGAAATTTTAAATTAAAAAATTACATCATGACTACGAAGCTCCTGATTGTTGTCTTTGTTATTCTTGGCTGCGTTGAATTATCAGCACAACAGCAAAATATCCTGAGCGGAAAATACACTCGGGATCAATGGAAGGACATTTTAATTAAGCAGGCTGAATGGCTTCCTTTTCCAAAACCTGATGACAAGGCCGGATGGTCAAAAGCTGACAAGAAAATGTTAAACTCCGTCCTGAAGAAGGCTGAATCGTATTTGAATTATGACTGGCCATACATACCCGCGACAAAATCTCTACTCATCGAAAGAACCGGAGACCGCAACGAGTATCAGGCAGTCAGTTTTGAAAAGCGGGATATATTGGGAATACTATTACTGGCTGAAGTATACGAGAACAAAGGAAGATTTCTCGACGCTATCATCAATGGTGTCTGGTCTATTTGTGAGGAGTCGTTCTGGGGTGTCCCCGCTCACTTGCCGAAAACACCAGAATATTCAGGTCTGATGGATGTTTCGGCACCATTTGTGGATTTATTTGCCGCGGAAACCGGCACTTATCTCGCCTGGGTAGATTATTTTCTGGGTGACAAGTTGGATGCCGTTTCTCCGCAGATCCGGAAAAGGATTTATTACGAAACGAATAATCGCCTCTTTAAACCCCTGATGACACAACCTCATGGTTGGATGACCACCAATAGTAACGGCCGTCCACCTAATAACTGGAATCCGTGGATTTGTTCGAATTGGCTCAATACAGCTTTGCTTCTGGAAAGTAATGAACAGAAACGGGCAGACATGTTATTTAAACTAGTAAACGTACTCGATGAATTCCTTAACCCCTACCCTCAGGACGGGGGTTGTGACGAAGGACCAAGCTATTGGGGAGCTGCCGCCGCTTCCCTGTATGACAATATTGCCATGCTGAATCAATCTACAAACAATGCCTTCCAATATGTTTATGAAACCGATAAAGTAAAGAACATGGGTAAGTTCATTTATCGCGCGCAAATAAGTGAATCCTACTTTCTCAATTTTGCCGATGCAGATCCGCAGCCTAAAATGTCGGCCAATATGATTTATCGCTACGGAAAGGATATTAAGGATCCGGAGATGATGAAATTTGGAGCCTATTATCGTCAGTCGGAAGACATTCTAACAGGCAGATTCCATTACTTCAGAAAGTTGTATGCCTTGTTTATCCAGGACGAATATCAACAGGCTGAACAGGGCCTGCCGCTGCCAATGGATGTTTGGCTTCCGGACTTGCAGGTAATGGCTGGCCGGGATACACACGGTTCTACGAACGGATTTTATGTTGCGGCTAAGGGAGGTCATAATGACGAAAGCCACAACCATAACGATATCGGAAATTATGTGGTGTATTATGATGGACAACCCCTTATCATCGATGTTGGCAGAGGCACCTACACCCGCAAAACATTTAGTGACAAACGATATGAAATCTGGTATAATCGTTCGGACTACCACAACCTACCATCCATAAATGGCCAAACGCAGTTGCCGGGAAAGGAATTTAAGGCAAGCGAGGTCCTTTATAAAACAGCAAAGGCATACACCCAATTCTCGCTCGATATTGGTGCATCCTACCCGAAAGAAGCGGCGATCAATTCCTGGAAAAGAACAATACGTTTAAACCGCGGGAAGAACGTGCAGGTGACGGATATCATCGGCTTGAAGCAGGCTAATGACCTGACCCAGCATGTTATGACGTGTTATCCGGCTGAGATAACAAATCCCGGAGAATTGACGATTCATTTTAAGGATAAGGACAAGAAGCCACGTGACTTTGTTATCCGGTTCAACGCGAAACAAATGCAGGCAGTAGTAGAGAAAATTCCACTGACTACTATGGAGGACCAGGGCATTATTCAAAAGTGGGGTGATACCATTTACAGAATCAATTTTAAGGTGATCTCGCCAAAGACAACAGATAAGTTTAATTTTGAAATAGCCGCGAAGTGAGGGAGTCTTTTCAAACTTTTGAATGAAAGGCTGATATTAATCAGTATTGTGTATGATGCGGCTCAGCCGGAGTAATCTTACTCAAATGTAGGTTTGGGATATGTCTGGAGCAGCAGGTCATCAGTATGGAATCCTGTTGCCGGGTTTTTGGAAAGCTGTTATGTCGCCTTAGAGCACGTAAGAATTCCGGATACAAGTTGTATGAGTTCGGGTTCGGGAATCTTGGCAGAAATTCACAAAGTTAATTATGCAAACGCGACCTATTGTTTCTGACACCCCTTACCTACGTGTACTTCAACTGATTGTCTATAGTTCTGTCATTTTGTATTTCGGGAGAAACATCTTTATTCCGGTAAGCTTTGCGTTGCTTATCAGCTTTGTTCTTTATCCCATTTGCGCATGGATGGAGAAGAAGAAAATAGGGAGAATGGCTGCCATCACCATTACCATGACAGGCTTGGTGTTAGTGGGTCTTTTGCTCGTGACACTTTTTATAAGTCAATTCTTAAGTTTTTTGGATGAATGGCCCTCACTGAAGGTGAAGCTTATCAGCGCAGTGGAAGGCTTGAGCCAATATATAGTGGATTCGTTTGGCATCTCACGGGAAAAACAAAACTCATGGATCTCGAACCTTGCCGACCAATCAGGCGGTAACATGTTACAAGTGTTACGCAGCACGCTTGCAGCATCGGCTTTTTCGGCGGTATTACTCGTGTTAACTCCGGTATATGCTGTCCTTATTTTATACTATAGGAACTACTGGATGGAAATCATTTACCGGATATTTCCAGGTGAAGGAAGGGAAAGCCTGCGGGAAGTAATCAGACTAACCATTGATGCATATTACAACTTTATTAAGGGAATGGGTATGGTGTATCTCGTCGTCGGATCCCTAAACAGTGTCGGTCTCCTTTTACTGGGTGTGCCCCATGCGATCTTGTTTGGTTTCATTGCTTCTGTTTTGACCTTTATTCCGTACATCGGAATCATTGTAGGTTCCCTGCTGCCAATTGCCATGGTCTGGATCACCTATGATTCAGTCTGGTATCCGATTGGAATCGTCGGCATTTTTACTTTTGTCCAGTATCTGGAGGCGAATGTTATTTTTCCGCTGGCGGTGAGCCGCCGGCTGAATGTGAACACACTGGTCATGCTACTGGCTATTTTTATTGGTGGACTTCTGTGGGGAATGGCAGGAATGATTCTGTTTGTTCCTTTTGCGGGAATTGCCAAACTTATTGCCGATCATAATCCAAAGTGGAAAACACTTTCTATGATCCTGGGAATGAATTCTAAACCGTAAAGTATCCCGTGGGTTGGGCCCAAAGATACCTTGTCAACTCAGTTGGTTTATTCGTGAAATTCACCCGTGGCATGAATGTAGACGCAATTTACCTATATTAGAGTGCCGTTCAGGGACAGCTAAACATTCCGGCTTTGTTCCTTCGCAGAGAGCGTCTTCAGTAACCATAAATTAATTAAACCACTATGGCAAAGGATAAACCTATCAGGAAAAAAGCAGCCAATAAAGCAAGTGAAAGTGCTGCCAGGCTACACGAGGTGAACAAACTGAGTAAAAAAGAGCTGATCAAACGCGCTGAAAAATTTTCAGACCATTATTGCGTGGGAGACGGTAGTAAATTTAAACTTAAGGATTATGATACTCATGCTGATTTTGATCTCGGCCCTGAAAATAAGCCGTTAGTGAAGCAAACCTTGCAGCTGGGTGTTGATGCACTCTCTACCATGCAGGATGTTCTTTATGCGCAGGACAAGTGGTCACTATTGTTGATATTTCAGGCGATGGACGCAGCCGGTAAAGACGGTGCCATTAAACACGTGATGTCTGGTGTTAACCCGCAGGGATGCCAGGTGTCGTCATTCAAAGCACCCACGTCAGAAGAACTGGATCATGACTTTCTATGGCGTTGTCAGAAGCAGCTGCCCGAACGTGGCCGCATTGGAATATTTAACCGATCGTATTATGAAGAGGTTTTAGTGGTGCGGGTACATGAGAATCTGTTGAGGTCACAAAAACTACCGCCCAAGCTGGTGACCGATAAAATCTGGGATCAGCGCTTTAAGGATATCCGGAACTTTGAAAAATATCTCGCCCACAACGGTACAGTAGTAGTCAAGTTTTTTCTTCATGTTTCCAAGGAGGAACAGAAGCAGCGTTTTATTGCGCGTATTGATGATCCGGACAAAAACTGGAAATTCAGTTCAGCAGATGCAAAGGAACGCGGGCACTGGGATGCTTACATGGATGCGTATGAGGAAATGATCCAAAACACGTCCACCGAAAAATCTCCCTGGTATGTGGTCCCGGCAGACAATAAATCGTATGCCCGGATAGTTATTGCTTCTGCTATAATCAATGCCCTGGATGATATGAAACTGGAATATCCGAAGGTCGGTCCGGAAAAAATAGCGGAGCTGAATGAAATCAAAAAAGCACTACTGGCGGAGAAGTAATTTCAAAACAAGGTTTTACGAACAACTAAAATGGGTACGATCAGCCGTTTAGTGGCTTTATCAATTCTTGCCTTTGTCGCAATGAGGTGCCAATCATCAGCACCAGGGAGCAATGTGCCGGACGCATCGCTAAAGGAAACGTACTGGAAGCTGACTGAACTTAACGGGCAGCCCATTCCGGTCCCTGGTCCGGATAAAAGGGAAATTCACATTATTCTGAAGAATGGAGATCGCCTGCAGGGGTTTGCGGGCTGCAACAACATTATGGGATCCTTTGAAGTGAAGAATGACTTCTCCATTACTTTTTCAGGGGTAGCGTCCACCATGATGGCATGCCCTGACATGAAAACAGAAGATGATCTGAAGAAGATTCTTGAGCAGGTCGACAACTACACAATCAAAGGAAATTCCTTGTCGCTTAATAAGGCGAGAATGGCACCGTTGGCTAGATTTGAAGCCGTATACCTGAAATAGGTTTCAATAGACCATAGGTGATTAATCCGACTTTGTCAACTTTATTGATTAATCCATATTATAACGTTTGTACAATCCGTGCTCCGTCACATGCACACTAAACTTCCAGCATGTTTCAACAGGGCCTCGTCCGCCGGCTGGCGGACTGGCATTGGCATGTGTGGATTGGGCGCAGACTCGCCTTTGCGAAGCGCTCTGGCGAAGCAAGGCCTGATGGAACATGCGGGGCCTCCGCCCCTGAGGGGGGCGATGAAAAAAGACAAGACTAGTTCGGATGAACTGTCCTATCAAAATAAGATAAGGAATATTTGATCACACATCGTGAGTTGACAAAGTCTGTATGTTTAATCATTTAGCCCCCGAACTGTAAGTCCAGATAGGACACTCTACACGATTTACTACCGCTTCCGTTAAGCTATCGAAAAATAGGTGTGCGATGCCTCTGCGTCCATGCGTGCCCATCGCCAGCATATCGGCCCTGGCTTCGGATACGAAATCAAGTATACCATCACGCTCATGGGGATTGTTCCTGAAATTGATGGTAAAGTTCTCTAACTGATAATGTTTGGCAAAATCGTTCATCGCTTTGTCTGCTTCGTTGTCACGTAAAAAACGCGTTGGTGTATTGATCATCAGGAGATGAAGTTTTGCGCTAAAAAACTTCTGAAGGCTTTTAACCCGTTGAATCAGTTCCGTCTGATTTAATTCCATCGTATTCGGAAAAACAATATTTCTAATGCTGCTGAAAATTGGTGCCTGCCGGATCGCGATAACAGGTACGCTTGCAACGCGCACAACTTTTTCTGTGTTAGACCCGACGAGGACTTCTTCCAAACCGCTTGAACCACTGGTCCCCATCACAATCAGATCGATTTCCTTCTGAAGCGTTATAGAACGGATTGCCGGCAACAGGTAATCGTGGAGCGTATAAAAGGATACGGGTACGGAAGCCGGAGATGGGTGCGCGAGCTTCATCTTTTCAAAAGTATCCTTTGCATTATCCACCATTTTTCTGATTTCATCCTCGTTCAATTGGTAAGGCTGTACACCAAACGTTGTTTCATAGATGATGGGGAACGTAATAGCATGCATGACAAAAATTTCTCCTTCTGTAGCGATAGCTAATTCGATAGCAAACGTATAAGCCTGCCTGGACGCTGATGAGAAATCGCAGGGCACAAGAATTCTTTTCATGATATCTGTTTTTTTAATAAACTTTCCCTTTTTTGTAAGGGTAAGCGGTATGTATAGTAAATCAAATAAAAATACACGCCATGTTGTTGCTGCGGCATGATGATGATCACCTATTCGGAATGATTAAAATCATACAATTGGTGAGCTGTTTGGCCGTCATTTAATATACCATGGTGACAACACATAACGTGAAATTGAGGATTCATTTGCATCGAATGGAGGTGTTGGAATTGTTGATATGGTTTGTATGAAACAAAATATTTTCAAAACGTATGGCTCTATCCTGTTACTGCTGGGGTTGATATGGGGTTGCCGGCAGCCAGCGATGGTGACCGTTTCGGTAAAGCCGCCGATCGACACGACAGAAATGGCAACAGTACCTCTGGCGATGCCCGGCGAGCTGCGAAGTGATACCTATGCAGGATTAAAAAACGCTCAGGCTGTTGTTGACTTTTACAAAAGACATGGCTTTGAGGTTGTATGGATGAGGGACAATACTTCGGCGCTGGCTGATTCAATGGTCTCCATTGTAAAAAATGTTCGGTTTTATGGGTTGCTTCCCCAAAGGTATCACCTTACTGAACTGTCTACGCTACTAATTTTACCCCGTGATACTGCGTTATACTATAGAAAGGAAGCACTACTCACGGATGCGTTTCTCTCACTGGCCTCTGACCTGAAATACGGGCGACTAAACACAGCGGGTAACCAACATGAAATAGATAGTCTCGGCATGCTTGCCCTGGAACGATCCCTTCATAAAAGAAACATCAGAATTGTCCTCGACTCCATAGAACCTCAACACCGCGACTATCAGTTGCTGAAGAATTCACTCCGGGAAATACTGGCAAATGCCGATTCAGCCGATCGAAGACGTTTACTTGCTGGCATTACCTATGATTCAATTCAACATCACAAAACCATTCAGTCTGTGGAGGTGAATCTGGAAAGATGGAGGTCCGAGTTAAAGGAACTGGGCGACCGGTACGTCTGGATTAACATTCCTGCCTATCAACTTACTGTAATGGAAACCGGCCGAAGGGCTCTTGAAGCGCGTGTTATTGTCGGTAAAACAAGCACACCAACTCCCTCGCTAACAAGTGTTATCAGATCCATTTCGTTATATCCGTACTGGAACGTGCCACGGAAGATAGCGGTTGAGGAACTGCTGCCGGCGATACAGCGGGACACTTCGTACCTGCGCCGGAATAATTTTGATGTCCTGGACAAAAGCGGACTCGTAAGGAATCCGGAAACAATAGAATGGAAGAAGTTTAATGAGGACTATTTTCCCTTTTCTCTACGGCAGCGTGAAGGCACCATGAACTCATTGGGAATTATCAAATTTGTATTTGAAAACCCTTATGCCGTATTCCTGCATGATACAAATGCCAAAGGACTCTTTCAAACAAAATATAGGGCATTAAGCCACGGTTGTATTCGTTTGGAAAATCCCCTGACATTAGCCAGGTACCTGGTTCCGGAAGCCGGCAGAGTCGATAAACTGATTCAAAGGAAAAAGCAGTTTACCATAGTCCTAAACAGATCAATACCGATTTATATCCGCTACCTAACCAGTGAATACCGGGATAATGCCCTGAATTGTTATAACGATGTTTATGGTCTTGATAAGCCAATGATAAAGTTGTTATACCCATCAGACGCCGCCGATGTCTCTGGTCAGTAACAAAGGTATAGCGTACTTCCCGGCTTTCGGTCTGCATCAAAACTATAACTTTGATAGCAGATCCAGCACGTATACCTTGGTCTTTCCGATCCTCCGCTGTATCCTTCCAATCAGTTCATCTTCTTTTCCTTTAACGTACACGAGGTCACTGTCGGTAAGGTTTCCATAGAGTTGCTTCAGCTTTCCTTTCAGAATGTTCCAGTCGCCTTTGATGATGAGCTTTTCCATAAAAATGTTTTTTTGTTTCCCGCACAACATAACATGGTATCGCTTTGTTCAGAATGAATTTTGTTATCCAGAAACAAGAGTTTTGTCATGATATGTTCCTCGAACGCCGGGTAATCCCTGATATAAATCATCCGGCTGTTTGATGGGTATCATGCTATTTAGGTGAGATAAAAAATAATTTCGATGGATAGATAAGCAGGCAGAGGACCAGAGAGGCGGCCGATTTTGATTTAACGCAAGAAAGAATCCATGAGCAAGACGATTTTGTTGATTGAAGACAATTCTAACATGGCGGATAATATTGCCAGTATTCTGGAACTTGCTCATTATCAAGTCCTGCTTGCCGCCAATGGAAAGATGGGAGCCGCCATGGCACAGCAACATCACCCCGATCTTATTCTTTGTGACATAGCTATGCCCGAACTGGACGGGTACGGTGTACTCCATATTCTGAGTTCCGATCCGGATACAGCGGAAATACCGTTTGTGTTTCTTACGGGTAAAGCCGATGTAAAGGATGTTCGTACCGGGATGAATATGGGAGCTGATGATTATATCACCAAACCCTTTGATGAAGTGGACCTCCTGAAAGTCATTGATGTAAGACTGAAGAAGAAGGCACGTTCGGGCAACGATTCAGGCGGCGGAAGTACGTTCTTCAACAAGACGAAGGAGCTTCGTGAGTTTCAGAAGTTATCTGAAAACAGACCCACCCGGACCTTCAGGAAAAAGGACTTTTTGTTTATGGAGGGGCAATCACCTAATGATCTTTTTTACATTAACAGAGGAAGTGTAAAGACGTATAAAATCAATTACGATGGCAAAGAGTTGATTACGCGGATGTGTCATGCCGGCGAGTATCTGGGTTATACTTCCCTGTTGGAAGAGAAACCATATGCCGAAAATGCCGAAGCATTGGAAGAAACAGAAGTCAGCGTCATCCCAAAGGAGGACTTTCTTTCGCTGATCTATTCCAGTAAGGATGTCTCCAGAACATTTCTCAAACTCCTCTCTCTAAGCCTGGATGAAAATGAAAAGCGACTGCTCGATCTGGCTTATCAATCGGTGCGGCAACGTGTTGCAGGAACGTTGTTACAAATCGCCTCAAAGAACGTTGATTCCAGTCCAGTAATAACAATGGCCAGAAGGGATATTGCCAATCTGATTGGTACGGCTATTGAATCATTGAACCGGACGCTCATTGATTTTAGGGATGAAGGTCTTATTCAAATGACAGATTCCGGGCTTAAGATCCTGGACCGCCACAGGCTGGAAAACCTGTTACATTGAGTCATTCCGGGATACCGGGTCCCCCAACCCCTAATTGTTAACTATTTGTTTATGGTGATGTAACACACCACTGGCTGAATTCCACTACCTTTTTTGGTTGAAAGTGAAATGGAAGTGGCCTAACTTCGGATAGGGCAAATGTCATGAAAAATTGATGACAAAAATCATTTTGTTTAGTGACCAATTTCAATACCGGTTAAGGCAGACGGCAATACTTTTAGTAAACGGATTAAAGATCGAAAATTGACACGTTGTTCTTTTTAATTTGTCTTTCGTGCGATTAAATTCATACTCTCAAAAACAACATATATGAAAAAAATATTGGTTCCCTGTGACTTTTCAAAACCGGCTGTTAATGCGTTTCGTTATGCGTGCGACATTGCATCAAAGGCAAAAGCCACTGTACATGTTATCAACGTTATCGAGCTTCCGGTACTTCACGACACGGTATTAATGCCTGTACTTAGTTTTGAGGCCGCTCTGATGGAGGAACTTAAAGAGAAGACAGAAAAGCAATTCGGAAAACTCAGGGAGAAGTATAAAGTCGAGGGAGTGAAGGTTGTTTCGGGCCTTGAATTCGGTCAGGTTTCAAAATCGCTTCTTGCCTATGCCCAAAAACACGCTATCGATCTCATCGTCATGGGTTCGCATGGTGCCACGGGTCTTCGCGAAGTGGTAATTGGATCGAATGCTGAAAAGCTGGTCCGGAGATCTCCCATCCCCGTTCTGGTAGTTAAAAACTATGTTAAAGGAGCGATCAGGAATATCGTATTTCCAAATACGCTGGAAACCGAAAACCAGGAGGGCCTCGTTTTGAAAGTAAAAGAGCTGCAGGAGTTTTTCAAAGCCAAACTTCATATCGTCCATATTAATACGCCGTTGAATTTCACTTCCGACGATATTACCTATGCACGGCTCAAGACATTTGCCAAGCGATTTGTGTTCAGAAATCACACCTTAAATGTTTATAACCACCCTGATGGCGAGGAAGGTATTTTACAATTTACCCAAATGGTAAAAGGAGACATGATTGCCATCGGAACCCATGGGCGCAGAGGATTTTCACATCTGTTAAATGGTAGTCTTGCTGAAGATGTGGCGAATCACACCGATCGGTTGATTTGGACATATTCGTTAAAAAATGAACTGGCAGAAGTTTAAGAGGTGATTTCATTTCAAGACTAAACACTTTTTTTTATGATAAATTATGTTTCAGGTGAAGAGGCGGTGAGGTTGATAAAACCTGGTCAACGGGTTTATATTCACGGAGGAGCAGCAACGCCGCATTTTCTGCTGCAAAAACTGGTTGAAAGAGCTGATGAACTCTGGGATGTAGAACTGGTCAGTATCAGTACGCAGGGAGATGCTCCGTATGCTGACAAAAAGTACAAACAGAATTTTAAGATTAATTCTTTATTCGTTTCTCAAAATATCCGTGAGGCGGTGAATGATGGTCGTGGAGATTATATCCCGGTATTCCTAAGCGAAATCCCCAACTTGTTCAAGCGCAACATTCTTCCCCTTGATGTTGCCATAGTTCAGGTTTCAGCGCCTGACAAACACGGATATTGTTCCCTCGGGCCATCGGTTGATTGCGCGTTGTCAGCAATGAAGGCAGCCAAAATGGTTATTGCCCAGATCAATCCCCGCATGCCACGTACACATGGCGATGGGCTTGTTCGTGTCAGTTCTTTCAATGCGGTAGTATATGCCAGTGAGGAACTTCCGGAGGTATACATGGAAAGTATTCCGGACCTGTCCATGCGTATTGGCGAATATTGTGCATCCATCGTCGAAAACGGGGCCACTATACAAACAGGCATCGGGTCTATCCCTGAAGCCGCTCTGGCTTGCCTGGTTAACCACAAAAGTCTGGGGGTACATTCTGAAATGATTTCAGATGGAATTATTCCGCTGGTCGAAAAAGGTGTTATTACGAATGAATTTAAGAAGAAACATCGCGGAAAAACGGTTACCAGTTTTGTGCTGGGTAGCCGTAAGCTCTATGATTTTGTTGATGATAACCCATCCGTGGTAGTGCTGGCCATTGACTATGTGAATGATACCGCGGTCATACGCACAAATCCGAAAGTCACGGCTATCAACAGCGCAATTGAAGTTGACCTTACCGGACAGGTATGCTCTGATTCCATTGGTATGTATCACTATTCGGGTGTTGGTGGACAAATGGACTTTATGCGGGGGGCAGCCCTTTCAGAAGGTGGTAAACCTATTATAGCCCTACCGGCAACAACGGCGGCGGGTATTTCGCGGATCGTTCCTTCACTTAAACCCGGAGCAGGTGTTGTGACCACCCGGGCGCACGCACACTATATTGTAACCGAATATGGTATTGCATTCCTCTATGGAAAGAACATGAGGCAGCGCGCCAAGGCATTAATTGAAATTGCACACCCGAATCAGCGCGAAGCTCTTGAAAAAGCAGCATTCGACAGATTTAAAAGTTATCAGTTTGAAAGAACGATTTATTAAAAGAACGATTTATTAAAAGCAGTTCTGCTGAAGTCAATTCAATCCAAAAACCACTGCTCTGCAAATAAAAAGCCCCCGCAACTAACGGGGGCTTTTTATTTCTCGCATCTTACCGTTCTACCGGACTTCAATTGCTTTTTTTGCCTTGGAAACGGTGATGTTCTTTTTGGCAACATTCAGCCTTAATATTCCGTCGAGGTAAGTTGCCTTAACGTCCTCTTCGTTGACATTTTCGGGCAATGTGAAGGAGCGACTGAATGCGTTATAGCTGAACTCCCTGCGGGTGTAGTCCTTTTCCTTTTCTTCTTTTTCTTCTTCTTTCTCTGAAGAAATTGTGAGTACACCATTGTCCACGCTTACGTTGAAATCTTTCTTGGTCAGTCCCGGTGCTGCAACTTCAATTTCAAAATCTTTTTCTGACTCCTTAACATTGACGGATGGCATCGATTGCTTCTTCAGCATATCGGAATCAAAGAACCGGTCGTTATCGAAAAAGTCCGATAACCAGGTGCCGTTCATTAATGACGGCCACTCTGCACGTTTGATGAGTGACATATTACCTCCTTTTTTTTAGTGGTGAATTGATGACGCTAAGGTCTTATGTCAACGGCTCATAAACCATGACACTTCTCCTAACCATCCAATGATTGATATCACAAACTTTTCCAGGCACGAACATTTTAGATTTTAGCTTATTGGAAGCTAATTCGATTGGAACATGACAAATATCATTCATGCAGAGGTGAAAGATCATGGAAGCGTCTCTGGCAATGGTTTATTTTCGGTCATACAAACAATATTACTATGCGGTACTGGACACTATTCTTGCTTATCGCTGCAATTTCATGCAGTCCCACCGTATCAGTCTATCACGACTATGACCGGCAGTTCGATTTAAGTAGCTATAAGTCTTATGATTGGAAGATGGTGGGCCGGACAGAATCAAATCAAAATCCGCTTTACGATAATGAACTGACCAGTAAACGTATCAAGGCCGCGGTGGATAAAGAGTTGATGGCAAAACGGTATCAGATGACCAGTGAATCACCTGGCTTGCTCGTTCACTACCATATCGTTATTGAAGACAAAAGTGTCGTAATTCGCGAACCTGATGCACATAATTATAGTCCGTATTGGCTCGGGTCTGACATGAATGCTTACCAGTATAAGGAGGGGACTCTGATTATCGATTTGATGGATGCCGAATCCAATGCGCTAATCTGGAGAGGGTGGGCTGTAGCCATTTTGGAAGAAGTGAATCCAAAGGATACGGAAAGCAGGCTAAACAAAACCATTCAACGGATTCTTGAAGGCCTACCAGCATCCGCCACCAAGTGATTAAATCAACTTCCAGGTCTATGGTGTTGCTCCCCCGATAGCAGCGGTTTTCTGAATTCATGACAAAAGTCAGTTTTTCCACTGACGCATCTCAACTTCATTGGTTGTCGTTCCCTCTACTTTTGGTTTGTAGACGAGTATCTCACAAGAAATCAACTGGGTTATGAAAAAAATACTTGTTCCATGCGACTTTTCGAAGCCTGCGATTAAAGCATTCCGGATTGCACTCGATATTGCCCACCGGTCCAAGGGCAGTGTCCATCTGTTAAACATCATCGAAATACCCCTGGTAATGAGTGACCCAGCCCTTATGCCGGGCATAAATTTCGAAGGGCAGCTTGTAAATGAATTGAATCAGCACGCAGATTCTGAGTTCAAAAAAATGATCACGAAGTACAACACGAGCGACGTTAAGGTGGTTTTTGAAATTCAACTGGGAAACGTGGCCACCGCAATTCTTGACTATATTTCCGAAAATTCCATCGACCTGGTTTTGATGGGATCTCATGGCGCCACAGGTATGCAGGAAATTTTCGTCGGCTCCAACGCGGAGAAAATCGTGCGACGTTCTCCAGTGCCTGCCTTGATCGTTAAGGACTACTATAAGGGACCTATCAGGAATATTGTGTTCCCCAATAACCTGGAGCTAGACAACCAGGATGACCTGGTTGAAAAATTAAAAGCTTTACAAAACTTTCTGAAGGCTACCATTCACATTCTCTGGATTAACACACCACTCAACTTTGCATCTGACAGTCTCACGTACGAGCGATTCGAAGCATTTGTTAATCACCATAAACTAAAGGAGTATACGACCAACATTTATAACCATACCAATGAAGAAGAAGGCATCATCCAGTTCTCCAGGACAATCAAGGGTGATATCATTGCTATGGGTACCCACGGACGCAGGGGACTATCTCATGTTGTAAACGGGAGCCTAGCCGAAAACGTAGTCAATCATTCCGACAAACTAGTTTGGACGTATACACTAAGGAACCAACCTGTAGAAGCTTGATGTTGAATAAAACGACAGAAAATTCCGACGTCATCGCGGATCTGCAATGCTACCACTGTGGTTTGCCTTGTGAGGAAACACTTTGGTTTGAGGAAAAACCTTTTTGTTGCTATGGCTGCAAAACAGTTTTTGAGATTCTTCAGACAAATGACCTGTGCGACTACTACAGCCTCGATAGCCGAACCGGGGTGGCCCTAAAAAATGTAACAGATGAATCGTTTGGTTATCTGGATGAGCCCGCAATTCGAAAAAAGCTACTGTCGTTTGATTCCGGGAACTTTGCAAGGGTAACGTTCACGATTCCATCAATTCATTGTATTTCTTGTATCTGGCTCCTGGAAAATCTGCAACGCATACAGCAGGGTGTCTTGAGGTCTGAGGTAAACTTTGCACGCAAAACAACTACAATTGATTTGGATCCGGCGCGTGTAACGCTCAGCACTGTCGCGGGTTTGCTGACTTCATTGGGCTATACGCCCAAAATAACGTTGGAGAGTAACGGCAGTTCCAAACCAGTTGTAGACCGGTCCTTGGTATTCAAGCTCTCAATAGCTGGTTTTTGTTTTGGCAATATTATGTTATTCAGTTTTCCGGAGTATCTGGGAATTGATCAACAGGACTTCTATCTGATGAGGCTCTTTTCGTGGCTGAATGTGATGCTTTCACTTCCTGTTTTTTTTTATAGCGCCGCGGATTATTTCCGGTCTGCACGAAAAAGCTTCAGGCAGAAACAAATTAACATTGATGTTCCTATTGCAGCGGGGTTGATTGCATTGTTCTCAAGAAGTTTGTACGATGTAATTACAGCCAGCGGACCTGGATACCTGGATTCGTTCGCCGGCCTGGTCTTTTTTCTACTTATTGGCCGTTGGTTTCAGGGTAGAACGTATGAAAGTCTTTCTTTTGACAGAGACTTCAAATCCTATTTTCCACTGGCCGTACACAAACAGGTCGACAACCACTGGAAACCGGTAGTGATTTATGAATTGATGGTGGGAGATACCATCCGTATCAGGAATATGGAGATCATTCCAGCTGACTGTACGTTGTTAGAGGAAAGTGCTTTCATCGACTACAGTTTTGTCACGGGTGAATCGAAGCCCGTAAAAGCAAAACAGGGCGATACCGTTTACGCTGGTGGCAGATTAATAGGTCAGCCGCTGATCTTCCGGGTTGAGAAAAAAACGTCGCAAAGTCAGCTTACAAGCCTCTGGAATAATGATGCATTCAGAAAGGTAGCGAATGGCAGGTACCAGAAAATTATTGACCGTGCTGCCAGAAACTTCACCTGGATTGTTTTAGGGATAGCGTTCGTCACAGCCATCTACTGGTACATCACCCAACCCGCACAGATGTGGCTGGTTCTTACATCCGTGCTGATGGTAGCGTGCCCTTGTGCATTGGCCCTTGCAGCGCCATTTACCTTTGGCAGCATGCTGCGGGTCTTTGGAAGAAATCATTTTTACCTGAAGAATGCAGAGGTGATTGAGCGGCTTGCTTCCATTGATGCCGTTGTGTTCGATAAGACAGGGACAGTTACGCATGGGCAAAATCCTGATGTTTGGTTTTTTGGTTTGTTAAGCCCTGAAGAATTAAGCAGTGTAAAGCTGCTTACCAGCGGATCAACCCATCCGTTGAGTGACGCGGTAACCAAATCGATTGAGGAAATCGCCGCTGTACAGGTAACTGACTTCAAGGAACTTCCGGGCAGAGGAATAGAGGGAGTCGTAAATGGCAAATGTTACCGTGTAGGCTCGGCTGAATTTGTTGGGTCTGTTGAAATGGAACACGATGTTTCCAGGGTTTTCGTTTCCATCGATAATCATTTAAAAGGATACTTCGGTGTTCGTGTAGCAATCAGAAATAATATAAGCGGCATGTTGGACAGGCTTGGAAAAAAATGTGTTGCCTTGCTTTCAGGTGACAATGAATCAGACCGGCACGAAATGGCCTCCCTTTTTAAGCCCTCTGTCAAACTGTTGTTCAACCAATCCCCACACGATAAGCTTGGGTACATCCGCAGTCTTCAGCAACAGAATCTAAAGGTGATGATGGTAGGCGATGGACTTAATGATTCGGGAGCCTTGAAACAAAGTGATGTAGGCATTGCTGTAACAGACAATACCGGTGTTTTTACGCCTGCTTGCGACGGAATTTTGTACGGAGAAAAATTAGATTCCCTGGATGTATTTATTTACCTGGCAAAGTCCTCTATTACTATACTGAAAGTCGCTTTTGTGATTTCATTCCTTTACAACGCCGTTGCGCTGGGCTTTGCCGTTACCGGCAATTTGACACCCCTCGTGGCCGCCATACTGATGCCTTTGAGTAGCATCAGCGTTGTTGGCTTTGCATCCTTAGCGGTCAATTTTATTGGACATAAAGAATTAGGTCGATGGAAATAATCACGCTGTTAATATTCATCAGTCTCCTCATTGCCGTCGGCTTTCTGATTGCGTTTTTGTGGAATATGAAAAGCGGGCAGTATGATGATACCTTTTCTCCTTCTGTCAGGATGTTGTTCGATGACAAACCTAAGTCATTCAAACCGACCAACACAAAACCGACAGACGTAGCCGGGGAGAAAAGAGTGAGCAACGGCCATTCTGATTTGGCGAAGAGTAAGGGGAAAAGTGTTTCATGATTAAACCTGGTTTAGCAATGCCTGAATATCGAACACTGTCTGCATTATTGAAAAAATACGATGTCCCCACACCACGGTATACCAGTTATCCCACTGTGCCGTGCTGGGACAACGATTCCTTTTCCAGGGACGCATGGGTTGATTCTGTTAAGAAAACGTTTGATGAAACGAATATTGAAAAGGGGATCAGTCTCTATATTCACTTGCCCTTCTGTGAAAGCCTGTGTACGTACTGCGCCTGCACAACCCGCATTACCAAAAACCACCAGGTTGAGATTCCATACATTCAGGCTATCCTGAAGGAGTGGGACATGTACAAGAAAATTTTCGGTAAAACTCCCGTTGTACGCGAATTGCACCTGGGCGGTGGTACGCCTACGTTTTTCAGCGCGTTGAATCTGAGGTGGCTGATTAGTTATCTGTTGGAGGATGTATTGATACATGAAAATGCAGAGTTCAGTTTTGAAGGCCACCCGAATAATACTACCCATGAACATCTACAGACCCTCAAAAATCTTGGATTCAGGAGAGTAAGTTTTGGCGTTCAGGATCTTGATCTGAAAGTACAGCAGACGATTCACCGTATACAACCGTTCGAGAACCTTCAGGAGGCTACACAGAATGCTCGTCAGATAGGATTTGAATCAGTAAGCTTTGACCTTGTTTATGGTCTGCCTTTTCAAAATCCACAGACTATTTCAGATACCATCGATAAAGTGCTGACTCTGAAACCTGACCGAATCTCCTTTTATAGCTATGCCCATGTACCCTGGCTCAGACCCGGACAACGTGGTTATGAAGATGCGGACTTACCCACGGACGTACAGAAGAGGAGCTTATACGAAATTGGCCGCGAAAAACTTGAAGCAGCCGATTACTATGAGCTGGGAATGGATCATTTTGCGCAACGACATGATTCCTTATATAAAGCGCATGCGCGTGGAGCCTTACACCGAAATTTTATGGGGTATACCACCACGAACACAGATTTGTTAATTGGGCTGGGGGCGTCGGCGATCAGTGATGCGAAGTATGCTTATGCACAAAATGTAAAAAAAGTGGATGATTACCTGGCAGCCATAAAGGAAACCAGTGCAATTGTAAAAGGACATTTGCTCACAGAGGAGGATCTTGTGCTTAAAGCTTCTATCCTAGAAATTAGTTGTACGGGCAGTTTAAGTCCGGCACTGATGTCGAAAGTTCAGGACGCATCAATTCTTGGGGCGCTGGCGGAAATGGAAGGTGAAGGAATCTTGCAGCTGAACCAGGAGGGTGGATTACGGATTACTTCAACAGGTAGACCGTTTGTAAGAAATGTTTGCCGTGTTTTTGACAAAAGAATGGGCAATCAGGGAAGTAGCGACAAACTTTTGTTCAGTAAAGCGATCTGAAAGAACCAGCGGCTAATAGTGTTGACGTCTGGTTTTTGGCTATTTACCGCCAGATTCTCCAGTATAACGCTCCAAAAACAAGATTCTTATGAGAATGCATAAGTGAAGCGAGCCCTCACTACAACGTGCACAATTCATTGTACGGGGTTCGGTTGCATTCGTCCTTGCGAGCTGAAGCGTTGGCCTTGCGCGACAGTGCGAAGCAATCCCCGCTAATTGATCAATTCGTGCGCACCATGCTTTGACACGGTCATTTTAGTCGTTGATCTGCATCATCTGGTCGTTTAACAGAAAACTGACAAAAATCAGGTCTTCATATAACAACCGTCATAATTCACGAACGCTCCCCCTTATATTTTAGCCCCCGAGTAATTATTGAGTCAAAACCCTGAGCCAAATTTATGGAAGTAGAAAAATTCAGTTACGATAACAAAATCGTTAGAGCCTTCATGATCGCAACGGTCGTGTTTGGATTGGTTGGAATGCTGGTAGGACTGACAGCAGCCATTCAGCTGTTCTATCCGCTTTTTAACTTCGATCTTCAGTACACCACGTTTGGAAGAATTCGACCGTTGCATACCAACGCCATCATTTTTGCATTCGTGGGTAACGCCATGTTTGCCGGCGTCTATTATTCCCTGCAGCGGCTTTTGAAAGCAAGGATGTTTAGCGACCAACTTAGCTGGATACATTTTTGGGGCTGGCAGCTCATCATTCTTGCCGCCGCAATTACCCTGCCGCTGGGATATACTACCTCAAAGGAATATGCTGAACTGGAGTGGCCTATCGATATAGCCATTACCATTATATGGGTAGTGTTTGGCTGGAATATGATTGGCACTATTATTAAACGCCGTGAACGTCATATGTATGTCGCTATCTGGTTCTACATTTCCACATTTGTTACCGTGGCAGTATTGCACCTGGTAAATTCCGTTGAAATGCCAGTGTCGCTTTTCAAAAGTTATTCAGCATATGCAGGCGTACAGGATGCACTGGTCCAATGGTGGTATGGTCATAATGCAGTGGCATTCTTCCTGACAACCCCTTTTCTGGGAATTATGTATTACTACCTTCCCAAAGCAGCAAACCGTCCTGTGTATTCATACAGACTTTCTATTATTCACTTCTGGTCACTGATCTTTATCTATATCTGGGCAGGTCCTCATCACCTTTTGTATTCCGCGCTTCCCGACTGGGCACAATCCTTGGGTGTCGTGTTTTCCATCATGCTGATTGCTCCGTCATGGGGTGGGATGCTAAATGGTTTAATGACTTTGCGAGGTGCCTGGGACCGTGTTCGCGAGGATCCCGTTCTTAAGTTTATGGTTGTGGCAATCACCGCCTATGGAATGGCTACACTGGAAGGACCACTCCTTTCACTTAAGAATGTTAATGCTATTGCCCACTTCACAGATTGGATCGTCGCTCACGTTCACGTTGGTGGTCTCGGCTGGAACGGCTTCCTGATTTTTGCGATACTCTACTGGATGACTCCACGTATGTATAATACAACCCTTTATTCCACAAAACTTGCCAACATTCACTTTTGGCTGGGCACGTTAGGGATCATTTTTTATGCGCTGCCGATGTACGTATCCGGTGTAGTGCAGAGTTTGATGTGGAAGGAATTTAATGCAGAAGGTTTTCTTGTATACAAGAACTTTCTCGAAACAACGGTTCAGATTCTCCCGCTTCACGGACTTCGTGCTGTGGGTGGCACCTTGTACCTGACAGGCGCCATCATCATGACCTACAACTTAATCAAGACTGCCAACTCAGGGAGTTTTATTGCTGATGAAGCCGCGGAAGCAGCGCCACTTACGAAAAATTTCGTTCAACATTCGGGAGGCTGGCACAACAGACTGCTGGAACATAAGCCGGTATTGTTTACCGTTCTTGCTTTGGTTGCCATTCTGATTGGGGGTATCGTGGAACTCGTGCCTACATTCCTGATCAAATCAAATGTACCGACCCTCAGCAGTGTGAAGCCCTATTCGCCACTGGAATTACATGGCCGGGATATTTATATTCGCGAAGGGTGTGTGAACTGTCATACGCAAATGGTGAGACCTTTCCGGTCTGAAACGGAGCGTTACGGAGAATATTCAAAAGCGGGAGAGTATGTATACGATCATCCTTTCTTGTGGGGTTCAAAGCGGACAGGACCTGATTTGCACCGTACCAATGGAAAGTATTCCAACACCTGGCACTTTAATCATATGCTCGCACCCGATGCTGTCTCGACAGGTTCAATCATGCCGGCTTATCCATGGCTGTTTGAACAAACTATAACGAAGAGCGATACCCGTGGAAAAATAAATGCACTGCGAAAAGTTGGTGTGCCGTACGAAGCTGGGTATGAGGATGAAGCAAATGCCGACCTGGATAAACAAGCAAATGAAATTGTGGCCACCCTGAAAGCGGATGGAGTAGAAGTATCGGCGGATGCAGAAATTATTGCGCTGATCGCTTATCTGCAACGCCTGGGCAAAGATATCAAAGGAGAGAAAACGTCTCAGCTACAACCGTAAAAAGCCCAACTTAAAACATTATAACTTATGTATAAAAACGTTCTTCAGAGTATTGACAACATTGAGATCTGGCCGGTTGTCTCTTTTGTCATATTCTTTATCTTCTTTCTCTGTCTTTTATTATGGGTGTTCACCGCAGACAAAAAAATTATAGACAGAATGAAAATGTTACCAATGGAGGATTCCAGTCCTGAAAAAGAAAAATCTAATAGTAAACAGTAAGGCAATGAGAAAAGCAGCATTCTTTATTCTATCCATGTTCTTCACCCTTAGTGTGATGGCGCAAGCCGCGGAGCCGGCACAAAAAACATTTTGGGATGATCCGGTAAACGACCCACTGCTACCCGTATACTTGCTGACAGTCTTTGTTTTTGTCGTGATTGTATTGGTGGGATTTGTCGCTATCTACCTCATTAAGATTCTCAACATGCTCGCAGCGCAGGCTGAACAGGAGAAAGCTGAGAGACTTGGCTTGGTTTATAAACCGACAGCCTCCTGGTGGCAGAAGTTTCTTGAAACGGTAAACGCCAGGGTACCGATCGAGAAAGAGAAGGAGATTGAACTTGATCACAACTATGATGGCATCAGAGAGTTGGACAACCATTTGCCTCCCTGGTGGACATGGCTTTTTATCGGCACAATTTTATTTGCGGTCGTCTATATTATTGTATGCCATTTTACCGACAGCTTGCCACTTCAGGAGCAGGAATACCAGAATGAGTTAACACTTGCTGAAGCGCAGGCTCGCAAATTCCAGGCATCACAACCACTGGCAGTTGTTGATGAAAATACTTTGGTCTATACGGCAGATGCAGAAAGCATTGGAAAAGGAAAAGTGGTTTTTACAATTAACAACTGTGGCTCATGTCACCGAAACGATGGAGGTGGAAATGCCATCGGGCCAAACCTCACGGATGACTATTGGATTCATGGAGGCGACGTAAAACAGGTTTTCCTCACCATAAAAAATGGCGTCATTGAGAAGGGAATGCCGGCATGGGGCAAGTCAATGAGTCCACAGGATGTAAAGAATGTTACGTTCTATGTCATGAGTATGCTAGGCACAAATCCTGTTGATGCAAAAGGACCTCAGGGGGAACTTTTCAAGCCCGTACCTGTTGAATCAGATAGTACTAAAGTGCAGGCGTCCCTGTAAGACTCGTAAGCGTGTTGATCAGCGATTCGGAAATGTAAAAAAATGGAGGAAGGAGAACGTATGAACGGGCATAAGCAGGGTAGTGAAAGTGATGCGATCTCGTCGATCATAAAAGACCAGGAGGAATTCCGCGATAGCATAGCAACCGTAGATGAGAAAGGAAAGAGAGTCTGGATTTATCCCAAGAAACCCTCCGGTCTCTATCATAAGTGGCGTATATCCGTAACGGTACTGCTGTTGTCAATTTTGTTCGCTGGCCCGTTTCTAAAAATTAACGGACAACCCTTTCTGCTGCTAAATGTTTTTGAACGAAAGTTCGTCATCCTGGGTCAGGCGTTTTGGCCACAGGATTTTTTTCTGCTGGCAGTCGTACTGATAACATTTTTTGTTTTTGTCATTCTCTTTACGGTGGTCTTCGGACGGGTTTGGTGTGGATGGATGTGCCCTCAGACCCTGTTTATGGAAATGGTTTTTCGAAAAATCGAATACTGGATTGAAGGCGACTCCAATGCACAACGAAAACTCGACAAACAGTCCTGGGATACGAGCAAGATTTTTAAAAAAACATCAAAACACATATTGTTCCTGCTGATATCAATACTCATCGCACATACGGTGATGGCTTACTTGATAGGCGTTGATAACACAAGGGAAATTGTCAGCCAGCCGCCTTCCGAAAACCTGGCTGGTTTTCTGGGATTAGTCGGTTTTACTGCGATATTCTACTTTGTCTATGCAAAGTTCAGAGAACAAGCCTGTATAGCGGTTTGTCCGTACGGCAGGCTTCAGGGTGTACTGCTAACCAGGGAATCTATTGTGGTTGCGTATGATTGGCTGAGAGGTGAGCCCCGCGGACATTTAAAAAAGGATTCACCGGTTACGGTGCAGCACGGTGATTGTATTGACTGTAAGTTGTGTGTTCACGTTTGCCCAACGGGCATTGATATACGCAATGGGACTCAGCTTGAATGTGTGAATTGTACAGCTTGTATTGATGTCTGTGACGACGTTATGGTAAAAATCGGAAGACCAAAGGGACTAATCCGTTACGCATCCTATAATTCAATCAAGGAAGGATTGCTAAAAATTATTAATGGAAGGGTGATCGCCTATTCCATCGTATTGATGGTTCTAATAAGTGCCCTCAGTTTTGCGCTGATTACGCGTTCCGATGTGGAAGCTACTATGCTGAAGGTGCCGGGAACGTTGTATCAACGGGAGCCGGGTTTTATTACAAATCTTTATAATGTGGAGTTTGTGAACAAGACCTTCAGTGAGCTGACACTTGAAATGAAGGTGGAATCCCCGGCATCTGCCCAGCTAAGGAAAGTCGACAGCAATGCGATTGTAATACCCGCTGAAGGTTTTGTTAAAGGCGTTTATTTTATCATGATTCCCGATAAGGATATAACGAATGCACGAACTGTGGTTGTGCTGGGTGTATATCACAACAATAAAAAAATAGAAACGGTCAAGGTTAAATTTATTGGCCCGGTAGGTAAAGCGTCAGATGCTAAACGAAACTAAACTGAACGTATGAATTTTGGAAATTGGATTGTTGTCGCCTTTGTATTATTCGCAGCTTTTATTGGAACACTCGTAGCTGTATGTGTCCGTGAGGACATTAGCCTGGTGTCAAAGGATTATTATCAGGAGGAATTGGTTTACCAGGATCAGATTCAACGGCTTAACAATGTGGCCGGGCTGAAGGAAAAACCAGTGATCACAGTGGTAGATCACATGCTGCAGATTGAATTCAATCAGTTTGATGCGATGGAAAAAGCTGAATTGAAAATATTCTGTCCCTCCAATGCCAAAATGGACAGAAATTTTCTGGTAAAATCATCAGACACGCAGATTCAATTCTTCAAACTGGATCCACTTCAAAAAGGTATGCACCGCGCCAAGCTACAGTGGACGATGAATGGCAAGGAATTCTATTTTGAAGAAGTAATATATATCTGAGTATGGTTTTCACAGCATTGGTTATGGGATTTGCTGGCAGCCTTCACTGTATTGGCATGTGCAGTCCGCTAGCCATGGCCGTGAGTAACGCTAGCCCTCGGGTGGCACTAAACCGGATTATCTATAACCTTGGAAGAATATTCACGTACGGCATATTGGGTGCAATGGTCGGAACTATCGGGTGGACGCTGCCATTCGGAAATTTTCAGAACCTGATCTCTGTTTTACTGGGAGCTACACTCCTGGTTTTCGGCTTGCTTGGAGTCAGTCATATTCACATCCCCGGACTTACCAAAGGGTTGCAACATGCAACGGCATACCTTAAGCAGCTGTTTGGAAAATTCCTGAAACGGAAGAATTTTCCTTCAGTATTTATACTGGGTTCTTTAAATGGTATTCTTCCGTGCGGCCTGACCTTTCTGGCATTGACATATTGCCTGACCCTGAAAAGCCCGGCAGAAAGCTTTTATTTTATGATACTTTTTGGATTGGGGACATTGCCCGCGATGGTTGGCCTGACTGCCATTTTGATGGGCATCGTGAAACGATTTAACATAAGCCTCCGGAAATTGACAACGACCATGTTAATTCTTTCCGGTTTCCTCTTGATTGCACGTGTATTCCTTTTTCACCATCACACACTTCCGGAAGAACACGGAATGGTGGACATCATTCTTTGTCGTTAGACAGCGATTCTCAAGGTTAATCGAAAGTAAATTAGCGTGCAACGTTCCAGCGCACAACCTTTTCCAGTTTGGCAGGCTGTACAATCCTAATTTTTCCGGATTCAATTTCAATCAGACCCTCATCTTTGAAATCAGATAGTACGCGTATGACCGACTCTGATGCCGTACCTACCATTTTGGCGAGATCGTCTCTGGATATATGAATGTTTTCCTTTGGATCCTTAAGCAACTGCACCTTGAGAAGAGCGTCTGCTGTTCGCTGACGCACTGAATTGTAGGCCAGATTCAGCAGTTGTTTTTCCTTATCTGCAACTTTTTTACTCAACAAGGAAATAAATCCTGACGTCACATCATGATGGCTCTGGAGTAACGTGAGAAAATCATGCTTTGGAATGGTAATGACTTCTGAATCCTGCATGGCAACGGCGGATTCCTGGTATACATTTCCCTCCAGGATGGGCTCAAATCCAAAAAAGTCATTCGAATTATAGATATTGGTAATCAGCTCTTTTCCATCCGGATGCGACTTAAAAACTTTAATGCTGCCGGATTTGATAAAGAATATGTTCAGTGGTGTATCCCCTTCCGCAAAAACTTCCGCCTTTTTCTTCAGGTTTTTTACTTTTTTATCCTTACACAAATCCTTGATGTTTAGAATATTCTTGGCATCCAGGATAAAGTTTTCCAGTCCTTCGGGTGTGCTTTCATAGAGTTTTTGCTGCATGTCCGACTTGTGTAGTCTCGCCTCTATGGCGTTCAGCAGGTCAGTATCGTCAAATGGTTTAGTCAGGTAATCGTCGGCACCGAGATTCATCCCCTTACGAATATCCGTTTTCTCCGTTTTGGCAGTAAGAAAAATAAAGGGGATGGTGGAAGTTTCCGGTTTTTTACTGAGAATATGCAAAACACCATACCCATCGAGTTCAGGCATCATGATGTCACACACAATCAGGTCGGGCTTTTCGTGTTGAGCAAGATCAACACCGACTTTCCCATTCGGTGCCGAGACTACTTCGTAACCGGCAAGTTCCATTATCTCTCGGGTATTCTCACTCACCTCAGGGTTGTCTTCGATAAGCAATATCTTTTTCATAGTACCATTAGTTAGAGGGTATACTTAATACAAATGTACTTCCTTTGCCATATTCACTGGTAAAGGTAATTTCGCCATCCAATAGTTCTGCATATCGACGGACAATGTTCAGCCCAAGCCCCGTCCCCTGTACATTCCCGGCATTGCTCGCTCTGAAGAAGCGTTCAGATAAATGCTTTTGGTCCTCCAGGGGAATGCCAATTCCTTCATCCTTAATTGAAAAAGACATTTTCTTTTCATCCTGCGCACAGGAAAGTGAAATAGGCTTGTGGGCATCAGAGTATTTGCTGGCATTGGAAAGTAGATTAAACATAATATTTCTGATTATTCTCGGATCCGAATCAATATGTTTAATTGTCCCGTTGCAGGTAACATGTATTTCCTGTCCTTCTTTTAAAAACGATTTGACATCTTCGTGTATTTCGTGTAAAAATTCCTCCAGGTCGATCCGCTCTTTTTGGATATCTACTTTCCCCTCTTCAAGTTTTCCCAGGGAAAGGAAATCATTTAGGATAGACGTCAGGTGATTTACCGAGGATTTAATCCGTTGTACGTGTTTATCAACTTTTTCCAGGTCTCCCTTGTCTTTATACTTTTGAATAAGTGACGCTGAACTCATAACCGTGCTTAAGGGTGTCCGGAATTCGTGGGAGGCAATCGAGACAAATTTGGTTTTTAATTCGTTTAGTTCCCGTTCTCTTTCCAGTGATTTTTTTGCTTCTTCTTCCGCTTTTTTTCTTTCAGTTACTTCTTTTTCAAGCTTGTTAACAGTGGTATTTAATGCTTCTGTTCTCAGGTGCACCTTTTGCTCAAGTTCCGCCGCATATACAATGAGTTGTTCCTCACTTTGTCGCAAGGCGTTTTCCGCGTTCTTCCTTAAAGAAATATCACTGACAAAGACCATCACCATCATTTCGCCCTTCATCGTGGTGTAGCTCAGACTGATTTCGACCGGAAACTCTGAGCCATCCTTTCGCAATGCTACCAGGTCACGGCCCTCACCCATCCTCCTCGGTTCCGGTTTTGCATTAAACTGGGCTCTAAAGCCAATGTGTCCTCCCCGGTAACGGGCTGGTAGCAGATCTTCAACGGTTAAGCCATTGAGCTCATTTTTGCCATATCCGAACACCTTCTCTGCTACCGGGTTGGCAACTGCAATTTTCCCCGATTCATGAACCATAATAATGCCTTCCGACATACTCTGAAATATCTCACGAAAGGCTTCATTCATAACCTGCAAAAGATCCATAGTATATGGTTAACGAATAACGCAATGTAATGAAGATCAGAGGATGATAAAAGTCATACTTTATCATGACAATTGTCTGTCCCCTGTTTTTTTTGAAATTGTATGTTTGGCTGATCCATACCCTGTCAGGAATATATATGAAACATGAGATACTTTGTACCATTGATTTCTCCGAAGCTTCAAGAAAAGCCCTGAAATGGTCGATTGAACTCGCCAGGCAGCTGCAAACTCACATCACCATTCTCTATACGTATCGGCTGAATAAGCACAGCGAGGCCGCAATACCTATGAAAAAGAAAATTGAAGAAGAAGCAAGAACCAATTTCAGCGAAATTGAAAAAGATCTCTTAGCCGGAACGGGTATTGAATATGAGTTTAAGACGGAGGTGGGTTTTGTTGCCGACCGTGTAGAAGAGCATGCGAAAAAGAAAAATATAGGCTTTCTTGTTATGGGTAAAGGTACATCCGTCGGTAGTAAGGAAGCCTTTGATGAGTTATTGGAACATCTGCAGATTCCGTTGATTATCGTGCCCTGACCAGGCAGGTGTTTACCTGGCTACAACCAATTTTTCGATGTGGGAACCCTGCGTGGTTTTGAGGTGGAACAGGTACAGCCCTTCACTCACCAGCAGGCCATGATCATCTGATTTATCCCAGCGCAGCACATGACGCCCCGCCTGTAGGGATCCTTCTGCAATTGTTTTAATTTTTTGACCCATTAAATTGTAAACCGACAGACTGATGTCTTTCTGATCGGCAAGCTGAAACTCGATGTTCAAGTTATCGCTAACCGGATTGGGGTAAAGGTTTAGGTTGTAGTAGTCCAGAGTTTCGGTTAGTCCGGTTACTACGGGTATCTCTTCTCCGGTAATCTTTACGTCATCAAAGTGAAAGTTAACACCAATCAGCGATTGATGTTCCGCGACAATTTCAAAACGATCAATCGCCTTCCAGTCGAACTTTCCTTCAGGGTTGAACCAGCCGTTATCCCATGACCCTTTTTCCTCCAATTGGCTCAAGGGAATCGTCACCTTGTGCCACACGCCATCCCAGGCGGCAAAACTGTTGTCAATGGTTTTTCCCATTCTCCACGGATGATCGGTGTCACCAGTTTTGGTGTCAATGAATCGGACATCAAATTTCACCCCGGGCAAATTACCCATCACCCAAAACTCCAGTTGATAATCGTTTCCGGGCAGAAGGGATAAATTCATATTGGGTTTGAAATCAAATCCAATATGATTGTATTGGTTAACACCCGCCCAATAAATGGCATGTTCACCAGCCTGCGGGTTGGTTTCCCAGTAATAATTAAGGGCACCATTACCCGTTGTCGAACTTGATTCAAAAATTCCCTCTCCCAGGTAGTCATCATAGAGCGTAATTCCTGTGGTTCGGGGTCCACTTGGATAGGTTTTCTGCGTAGGAATAGTAAACTGCAGGGCCTCCAGCAACGGAATGTTCAGGTCATAGTCGAATAATTCATTCGAGTTTTTTGTAAACACACCAAAACCACCCGTGTAATCCCACATGGTCCAGGGAATCTGCTTCTCCGCCATATAGTCGCGAACGACCTTGTACCAGGTTACCCTATCCGTGGGATTGCTATTGGGAATGTAGACGCCAAACTCACCACAAAAAAGGGGCACGTTTCGCTGATTCCGAAATGTCACCGCAATGTCAATCAGTTGTTTCACTTTCGCGACAGTTCCATCTACAGAATAGTTGTTCATCAGCGAGGCGATCCAGGTGCCCGCGAGTGAGGATGGGACCGGGGGCATGGAACCAGCCTGATAAGGAAAAGGAACACCTGCTAACGGAACCATGGAGGGGTCGGTCCAACTGGCGCCCTGGTGGGTGAGGATAAAGGGGTCGTAGAAGTGAAACGTATAGAGCAGTTTTGGATCAGAATAGGCTGGCATGGCACTCAGTTTATGATAACTGTTCCAATCGGCAGGACCCACCACAATGAAATGCTCGGTATCTTTTGATCGTATAGCATCAATGGCTGTCTGTTGTATAGTACCCCAAAGTTGATCACTGATACCATGGGGTTCATTAAGGATCTCATAGTACACCAGGTTTGAACGGTTTTTAAAATGATCTGCCATCTGGGTCCAGACTTTTACAAGGATCGAACCTACCCCAGGATCCGTATCGGTTGAAGGGTCAAAAGTATGGTTATCCAGAATAATATGAATTTCAAGTTCCTCGGCCCAGTTCACAGCCTGATCCAGGTACGAAAGGAAAAGCGGATCAAGAACGTAATCCGGAGCCCCATTCGTCATGAAGTGCAGATTGATGGGCAGGCGAATAACATCACATCCCAGGCTCTTAATATTCTCAAAATCCTTTCGGGTGAATTTTGTAAACTGGATTTGGTTGGGCGAACCGGCCTGGAACCAGTTTGTCAGATTAACTCCCCGTTGAAACGGGGTTTGTGACCATAGGGAACAGGGGAAAACAATGAGAAGCACGAACAAACAACAATAATAAATTCTACGCATAGAAGTCTGCATACTTGTTACCTGATAAAGGTAGGGTATTTGAACGTCTTTTGATTGCTGTGGCGACCACCTCTTTTTCCTCAGACGAGGCTTTAATCATCGGCGGCCTTAAACCATCGCTGTCTTGTTCCGGAGCTCGATCTTAAGCAGTCTGATTTCTTCCTGCATGGCAGATCGTTGCCGTTCCATTTCTTCCTGAGTTGCCTGGAGTTCTTCTGCATTTTGACGCATTTCCTCCTCCTGCTGTGCGAGTATATTTGATCTTCGTTGCGACTCTTCAAGCAGGTGCATGGTTTCACGAGCGGACTGTTTACTCAACAGAATGGTTGCCACGTTTTCTGCTATCTTTTCAACAAATTCAATGTGGTAGGGCTCCAGTTTAGAAAATGAGGCGAGTTCAATTACACCCATAACCTTTTGCTGTATTTTTAGGGGAACGATTACCAGGTTTCTGGGTGTGGCGCCGCCAAGACCTGAAGTGATTCTGACATAATCCCGGGGGATATCCGCAAGGTATAGCGTCGAAGCTTCCAGTACTACTTGTCCACTGATTCCGGACCCAACATCTATACTGCCCTCATCGAATCTCTTTTTACCATACGCGTAGGTTGCAACGCGCTGGAGGAGATCTTCATCTCCTTTTTTAACTCTCAAATACAGGGCACCCTGATTAGCGTTAAGGTGATGAATAATGAGTGTGAGCAGCGTGTCGCCGAACTTACCCATGTCATCTGATTCACCCTTCAGCATATCATTGAACTTTGCTGCACCCTCGTTCATCCAATTAATTTTAGATTGCCGTTCATCGGCATCACTGAGTTTCCTCTGAGCTGCGATTAACGATTTAGCCAAAACATCCCCTGCGTATTGTCCATCATATTCTACTAAATGGCTGGTATTCCCCAGTTGTTCGGCAAATACAGTGGCAGTCTTTAGGCGGTCAACAAATTGATTAAAGGAAGTTTTTGTCTGACCAATTTCTTCAGTCGTTTTAACCAATAGTTTCTCCGGAAAAACTCCGGATGCAAGTTTTTGCATGGCGGTTCGGATCTCTTTGATCGCGCTGGTGAGCAGATGAGCGTAGAGCAACGCAAGCGAAATTCCAGCGATCATCTGAACAACGAAAATAGTTAGTAGAGTTGCTTTGGAGTTGGAAATCTGTGCTTCATTGCCCTCTTTTACACGACTACTGAAATCATTGAGTTTTGGACGGATACGTTTGAAGTAGCTGTTGATTCGGCCCCTGATTCCCTCATCCTGCTTCAATCCGATTTCTTTTTCAATCTCGACGATGTTGTTGAATTCAGTCCGATAATCAGAAAGATAAGATGCCAGGACGGTGCCACTGTTGGTATCAAGTGTTGCGATGAAAGTGTCCAGCAAAGAATTGAATTCATCCTGATACTTAATGTCCTTTCGTAGAAAAAAATCCTTTTCGTGCCGTCTTAGCATCAGCATAGAGGTTTTGTCGAAGGCTAATCCTGAATTCTCCACCTTGTGAATGGCGGCTCGCAAAGATCCTTCAAGTCCGTGATCACGAAATCCCCTTTTTTGCAGCAAGCGTACAATCTCGGTAAAATTCTGCTTAAGGCTGTCCAAGCCGTCAGTTAATGTGTTGGTGAGGTTTTCGGTACCATATTCTTCGGTGATCGTGGAGTAATTAATATCCCGGATAATGTTGGTCGCCAGTGAATAACTTTCTTCGAAAGTCGCAATGGACGGGCTCTTTTGGTCGATCAAAAAAGAAGGCAGTTTGTACCCCTCGTACATGAAATCCTTTGAAGTAAGTTCGAGAGTTTCCATTTGCCGCATGAGGACATCTACCTCTTCATTGATCGCCTTATAGCGGATAATTATATCAATGGAATTGATAGTAAAAATGATGAGTAGTACGGACATCAGCAGGATTGAACCAAAGGCAAGTAACAACTTCACTCGGATTCGCAAGCTTAAAAAAAATTCCCTCATTGGAGTCTTCCATTTTGCGTGAGAGAGGGTCAGAAAAGTACAAGTATATAGAACGAGCCGGATGGATGAGAATGCAACGGTTTACCAAATTGTTAAATCCGCTAGCCTAGACCAAGGTTGTAAGCACGCCCTCAACAATAATTTTCATCCAGGTTTAGAACCTGAGCATTTGACTATCATTTTTGGCGAGTACATTCGACTATTCGGAAACAGGTTTGTTGTCTTTTTTGTTAATCTTTTTTTTGGACTTACTATTTTTTGAAGTCTTTATTGTTTTTGCAATGCTCTTTGGATCTCTTTTGACATCATCCTTAATATGGGCTGCGAGTTTTCTGGAAACACCCTGCATAAATTTCCTGGTATCTTTAGAGGGTGCTCCGGAATGGAATTTGGCAATTACCGTGGTCAACGATTCTTCAATCGCGCCCCTAATTTCTTTCTTCGAAACAGTCTTCATCTTCGATTATAAAATTTGAGCCGTAAACTTAATTCAATGTTATATTAAAATGAACACCTTAACATAAACTTAACATTGAAGGTGTCAGGTTAGTTTTTTGGAATGGTCATAAAGGCTGCTTGTTCTACTTGCAAGCGGCTATTGATTGGTTTTTCCGTCAGTCGTGGAGACGATGAATTATTTATGCACCCTGTCGGATTTGTATATTGATGTGGCGGTTTCACGACCGGAAAGATATAAGTTAGGCAGTAATTTCAGGGCAGCTGTCGCGAAGAATGGAACATTTCTATTTGAGTGCAGAATAACTAGAATTTAGAGTTATGATATACTTTCTGATCGGCATTGGTTCCGTCATCGCATTTCTAATCTTTTACTCCCGCCAAGGCAAAGGAAAAAGTATTGTTACTGAATTTCCGCCATCATGGCGAATAATCCTTGACGAGAAGGTACTTTTCTACCACAACCTGTCTGCAGAGGAAAAACGGCGATTTGAAAAAGACATCATACGTTTTATTTCCAACGTCCGGATTACAGGTGTTCGCACTGAGGTCGATATCACGGATAAATTGTTGGTGGCCAGCAGTGCCGCGATTCCCGTCTTTGGCTTTCCGGAGTGGGATTATACTTTCCTCGACGAAGTCTTGTTATACCCGGGGTCATTCGATAGTCAATACACCATAAACAGTAAAGAGGAGACCATCACCGGTATGGTCGGCACCGGTGGGACTATGGAAGACAAAATGATTCTTTCGAAGCCTGCGCTGCATCGGGGATTCGATAACACCACCGACAAGCAGAATGTAGGCATCCATGAGTTTATTCATCTGCTTGACAAAGAAGACGGAAGTATCGATGGAATTCCGGCAGTCCTTAACGGCAAGGCGTATGCGATGCCCTGGCTTGAATTGATCCGGTCAAAGATTACCCATATAAAGAAAGGCAAGAGCGACATTCCTGAATACGGAGCGACACACGAACGGGAATTCCTGGCGGTGGCGGGTGAATACTTTTTTGAGCGACCTCAGTTGCTGCAACAAAACCATCCGGAGTTGTACACCCTGCTGGCACAGGCATTTCAACAGGACACTGTCAATACGCTAAAGAAAACAAGTAATCTGCGCAAGGAGCTGCAACGAAATGACCCCTGCCCATGTGGAAGTGGAAAAAAAATCAAGAAATGTTGTTTGCCAACTTAAAACTTTCAAGTTCTTTTTTTGAATTCCATTTTTTTTCTAGATTTGCAACGATGACAACAAAACAATTCCATATGGCCGCCTGTAAGGCAGTTCTAAACGTAGCAGTGAAGCGCTATGCCGTGTGCCGGGATTGTATTCTTATTTAGATTCATTGACAATGATCGAATAGAAAAAGCCCGGGACAACACCCCCGGGCTTTTTTATTTTAACTAGAATTTTTTATGACCGCAGAAAAAATAATATATACCGTTAGAAATGAATTGATCCGTTCCATTGCTGCATTAGACGAATGGTTCGACAGGGAGCAGACACTCATGGAGTATCTGCCAACTTCAGGCAGATGCGCGTGTGAACTATTGAGACATCTGATGGTGACTAACCATTTTCTATTAAAACTGATTGATCAGGAATGTGAGTCTACAAACCATGAAGATACCAGCATGGTTGAGAACTCATTGGCTGACTATTGCCTTGAAATTCTGACGTTAAGGAATCTCAATGAGCAAGGAGTACTCACCGGCTGGGGTACGGACTTTCTTGTGCCGACAGAAAAGCAGCCATTGGACGAGGTTAGAAGAGAAATCAGAGAACAGCTTAACAAGAGCCTGATACTTCTGGAACAACTAGACCAGGGAGAAGGGACGTTGTATAAAATCCGGCTACCTATAAAAGGTATGGAAACACTGGATGTATATCAATGTCTGTATTTCTTGGCGCTTTACACCCGAAAACATGTTGGTCAGCTTCAGCGGATACTGGAAGAGTATAACAAGGAATTCAACGCTGTAGGTTAGTTGGAAGCCATAATGGTTTTTAACTGCCTATAGCTTCTGCTGAACGATCTTTTGAAGAACAAAATCTTTCAGTCCGGCAGGGTTGATAATTTTGATCTCATCCAGTAAGCCAAGGATAAATCGCGAGACACCTTCGAAATTGGAAATAGGTCCGTGAAACTGATACCCGGTTTCTGTTTTTTCAGTAAATGGAATGGAGATTGGAAACTCTTCCCGTAAAAGAAGATAGGATCGAAGCGTAAGTTGCAGCGTTACCCATGTGTCCGAATCGCCGGTCATTCCGAAAATATCGGTTTGGTTCTTTTGGTGAAGAGCTTCGAATTCAAATGTTTTCTTGTGTTCTAGTACCTCACCAATCCGGTCGAGTTTGAATTGTTTGCAGATTTTATCCTGCGTGTCCAGGGCCACCACAGACTGGTAGTTATCGCCAAAGTGAATGGGCTCCACCAGCCGGTCGCGTATTTCATTGCTGTTTGCCGAATGATAACTCTTCAGTATTACCTGTGTTTTGTTTCTGATACTTTCTGCCAGTTGATCGACGAACTTGCCCAGCCGTGCTTTTATAAACAGTCTTGGCATGCTGTCAATCTCAGAATTTAACGAAAGTTTTTTAAGCAGTGAGTTCTTCAGCGGGTTGTCGTTGGTGCCGGCCAGTATCAGTTTCTTGATCAGCCGGGTCTCTTCCACAGAAAACTGAGCTTGCAGGGGGTCATCATCGGAGGTAATAATGAAGTACCGGTTGTCAAAATCCTTTTCGATCAGGAAGTCCACTTCTTCCAATAAATTCAGATACCGATAAATGGTCCGGTCGCTGGTATCAAACCGCTCGGCTAACTGCCTGATCGTCCAGTGTCCTGACTTCAGAACCGCAATGATCTGGAATAGCCGCAGCAGTTTGGCTTGCGGAATGATCGACTCCGTTTTTTTTCCTTTAACCACCTTTTTCATGGCCTTTAAAGTACCAATTTTCTGGCACAGTGAGAGAATTGACACAACCTGTCAAACGGGCATCCTACTTTCGAATCAAATACAAACGCTATGGAAACGCTCACGCCAACTGCTCTGCTCGTAAAGTGTCCTCATTGTGGAAATAAATTTTCTCCCGAAGAGGCTATACAACACGATTTAAGAGCTCAACTGGAAAAAGAATTTGAATTGAAGTTCATCGAGAATTCAAACGTGCTGGCTGAAAAGATCAGGATCCAGGAAAATGAAAAATTTCAGTCCAGGCTGCTGCGGTTGGAAGAAGACCGTAAAGAAAAAGTGCTGCGATTAAAACAACTGGAAGACAAGGCGCTCTCGGTGGAGGAGCGTGAGCAGCAACTCAAAGAGCGTGAGGAGCGTATTGACCATGAAATGAAGAGGAAACTGTTGGAGCGTGAAAAAATAATCAAGGAACAAGCCGACAAGTCGGCATTGGATAAGGCACTGCTTGAAGTTCGGGAAAGAGAACAGAAACTGGTCCGCGATCGTGAAACCCTTGACCTGATTCTCCGGAAGCGGGTGGTGGAGGAGACTGAAAAGGCACGGGATGAAGAGCGTATGAAAAATGCTGAGTTACAAAAAAAGCTGGATGACCAGACGAGGCTAATCAATGAAATGAAACGCAAAACAGAACAGGGTAGCATGCAGACTCAGGGTGAGGTACAGGAACTCGCTATTGAAGAGTATCTGGAAAATACTTTCCCCAGGGACCAGATTGAAGAAATTTCGAAAGGAAAACGTGGAGGGGATTGCGTTCACATAGTTAAAGATCATTATGAAAATGAATGTGGCCGTATTTTGTATGAGAGCAAAAGGACAAAACACTTCAGTCATGAGTGGATTTCAAAGGTAAAGGACGACATGCGACTAAAACAGGCAGACGTTGGGGTAATAGTGACTGAGGCGTTGCCGGAAGGCATGACCCGCTTTGGTGAAATTGACGGTGTCTGGATCTGCACGTTTATCGAGTTCAAAGCGCTTTCATTATTGTTTCGAAATAATCTGTCCCGCATTGGAGAAGTCCTGGCGGCGCAGGAAAATAAAGGCGAGAAAATGCAGATGATCTATCGATATGTTACCAGTAACGAATTCAAACAAAAGCTGGAGGCGGCTTTCGAATCGTATCAGGACATGCAGGATGATCTTGCTAAAGAAAAAATGCTGTTCACCAGCCAATGGGCAAAACGCGAAAAACGTCTTCTTAAGGCCATGGAGAATTTGGTTTCTCTTTATGGCGATGTCCGTGGTATTGCAGGCGGGGCCGTGCAGGAAATAAAGGCACTGGAGTTGCCCGAATTACAGCTGTTGGAGGATTAATCCAACTTGTCAGCTTCCTTGAATAGTATATTAAATGAACTTGGCGCAAGCCCACTCATGCTCACACAAACTTCCAGCATGTTTCAGCAGGGCCTCGGCCAATCTTCGGTCTGGCAGGGGCACGTGTGGATTGGGCGCAGACCTGATGGAACATGCGGGGCCACCCCGGCCCTTGAGGGGGGCGATGAAATGAGACCAGACAAAGTTCGGATGAACCGTGCTATCAAGATAAGATGAGGAATATTTCAGCACCCAGTAAAAGTTGACAAAGGTATAAGTTGGCGGTTATAAGGTTTGAAAGCAGCTCTTGCCGGCTGCTTTCTTTTTTTTGGTGATTATGTTAACAATCTGCTACCTTGTAGTGACCATGAACAAGCACGTGGACGTTTAAATCAGACTTAACTCAGAAACACAATTACTATGACTAACCGCAGAAGCTTTATTAAACAAACGGGTATGGCAGGTGCCGGTATTTTTCTTGCCCCAAACGTTTTTAGTTACGTAGGATCCCCAGCCGACAAAGTAGTGATCGGAATGATGGGTACAAACAGCAGGGGTTTTTTCCTTGCGAAAATGTTGGCGAAACTGCCCAATGTAGAAGTGGGGTATGTGTGCGATGTGGATGAAACCGTAACGGCAAAAACTATTGCCATGATTGAAAAAGAAACCGGAAAAAAGCCGCAGGGCATAAAAGATATTCGCCTCTTACTGGAACGCAAGGATGTTGATGCGATCGCAATTGCCGCTCCAGATCACTGGCATGCGCCGGCGGCTTTGATGGGAGTTAAGGCTGGAAAGCATGTATATATTGAGAAACCTTGTTCGCACAATCCCGCTGAAGGCGAGATGCTCATTGCTGCAGCCGATAAGTACAAAAAACTGATACAAATGGGCAGTCAGCGCCGGTCTTTCCCAAAGGTAATGGAGGGTATACAGGCATTGAAGGAGGGTGTTATTGGCAGGGTTTATTTTGCCAAGGGATGGTATGCGAACGGAAGAAAACCGATAGGAGTAGGGAAAGTGGCCACACCTCCCGCTACACTGGACTACGAATTATGGCAGGGCCCGGCACCACGGATGGCGTATAAGGACAATCTGATTCATTATAACTGGCATTGGTTCTGGAATTGGGGTACGGGCGAAGCACTTAATAATGGTACCCATGAGATCGATGTTATGCGTTGGGGGCTTGGTGTTGACTACCCGACCAAAGTGGTCTCGGCAGGTGGCCGGTTTGCGTATAAGGACGATTGGGAGACGCCGGATACCCAAACCATAACGATTGAATTTCCGAATAATACAGCGATGACCTGGGAAGGACGCAGTTGTAATGACTTTCCGGTGGAAGGAACTGGAAGAGGTGTAATCTTTTATGGTGAAAAGGGAACGATGGTAATTCCCGGTGGCGATGATTATAAAATTTATGATTCCGGAAATAAACTGATCAAGGATGTAAAGACTGATATTCAGGTAGCCGATGCAACGAATACCATGGGGATGGGTGATAAGCTGGATAGTATACACCTGTTGAATTTTGTCGAATCGGTAAGAGAAAAATCCAAACTTAATTGCCCCATTACGGAGGGACATAAGTCAACGGTATTACCGCAGTTGGGCAACATTGCATACCGGGTTGGAAGAACGCTTTATTGCGATCCGGCAAACGGCCATATCAAAAACGATAAGGAAGCATCAGCTCTCTGGAGCAGGCAATATGAAAAAGGCTGGGAGATGAAACTCTAAGGAAAGTTGAGTGTGAGAGTGAGTGTGAGTGTGTTAACCGCAAGGGCGCTAAGACGCTACGGACCGCAAGGAAATCAATAACTCTTTGCGCAACCTCTGCGTCTTAGCGCCTTGGCGGTTAATGCATTTTTTGATCTACAGAATCTCACTATCCATGTGCCTCGCCAGCTCTCAGCCGATGTACACAATTGATAAGCGACCGGTATTGGTGGTACAGTGCTTTCCAGATATGTCCCTTGCGACCTGTTTTTACCTCAGGTTGTTTGTCCAGGCCCGCTGAATACCATTCGCCGTGCGTATGGTCAACCAGGTAAGTATCGCAATAGCGCCACTGCTTTTTGAACTTGGCATAGTAGTTTCGTTCGTCGTTCGGGAATAGGTCTCCCATCATCAGAAGTGTATTCAACCCTTCTGCCTGAGCCCACCAGTTTTTTGTATCGTGAGTGATAGTAATGCCTTCCTTATCCTTGAAGTAGTACCCCTCGTCATAGAATCCGCCAACACTATCATCCCAACCATTTTGCAACGCGTGGTCTACCATTTTCTTGGCTATACGAAGTGTCGTGGTATCATCTTTGAGACCCAGAACATGCGACGACTCTAGCATGAGGTACGCCGTTTCGACATCATGACCAAAGGAAACATGGTCCAGTCCGTGGTGCTTTTGATAAACGGAATCAGGAGCGTCACGGAACGAAACGGGTTTCCAGTCAGGCGTAAGAAACAGTGTCAGATAACCTTTTGGGGTCGTAATTGTATCGCGTATCAGAAAAAGCATTTCCTGAAGTCTCTCGCGGACCAAAGGATCCGGCCACACAGCGTACAATTCTGTAAAAGCTTCAAGAAGATGGATTGAACTGTTCTGATCCTTGTATCCTGTTTGTGCAGTGGAAGGAACGTTGCTATCACGCTGGACAGGTGTTCCATCCCGTTTCATGTGCTGATAGTATCCTTTGAAAATGCTGTCATGGCTGTGGGCCTCCAGCCAGCCAAAAGCTTTTTTGACAAATGATAGAGCAGCAGTATCTCCGGAGGCTTTGTAGTAGGCAGCTAATCCATAGATTCCAAAAGCGTTGCCGTAGGCAGTCTTTTCCCCCTGGTCGCTTTCCTTAACGTTACCCTGCTTGTCCACCAGCGTGTAAAACCCGCCATAAGTTTGGTCCCACATCTTGTCGCGAAGGAACAAGAATCCATTTTTTGCACCTGTCAAATAGTTTTTATTTTCCGGGTAAAGTTCGGCCGCCTTCGAGTTGTTCCAGATATGACGAGACTGGCTTACAATCATCTTGTCCTGATCACCAGTGGGTTTCATGTCGAACGTAAAAGTGCTTAGAAATCCACCATCCACGGTGTCGTACGCCTGAGGATACCATTTGTCCAGGAGCTGAGTTTTGGAATGAATATCAAGTGTGTCGGCCAATAGAGCCCGCTCATTGGATTCCTGAGGAGCCTTGCAGCAGGTCATGATCGAAACGAAAAAAAGTACCGGCAGAACAAGATTGGAGATGCGTCTTTTCATAGTTTGGTTAGGGAATCTTAGAATTTCTTTATTGAATTGAAAACATGCAGTAGATGGGCGAAGCAATCTTCTATACTGGCTAAACCAGGCTTGCCTCCAACACAATAGAAGTATTCAGAGACTGCGAAATAGGGCAATTCGCCTTCGCCTCCTCAGCGCAGGCATCAAATTTTTCCTTACTAATCCCGGGAACGCTTGCCTTCAGGATGAGATGCGATTCTGTAATTTTGCCATCCAGAGTAATAATACATTCCGTAGCCAGTTCTGTCGGGGTAAATCCAGCCTCACCCAGTACAAAGCTTAACTTCATGGCGAAGCACCCGGCATGGGCGGCTGCAATAAGTTCCTCCGGATTCGTACCTATTCCTTCTTCAAACCTCGAACTGAAAGAGTATTGCGTTTTGTTGAGCACCGAACTCTGCGTTGTCAAATGCCCTTTGCCATCTTTTCCGGCACCATTCCAAACGGCGGTAGCTTTTCTTTTCTTCATAATTGTATTTTTTAAAGTGAATTGTTCTATTCCTTCAACAAAGGGAAAGATAGTAAATTAAGACGAAGCATAAACATGGCATTTGAGGAGCGGCATAAAATGAATTCGTGTTACTAAATGCTCAAACAAAAGCCGCGAGAACCCTGGGGCATAATACCTATTGGCAAAATCAAAATGATTGACGAGATTGATGATTAATCTGAGGCAAATTTCAGGGACCTGCAGGTAAAATATTTATGAATACTCCATACTACTATGAAAGATGAAAATAAAAGCTCTTCGCGAAGAGGCGCTATTAAAAAAATTGCGGGCACTACAGCTATGGCGATGGTAGGCGCTTCATTGTCACATAGGATTTCCGCAGCCGAAGCAACGCTGGGAACTGGGCTAAAAGGAAAAATCAATCATTCCGTGTGCCGCTGGTGCTATAACGACATTCCACTGGAGGATCTCTGTAAAGCCGCGAAGGATATCGGTTTGGCATCAATTGAACTCACCGGACCTGACGAATGGCCACTGCTCCAAAAGTATGGACTTACCTCGGCACTTCCCTGGGGAGCCGGCAAAGGTATTGTCGATGGATTTAACAACCCTCTTTTGCACGATGAATTGGTGAAAAGTTATACGGAAGTGATCCCTAAGGCCGCAGCTGCAGGACTGACTCAAATTATTTGCTTTTCCGGCAACCGCAAAGGCCTGGATGATGAAAAGGGCATTGAAAACTGTGCGATAGGTTTGAAACGGTTAATGCCGGTTGCGGAAAAATACAAAGTTGCCGTTGTGATGGAATTGTTGAATAGTAAAGTAAATCATCCCGACTATCAGTGTGATCACACCGAATGGGGGGTTGCACTTTGTGATAAAGTGGGATCGGATAGCTTCAAGCTTCTATACGATATCTATCACATGCAGATCATGGAGGGTGACGTCATCGCTACAATCAAGAAGTATCAAAAATACATTGCCCATTATCACACCGGCGGCGTACCGGGCAGAAATGAAATCGATGAAACCCAGGAACTGAATTATCCGGCTATTATGAAAGCCATCGTGGAGACCGGATACAAAGGGTTTGTGGGTCAGGAATTTATCCCGAAACGTGAAGACAAACTCGCATCGCTGAAGCAGGGTGTCCAGATTTGTGACGTAGCCTAGTCTCCCTCTTTTTTCCAATTATGAATGCTATGCCTTTGTTGGGCTTTAAAGAATTCATGAGTTGAAAAATTAAATGTTTATTTTACATTTATAACATCAAAACAACAAACTGCGCTATGAGAACCATCAGGATATCGGCCATTTGCCTTTCACTATGTTGTACATACCTGGCTATCGGTCAGACAAATGTTGAAAACCGAATTATTGCAAGTCCGGAATTACAAGCCCATACCATCAGCAAACATATTTACGGACATTTTTCCGAACACCTCGGCCGTTGTATTTATGGCGGTTTTTTTGTGGAGGATAATTCCGCTATTCCCAACACACGCCGTATTCGCCTTGACGTGGTGGAAGCGCTTAAGAAGATAAACATTCCGAATCTGCGTTGGCCCGGAGGTTGTTTTGCTGACGAATATCACTGGTCGGATGGCATTGGACCCCGGAGTGAAAGACCGAAGATGATCAATACCCATTGGGGTGGTGTAACAGAAGACAATAGTTTTGGTACACATGAGTTTCTGGATCTCTGCGAACTTCTGGGAACGGAGCCCTATATCTGTGGTAACGTCGGAAGCGGCAGCGTCGAAGAAATGTCGAAGTGGGTGGAGTACCTGAATTTTGAGGGCGTAAGTCCTATGGCAGAATTACGCAAGCAGAACGGTCATGAAAAAGCTTGGAATGTTAAGTACTGGGGTGTGGGAAATGAAAACTGGGGATGCGGAGGAACGATGTCGGCCGACTATTATGCAGATCAATATAAACGGTATGCCACGTATGCCCGTAACTATGGTGACACAAAGCTGATGAAGATTGCCGGTGGTCCAAATTCGGGCGACTACAATTGGACTGAAACCCTGATGAAAAAAGTCCCGCTGTCTTTGATGTGGGGACTTTCCCTGCACTATTATACAATCCCCAAGACCTGGGCGAGCAAAGGGTCCGCGACCAACTTCGACGAGAAAGAATACTTTTCGGCTTTGAAGAGCTGTCTGCACATGGAGGAACTCGTATCCAAACACTCTGTCATAATGGATCGTTACGATCCGGAAAAGAAGGTAGCGTTAGCGGTAGACGAATGGGGCATATGGACAGATGTTGAGCCGGGAACAAATCCGGGTTTTCTTTTTCAACAGAACAGTCTCCGTGATGCCATCATTGCAGCCTCAACACTCAATATTTTTAACAACCATTGTGATCGGGTGAAGATGGCCAACCTGGCCCAAACCATAAATGTACTTCAGGCATTGATTCTTACAGATAAAGAAAAAATGTTGTTGACACCCACGTATCATGTATATGATCTGTATAAGGTGCATCAGGATGCAACATTGATTCCGTTGAGAATAAAGAGTAAGGATTATACGCTTGGAAATGAAAAGCTAACCGCAATTAATGCGTCAGCGTCCCAGGATAAAGCAGGTAACATAACCATATCCATAGTAAATATTGATCCGCTGAATTCAATTGACCTCCAGTTAGACATGCCCGGAATCCAGTCGCTTTCCATGTCCGCGCAGGTTATCACTTCGGAAAAATTCACCGATCACAATACCTTTGACGTGCCCGGAAAGGTGAAGCCAGCGCCTTTTACCGGAATGAAGAAAGTAAAAGAGTCGCTGAGTGTGAAACTGCCGTCAAAATCAGTTGTACTGATAAGGTTGACCAGGTAGTGGATTGATTGCTTTTAAACAATCCTGCGTTACCGTCAGGACCACCAGGGCAATGGCAGTACGATGTTATCAACAGAGTCGACAATAAGATCTGGCTTGAAAGCATATGCTTTCAACTCATGATTCTTTGAAATGCCGGATAACACCAGAATGGTGTGGTAGCCCATTTGCACGCCTCCCTGTATGTCTGTGTCCATTGTATCGCCGATTACTGTGGTTTCGGCAGTTTCAAGGCCGATAAACTTCCGGGCGGACCGCATCATCACTGGTCCCGGTTTGCCCACTACAAACGCCTTTATCCCTGTTGCCTCTTCAATCATGGCCGTTGTCGCTGCTATCCCCAGGTTGTTCCATCCTTCTTTCTTGGGAGACGGATCGCGGTTTGTGGTGATAAACTTTGCACCGGCCAGGATCATATCCACGGCGCGCTGAACCATTTCAAGGGTAAAATTTCGGCCCTCACCAAGAACAACAAAATCAGGTTCGGTATCCACTAATTTAAGTCCGCTATCGTGAAGACTGTTTAACAAGCCTCCTTCTCCGAGAACGTAGGCGGTTCCTTTGGGAATCTGACTAGCCAAAAACTTGGCGGTCGCCATGGCACTGGTATAAACGTGTCCTTCCGTTACTTCTATTCCAAGCTTTTTTAATTTCCGGACCGCATCCAGCGGTGTTCGCTGGCTATTATTGGTCATGAAAGCGAATGGAATTTTTTCCTTCAGCAACCTGTCAATAAAGGTATCGGCTCCGGGTATTAAGAAATCACCACCGTAAATCACCCCGTCCATGTCAATTAGTAAGCCGTGTGCCATCTTAATAAGGATTATAAGGTTTGTCCTAAGCTTTAGGCAATATATAAAAACCTAAAAAGTAGTACGCATTTCTTTGGTACTTTGAGAAAAGAACGTGATTTTAGTTCGTTAAATCGTATGCGGCAATGAATCGACGTAATATTTTTCTCACTCACTGAACTATGCCGAAGGAAAACTATACGATTATACACCATTCCCTAATCCCCCTATCTTGATGCAACAACAATTACAAGTCACTGACTACATTGTCTTTCTATTCTACTTTCTTGTCGTGTCCTTTTATGGATACTGGATCTATAACCGGAAGAAAAAAGCGGTAACAGACTCCAAGGATTTTTTTCTGGCAGAGGGATCACTCACCTGGTGGGCAATTGGTGCCTCCCTGATTGCGTCTAACATATCGGCAGAACAGTTTATCGGGATGTCAGGCTCGGGTTTTAAAATGGGGCTTGCTATCGCTACCTACGAATGGATGGCTGCAGCCACCCTGATCATTGTGGCCATATTTTTTATACCCGTTTACCTGAAGAACAAGATCTATACGATGCCTCAATTCCTCAACCAGCGGTACAACGGTACCGTCGCCATGATTATGGCGGTCTTCTGGTTACTCTTGTACATTGTTGTTAATCTCATGTCCATCTTATATCTGGGTGCCCTCGCTATCAGCGGCATTTCAGGGCTTGATATATACCTCTGCATTTTCCTGCTGGCCATTTTTGCAATCGGCATAACCCTTGGAGGAATGAAAGTAATTGGTTACACCGATGTCATCCAGGTTTTCTTTTTGGTTCTCGGTGGACTGGTTGCCACCTATATCGCCCTCAACCTGGTGGCGGAAAAATCCGGACAGGAAGGAATTCTTAACGGATTCTCTTTACTTCAGAATCAGGCTAACGATCATTTTCATATGATCTTCAAAAAGGAGAACTCCAACTATATGGACTTACCCGGATTAACCGTGTTAATAGGAGGGATGTGGATCACCAACCTGAATTATTGGGGTTGTAACCAATACATCACACAGCGCGCACTGGGAGCCGACTTGCCAACCGCCCGAAACGGGATTCTATTTGCTGCCTTCTTAAAGTTGCTTATGCCGGTGATCGTTGTGATACCGGGTATTGCTGCTTATTCCTTGCACCAGCAAGGTATGTTTCAAGCAGAGATGCTGGATTCAAAAGGAATTGTCGATGTGAATAAAGCTTATCCGAGTTTGTTGAATTTATTGCCGGTCGGTCTCAAAGGCCTGTCTTTTGCCGCATTGACTGCAGCGATTGTTGCTTCGCTGGCGGGTAAAGCAAATAGTATCGGAACCATCTTTACATTGGATATCTATAACAAGGCATTTAATAAGACCGCAAGCGAAAAGACGCTGGTTAATGTTGGAAAACTGGCGGTAATTATTTCCATGTTTATGGCGGTGATACTTTCTCTTCTCATAGGTGAGAAACTGATGGGTGAGGGTAAGCAAGGATTTCAATATATTCAGGAGTATACGGGCTTCGTTTCGCCGGGTATTTTTGCCATGTTTATCCTTGGGTTCTTCTGGAAGCGCACCACATCCAACGCTGCCTTATTCGCCACTATTGCCGGATTTATTTTTTCCTTGTTTTTAAAACTCCTTCCCCAATTTGCGGACTTGTCGTTTATGGCTGGAGCCGGATTTTCAAAAGATAATGGCACGGGCGTGTTTGAGATTCCATTCCTCGACAGAATGGGGTTTGTCTTTATCTTTTGTGTTATCGGTATGTCCATCATCACCAACATCGAGAATAGAAATGGTGTGAAACCAAAAGGGCTTGAAATTGACCGCTCGATGTTCAAGTTACATCCTGCCTTTGCAGTCGGTTCTGTGTTGGTACTGGGTATTATTGCCGCCCTGTACACGATCTTCTGGTAAATATCTGACTTACAGAATAAAACGTGCGGGTTGAAGCGTGAGCTTGGGCCCGCATTTTTTTATACAGAATAATGACACAACCCAACGCCAATATCAACGTATTAATTTTAACAAGTCACACCGACTCAGTAACTTTCTCCTATGAACCGGATCGACCGACTAACCGCTATCTTGATTCACCTGCAAACCAAACGGGTGGTTAAGGCGGAAGAAATTGCCGAGCGGTTTGAAATGAGTTTACGAACTGTCTATCGCGATGTTAAGGCGTTGATGGAAGCCGGTGTTCCCATCGGCTCGGAAGCAGGAAAAGGCTATTTTATTGTGGATGGATATCATCTTCCCCCGGTGATGTTTACACAGGACGAGGCGAGCTCCATGTTGCTCGCCGGGAAACTCGTGGAAAAGATGTCGGACAAGTCGGTGCGGGCAGCATTTGAATCTGCGTTGCTAAAAATTAAGGCGGTGCTGAATGATTCGGGGAAAGATCATCTTGAAGATCTGCAGGCGCATATTGTTGTACAGGGTATACCCCAGCATGAAGAAACGTTTCCAAATCATTTTCTTACAGATATACAACGTGCTGTAGTGAATAAGGAAGTGCTCAGGCTGGAATATTTCAGTAACAATGATGAACTGACGAAACGCGATGTGGAACCGATCGGTTTATTTCATTACAGTGCAGCCTGGCATCTCATTGCCTGGTGCCGGCTGCGGACGGGCTATCGGGATTTCAGGGCTGACCGGATCAACAGTCTCATGTTTCCAGGTCTGAAATTCGATAGCCGCAATCTCATTAGTTTACAGGAGTATTTATCGACGGTAGTTCAGGGGAACCGGGAAATGGAAAATGTTACCGTGCTATTTGATAGCGCGGTAGCAAAACATGTGCGGCAATCAAAATATTCCTTTGGATTTGTGTCGGAAGAAAATCTCGGAACAAAGGTGCGGATGCATTTCCTTTCCGCTGGCCTTCACTCCATTTGCCGGTGGCTGCTGACGTATGGGAAGTACGTGGAAATTGAACAACCTGAAAAAGCACGCGACCTCATGGTTGATCTTGTGGAGGAACTAACAGCCCATCACCTTCGCCAAACTGTTGTATAACTCATACTCACCCTCCACATCATTTCTCCGCAGAGTCTCCTGTCTCAGGGACTCTGACGGTTGCAGAATGACGAATGTTAATAGCCTGTTTGATCAAAGAGCCAAGGGCTGTGTTAGACGAATATATGGAGAGGTGCAGAAAACGCAGCGTCCCTGAGACAAGAGACTCTGCGACCATGTGAGGAAATAACAGCTCATCACCTTCGCCAAACTGTCTTATAACTCATACTCACCCCACGCATAATTTCTCCGCAGAGTCTCCTGTCTCAGGGACTCTGACGGTTGCAGAATGACGAATGTTAATAGCTTGTTTGATCAAAGTGACAGGGCCTGTGTTGGGCGAACGAATCGGAAGGTGCGGAAGCACAGCGTCCCTGAGACAGGAGACTCTGTGACGACATGAGGGCTGCGATAGGCGAATGGATCGGTAGGTGCAGAGGCGCAGCGTCCCTGAGATAGGAGACTTGCTGTGACGACACGAGGGAAATAGAAATGCACTTTTATTAGATGGCTATCCACCTAAATATAACTCAGCCTCCAATCTTTATGGGAACTCTTATACTGATTCTTTCTCCGCAGAGTCTCCTGTCTCAGGGACTCTGCCGGTCATTTCTCCGCAGAGTCTCCTGTCTCAGGGACTCTGACGGTTGCAATGATAAATGCACTTTAGTTAGATCGAGTATCCCTCTACAGATAACTCAACCACCAATCCTTATGCGTAGTCTTGTAGTGGTTATACCATTTGCACAGGGGATAGAGCATAAGCACAACGCCTATCCAGGCGACATATACCCATGGTAAAGCTACACCCGTGTCGGGCGGAATTCCTCCGAATCCTTTATTGAAATGTAAATCTATTGATGAAAAATCAATACCTGTAGTGAATAGGAGTAACACCAAAGCAAGCGAATGGATAAGATAAAAATGCAGGATATAGTAGAACATCGGCACCCGCCCAAACACAATAAAAGGCTTCAGCGGATTGGTATTGATGGTCTCCATAACAGACAGTGCGATTAATGCAGGCCCTATTGTCATCAGTGTATAAAGTAACGATACGGGATATTTCGTGCAGTTCAGAAAACTCATCAGGGTGAATACCAGATTTTTTTGCTGACTCCAGGGCGTAGGGTCACCGTACTGGTTGATGTAGCGCAGAACCACAAATAACAAAACAGCAAGAAATCCGGTACGCAGTAAAAACTTTTGCCGGACAGCCGGATCAAATGTCTTGGTATACCAGGCGCCTAATCCGAAACCCGTTAGGAGGATGCCCAGCCAGGGGAATAGCGCATAGGGGACAAATACGGTTTTGCCTGGAGCAACTTCAAAAACCCCGCTCTGACGAAGGAAGGTCCAGGGAACGAACCCGCTGTCACCCGGTTGAAGTTGGAAGCGGTCAAATATATTGTGACCAAAAACGATGAGAAGGCCAATAAATAGAATGATCCGTTCCGGCAGAAAAATTAACGAAGACAAGATCACCATGGATGCACCAATCACCCAGATCACCTGGAAAATTGTAAAGTCATAGTAGAGGTTGAATACAAAACCAAATCTTATCACGGTAAGCTCCAGAACAATAAGCCATAAACCACGGGTAAGTAAAAAAACAGAGAGTTCCTTTTTTGTTTTGCGTTCCAGGCTGATCCGTGCCGCTACGCCAGAAAGCAGGACAAATATGGGCGCGCAGAAATGGGTAATCCATCGCGTAAAAAACAACATGGGATGAGTTTTTGTCATGTCGGTCGGGTCAAAATTGAAAGCATCAACATGGAAGTAGTCCCGGGTGTGATCAAGGGCCATAATTACCATGACAATGCCCCGCATGATGTCGATAGAAGAAATACGTGGCTTCTCGACAAGTACGCCGTTAGAAAAAGAAGTCATTTTATTTTACTTTCTGAGGTGAGGATTTTATACGAGCTTTGAGGGATATTGATTTTATGAAAATACGGCTTTGGACTTAAATACGTTTAATCAGAAGGCAAAAAACAGGGCTGTCGAGAACAAAAAATTTCTGGAACGCCTGAAGAAAAAAGACTCACGGAAAGTAGACGATGCTTTTCATGAAGTTCACGAAGTTGTATTTGAGGAAATGAATTGCCTCACCTGTGCGAATTGTTGTAAAACGACAAGTCCGATTTTTTATCCTGCAGACATTGACCGTTTGGCGAAGGCATTGCGTATGAAGCCTGGTGATTTTATGGAACTGTACCTGAGAACGGATGAGGATAATGATTATGTACTGAAGTCATCACCCTGTCCTTTTCTCGATGATGATAACCATTGCCGGGTCTATGACGAACGGCCGAAAGCATGTCGTGAATATCCGCATACTGACCGAAAAAAAATGGTACAGATAACAGCACTGACCTATAAGAACACGCTGGTTTGTCCGGCGGTACTGGAAATGGTTGAACGCCTTAAGCGTCTGCCAATCGGTAGGTAGGGGCATAAAAAAATGTGTGAATTGAAAACCCACACATTTTGAGAAGCCTATCGATTACGCTACTTGCGCAGCGAGTTTCTGTGTAAGGACAGATTTAGGGACAGCACCTACTTGCTTGTCTACAATCTGGCCACCTTTAAAAACCAATAAGGTTGGGATACTTCGTACGCCGAACCGGGCAGTGACTGCCGGATTCTCATCTACGTTAAGTTTTCCAACCACGGCTTTACCATCGTAGTCTCCCGCTAACTCTTCAACAACGGGGCCAATCATCTTACACGGTCCGCACCATTCAGCCCAGAAGTCTACCAGGACCGGCTTATCGGTATTGATGATCTCATCGAAATTGGCGTCATTTAGTTCAATTGTTTTTCCCATTAGAGTGTATTTTAAGATTTTCTTAGCTTCAAAAGACAAACACAAAGGTATATGTTTTAGTTCAAAACCAGCGCGTTTGGTAGTCACTTCGTTAAAACATCACCTCTACATCGATTTCTCCAGCTTTCTTTAGTTCTTTAACCATGTCGTTGACTGGGCTGATCCTGAATTTTCTGGAGAGAAGTTCAAGGTTTATGTTTTCTGTCGAATCGTGAATTTTCAGGTAGAGGGGGGTATTGCCTGTATATTCCAGGCAGACATCCTCAATGATCCCAATCATCTCTTTGGTAATATCCGCCGTGTTAACTCTGAGTTGTACACCTTTACTTCGTTTGATGCCCAATTCATTCAGCAAATCTATGTTCCGGATTTTAAATTCCAGATTTTGCTGCCCCCAGGTGTTACGAGCCGCCGCTCCTTCAACAAACAGGAACCATCCCAGGTTCATGAAATTTTTGAACTTCAGATAATCTTCGCCAAACAAGGTAAAGGTGTGGTTACCTGTATAATCTTCAAGCGTAAATTTTCCGAACGGTTTCCCTGTTTTTGTTGTCCGGTGCTCCACACCCGATACGATACCCCCGAGCTTGACTTCACGGCCAACCATAACTTCCAGATCATTCAGTTCATTGCAGGATGTCTTGCAGAAGGCGTCCATTTCGAATCTGAAATTGTCAAGTGGATGCCCGGAAATGTAGATACCCACTACCTCTTTTTCCAGATTTAGTTTTTCAATTTCCGTGAAGGGTTCAACATAATCTACTTTTGGTTGTGGCATAACAATGCCTGAATTTCCACCAAAGAGGCTGGCTTGTGCGCTTTGTTCTTCCTGCTGGGTTTTGGCGGCGTACTTGATGGCTTTTTCAAGGAGGCTAACTTCACCATCCTTCGCAAAGACATATTGCCTCCGGTGAATTCCATTGAAACAATCGAACGCGCCGGACAGGGCAAGGCATTCGTAGGTTTTTTTATTTACCGATCGTTGATTGAGTCGTTTGGCAAATTCAAAAATATCTTCAAAAGGACCCCGGGCTTCGCGCTCCAGAATGATTGCTTCAACGGCCGCGTCACCCGCACCTTTGATGGCACCCAGCCCAAAGCGGATTTCGCCTTCCTTGTTTACAGCAAAGTAGACATCCGATTCATTCACATGCGGTCCCAATACCTTTATTCCCAGGCTCCGGCATTCCTCAATAAAGAAGGTTACACTCTCCAGATTATTCTGGGCGTGTGTCAGCACCGCGGCCATATATTCTGCGGGAAAGTTTGCCTTTAAGTAGGCTGTGTGATACGCAATAAGGGAATAACAAGTTGAGTGCGATTTATTGAAAGCATATTGTGCAAAAGCTTCCCAATCGGTCCATACCTTCTCGCAAATTTCTTTGGGATGACTATTCTTCTTACATCCCTCGATAAACTTGTCTTTCATTTTATCAAGGACGGCCTTCTGCTTTTTACCCATTGCTTTACGAAGCACGTCTGCATCACCTTTGCTGAAACCGGCAAGTTTCTGAGACAGTAACATCACCTGCTCCTGATAGACTGTGATGCCATACGTTTCTCCCAGATATTCTTCCATTGCCGGGAGGTCGTACTTGATAGGTTCCCTTCCATGCTTACGGTTGATGAAAGTGGGAATGTATTCCATCGGACCTGGCCGGTAAAGCGCGTTCATGGCAATGAGATCCTCAAACTTGTCGGGCTTCAGTTGCCGGAGATACTTTTGCATACCAACACTTTCAAACTGGAAGGTTCCCGTCGTCTCTCCCCGCTGAAAGAGCTGATACGTTTTCACATCATCCAGCGGAATGGCATCAATATCAATGGTAACACCTTTTCCCTTTTCAATATTCTTCAGCGCCGTGTTTATAACGGAAAGGGTAGTGAGTCCGAGAAAATCCATTTTCAACATGCCTGCACTTTCCACAACACTGTTGTCGAATTGGGTGACCAGCATATCGGAGTCCCTTGCTGTTGAGACCGGTACAAAGTTGGTAAGTTCATCGGGTGTTATGATGACGCCGCACGCATGTGTTCCCGTATTCCTGACAGATCCTTCCAAAATAACCGCCTGCTGAAGTACCTGTGCTTTCAGATCCGTTCCTTTTCGGATGTCAGCCAGTTCCTTGATTTCACCAAAAGCCATGGTAAGTGAAGTACCTGGTCTTTCCGGAACCATCTTCGCCAGCATGTTTGCATCCGACAGCGGCAATTCCATTACCCGGGCACAATCCCGAATGGAGGATTTTGCGGCCATGGTTCCATAGGTAATGATCTGGGCTACCTGTTTCTTGCCGTATTTATCTATTACATACTTCAAGACACGGTCGCGCCCTGCGTCATCGAAATCAATATCAATATCCGGTAGTGAAACACGATCGGGATTTAGAAAACGCTCAAAAAGAAGATCGTATTTTATGGGGTCTACGTTTGTAATGCCAATGCTATAGGCGACGGCTGAACCTGCTGCAGATCCCCGGCCCGGGCCTACGGAGACACCCATTTCGCGGGCCTTTGAAGTGAAATCCTGAACGATCAGAAAGTATCCCGGATAGCCGGTTTTTTTGATGGTATCGAGTTCAAAATCGAGTCGCTCGGTAAGGGCTTGGGAAAGATCTCCGTACCGTTTTCTGGCGCCCTCGTAGGTAAGATGACGTAGGTAATCATCTTCTGTGGAAAACTCTTTGGGTATGTCAAATTTCGGAAGAAGTACATTTCGTTCGAGCGTATAACTTTCAATCTTATCAACGATTTCCGATATGGTTTCAAACGCCTCTGGCAGATCGCGGAAGATTGACTTCATTTCTTCCTGCGATTTAAAATAATATTCAGTGTTCGATAGACCATAACGATGCCCGCGGCCATACCCAATGGGTGTTGATTTGAATTCACCTTCCTTGATACAGAGCAACACGTCGTGGGCATTTGCCTCGTCTTTATCGGTGTAAAAAGCCTCGTTGGCAGCGAAGTACTTCACACCGTATTTCCGGGCAAAGTTCAGGAGTGTTTCATTGACACGGTCTTCTTCAGGGATGCCGTGCCGGTTCAATTCTATGTAAAAGTCATCGCGAAATACATCGAGCCACCACCGGAACGCTTCTTCAGCCTGCTTTTCTCCAACATTCAGTATCAGGTGAGGTATTTCACTGGAAAGCGATCCTGTCAATGCGATAAGATCGTCTTTATGAGACTTAATCAAAGCCTTGTCGACCCTCGGATAGATCCCGTATAAACCTTCTATAAATCCGGCTGAACTGAGTTTCGCCAGGTTGTGATATCCATTTTTATTCTTCGCCAGCAGCACCTGGTTGTAACGTTTATCCGGATTGTCTTTCGTGAATTTTTGCTTCAGCCGATCTTCCGCGACATACAACTCACATCCGACGATCGGTTTTATTTCATGATTCAACGCCTCCCGGACAAACTTGAAGGCACCAAACATGTTGCCCAGGTCTGTCAACGCCAAGGCTGGCATATTTAGTGCCTTAGCTTTGCTCACGATTGATTTGATGTCGGGCGTAGCCTGCAATACGGAAAATTGTGAGTGCGTATGAAGGTGAATAAAGGGCTTGTCAATCGGTGAGGAGTTTTCCTCCGTGAGTGAGTAGCCGGAACCTTTAATCTTTTCTTTTTTTACAAAGTTTGCAGCTTCAAGATTTGGCTCTTCGTATTCGATTTCGTCGGGAGGTGTCGAGTCGAATGGCTTTACTACTTTCTGCCTGACAAGACCAAAGAAACATCTCGCGGTTGCGGCAACATCATAAGAAGCATCGTGCGCATCGCCAAAACTTTTGTCAAACAGCTTCTTATGGAGTTCGAGCAACGTAGGCATCTTTAACTTTCCTCCAATGCCACCCGACAGCTGACAGAATTCCACTGAGGATAAACCCGTATCTAGTTTTGAAAGGCTCAGAAATCCTTCCGTTGCCAACTGCTGGCGAATGAACTCCGCGCCGATAATATTGATGTCAAACTCTATATTATGTCCGATGAGTTGTGAAGTTTTAGAAAGGTCTTCCTGGTAGACCTTAAGCACGTGTTTCAGGTCATGTCCTTCTTCGGTTGCACGTCTGGTAGATATCCCGTGTATCTGTTCCGCCTTAAAAGGAATATCAAAGCCGTCAGGTTTAATTATAAAGTTGCGTTGCGAAAGTAGTTTGCCGCGTTTATCGTGTAACTGCCACGCTATCTGAACAAGGCGGGGCCAGTTGTCCAGATCAGTGATGGGTGCAGTTTTGTTGTGTGGAAGTCCGGTCGTTTCCGTGTCAAATATCAAATACATCAGGGCAGTAGTAGTCGTTGTTGTAAAGTTACTCCTTCAAAGCAATTCTTATAACGCTTTCGGATACTTTGGATTCAATCCTGAATTGGGAATTTATTTCAATTTTGGAACATAGTTGCATTTTGAAAAAGACTGCTTTTATTGTAACGTGCTGATTATCAGTTGTCTTTATTAGCGGCTTGATTCTTGGCTTATCTGGTAAAAAAGACAACAAGGATATGAAATGGTTAGCAACATTGGTAATGAACTTTCTACGAAAAGAGTGGTTTTTGCTTGTGGCGTTGGCAGCAATCGCCGCGATAATTTTTGCCTTTGAATACTTCTAGCTCAGGGTACAGCGTATCTATTTAGAATAGTAATAAAGTAAGCGGTACTTTGGTGAAATAGGGTTTCGGAAGTATTTTTGAAGGCATCAAAAAAATTTCTACCAGAAATCCTATGAATTGGTTTACAAGCCTTCTGTCCAGTACCCTTGGCAGAAAATTACTCATGGCCCTGACTGGCCTTTTCCTCATCTTGTTTTTAGTTGTTCATTTGATTGGAAACCTTCAGCTTCTCAAAAATGACGGAGGTGAGGCGTTTAATATCTATGCGCAGTTCATGACAAGCAATCCGGTGATCAAGATTGTGTCATACCTGAACTATGCCTTTATACTTATCCACGTGATTTGGGCTATCTTGCTGTCCAGGAAAAACCGGCAAGCCCGTGGCGATGTACGCTACGCTGTAAATAAAAACTCCTCCCCATGGACTTCCCGTAACATGGGAATCCTGGGTACCTTTATTCTCCTCTTTTTAGTCATACACCTCAAGGGATTCTGGTACGAAATGCACTGGGGTGGTATTGCTACGGCAAATTATGATGGCAAAGAAGTAAAGGACTTGTATGCTGTAGTTGACGCAGCCTATTCACAACTCTGGTACGTTCTGGTATATGTCGTAAGTATGTTAATACTTGCATTTCATTTGTGGCATGGTTTCGCAAGCGCTTTTCAAACACTGGGGCTAAACCATTTGAAGTATAATCCTGTTATAAAAACCGTAGGTCGTGCCTTTGCCATTATTGTTCCGGCACTGTTTGCCTTAATTCCAATTTGGATGTTCTTAAATTAAATTTCAGTTCGCTATACTATGAAATTAGATTCTAAAATTCCTGAAGGCCCTTTGGCAGAGAAGTGGACAAAGCACAAATTCAATGTTAAATTAGTTAACCCTGCCAACAAGCGAAAGTATGATATTATCGTAGTTGGAACAGGTTTGGCCGGAGCATCCGCCGCAGCGTCGTTGGGTGAGCTAGGATATAATGTCAAGGCATTTTGTATACAGGATAGTCCCCGTCGGGCTCACAGCATAGCGGCACAGGGAGGAATAAATGCAGCCAAGAATTATCAAAATGATGGGGACAGTATTCAGCGACTCTTCTACGATACGATAAAAGGTGGAGATTACCGCGCACGTGAGGGTAATGTTTATCGTCTCGCGGAAGTCAGCGTAAATATAATAGACCAATGCGTGGCGCAGGGCGTACCCTTTGCACGCGAGTACGGTGGATTGCTCGCAAACCGTTCGTTCGGAGGAGCACAAGTATCCAGAACTTTTTATGCCCGTGGACAAACCGGGCAGCAATTGTTATTGGGTGCCTATTCAGCCTTAAATCGCCAGATAGCTAATGGCAAAGTGAAGATGTACACCCGCACTGAAATGCTGGATGTTGTTTTGGTTGATGGAAAGGCCCGCGGTATCGTTACCCGGGATATGATTACTGGAAAAATTGAATCGCACAGCGCCCATGCCGTGCTGATTTGTACTGGCGGATACTCCAACACATTCTTTCTTTCTACGAGCGGAAAAGGAAGCAATGTAACCGCCGCTTGGAGGGCTCATAAGAAGGGAGCTTTTTTTGGTAACCCCTCTTTTACTCAGATTCATCCTACCTGTATTCCGGTTTCAGGGGATCACCAGTCCAAGTTAACCCTGATGTCAGAATCATTACGAAATGACGGACGTGTATGGGTACCAAAAGTTGCAAAGCCCGGACTCAAGGCAAAGGATGCTGCAAGTATACCTGAATCAGAAAGAGATTACTTCCTGGAAAGAAAGTATCCTTCTTTTGGAAACCTCGTTCCCCGGGATGTAGCATCACGAAACGCAAAAGTAATGTGCGATGAGGGAAGAGGAGTTGGATCAGGTCTGGCAGTTTTCCTCGATTTCACTGACGCCATTAAACGAGACGGCAGGAAGACCATCGAGGCGAAATATGGAAATCTGTTCGATATGTATAAACAAATCACGGGAGACAATCCTTATGAAGGTCCCATGATGATTTATCCTGCTGTACATTATACGATGGGCGGACTTTGGGTAGACTACAACCTCATGACTACTGTACCCGGTTTATACGCACTGGGCGAGGCAAATTTTTCGGATCATGGAGCAAATCGACTGGGTGCCAGTGCGCTCATGCAAGGACTTGCTGACGGGTACTTTGTTATTCCTTACACCATTGGAGATTACCTGGCAGGCTTGTCGCATGAAAAAGTAAGTACGGACAGACCTGAGTTCAAGGAGTCGATCGAGAAAGTGACCGCAACTTTAAATAAGCTGATTTCCATTAAAGGTAAGAAGACAGTTGATCAACTGCACCGTGAGTTGGGATTACTGATGTGGGACTACTGCGGCATGTCGCGGACCGATGCAGGTCTGCGTGAAGCCAAGACTAAAATTCAGGAACTTCGTGCAGAGTTCTGGCAAAATGTAAATGTGCTGGGCGGAGCGAATGACCTGAATCAGGAATTGGAGAAGGCCATGCGTGTGGCAGATTATATGGAACTCGGTGAACTGATGGTAGACGATGCGTTGAACCGGTCAGAGTCCTGTGGAGGTCATTTCCGCGAAGAGTCTCAAACTCCGGAGGGAGAGGCCCTGCGAAAGGATGATGAATTTGCGTATGTGGCGGCATGGCAATATACAGGTGATAATTTACCTGAGGTACTTCATAAAGAGCCGTTGGTATTTGAAAATGTAAAGTTGACTCAAAGAAGCTATAAGTAATATGAAGATTACACTTAAGATCTGGAGACAGACGAACAAGGAAACAAAAGGTGCCTTCAAGACCTATACTATGGACCATGTTTCGGCAGACATGTCTTTTCTGGAGATGCTCGATGTCCTGAACAATGATTTAATCAGGAAGGGTGAGGAATCTGTGGCATTTGACCATGACTGTCGCGAGGGAATTTGCGGGATGTGCAGTCTCTACATCAATGGTCGTCCCCATGGCCCCCAGCAAACCACTACCTGCCAGCTTCATATGCGAAGTTTTAACGACGGGGAAACTATTACTATAGAACCCTGGAGGGCAAAAGCCTTTCCAGTGATCAAGGATCTTGTTGTGGATCGTACGCCGTTTGATCGTATACAGCAGTCAGGAGGATATGTGTCAGTCAATACTGGCGGGGTTCCCGATGCCAATGAGATTCCGATTTCCAAGAAGATAGCGGATGAGGCATTTGATTCAGCGGCTTGTATCGGATGCGGAGCTTGTGTAGCAGCCTGCAAGAATGCTTCCGCAATGCTCTTTGTCAGTGCGAAGGTTTCACAATTAGCGTTGCTTCCTCAAGGTAAACCCGAGCGAAAAGAGCGGGTGGAAAGAATGGTGGCGCAGATGGATGCCGAAGGTTTTGGAGCCTGCACAAATACAGGGGCTTGTGAAGCAGAGTGCCCAAAAGGTATCAGCCTTACAAATATTGCCCGGATGAACCGTGAATATCTTTCAGCCAAGGTGACTTCTTACGAAGTGGTTTCTAAAGGCGGAGATTAGAGGGCGTCACTTTTGCATACACCAATACCTAACCTTCCGGAAGAGGCGTCAAGAACTGCTGCGGTTCCTACATTTCCACCCGCGAGTATAATATCCCGGTCAGGTCCGGAAGCAGCAAGATGGACCTTGATGCAGGCATTCATCTCAATCAATTCTTTGTAGGTCACCCGGGTTTCATCAGATAACTGGTTGAGTATGGTCTCGCTCATTCCTGATTTGCCCAACACGGGGTTAAGCGATGCGGCAACATCCGCTCCCGGAGCAGCGATATTGCCCAGGTGAAGGTGAACCGGGTGTTCAATACTTCCTTCGGTTCCTGATAAGGCGACTACAACAACGGTAGATCCATCGGTTTTTTCCCTAAAGGTTACAGTGCCGTCAACTGCATAGGCGGATCCCTGTTGCAGCGAATAAACGGTTTCATTGCCCGTAAAATCCTGATTTATCCGGTCATCTTCCTGACACGCAAGTAGTAACAGCCCTCCGACGATGAATAGAACCAAACTTTTCATAACCTTCCTGTTTTCTTAAAATTAAAAAAATGTCCCTATATATCAATACATTAGCCGGAATCCCCCGTAGATTTGCTACTGTCTTGAATTTGGCACGGATGTGGTAATTATATAACACAAAATGCTAATCGTTTAGTTTGTGAAGCGACTACTTTCTATTCTTATTTTTTTTGGCGCGGCATGCAGTCCCAGGGTTCAGCCGCCTGATCCCGATTCCCTCAAGCCAGCATGGCTTAAAACAACCCCCTATCAGGATGGCTATTACACGGGTATTGGTCACAGTGTAAAGGATGGAAAGAACAATTACATACAAAGTGCAAAAAAGAGCGCTCTGGATGATCTGGTTTCTCAGATCAAAGTGAATGTTTCCAGTACGTCTGTGCTCAGCCAGTTGGAAGTAGACAAGAAGCTGACGGAACAATACGAGCAGATCATCCAGACTACTGCAGTGGATGAAATTGAAGAATTTGAATTGGTTGATGCATGGGAAGACCCCGCGAATTACTGGGTATACTATCGTTTATCCATCTCTCGCTATCGTCAGATAAAGGAGGAACAGAAAAGAAATGCAACTACCCTGGCAACGGATTACTTTCAAAAAGGTCTGGCGGCGGAAAAGAATGGTGAACGCCTGCAGGCTATCGGTTTCTATTTCCAGGGATTCAGAAGTATTGAAAAATATTTAGGTGAGGTTATCAAGGTTACCATTGACGGTAAGGAAATACTTCTGACCAATGAACTTTATGCCTCCATTCAACACATCCTGGATAAAATTAATATCCAGGTTTCACCATCAGAAATTTCGTTAAACAGGAGGGTCAATCAAACAGCTCAAACGGTTATGGCGAAAGCGAACTACAAAGATTATCGCACGCCTGTCGCGAGCATTCCCTTGCGCGCCGCTTTCGAAAAAGGAGCTGGAGATATCTTTCCAACCTATAAAACGGATGAAACAGGGCAGGCTAAAATCCTGATGACGAAGATAAGTTCAAAAGATGTTGAGCAAACAGTTAGTGTCGCCGTAGACATTGATGCGATAAGTGGTTCTGGCAATTCACCAATTTATTCTTTGGTAGCGCGAACGCTGAACGTACCACGGGTGCAGGTGGTCTTGAAGGTCCAACGCCCGATTGTATTTCTTACCTCGGAAGAGAGGAGTTTTGGTATGACAAAAACTAACGATCAAATAAGTAACAGACTGAAGAACCTGCTTGCCAATAATGGTTTTGAATTTACGGAAAGTAAAAACGGCGCTGACCTCTGGTTTGATGTTAAGGCAGATGCTGAAAAAGGATCAGTGTCAGGAAGTATTTTTATAACGTATTTGACCAGTGTGATCAAGGTTGCAGCGGTCAAAGAAGACAAAGAGATTTATGCCACCACGCTGGATCGGGTTAAAGGATATGGCCTTGATTATGATAAATCAAGCGTTGATGCTTATAATAAAGCCATTGAAACCCTGGAAAAAGAGCGGATGAACGAGCTGTTAAATATCGTTCTTCAATGATTTTGATGCCTGTATGAGGGTTTTTCCCAATCCGCAGGGTTCCGCTAAAGTTTGGTATTTAAATTGTAAAGTATATCTTAACTAAATTTTTATCCAATATGAAACGATTGACCTATTCTACCCTGTTGCTGGTTCTTCTGGGAGGTGTCTTTATGATTGGCTGTAAAGGCAAGGAAAAAATCCCAAAAGGTGAAACCGAAGTATCGGTCCCGTGTTCCGGTCCGGATTTTTTTACCACCAATAAATTTTTCCGCGCAAACTCCATTGGTGAAAGTCAGGATCAGGTGACATCTAAAAAGAAGGCTTTAGCAAATGCGCGTGCTGAACTTGCGGCAAGTATCCAAACAACTGTAAAGGCGGTTACGGACAACTACACCAATTCCCGTGAGATGAACAATAAGGAACAGGTGGAGGAGCGATTCGAGCAGCTTAACCGTGAAATTGTGGACCAAAAACTCAGCGGTCTTAAGACCATCTGCGAAAAGCTTGTGAAGACGAATCAGGCTACATACAAAACCTATATTGCTATTGAATTGTCTGCCGATGAACTGGTTGCAACATACAATGAACGACTCTCGAAAGATGATCGGCTCAAAATTGACTATGACTACGAGAAGTTCAAGGAAACCTTTGACAAGGAAATGGACAAGCTTAGTACCGATAACTAACCAAGTCCGCACATACCTGCAAAAATGCCCTGGTTCATCACCAGGGCATTTTTTTTAGTTCTGGCCCATATACATGGCCACTCACCTTGCATCCACAAGTTATCAGGGAGGTGAGGATAGGGAAAAATTCCTGCTGTTACCTACTACCCTTAAATTCGATATGCACGAAGTGGCTGCTAATGGTCTCGTTAACCTGGAGGCTGGGATGCGGTCTGATTAGAATTGAAGGTTGTTATACCCGTCAAAGCCCGGAAGACTACGGAGCAACAGAAATTTTTAGTAGCATTTATGCTGAGCAATCGTTTGCAGGCTGGTTCACTCCATTGCAGAGAGAAATAAACAACCAATTTCACTTTACACCGTTTGATTTTAAAGTCAGAACATATACCTTTAATGTCTATATGCATAGTAGACTTTTGATGGAACCAGGCGATAAGACTCACTTTCGGCAGCTTTGTGGCTGTCCACTGAGGGTGCTGCAAGGCAGAATGCCGGGTTCGCAATGGTCTCCAGATTAATTTAACCCAAAAGACCATACGGGCCTTTTCTGCAGACAGAAAAGGCTCATTCATTTAAACGTATTAATTAATTATGGAAAGTTTTCGCTCGGAATTGGAGGATTTGAATAACCCGGTAGTGGCGCGGGATATAATCGACCTGGAAAAAAAGATCAGGTTATTTCGTGATGGAAAAATCGACAGCGAAAAATTTCGCGGACTTCGGCTTGCCAGAGGTATCTATGGCCAGAGGCAGGAAGGGGTGCAAATGATTCGTATTAAACTTCCTTACGGACGCCTGTCAACAAAACAACTTCGCAGGATTGCCGATATATCGGATGAGTATGCAAGCAGCACGCTGCACGCCACGACCCGGCAGGATATTCAGATACACTATGTAAGCCTTGATAAAACGCCGGAGCTTTGGGCGAAATTAGAAAAGGATGAAATAACTACGCGGGAAGCCTGCGGCAATACCGTGCGTAATATCACGGCTTCTCCAACGGCGGGAATTGATCCAAACGAACCATTTGATGTGTCTCCCTACGCGGATGAAATGTTCCGTTATTTTTTGCGCAACCCGATTTGTCAGGAGATGGGCAGAAAATTCAAGATTGCATTTTCTTCCAGCGAAGACGACACCGCCTTTGCCTTTATTCATGATCTTGGATTTATTCCACGGCTGTCTTTTGGCAAACGAGGATTCCGGGTTGTGATGGGTGGGGGACTGGGGGCCAATCCCTATCTGGCTCAACTTGCTTATGAATTTCTGGAGGAAGATCAAATCATTCCGTTTACTGAGGCAGTGTTACGGGTATTTGACAGGTATGGCGAGCGCAACCGGAGAATGAAGGCAAGGTTGAAGTTTTTATTAGATGATATCGGCCTGGAGAAGTTGATGAACCTGGTGGAAGAGGAGAAAAGGGCTCTGAAGAATAGTGTTTATAAAATTGAGGTTGACACTCTTCCTGAGCCTGTGTTGCCAGGCCATGAACTTTATGAACCGGTAACGATCCAGGATGAACAGAAATATGAACGCTGGTACAAGACCAACGTCTTCGCTCAGAAGCAGGAAGGTTTCTTTGGTGTATATGTGAAGCTACCGTTGGGTAATCTCTCTTCCGCGCTATCCAGACAATTTGCGGATATCGTTGATCGCTTTGCGTCGAACGAATTGCGTGTTACGATCAACCAGGGATACTTAATCCGCTTTGTGAGACCAGAAGCGTTGAAACCTTTATTTGCCGCACTGGATTCGGTAAAACTTGCTGAACCAGGATTCGATAGCGTTGCCGATATCACGGCGTGCCCTGGTACAGACACTTGTAACCTCGGTATATCCGACAGTACCGCTATTTCTTTAGCACTGGAGAAGGTTGTTCGTGAAGAATTTCCTGACCTTATCTATAATCAGGATATCAAGATCAAAATAAGCGGCTGTCCGAATTCCTGTGGCCAGCACGGCCTGGCAAGTATCGGCCTTCACGGCAGCACTATTAAGGACAAACAGGGTAAGGTACTACCTGCACTGGTTGTTCTTTTAGGAGGCGGAAAACTTAAGAATGGTGAGGGCGTCATATCAGACAAAATTATCAAGATTCCCAGTAAGCGCGGCCCACAGGCACTGCGTTACCTATTGAGTGATTACGAAGCCAACAGTACGGACGGTGAGTATTTCCACGATTACTTTCAACGACTGGGAAGAAATCATTTTTATCAGATTCTTAAACCTCTTGGCGACATTACGTCAACATCACCGGATGAATATATCGATTGGGGCCGCGACGATAACTTTATCCTGCATACCGCAGTAGGTGAATGTGCCGGCGTTATGATTGACCTGGTATCCACCCTTCTGTACGATTCGGAGGACAAGCTGATGTGGGCGAAAGAAGCGCTGGACAAGGCTCAATATGCTGATGCTATCTACCATAGCTACAGTGCTTTTATTAATACGGCAAAAGCGTTGTTATTGACCCGGGATATTAAGCCCAGTTCACAATACCAGACTATTAATGACTTTCAACGCGAGTTTGTAGACACGCAGGCGTTTGAATATGAAGGTAACTTTAAAGACAACGTGTTAAGAATAAACAAACACGAACCAGGTGAAACCTTTGCGGAAGCTTTCCTTAAGGATTCGATAGCGTTTATGGAAACTGCCCGTTCATACCGTTCGACAGAAAATGAAGTGATCGAAAAATAACACCCACTTTTTATGAGTCATCAGTCACCTCGTGTCACCTTGGTGGGAGCAGGTCCGGGCGATCCGGAATTGATTACCCTCAAAGCTATCAGTGCCATCAAGGCCGCTAACATTGTATTGTACGATGCGTTGGTTTCCACCGAAATCCTGAATCTGATTCCAGATGGAATTCCCTCGTTTTGCGTTGGAAAGCGTGCCGGAGCACATTCGTATAATCAGGATGATATTAATGAACTGATCGTTGAGTTTGCTAATTTATACGGACATGTTGTGAGGCTTAAGGGCGGCGACCCTTTTGTCTTTGGTCGTGGCGCTGAAGAAGTGGAATTTGCCCGGTCACACGGTTTACAAACGGCAGTAGTACCCGGGATCAGTAGTGCTTTTGCCGTACCGGCAAGTATTTCTATTCCCGTTACAGCACGTGGGATCAGTGAAAGTCTCTGGGTAATTACAGGAACAACCCGGGATGGTGAGATTTCGAGCGATGTTGCATTGGCGGCGCAATCAACGGCGACAGTAGTGATTCTTATGGGCCTGAATAAAATTCAGGATATTGTGGAGCATTTCTGCTCCCATGGTAAAGGGGAAACACCAGTTGCGATAATTCAAAACGGAACCTTGCCGAATCAAAAAAGTGTAATTGGAAAGGTGAATACTATAGCAGGGCTTGCAGCCGGCGCCGGAATTGGTTCTCCTGCTGTGATTGTTATTGGTGAAGTGGTAAATTTGGCTAAGCAGCTTGACGAAGTGACCAGACAAGCGGTAATTCAATTCCAATATGGAACGTAACAATCTTTTTCCTGTCTTTTTAAAACTTGAATTTCTCGACACACTGATTGTGGGGGGTGGGCATGTCGGCCTTGAAAAACTGACGGCAATCCTCAAAAACAGTCCTAACGCAAAAATTACCCTCGTTGCCCGAACTATTCAGGAAAGTATTAAGGATCTGGCACGCAATCATCCATCGGTTACGTTGTACGAAAGAAACTTTAAACTTTGGGATTTATGGGACAAGGATCTGGTAATGCTCGCCACTGATAACCGGAGTCTTCACGAGAGCATCCGTAAATTTTCCAGGACCAGAAGGCTGCTTATAAATGTTGCTGATACGCCAGACTTGTGTGACTTTTATCTGGGTTCGGTTGTGACACGAGGTCATTTGAAAATAGGAATATCCACCAATGGAAAGTCACCCACTATTTCAAAACGAATCCGCGAATATCTGGAAGAAGCGTTGCCCGAAGACATGAACTCGTTATTGGAGAACATGGAGAAGATCCGCAATAAAATAAAGGGTGATTTTAACCATAAGGTAAAAGTCCTCAATGAAATTACATCTTCCTGGATGGACAGTCCGGCTTCGAAATAAGGCATCAGCATAGTCTGCTTTGCTTCGAAATTCAACTCAGGGTCACCTTTGGTTTTCCTGCAAATAAAAAAGTTCGGGAACAATTTTGGTTCCGGATAACACTTCTGCAACCAGCTCACCAAGAGCAGGACCATGTTTAAATCCATGACCTGAACCGCCGCCGAGGACAAAAACGTTTTCCGTTCCAGGTATCAGGTCGAAAATGAAATTTCCATTGGGTGAATTCTCATACGGACAAATACGATGTTCGAGCAGGGGTGCATCGGTCAGCTTAGGAAAACGGTGGGCCACAAATTCTCTGGCCCTTTGTAATACGTCGGGAGTAATTGTTCGCTCGCCTGATGTAGGGTTAAAAACTTCTCCGCGTAGGTCAACCCCGATCTTAAATCCCCGGTAGGCATTGCCAGGAATTCCATAATAGAAATCCTGCCCATCAACATCCACCCAGACGGGAAGATTCTCAAATGAAGCGGACTCAGACTTCGGGGTTCCGAAGTAGTAAACTTCCTGTTTTGTGCATGTAATGGTCGTTCCTAAAACGTGGGGGAATAATTCTCTCAGCCAGGAACCACAGGCAAAAAGATAGGAACTTGCCTTCAATTCAGTTCCATCGGAGAGGCGTATTCCGGAACCAGGGTTAGTTCCTGGTATTACTTCACGCTGTATGTAGGTACCACCCTCCTTTATGAATGCGTCACGGACATGTTGTACAGCGGTCCGGGCTTTCAGATATCCGCCATATGGATCATAGTATGCATGATGGAGATCGTCGGCGTTGATAGCCGGATACTTTTTTCTTACCTCTTCGCGCGTAAGATAGTCATAGGCCATGTTGTGCTTTGTCGCAAAAGGAATGGAATCATCGACGAGGGGTGTTTTATCTTCATAACAGAACCAAAGAACACCGGTATTGATAAATACTTCATCGCCAAAACTTAGCTGATTTTCTTTCCAAAGTTCAAGAGCGCGAACATTCAGATCAAAATAGGTTTCATTGCTCCCATAGGTCGAGCGAATTACGCGTGTTTCGTCTCCCGAGCTCGACCGTGAATTTCCCGGGCCCCAGGCGTCCACTAACGTTACTTTATATCCCGTGCGCAAAAGATAGAGTGCCGACCACCCGCCAAATGCACCTGCACCGATCACGATGATTGATGAGCCCTTCCTGAAATTTGGGAATAGTCTATTTACACGCGGCTTGGTGTCTGCTGAAGGGGCGAAAGTATTGAGATTGGCACCTGGCATTATTTTCTCCATCCGGAGGGATCAACGCGCCAGGCTTTTAATGAAGTCACCTGGTCGGCAGTGATGTAGTTTTGATCCAGTGCATAACCGAGCAGGCTATGATAGTCACAAAGACTTATCAGCGAAATGTTTGCATCGTAAAAATTACGGGTGGCAATATCAAATCCATAGCTAAAAATTGAAACCATGCCCAGCACTTCAAATCCTGCATCGCGGAGGGCTTGCGCAGCTTTCAGGCTACTGCCACCGGTTGATACGAGATCTTCCACAAGCACTACCTTCTGGCCCTTAATGACCTTCCCTTCAATAAGGTTTTCCATGCCATGATCCTTAGGTTTGGGGCGTACATAAAGAAAGGGCAAGTCCAATACATCAGCCACAAGTGCCCCCTGCGCAATGCCTGCTGTCGCCACGCCGGCGATGGATTCGACAGTAAAGAAGTTTTCGCGAATACCCTGCACAAGCCCATCCCGTATTGACGATCGGATATCCGGGTAGGAGAGTGATAGTCTGTTATCACAATAAATCGGAGATTTCCACCCTGAACTCCAGGTAAATGGTTTGTCGGTATTGAGTTTAATGGCCTGAATTTGAAGCAACATGGCGGCGACCTTACCGGCCATATTTTCCTGAACTTTGATGATTGACATAATGTCTAAAGGTAGGACTAAAATTCTTTCTTGTAAACGCCTAATATCCCGAATGAATTGGATTCTATACTTTCCGGGCAATTTTAGGTTTTAAAAATCTTTGATTCTACTTGCGAGGTTGATAATTATTTGCTCTTTTGCAAATACGGCTACGAAGTAAGCCTTCACCTATGATCATTTTTGTCAACGACATTCCTGTCCGGATATTGAAAGAAGGTGAGCTTTTTGATGAAGGACGCGTCAATGCTATCCTGGATGTGTCCAAAGAACCAATCAAGCAAGCCAAGCTTTTAAACCATGTCTGGGTGAAGGGTGCTGCTGAACCGGATATGGATCTATTACTTAGTATTCTGGATTCCAACGTACGGACGAACCTTCTCTCACTTCATATCTCTGTGAAGAATTATGATCGCATGAAACAATACCTCAGAAGCAAATTCAAAGTGGTAAAGGCAGCTGGCGGTCTGGTGCGTAAGAAGGATAAGTTCCTGATGATCTACCGCATGAAGAAATGGGATTTACCAAAAGGAAAAAAAGAAAAACCGGAGAGGTGCCGGCAGACGGCTATGCGTGAAGTTGAAGAGGAGTGCAACGTTACCGTCAAGATAGGTCAGAAGATTTGTACCACGTGGCACACCTATACAATGAATAAACGTGCCATGATCAAAAAAACCCGCTGGTATGTGATGGATGTCGTTGATGACACCCGGATGCGACCAGACCCTGCAGAGGATATTGAAGAAACCCGTTGGATGAACAGGAAGGAAGTCTATCATGCCCTTGAGCATTCGTACAAATCCATCAGCTATGTGTTCGAGCAATACTACGAACTGATAGAAGTAAAATCCCCAAGGTAGGAGTCAGGCAGTCAACACCTGGCTTAGCGAAAATTTATTTTTTTAATTTATAAGGTAGAAACTCCGAAACGTCGCCATCATAGCGATGTACCTCTCGGATGATGGAAGAACTTATCCATGCAAGTTGTGGAGAGGTAATAAGAAATACCGATTCCATTTCTTTGTATAGTTGCCGGTTTACCTGTGAGATACTGTTTTCATATTCAAAATCAGTTGTATTACGAAGACCCCGCAGCAGAAAGCGCGCTCCGTTTTTACGGGCAAACTCTGCCGTTAATTCGGAAAATTTAAGAATCCTGATTGATGGGTATTCGCGGAACGCGGTATTTATATACTCCACCATTGAATCGATTTCAAAATAACGGGTACTCTTTTGACTATTATACCCAATGGCAATGATAATTTCATCGAATAATTGAAGTCCTCGTAAAACAATGTCCTCATGCCCTTTGGTAAAAGGGTCAAATGATCCTGGAAATAAAGCGATACGTTTAGCCATGGATTAGGGTCTTTGCTGACTATAATTGTTGCGGAAAAAGTTCGAAATACAGGCGACAAAAGGTTCAGAATGCGATTACTCCATCAAATGAACGCTGTACAGATCGAAGTAATGGTGCTCGGGCATTTCGTCGAAAACATATCCGAAGTTCAAATAATCCGGTTCGCCACCAAATACTACATTGTTTATGTACTTATAAAATTCCTGATAATGCGGAGAATTCCTTCCAACATATCCCCATAAAACTACTTTGCTTGACTGTTGATCCATCTTCAGAGATTTCATGACCAGCATGATATACTTGATGTACTCTGAAAACTGCTTGATGGGAAATTGATTGTAATAAAGCAATTCGCCCCCCTGGCAGGCAAGGATGTGAAGTTTGAAACGGTCTACATAGACGTAAAGGGGAGTTTCGTTCTTTCCTTCCGCAAAGTGCATTGTTCCCTCGATCAGGGCAGCAGACTGGTGGGTAAACGTTGGTTTATTATTTGGATAAATGTTGTTCAGCCAGTCTTTCAAATCTGAATTTACCGCAAACACCGTCATGGCTTTTGCTTTGCGATTCGGGGTTGCCATGTAATCTTCCCTTGAAGGATCCATGGGGGCGTTGAATTTCAGGTAGTCCACAACAGATTCTTCAGCAAAGAGAATTTCGGGAACCTGAACGAATTTTTGATTCTTGACAGAGACCTTGATCTTCTTCCAGAATCCTGCTTTCAGAAACGCATGGGAATCGAACAACTCATCCAGAATCTGAAGCAGTTCCTCATTTGAAGTAAGACCCGGTAAAACAAAATCCTCCAGAAGGAGGACTTTATTTTCATTCGGCTCTATCACCAGAATTTGAAAGTCGCGGGACCCTATATTGATGAGCAGGTGATACTGGTCAATAAGTTCCTCATCAAAAAGGTCATCTTTGATTTTGCGAATCAGCTTATACGTGAGCCCGGTTGTCTGCAAGTTATTCCCAGTTACCACTTATTTTCGTATCAACACGTGAACCAAACCCAAGAGGCTGACGGTTCTTTGCTTCATTACTCGCTTTTCTTTCTGGATTTATCGGGGACGGGTCTTTCACTTCAATAACGCTAAGCATAGCGCCATTTCTTTCGATTTTCCCTACAAAAATATCAAACGACTTTCCATTGGAACCGGGTACGATGCCCAGGGATTTGATGTCCACATCTGGATTAAGCACGTAATCCCACATGTCGTATAGCTTTGTGCCTTTAGTCACTTCCGTTCCGGAACCGATATTGGCAACTGCAGTAATCGTTCCTTGCTCCGTAAAGTTGTAAACATCCGCCTTATCTTTTCCCTCCGCCTTCAACCTGTAAGAAGGTGCGCCTTTGACAACGAAATCGCCTTTCTTGGCAATTGAACCGATAAATGTGCCGTTAGTTGATATGTTTACCGAATGCGTCTTCTTGAAGATCCTGTCTTTGGCGGGCATGAAGCCGATTGTGTCAATCTGAACTTCTACTTTTTCTTCACCATAACTCAACTGAGTAATTATCTCTTTTCTAAGGGTAATAGGTACCTGGCCGCTTTCGATGAAGGTAATCAGCGAATCCCAGTTGGACGTGTAGCGCCCATATTGCTCGAGATAAGCCTTCTCTGCTTCGCGGATAACGGCCAATTTATCCGTGATCTGCTTTTCGGTGTTAACAATTGCTTCTTTGAAAACGATCGTAGAGTTGATGGAGTCGTACAAGTAATACGCCAATCCAAGACTTGCCACAAAGAAAACAATTGATAAAATTTTCGTCAGGTTCATTGTTCAAGGTTTAAGTGTGCAATAATAAATATTTTACGGGGTAAATCACAAGACTGACTTTACAGAATGCCAAATTATATGCTGAAGAAACCAGACAGTTGACTTAAGGTATTCTCGCTGCTGGCAATTCTCAGAATTCCATGCTGTTCCTCGCCCGGAATCTGCTGGATTTCTTCTTCAGACATAAATCTGGCCCCTTGAATTAGCTGTATTTCAGGGTCATAACCTGATATAAGTGTCCCACCTACTCGGTTTACCAGAAAGAAGAGTTCAATGGCATGCAGCGGACGATTGATAAATTCGCAACCAAAAGCAAATCTGGCAATGGTGATTTCAAGTCCAGTTTCCTCCAAAAACTCTCTTTTTAACGCCTCTTCAAGGGTTTCTCCGAATTCAACTCCTCCTCCCGGTGGAGCCCAGAAATCAGAACGCCTGATACCTTTGTGGTTCACCAGCAGCAAGTTACCGCCCTCCCAGCACAGCCCGCAGGCCCTTACCCTCACTCTGTTTCCATATAATTTCGCAACTTCCTCGTCCATTTGGTTACCCGATTGCTTAATTCGAGATCGATAGCAAAGTCACAATCCGGGCTCAGAAATTTCGTTATTCTGGCAGAATTGTTGCGCTAAGAGTTTAAATTTGAAAAAAAAATTAAAGTATGAAGAAGTATTTTTTTATAGCCGTCCTGTTGGGTCTTGGCATACAGGGTATTGCTCAGTCGACCAGCGCTGCAAAAGTTAATGGCCCGGTCATTACGTTTGAGAAAAAGACGCATGAATTTGGTGATATCATGCAGGGAGATAAGGTTGAAGAGACGTTCAAATTTACCAATACGGGTAATGAACCATTGATTATCACCAACGTTCAGGTAACCTGCGGTTGTACAACTCCGAAAGGATGGCCGAGGGATCCAATTGCTCCGGGAGGCAAAGCGGAAATTACTGTCGGCTTTAACAGCGCAGGAAAGGATGGAAGGCAGAATAAGGTGGTAACAATTGTTTCGAATGCAACAAATGCAGATGGCAGCCAGATCTCCTTTACAGCAAATGTCCTGGCAAAAAAGGTTCAGCCTCAGTAGCTATTAGAATATTTAATACAATAAGGGCTCCAAGTGGAGCCCTTATTTTTTATAGACACCTGCGAACAAAAGACCCCATCCCAGGATAAAGCAGACTCCTCCTAATGGGGTAACTGCCCCAAGGATTCCTATGCCGGTAAATGATAGTAAATAAAGGCTTCCGCTGAAAATAAGGATGCCAAAAAGAAAAAACAGAGATGCGTACTGAATAAGTTTGGATGGATATTGCTTCATAATGATCCCAGCAAAAAGGAGGGCGAGCGCGTGATAAAAATGATACCTGACTGCGAGCTCGTAGGTCTCCACCCTTCCGTTCGCTGTTAAAATTCCTTTCAGGGCGTGTGCTCCAAAAGCACCGATAGCGACCGCCAATAGACCTGCAGCAGACCCCCATAAAAATGTAGTGCGTTGATTCATACCGTTGCTTGTTACCGTTCACCAAAAATTGCTGTACCCACCCGGATCATCGTGCTCCCTTCTTCTGCTGCAATGCGATAGTCACTGCTCATACCTATGGATAGTTCGTTCATCTTAACTTGTGTCGGTAATGATTGTGATTTCAGATGCTCAAAAAACTTTTTCAGTCCCCTGAATTCCTTTCTTACCTGCTCAACGTCCTGAGTAAGAGTCGCCATGCCCATCAGTCCCTCGACATGAATGTTTTGCAGTAACACAAAATTGCTGGATAGGAGTAGTTGGGTTACGTCATCTTCCGAAAAACCAAACTTAGTCTCTTCTTCAGCAATGTGTACCTGAAGCAGGCAAGGTATGATCCGGTTGATTCGTGCCGCCTGCTTATTGATTTCTTCCAATAATCTGAAACTGTCAACCGAGTGGATTAAATGTATAAAAGGCGCGATGTATTTTACTTTGTTTGATTGAAGGTGGCCTATCATGTGCCACTCGATGTCTTTGGGAAGCGCATCATACTTAGGAACTATTTCCTGCACCTTATTCTCTCCAAATCTGCGCTGACCCGCCTGATAGGCTTCCTGAATTTTTTCCACCGGCTTGGTCTTGCTGACGGCAATGAGTTTACAGTCAGGCGGTAAGTTTTGCAGGAGATTGTTGATGCTATTCTTAATATTCATGCCTATTTTTAGTCCTTATAACCACCAAAGCTAACGCAAAATATGGCGATCCTTGGAACTTTGCTGAAAAAAGGAATTCGGCTACGTGAAATGCTTGAGCAGGAATATACTTCTCCTTTTGACCTCCAAAAAAAAGAGTTGAAGGAGTTGCTGATCACGGCCAGTCAGACGGAATTTGGCAAGTACTACAACTTTGCGGATGTGTTGGATGGATTTAGAAAAAGCGATAAGGAATTCTATAACCGGTTCAAGAAACATGTCCCCATACATACATACAATAGGATATATGCTGATTGGTGGAAGTTAGCCCTCCAGGGCTCAAGAAATGTTTGCTGGCCGGGCCGGGTAAAGTATTTCGCGTTGAGCTCCGGTACATCAGAGGCATCTTCCAAATATATTCCGGTCACAAAGGATATGACCAAGGCTATCCAGAAAACCAGCATCCGCCAGATACTGTCGCTTTCAAGGTATGATTTGAAGCCGGAAATTTTTGAATCGGGTATTTTGATGTTGGGTGGAAGTACGCACTTGAATAAACGCGGTAGTTATTTTGAAGGCGATCTGAGTGGGATTCAGGCGGCACGGCTTCCCTTCTGGTTTCAACACTTTTACAAACCCGGTAAAAAGATAGCAAAAACCCGTGACTGGGATGCTAAGCTGGACGAGATTGCAAAAAAGGCCTCGGAGTGGAACATAGGAATCATTGTAGGTGTACCCGCCTGGATTCAGATCTTAATGGAAAAAATTATTAAGCACCATCGTTTAAAAAACATCCATGAGTTATGGCCAAACCTCGAGGTGTATGTTCACGGTGGTGTTTCGTTTGATCCATATCGGAAGGGGTTTGAAAAATTATTAGGACGGCCAATTCAGTATATTGAAACATACCTGGCATCAGAGGGATTCATTGCCTTTCAGGCCTATCCAAACAGACGCACCATGAGGCTCGTCTTAAACAATGGAATCTTTTATGAATTTGTGCCATTTGAGGAGAAGAATTTTAATGCTAACGGCGAAATAAATCCGGACGCTGAATCATTTTTAATCGACGAAGTCGAGGAAGGAAAAGACTATGCCATACTGCTCTCGTCCTGTGCCGGAGCATGGCGATATATCATCGGGGATGTTATTAAGTTCACATCACTCGAGGAAGCAGAGATCGTGATAACAGGACGGACCAAACATTTCTTAAGCCTTTGTGGAGAGCACCTGTCGGTGGATAACATGAATAAGGCAATCGAATTAGTATCCAACGATTTCAATATCAATATTCCTGAATTTGCCGTCGCGGGAATTCCTCATGAATCCCTGTTTGCTCACCACTGGTTTGTTGGCACCGACGACAAGGTGGATGCGAAGCAACTGAAGGATCGAATTGATGAACATCTCAAGGAACTCAACGATGATTATGCCGTTGAGCGAAGTGCGGCACTGAAAGAGGTTCTTGTCGACGTAATTCCGGTTAAAACTTTTTATGCGTGGATGGAATCCAAGGGAAAGGTTGGTGGACAAAACAAGTTTCCGAGAGTCATAAAGAATGCACAATTGGATGACTGGAAAAGTTTCCTCCAAAAACATACGAATGGAAATCATCCTTAATGGTGTTCTGTCGGGCGTTGTCCTGGCGTTTCTTATTGGTCCCGTATTTTTTGCCATTATCCAAACAAGTATAGAAAGAGGATTCTGGAGCGGACTTTTTGTTGCGCTTGGTGCTTCGCTTAGCGATATATTGTACATAACAGTCACGTATCTTGGGCTTATTCAGTTTATCGAAGCGGGGAATTTCAGTCAATACCTGGCATACGGTGGAGGAACTGTTTTGCTGCTCTTCGGGCTCTACTACATTTTCATCAAGAGTAGAAGGCTTGCCAAATTTGACCCTGAAAAAGTGCATACCAGAAGCTGGTTCCGACTGTTGTCAAAGGGGTTTATTATTAATGGATTAAGTCCAATGGTCCTCTTTTTCTGGATCGCCACCGTGAGCGTCGCCACGACTCAGTTTGGGTATACTACAAAGAATGAAATCGTAGTTTTTTTTGCGTCCATTGTGGGAACAGTATTTTCAACGGATGTAATAAAGGCAAAATTGGCTGATAAACTACGGATACTGATCAACGCCAGAGTAATACGGATCATGAATTTAGTTCTGGGAGTTTTACTGATTCTATTTGCCGGACGGTTGATTTTATTTCCAGGAAATATTCCCCATTGATTCTCCGAGCGGGTGTCTAGTCCTGGAGGACGTTGCTTATAAACGTGGATTTCAAGAAAAGCCAGCAAAGGAAGAATATAACAGCCCATTGCACATAGATGAAGTAGTAATCTGAAGTATCCTTGAAGCGGGTTTCTTTTATTTCAGCTTTTTCGAATTGATCGATACGGGCAAAAACCTGGCTCAGTGCCTTGTTATCTGTAGCGCGGAAAAACTCCCCGCCACCAATTTCTGCTATCTTTCGCATAGTTGTTTCGTCAACGGTATTTTCAATCATGTTTGGTCTTCCAAAAAAGTCCTTTCCGTACGGAACAAGCCCCTCTTTGCCTACTACAATGGAATATATTTTAATGCCGTAAGCCGACGCAAGTTCTGCTGCGGTAACCGGGTCAATGTTGCCGGCCGTGTTGTCGCCATCGCTTAATAAAATACAAACTTTCGATTTCGATTCAGACTCACCCATTCGGTTGGTGACCACAGCTAACGCACTTCCTATTGCCGTACCGCGATTTTCAATCATGTCGAAGGAGATTTCATTCAGATAGGATTTCAGAAGATCGTAATCTGTTGTGAGCGGAGCAAGTGAAAATGCATCCCCCGAGAAAACCACTATACCGATTCTGTCCTGAAGGCGGCCTTCAATAAAACTTCGGGCTACTTCCTTTGCAGCTTCAAGCCGGTTGGGTTTGAAGTCTTCGATTTGCATGGATTGCGAAATGTCAAGGGCAATCATGATATCAATACCTTCCGTCCATTGTTCAACCTTTTCATTTGTCTTTTGTGGTCTTGCCAAGGCCACAAGAATCAATGCCAGGGCGATCATAAGCAGAAGTTCGGGCAGAAGCCGGATGAGGGTAAGGGGGGAGACCCGTAAATCCTTTTGCGTTACCGCTACGGGTAACTTCTGATTAGCCCTATACCGCATGAACCAACGCAGAAAGAATAGTAACGGCACGGCTGCTGTTAAGTAGAGGAAAACGTAGTTTTCCCACGTAAATGATCTAAGCGTTGGTAGGCTGAACCACGAAAAGGAGAGCCAGGAAGTCAAATCATTATCCATTTTTCACCTCCTCAACTTTTTGAACAAATCGCTGATCTGCAAAAGCTTTCAGATGTTCCAGCGATTCGATGATCCGCGTGTTGTGGCCATAAATCGCTCCATCAATTTCCTGAAGATTCTTTCCCAATGACTCATTTTTTTCCAGTTGCATTGTTTCGCGCGTCGTGAGCTTTGTATAGGGCCGAGACTCCAATTGCTCCATGTATTTTTTCCATTGAGAAAGGGCATTCTCCGCGGTGAGAGAAGAAAATGCGGTTCGGATATTTTCAATCTGGCTGCTGTAAGCATCGAGAAATTTTTGATGGGAACGTTGCATCTTTTTCAGCTGGAAGTGCCGCCTGATTTTTTTACCAAAAGCCAACCAAACCACCAGCGTCGTTGCCACCAGGATACCGGCAATTATAAGCAACACCGGATAATTAAGGAGGTAAGGAACATTCTCGTAGGCTGTATTGACTTTTAAGGGAAGATTTTGCGCCGTGAGTGTGTCAGGCAAATCTTTGACAAGCTCAGTTAGTAAAATGGTGTCCAGCCTTGAGAAATAGGTAGTACAGTCCGTCGGGTTAAGCTGAAAAACAGGCAAGCGTAGAAACTGGTGACGGTCAACTTCAAAGGTCGACAGGTAGTAAACAACGCTATCATAACTTTTCCCATCGCCTGTTTTTGTCGGAAAGTAGATCCTTCTTTCGAATTCAAAAGGCGCAAAATTGTGCGTGGAGTCCGGAAACAAAATGTTCAGCTTACTGGGATATTCTGCCGTCAGGAACATTCTGGCTTTATCGCCAATTCGAAGACTATCCTCAATAAATCCGCTGCGGATTAATACATCCTGTGCATGAGCCCGGCTGAGACCACCTGCACACAAAAATAAAACAATCAGGAAGATCCCTTTGCTCCTCAATTCCATCGCACTAGGTTGTTTTCAGTGATCTGTTTCTCACCTTAAATAAACGCAAGAGTTTAGGCACGTAGTCTTCATCCGTATCGAGGGAGATAAAATTGATCTGGTGTTTTCGGCTGAATTTTTCAAGTTCAATCTTCCGCGTTTCAAGCCGCGCACTGATCATCTCCCGGAAATCACCAAAAGAAGTATTGATCCACAAGGTCTTCCTGGTTTCTTTATCCACTACCGGGATAATACCTAATTTAGGTAGCCTGGTTTCCCGCTTGTCACTGATGTGGATGATCACCAGGTCATGGCGCAACGCAAGTGCCTTGAGGTTATGGTGGTAACCTTCATCAATAAAATCCGATATCAGAATCACCACACTGCGGCGGCGAATTGCATTTAAGGCAAATGCTATCGCCTTGCTCAGGTTTGTCTTGAGCGACTGGGGTTTAAGTTTCGCCAGCGTGCTGATGATCTCATACGCTTGCGAATGACCCTTGGTGGGTTTCATATATTTTTCCTTGACATCAGAAAAACAGATTAGTCCAACGTGGCCGGATTCCTTCGATGCTGACAGCGCAAGAACACCGCAGATCTCTTTTCCGATGTCTGATTTGGTGCTGCCGGGGCTGCCGATATCTTCTGATGCACTTACATCCAGGATGAAGAATACCGTTTGTTCTTTTTCCTCCTTAAATGTTTTTACAAACGTCCCCTGACCCTTTGCCGTGACATTCCAGTCAATAGTGCGGATATCGTCACCGTATTGATACGGCCTGACATCGTCAAACTCCAATCCTGAACCTTTGAAGATAGAGTGAAAGTCACCCTGCATCTGGCTGTTAATGGCCTTGCGAATTTGGATTTCGTATTTCCTGAGTTTTTTAAGGAGCTCCCGCACTTTCTTGTATCCGTTGGAACAGAATTTGTTATTTCATTGTCAATTGTCCTTTTGAATACGATGAACAATTGCAGATTTGGCCAAAAATAGAACAATTATGAGTATTTTTCGCCACCCAAAACGAAGTAAAGGTTGATAAAATCATCGTCTGTCCGGTTGTTGTGCAGTTGGGCCACACGGCTCTGTATTGCAGGGTTCATTCTTGTTTTCCTTTCTTGTGGGAAAAAGGAGAAGGTGCCTGAAGGCATCCTGTCGCAGGATCAGATGGTTAGTGTTCTTTCAGAGCTTTATATCCTTGAACATAAGATCAGCTCCCTCGGCGTAACGCGGGATTCATTGACTCAAATATTCGCTGCGATGAAGGGTAAGGTATTCGAAAAGTCTGGTGTGTCGGATTCGGCATTCAGTAAATCTCTGAATTATTACGTGGATCGACCAAAATCCCTGGAAGAGATTTATACCGTCTTGATAGACTCCCTCAATCTGCGGGAGCAGCGACTAACATCCGGTGATATAAAGAAATGATTTATCCGGAATCATTCGAACAAAAACTAGGCTTTGATCAAATCCGGCTGAAGCTTAAGGGCTATTGTCATTCACCTGCCGGGGAAGAGTGGGCGGATCGGATGAGTTTTAGTTCCGAGAAGGAGTTTATACACACACTCCTGAAACAAAATATCGAATTTCGGCAGATCCTGGAGAAAGGAGAATCGTTTCCTTCGAGATACTTTTTTGATCCTTCGGAATGGATTCAAAGAATTTCGATTGAAGGCAATTGGCTGGAGGCAGAACATTTTCTGAACCTGGCCTATTCGCTTGAAACCATTATTGCCAGTAAAGTCTTTCTGGCGAAGTCGCGGGATGTTTACCCGGAGCTGTTTCGGCTGGCGGATCCAGTTACGGTAACTGAAAAAGTAGCTCAATCTGTCTTTTCTAAAATTGATGATAAATCTGTAGTGAGGGATTCTGCCAGTCCTGAACTAGGGCGTATACGCAAAAAATTAAGGGACGAGCAAGGACGTCTGAGAAAACTGGCTGATCAGATTTTCCGCACGGCCGTCGGAGAGAGTTGGGTTCCGGAAGGAGCGCTTCCAACCATCCGGGATGGGAGAGTCGTTATCCCCATTCACGCTGAGCACAAGAGAAAGTTAAAGGGTTTTATCCTCGATGAATCTGCAACGGGACAGACAGTTTTCCTTGAACCTGCAGAAATGCTGGATGCGAACAATGAAATCCGTGACCTGGAGCACGCGGAGAAACGTGAAGTGATCAGGGTGTTGCGGGAACTAACCGATGAATTCAGAAAGATTTTACCCGACTTGCGGGTAGCCTATCGGTTCCTGGCGTTGATTGATTTTATACGTGCAAAAGCGAAACTATCCATAGAGATAAATTCAGATTTGCCGATTCTCGAAAACGGGCCGGAGCTGGTATGGTACAACGCCCGCCATCCCCTGCTTTTCCTGAGTCTGAAGGGTAAGAGGGATATTATACCGCTAACTATTGAGCTTAATCCGAAAGAACGGATACTTCTCGTATCCGGACCAAATGCCGGTGGAAAATCGGTTTGCCTCAAGACGGTAGGGTTGCTGCAATACATGGTGCAGTGCGGCTTACTCATTCCGGTATCGGATCGTTCACGAGTGGGTATTTTTCAGGATATCTTTCTCGATATCGGCGATCAACAGTCAATCGAAAATGATCTGAGTACCTACAGCAGTCACTTACGCAATATGCGCGTATTTATTCAACGCGCATCAGATAGATCGCTCGCTTTGATAGATGAACTTGGATCGGGGACTGACCCCGACTTTGGTGGTGCTATAGCCCAGGCGATATTGGATACCATCTTACGACAACGAGTATGGGGTGTTGCTACGACGCATTATCATAACCTCAAGTTGTTTGCCGGGCAGCATGAAGGCATCCGCAATGCCGCGATGCGTTTTGATGACAAAAATCTTGTGCCGCTGTACATCCTGGATATCGGCAAGCCAGGCAGTTCATTTGCACTGGAGATTGCGAGAAAAACGGGACTTCCCCAGGAAACAATCTCAGAAGCCGAAAAACTAGTGGGTAAGGACCTTGCCGGTTTTGAGACAATGGTTCGATCACTGGAAAAGGAGCGCCAGGAACTTAGTGAAAAGATCAGGCGCCTCGAACAACAGGACACTGATATGAAACAGTCACTGGCAAAATACCAGAAGCTATACTCTGATCTGGAAACAAAAAAGAAAGACATTATTGTCAAGGCGAAGGAAGATGCCGCATCGTTATTACGAGAAACGAACCGGGAAATCGAGAAGACGATTCGTCATATCAAGGAGAACAAGGCAGAAAAAAAAGAAACTTTAAAAGTCAGGAAAAACCTGGAATCACTAACGCATAAAGTGAACGAGAGCACAGCGAAAAAGGAGAAGGTAGTCAACGTATTGAAGGACGGCGATCGGGTTCGCATCGCAGGGCAGGATGGAAACGGTGTTATCCTGGAGGTCCAGGGAAAGAATGCTGTCGTTCAATTCGGGCTGATGAAATCTGTGATAAGGTTGGATAAGCTAGAAATCGCGACGGGTACGGTGGATAAGGAAATTGTAAGCAGACTTCGGTCTGTAGGTATTAACGTTCACGAAAAGAGAACGAACTTCAATAGTACCCTGGATATCCGCGGAAAGCGAGTAGACGAAGTGATTTCAATCCTCGATCAGTTTTTGGATACGGCAATCCTGCTGGGTCAGGCTGAATTAAAAATTCTGCATGGAAAAGGGGAGGGTGTATTGCGAAAGGTGGTAAGGGACCACCTAAAGGGATTCAAAGCCGTAGCAAGCGTGAAGGATGAGCATATAGAGCAGGGTGGTGACGGGATAACGGTAGTCATCCTCAAATAGAGATCATATGGGACGGCATAAGGAAATGTTCTTAAGAAGCACGATCCTGTTGGGACGCATAATCATGCGTCCGTACATGATCCGGAATAAGGTAAGAGAAGGGGGGCTTGGGACGCATAATTATGCGTCCTTATAAAATACCTAAGGTCGGGTAAAAACAAAATCCCAGTTTCCGTCAACAGATTCCGTTCTTCCATTGTTGAATCCGGTACCTGCGTAGGTAAAGCTGATCGTCAGGGTTTTATCCGAGTTGGTCAGTGAATAATTCATTTCCAGTAAATCCGTTTGCCTGATGATGGTATTCCCGACGCTGCCAGATTTGAATTTCCAGGTATCAATTGCTTTCCATGGGCTGACACTTGGCCAGGAATCAGCGTCGCTTGAATAGTTGTAGGTTCCGCCCGCCGTGAACGTGCCGGAAATGGTCATGGTCATGTTGGGGTATTCATCTGTTCTGTCCGTGCCATCATTCGCACTCTGAAGCGTCCACGTTGCTTTCAGTTTATCTAATTGTGATTCCTCTTCTGACTTTCCTCCATCATCATCGTCGCAGCTAACGTAAAAAAAGCCAGCACTGGCAAGTAGAATAACGGAAAATAACCTCGCTACATGTTTCATGTTCAAACTGTTAATGGGTACTAATATGCTGTTAAAAATACGAAAATCAAATCTAAAGTCATTTTGCTTCTTCCTCAATCTGTCTGATTAATAGGGTTCAGCAAATCTATGTAACCTTTATTTAAAGCTCATTATATCTAGTTTTTGTGCATTAGTCGGGTATTCTGCGCTTTGGTTGCTGGCAACAAAAACTAAACAGTTTTTGGGTAAGTCACCCAGTTGACGAAGGTACCAGTTAAAAGACGGCTGATCCAGGTTGGTGCCAGGTTCATCCAAAAAAATGATGTCGGTTTGGGAGAAAAAGGCCAGCGCAAGTTTTAGACGTTGTTTCATGCCCGAGGAAAAATTGGAAATGAATTTATTCCGTGCATGCGCAAGCTCCATTTTTTCAAGAATTTCGTCATCCTTCATGTCCGACCTTCGTGTTTTAAATTTGAAATGAAAACGCAATTGCTCCAGCAACGTAAACTCGTCAATAAGATCCATGTAAGGTGTCGCGATTGAAATGTGCCGGAAGATATCCTCGTCAGGAATTTCTCCCGCTGCGGAGCGATATTTCAATGTGCCCGAGCTGGGAGGCATTTGTCCCCAGAGAATCTGGAGGAGTGTTGATTTTCCAGATCCGTTCGGACCGGTTATGGCATACGTTTGTCCAGCCTGAAACGTGTGGGTAAGGTCTCTGAAAACCCATTCCCGGTTGAATTTTTTTCCGAGTTGTTTAACCGCAATTTCCACCCGTGTTACGATCCCTTTTTATTTTGGTGAGTAAAGGATTGAATTAGCTCTCGAAGGAGAAGCAAACTTTGTAAGAAGAATAGTTAGTCACTTCCTCCGTAACCTTTAATGATACCACGTTCGGAAGTGCGAATAAATTCAACGATATAGTCCCTTTCCGGACTTGCCGGAACTTCATGCTCCACAAATTCCAGTGCCTTGGAATTGTTTAGGCCTTTTAAGAAGATATACCTGTAGATCTCTTGTATTTCACTGATCTTTTCGGAAGAAAAACCTCGCCTTCTGAGGCCCACCGTATTGATTCCTGCGTAGGTAAGGGGTTCTCTTGCTGCTTTTGTATATGGGGGAACGTCCTTACGAACTAAAGACCCTCCTGAAAGCATAACATGGGCGCCTACCTTAACGAATTGGTGAAGTGCACTGGCGCCGGCAATAATTGCCCAGTCGTCGATTGATACGTGACCAGCCACCTGAACGGCATTTGCCAGTATACAATTGTTCCCGATGATACAATCATGAGCGACATGAACATACGCCATCAGCAGGCAATTGCTACCGATCACTGTCTTGAACTTATCTGCCGTTCCGCGACTGATCGTTACGGACTCCCTGATCACTGTATTGTCACCAATATGGGTCTCCGTTTTCTCGCCGGCAAATTTCAGATCCTGTGGAGGTGATGATACCGATGCAGCAGGGAAGACCTTAACATTTTTCCCCAGCCTTGCTCCATCCCAGATAATGGCGCCGGCTCCTATCCAGCTGGAATCACCTATTATAACATCCCCTTGTACGGTGGCGAATGGCTCGATAATAACACCTTCGCCTATTTTGGCGTCTGGATGTACGTTGGCTTGCGGGAATCTGCTCATGAGTCTTTACGGACAATACTGGCGGTCATAGTACCTTCACAAACCAGTGTATTCCCAACGTAGGCACGTCCGGTCATTTTAGCAATTCCCCGTTTAATCGGTGCAAGCAGGTCACATTGAATCACCAGCGTATCACCGGGAAGTACCATCTTTCTAAATCGGAAGTTTTCAATCCCCAGAAAATACGTCCAGTAATTTTCAGGATCAGGAACAGTATTCAATACCAGGATACCACCAATCTGAGCCATCGCTTCGATCTGAAGTACGCCAGGCATCACCGGGTTTCCCGGAAAGTGACCCTGAAAGAAATATTCATTCGCCGTCACATTCTTTACTCCGGAAACACTTTCATTGTCCAGATAGATTATTTTGTCAATAAGGAGGAAGGGGTAACGATGGGGAAGCGTTGCTGCTACCTTGTTGATATCCATTACCGGAGGCAACGAAGGATTGTATTTAGGTCGTCCTTTCTTATCGGACTCCTGCATCGCTTTTTTCAGCTTTTTAGCGAAAGCAACATTGGCGGCATGACCGGGTCGTGCTGCTAATATCTGTGCTTTCAACGGTCGCCCTGCCAGCGTAAGGTCGCCAACAATATCCAGGAGCTTATGACGGGCAGGCTCGTTTTTGTACCGGAGTTCAATATTGTTTAGGATCCCTTCCTGTTTAACAGCCACCTTTGGCTTGCCAAGCATTTTGGCAATGTTGTCCAGCTCATTTTCCTGTACCACACGGTCGACAATTACAATGGCGTTATTCAGGTCTCCTCCCCGAATCAGGTTATTCTTATAAAGCATTTCCAGTTCATGGAGAAAACAAAATGTTCGGCAGGAGGCTATTTCTTTTTCAAACTGGCGGATGTCTGTTATAGAGGCATGTTGACTTCCGAGTACGGGGGAGTTGTAATCAACCATCACCGTAACGCGATAGTCATCCAGCGGCAGCGCAGCGATTTCTACATTCCTGGCGGCTTCCCGATAGAATAGGGGTTCCTGTACTTCAAAGAAATCGCGCAAAGCATTTTGCTCTTCCGAGCCCGCGGCCTTGAGTACCTCAACAAACTCGATGGAACTGCCATCCATGATAGGACATTCAGGCCCATCCAGTTGGATAATCACATTGTCAATTTCCAGCCCCGTTAACGCAGCCAGTGTATGTTCTATGGTGCTCACGCGGGCACCGCTTTGTTCGATAGTCGTCCCCCTGGAAACGTCCACTACGTTATCGCAGTCGGCGTCGATTATGGGAGATCCTGGTAAATCAATACGTTGAAATTTTATCCCATGGTTAGGCTTCGCAGGGACAAAAGTCATGTTCGTCTGAACACCGGTGTGCAGCCCTACGCCGGAAAGCGTTGCGGACTTCTGAATGGTTTGCTGTTTAATATTAAGCATGATTTGCGAAAGTGGGCAAATTTAACCCCAAACTATAGATATTCCAATTTTGAGCTCACCACCCTGAGGAACACATTCCGGAAGCCCTAATCGACTGAAAGGGACGTATTTTGAAGCCGCTGTATTTTGATTTCCAGCTCCCGGAGCCGATGATTGATATCAGGCAGTTTCTTGAATACGGCATATGACTTAAAATAGTCGCTGACATCAAATGCGGGCGATCCCATTAGCTTTTGCCCTGGTTCTTTAATCGATTTTGAAACACCACTTTGCGCACCAAGGCCAGTGTTATTCGCAATCACTAAATGCCCGGCAATACCTACCTGCCCGGCCAGCAAACAATTTTCACCAATTTTGGTGGAGCCTGAAATGCCAGATTGCGCGGCAATCACTGTATTCTGGCCTACTTCCACGTTGTGTGCAATCTGAATCAGATTATCAAGTTTTACACCTTTGCGTATGATAGTTGCATCTCCGAAAAGTGTAGCACAATCGATAACCGTATTTCCACCGATAGCTACGTTATCTTCAATAATTACACTGCCCAGTTGTGGAATGGTTTTATAGGATCCATCTTCCTGAGGTGCGAATCCAAAGCCATCGCTTCCAATCACCGTTCCGGAATGAATGACGCAATGGCTGCCGATCCGGGTATCCGCATAGATCTTAACGCCCGGGTGAATAATGGTATTACTACCAATGATGACGTTGTCACCGATATACGCGTGTGGATAGATCTTTACATTATCACCGATAAATACATTGTTGCCGATGTAAGAGAATGCACCCCGATAAAAAGCTTTCCCAATGGTTGAGTTCTCTCCCATAAAACTTGGCTGTTCAATACCCGACTTCTGAAAGCTTATCAGCTTGTGATATTCCTCCAATAATCGCGTAAAGCTGTTATAGGGATCATCAACAAGAATCAGAATGGAGGCAATTTCCTTGCGGGCAACAAAGTCCTTTTTAACAATAACCGCTGTAGCCTGGGTAGTATAAATGAACTGTTCGTATTTTGGATTAGAAAGAAATGAAATCTGTCCTTTTTTTGCATCCTGAATTTTGGCCAGCATCTTTATTTTCTCATCCCCATTACCTCTCACTTCTCCGCCGAGCATTTCGGCAACTTGATTGACGGTAAATTCCATTTTCAGTTAGTCATTTATCATTAATAGCCAAGTCGTTTTATTTGTGCTGCTGACGGGAGGAAACTTCTTATTGAATAAGGTTACCGAATAACAACCCTTTACAAAGATACATTTTTAGGCCAGCAGAGGTAGTTTTTTTTAACGATTTTGCTGATGGCTTTAATATTTGGCAAGTCCGATGCCTGGGCAATATCCTGAAGTTCCCCGCTCCGCATCAAAATATTGATTTCCTGACCTTCGGCATACGCTTCGTTGGTGACCGTTCCATGGGAAAAAAGATACGACGCTTCAGACCGGAGTAACCCATATTGTTTCATCACCGCTTTGCTGATTTTTTCGACCTGATGCTTCTTAATAGGTTCTGCGTTAAGCTTGATCTTGAATAATTTGCGTTCAAGGATCATTTGAGCCAGAAGCGCCAGAATCTTATCGTCGTGATTTCGCCAGAATTTAACAGCGCCCCAGATATCATTATCGTCAAGCTGACCAAACAAATTAAGCAGTCCCGGACTCTCATTAAAGTCGGCGAGAACATAGTCCTTCTGCATCAATGTCAGTAATGCTTCACTGGCAGACAATTGTTCACCCGCCCTTACGAGAGCCTTCGCCCGGCGGATTAAGTTCACCAGCATGCGTTCACAACTGACCGTTGTTTTGTGTAAGTACACCTGCCAATACATCAGCCGTCGTGCGTTCAGGAAACTTTCGATACTGTAAATTCCTTTTTCTTCCACGACAAGCTGATCGCGATGGACCGTTAACATCGAAATGATCCGCTCTACTCCGATAGTTCCTTCTTGTACTCCCGTAAAAAAGCAATCCCGTTTTAAGTAATCCAGGCGATCAATATCTAACTGACTGGATACCAACTGGTGGAAAAACTTTCGTTTGTAACTGTTCCGGAAGATTTTCAGCGTTAATCCGAGTGCACCCGAAAATTCAACGTTGAGTTTATCTATGAAGAGGTAAGACAGACTCTCATGATTTATGCCGGGAATCAACGAATCTTCAAGCGCATGCGAAAACGGGCCATGACCAATATCATGAAGTAATATAGCCAGCTGCGTTGCTTCGTATTCCTGATCTGAAATCTCAATGCCTTTAGTTCGAAGTGTGTCGAGTACCTTGCCCATAAGGTGAAGGGCACCGAGGGCATGCTGAAAGCGGGTATGGAGTGCTGCCGGATATACATAATCCGTTAAACCAAGTTGTTTAATGTGCCGAAGCCTCTGAAAGTAGGGATGTGAAACTATATCGTAAATTAATTCACCAGGGATGGTAATAAACCCATAAACCGGATCGTTGATGATCTTCTTTTTACTCATCCGGGAATAGTTGGCCACAATCGTTTACCAGGCAACTTATAGCGAGCGGATAAGGATTAATGGTTAAATTGGTAGAAAAATTCATATATGCAAAGATATAGCATTTTGTGGGCGGACGATGAGATTGATTTACTGAAGCCACATATTCTTTTTTTGGAACAACGCGGTTATGACATTACACCTATAAACAACGGATCGGAGGCGGTAGAACTTTGTAATGAGAAGCATTTTGACGTGGTATTCCTTGACGAGAACATGCCCGGTATGTCTGGACTGGAAGCACTTACGTTAATCAAAAACAATAAGCCAAATCTTCCGGTTGTAATGATTACCAAGAATGAGGAGGAACAAATAATGGAGGAAGCTATTGGTTCCAAAATAGCGGATTACCTCATTAAGCCCCTTAACCCCAGCCAGATATTACTTGCGGTAAAAAAGATACTCGACAACAAACGGCTGGTGATGGAGAAAACGAATCTGAGCTATCAGCAGGAATTCCGAAAAATCAGCATGGCTTTCCAGGATAATATGAACCATGAGCAATGGGCCGAAATTTATAAAAAGCTTGTCTTCTGGGAACTCCAGATGGATCATAAAGACAACGAGGAGATGGGTGATGTGCTGGATATGCAAAAAACGGAAGCGAACACCAACTTTGCGAGGTTTATCATACGTAATTACGAATCGTGGTTGAATGATCCCAATTCAGATAAACCATTGCTCTCTCATCAGCTAATGAAGCGAAAGATTTTTCCTGAGTTGGGTAAGAAGCCGGTCTTTGTGATTCTTATAGACAATCTTCGCTTCGATCAATGGAAAGTGATTGAGCCCGTGCTGACAGAATACTTTAACGTGGTGTCAGAGGAAAGTTATTACTCCATCTTGCCCACCACCACCGCATATGCCAGGAACGCCATATTTTCTGGCTTACTTCCTTCGGAGATGGCTAAAACAAATCCGGATTTATGGGTAGGTGAAGATGAAGATGAAGGGAAGAATAATTTTGAGGATGAGTTCTTAGCCAAACAACTGCGCCGGAATAACCTCAACGTAAAAATGTCTTATCACAAGATCAAGAATCTTGAGGAAGGCAGAAATCTTGTTGACACGGTAAACAACCTTTTTCAGAACGACCTGAATGTGGTAGTGTATAACTTTGTTGATATGCTTTCTCATGCCCGTACCGACATGGCTATGGTGCGTGAACTGGCACCGGATGAATCCGCCTACCGTTCTATTACAAAATCGTGGTTCCTTCATTCTCCCCTGATCGATATCCTGAGAAAGATTGCGGAAAAAGATTGTAAAGTTATCATCACGACAGATCACGGAACAATCCGCGTTAAGCGCCCTTTTAAGATTATTGGTGACAAGGCAGTCAATAGTAACTTGCGCTACAAGCAGGGCAAGAATCTTGGATATGACGGTGATAAGATCATGCAGGTACAAAAGCCTGAACGCCTCTTTTTACCAAAATTAAATGTCTCTTCCTCCTACGTGTTTGCCATTGAAGACCAGTTTTTTGCCTACCCAAATAACTATAACTACTACGTCAACTTCTATAAAGACACCTTTCAGCACGGAGGCGTGAGTATGGAGGAGATAATCATTCCTATAATTTTCTTAACTTCGAAGAATGTATCATGATTCGGGAAGGGGAAGTATTTCGTTCTGTTGTGGTATCAGATATGAACGAGATTGCGCGGTACATTGCCCAGGAATTGAACAGATTTCAGGTTTGGCTTTTTTATGGTGAGATGGGGTCGGGGAAGACAACCCTGATTAAGGAGATCGGCAAGGTTCTGGGAGTAAGTGATGCTATGAGCAGTCCAACGTTTTCCATAATCAACGAGTATGAAACGGCCGGAAATCAGAAGGTTTTTCATTTTGACTTTTACAGAATCAAGAATGAAGCGGAAGCATACGATATTGGAACTGATGAATATTTTTATTCGGGATCGCCATGCTTTGTCGAGTGGCCTGAAAAAATTCCGTCATTAATTCCATCGTTGCATGCCAACGTAGCAATTCAGGTAGATAACAATACACAAAGGACGATAGTCATTTCATTCCATGACGGAGAAGAAGAAAACAGGCTTTGAGGCATTAGCCAAGGCCAGCATGCATCCTCAGGAGCAATTGCTTGAGGTGAAGAGACGGAGGCACGCCTTTTTTATCGGATTGCCCCGGGAGATTTCCCTGCAGGAGAACCGCATTAGCCTGACACCTGACGCTGTCGCTCTGCTAGTTAATAACGGTCATGATGTGTGGGTGGAGACCAAGGCCGGCATCGGATCAAAATTCACAGACAAACAGTACAGTGATGCCGGAGCGAAGATCGTTTATTCGCCGCAGGAAGTATACCAGGCAGATGTGATCCTGAAAATAGAACCGCCTACGCTGGAAGAGATTGAATTGATGCACAGTGGACAGACACTGATTTCAGCCCTTCAGATTGGTCACTTGCGTGTTGAGTGCCTCCAGGCAATGACTAAAAAGAAGATCATCGCACTTGCTTATGAATTTATAGAAGATAAAGTTGGTGGAATGCCTATTGTTCGTGCAATGAGTGAAATCGCTGGCAGTACGGTGATGCTGATAGCCTCCGAATATCTGAGCACAGCTAACAATGGAAAAGGGGTTATTCTCGGGGGTATTACGGGCGTGCCGCCTACCAAAGTCGTAGTAATCGGTGCGGGTACTGTCGCCGAGTATGCAGTGCGCGCAGCATTGGGATTGGGCGCAGATGTTCAGGTGTTCGACAACCATTTATATAAACTCAGGCGCATCAAACATCTACTGGGGCAACAGATTTACACATCGACCATTGATACAATCACCCTTAGTGAGACCTTAAAATCGGCCGACGTTGTTATCGGAGCGCTTCGTGCAGAGAAAGGTAGAGCGAGACATGTAATTACCGAGGAGATGGTCTCGCAAATGAAGACGGATTCATTAATTATTGACCTGAGTATCGATCAGGGTGGGTGCATTGAAACGTCCGACATTACCACCCTTAGCAAACCTGTCTTCCGCAAGCATGGGGTAATTCATTATTGTGTTCCGAATGTCGCATCACGGGTGGCCCACACGGCCGCAAATGCGCTGAGTAATATTTTTACACCCACTATTTTACGGGCAGCAGAAGAAGGTGGCGTGGAGGCCATGATCTTCGCGCACAAATGGTTTATGAAAGGTGTATATACCTACAAAGGCGGCCTTACCAATGAGCATGTAGCCAGGAAGTTTGGGCTCAAATACAAAAACATAGAATTGCTGATGGCAGCCAGATTCTAACCATTGGGAACTCCTTGGCTAAAGCCTTGACAGACTTTCTTCCAACGCCTTTATTTTTGCTTCGGCATCTGCCTTTTTTCTTCGTTCCATCTCAATCACTGCAGGTGGGGCGCTTGCTACAAATTTTTCATTGGCTAATTTTCTGTCAACCGAATTCATAAAACCGCGCTGATAGTCGAGGTCCTTTAAAATCGCTTCGCGCTCCTTCGTGCTATCAATCCGTCCCTCCAATGGAATGAAAAATTCTACCGACTTGATAATGAAGCTTGTTGAATTGGCAATTTTTTCGCTGCTGAACATCACTTCTTCGAGATTGGATAACTTCCGGATGACGGGCCAGAAGGACTTAAGAAATGATGGATCGTCGGAACTTACGGATAATTTTAATGCCTGTTTCGGAGAGATACCCTTTGCATTCCGGGTATTCCGGATTTCGGTGATCACTTCAAACGCGAGTTGACCTGTCTCCAGCAAGACCGTATTTGTGGGGCCGGCCAGAGGCCACGTTGCGGTAATGATACAATCAGATTCTTTTCTCTCGCCTAATTCATGCCATAGCTCTTCCGTTATAAAGGGCATAAAGGGATGAAGCGCCTTAAGAAGCCGCTCAAAGAATTCAATCGTTTTGCTGTAGGTCTGCGAATCGATTGCTTTTCCGAATTCAGGCTTGATCATTTCCAGGTACCACGAACAGAAATCATCCCAGATTAACTTATAAATCAGGTGCAGGGTATCTGACATTCTGAACTTATTAAAATGATCATCCATCTCGGTGATAGACTGGTTGAATTTGGCTTCAAACCATTCAATAGCAACGGCATTTTCGGGTGGCATGGCATTTCCATCGGGCTGCATAACGGTCCAGCCTTTCACCAGCCGGAACGCATTCCATATCTTGTTAGCAAAATTCCTTCCCTGCTCAATCAGTTTTTCATCATAGAGCAGATCGTTTCCGGCAGGTGAACTGAACAACATTCCGGTCCGGACCGCATCTGCGCCGAATGTTGAAATCAAGTCTAAAGGGTCTGGCGAGTTGCCTAACGATTTCGACATTTTTCGACCTTGTTTATCGCGTACAATTCCCGTGAGGTAAACATTTTTAAAAGGCATTTCACCCCGGTATTCATACCCGGCAATAATCATACGGGCCACCCAGAAGAAAAGGATTTCAGGCGCGGTGACCAGATCATTCGTCGGATAGTAATAGTTGAGGTCTGCATTCCCTTTGTTACCACCCTTAAAAACGGTGGTATCAAAAACGGCAATGGGCCATAGCCAGCTGGAGAACCAGGTATCCATTACATCTTCGTCCTGTTTCAGCTTCGTTGTTTTTCCTTCTGGTTTTTGTGTCTTGTAAAGCTCAAGGGCTTCCGCTTCGGTTTTTGCCACCACAAAAAATCCCTCCTCATCGTACCACGCGGGAATACGATGTCCCCACCAAAGCTGCCGGGAGATACACCAGTCGCGAACGTTCGACATCCAATGGTTATAGGTGTTCTTGAATTTTGACGGGATGAGCTGAATATCATCGTTCATCACGTGGGTCAGGGCCGGCGCGGTGATTTCTTTCATTTTCAGAAACCATTGCAGCGACAACCTTGGCTCGATCACGGCGTCTGTCCGTTCAGAAAATCCAACATTACTTTTGTACTCTTCAACTTTATTAAGATAACCGCGGGCTTCGAGTTCTTTGGTTATTTTCTTGCGCGCAATAAACCGGTCTTCTCCAACATAGATCCTGGCCTTTGCGTTGAGTGTCCCGTCCTCATTAAGGATATCAATTACTTCCAGATTGTGTTTCCGGCCCAGCTCATAGTCATTCATGTCATGTGCGGGCGTAACTTTTAAACAACCGGTTCCAAAATCCATGGTTACGTATTCATCTTCGATAATGGGTATTGCGCGGTCTATCAAAGGAATGATCGCTCTCTTACCTTTCAGATTTTTGTAACGCTCATCATTAGGATTTATGCAGATCGCTGAATCCGCCATGATGGTCTCCGGGCGAACCGTAGCAATGGTCAGAAATTCGCCATCACTGCCCTCAATAGCATAGTTGATATAGTAAAGCCTGGACTGTACGTCTTTGTAGTTTACTTCATCATCCGAGAGCGCGGTTTTTCCTACGGGGTCCCAGTTCACCATTCGTTTTCCGCGATAGATATTCCCTTTATTATAAAAATCTATGAACACGTCGATAACGGCGCCATAGTAATCCGGATCCATCGTGAATTTTGTTCTTGCCCAATCGCAGGATGCACCTAGTTTTTTTAGTTGTTCCAGGATGATCCCACCATACATCTCTCTCCATTCCCAGGCATACTTCAGGAAATCTTCTCTGGATATATCCGTTTTTTTGATACCTCTCTCCCGAAGCATGGCCACTACTTTAGCTTCGGTAGCGATCGACGCGTGGTCGGTGCCCGGTACCCAGCACGCTTCCTTTCCCATCATTCTGGCCCTTCGCACCAGAATATCCTGAATCGTGTTGTTGAGCATGTGCCCCATGTGTAACACACCGGTTACGTTGGGTGGCGGTATTACAATACAATAAGACTCTTTCGCGGGATTCGGTTCAGAGTGAAAAAAGCCATTCTCCATCCAGTACTGATACCACTTGCTCTCTACTTCGGCCGGATTATACTTTGTTGATAACATTCGTTGATTTGATCAGATGATTATTATTACATGAATTCCAGTTGGTTTTCCATTCGCCTCGATTCTTTTGTTTGCCGACCACGGACACGGTTCAGGCAATCGCTTTCACTCTCACGCTCACTCTCGCGGTGGCTCCCGGGGCGCAAAAATAAAGAAATTGGCCTTAATACCGAATTTTTAGCGTACGGGGATCTACCTTCCTGGTCTCTTTCGTATATAGGGTGTATTTAATAAACGACAATGGTCCAAACGTTAAGTCAGGAGAAAAATCAAATTCATTGGAAACAGCTATGGAGCCTTGCATGCCTGTATGGGGCGGTAGTAATTGGGTGGATAGCGTACCAGAACTACCAACCCAAGTTGCTGGTGAAATTTGCGGTCACGGATTTTTCGTTTCTGCTGCTGGTATTTCAAGGTATTATTCTGGTGGTTACACCGCCCATCGCCGGTAGGTTGGGAGATCGCTACAGGGTAAGTAACGGCCATCGCATCCCCATAATCATGACAGGAATTAGTTTTGCGGCGATGGTTTTTATGGCGGTTGCCTTTACTTTGCTTACCAACCCGGGTGAAGCGTTTAAGTGGATTTTACCCATCCTTATTGTGTGCTGGCTCATTGCGATGAGTATATTCACCAGCCCGGCACTTTCAACCCTTGAGCTATTTACTCCTGTTGATAAACTCCCGGAGGCAATGGCTATTCTTACGATTGTCGCCAATCTTATCTATGCGCTTGAGCCCGTAATTGTTGATATCATCGATTTTCTCGGTGCACCGATCACTTTTATGGCAGGTGGTACAGTTCTCTTTTTATCGGGATATGCTTTGAAAAAGAACTCATTAAACCTGTTCAGTCAACAAGACGACAACGAACAAATGGCCACATCATTCGCCTCAAAGGATTCACAGAAATCACAATTTTTAAAGATTTTCTTACTGGGATTGGGACTTGGAATACCAACGGCCATTTTGTTTTCGATTTTCCCTGACCTATTGGGTCAAAAGTTAGCTGTTTTGCTCAATGGATTGAGCGGAAAAATTATATTGGTTTATATCCTGGTTCTATCTGCATTGATTTCATTACCTGCCAGTGGTCTGGTGAACAGAGCTGGTTTGGAAAGATCGTTAGGGATCAGTCTGGTTTTTATTGTTATCTGCATGATTTCCATTTTATTCTTTCAATCTGCCTGGGTAGTTATTTTTCTGGTGGTTGTATTTACGGTTATGTTCACTGTGCTTTCTGTGAGCTCACTGCCGTTGGCTATACGCAGTGCCAGCCATTCTAAAAAGGTGTTTTGCGTTGGGATATTTTTCAGCGGCGTAGCCTTGCCAGATGGAATTCTGGCAGTTATGCAAGCGATGTAACTCCGGAGTTATCAAACATCTGTTTTGCCTTTGTCAGCCATCCGGATCCGCCACGCCTGCGGATAAAGATTATTGATACGGTTACTAAGAACATTCACCCAACCCAACGGTAGCGTGTTATGCAGGAGGAGGGCAAAGCCCTTTTTATCGGAATTTGGCTCCAGCGTTTCTTTGCGCAGGTATTTCAATGCCTCCTGAAGGTCAACGTCAATCGTATCAAAATGTGAAACGTTCAGGTCAATTGACAACGCGGACGGGTGTTCAGGGATGAGCTTGTCGTGTTTCACCGAGGCGATGAGCGTGCCGGCCATGAGGATGTATAGGTTCTTTGCAAGAAGTTCAATCTCTCCTTGTTTGTTTTTCGGAAAGAATTGAATCTGGTCGTTGCGTAAAATAAATGTTTTCTCATCCGGATGGGTTATCCAGTGGGTGAGTTGCTCCACAATTTTTCGCGGTGGGGAAGTCAATACATTTTTACTCTTAATTCGCGTCTCACCGTCATTTGTTTTTTTCCTCATGACAGATATAAAAAAACCTTCGCCCACTACACGATGCGGGAAGAGACGATATCCGATCGCTCCGGACGGATTGACCATTTCTACGCCCCATTTCTCGTCGAGCGTGAGGGGCAAGAACTCAACATCGTATTCCGCTTTTAGCCAATTCAGGTTCTCTTCGTTCTCAGCTTCGTTATAGGTGCACGTCGAATAAATCAATAGGCCTCCTTCCTTCAGGCAAGGCCAGCAATCGCCCAGTATCCGCCGCTGACGGCTTGAACAAATAGCAACATTATTAGGCGACCACTCCTGCATGGCGTGTGGATCTTTGCGGAAGAGTCCTTCCCCGGAACACGGTGCGTCTACTACCAACACATCAAAAAATCCGGGTAGTCGTTGAAAATCGCCGGGGTCATTATTGGTGATCACTACATTGTTATATCCCCACTTCTGAATATTTTCTTCCAGGATAGAGGCACGTGACCGAATAACTTCGTTTGAAACCAACAGGCTTTGTTGATTCATCAGACTAAGTAAATGTGTCGACTTACCTCCGGGCGCGGCACAGAGGTCCAGGACATTGAGTGACCTTAAGGGATCACACCACTGCCGGAATGCCTGTTCCAACAACATTGAACTTGCCTCCTGAACATAATAGCTTCCCGCATGGAAGGCCGGATCAAGGGTAAATGACGGTCGTTCTTTCAGGTAATACCCACAGGATGTCCATGGAACCAGGGACGGTGATTGGGGATAATTTCTTTTTTTTGAATTTATACGAATGCTTATGGGTGAAGGCTCCTGATGCGCTCCGGCAAATTCCTCCCACTGTTTTCCAAGTGATACCTGCATACGCTCTTCAAATGCAGGCGGGAAATTGAGCTCATTCATAAGGCAACACGGGGATTATACAGTTTTAAAATCCATCAGAGGCTCATGCAATATAGTGCGAACGGGTTAAAGATAGCAGGTTACTCTGATGGTGGTTTGTGTTCGCTTTCTTGTAGAGATCACGGTTGAATATTGGCTACCTTAGTAACATAATATGCGTATGATCAACCCAAATGACCCCTTGCTTATGTCCTGGGTGGACGTTCCGAAAAACACTGATTTCCCCATTCAGAACCTTCCGTTTGGCATTTTCAGAACCAGATATCTTTCCCCGGTCGCCGGAGTGGCGATTGGCAACTCTGTTCTTGATTTAGTTTACCTTCATGAGAATGGGTTTTTCGCCGGTATAGATCTTCCGCAAGGTGTCTTTAACCAGCCTTATCTGAACGATTTTTTTGCATTGGGAAAAAGGAAGGTGCGTGAAGTCCGCCAGCGAATCTCCGAGTTGCTACGCGCAGACAACGACGCGCTGAGAGCAAACCCTGTCGCGAAGGAAATTGCCCTGGTGCCCATGAGTGAGGTGCAGATGTTGTTGCCTGTACGGATTCCTAACTACACCGATTTTTATAGCAGCGAGGAACATGCGCGGAACGTAGGTTCTATGTTCCGGGATCCTAAAAACGCCCTTCTCCCCAATTGGAAACAAATGCCAGTCGCATACCATGGCCGGGCTTCATCTATTGTGGTCTCCGGGACGCCGGTACAACGCCCAAGGGGTCAGGTCAAATCCGAGGAAGGCGAGCCGCCGGCGTTATGCCCAACCGGTAAACTTGATTTTGAGTTGGAGGTTGCCTTCATCACCTGTGGGGAAACAAAACTCGGGCAGCATATTTCCACGTCCGAGGCTGAAGACTATATCGTAGGGTTTGTACTTTTTAATGACTGGTCTGCCAGGGACATTCAGCAATGGGAGTATGTTCCCCTGGGTCCGTTTCTGGGTAAAAATTTTGGATCAACGATGTCCCCATGGGTTGTCACGATGGATGCCCTTGAAACTTTTCGTGTCGCCGGACCCGAGCAAAATCCTCACGTTCTTCCTTACTTGTTTTGTGAAGGAAAAAAGAATTTTGATATTATGCTGGAGGTGCTGGTTCAGCCTGAGCGATCTGAGGAAGTGGTGGTTTGCAGGTCAAATTTCAAGTACCTGTACTGGAGTGTAAACCAGCAGTTGTCTCATCATACCATAAACGGTTGCAACATCCAGGTGGGCGACTTATACGCTTCTGGTACCATCAGCGGTCCGTCTCCTGGTTCCTATGGGTCGTTGCTGGAGCTATCCTGGAATGGTCAAAAATCGTTGCGCATGCCGGATGGAAGTGAAAGAACATTTCTCGAAGATGGCGACACGGTTAGTATACACGGATTCGCTACAAAAGATAACGTCCGGATAGGTTTTGGAGAATGCAAAGGAAAGGTTTTGCGGGCCGGATAATTATTTCAGGACACCAATATTCCCGATTGACTGAACATTACGATTTATGAATAGATCCCGATTTACGTTTTATCTCTTCATAGGCGCCATGACGTTGCTTGATGCGGTCTTGCTTCGCAGTCCGAATTTGATAGGAAAAATCGGGCTGTGGGTCTACAAGTATAACTACCTCCGTACGTTTCCTAAGACGCTTCTTACAGTGGCGTTGGTAGTTGGGGTGGCAATTGGACTGGCTGAATTAGTCAGGTTTGCTGTCAGAAACGCTATATTTAAAAGAGCAGTGGCCACGATGATTCTGGTTTTTTTCCTGATGCTGGCAGTTGCTCTTCTGGTAACAACCGGAATTGATTTTTCCTCTGGGACTTATAGTCAGACGGGAATTCGTTTCAGAATAGGCGCGTGCCTCTTGCCGGCAATTCTTATGGTAGTGTTTATTGCTGCCTGGGTTGCACTTCCCAAGGTTGATCAAGAACCATTGAAAATGACTGACGATCATGATCATTGATCCTCGGGAAATATCCAATAGTAATCTGCACGCCTACTTATTAGGTTCCGTGATACCTCGCCCGATAGCACTGGCGAGTACCATTGATCGTGAAGGGAATATTAATCTCAGTCCCTTTAGTTTCTTTAATTGTTTTGGTTCGAATCCTCCCATACTGATCTTTTCGCCATCCAGACGTGCCCGGGACAACACAACCAAGCATACGTACGAAAACGTTATGCAAGTGCCGGAGGTGGTTATTCATGTCGTGAGCTATGCTATGGTTCAGCAGATGTCTCTGGCAAGCACGGAATATCCGAAAGGAGTTAATGAGTTTAATAAAGCAGGATTTTCGCAGGTGCCCTCGATACGGGTTAAGCCACCGAGAGTGGCGGAGGCTCCTGTTGCTTTTGAATGCAGGGTTCTTCAGGTGATTCCTACCGGCAAAGAAGGTGGCGCCGGCAATCTTGTTATTTGTGAAGTGGTGAGCATGTACATCAATGACCAGGTCCTTGACATAGATGGAAAAGTCGACCCTATTCGGCTTGATGCCGTAGCACGGCTGGGTGGAGATTGGTATTGTCGCGTTTCCGCAGATTCGTTGTTCAAGATTCCGAAGCCCCTGGAGAAACTGGGAATTGGCTTCGATCAGCTACCGGAACATATTCGCAAGAGCAAGGTACTTACCGGAAATGATCTGGGTAAGCTAAGTAACGTGGAGCGTTTGCCAGAAGATCACCAACTCGATGAACAGGGTACCATCGCGCTTCAGCGTGCCAAACTAAAGGGTGAAGCGGCCGTACATACGCTTGCACAGCAATACCTGGTTCGGGGTAGGGTGGAGCAGGCGTGGAAAATCCTGCTTGCTGGATCATAAATACGAGAGCCACCATTTCTCCCGGTGGTCTCGTTTGTATTGGTCGAACCACCGGCACAATGGATACAACGCGACAACTACAAAAATCCACACCCCGTAGACAACCCATAAATTAAATCCATATCCTTTAAGAGCCGGAGTCATAGTAACCCAGGTTTCAAAGTTTATCATGGGCGCTATACCGAAACCCGTCAGGATAGCGGCAACAATAGCCAGACCGTGGATTAAATAGAGATGAAGCAGATAGTAGAACATGGGCACACGGCCCACAGTAACAAATGCCTGAACAACGCTTCCCCTGCACTTCTCGGCAAAAGCAAGAAAAAGAATCGAAGGTCCGAGTGTCATCAGCAGGTATAAAAGAGAAGGTGGGTACTTGTGGGTGTCTAAAAATGACAGTATAGTTTTAATTGGCGTAGCCTGGATTGTCCAGGGAAATGGGTCACCGTAAATGTTCGTTGCCCGGAACAAAATAAATAGAACCATACCTGCAGTTCCAAGCTGAATTAATCTTCGTCTGCGGACGGATGCGTCAAGGATATACAATGCCCCAAAACAATATCCCAATGCCATGACACCGATCCAGGCAAGGAGGGGGTACCCTACAAATAAGTTAAACTGTTCAAAGTCGAAAAAAGTATACTCGTGTAAGAGCGCCCACCCGACTGCTTTCCAGTCCGAGCCACCGACGTGAATGTTGTCCAACAGATTGTGGCCGGCGACCAACAACACGCCGATGGCCAGAATTACTTTTTTTGGAAGATGGATAAGGCCGGCAAGGGCGATCATGCTGATGCCCAAAGCCCAGATAACGACTAATAAAACCAGCGTAAAATGGATATTAAAAAACCAGGCAAAGTTCACTACGGTAAGCTCGAGGAATACCAGCCACAAGCCTCTTTTCAACAGGAAGCTGGAAAGTTCACGTTTGCCTTTTCGATGTCCTACCAGGAAGGCAGAAGTGCCGGCGAGAAAAACAAAAACCGGTGCACAGAAATGGGTAATCCACCGTGTAAAGAATAATACAACACTTGTTTGTGTGAGATCCAATGGATCATAGAGAAATGCATCGGCGTGAAAATAATCACGAACATGATCCAGTGCCATGATCACCATGACAATCCCTCGAAGCAGGTCGATGGACTCAATGCGTTTTTCTTTGGGTAATTGAGTGGGCGTCATTGGACCGTTTTGGGCGTGGTGACACTCAATTTAGGAGATTTTTTTCTGTGTTTATCAATACGATGGACAATTCCCTAGTCCCGGTATAATACTGCCTTAACGGCTTTTATCGTTTTTGAAACGTTTGGAAGGATGGCTTCAATAAGCGTAGGGGCATAAGGAAGTGGAACATCAAAACTATTAACCCGATGGATAGGTGCATCAAGGTAGTCAAAGGCATGCTTCTGAACGTGGTAGGTAATTTCCGTAGCGATCGAGGACAATGGCCACGCTTCTTCGACAATCACCAGGCGGTTGGTTTTTTTAACAGATTCCACGACACAGGCATAATCGATTGGTCTTACCGAACGAAGGTCGATAACCTCTGCCGAAATGCCCTCTTTCTCCAACTCATTCGCCGCTGCCAGTGCTACTTTCATAATTTTGCCGAAGGACACTACTGTTACATCGGTACCGGCTTTCTTAATGTCTGCGACACCAATTGGAATAAGGTATTCTTCTTCCGGAACTTCCATCTTGTCTCCATACATCATTTCGGATTCCATGAAGATCACCGGATCATTGTCACGTATACTTGACTTCAATAGACCTTTGGCGTCATAGGGATTTGAAGGCACAACAACCTTAAGGCCGGGGCAATTGGCAAACCAGTTTTCAAAGTTCTGAGAATGTTGAGCACCGAGTTGGCCGGCATTACCGGTAGGTCCGCGGAAAACCATAGGTGCGCTATACTGACCGCCGGACATGGAGTAGATCTTAGCGGCAGCATTAATAATCTGGTCGATGGCTACCAGAGAGAAGTTAAATGTCATAAACTCGATAATCGGACGAAGCCCATTCATGGCGGCACCAACACCGATACCTGCAAAGCCAAGTTCAGAGATGGGTGTGTCCAGAACGCGGTCGGGTCCAAACTCCGCCAGCATACCCTGGCTAACTTTATAGGCGCCATTATATTCAGCGACTTCTTCACCCATCAGGAACACACTTGGGTCTCTTCGCATTTCCTCGTTTAAGGCTTCACGCAGGGCTTCTCTAAACTGGATTTCTCTCATAGTATACTTTCAGAAGGAGCGTAAAAATAGGGGCAGGATTAACAGGATAAAAGAATTCGGCTGATTTTATTGACTGGGTCGCAACAAAAAACCCCGGCTGTGGGCCGGGGTTCTCTGTTTTAACCAATGAGGGTTACTATTTCAATGCGTTTCTGAAGGATTCAGTTGCCGCAAATTTTGCAAATTCAAGGTCGCTTAATGCAGCTTCCTTCAAAGAAGGATCGCTTTTAACAGCGTTCGATAAGTTGCTAACTACAGCATCAGCATTGCCGAGGCGGGCAGAAGCTACAGCAGCACCGTAGTAGGCTACAGCGAGGTTGCTGTTCTTGCGGGTGGCTTCACCAAACGAAGTCATTGCATTCTGATAGTCTTTGTTAAGAACCTGAGCCAGTCCTTTGTTGAACAGGTTGTCAGCATTATCAGTTGCAGCGGATTCAGAAGTTACAGCTGCAGCGTACTGCGCTTTTACAATTTCGGAAGCACCTTTTACACCGTTAACACCAGCTGCGTTTTCACCACGAAGTCCGGAATTCAATGCTTTAGAGGCATGGTTATAAGCAGCGTACGCATTGCCTTTTAACATATGTACAGAAGCCAGGTTAGCGTGCACTTCAGGTGCTTCGTTGATTCTGGCAGCAATTTCAAGTTGTGCAAGAGCTTTGTCGGCCATTGCAGCAGCATTGCTTGGATTCTCGATAGCCTGAGCGATATATACTGCGCCTAAGTTGTTATGAGCATTCCAGTTCGTTCCCTTTTTAGTGGCAGCCTCGTAGATTCCTACTTTTTCTTCCAGTGAAGGTGTAAGCGTTGCTGCATACATCATTTCATCGAATGAAAGTGTGTCAGCAGACAATGAACCTTGTACGACTTGTTTTGACAGAACAGATATTTCAGCATCTGTTTTCTTGTCTTTAACAACTAGTATTTCAGTCTTGGCTGTTCTCAACTTAGGATAGACATCTTTGAAAACCTTTCTGTAAGTTTTCAACCTCTTCATTTGCTTTTCCTGATCTTCAAAAGAACCGCCGGCATTGATGATGTTCAGATACTCAGCTTTCTCTTCTGAAGTGATTCCTTCATAGGTAGAAAGCGCATCTTTGAAGCCTGTCCAGTCCTGAATAACGGGCTTAAGGATAAAGTTGATAGAGTCAGCTTTGCCTTTATAGTCGTATTTCTTCATTTCTGCACGGTAGAATTTCTCGATGGCAGCAGCACGATCCGGAGACAGTTTGCTGTTGATACGTTCCGCACCTTCAGGAGAGTGGGTACCGGTGATTGTCACAGTACGGGTAGCATTCTTGGAAGCGATAAAAGCATCCAGTTGTTTTCCTTTAGTGCTCTTAATTTCGCTGGTTCTAAGTACAGACCTTCCTTGCTCGAAAATGAAGTCAGGGATGATAACCGGTACAAGTTCTTCCTGGTTATTGTAAGCGTGAGCTGCATAGGCAGCGAAGTAAACTGGCTTAACAAGTTTCGAAGTAGTGATCATACCTGTTGCAACTGGCATACGAGGTGTCACCTTGGTTTTAGTGCCTTTTGAAGCCACACCCTCTACCTCGAGAGTACCGGTCTTCATTGTTGGCTTGTATGGGAAAGAGAAACTCTTTGTAACCTTAGGCTGTTCCGTGCTGCTATTCGGATAGTCCTCAGCTTTAAAAGCTATTGCTTCGTAAGCCGTCTCTTCAGTAGGCGATTTATAGAAGGTGTTTACCGTGTATACGGTACCTTTCTTTAACATTTTTACGGGGAGGTTGGCTGCCATGTCGAAGGCAACGGTATCCTTGTGAACTTCAAGCGGGTTAGGTGTAACCGTTAGCTGTTGTTCTTTAGACATTTTCACCATCTTGGGCAGTGTACAGCCCGCGAGGGTCAATGCGCCGATGATCAGAAATGAGTAAACTACTTTTCTCATTGGTTTTTGATTTATGGTTAATTTTAAACAGGTTGCAAAAGTATACAGAATGCGTATTTTTTTGCAATAATACTCAAAAAAATACGAAGGCCAGCCACATTTTAAGGTGGTCTTGACGTTATATTTGTAAGCCTGATTTTTGGTCGATAAATCAACCTTTTTACGTGTTGAAAGCCACAAAATGCCAGATATATGGAGCGATTAACCGATAGAATTCAGCATTTCTTCGAAACTTATGCCTTCGGGGTATGTACCCGGCTCGGGGAGATATTAGGTGTTGCAACATCAAGTATCCGTTTATTTTTCATTTATGCCTCCTTTATCGCCGTTGGGTCCCCGGTATTGATATACCTCTCCCTGGCGTTTATTTTGAATATGCGAAAGCATTTGCGCAAACGAAATCCGGTCTGGGATTATTAGGTGAGTTTCTTTTTCCCGCGGATGTAGTAGTCAAAGACGATCAATCCTCTTTTGATGGTATTGCGCTGGTAAACGGGATATTGATGTTGAACGGCGCTTCTTTTTTGACGGCTGTTGCTAATACTTTTAACAAAAGCAATATGCGCACGCAACACCGCGAGACAGTTGGCGGGTTGGCCCTTAAGGATAAAAAAAACAGCTGCCAGCCAATCCAGGGAAAGCCTTAAGGGTAGTTTGTATAACATTTCCCCGGGCGTAAAATGTTTGAAAACCAACGACAGGCCGTTTCGGAAGTTGAGAAAAACCTTTCTGGGATTCCCATATCCAAGCGTCCCTGCGCCCACATGATATACGGTACTCTTGCCGCAGTAGTAAACCGACTGGTTTGTCCGGTGAAGTTTCCAGCAAAGATCAATTTCTTCCATATGAGCAAAAAAGTCTTCATCAAATCCGCCAAATGTAAAATAGGCTTTCGATCGGATCATCATGCAGGCACCACTAGTCCAGAACACCGGTACCTCATCGTTGTATTGACCAATATCCTCCTCGATGTGATCGAATATCCGACCTCTGCAAAAAGGGAACCCAAGGGAATCAATAAATCCACCTCCGGCGCCGGCATGCTCAAAATTCCCTCGTTGATGGAAAGACAAAATCTTGGGTTGTACAGATGCAATGAGAGGATTAGCATCCAGCAATTGCGTCATGGGAGTAAGCCAGTTCGCAGTGACCTCCACATCTGAATTTAACAGAACAAAGTAGTCTGCCTGAACCTGTTGGAAGGCACGGTTATAACCTCCGCAGAAACCATAATTTTTATCCAGCTGAATAAGGCGGACCTGGGGAAAACTTTCTTTTAGGAGAGATATCGATTGGTCAGTCGAGGCGTTGTCGGCAACAATAATTTCTGCGCCTGTCGAATGTTCAAGGACAGAAGGCAAAAATTGAGAGAGTAGCTTTTCGCCGTTATAGTTAAGGATTACGATTGCCGTTCGGCTCATCCCATCATTCCACTTAGGTCTAGTCCTGGAATATTGGGCAACAGTCCCTCCGTACTTTTCCGGATAGCTTCCTTCGCTAATCCATCCACTTCTTCATTGGCTTTGTTCACGGCGGCAACGACAAGGTCCTGAAGAATTATTCTGTCTTCACTTTTCAACAGCGACGGATCAACATCAAGCGCAACCAACTGTTTCTTTCCGTTTACCGTTGCCTTCACCATTCCCCCGCCCGATTCTCCCTCCGCTTTTATATTCACCAGATTGTCCTGGGCTTCTTTCATTCGGGCCTGAACTTCCTTCATCTTGCCCATCATTTTCATCATGTCAAACATAGTGCGGTATTCTGTGTGGTTGTCTGTCGAAAAATTGTAAGAACCTTTGGCGTTTGTGGGTCAAAGGTAAAAAGAAAGGTTGATAATCATTGACTTTTGCGCAACAGCAGAATGGTACCTGAACGGTCGAAGGTTCTGCCAGCCTGGTCAGTCAGCTTTGCCCTGAATACGTAGGTACCTTCTGGCATCGCATTGCCTTTATAGGTTCCGTCCCAACCCTGGTCAAGGTCTTCGGTAATAAACAACAGCTCTCCCCACCGGTTAAAAATCTTAAACTCAACCTGAGCGGTGAATTGTCCAAACACCTTGAAGATATCATTCAGACCGTCACTGTTTGGCGTAAACGAGGAGGGATGGAAAAGATTTGGTTCTTTGATTACCGTGATGGTATTTGATGTCGACGTGAGCAAGCCGGCATCAACCGAAAAAACGGTAATGCGATAGAGGTAAACCTGATTGACAAAATCTTCTTCATCATCGGTTAATACCGTTCCCAGGCCGGTGTCAAAAGTCTGCAACAGCTGACCCTGGTTATTGAATTTTTCCACGATGTAGTGATCCACGCCGTTCTTCCATCCCCCGTAGGGCGTCCAACTCAGGTTAATAGTGTTATTGGGCTGCAGCGTACCGGAAAGATTCACGGGACATGCTTCTATGCTGGCCGGGCTTTTATTCGTGCACACATCGGTATAGGAGATTCGGTAACACGTTTCTGCATCCGTCGCGTAGCCAGGGTCAGTAAAGTTGGTTACCGCTGACGTTCCAAGAGAAATCCCCGATTTCACAACCGTGTAGGACACAGCGGTAAATGCCGGATCCTGGGTCCATTCCAGGTCCACGCGGCTGTTATCCACTACGTTGGTAGAGATGTTCTCCGGTGCTGTAGGAATGGTTGTTGAGAAAGCTGTACCACATTTCGAGAGGGATATGCTGGTACTTCCGTTGGTATAGTTGGACGTAAGCTGATAACAATAATCTGTTCCGCAGATTACGCTCGTGTCATCAAACGTTCCCGCAGGGGCAGGCACAACGATCGGTGCACTGTTACTTTTGCTGATAGAGTAATTGTTGATTCCGTTCTGATCCGTGGCCCAGGTAAGTCTGTTAAGGTCACTTAGAGTTGTCAGATCAAAATTGGCACTGCAGATGACGTTTGAGAAGAGCGTCGTGTTGTTACACGGATCAAAAGCGCCCAACCTGAAACAGTAGTAGTTATCATCCGTTCGCAAGTTGCTGATGATCGTTGAAGTCGCGTTGTAAACATTCTGAAGTTGCTGAAAGTTGGTGGAGTTCGTGGCAATTTCCAGTTTGTACAGGATGGTCGGAAGGTTGACAAAATCAAGTTGTATCCGGGTATTATCGAGGACTGTTAGTTGGGAAATCGTCGGTGCAGGAAGTACCATAATCGCATTCACGGACTGATTTGCAGGGTTGCAATTGTCGTCGGCGCTAAGGTTCCTTCCGCGTACGGTAACGGTTTTGTTTCCCGACGTTGCAAAGATGTGGTTGTCTTTTGCCAGGCTTCCGGAAGGGACAATTACATCCGGACTACCATCGTTGTAGTTGATAACGTATTGATTATAATTGGTGTCGGTTACATTAACCTGCGTCTCATTGCCTCCACACGAATAGATTTCAAATGAGGGTGGCGTATTCGGAGTTACTACGATTGTGATCTGATCAAACCCTGAAGTCTGGAAAAGAATCCTCAGCACATAGGTACCGGGTTGCGTGTAGGTATGTGTAAAAACCAGTTGTTGGAAGTTATTATTGCTTTCAAAATCCATTTCGCATGGACTAGCCCCGTTACAGACAAACGGCGGCCGGATGGTTACATTGACGGTTAAGGGCGCACAGCCTTTTTTCTGATCGACCTCAAATCTTCCCAAATCGCTGATGTACGGTTGCGCCTGGGTAAGCCATGCAATAGCCATGAAGAAAGCAAGAATTATAGTGCTTTTGGAATTCATGCCGAGGGCTCCCAGGTTTTAAGGAATTCTTCTGCCTTTTTCATATCCAGATGCAGGATGCGGTCATCCTCTATAAACGGCACAACCTTTCGGAAAGTATCCACAAAAGTTTCCAGGTAGGGGGAAGACTTCATGGGTCTTCTGAAGGTTAACGCCTGCGCGGCGGTAATGAGTTCAATAGCCAGTATGGAATACAGGTTGTTCACAATCCGATATGCTTTGGTCGCGGCATTCGCCCCCATACTCACGTGATCCTCCTGACCATTGGATGAAACAATGGAATCGACGGAAGCAGGTGAACAGAGTTGTTTGTTCATGCTCACTAATGAGGCGGCCGTATATTGAGGAATCATTAATCCTGAGTTAATACCCGGATTGGCAACAAGGTAATTGGGCAAGTCGCGAACGCCTGAAATTAATTGATAGGTCCGTCGTTCCGAAATACTTCCCAGTTCCGCCAGCGCAATGGCGAGGAAATCAAGTGCCAGTGCCAACGGTTGCCCGTGAAAGTTGCCAGCCGAAATTACAATATCCTCGTCCGGAAAGACATTTGGATTGTCAGTAACGCTGTTCACTTCAATCAGAAAAACTTTGGTGACGTAGTCTATAGTATCTGCACTTGCTCCATGTACCTGGGGCATACAACGGAACGAGTAGGGATCCTGCACGTGTTTTTTTGGTTGCCGGATCAGTTCACTTCCAACAAGCATTTTTGTTATTTCAGCGGCCACCCGTACCTGTCCGGGGTGGGGACGCAGCGAATGAACGTGGGGCAGAAAAGGTTCCGGGCGTCCATCAAAGGAATCCAGCGAAAGCGCGCCGATCACCATGGAGAGCTGAAGCAACTTATGGGCATGCAGGGTACACCAGATTCCATACGCACTCATAAATTGTGTTCCATTGAGCAACGCTAATCCCTCTTTTGCCTGGAAGTGAAGGTTGTTCCAGCCCAAGGTCCGGTTAATGGTATCACCCGACACGATCTTCTTTTGATAGTGTGTTTCCCCCAGGCCAATAAGCGGAAGTGCCAGATGTGCCAGCGGTGCAAGGTCTCCGGATGCGCCCAAAGATCCCATCTCATAAATGCGCGGAAGTACATCTGCATTAAACATATCCACCAGTCGTTCCACTGTCACCAGTTGAACTCCCGAATACCCATAGGCAAGAGATTGTATTTTTAGCAATAGCATCAGCTTGACAATCTCTTCCGGAACTTCAGGGCCGGTGCCGCAAGCATGCGACTTCACCAAATTCTCCTGCAACGTCTCCAGCTGGTCCGTTGATATATTCTTATTGTACAACGAGCCAAAACCTGTATTTATTCCATAGATCGTCTCACCTGAATTTTCAAGCTTCTGATTCAGGTATTCGCGGCATTGTTTGATCTTCCGCTTTGCTTTCTCGGAAAGACCGACAGTGACGCCTCCGTCCAGAATCCTTGAAAGGTCCTGGAGGGAAAGAGGTTCATCGGAAATCAGGTGTACGGCCATGCGGTAAAAATCTTCTTGGTCTTTGCAGCGTTTACTAGGTGTATTTCACGTTTGCCACTCAAACGATATTTATACAAAGCATATTCCGCAAGGTCGCAAAGCTTATTGAAGTTTAGAAATGATTTGTTCGAGGGTAAGTTTTTCCTGTTCTCCGGTGGTCATATTTTTAAAGGCCAGCACACCACTTTGGATTTCTTCTGATCCGACAACCAGCGCAAAAGAGACCATCTTTTTATTGGCATAGTCCAGCTGTTTTTTGATCTTGGTCACATCCGGATATATTTCTGAAGCGATACCAGCGGCTCTGAGTTTTGCCAGGACGCCCAAACCATACCGCAAACTCGCATCATCAAAATGGCAGATCAATACTTTTGATGAAGCCAGCGTTTCTTTCGGGAAAATGTTTAATTCTTCCAGGGCATCGTATAAACGATCCACACCAAAAGAAAAGCCTACACCCGAAAGGTTGTCCTTGTCGCCAAAGGCTTTAGTTAAGTTATCATATCTTCCGCCACCGCTAACGCTTCCTATGGCTACGTTATTAATCTTGACTTCAAAAATACAGCCGGTATAGTAGCTCAGCCCCCTGGCCAGTGCCACATCAAATTCAACATGCTCAGCGGAAGAGTTATAACTGGTGAGTAAATTAAATACTTCCTGCAGATCCCTTAATCCTTTCTGGCCGCTTTCGATAGTTTCGAATTGTGCTGCCAGCAACGCAAATTTATTGGTGGTGGAACCTTTCACGTTTATGATTTCGAATAACGCGGTCAGGCTGTCTTCTGAAAATCCTTTGGAACGCAATTCTTCCTTTACCTTTTCCTCACCGATTTTGTCCAGTTTATCGATGGCTACAAACAGCGAAGTTTCATTCTCTTTCGCCTTCATGGCTTCTGCCATCCCGGACAAGATACCGCGGTGATTTATTTTGATTGTATAATCACGGATACCTAGTCCTTTAAACACCTCTTTGATCATGAGGATGATTTCCGTTTCGCAAAGCAACGAGTCTGTGCCAACCACATCGGCATCACATTGGTAGAACTCACGGTATCGTCCTTTCTGTGGCCGGTCTGCTCTCCAGACTGGTTGTATCTGGTAACGTTTAAAGGGGAAGCTCACTTCATTCCGGTTCATCACGACATACCGTGCAAAAGGGACAGTGAGGTCGTAACGAAGACCTTTTTCTGAAATTCCAATGGCCATCCGTTTTGAATTTCTCGTTTCGATATCCTGTTGGCTGACTTCCTTTAAAAAATCACCGGAGTTAAGGATTTTGAATAGCAGCTGATCACCTTCTTCGCCGTATTTCCCCGTAAGAGTCGAGAGACTCTCCATAGCCGGGGTCTCCAGGGGTTGAAAGCCATATTTTTGGAATACCCCCCTGATTGTTTCAAAGATAAACTGGCGCTTCGCCATGGTGGCTGGCCCGAAATCACGGGTCCCTTTCGGTAAACTGGGTTTTTCCATATTGCAGCGCAAAGGTTGGCTTCTAAGTTTAAAGTTCCAAGTCCAATGTTCGGCTTGCCCGGCGCCGTGGATAAAGGACTGGCATCCTTGTAACCAAATTCAAAAATCTTTAGGCATTCGGTTTGAAATACCGAAAATCCCGGTTATTTTTGCACTCCTTTTAAAGAATTGAACCATGTCAGTAACCAGACTTAAGCGCAAAGGCCGCAAAGACAAGGCAAAATCAGCCGTAAGACGCCAATCATTGAAGATACAGAACTTCCAGCCCGTCATTAAGAACGTGGATATTGAGAAGATTAAAGAAGAATTTAAAGCTGGCGCTGCTAAAAAAGCATAGCCTGACTTAAACCTACAATCCAAAGAGTCTTGCTTAGGCAGGACTTTTTTTGTTTTACGACAATCCCGGCTTTCTAAAACGCCAATTTAATCCTGCAGGGATTGTCAGGTGTTGACTGGTTCTGAACTTTAGAGTAAACTCGAAACTTGTTAAAATCTGAGAGTCTATGTCCCTTCACCTGGTTAATTGGAATGTAAATGGAATCCGTGCGATCATCAAAAAGGATTTTATCCCGGATGTGAAGGCTATGAATCCGGATATTCTCTGCTTGCAGGAGACAAAAGGAAGCGAAGAGGACGTGAAGTCTGCATTGGAGTTGATGCCTGATTATAAATCATTCGTTAATTCTTCCAAGGCGCGAAAAGGATATTCCGGTACGGCAATCCTTACGAAAACTGAACCACTACAAGTGACCTATGATATTGGAGTCGAAGAATACGACCAGGAGGGACGGGTGATTACCGCTGAATACCTTACATTTTTTCTCGTCACCGTGTATACTCCTAATTCCGGCGAGGAGTTGTCCAGGCTGGATTACCGGCAAAAGTGGGACCGTGAGTTTGCTGGCTATGTGAAATGGCTTGGTCAGCGGAAACCCGTTATTATATGCGGTGATTTGAATGTAGCCCATCAACCGATTGACATTGCACGGCCAAAAGAGAACTACAATGTATCGGCCGGCTATACGCAGATTGAAATTGACGGATTTACCAATCTTCTTGATATGGGGTTTGTGGATTCGTTTCGGAAGTTCTATCCCGGGGAAGTTAAATACTCCTACTGGAATTATGTTACCAATGCCCGCGCGAAGAACACAGGGTGGAGAATTGATTATTTTCTGGTTGCCAGTTCCCTGGCTTCAAAAATGAAGGAGGCCATGATTTATAATGAATACATGGGGTCGGATCATTGTCCGGTGGGGCTGAAGATTGAGTTATGAGTTAGGAGTTATGTGTTGAATGGCATTTCTAAAATCATGGTGCCAAGGAGGGATATGAAGTAGATAAAGAAGGTATAGGGTATAGAGAGTGTGGGGTGAGGGTGTGAAATGAAATAGCTAGGCAATTAACATTTAATTCGCCATAACGGTCAATGCTAAAGCAGGCAACCCGTAACTCATAACTCCTAAGTCATCCATGAGTGATGAGTTGAAAGGCATTTTTAATCAGAGTGCCCATGAGTGATATGAAGGAGATCAATGGGAGAGGAGGAATTGGGAGTAGGGGTATGGGTATCTGGGAGAGAGGGGTGAGGGGTGAGGGGTGAGGGTGTGAAATGGAAATAACTAACAAATTGATATTTAACTTACCGTGAACAGCAATGCGTAAGGCACCCTCAACTTATAACTCCTAACTCCTAACTCATAACTAACGTCTCACGTTCTTTCAATATCTGCGCCGAGTGCTCTCAGGCGGGTGTCGATATTCTGGTAGCCCCTGTCGATCTGATCGATGTTGGAGATTTCGCTGGTGCCGCTGGCGGATAACGCTGCGATCAATAGGGATACACCGGCGCGAATATCGGGAGAGGACATTTTAATACCTTTCAGCTGTTGTTTTCTATCCAGACCTATAACGGTAGCTCTATGCGGATCACAAAGTATAATCTGGGCCCCCATATCAATTAACTTATCCACAAAGAAAAGGCGGCTTTCAAACATTTTCTGGTGAATCAATACTGTGCCTTTTGCCTGTGTGGCGATCACGAGGACAATACTAATGAGGTCGGGGGTGAACCCTGGCCATGGGGCGTCCGACACGGTAAGAATAGAGCCATCGATGAAGGTCTCAATTTCATAACGTTCCTGAGATGGAATATAAATATCATCTCCCCGGAATTCCATTTTTATTCCAAGTCTTCTGAAGATCTCGGGTATGATACCGAGCATGTCGATGCGGCAATTTTTTATGGTAATTTCAGATTGCGTCATGGCAGCCAATCCGATAAAGCTGCCGATCTCGATCATATCCGGAAGCATGGTGTGCTCCGTGCCACCGAGTTTTGTTACGCCTTCTATGGTTAAAAGATTTGAGCCAATCCCGCTGATCTTTGCACCCATCCGGTTAAGCATGAGGCAGAGTTGCTGAAGATAGGGTTCACAAGCCGCATAATAAATCGTGGTAGTTCCTTTAGCCAGAACAGCAGCCATCACAATGTTGGCAGTTCCTGTCACAGAGGCTTCATCCAACAGCATGTAACAACCTTTCAGCTCTGATGCATCAATATGAAAGAGATGTTCTTCCGCATCGAAGTTAAATTTTGCGCCTAACTTCTGGAATCCCAAAAAATGAGTGTCTAGTCGTCGTCTTCCGATTTTATCACCACCAGGCTTCGGCATAGTTGCCTTGCCAAAGCGGGCGAGTATCGGGCCCAGCAGCATAACGGAACCGCGAAGGGCTGCCGCTTTTTTCCTGTAATCTTCTGTCTCCAGAAATTTTGTATTGATCGCTGATGCCGTGAACCGGTAGGATTCGGGTGCGAGCTTTTCAACCTTACAACCCAGATCGCGGATCAGGTCGATAAGTTTGTTTACATCTACGATGTTAGGAACATTATGGACTGTGATGGGCTCAGCGGAAAGAATAGTTGCGCTGAGAATTTGCAGGGCTTCATTCTTTGCGCCTTGCGGGGTGATCTCACCGTTAAGTTTCTTCCCCCCTTTGATCTTAAAAACACTCATTGATTGTCAGTCAGAAAAGAATTATCTCATGGTTGATTTACTGATCTCTTCTCCTGCGGAAATTGCTGCCTTTGTTTTTATTAAATGGCCGGTGACCGCCCTGGTGACGAGGCTGATGACCACCGTTTCCTTGTCCCTGACCACCCTGACCCTGACCCTGAGGTCTTGTTTTCTTGCGCTCCTTGTAGAGCTTTTCAAAGAGGTTATCTTCTCTGACTTTTTCAATCGTCATATTAAGGGCTCCACCTGACATAGCCTGAATATCGCGAAGGATAACGGAGTCATCCAACGTTTCCTTGTTCCAGTTCCCGTAGAAGGTTTTCATTAGCTTGCCCAGGTAAATGATAGCCTCTTCACGCTCCTGAGCATCATCTTTCTTTAAGGCCTCTTTTACCAGCTTTTCAATGTTCTTACCATAGTGGCGGAAGCGCACATCGTTCTTCGGATACTCCATCTTCATGGGTTTTTTGAAGAGAATCTCGCGCTCAGGAACGGGATATGGGTTATTTACGTCAAGGTTGAAATCAGCGATGATGTACAGATCATCCCACAACCGCTGAGGATTGTCCGGTTGATCCTTGATGCTGGGTGTTAATTGTTTGATCAGGTCGATCAGTGTATAAGAAAGCTCTGTTCGTTTTTCAATATCCGGAACATTCTTGATGTATTCTACAAGCTTCTGAACGTTACGGCCGTATTCTTTTAAAATAATGTGTGGACGCGAGGAATTGTATTCTCCTATTTGCATGATAATTGATTTCTGGTTAAGCGTTGTGTAAACAATAGTTGATGGTATGCCGGCGCCGATGTGAATGATGGCTAACCCTTACGCATGAATTTTGAGTTTAGCAAAGTTAAGCAATAAGGTCTTCTCTCCAAAATCGTCAAAATTAATCTTTGCTTTGCGGTCGGCTCCGGAAGAATCCATCGTGGTGACCGTTCCAAAGCCGAATTTCGGATGCTCGACTTTCATACCCTCTTTTAAGCCCGATGTATCGCTGGGGGAAAAATCCAACGGGGCCTTGTATCCGGAAGCTTTTACGACAGGTGCCGAGGATAAGGTCTTTTTGATGCCATTTACGAGGTTTTTAGCATATTGCGTTGGAGGAGGCGTGGACTCCAGGCCGGAATATTTGCTGCTTACCTTGATAAAGGACTGGTCAATATCATCCAGGAAACGACTGGGTTCGCAGTTTTTCAGACGTCCGAAGCGATATCGTGTGAGGGCGTACGAGAGAAAAAGACTTTTCTGAGCTCGCGTAATCGCCACATAGAACAGCCTGCGTTCTTCCTCCAGGTCTGCTCTGCTGCTCAGCATCATCTGTGACGGAAACAAGTCTTCTTCAAGCCCGACGATGTAAACATTCCGGAACTCAAGCCCTTTCGCCATGTGAATGGTCATTAGCGTCACCTTGTCCGGATCTTTGTCTTTGTCTTCATCCTGGCCTGTGATGAGTGACACTTCCTGCAGGAATGAGCCGAGACCTTTGTCCTCCCGTTCTGCATCATCTACGAATTCCCGGATAGCATTCAACAACTCCTGAACGTTCTCGTACCGGCTCAGGCCTTCGACCGTTTTATCTTCGTACAGTTCACGCAGCAATCCGGAACCTTTGGCGATTTCAAAGGCCGCATCGTACGCATTTTTTCGTTCTACTTCGATGTTGAATCGTTTGATCATCGATACGAAGTCATCAATTGGCCCGGCAGATCTTCCGCCGATGAAGGAGTTGGCGTGCTGCAGCACCTCCCAAATAGAAATACCATGATCGTTGGCGGCCACAATTATTTTATCAACCGTTGAATCGCCGATACCGCGTTTCGGAAGGTTAATAATTCTTCTGAAGGAAGCCTCATCCTGCTGGTTGAGGGTATAGCGCATGTAGGCGAGAAGATCCTTAATTTCCTTACGCTGGTAGAAGGAAAGTCCACCCACTACCTTGTATTTGATGTTCATTCTCCGCAGGGCTTCTTCAATGGCACGCGACTGGCTGTTGGTGCGGTACAACACAGCGATGTCACTGAACTTCAGTTGGTGTTGCATCTTTTCCTGAAAGATGGAAGTCGCCACCAACCGTCCTTCTTCATTATCCGAGACGGCTTTAATCAATTCGATTAACCCACCTTCTTCATTGGCAGTCCAGACATTTTTTGGAAGCTGTGCCCGGTTTTTCTTAATGACTGAGTTTGCGGCGCTGACTATATTTTGAGTGGAGCGATAGTTTTGTTCCAGTTTGATAACGCGTAACTCGGGGTAGTCGCGTTCGAAGTTGAGGATATTGGTGATGTCGGCTCCACGGAAAGCATAAATACTTTGTGCATCATCACCCACCACACACACGTTCTGACGGACGGCTGCCAGTTTTCGAATAATAAAGTACTGACACAAGTTGGTGTCCTGGAACTCATCGACCAGTACGTAACGGATACGATGTTGGTATTTGTTCAGTACTTCCAGATGTTCCTTAAAAAGTTTATCAGTATTGAATAGCAGGTCATCAAAGTCCATGGCGCCGGCTTTGTAACACCGAAGGGCGTAAGCCTTGTAGATTTTTGCAATTTCAGGGCGGAGATTGGCAGCATCATCCCCCATCAGCTCTGCATTGGTTTGGTAGTCCTGCCAGCTGATCAGGCTGTTTTTTGCTGCAGAGATCCGGTTGAACACCGTACTTGCCTTGTAGGCCGCATCATCCAATCCCATCTCCTTGACAATATTTTTGACCAGGGTTTTGGAATCATCGGTGTCATAAATAGTAAAGCTGTTCGGGTAGCCAAGGTGATGCGCCTCCGCCCGGAGTATTCTGGCAAAAACGGAATGGAAGGTACCCATCCATAAATTGCGTGCATCGCTTCCGACAACTTTTTCAATACGCTCGCGCATTTCCCTGGCGGCCTTGTTGGTGAACGTTAGCGCCATAATATTGAATGCGTCTTCTCCCTTGCTGATCAGGTTAGCGATCCGGTAGGTTAGTACCCGTGTTTTTCCTGAACCTGCACCGGCGATAAGCATACATGGACCTTCGGTATTGATCACGCCCTCGTACTGAGGTTCATTCAGACTCTCAAGATATTCCTTCATAAAGGGCGCAAGTTAGATCACAGTTTTTTTCATTATACCCGAATCCCGAATTATTTTATGTAGTTTTTCCAATTGTTTAGGGAATCTTTTCTGTACAATGACGAAGAGCTAATTTTGATAACCGGAAAACGTTAAACATATAACTTTTTGAACTTAAAATCGCGTGCTTCAGTTCCGAATTTTCAATCTGATGGACTAAGTATTACAGCAGCTGAGTCATGGTTTAAAGTAAAGGTTCAACTCATACAGAGTTACTTGCAGGCCTTCATTATGAATGCCTCTCCAAAAGCCGATGAAATTATTTTTGTTGATTTAGTATCCGGGAGTGGTTTATATTCTACCGGCCATCAAAAGCTGATATTTCCCGGTGCTGGCCTCTCTTCTCTTTCGATGGAACACCCGTTTAACCGGTGGCTGTTTTTTGAAAGTGACTTCGAACAGGCCACGGCACTAGCAAAAAGGGTGAAGAAATATTTTCCTGAAAAGGATGTATCGGTTTTTAATAAACCTCAAACTGAATGGATTCAAACGTTGGTCGCGAATATCCAGGCTTCCAAAGCCAGTCACAAAGTAGCTGTGGTTTGTCTGATGGATCCATTTTCGCTGGAAGTACCCTTTAACATCGTCGAAAAACTGGCAACGCTTGGATACAGTTTTCTTATCCCCTTTACATTCACACTGAATGAGATGATGAACTGCAGGTCATATTGTGAGGAGCATGCTGACCTCGTGATGAAGTTTATTGGCGTTGGCCAGTTGGATCGCCTGATGACGATTGAAAGCAACCTTCATTTTTACCGTAAACTTGTGCAGATGTATCAATCCAACATGCTGGTGATGGGGCTGAATACAGCATTATCAAGTCACCAGCTTGATTCCAGGCTTATGGCATTACCGGCTTATCATATAGGATTTTTTTCAAAACAGTTCTCAGCCCAGGCTATCCAGCGTGACGTAAAAGTAAATGAGCACCTTCAGTTCGGGCTTTTCTAAATCCAGATTATTTGATTGCCTGCTATGCAAACAATGCCTAAGGCTTTGATTCGGGCGAAGATCCGTCAGGACAAAATAGCTTTAAAGCCTTACCCAACGCTCTCCGGAGGACAGGCTACACAACAGTCAGGATTCAAACAAAATCAAATCGCTAGCGTCCTTCGACCTTCTACAAATACTGACAACGAATAGCGTATTGCCAGGTTCATTGTTCCTTCCACATTGCTTACCTTTGCCGCATGATAAAAATAGGTGACGTATTGGTGTCCGATGACATCCGTGATAAGGAATTTGTTTGTAACCTGGAGAAGTGCAAAGGTGCTTGTTGTGTGGAAGGAGATTTTGGTGCACCCTTGCTGGAGGAAGAGCTGGCTATTCTGGAGGAGATTTATCCCAAGGTGAAGAAATACCTTAGTCCCGAGGGGATAAAGGAAATCGAAAAGAATGGTACGCATACTGTGGATGATGAAGGGGAACTTTGTACACCGGTTATTGGTGGCAGGGAATGTGTGTATGCTGTATATGATAAGAAGGGAATACTAAAATGTGGCATTGAACAAGCCTATAAGGACGAAAAAATCGGTTGGAGGAAACCCATATCCTGTCATTTGTATCCTATAAGGATTACGAAGAAGAAAAATTTTGAAGCAGTGAACTACCACAAGTGGCACATTTGTTCACCTGCCTGCGCCTTGGGCAAAGAGCTGCAGGTTCCCGTCTATAAATTTCTAAAGGATCCGTTGATACGCAAATACGGTGAGGCGTGGTATCAGGAGTTGGTGGATGTTTTAGAGAAAAAGGTATAGGGTATATAGGAATAGGGAATAGGGAATAGGGGAATAAGGAATAGGGAATAGGGAATAGGGAATAGGGAATAGGGAATAGGGGAATACGGAATAGGGTTGTTAGGAGAGTTCGGAGAAGTCGAAAGAGGTTTCCAGGAATTTGGTGGTGAACTTACCGGACCGGAATACGGCATTATCCATCAGGGCGATATGGAAGGGAATGGTTGTTTTTACTCCTTCAATGACAAATTCCTGAAGAGCGCGTTTCATCCTGGTAATCACTTCTTCCCTCGACTGCCCTGTTGTAATCAGTTTGGCGATCATTGAGTCGTAGTTAGGGGGTATCGTATAGCCGGCGTAGACATGACTGTCTATTCTAACGCCATGGCCACCGGGCATATGCAAATTGGTAATCTTTCCGGGAGACGGGCGAAATCCGTTTGCCGGATCTTCCGCATTAATGCGACACTCCATGGCAAACATTTTTGGAAAATAGTTGGTACCTGTAATAGGAACGCCTGCTGCGACTTTAATCTGTTCTTTGATCAGATCATAGTCGGTCACTTCTTCCGTGATAGGATGTTCTACCTGGATGCGGGTATTCATTTCCATAAAATAGAAATCACCATGTTTGTCAACCAGGAACTCTATCGTTCCGGCGCCTTCAAAATTTATGGCCTTTGCACCACTTACGGCAGCGTTGCCCATCCGTTCACGCAACTCCTGGTTCACAACCGGCGAGGGTGTTTCTTCAACTAACTTTTGATGCCTTCTCTGTATGGAGCAATCGCGTTCCGAGAGGTGACAAACCTTGCCATACTGATCGCCCATGATCTGAATTTCTATGTGACGGGGTTCCTCCACAAATTTTTCAAGGTATAAGCCATCGTTGCCAAACGAAGCGCTAGCCTCGCGTTTGGCATCTTCCCATGCTTTCTTGAACTCGGATTCATTTTGAATGATCCGCATACCTTTTCCGCCACCTCCGGCAGTTGCTTTTACAATAACCGGATAACCTATCTCTTTCGCGATCCCGATACCTTGCTCGATGGAATCCAGCAATCCTTCCGATCCGGGAATGGTTGGTACACCTGCCTTCTTCATGGTATCTTTTGCCGTGGACTTATCGCCCATCGCCTCAATCATCGCCGGAGTGGGTCCAATAAATTTGATGCCGTATTCATGGCATATCGCTGAGAATTCCGCGCGCTCAGACAGGAAGCCATATCCAGGGTGTATAGCATCTGCGTTGGTGATTTCTGCAGCCGATATGATCCTGGGAATATTGAGATAGGAGTCTTTGCTGGGAGCGTCCCCAATACAGACCGCTTCGTCTGCAAAGCGAACATGGAGGCTTTCGCGATCGGCAGTGGAATAAACAGCGACCGTCTTTATACCAATCTCACGGCAGGTGCGGATTATCCGTAATGCAATTTCACCGCGGTTGGCTATCAAAATTTTTTTAAACACAGCTATCAGTTTAGGTATGACAGATTACTTGGGTTTGCTGTTACGAAAGTCAGGAGTTAATCCGGCTCTATCACAAACAGAACCTGGTCGTATTCTACCGGAGAAGAATTTTCCACCATTACTTTCACCAGGGTACCGGAAACTTCTGATTCAATTTCATTAAATAGCTTCATCGCTTCAATAATGCAAACAGCCTGACCTTTTGAGATCTTATCTCCCACGGAAACCATAGGAGGGGTGTCAGGATTTCCGGATCGGTAAAATGTACCAATCATCGGCGACTTAATTTCCACGGTTTTCTTCGCGGAGGAAGCTGCTGCTGTCGCAGGAGGCAACGCAGAGGCTGCAGGAGCAGAGGCGGTTGGTAGTGCCGCGACTGGTGTTGGTGCCGCTTGTGTAACCACCGGAGTGGACTTAAATATTTTTTGGTCGGGCTCCCGCTTGACGCTGAGCTTTAGTTCTTTCGTTTCAATGTTCACTTCATTCAGCCCTGATTTGGAGATGAAGTCAATAAGGTCTCGTATTTCAGATGTTTTCATTTCAGGTTGGGTTATTTCTCCCGAATCAAGGTTTACACGAGTAGGGTTAGCTTTTTTCTTTGCTGGCATTTTTGATTCTCTGGTTTTGCTCATGATCAAAGATTATTTGACACGTTCCACATACTCGCCAGTGGCGGTGTGTATTTTTATTTTGTCGCCTGCATTTACAAAAAGAGGAACGCGGATCTCCGCCCCGTTTTCAAGGGTAGCAGGTTTTAATGTCCTGGTTGCTGTATCTCCTTGCATACCAGGCTCGGTGTATTGCACCTCCATGACTACATGTGTCGGAGGTTCGGCGGTAATGGCGCTGTCGCCGTTTTCAAAAGCGATGAGAAGGGTAACACCTTCTTTGATGTAGTTTACGGCATCGCCTAATAATTTTTTATCGAGATAGACCTGATCGAAAGTGATATTATCCATACACACCAGGCTATCGCCGTCAGCATAGAGGTACTGATATTCTTTTGTTTCAACACGAAGAATTTCGACTTCATCACCCGGACGAAAGCGGTTTTCAGCAACTTTCCCGTTGCGCACATTGCGCATTTTGATTTGATAAAATGCGCGCAGGTTACCTGGTGTACGGTGCTGCAGTTCTTCCACCTGCATCACTTCGCCATTATAACGAATAAAGTTTCCTTTGCTTAAATCCGAGACGGTTGCCATAAAAAATTTAGACTTTAAGTTACAAATGAATTGATTAATTGCAAGAGAGCAAACAGCAGACGCAGATCGGCTAAGTGCTCGATCGTATGTGGAAGAGGTGTATCAACTGTTATAGGCCCATTTAACATACACGGCGCCCCAGGTGAAGCCACCCCCAAAGGCTGCCATTATCAGATTATCTCCTTTTTTTAGCCGTTTTTCATAATCCCATAGGAGTAAGGGGATTGTACCCGCCGTCGTATTACCATAACGTTCGATATTCATCATTACCTTGTCCTCCGTTATGCCTACACGGTTTGCGGTAGCATCAATGATTCTTTTGTTGGCCTGGTGCGGTACGAGCCAGGTTATATTTTCGGATGTCAAATTATTTCGTTCCGCGACTTGCGCAGAAACTTCAGCCATGTTTGTTACGGCAAATTTAAAAACCGCTGATCCTTCCTGATACACATAATGTTGCCGTGATTCGACGGTTTCGCGCGACGCCGGAATACGGCTGCCACCGGCCTTCATATGCAGATAGCTTTCACCTGAGCCATCGCTTCGCAGGATCGAATCGATTACGCCCACATCTTCCGTTGTAGGTTCCAGCAGCACACAGCCGGCGCCATCCCCAAAAATTATGCAGGTTGTACGGTCCGTGTAGTCGAGGATAGCTGACATCTTATCACCTCCGACAACAACGACCTTCTTATACATTCCGGATTGTATATAACTCGCTCCGGTTGTCAATGCAAAGAGAAATCCGGAACACGCAGCACTGATGTCATAACTATAGGCATTTACTGCGCCGATGGCGGTCGCGACTATATTTGCCGTTGCTGGGAAAGTCATATCGGCTGTGACGGTTGCGAAAATCAAAACATCGATTTCTTTGGGATCGGTCTTGGTTTTCCTCAGCATATCTTTTACTGCTTCGATACCCATCACGGAAACACCTTGATTCTCGCCTTTAAGAATTCTTCGCTCCTTAATACCGGTACGGCTGGTGATCCACTCATCGGAAGTTTCCACCATCGTTTCGAGTTCCTTGTTCGTCAGAATATAATCCGGAACATACCCCCCAACACCGGTAATTGCAGCTCTTATATTGGTCATAGTGTTTCTAAATCTTAAGTTAAAAGTCTGGTCGATCAAAGACGCAGGAAAAAGAAAATGCCCGGTGAATAAACGCCGGGCATTAAGACATTTACTTAAACCAGCGAAGTAATTATAAAATCTTTAAGATTTCCGGCCACCGGACTTGTATCAGTGACTTTATAAGCGGAGCGTAAAAGATTCATGCTGCTTTAAGCAAGTACTTCTTTTTCCATCACCACGTTACCGTTGTAATACAGTTTACCTTCGAGCCAGAAAGCGCGATGCGGCAGGTGGTGTTCACCAGTAGTGGGGCATACAGCCAGTTGTTTTGCAGTAGCTTTGTAGTGCGTTCTACGTTTATCTCTACGGGTTTTCGATAGTTTTCGTTTGGGATTCGGCATAGTCTAAATCAGTTTATTTTAATTTCTTCAAAATATTCCAGCGTGGATCAATTTCTTCACCATTGTTGGCCTGCGTCGGTTCATCAGAGGAGGAATAGACAATCTTTCCTTCTGATTCTTCATCATCAGCATCATTCTGAAACCTCGGATGAAGTTTTTTCAGTGGAACCGACAGGGCAATGAACTCATAAATAAACTGTCCGAGTTCAAGACTTACTGTATCCCTGCTGATGGTCATTATCTCATCCGTAATTTCCTCGTCCTTTTCTCCGTATTTAAACAACATTTTCCGCGCTGTCTCAATTTGAAAATCAAACTGCTCAAGGCTTCTGTCACACGTCAATTCTACCTTCCCGTGAATTTTAAATTCAGCGTCAATAAACGTTTCGTGCTTATCCAGTACCACATCAACCCGGAAATCCCCAGTCGGCACAAGCTCCGTACCATATTTCCTAAAAAACTCAGCTCCTAATTCAAAATTGAAATAGTGCACTTTGTTGCTCAGGCCTACAATATTGACGCGATACGCCTCCAATTCCAAACCCTTTCGGGCATTAAAAATTAGTCGGCAAATTTACGATAATTAATCAGAAAGTAAAAAAAGGTGCTTTTAAATGTATTCCCGGATAGCCGTTTCCTTGAATTCCTGAGGGGTTTTTTTGCCGTAATTTTCAATAAAATAGTCAATTATGCTCTTTTTGAACCCTAATTTAATGGCAATATTCCGGCAGAAAATAATCTCGCTTTCGAAGACATTGTGGTCGGCAAACACCATTTCCACGCTTGACATCAGGTAGTCAAATTTCTGATCCAGCGACAGGGCTCCCAGGGAGTCAATGGGCTCGGGGTTCCGGATCAAATCCATCACCTCTTCTTCGGGAAATTTTCGCTCGCTCGCGATTCTAAAGATCATTTCGCGCTCAGCCTTTGCGAAGTGCTTGTCTGCCTCAGCTAGTTGAATCAGTATATTCAGTTGCTTTTTTGTGACGATATCCATTTGCCTAACTTGATGGTCGAAATATATAGATAAAATCAGGAACTAAGTGCCTAATAGGGAGAATTAAGAAGGTTTAGACCTATATTGAATAACTCATTTTTCTTTAGAAGGTTCATTTCTGTTTTTAAAAATATCCGCTGCCCGATATATTGCCTCCCGGAGCGAGTTCTCATTTGCCTGATTTTTTCCAGCGATACTGTAAGCTGTGCCATGGTCCGGAGACGTTCTTACAAACGGAAGGCCGGCGGTAAAGTTAATACCTTCTTCAAAGGCAATCGACTTGAAGGCGATTAATCCCTGATCATGGTACATTGCCAGGATGCCATCATATTTTGTGTGTGACCCGGCAGCAAAAAAACCGTCAGCCGGAAACGGGCCGTATACCAGTTTGCCCTTGTTCTTCTGTTCGGTAATAACAGGCTTGATGACTAGTTCATCTTCCTGACCAATCAACCCACCATCGCCAGCGTGTGGATTGAGCCCCAGGACGGCAATCCGAGGCTTGCTGATGGAGAAGTCTTTCCGAAGGGATTGCTCCATGATCTGCAATTTTGCTTCGATCCTTTCCTTCGTGACCAGCGATGCTACGTCCTTCAGCGGAACATGTTCAGTTACCAATCCGATACGCAGGCTGTCGCTTACCATAAACATCAGGCTGTCGGGTGCGCCGAAAAATTGGGTAAGGTATTCGGTGTGGCCGGTAAAGGGAAATTCCTCACTGTGTATCGATTGTTTATCAATCGGAGCGGTAACAAGGGCATCAGTAACTCCTTCCTTTAATTCTTCGACAGCTTGTTTCAAGGCAACAAAGGCAGCTTTGCCAGTGACTTTCGACGCTTTTCCCGGATTAATCTCCAGGGAGTCTTCCCAGCAATTGATGACGTTTATACTTTTTGGAGCAAATTGTCCTTTGCTTCGCACCTGTGTGTAATTAAGCTCTTCAATGTTGAATTGTTTTTTATAGTATGATATAACTTTAGCCGACCCATAAACAACGGGTGTGATAATGTTCAGCAGGCGGGAGTCCGCCAATGCCTTAATAACTACTTCAGGGCCAATTCCATTGACATCTCCTAATGTAATTCCAATGCGAGGTTTGTGTGGTTGGTTCATGGATTCGATTCAATTCTAAGCGATTTAGTAAAAATATCTATTTGTTCCTTGTAGATTGTACCAGATGTATGCGGATGGAACGAATGAATAAGGTAAGGCCTAAGAAATCTTTGGGCCAGCATTTTTTACATGATCAAAGTATTGCACAGCGGATTGTCGAATCCCTGAAAGTGGAAAATGAACAAAAAGCGGTACTTGAAATTGGTCCGGGAATGGGCGTGTTGACGAAATATATGATCAACCGCCCTGATATTGACCTTAAAGTGATTGAAATAGATCGCGATTCGGTTGCTTACCTGAAGAAGCATTACCCCACATTTCATCCAAATATCATTGAGGGCGACTTTCTGGAAACAGACATGGACCGGATATTTCCCCGTACATTCAGTATCATCGGTAATTTTCCTTATAATATTTCTTCGCAGATTTTTTTCAGGGTTCTGAAACACCGGGACCGGGTTGATCAACTGGTGTGTATGTTACAGAAAGAAGTTGCCGAGCGGATTGCTGCTCCGCATGGCAGTAAGACCTATGGAATCCTCAGCGTGTTGTTACAGGCATACTATGATATTGAATTTTTGTTCAAAGTGCCGCCGGGAGTTTTTACGCCACCGCCAAAAGTAATGTCGGCAGTTATACGTTTAAAAAGAAACACCGTTGCCCGATTGCCTTGTGATGAAGTTTTTTTTGTTCAGGTAGTGAAGCAGGCATTCAATACACGCCGTAAGACCTTGCGCAACGCATTAAAAAATCTAAATTTGCCAGCCGAAATTTCGGCACTCGACATCATGGACAAGCGCGCAGAGCAATTGTCGGTGGATGCATTTATTAACCTTACCTTATTAATCGATCAAAGTCGTGGAGCAGCCACTGGTTGAATTTGAGCTTACTAAGGAATTCCGTGACCTATTTCAACAGGCATTGGATGAACGGGATAAATCTTTTATCAGCAAGACCCTGGAAGATGTCAAGCCGGCTGACATCACCGCCTTGTTATATGAGTTTAATTCCGAAGAGTCGAAATATGTGATGGATCTTTTGTCCATTGAGATCCAGGCAGAAATTATCAGCGATCTCGATCCGGATACACGCAAACGGTTTCTGAAGATTTATCCACCAAAGGAGATCATCAATTTCCTGAATCAACTCGCATCCGATGATACGGCGGATATTCTGAATGAACTTCCTATTAAAGCCCGTGAGGAGGTGCTTACGGGCCTGGAGCCTGAGCTAAAAATGCAGGTGACCGAACTCTTGAGGTATGAGGAGAATGTAGCAGGAGGGTTGATGGCCAAGGAGTTGATTAAAGCCCGTTACTTCTGGACGGTTGTGGAATGTGTTGATGAAATTCGAAAGCAGGCGGAAAACGTCAATAAGTTTTATGCCGTTTACGTCGTGGATGAGCAGGATAAATTATTGGGGCGCGTGGCGCTTCAGGACCTGATTGTCAGGGACGCCAAGACCATTGTGGCAGACATATATGAAAGGGATGTTGTTTCGGTGGAGACCTATATGGAAGATAGTGAAGTGGCCGAAATGATGAAGAAGTATGACCTTGAATCTATCCCGGTGGTAAACGTCCAGGGTCAGCTGGTGGGCCGTATCACCATCGACGATATTGTGGACGTGATCACGGAACAGGCGGATGAAGAACGCCAGATAATGGCCGGTATTAGTGAAGATGTTGAAGAGGATGATAGTATTTGGCGAAATACACGTGCACGTCTGCCCTGGCTTCTGATCGGTGTTGCCGGTGGATTGATGAACGCAAAGTTTATGGGTTTATTCGAAACCGAGCTAGCGCGTGTTACGGCTGTCGCTTTTTTCACGCCCCTCATACAGGCAACGGGCGGAAATGTAGGCATTCAGTCATCCTCCCTCATTGTTCAAAGTCTTGCCAATCCTGATTTTGTCGACGAAGGTTTATGGAAACGTCTGACAAAGGTCTTTTTTGTAGCACTGCTAAACGGGTTGATTCTTTCAGCCTTGGTGTTTGCCGCCAACGTGTTGCTTTTTGGAGAGTACGAATTATCCATGATTGTATCGCTGGCGCTTTTTAGTGTCATTTTGTTCGCTTCGTTTGTAGGAACGGTAACTCCATTAATTTTAAATCGTTTCGGTTTTAACCCGGCTTTGGCTGCTGGTCCTTTTATTACTACGACGAATGATTTGCTGGGACTTACGGTATATTTTCTCACTGTTCATTTGATGCTCTGATGGATACGCGTAAATGTCTGGTGGTAGATGTGATGCATGAAAGTCTTTTTCCGATGTTGAAGGAAATAGGCTGGGAAGCAGATTACCAGCCATCTATCGCACGTGCTCAAATAAAAGCAATCGTCGGAGATTATGATGGATTAATCATACGAAGCAAAACATTTGTGAACCATGATCTGCTGGGGGAACACCCGAAGGTGAGATTTGTGGGGAGGGCAGGAGCAGGTCTTGATAATCTTGATTTGGAATATCTCAAGGAGAAGGGCATTCATGTTCTGCATGCGTCGGAAGGAAACCGGGATGCGGTCGGAGAGTATACAGTCGGGGCATTGTTGAGTTTGATGAGAAATATTCCGAGCGCTGACGGTCAGATCAAATCATTTAGCTGGGAGCGGGAGGCCAACAGGGGCGAGGAGATTATGGGAAAGACTATAGGGATAATAGGCTATGGCAACATGGGGCAGGCAGTAACGCGACGTCTCGCAGGGTTTCAATGCACCGTTATCGCTTACGATAAATATAAGCGTAATTTCAGCAACTCCTTTTGTAAAGAGGTGTCTATGGAGACCATGGTAGAGGAGGCGGATATTCTTAGTCTTCACATCCCATTGACCGTGGAAACAAAGAGTTTGGTGAATAAGCCGTACTTAATGCGCTTTAAAAAAAGGATCATACTTATTAATACAGCACGTGGAGAGATCGTATCATTGAGTGATTTGTCGCAAGTAATGCGGGAAGGGCATGTTCGCGGTGCCGTATTGGATGTATTAGAGAATGAGAAACTCGACACGTTATCATCCGGGCAGCTGGAGGCCTTTAATTCCCTTCGCAAAATGTCTAATGTAATATTCACCCCCCATATTGCAGGGTGGACATTTGAGTCACATGTAAAAATTAACGTAGCTTTGGTGCAGAAATTGAAAACGCTCGAATTGGCGTAAGATTTTAAAATTATTTAATTTCCGAACAGCATTCCAGGGTAATATGAATTTTTTAGAAAAGCGCATGAGGAAAATAACGGATATTTTCAATTCAATTATTGAGAAACCCCTGCTTACCTCTACGCTTGTTTTGCTGTTGGTAACAATCCTCGTGCTTGGTCTGAGCCTTCCTTATTATTTACACGAGTTCGATACCTTTATTCAGCAGATTCTGGCGGAGGCGCACGGTATGATCTTCGATATTGCTGTCATAGGTATTCTTATTTTCTGGTTGAATCAAAATGGAGAAATACGCCGCCGTATCCGCACATATAAAGATGAGATTGATGACTTCCGGTTATGGGAATCAGAAGAGGCAGCTTTCAGAACGGTGGGAAACATTAAACGTCTGAACCGTCACAAGATACATGAGATCAATCTGGTAAACTGTCACTTGCCGCGGACGAACCTTAATTATGTTAACCTGGCAGGATCGAACATGAACTCGGCAAACATTTCACAGTCGTCATTAATCGAGTCGAACCTGGAGAATGCCCGCCTGAATCAGACTAATTTTGAAAACTCCAACCTGAACCAGGCGAACCTGAAAGGCGCATATGCCAGTGGTGCTAATTTTAACGATGCTTTTCTCATAAAAGCACAATTTGAAAATGCCTTCCTCATCAAGGCTAATTTTAATAATGCCTTTTTGATGGAGTCTAATTTGCAGAACTGTTATTTAATGGGGGCTGACCTCGAGAATGCAAGTTTGTATAAGGCAGATCTCAGGGGTGCCAAAGGTCTGACAGTCGAGCAACTTTCAAATGTGAAAACGCTGTACCTGGCAAAGTTTGACGACGAAATTCTGGAACAAATCAAGACTAACCTGCCGGAGTTGGTAGGGACTTGATTTTTGCATTGAAATAATAAAGTATTACCTTTGTTCAAGGCAACGGTCTCAGGAATGAGGCCGTTGTTTCTTTTTTGACCACAGCACAGTTGATAAACGTGGTCTTTGAGCAGTCTCATTCAAAATAATGTTAGTCATGAGTAAAAAAATATCATACTACACCAAAGAAGGGTTGGAGAAGTTGACGAGTGAGTTAAGCCGACTCAAATCAAAGGGACGTGCAGACATTGCACGGCAAATTGCGGAAGCTCGTGACAAAGGCGATCTAAGTGAGAATGCTGAGTACGATGCGGCCAAGGATGCGCAAGGTCATCTGGAAGCGAAAATTGCGCAACTCGAAGACCTGGTATCCAATGCAAGGCTCCTGGATGAAAATAACATTGATACATCAAAGGTTTCCATACTATCCAAAGTAACCATTAAGAACAAAAAAAATAACGCTTCCGTTACGTATACATTGGTATCTGAAGAAGAAGCTGACCTTAAAGCAGGTAAGATCTCCACGATGTCGCCCATCGGAAAGGGATTGCTGGGCAAAAAGATGGGCGAAACAGCGCTCATTAAAACTCCAGCAGGAGAGATGGAGTTTGAGGTGTTGAAGATCACCAGCTAAGCAACTACAATTACTCGCGAAACTTTTGCTTTCATTTTAATCTGTTTTTATGGCCTCTGTTTTTACCAGGATAATCAACCGTGAGATCCCCGGTTTTATCGTAGCGGAAGATGAGCGTTATATTGCTTTCCTGGATATTAATCCTTTGGTGATTGGACATACACTCATAGTTCCCAAAAAGGAAGTTGACTACATATTTGATCTGGATGATAGCACGCTTGAAGGACTACATGTATTTGCCAGGAAGGTAGCGGTCGCCATTGAAAAATCCATCAACTGTAAAAGAATCGGTGTTGCGGTCATTGGACTTGAAGTGCCTCATGCGCATGTTCATTTGGTTCCCATGAATAAGACCGATGACCTTAATTTTACCCGGGCCAAGCTCTCGCCAACAAAAGAAGTATTGACTGAGGTCGCCGAGCGAATCAGAAATGCATTTTAGGATTGTGCATTCCATGGTATTAAAGTTAAGCGCACCACACACACTCTTACTCCCTAAAGGGGAACCACTGCGCGCTGGTCCCTTTAGGGATACAGGGTGAGCCTGGGAATATTTCCTCTTAACTTATTCATTCATTGATTAATCCCATCGTTCAAATAAAAAAGCCCCGGGTTATCGAGGCTTTTTTGTAGAAGTGATTTAACCCAGAGCTTTCACACCCGGTAGTTCTTTTCCTTCAAAATATTCCAGCAGTGCCCCACCACCGGTGGAAACATAGCTTACTTTTTCGCTGAAACCCAGTTGCGCAACGGCTGCTGCTGAGTCACCGCCACCGATCAGGGAAAAGGCACCTTTTTCTGTTGCACCAACTACAGCTTGTGCGATAGCCTTTGTACCTGCCGCAAACTTCTCCATTTCAAAAACTCCCATCGGTCCATTCCACAAAATGGTTTTGGAATCACTCACAGCCTTGCTAAAAACATCAATAGCTTGCGGGCCAATATCCAATCCCATCCAGCCTTCTTTTATGGCGTGGTTATTTGCAATGCTGGTGTTGGCATCGGCAGCAAATTTATCAGCAACGACCGAGTCAATAGGCAGAAGGAATTCAACTCCTTTTGCTTTTGCTTTTTTGATTAGTTCTTTTGCCAGATCCAGTTTATCTTCTTCCACCAGCGAGTTTCCAATTTGTCCACCTAACGCCTTGAAGAACGTATAGGCCATCCCGCCACCGATGATCAGGTTGTCTACCTTGTCCAGCAGATTTTCGATGATAAGGATTTTATCACTGATTTTAGCGCCACCCATAATTGCCGTGAAAGGCTTTGCTGCGCGTTTGATTACTTTATCTGCATTGGCGAGTTCGGCACCCATCACGTAGCCGGCACATTTATCTTTAAAAAACTGGGCAACTATTGTCGTGGAGGCATGTGCGCGGTGTGCTGTTCCGAAGGCATCATTTACATAGATGTCGCCATGCTTCGCAAGCTTTTCTGAAAAAGCCAAATCTCCTTTCTCTTCCTGTTTGTAAAATCGCAGGTTTTCCAGTAATAATACTTCGCCGGGCTGAAGAGAAGCAGAAAGTTTAAAAGCCTCCTCGCCGATACAATCACCTCCAAACTTTACGGGTCTTCCCAGCAGTTCTTCAGTTTTTTTTATAGCATGCTTTAAGGAGAATTTTTCTTCCGGTCCTTCTTTAGGTCTTCCTAGATGTGACATCAGGATACAGCTTCCACCATCACCTAGTATTTTATTGAGAGTAGGGATAGTGGCACGAATCCGGTTATCATCAGTTACCTGAAAGGCTTTGTCAAGGGGAACGTTAAAGTCCACCCGGATCAATGCACGTTTTCCCTTAAAGTTAATGTCATCAATAGTTTTCATAAGCGAGTCTGGTTGTTAGATCGGGCACGAATTTAGGAAACTGCGAACAGTCCGCCGTACCCTGAAGCCTGTATTTTTTAGAAAACGATTGTATGAAGGAAGTTTGCCACTCCTTTAAAACCAGGTTTTAAGTTGTTGTTCCGTCACATTTCCTCCACAGATGAATGTTGCTATCGTTTTTCCTTCACCAAACGTCTTGTTCCCGAGTAATGCGGCTACACCTAACGATCTTTGTAAAAGCTTCTTCTTTCCGACGGATATCAAGCCGGTGAATTGTTTTTATGGCGTCGCCAGGTAGTTATCAATCACCGAAACTTATGCCCAGACCACGGCATGCCTGTACGAGATAGGAATCTTTATCTACAACGTGATAGTCCTGGGTTGCTTCGTCCAGGGTAACAGAGGTAAATGTATTGTTCTTGAAGGCAACCATCCGGCCGAAGCTTTTTTCCAGCACCAGTTCAAAAGCCTTAACCCCAAATAAGGTGGCAAGTATTCTATCATAGGCTACAGGGCTTCCTCCCCGCTGGACGTGTCCGAGTACCGTTTCACGAATTTCGGCAGGACATCCCTTGTCTTTCAATTGCTTTGAAAGCTGAAACGCCACGCCGCCAAGTCGGACGTGCTCCGATCCTTTTTCGCCGGCACTGGCGGTAATGGTGCCTTCTCTTGGTGTTGCTCCTTCGGCGATCACAATATTGACAAACCCTTTGCCATTTTTATAACGCTGCGCTATACGCGACACTATTTTTTTGATGTCATAGGGAATTTCCGGAATCAGGCATATTTCAGCCCCTCCGGCAATGGCGGTATGAACGGCAATCCAGCCCGCGTTGCGTCCCATTACCTCCATGATCATTACGCGATGATGGCTTTCCGCCGTTGTCACCAGTTTATCAAAACTATCTGTAGCAATCTGGACCGCTGTTTGAAATCCGAAGGTCATGTCCGTTGCGGACAAATCATTATCTATGGTTTTCGGAACACCAATAATTGGCACACCCTTTTCGTACAGGACTTTTGAAATCCGTTGAGAGCCATCTCCCCCGATATTTATCACTGCATCAATCCCCAATGCCTTGATCTTGCTGATCAGTTCATCAGTCCTGTCGGTAAAGACGAAGGTGCCATCTGGTTGTTGAACTGGAAACTTGAGTGGGCTGTCTTTATTTGTTGTTTTTAAAATCGTTCCACCCCGAACATGAATGCCGGCCGTACGCTTTGTCGTTAGCCGAACGATTTGTTGAGGTTCTTTCAGCACACCATTGAACGCTTCGATGCTACCCAATACTTCCCACTCTTTTTCTTTCCTCGCGCGTTTTGCGATACCACGGATTACTGCGTTGAGGCCAGGGCAGTCGCCACCGCCGGTAAGAATCAGGACTTTTTTAGGCATGAGAGTTCTCGTTTGAGTGTTTGCCAATATTAGAAAATTAGTTGAGAGTAGACAAAGGCAGAATTCAGTTTGTCTGCCGGAATGAGTAGTCCGATTGAAGTTGCCCGTCGGCCCTGCAAAGGTCGTTTTTTTGCCAATAGCGGGAGCAGTCTTATTGAGGAGTAGTGGCCGCTGCCCTTCTCAATCGGTCGTTAATCGCTCTTCCGATTCCACTGTCTGGTACCAGCTCAGCAAGGATTATATCAATAGGCATTTTATCGAATCCGCGAAGGGCAGAAAAAAGATTTTGTGCCGCTTCAGTCAGGGAACCTGAAGGTGAAAGTATAAACTGGTGGGGAGAGTTGAAATCCGTTTGAAAAGTAAGCAGCCCTGAACAATGTGCGGGATATTCCTGAAGCAGTTCTTCAATTTTCCCAAGAATTACTTTTTTTCCCGGCGCATAATGACTTTGCAGCTGTCCGGGTGCCTTGGGGTTGGAAGATATATTTGACTCTAAACTTACCTTGCCGATAAGGGCTTCAAGCGCTTCAATACTCAGGCCACCCAATCTGTAAACGACGGGTTGGTCAGCTTCAAATCCAACGATGGTGGATTCAATTCCGATTTGACAATTTCCGCCGTCGAGGATGTAGGCGATCTTGTCTCCAAGTTGTTCATTGACATGATTTGGATTTGTCGGGCTCACATAACCAAAAGGATTTGCACTTGGCGCCGCCAGCGGGAAGGAAAGTGCCTTTAATAGTTGCCTGGTTAATGAGTGATTAGGACAACGGATACCCACGGTTTCCATGCCGGCGGTGACGAGGTCATCGATTAGCGATTTTTTTTTAAGTACCAGGGTCAGAGGCCCAGGCCAATATTGTTTTGCCAGGATAAGGGCCTTCTCTGTGATTTCAGATACATATTCCTTAGCTGCATCCATATCATGCACATGCACGATCAACGGGTCGAACTGTGGTCTGTTCTTCACCAGGAATATTTTAGCGACAGCCGCAGTATTCAACGCGTTGCCGGCCAGACCATAGACCGTTTCTGTAGGTATTGCGACAAGTTCCCCGGCTTCGAGGAGGGACTTTGCTTTCTGAATGTCAGTTCCGATTTCAGCCATGGGGATACAAAACTAAAATATATTTGGAACGAAGGGATAGTCAGGCTGAAACGAAGGCGTATTTGTGCAAAGAAAAGATGGCTTGCGGCTAAGTAAGCGCAACACACCCGCTTACTCCCTAAAAGGGAGGACCACTACGCGCTGGTCCCTTTCGGGATACAGGGTATGCCTGGGAATATTTCCTCTTAGCGTAATGACATGGATTACCAGGATCTCATTGAAGCGAGTGTACGCATGGGGATAATACGATGATCAGGGTTGATTCGCTGTCGCCGTGGCTTTTACAGAATTCACTAACTTAAGCGCCGGTGCACCGCATGTACATCCGAGTCAAAATGAAATAAAAAAAATACTTAAAATAGTTATTCAATGAAGTACAAACTCACCTGGGCAATCTGCCTGATTCACATTTTTTCTTTTGCTCAGCAGAGCGATAACGTTCTGCAACAGAAGTTGCTGGAACTGGTTGATCGTTTTGATGGCGATGTTGGTATTTATGTTCAGCATCTCAAAACAGGGAGAATCGTTGCCATACATGCAGACACACTTTTTCCCTCTGCCAGTCTGATCAAGGTGCCTATAACGATTGGCATGTTTGACAAGATCGAAAAGGGTGAGATAGATTATCACTCCACTTTAACCTATAAGGATTCATTGCTTTATGAAGGTGTTGATATTTTGGGGTCATTTAAGCATGGAGAAAAGATTTCTTTAAGCAAAGTGATGATGTTAATGATAACCACAAGCGATAACACAGCAAGTTTATGGTGTCAATCCCTGGCGGGAACCGGTATCGCGATAAACGGCTGGCTTGAAAAAAACGGGTTCCAGGCGACCCGTGTAAATTCGAGAACTCCGGGGCGCGAACTCAACCGGGCCAGGTACGGGTGGGGGCAGACCACTCCGCGTGAAATGGCGAATTTCCTTGTGCAGCTTAGGGCAGGAACTGTAATCAGTCAGCGCGCAAGTGAACGGATCTACCGCAATCTGATCCGGATCTACTGGGATAGTGAGGCTTTGTCGCAGATCCCGCCGTATGTTCAAGCCGCCTCCAAACAAGGTGCTCTGGATAAGTCGCGGTCGGAAGTTGTTTTGGTCAATGCACCTCATGGAGATTACGTTTTTTGCGTAATTACAAAAAATCAAAAAGATGAAAGCTGGACACCTGATAATAAGGGCTACGTATTGATCCGGAATGTCTCGAAGTTGTTGTGGAATCATTTTGAACCTGACTCGGGATGGAAGCCCGCGATGAAGATTGAGGAGTGGTATTAGGACCTCATCCATGCCCTGTCTTTGGAGGAGTATAGACTCAGTGTTCCTCTCCGTCCTGGATTTTTTGAGGCTTCTTGCTATAGAATTTAATGTAGTATCTTATCGCGCTGAATTCAACAAAATCAATAACGTTCAAACAACTTCCCACATGAGTAACCGAACACGTTCCATAATCAAGGCACTGGCCGTAATACTGGTACTGCTTGCCGTCGCCATGCAACTGCAGTGGATTATTGTGCCTGCTTTAACGATGTATAAGTTCTGGTTTGTAGTGATTGCCTTTGGCTTGTTACTGATAAGTTCGAAATAATGCGCTGACCTTGTTCGTCATTCGTATCATTGATCTGTTTCCCTCGCTTACCCGCTGTACATCATTCCAGGGGACCCACGCTAAGGCATGAGATTCCTCGGAGATTATCAGGGTAACATCCCGGTCGGCCTGGAGAAGGTACCTTACATCAAAGTGAAAGTGCTCCGGAAACTCCTTTCGCGCCGGAATGATATGAATGTCAATGTCAAATATTTCCGGGTGAACAAGATTAAAGTTTTTCAGTCCGGTTTCTTCTTCAGCCTCTCGAAGGGCAACAGACAGCAGATTCTCGTTTCCATCCGCATGGCCACCGGGCTGAAGCCATTTGTTCAATTTGGCGTGATGGGTAAGTAATACAAATTCTCCCGAAATATCGATGATCCATGAGGAGGCTGTCAGATGACCGGGCAGGTGATTACGTTGAAATGCGTCGGTATGAACCAATAACTCCAGGAATTGCCCTTTGAATAACTGCTCTTCTTCATCGGCTGGATTATAGGCTTCCAGCATCCGGATAAACTGCTTGCGGTCCACTTGTATATTTTTTCGAAAGATAAATGAACCATGTTAAAATACCGTTTACTTTTACCGTGTCCCCAGCGGGTGTCAGGGTAATGGGAAAAAGCCCTCGTCATACTATCTATAGACATATTAATACATCAACCATGAACAACAACAGGATATTCGCGGCGGTTTTGCTGTGCTTTGCTATAAGCTTTTCGCAGGCTCAGGGAAAGTGGGAAAAGCTTTTTAATGGCAAAGACCTTACGGGCTGGAAACAGTTGAATGGAAAGGCGCTGTATAGCGTAAAGAATGGAGAGATTATTGGTGCTACGGTGTTTAAAGAGCCTAATTCCTTTTTAGTGACGGAAGTGCCCTACGGCGATTTTATTCTGGAGCTGGAGTTCAAACTGGATGCGGATATGAATTCCGGAATTCAGTTTCGAAGTGAGAGCAAAGCCGACTTCAAAGATGGTCGCGTGCACGGTTACCAGATGGAGATTGATCCCTCTGCCCGGGCCTGGACCGGTGGCATTTATGATGAAGCCCGCAGGAACTGGTTATATCCATTGGAATATAATCCGGGAGCGAAGACTGCCTACAAGAAAGGGGAATGGAATTTATGCCGGATTGAGTGTATCGGACCGGTGATACGGGTCTGGGTGAATGGAATTCCTACCGCCAATCTGGTGGATGATATGACGTTGAAGGGGTTTATTGCCTTGCAGGTGCATTCAGTTGGAAAAGCAGAAGATTCCGGTAAGACGATTCGGTGGAGAAATATCAGAATACAGACCAAGGACCTTACACCCTCTGCGCCAGATGGAATTTTTGTAGTCAACCTGCTCCCTAATGTATTGTCAGAGCAGGAGAAGAAGAATGGCGTTGTGTTGTTGTGGGATGGGAAGACCTCATCGGGCTGGAGGAAAGCGTATAGCGAAAAATTTCCGGACAAGGGATGGGAAATAAAGGACGGAGTTATTCAGGTGCTGAAGTCTGATGGCAGTGAATCGGAGAATGGCGGGGATATTATTACACAGCAGAAATATGGTGCGTTTGATTTGCAGTTTGAGTTCAGGCTTACGGAGGGCGCGAATAGTGGATTGAAATATTTTGTTACGGAGAGCGAAGGGAACAAAGGTTCTGCCATTGGTCTTGAATATCAGATCCTCGATGATGAAAAGCATCCGGATGCGAAACAAGGCGTGGTGGGTAACCGGACTCTGGGCTCATTATATGACTTAATTCCTCCGGTGCACGATAAACGTGGACTCCATGCGATCGGGGAATGGAATTCAGGCCGTGTTGTAGTGTACCCGGATAATCGGGTTGAACATTGGTTGAATGGATACAAGGTTGTAGAATATCAGCGGGGGACGGCTATCTACAACGCACTGGTAGCACGCAGCAAGTATGCCAAATGGGAGAATTTTGGAATGGCAGAAAAGGGACATATTTTGTTACAGGACCATGGAGACCTTGTTGCTTTCAGAAGCATCAAGATCAAAGAACTCAAATAACTGTGTTCAGTCTAAATACCCTCACGGATCTTAAGGGTGGATTCGCGGATTAACAGTTTACTTTTAATCAACCGGTTTTCTGGTTTCAGATCTGGATGACGGATGTGATTGATGAGAATTTCAGCAGCCGCGGCTCCCATGTCCTGTGCAGGGTGATCGATGCTGCTTAACGAGGGTTCGACAAAGCGACACATGTTCTCATTATTAAATCCCAGAAGAGCGATATCTTCTGGAATCTTCAGCCCGTGTTTTTTCAGTATGTGCATCATTTCAATAGCTGTATAGTCATTGAGAGCGAAAACAGCATCGGGTCTTTGTGGAAGGTTGATTATGTAGCGAGCGTACTCTTCCACTTTGTTGCTTGCGTATTGGGTGTGAATAATATACGACTGCAGTATGGGAATATTATGTTTCTTTAATGCGTCCAGATAACCCATCAATCTGTTGCGGCTGGTGAACAGGTGCTGCTGACCTGCCATCATGGCTATTCGCTTGCAACCTTGGCTAATAAGGTGCTCGGTACCTTCCATGGCGATTTGATAATTGTCAGTAAAGACTTGCGATGCGTTGATATCCTCGCAAATGCGGTCAAAGAAAACGATAGGGATACCTTTATCAATAACAGGTTTGAAATGATCGGAGCGATCTGATTCACGTGACAACGAGACCAGTAAGCCATCTACGCGGCTCGACACCAGGGAATGCAGATTGTTTTTTTCTGCGATGTACGATTCGTTAGACTGACAAATCATAATATTCATTCCGGCCATGTCTGCTACCTTTTGAATACCACCAACAGCACGGGAGAAGAAACGATTTGTTGTTTCAGGGATGAGTACGCCGATCGTATTGGTCCGTTGTTGCTTGAGATTAATGGCCAGCGTATTCGGTTCATACTGTAACTGACTCGCCAGGTCGAGTATTTTGGTTTTAGTTTCCGGATGAATATCCGAGCGTCCGCTCAAAGCCCTGGAGACCGTTGATTTCGATATGTTCAACATTCGGGCGATGTCTTTAATCGTAACGGCTTTTTTGTCCATAAGTGAAAGTCGGTGAGGTGGTCTCAAAACTAATAATTTTCGAGACCGTTCCCGGGAACGGTCTCGAAAATATTTCTTAGGTCTTGGGGGCGCTACTCTGGATTTTTCTTTAAAAAGCTGTATTATTATCATGTTCAAACGATTTCGCTTATGCCGCAACCTCTACCTAACCAGGATATTTCAACAACTATTGCGTTTGGGAATGGGACTGAATTCCCGGGAATTCCCAGGAAGAACGACACAGAAGTTGAAGTATTAATAATGAGAGTGATTGAGCAGGACGATTATGTTGCGTTCCAGGTTTTGTTTAAGCGTATGTTTTCTCCGCTTTGCCAGTTTTGTATAAAATTTGTGAAGTCAAGAGAAGTTGCCGAAGAGGTTGTCAGTGATGTTTTCTATAGTATATGGAAGAACAGAAATCGGTTGATGGTTTCATCTCCGAAAGCCTATCTGTATACTTCTGTTCGTAATAAAGGACTTGATCACCTGAGGAAGATCAAAAAAATGGTTCACTGTGATCTGGATAGTGCAACCCATCTGATCGCTGATTCGGCAGATGGCCAGGAGATGCTGGTGTTGAGTGAATTGGCGAGCGTGCTGGACAAGTCGATCGCGAAATTGCCCAAGCAGTGTAGAAGGATCTATGAGATGAGCCGTGATGAGGGTCTGAAGTATCGTGAAATTGCGAGTATTCTCCAGGTTAGCGTAAAAACTGTTGAAACCCAAATGGGCAGAGCTTTAAAGCATCTTCGCGGTTCCCTGCCTTCCACGTAAAATTCTTTACGTTTATCATCTTTCTTAAGGGTATTACCCGCCAAATCCGTCTTTTGAGTAATCGAAGGCAATGGAACAACTCAGTAATGGTGATTGGTCGTTAATTGCAAGGTACCTGTGTGAAGAAGCCAGTCAGAAAGATATGGTCCGCCTTACTACATTAGCGCATCGCACTCAAAACCTTCGGGAGGAGATTGAACGATTGCGGCAAGGAATGAACACACAGGCCTCACCACGCCCGGTCTTTTATGCAGATCCTTCATTTGATAAACTGCACCAAAGACTAGTGGCAGAAGGTTTGATATGAAAAAAAATTGCGGTGAGCGGTTTGTGTGTTGCCGGCTGTAAGACATGTAATCAATTCAAAATCAGAAAACAATCAAGGAAGGTATGAATAAGATGTTTGATCTGAGCGGCAGGACTGCTGTGATTACGGGAGGTACCGGTGTACTGGGAAGTGCAATGGCCGAAGGGTTGGCAGAGGCTGGGACCAATACGGTGGTGATTGGCAGAAGACAGGATGCCGGCGATGTAGTGGTTGCATCTATTCGGGCAAAAGGTCACCACGCAATATTTGTTCAGGCCGATGTTTTGGACGAACAGCAATTACTTCAGGCAAAAGAAAAAATTCTAAGTGAATTCGGGTCGATTGACATTTTAGTAAATGCTGCCGGCGGTAATTTACCGGGGGCAGTCATCATGCCCGAGCAGAATTTTTTTGATCTGAAAATGGAGGAATTTCAAAAGGTAGTTGACCTGAATCTGAAAGGTACCGTACTTCCGACAAAAGTTTTTTGTGATGTAATGGCCGGCAAAAAAAAGGGGGTGATCATCAACATAGCATCGATGGCTTCATTCCGGCCCATCACCAGAGTCGTTGGTTACTCAGCTTCAAAGTCGGCAGTTGATAATTTCACGCAATGGCTCGCCGTAGAGATGGCGAAGAAGTTCGGCGAAGGTATCCGCGTGAATGCTATTGCTCCGGGATTTTTTATTACGGAACAAAATAGAAAACTATTGACAAATCCGGATGGTACGTATACCCTACGCGGTGAGGCAGCCATCCGTCAGACACCCTTTGCAAGGTTTGGATTACCCCAGGAACTCATTGGCACGCTAATATGGTTATGCTCCGATGCTTCAGCATTTGTGACGGGCGTCACGATTCCGGTAGACGGTGGATTTAACGTGTTTTGCGGAGTTTGAATTCCGTAGTACTTAAAGCAGAAAAATTGGAGCCTCAACACCCATCGTCAAAACTTGAACAAACCTGGAGATGGTTTGGTCCTAATGATCCGGTCAGTTTAAGTGATATAAAGCAGGCGGGCGCAACAGGCATCGTCACGGCTTTGCACCATATTCCAAACGGAGAAGTATGGACTACCGAAGAGATTCTCCGGCGTAAATCCCTGATTGAATCAGCGGGCCTGGTCTGGTCAGTTGTTGAGAGTATACCCGTCCACGACCACATCAAGCGTCAGACACCGGGGTATAAAAAGTTCATTGATAATTATTGCCAAAGCATTCGTAATCTGGCTGCTTGTGACATACGCACTGTCTGTTACAACTTCATGCCTATACTGGATTGGACACGGACGGACCTTGCTTATGAAGTGGCCGATGGATCGAAGGCGCTGCGGTTTGATGCCAACGGCTTTGCCGCGTTTGATCTTTATATCTTAAAACGACCCGGTGCTGGGGCAGAATATTCTGAAGAAAGAAAGAAGAAAGCTACAGCCTATTTTAAGTCGCTTGACAAAGAAGCATTAGCTACTCTTCAGCACAATATTCTGGCCGGGTTACCCGGAGCTGAAGAAGGTTATACACTCGCCGAATTTCAACAGGCATTGGATACATACGACGATATAAACGACCAGAAGCTTCGGGAACACCTGTATGCCTTTATTTCGGCTGTAGGTCCTGTTGCGGAACAGTCAGGGGTGAAGCTCGCTATTCATCCGGATGATCCGCCGTTTCCGATTTTCGGACTTCCTCGCGTGGTCAGCACCGAAGCGGATGCCTTACAGGTGGTAAATGCCTACAACTCGCCGGCTAATGGTCTTTGTTTTTGCACGGGCTCGTTTGGAGTAAGACCGGACAATGATCTGCCCGGAATGGTGAGGCGATTAGGGCACCGCATTAATTTTATTCATTTAAGAAACACCACTCGTGACGAGGAAGGTAATTTCTATGAAGCCAATCATCTGGAAGGAGATACAGATATGTTTGCGGTAATGAAGGAACTGGTAGTGGAACAACAAAAAAGAGAGGTTGCTATTCCATTTCGCCCCGATCATGGCCATCAGATGCTGGATGATTTACAAAAGAAGACCAATCCGGGTTACTCCGCGATTGGCCGCTTGCGCGGGCTTGCTGAGTTACGTGGCCTGGCAGTGGGAATTGAAAACATGTTGAAGGAAAAAAACACATAATATGATCAAGACGACCCGGACATTTTTAGGCGAAGATTTTTTACTGGAAACCGATACAGCAATCAATCTCTACGAGAACAATGCGGCAAAGATGCCCATTATCGATTTTCATAATCACCTTTCGCCAAAGGATATTGCGGAAAACAGGAAGTTTAAAAACCTGACGGAGATATGGCTGGAAGGGGACCACTATAAATGGAGAGGTATGCGGGCCAACGGTATCGCGGAGCGTTACTGCACCGGAGATGCGTCGCCATTCGAGAAATTTTTGAAGTGGGCGGAGACAGTGCCTTACACAATGCGCAACCCATTGTATCATTGGACACATCTGGAATTAAAGAATTACTTCGGTGTTCAAACCCTGCTGGACGGATCTTCGGCAAAGGAAATTTATGACGGCTGCACGGCAATGTTGCAACAGGATGATTTTTCTGTGCAGAATCTACTACTGAAAAATAATGTGGAGGTAGTGTGCACCACAGACGATCCTACTGACTCACTGGAGTACCACAAACAATTTGCCACGCAAAAAGCGGCTTTCCGCATGTTCCCAACGTTTCGCCCCGACAAGTCATTTGGTGTAGAAAATCTTTCCAACTACCGGACGTACCTGGATAAACTTTCGGTATCTTCCGGTACAAGCATTAAAAAATTCGATGACTTGCTCCAGGCGTTACAAAACCGCGTTGAGGCATTTCATCAACTGGGCTGCCGGGCTTCTGATCATGGGCTGGAGCATCTCTACTATCATGCCGATGCAGAACAACAGGCTGACCGGTTGTTTACTAAACTTCTTTCGGGTACCAGTCTGGATGGACAGGAGGTATTCTTGTTTAAGAGTGCCGTGCTTGTTAACCTGAGCCGAATGTACCATAGCAAAGGATGGGTTCAACAGTTTCACCTGGGAGCGTTGCGGAATAACAATACGCGAAAACTTCGCGAGTTGGGTCCCGACACGGGATTTGATTCTATGGGCGAGTTTCCGCAAGGCCGGTTGATGAGTCAGTTTTTCGATAGCCTGGACAACACAGATCAATTGGCGAAGACTATTGTGTATAACCTCAATCCCGCGGACAATGAATTGTTTGCAACCATGATGGGAAATTTCAGTGACGGTATTATCCCTGGCAAAATGCAATTTGGTTCGGGCTGGTGGTTTCTGGACCAGAAGGACGGCATGGAAAAACAAATGACTGCCCTTTCCAATATGGGTTTGCTCTCCCGGTTTGTAGGAATGGTAACCGATTCAAGAAGTTTCCTTTCATTTCCCCGTCACGAATATTTTAGGAGAATTCTCTGTAACCTTCTCGGAAATGACGTTGAGCGTGGTGAATTGCCCGACGTTCCGCAGGTGGCCACCATGGTGGAGGATGTTTGCTATGGAAATGCGAAGCGATTTTTTGGGGTTTGACTTTTTTGGATTCTTTTTGCAATGAATTAGCATTTCTATGTTTATTCGAGGTGTATCTTCTCCTCTTACCGAAGGCGGTAGTTAATAATCCTTAAAAAGTAGTTGGCTATTTTTAACGCTATATACCTTCTTCAATCTATTGAAGGTTGACAGATAAATGATTTACCATCGTGTTGCAGAAATCGCGAAAAAGATAAAGTAACCTTCATACACGGCGTGACCTGAAAAGTGCTGGGCAACCTACTTTGCACTTCCATAATACTCTTCAGATGTCTATTGAGTTAGTCGTTTTCGATTTAGCCGGTACAACGGTAAAAGACAACCAGGATGTTCATCGAATGCTCCGGCAGGCATTGGCGCGGCACGGCATTAATATATCGAATGAGGATGCAAATGCTGTACTGGGTTTTCCTAAACCCGTGGCAATCCGGAGGTTACTTGAACGGCGGTATGTCGGCCCGAGACCGATTACACAAGATTGGATAACTGCAATACATGAAGTGTTTGTCAAGGTGATGATTGATTTTTATCGGACAGATCCCTCTGTGGGCGAAAAAGCTGGAGTTTACAATACATTCAAAAAATTGAAGCAGCATCAGATTAAGATCGCCGTTGACACTGAATTTGACAGAAAAATCACCGACGCACTGTTGCAGAGACTGGGTTGGGCGAATGAAAATCTGATTGATGCTACCGTTTCCAGCGATGAGGTGGAGCGTGGAAGGCCGTATCCGGATTTGATTTTCCGGGCAATGGAACTAACCAATACGAGACATGCGAAGAATGTTGCAAAAGTAGGCGATACGGCTTCGGACATGCAACAAGGTAATTCAGCTGGCTGTGGATTGGTGATTGGTGTGACGACCGGAGCGTTCTCCAGACAGGCACTTTCGCAGGAAAAGCATTCGCACCTTATTGAACAGATTTCCGAAATCTTAGAAATTTTGGACATCAGTCATTGAATTGTGTTATCTAAATATTAAATTCATGTTACTAAATTGTAACGTGAATGAAAGTCTTGTTCGTATGCGTACTTGTCGTCAGCTTTCATAACCTTCAGAGTCAATCCTTAACGTGGCATGAAGGGGTATTGGTCCTCTCCAACAATGAGATCTTGCGTGGAAAATTTGCCATTGAACAACTTCACGATATCGTCCTTTATCAGGATGATATTGTCAGTGAGGTGTTTCCGGCTCACAAGGTCCGGTCGCTCTACTTTTATGATCAAAAAGAAGACATTAACCGACGGTTTGTCTCCGTTAAGCAAAACGATACGCCGCGTCCCTGGCATCAGATTTATGAGATAGTTGTCGCTGGTGAAGTCACAGTGATGAGAAGGAAGAAGGCTAGTGAGAAGCACTTGTCAAATGCATCTTCCTTTACGTATTATATCCAATATCAGGACAGTTTAATTCCATTTGGAAAATTCGCCAAACAAGTTTATCCTATGCTCTCTACTAATATGGGGTCTTGTCTAGAGGAATACATACGAAAGAACAGGTTAAGAACTTATCAGATCGCGAGTTCCATACAAATAATTGAATTTTATAATCGCAGTTCCAGATCTACTCAGGTGCAGGCGAGACGGTAGGATTCCGAGCTGCCCAATACCGTTGTTTAACATGAAAGTAAATCATGGACCCGACTATCAATATACTTCCAGCCATTGAAATGATATATCCTGACGAAATAAAGAAATCCAGCCAGCTTACCTTGGCAGCGACAAATTCCTTAAAAATCATTACCCCGACACTCCCCAGATAGCCAAAAGCATCAGCGATGTACATGATAAACCCAACGGTACCGACATACTTAAAGGCGGCGAGCATCCGGTCGAAGAAGACGCTGTTGAACGGAACATAGCCAAGATACAGCCCGAGCCCGATCAGCGTCATCCAGGCGGTAGGACTGATCATCTCCTGTTCAAATAGAAACGTACTAACACCAATTATTATCATCCCTGTAAAGATTATAAGGTGAATCACCATCAGCGCAACGTTGTTGTTTTTAATCAGCACCAGCGTACCCATTACAAACAACACCGCAAATGATACAGGAATTTCGGTCGTAGTAAAAATCTCCGGCGAATCGCCGTGCCCTAAACTTTTCCAGACTTCAGCTGAGAAATTATCGCGAAGGTCGCGAAAGGTTGTCATGAGCATGTAGGAGAGCGTAAACAATACGATGCCAGGTATAAAGGTTCGTACAAATATTTTTCTCTCGGTTGCGTTCATCGGCTGTCGTCGGGTACGCATTAGTTCATCTTTGGCCGATGGAGGAGGCAGTTTATCGAGAAGCCATAAAAAGAGCAAGAGAGGCCCAACGAACACACAGCTCGTCACGAACGGCATCCATATCTCCGGCGTTCCCCAATCACGCATAATAAATCCACCGACCGACTTGGCAAATCCCGCTGAGAAAATAAAACTAACCGATAGTCCTGCTCCGAGCACTTCCGTATACCGCCGACCTTCCAGGTAACCAAACACCATTCCCCAGACCATGCCCAGCGGGAATCCATTCGTGAAAAGGAAGATGATGTTGTACGGTGCCGGAACCAGGCCAAACAACAGCCATGAAAGACCTGCCACGGCGACCATCCAAAGAATTCCTATAGAACGGGAGCTGGCCTTTAATTCCGCTATAACCTTTATTCCAACAAATTTTGAAAGTCCATATCCGATAACCTGGAAAGTAACGAGCCATACCTTATAGCTGATCCCCAGATAGGCAATTTCCTCAAAAGTGGCAACCGAAAAAGTCTTACGGAAGGCATATACGCAGGTGTACAAACTGAACGCCATAACCGTGGCGTAGAGTGCAAACCAGAAAGCATTGGTCTGTCGCAACCACCTTGTAATGGGTGACTCAGAGGATAATTCCATGGGTGTTGAATGAAAAAGGTTTCCAGCTGCCTTCATGCAACATCATAATTGATTTAAAGCCGATTTTCATGAGTTGAGTTGCGGCCTCTGAAAACTGGTTGGTCAGGTCTTTGGGGTGATGAGCATCGGAGCTTAGCGTCACAGGAATATCTTGCTGAAGCAGCAACTCCAGCACCCATGGGCTAGGGTAAGTAGTGGTTGATTTCTTCTGATACAATCCCCTCGTGTTTACTTCAACGATGGCATTGTATTTTTTTATCAGCGCAATCGTATTTTTTACTTCGTCCTGATACCAGGACTCGTGTTCATTGAAAAATTTGTCTCCAGCATTCTGAATCTTGGCTTTATCAACATGGCCGATGATGGTAGGGCAGGCGGTTTGGATCATCTCCCTTGTTAACTCGAAGTATCTCGAAAACGCAGCCCGGTAATCGCCGTGAAAAATTTTGTCAAGTCCGTCCAGAAAATGGGTGTGTGCGCCATCGATTTCCCAATGGGTTCCATCCGGAAAGGTATCCACGTAGTGAATGGAGCCAATTGTGTAGTCCAGTCGATCTTTAAACTCGTCTATAGATATACTGTTCGGAACATAATCTACTTCCAGGCTCTTGTAAATTTCAATATCGGAATGCGCGTTCTTTAGTTCGTCCAGTGTTTGTAAATAATCATTCAGGGTATTTGCCTTCATACACCAGTTGCAAGGAAACTTCAGCGGCGCATGAGAGGAGAAGCCCAGGCTAATGATATGCGATGATACTGCCTGCTCGATGTATTCCGCTAGTTCTCCTTTGCCATCACAATAGTTGCTGTGCGTATGATAGTTTGACCACATGTGATTTTTTCGGTGAAAGATGACTATTTAAAATTGCAAGAAAAACATCAAAACACAACCTTAACAAATGCATAAAGGTAAACGTAAGGCTTCCTGAGGGAATCTTAAAACAAGTACACGCATTATTTTATGTCAATCGTTTGCTGACTGGGCTTCTAACGTGAAGCGAGAGGGAGATTCAAAAATATAGTTGATTATACCGGAATTGTGCTCGCGGCCGGATTGACCTTGTTTTCCAGATAAATTTCCAATACATGTTCCATATCGGTCAGCACATTCATATAATTGATGTACGCGTCGTACGGCGTGTTGTAGTGACTGAAATATTTGTGGACATCGCCATCGTTCCAATACTTGGTGGACATATAATAGAAGTGATCGGACGTTAATAATCTGGCCCAGGTATCCAGCAGGCCAGGATCGCCGGTTTGTTTTATCCGCTTCTCCAGACTATAGACGCGTTCCATAGCATCATGTTGCAGGCTATTACCAAGCCAGGCAGAGAGGTCCCTTTCTAGGTCAGCCCAGGAGCTGAGTGCGTGCACATCGTATTCGTCACGGATGTCGTAGGCTTCGATAACTTCAGAAGGCGTTTTAAAATTAAAGTCAGGATGTTTCAGAATTTCCTTCGGCATGGCAGCCAGGAATTCAAAGATGCCGGTCTCTGGCCACTGATGTTCGCCAAAGGTCTCATAATCCATAAATAGATTTAGCGTTTCTCCGTTGCCGGCGATCTGATGAACCCAGGTGGCAAATTTGGAAGCAGTCAGCGGCCATTCCGTCCAATCCTTATTGGAAAACCGAAATGCGATATCATCGGACAAGGTGTAATTCTTAAGCAGGGATTTTATGTTACGGGTTCCGGCGGGGTGATAGAGGAAGTTGGGACTTCTTTTCTCAAGGATGTGGTCTAACCCTTCGCAGAGAATTCCTTTATACCCTAGCCCGGCAATGAAGTTGGCAATTTCATTATTGTAAATAAGCTCCGTATTTCTAAAAACGGCTGGCGTCTGGTGAAAAAGTTCTTCAATCTTAGCTTTGTGTTTTCCTACCTGTCTGATAAATTCTTCGCGGGAATAAAGAAAACTGAGCGAATGATAGTACGTTTCCGACAAGAACTCAACGCAACCGGTATTGGCGAGTGCCTGAAATGACCGAAGCACATCCGGTCTGTAGCGTTCGAATTGTTCGAGTGCAGTACCGCTGATGGAATACGCGATTTTGAAATTGCCATTGTGTCTTTCAATTAACCGCAGGAGTGTTTCGTTTGCGGCCAGGTAACATTTTCTTGAAACCCGGTCCAGAATTTCGCAGTTCTTCAACTCATCCTCATACACGTGATCGTACCCTATCTTAAAGCAGTCGTAAGGTTTGAGCCGGAAAGGCTGATGAACCTGGAAGTACAGACAAACTGAGGGCATGCTTTTTCCGGATTAGGTTAATTTATGCTGGACGAAGTTACATCTTTATAAACGTTCCAGATTTTTTCGCCCGCATGTGACCATGTCAGCGATTCCAGCTCGAGCCTGGCTTGCCCGGACAATTCCTGGTGAAGTGTATTGTATTTCAACAAGGCATAAATGTAGTTGGCATATTTGTCGGTATCCCAGAATTCAGCTTTGAGGGAAGCCTTGATCACTTCTGCAGCCCCTGACTGGGTAGAAAGCACACTGGGCACGTGGTGGTGTATTGCTTCCAGTGCAGTAATTCCAAAAGGTTCAGAAACTGAAGGCATAAAGTATACGTCAGCCATGGAGAGTAGTTCGTCAACTTTCGCTTTCGAGAGAAATCCGGTAAAGATAAACTTGCTACCTAGTTTTTTATATGCCGACGTTTCCAGGATGTGTGCCAGCTGGTCGCCGGTTCCTGCCACGACAAATTTCACACGCGGATAAACACGACACACTTTTTCGGCAGTTTCCAATAAAAATTCGGGGCCCTTCTGATGCGTGAGTCGTCCGAGGAATACCACCAATTTATCGCGGAGCTGATGGGGCTTCCGGGTGGTAGCGCCTTGCGCGATGCCGTTGTGCACAACCGTAATTTTTTTCGGGTCAATCCCGTAATGTTCCTCAATTTGATTTTTAGTGAATTGGCTGACGGATATTATATGTTCCGCCGTGAGCATGGCTCTTTTTTCGAGGTCATAAATTTCGTTCCGGGTGTTGTCGCCTGCGCGGTCTGTTTCCAGGGAATGTATATGGAGCACCAGTGGCTTTCCAGTTATCTCTTTGATACGCATGCCGGCCGAAAACGTAATCCAGTCGTGGGCATGAATCACATCGAAATTCCCATCGTTTGCAAGTTGAGCTGCCAGTTGGGTGTAGTGGTGCATTTTTCTCAGGACATTCGGTCCATACACTTCGTTGTCGCTGAATAAGGAATAAACGGTATGAACTGAACTTTCTTCGGTAAGTTCTTCGTCAAAACGGTCCAGCGAATGTTTTGATATTTCTTCGTTGATGTGATGGTACGGACTTAAAGTCAGGGGTATTTTATAGAGTTCTGTCGACAAGGCCTCATTTTGTAAGCGCATACGCTCCTCGGTCAACTCATCCGACGTTATAGCATTCAGACCTATGATATTTACATTGTCCATGTTCATGGACCCGGTGAAGGCAGGAATGATCAATTTAATGGTAACTTTTTCCCGAAGGGCCTCAACGATGCCAAGCGTGGCAATTCCCAGCCCACCGCTAAACAGTGGAGGAAATTCCCAACCAAGCATAAGTACCTTCATGGGTCAATCATTTTTTTGAGCGCCGATAAACCAAAAACATCAGTTGAAAATCAGTATACCACTATGGGACGCAAACGTAGTTTTTAAGACTGACCTGAAGTTCGGAAAACAAACGAAGTAAAGCTATCTGCCGGCAGATTTTATTTAGGTCCCTTTTGTTAACCGAATATTAAAAGCGGCACGAAATCACCCTGGGAAGAATCAAGCGCATTGTCAGGGCTTGGCGATTGATATAATAAACGATTAAAAACCTCACGTATTTTTTTTTGGAGGAACCTGGATTTTCCGAGCTATATCTATTTGAAAGTCGGCTGAAACGTATTAAATGAATATTATGTCGCAATCGTATTCTGGAAGAGTTTTCAATGTTGAAGCAGGCCTGGTGCAAGAAAAGGTTCATCCGATTTTCACTTTCACAACCAAGCTTAATGCAGACGTAACGCGCCACTAAAATTAACGTCAACCCATTTACTAAACTTTGGCGCAAGTTTTCGTGCCATAGGAAATGGAGAGCAGATCAGGGTTGAATAAAAACCCTGATTTGGTTTCTGTCTACGAAGGTTGCGACAGCTAAAAAAAAACCAAAACCAAAAGCACTATGAGCAAAATTCTACTAAAGAAATTTTTTTCTTTAGCGTTCCGACAGTTGCGTGCAATGTATATCACAGCTGCATGCTTTTTGATCGCTGGTTCTGCCTACGCGCAGACAACCGTTTCCGGGCAGGTAACTGCTGGTGAAGATTCGTCTCCTCTACCGGGAGTAAATATCCTGGTGAAAGGTACAACTGATGGCACTATTAGCGATGCTAATGGTAGCTACTCGATTAGTGTTCCTTCTTCTGAATCTATTCTCGTTTTCTCTTTCGTTGGCTATCTGACACAGGAAGTATCTCTGGGCGGCCGTACCAGCATAAATATTGCGTTGGCCTCTGATGCGAAGCAGCTTTCAGAAGTTGTAGTAACTGCGTTGGGTATTGAAAAGGACAAGTCAAAATTAGGTTATGCTGTACAGGACGTAAAGGGTGCAGATCTGATCAAGGCACGCGACCCCAATCCCGTAAATAACCTAGCTGGAAAGATTGCAGGGTTAACCGTAGCAGGATCGCCGGAATTACTCGGAAAGCCGACGCTTTATCTCCGTGGTAAGGACCCACTTTTTGTGGTTGATGGCGTTCCGATTCAGTCTGATACATGGAACATTAGCCCGGACGACATTGAATCAATCACCGTATTAAAAGGCCCAACAGCGTCTGCGTTGTATGGTTCCAGAGGACAGTATGGTGCTATTCAAATCACGACCAAACGCGGCACCAAAGACGGGCGGGGAGTATCGGTTGATTTCAACTCTTCCAACATGTGGGAAAACGGTTTTATTGCTGTGCCCGAAGTACAGGATGAATACGGCCCCGGTGACCACGGCCGCTATGCATTCGCCGATGGAAAAGGCGGCGGACTTTATGATTCCGATTATGATATCTGGGGACCAAAATTTGAAGGACAGCTTATTCCACAGTACGATGGTGAGTTTACACCAGACACGGAGTATACCACTTCATTTCCCGGTGGTGCAACATTTACCGGAAATATCAAGCCAACACCCTGGACTGCCCGGGGTGTAGACAACCTGGATCGTTTCCTTCGTCCGGGCTTTAATACCTCAAACAGTATTGCCGTCGCGGCTTCCGGAGAAAAGTATGATTTGCGCTTTTCAACAACCTATGCGTATCAGCAGGGTATAGTGCCTAACACTCAGCTAAGCTCCAATAACTTTAACATTTCTGCCGGTATTGATCTTTCTGAAAAGATTCGCTTCGAGTCTAATATAAACTACAATTATCAGTATACCGACAACATTCCGGATGTGACCTATGGACCTAACAGTCTTATTTATAATATGATTCTTTGGGGCGGCGCCGACTGGTCAGTGGATGATATGAAGAATTACTGGCAGGAAGGTAAGGAAGGTATACAGCAAATTTATGCCGATTACACCCGATACAACAATCCCTGGTTCAGTGCGGAAGAATGGTTGAGAGGACACTATAAATCCGATGTCTATGGATATATGAAATTGGCATACCAGATCACGCCGGAACTTGAGTTAATGGGTCGGACGCAGATCAACTCATACGATATATACCGCAACGAAAAATTTCCTTACTCAGGCACCACGTACGGTAGAGAACAAGCAAAGGGTGATTATCGTGAAGACAAGCGCACGCTTTTTGAGAACAACACGGACTTTATGATAACCTATTCGAAGGCTATTAGCTCCGCGTTTCATTTGAGTGCGTCTGTTGGTGGTAACCTGAGGACTTTCAATTACCGGTCAAGCTATACAACAACCGATTACCTGAACGTACCAGGCTGGTACAATATGGCGAACTCGTTGAATCCGCTCAAGTCATACAATTTCAACGCTCCGATGCAGGTTCTGAGCGGTTATGGTTACGTGGATTTATCGTATCGTGATTTTATAAACTTGTCCGTCACGGGTAGAGTTGACAAGCACTCAGCTTTGCCATCCGCCAAGAATTCGTATTTCTACCCATCAGCATCGCTAAGCGTCGTGCTTTCCGAAGCACTGGAGATGCCTGATTTTCTCACATATCTGACGGTAAGAGGATCGTATGCAAAAGTAGGTAGTGCTGAACCGTTAACGCAGAAGACTATCGGACCAATTCCTTCAGTATCTATGACTGGTAACCCATTAGGATACGGAGGGGTATATTCTACGCCGTATGATGGACCTAACTACACTAATTCTCCGGTTTATAACACTTCGCTGATATACAATTTTCAGCCAGCGGCAAATTACACGAACACCATCACCAACGAAAATCTGGAGCCCAGTTTCAGCTCGGCATGGGAGACTGGTTTAGATGTGAAATTCCTGAACAACAGGCTTGGGGTTGATGTGACCTATTTTGAAAGTCTGGATGGTCCCGGAATTTATAATCTGCCGATTTCTGAAGCTTCCGGTTATACCAGCGCATTGGTGAACGGAATCAAGACTGAACGAAAGGGCTGGGAGGTTGTATTGAAGGGCACACCGCTTTCGAACCCAGATGGCTTGAACTGGGACATCATGGTGAACTGGTCAACATACAAAGAGTATATCGATGAAATTTATCCGGAGGCTAATATCGTGAACCTGGATAACTTCCGTCAGGTAGGTGAGCGCATTGATCAGTTCTGGGGTACCGCCCTGGTGAAGAATTCTGACGGCGAAATCGTGAATACCTCCGACGGACGGCCAATTCCATTGACTTCCATTAACGGAAATGCAAGAAGATTTTTGGGTTACACCAACCCGGATTGGGTGTGGGGCGTGAACAACAGGTTGAGTTACAAGAACTGGAGTTTGAGTTTCCTCTTCGACGGCCGTGTAGGTGGTGTCATTGCCAACTACGTTCAGCAGCAGACATTCCGCGGGGGACGCCACATCGACACTATTGAAGGTGAAATGGGCGAGGCTAGGTTCCAGGATTACCAAGGCGTAAAATCGTGGGTTGGCCCAGGAGTACAAATCACCAGCGGTACACCTGTCATAGATAGCGAAGGGACTATTACCAATGAAAGTGAGCTCACTTTCGCTCCAAATACTACTCCCACTTATCTGCAGGACTGGATTAGCCGGAATTACAACACAAACGAAAGTAACATCATGAGCAGAACGTTTGCCAAGCTGCGTGAGGTAACTCTTACTTATAATGTACCGAGCACGGTGTTAGGTAATTCATTTATCAAGCGTGCCAGTGTCTCACTTATTGGTCGTAACCTGTTGTACTTCGCCGAAAAGACAGATCTGGATATTGAACAATATGGTGATTATCAGTCACCAGGTTCAGGACTTCAGACGCCTACAATGCGGAGATATGGTTTCAATCTGAACTTTACATTTTAACATAGGAACCAAGGCATGCAGCTCTTTCAATAAAGACGAGTTGGTAAACCAGGTCACCATTAATCTTAAAATACAACAACATGAAATCAATTAAAAATACAGTCTTTATCATCCTGCTTACAGCGCTTTTATTTTCCTGTAAGGATTTTGAGGAACTAGAAAAGAACCCGAATAAACCCACGAGTGCGCCGGCCTCTCTGGTATTGAACGCGGTGTTGAATGACCTTTACGAACGTCCATGGTCATTGGAGCACAGGCAGAATCAGTACTGGTGCAGCAACTACAACTATTACGGGACCAACGAATATTGGGCTTCTGCCACGCTGAATTTTATGACATTGAAGAATGTGGTAAAAATGGAAGAAGAGGCTATTGCATTGGGTGCAGGCGCAGTAAATCCGTATTCGTCAATTGGTAAATTCTTGCGCGCGTACTTTTATGTTCGTATGTCACAGCGCGTGGGTGATCTTCCGCTAAATGAAGCATTGAAAGGTTTGGAGGGTGTTGCGCCGGTTTACGATACACAGAAAGAACTGTATCTCCAGGTGTTAACGTGGCTGGATGAATCCAATACGGAATTGGCTCAGTTGATTGCGGCGAATGATTTTACGCTGGCGGGTGATTTCTATTTCAACAACGATCTCACCAAATGGCAGAAGGCCGTGAATACTTTCAAGTTGAGGGTGTTGATCAGCCTGAGCAAGAAAGAAGCAGATGCAGAACTTAATGTAAAGACTCGTTTTAAAGCAGTCATTGACAACCCTGCGCAGTTCCCGGTAATGAACAGCCTGGCTGATAATATGGAATATATCTACAACGGTACCTCCAACCTTTACCCGACGAATCCCGGCAACAAAGGTTTTGATAAAGGGAGGTACAACATGGCAGAAACGTTGCTGGGTACGCTGGCAAATCTTAAGGATCCACGGGCCTATGTTGTGGCGAACCCTGCAGAGAAGAAGATCAGCGATGGTCTGGCACCTACAGATTTTGCTGCTTATGTAGGAGCCCCATCGGGAGAAAGCCTGGATGACATGACATTCAAGGCTGGAAACGGCGAGTATTCATTTGCCAATCAAAAGCGATACTATTCTTCCTTCAAAGGTCCTGAGCCAGGGCTTCAGTTGGGTTATCCGGAATTGTGCTTCACGATTGCGGAAGGAATCAACCGTGGCTGGGCTACTGGTGATGCAGCAGCGTATTACAGAAATGGAATCACTGCATCAATGAAGTTTTTCGGCGTGGAAGATGGGAAGACGATTGAGATTACAGAGCCCGACGCCGACCAGGTTCTTGCTACAGTAGTTGCTTCAGTGACGAATTATCTCAATCAGCCTGAAATTGTTTATGCGGGTAACAATCCAACTGGGTTGAATCAGATCCTCACTCAAAAGTATCTTGCATTCTTCCAGAACTCAGGTCAGGAAGCGTATTTTAACTATCGCAGAACAGGCATGCCTGTATTTGATGTTGGTCCTGGTACCGGTAATGGTGGAAAGATACCGAAGCGTTGGTTATACCCGCTTTCCGAGGCAAACAACAATTCAGAGAACTATAAAGCAGCCCTGCAACAGCAGTTTGGTGCTGAAGTGGACGATCTGAATATGGACATCTGGATAAACAAATAATTAAGGATAAATAATACTTACTTATACTAAACACCTGAAGGTTGCTTCAGGTGTTTAGTTTTTGTAAATACTTGCTTTGCCCGTAGGGGTAATTGTTTAGCCATACTACACAAAGCCTAAATGACTATTTTTTTTGTCAGGAATTTTCGGTAGTTAGCGAACGCAGTTTTGCTGCATTAAATTAGCTTTATGGCGCTACCTGACTCTACTGGTTCCGCTAACGTTTGACTACTGGTGAACTGTAAAAAAACATTCCAATGAAAAACAGGCTACTTTCAGTTTTGCTTCTTTCCTTGACATTAACTCCATCTTTTGGCCAGCAGAAGCAAAACACTGAAAACGTGATTCTTATTACCCTCGACGGCTTTCGCTGGCAGGAGGTGTTCAACGGCGGCGACACTTCCTTTATGCGTCAGCAGTCCAAATTGCCAGACCCGTTGGTGAAGGATAAGTACTGGAGGCCGGACTTAGCTGAAAGAAGGAAGGCATTGCTTCCTTTTCTCTGGAATACGGTGGCCACACAAGGCCAGCTTTATGGAAACCGGCCAGTGGGTAGTAAAGTAGATGTCACCAACAATCAGTGGTTTTCCTATCCCGGCTATAGCGAAATTCTTACCGGCAATGCGGATAATGAACGGATCAATTCAAATGACAAAATATACAATCCCAATGTTACGGTGCTGGAGTTCATCAATTCCCAACCGGGATTTAAGGGTAAAGTGGCGGCCTTTTCCTCGTGGGATGTATTTCCGTATATCATCAACGATAAACGAAGCGGCATTTTGGTAAGTACGGGTGTTGCACCGATCATCGGTCCAAATCTCACAGAAGGTGAGAAGATGTTAAATAACCTCATCCTGAGTTTACCTAATCCGCTGCCTGGGGTTCGTCTGGATGCTCTTACCTTTTATTACGGGTTTGAGTACATGAAAAAGAATAAGCCAAAGGTCATGTACTTTGCTTTTGATGAGACTGATGATTTTGCCCATGGAGGCGAGTATGCCGCCTATCTGAATTCGGCACATTACACAGACCGGTTCTTATCCGAACTTTGGGCTTATGTACAATCCGATAAGCAGTACAAGGATAAGACAACGTTGCTGATTACCAGCGATCATGGCCGGGGCACTGATGCTAAGTCCTGGAAAGACCACGGTAAGAAAGTTGCCGAAGCCGGTGAGATCTGGTTTGCTGTGCTTGGGCCTGATACTCCTCCAACGGGCGAAATGAAAGGCAATTCACAATTTCACCAGAATCAGATAGCCAAGACTTTGGCCAAATTTTTAGGTTTTAACTTTACAGGCGACAAAGCAGGTGAAGTAGTAGCGCCGATGTTTAAATCAAAATAAGCATGCGGAGTTATCTATTGTTTTTGTGTGTTCTGTTTTTCACCCCTGCTGTAGCCCAGGAATGGTGGTTCTGGCCCGATTACACACTTGGCCAGAAGGCACAGAACTACCCCGGCAACCGTATAAAGGGACCGTTGTCCCGGGTCACCAGTTTGCGACTGGAAACGCCGCCGTTGATCTTCCATGGCGAGGAACCTACCGAACGGATTGAAGATTTTCTTGATCGGTCAAAACTTCCAAAGGGAGATTTCTCCGTTGAGCTTTGGCTGGTAAACCACGTAAACAAACCGGTGGGCGCATTGATTGCTTCACGTAGTGAGGGAACTCCTGAAGAGCCAGACTGGCTTCTGGGAATGTATGAGCGTAAAATTATTTACAGTCTTCGTACAGCAGACGATCCCTTTGCTACGCTGATCACCCATGAAATCAAATCCCGCGGCTGGAAGAACTACTGGTTTCATGTGGTAGCAACCTATGAGGGAAATACCATGAACCTGTTTGTGAATGGCGAAAAGATACATGGTGCGACCGTTGGAAAGCGGAAGTCATACGAAGGGTTATCGCATCAGGTGGAGGCGGCGGCCTACATGAAAAATGAACCGTTTATGGATTTCGGTAACCTGGTGAAGATGTTACGGATTCATTCCCGGGCACTCAATCAACTCGAAGTTACGAAGTCATTCGACGCGCTTAAGAACATGACGGAAGAAGGCAAGCTTTTTCCAAACCTGTTTCATTTCAATGCGGGGCCTTATCTTAATTATGCCACTCAGACATCAATCAGCATCGTGTGGGAAACCGACCGGCCTGCAGATTTTGTAATAGAATATGGAACAAAAGTTCCATTAGACAAAAAGGTTGTAATAAACTCCCAACAGATCAAGAGGGAACCGCCAGCCAAATCGGAGAGTAATATTTATGAAGTGACCTTAAAAGACCTTCTGCCAGAGACGCCCTATTTCTATAACATCAGGGCAGTAGCCCGGGATGGGTCCACCATGGAGAGCGGCGTATTGACGTTTACTTCGGCGGTTAAGGAAAATAGTTCCTATTCCTTTGCAGTCATCGGAGATACGGAAGCGCGCCCCCATATTAATGACCGGGTAAGTAAATTAGTTTGGGATGAACGACCAAGTTTCCTGGTCATCGTGGGCGATCTTACCGATGGTGGAAAAGAGGGTCATAAATTTGAGTGGAACTATGAATATTTTCAGGGGATAACGCAACTTGCCAGCCGGGTTCCGGTTTTCCCCGTTGCAGGCAATGGCGAAGCGGATCTTCATTGGTATGCACAATACCACTCCTTACCATCACCAGAAGGTTTTTATACTTTCAAGTATGGCAATGCAGAGTTCTTTATGCTGAACAGTAACAGGCCTGAAGAATTCGCACCAGGGGCAAAGCAGTACACCTGGCTGGAAGAAAAGCTGCAGCAATCGACAGCCCGGTGGAAATTTGTTGCGCATCATCACGCACCTTATTCGGCGGATGACGATGACTACGGTGATTCATGGAAAGGAAATGGTGAATTTGGAGACAAAGCCATCCGCAAAATTGTACCGCTTTATGAAAAGTATGGTGTGGATATGGTTTTCTTCGGACATCTCCATACCTATCAGCGTACGTTGCCTATCAAGGACAATCTCGTTGACCGGAAGAATGGGGTGATTTACGTGCAAGGAGGAGGAGGAGGAGGAAACCTGGAAGACTTTGCGCCTTCACGGGCATGGTTTAGTGCGAAAACCTATCGGGGTCATCATTACTTCACGGTGACCATTCATGAAGGTGATCTGAATTTCAGAATGTACGATACCGACGGAAGGTTAAAAGACTTTCTAGACCTCACAAAATAGCAAACGATCCTGATCCGAAATAGACAAAACAAATAAACAGTTCACGTAATCTGCAAATCCGACTATGAAACAGCTCTTTTTTTTTCTTATCCTTATTGGTGTACTAAGTTGCGGCAAGAAGGACAGCTCTGATATATCCAGGGCATGGGTAGCTACGGCGCCGGCGGGAACTCAGTATGCTTCCATTAATCGAGAAGGCGTAACCGTGATTCCTAATGGAAGGTTCATCACACCGACAGGGAAACAAATTACCGTCGCTCCCCACCCATTCGGATTAACGATCAGTCCAAACGGCAGGACGATCATCACCTCTAATTCTGGTGTTGGTCCGTTTTCCATCTCAATAATCACCGATTATAATTCACCCAATCCCATTGTACGGCAAATACCGGAGACGTTAGACCCGGAGAAGGGGTTGTTGGAAGCTGTGTTTATGGGTCTCGCTATTTCCCCCGACAATAAAACGGTATATGTCGCTGGTGGGCAAAAAAACAGGGTTTATGTTTTTGAGATCCAAACGGGTAAGAAGTTGGCCGAAATTGCCTGCAACAAATCCTTCGACGATACAGACTACAACGATGGGTATATCGGGGATATGGTGTTGAATAAGGATGGAAGCCGTTTGTATGCGGTAGATCAGATTGGATTCCGGATGATTGTTATCGATACAAAAACCAATCAGGTAATTCACAACGTGAAGACAGGACGTTATCCCTTTGGGATAGCACTTTCTCCGAATGAACAAACCGTTTATGTGGCTAATGTGGGGATGTTTGAATACAGCTATATAAAGTCACTGGATAAAAAGAAACTAAACGAAACCGCTCTGAAGTTTCCGGCCTCTGCGTATGGTTCCAAAGAAATGAGGGAGGGCGTAAAGAACGATACACTTGAGTTCGAAGGACTTGGCGATCCAAATGCTCCCGAGTCATTTTCAGTATGGGGGATTGACGTGACTAAGGAAATTCCGGAGGTAGTATCGAAAGTGAAGACCGGTGTGCTTGTAGGACAGGAAGTGGAAGGCATTTCTGCCGTGGGAGGGTCGAGTCCCAATTCAATGGTGGCGACCGATAAGTTTGTTTATGTAAGCAACGGCAGTAACGATAACATCTCTGTTATCGATATAAATACGGACAGCGTGGTAAGCCATATTGAGCTGCGGCTTGATAAGCGTCTGGGTAATCTGAGGGGTATCATTCCGTTTGGTTTGGCGATTTCACCCGATCAGAAAAGGCTCTACGTTGCAGAGGCTGGTATTAATGCCGTGGGGGTAATCGATGTTGAAACGCAACATGTTATCGGGCATATACCCACAGGGTGGTTTCCTTCTAAATTGAAGGTCACGCCGGACGGAAAACAATTGATTGTTTCTAATGCAAAAGGATATGGCAGTGGTCCGAATGGTGGAAAAAATTTCAAACCTGCTTTTGATCACCCCTCAGCGGATTACATCGGCGCCCTTATGCTTGGTACCGTTTCAGTGATAAATATTCCTGATAGTATTGCTATAACAGAATTAAGCCAGACGGTTATTGAAAATAATTTCTCTTTCCAGGAGGTAGCGGCGCATGCCGACAAGAATCCGGTCCCCGCATTTTCACAAGAGAAGGAGTCTCCGATAAAGTACATCGTATTCATTTCAAAGGAGAACAGAACATACGATGAGGTCTACGGTCAGCTGACTTCCGGAAAGGGCGATTCCTCACTGGCACGTTATGGAGCCGGTGTGTCGTTCACGAACCGCAAGAAAACGATGAGCGTGGATAATGCTACTGTAATGCCGAATCACCTGGCGCTGGCGGAGCAGTTTGCAATCAGTGATAATTTTTATGTCGATGCAGATGTATCTGCGGACGGGCACGTTTGGTTAACCAACACGTATCCGAATCAATGGATGGAAACAGCTCATCCTGCTTCGTATGGTGGAGGAAGGAGGCAGCGCGAAGAATCTAAAGCGCCAGGAAAATTTTCGATGACCGGAGCAGCCGGCGCTATTTTCCCTGAGAACTATAATGAGGCCGGTTCTATGTGGGACCATCTGGAACGCAATGGAATAGAGTTCTATAATTTTGGTTTTGGCGTTGAGTTTGATGCAGGAGGTTTTTCGGACTCAACTTTTAAATATGGGGGTGTTCGATACCTGGTTAACTACCCTATGCCCGGTCCGTTGTATGACCGGACTTCAAGATTGTTTCCGACATTTAACATGGCGATACCCGATCAGTTCCGTACAGATATTTTCATGAAGGAGATCAACGAAAAATACGTCAACCAGAATAAAGACCTGCCTCCGGTACTAACGCTGCAGCTCTTGAATGATCACGGTGCACGGGAGCGAGCGCTTGCCGGATTTCCTTACAACGAGAGTTATATGTCTGACAATGATCTGGCACTTGGAAGAGTGGTAGAATATCTCAGTCACTTGCCACAATGGAAAAATATGATGATCGTCGTCACCGAAGATGATGCACAGGGTGGAAATGATCACATTGATGCCCACCGCAGTTTGCTGATGGTGATATCCCCCTATGTGAAGAGAAATTACAATAGCCATCATCATTACAGTTTCGGTTCCATTTTTAAGACTTTCTGGAATGTGTTAGGTATTCCGTACCTGAATCAATATGATTTCGGTGTTACGGACATGCGCGATTGCTTCACTGATGAGCCTGATTTCACGCCTTACAATGCTCTGCCGGTGGATGCACGCATATTCGATCCCCAGAAAGCCTTGGATCCGTTTGATGAAAAATTTGATTGGGAAGGGGTGAAGCAGTCACCCAAACTTGACGATCCGGATCAGATTAAGAAGGCCCGCGAAGATGACAAGCGGTTGGAAGTGGACCATTAATAAACGCAGTCTCCAGTTGATTATTCACAGTTTTATGAAAAATATACATTATTACAGTGTTATTGTTCTGGCTTCTTTTGGTTGGATCTCGTGTGAAACGAATAAACGGGAAGCCAATGTTGTTGACTCACTAACCCTTCAATTAGACGGTAGACGTGTACTTCTCCCCAATGGCTGGTCGTTAAGTCCGGCAGGTAAGAGTTTGCCCTTGGGAGATTTTCCCATGAATCTGGTTCTTTCTCCATCCGGAAAATTTCTTGCGGTGACCAACAATGGACAAAGCACACAGACCATTCAACTGATTGATCCTGCGACAGAGACTATTCTGGACGAAGCGGAGATCAGCAAGTCGTGGTACGGCCTGGAATTCAATAAGGACGATAGTAGGCTATATGCCTCAGGCGGAAATGACAACATGATTGTGATTTACAACACCAGCCAGTCTCGTTTAGAGAAGATTGATTCCATTGTTATAGGGAAACCATGGCCCGTAAAAATTTCCCTAACTGGTTTAGCCTTGGATAACGAGGCAGGGAAGTTGTTTGTAACAACGAAGGAAGATAATTCTTTATACATAGTTGAACTGGGTTCTAAAAAATTCAAGCGTTTATCCCTGGGACATGAAGCTTATGCCTGCCGGTTGAGTCCGGATCGTAAGCAGCTATACGTTTCGTTGTGGGGTGGTAATAAAGTTGCCATCGTCGATCCGGAAAAGGCAACGATGGTAACCACGATTGATGTTGGAAGCCATCCGAATGAGATGTTACTGACAAAAGATGGGAAGTATCTTTTTGTCGCGCAGGGTAATGACAACGAAGTGTCCGTAATAGAGACAGCTTCCCGCAAGGTCATTGAAGTCTTTGCAACAGCTCTTTACCCCACAACATTGGCTGGCAGTACACCCAATGCCTTAGCGTTATCGGAAGATGAGAAAACATTGTATATCGCCAATGCCGATAACAATTGTCTGGCTGTTTTTGATGTATCCGAGCCGGGTGATGGAAGGGGACTTGGTTTTATTCCTACAGACTGGTACCCCACATCTGTAAAAGTATGGAAGGGAAATGTATGGGTCACGAACGGAAAAGGAGGTGAGTCGAAACCAAATCCGAAGGGTCCGAACCCTTATATAAAACGAACTGAAGAGACCGAATACATCGGCGGGCTATTCAAGGGAACCTTGAGCATCATCGCAGAACCGGATTCCGCTACGTTAGCTACGTATTCAAATGCTGTTTATAAGAATTCACCCTATAACAAAGAAGTTGAAAAGCTCGCGGAAGGTGAGGCCGGAAATCCGATTCCCCGAACAGTTGGTGAGAAGAGCCCGATCAAGTATGTCTTTTATATTATTAAGGAGAACCGAACCTATGATCAGGTGCTTGGCGATATTGAAAAAGGTAACGGTGATTCAACCTTATGCCTTTTCCCGGAACGGGTTACGCCGAATCATCATGCCTTGGCGAATGCGTTTGTATTGCTGGATAACTTCTATGTGAATGCAGAGGTAAGTGCGGACGGTCACAACTGGTCGATGGGTGGGTATGCCAACGATTTTGTAGAGAAGACCTGGCCAACCAGCTATGGAGGACGGGGAGGTAACTATGATTATGAGGGTACGCGTGAAATTGCTTATCCAAAGGATGGTTTTATCTGGGATTATTGTGCACGGGCGGGAGTAAGCTACAGGAGTTATGGAGAATTTATAGCCGACAGGGAAGCGACCCTTTCATCACTTGTAGGTCATTACGACAAGGATTTTCCTGAGTATAATCTTTCTATTCCGGATCAGGTCCGGTTTGAAAGGTGGAGATATGATTTTGATTCCCTGCTGGCGAAGGATGCTGTTCCCCAACTGAGCACGATCCGGTTACCAAACAACCATACGGCTGGAGCTTCCATTGGGATGCCTACTCCGCGTGCCATGGTGGCGGAAAATGATCAGGCGCTTGGCCAACTGGTCGAACATATAAGTAAGAGTAAGATCTGGAATGAGTCAGCTATCTTTATTTTGGAGGATGATGCGCAAAACGGTCCTGACCACGTTGATGCGCATCGCTCGCCGGCGTTTGTGATTAGTCCCTTTGCGAAGCGAAATGCTGTTGTAAGCCGGATGTACTCGACAACATCCATGTTACGGACAATGGAATTGATCCTTGGGCTTCCGCCGATGAGTCAGTATGATGCAGCGGCGACGCCTATGTGGGAGTGTTTTGCGTCGACACCGGATGTTACAACGTATACGGCAATGCCCGCGCAATACGATATCAGGGAAATGAATACAAAAGTCAGTAGTATATCCATAAAATCAGCCGGGTTTAATCTGGCAGTTATGGATGCTGCCCCGGATCTGGAGTTCAGCGAGGTTATCTGGAAAGCAGTAAAGGGGTTGGATAGTGTGATGCCTGCGCCTGTGCGGAGTGCGTTTATCAGGCCAATGGAGGAAGAGGAAGAAGGGGAGGAATAGTGGTGAATGTTTAATGATTAATGGTTAATGGTCGATGGTCCATAGTCGATGGTCCATGGTTGATGGTTAATGATTAAAGGCTAGGGGGAATGGAATTTGGAAAATGGATATTAGTTAATAGATAGTTGGACTGGGATATGATATTCAGATATTTGACACTTATACTTTTTGGGTTGGTGAGTGGTGGCTATGTGGTGGCTCAGGATCCTGCTGTGGCAGATAGCACCATTCTGCTGAAGGAAGGTGTAGTGATCACGGCGCAGCGGATGGAAGCCAATAGTATAACCGTTGCGGAGGCAGTGGTGGCGACGACACAAACGGAGATTCTTCGGTTACCCTCCCTGAACACACCGGATGTGATGGCGACCATGCCCGGTGTGTGGATGCAGAAGACCAACCACGGCGGCGGTTCGCCTTTCATTCGTGGGCTAACCGGTTATTACACGTTGATACTTACCGACGGCATACGGTTTAATAATTCCACCTTTCGTTCCGGACCCAATCAGTATTTAGTGACTATCGATCAGTCCACGCTGCAACGTATAGAGGTGTTGCGCGGACAGGGTTCCGTTCAATACGGGAGTGATGCCATTGGAGGCGTAGCGCAGTTATTTTTTCGTGAACCCGGGTTTGCAAACGGTGGTCAGACGACAACGGGAAGGTTGTATGCGCAGTATATGAACCACGATATGGAATACGCGGGACGTGCGGAACTTGAGTTTGGTTCTGAAAACTTCGGCTTCCTGGGTGGAATAGGGTATAAACAATTAGGAGATGTTAAAGCCGGTGGGGATCTTGGTACGTTAAGTCCTACCGGGTTTGACGAATTTTCGTGGGACATTAAAGCCAGAACCAAGGTTGGTAATATGATTTTGACGGGTGTCTGGCAGCACGTTGTGCAGGAAGACGTTCCATTATATCACCAGATTGCATCGGGAAGTTATAGCCGCTATCACTTTAATCCACAGCAGCGCGACCTGGGCTATATCCGGCTGGCGTCGACACATCAATCGAAGATATTTTCACAGGTAAGGTACACCATTGCGTATTTGAATTCATTAGAAGTAAGAGAAAAGCAACGGACAGGCAGTGCAATTTTCCGGACCGAGCGGGATAAGGTTGATACCTATCATGGTGGCGTTGAAGTCGTTTCTGATTTTTCTTCACACTGGAAAGCTTCTTCGGGCGTAGAGGTTTACCACGACTATGTGACCAGTTCGGCAGATGACACCAACCTGGATACCAACGAAAGTTCGGCCGCGCGGGGACTTTATCCGGATGGAACCACATATACCAACGCGGCACTTTATTCAGTTCATGCCCTGGACGTCAAACGTTTCAACTTTACACTGGGTGGTCGTTACAACATGGTGCAGTTGACGGTCGACGACCCGGATTTTGGAACGACCAGGGTAAAACCTCAGGCATTGGTGGGCAATGTAGGTGTTGTCTACAGTGTATTAAAGGGACTTCAACTACTGGCATCGGCCAATACGGGGTTCCGGGCGCCAAATGTAAATGATGTTTCCAGTTTTGGCGTAGCCGATTACCGTTACGAAGTTCCCAATTATGACCTGGCTCCGGAAAAATCATTTCAGTATCAGGCAGGAATACGGACACAGCTAAAGCAATGGAGGGCTGAAATTTTTGTGTATCAGAATCATTTGAAAGACTTGATCAGCAATATACCCTCCACGTACAACGGACAGGATAGCCTGGACGGGGCAAAAGTTTACAAAAAAGAAAATGTGAACAAAGCTTCAATAAAGGGAATTGAATTCTCACTGCAGTATGAACCAGTTCGCTGGCTCTCGGCGTTTGGTAACATCACATACACTGTAGGGGACAATACGACCAGAGATGAGCCGCTTTCCCGGATTCCTCCGATGTTTGGAAGAGTTGGAGCCGATGTGCGATTTAAAAGTGCATTTACCTGGCGCACGGAGTTTATTGCAGCCGGTAAACAGGAGCGGCTATCGAGTGGTGACAAGGCAGATAGTCGTATTCAACAAGGCGGTACCCCGGGCTGGGCAGTAATGAACACCCGTTTGGAATTTCTTTATAGGAATATCAAGGTAAATACCGGCGTTCAGAATATTTTTGACGAGGCCTACCGTGTTCATGGATCGGGTGTTGATGGGGTAGGGAGGAGCTTCTGGGCATCGGTTATTCTGGAATTCTCTACGCAAAAGAAATAGAATACTTTATGAATTTTATTCAGCGGGCAGGAACGTTCTCGGCCTTTATCAATGCCGCCGTGGCAATAGCAACCATTTATGTTGCCGTGGTTCTCATTGGTATTGACGTGCTTTCGAATCAGGATTTGTTTGTCAAGCTGGCCATTACCAATCCTACTCCCATATTTATTCAGGATACGCTGAAATTTATCAGTGCAGCCTGTGGCATTGTTTTGATTGTTGTTTTGTTCATGCGCCTGAAAAATGAGGCTGTGACGATGATGCGGGTCGCAACGCTGTTTGGCGTGCTGTCCATTTTATTTTTACTCACCAATGCCACACTCAGTCTTATAGCAACTACACAGGCTCCAGAATTCGCGGAGTCAAAATCAGAAAGCGTACTGGGTATCACTAGTGCAATTGGCATGCTGGCCATGGCTACAATTATTTCAAGCGGCTTATGGTACCTTCTATTAAGCCTGGCGGCTTTGAAAGGATTCCGGCTACCGAAGGGACTGAATTACATTGGCCTTACCATTGGCATAATTTCTCTTATTCCAATTTTTGGAATTGTTGCTTTGTTTCTTAGCATAGTCTGGTCAATCTGGCTTGGCCTCATTGTATACCGAGAACAAACTGAACAGTCTTAGTAGCCCTAAGCAAAGTCATGCTATGAACTTGAAGGTGGTCCGTCAAACGACTACATCACTCCACGATGCCGGCAAGTATTGTGCTATGCTGACGGTAAACAGTTTTCCTTAGTCGTTTTAGTGGGTATCTTTAGTACGGTAATTTAGTATCTAAATCAGCGATCTACATGCACTCAGGTAAGGCCTATACATTCAGAGAGTTCCTGTTGTGGACAAGAAGGAACATCTATTCGTTATTAGCCATCGGAACAATTCCAACGGTACTCTATGAGGTTATTGGGTTAAGATGGGTAGCGATTCCCTGGACAGTGGTGGCATTGCTCGGAACGGCAACGGCCTTTATTGTTGGTTTTAAAAATACGCAGACGTACAGTCGCACCTGGGAAGCCCGCCAGATTTGGGGTGCAATTCTCAACAGTAGTAGGGCCTGGGGCACGATGTGTCGCGACTTTGTTGGTGATAGAGAAACGGCAAAGGAACTTATTTACCGGCACTTCGCCTGGCTCACTGCACTCCGCTATCAGCTTAGGGAAAGTCGGGTATGGGAAACGTTAAACAAAAGTTACAATGCCGAATACTTGTCAAGGGTGTATTCGATTCCCGAAAAGGAAGTGTCACTTGAAAATGAGTTGGAAAAGTATATAACAGCCGACGAGCTGCGATACATTCTCACAACGAGAAACCGGGCAACACAACTTATCAGTCTGCAAAGCAAGACCACCAGAGAGCTGTTTGAGAAAAAGGAAATCGACAGTATTCAGTTTGTCGAGATGCAGAAAGCCATCAGGGATTTACTCGATCAGCAGGGAAAAAGCGAACGAATTAAGAACTTCCCCTATCCAAGGCAATTCGCTACCATCAATAAGTTCTTCATCAATTTGTTTTCGTTTCTGCTGCCCTTTGGTATGCTCAAGGAGTTTGAAAAACTTAATGATGGTGTAACGGGGGTTCTTGAAGGAAATATGGTTTGGTTGGTGATACCGTTCAGTGTCCTTATTTCCTGGGTATATACTTCTCTGGAGCAAGTCGGAGAAAGTACGGAGAATCCTTTTGAAGGAAGTGCTAATGATGTGCCTATTTCCCAGATGAGCAGGGCGATTGAAATTGATATGCGGGAGATGCTTGGCGAAACTGATTTGCCTCCTGCATTACAGCCTAAGAATAACATTATTCTTTAGTGCATTGGTGAGGAGTTATGGAACTTTCACCAGGACAAAATCAGACAAGACGACAACTGACTTTATTCATCAAGGATACCGAAAGGGTAATTGAGAGTATCAGGAAACAATTTAACCCATTACAAAGTCGGCTGATTTCTGCTCATGTGACGCTTTGCCGGGAATATGAAATTGAGCCTTACTAAGTAGTCCAAAACTTGAAATCGCTGAAGCTGGATTTTCCGCTCACCATTAAATTTGATCCGGTTGAAAGATTTGAGGATCATAACGGAGTTTGGCTGCCGGGCTCAAAAGAGAATAAACAATTTCACGAACTGAGAAAGCGTGTTTTGAAAGGCGTAATTGACTCGCCGGGACAGCATCGGCCCCATTTGACACTTATGCATCCTCGTAATTCTACATGCACGGACACGATTTTTGATCAAATTAAACAATATACATTGCCAACCGAATTATCTTTTGACGAAATTAGTTGGATAGAGCAGAAGAATGGTGGGCAATGGACGATTAAAGATGTATTCAGAATTTATTAGCGGTTTAAACTACGAATCATGAAGCATACTGGTTTTGATATGTCTTGCGGGAGAAGGAAGTTCTTAACTTCAGTTACCGGTCTGGTCGGTACTTCTATGGTGATGAGTTTACCTCACATAAGTTTGTCTGGAAACTTAGCACAACCCTATACGATAAAACAAGTTATCGATATCATTTTTAAAGAAGTCCCGGGTGCGCCGTTTGCCACCACTGTAGATCAGCTGAGGTCCGGTAGTATGGACCAGGAGGTAACCGGTATCGTAACCACCATGTTCCCGACGATTGAGGTTATTGAGAAAACGGCTAAAGCTGGTGCCAATTTTATTATAGCGCATGAAACTCCCTTTTACAACAACCAGGATGAAACGGATTGGCTCCAGAATGATGATGCCTATCGCTATAAAATAGAATTGTTAAACAAACACAAGATCGCGATATGGCGCTTTCATGATTATTGGCACGCTCATAAACCCGATGGCATTATTATGGGCAATTTGATGAAACTGGGGTGGGAGAAATACTTTGATGCCGCCAACCCCAGGCTGCTAAAGTTGCCGGAACCCATGATGTTGAAATCTATCGTGACGCATGCTAAAAAAAGATTGGGAATTTCAACGGTTCGGGTGGTTGGCAACTTGGATCAGAATTGCAGCACCCTCTATCTCGCCTTTGGGTATATGGATAGTAAAAGGCAAATCGCTGCCATTCAGGAATTCAAACCGGACTTAATTTTAAGCGGCGAAACCATGGAATGGGAAACTGTGGAGAGAGTAAGAGATGGCTTACAGATGGGACAAAAAACATCTTTGCTGGTATTGAGTCATTCGGTTAGTGAAGAAGCAGGAATGGAGTATGCTGCCAAATGGTTGCAACCAAAAGTTCCGGGCGTCAAAATAACACACATTGCTTCGACCAGTCCATTTATATTTTTGTGAATAGCTCAAAAAGTGTTATGTGAAACTGAATGTGGATGCTGCTCATGTGATTAAAATAGGTATTACTAATTCCAAATCTTATGATAACGCTACGGATTGAACACAAGATTTCCAACTTTGAGGGTTGGAAAAAAGCTTTTGACATGGACCCGATCAATAGAAAAAAATCAGGAGTCAAACGTTACAACATTTTTCGCCCGGTTGATGATGAACACTTCGTTATCATTGATCTTGAATTTGATACCCTGGAGGAGGCAAATGCTACCCGGGTTCTCCTGCAAAATATGTGGACTAAGGTAGAAGGTTCGTTGATTTTTGGTCCAAAAATAAGTATGTTAAGAGTGATTGAGTCAATTGATGTATAGCCACCGAGACTCGTGATCTTGCTAGCAGGAATAATTGAGAACCCAAAGAAATGTGTGAGCATCTTGCAGCCTTAGACAACGAACTAAAGGGGAAGGGGATTAAGGAAACCTTTCGTGGACAGTCCTGGAGTGATAATACGCGGGAGTGGGTTTATTATGACTGTGTCCTGGCTGTAGATGAGCTAAGACAGCGATATAGTTTTCCTGATTTTATTGAGACGCATATTAACGATGACGCCAAATCCGGAATGGAGTCCGGATTTTATTGTAGTCGTTGTAAAGACGGAGTAATTGGAATTCATCCGATCTTTGCCAAAGGAAAAGTTCGCATTGAATAGAGCCCTGTCTGTAAAAAGGCCAAGGCATAAATTTGGCACGGATGAGGCGACAATATATTATCGCAGTAACTTCGCAAACTCCTCTGCGATGAAATCAACTGCACGAGCAAAACGAAGCATAGTACTAATTATTCTGCGCCTGATGCGTACAGCAACAAAAAACAATCAACACAGAGCACATGAACAAATCGACGATAGCGGAAATTACGGAAAGGTTTGACAATGACGTTGAGCGATTTTCAAATCTTGACACCGGCCAACTCTCAACCATTGACGCTAAAATTTCATTGGAGCTTATCACTGAGGCTTCTAAAAGAATTGTTCCCAATGCAATAAACCTGTTGGATATCGGCTGTGGTGCCGGGAACTATACGGTAATGATGCTCGCCAAGATCCCCAACCTGAATTGTACGTTGGTCGATCTGAGCAAGCCTATGCTGGATAAAGCTTATGAACGCGTATCAAAAGAAACCAATAATAAAGTCAATATTGTACAAGGCGACATTCGGGAAGTTGAATTGGAGGAAAATCAGTTTGATATTATTCTCGCCGGTGCTGTATTACATTATTTACGGGATGACCAGGACTGGGAGACAACATTCCACAAGCTTTATAGCCTTCTGAAATCCCCTGGTTGTCTAATGATTTCTGATTTGATAACGCAGGACACGGAGCTTTTGAATAATTACACCTGGGAGAGATATGGCGACTATCTGGAAAGCATCGGGGGGAAGGAATATCGTTCAAAAGTATTGGACTATGTAGCCAAAGAAGACTCGCCCCGTTCAATGAACTATCAATTAGACCTGATGAAAAAGGTCGGTTTTAAGAGAGTCGAGATTCTACATAAAAATATGTGTTTCGGCGCTTTCGGCGGGATAAAGTAAGACAACAGACATCGGGTTGTACACCGTCCTGTTGTTGTGTGACTCGAACCAGTTGTGGTGCTGGTTGAAGGAGCTCCGATGAACAATTATTGTCGTTGATGCATTACACGGGGAACAGGCAATACAGCAGCACCACCGCGCGCAAAAATTGGGTCGCTTAAAACTTACTATTTAAACAAAATCAGGTACATTCAATCAGCAGTACCAACCCTTCTCATGAGTATGAAAATGAAGCTTTTCCTAATAGCCTTATTGTTCGGGTTCGCACCTTCCTTTTTGTCAGGCCAAAGCACAGCGAATACGAAGCTCTGCAAGTCTTGTGACCAGCTGAAAGATCTTCGGCTTCCTGATGTTACCATTTTAAAAGTCGAGTCGTTGAAGGCTGATACACTCGGTAGCAAGGAGAGGCCAGGCTTGATAATCTCTGTTCCCTTCTGCCGGATATCAGGAAGAATAAGCAGGGAAATCAATTTTGAGCTACTTCTGCCGCAATCATGGAATGGAATATTTCTCATGTCGGGTGGTGGTGGGTTTGTGGGAAGTATTCAAAACAATTTGATGGGGTACACCAACAGTGGCTATGCAACGGTAGGCACGGACACCGGACATCAGGGCGATGGATTGTCGGCTGACTGGGCCCATAACAACATGGAACGGCAGCTTAACTTTGGCCGGCTGGCGATTCACCGGACCGCGGTTGTGTCCAAATCGATCATAAGTGCTTCGTATTGTAGCGATCCGTCCTATTCCTATTTTTTGGGGTGTTCCCGCGGAGGCGGACAAGGTATGGTTGAAGCTCAATTTTATCCGGAGGATTTTAATGGCATTGTTGCCGGTGCACCTGCTTTTAACTGGCCGGCTATAGGTGCCAAGTTTATTCAGGGGTGCCAGAATAATTACCCTGATCCAAAGGAATTGAATCCCGTCATTTCAAATGACAATCTAAGGTTGCTGCAGGAACATGTGCTGAAACAATGTGATCAACTCGACGGACTGACGGATAAGATTCTCAACGACCCCCGTGACTGTAGTTTTGATTTCTCCAAACTACCGCTGTGTCCGAATGACAAGGCGGGGCCAGCTTGTTTTACAACACAACAACTGACGGCCATCAAAGCCGTGTACAACCCCTTGTCGGTTGACGGCAAAATGATTTATCCTGGATTTCCGTTAGGGTTGGAAGGCGAGAAGGGGTCGTGGGACGCCTGGATCACCGGTACAAGCCCGGACTTAAAATTTCCCAGCCTGCATTATATGTTTGGAACAAATATCTACAAATACCTGATTTTTAATGACCCGTCATGGGACTATAGTCAATATGATTTTAAGAGGTTTTTCGAGGAAACATCGTACGCATCTTCTTATCTGGATGCAACTCAAGCGGATTACAGCGGCTTCAAAAGTAACAAGAGAAAAATGATTATTTACCATGGGTGGAATGACGCTGCGCTTTCAGCCTATGCAACCATTCAGCATTATGAAGACGCGCAAAAAATCGATAAAGACCTTCAATCGTATATACGCCTTTTCTTATTGCCCGGTGTACTACACTGTAATGGCGGATTCGGTCCCGACAATATCGATTGGGTTAATCAGATACGGGACTGGGTAGAAAATAATAAAGCACCCGAGCGTATCGTTCTTTCAAAAACGGTTCAGGGAAAAGTAGTAATGACACGGCCTGTATTCCCTTTTCCAAAAGTGGCCCAATACATAGGGACAGGGGATGCAACACTCGAGAAAAATTTTAAAGCCGGAACGAATTGATAACAAGGCCGAACAAGTTACCCAGGGAAGGCTCAGACGGCCAACAACAATAAACTAAGTAGCGCAGGGGATCGTCCCATTACCTCCTTTGACGCGATGTACCCCAGTATGGATACATCGCGTGCGTTGTCTCTCTATCCAAAGACATCAATCGTCTTTTGGTCCGCGTTCAAGGCTGCGGCTAGAGTCTCGAATCGTTCTGTTTGAAGTTCTTTTTCGGCAATACCCATAAGCATCTCAAAGACTGGGGCTGGTGCAAATTGCTGTACTTCACCGAACCAATGCAGCAGCTCGTCGTTGTTGATTCCACGGATCATCCACTTTGCATAACGGCTCATTTTGTCGGGAGGAATGCTTTGCACAACGGCCTGTTCGATACCTTTTATTTCCTGATCAGTATACCGTTTCCAAAGGGTGTTATTCAGATCAATTTCCTCCTTGTTCATATGGTAAAGGTTGAACGCGATGAATTCATTAAAGGCATAGAAAAGTAATTTGCCTTTTTCTAACCTGCCTTCCGCCGTCGTTGCCCCCCGGTAGGAAACAAGCAAGAGACGCAGTACGTTGCCCAATCGATGATCTTCCTCGTGTTCTTTCTCAAACAGGGCGGCTATTTCAGGATTGGTTTGTTCCAGCGGCTCATTAAAGTGGTGGTCTTCGCTATGCGCATGGCTTTCGAATAACAACAGGATCTCTTCTACCTGTTCGAGAATGGGCTCGGCCATTTCCGCTCTCGATAGGTCAGCTTGTTGCATGGCCAGGGCGGTTTCATATAACATGGTACGAAGGCCTTTGTGGATTCGATTAAAAGAGTTGTAACGTGTGGATTTCATGGTATTTTATGGTTTATACTACCTTACACGTTGTAACCTTATCAGGGAGCGTACGTTATACGGAGCATTCTCTACGATAAATGGAATTTATGCAACGTGCTCCTCTCATTGGATTTACTGAGTTCAATTTCCATACTACGCTGTCGTGTGAAGCGAATGGCTTCAGTCTGACGGAACGAAACCATCCTGACTTTGGGTACTGGCGCGAGCGCAAGCTTACGATGGATCACATAAACATCTATGAGCACCGTGCTACACTAGCTCAACCTGTGAATGTACAGTTTGATGAAGATCCTACGGGCAGCTATGTGCATCATTGTATGTCACTGGAGGGTAAAATGGGTGCCCATTTCCGCAATGCGAATATCTCCGCTAAGTTGAGCACCCAGAGATTCCACCAATTGTACATTCCGGAGAATGAATATGTATTGGGACTGGGTGAGAACGTAAGCAATGTGCACATTGAAATTGACCGGGAGTATTATGTTAGCCTTTTGGGTGAATCAGAATCATGGTCGGCGAAGTTGCGCAACAGTTTATCCGAGCAGAAGTTATTTTATCCGGGAGAGCAGGCACTGTCAGTTGCTATGATGCACACCCTTCATGAAATGTTTAACAGTCCGCTGAGTGGTTCGTTGAAACGACTCCTGATTGAAGCAAAAGTCCATGAGCTGGTAGCATTACAATTAAATACCCTGTTTGAAAGTGCCGATTCCGGAAAGCAGCCCTCTTCAAATCGTGATTTGTTTTACGCGATCCGCGACTACCTTATGACAAACTTTTTAAAGGAGCTGACACTAAAGGAAATTGCCCGGGGTTTTGGTATTAATGAATTTAAGCTGAAAAAGGGTTTTCGTGAAAATTTTAACACCACCGTTTTTGAATTTTTATTAGGTCAGCGGTTGGAGTATGCACGGGAACAATTATTACACACCCCTCAAACGGTTCATGAGATCAGTTCCCTGGTGGGATACAAATATGCCAACCACTTCTCCACCGCTTTTAAGAAGAGATTCGGGATCTGTCCGGGTTCCATAAAACGCTGAGACTAATCAGCCAAGCTTTATCGGCATTTCCCGATATCGTTTGCCCGTGGCGGCAAATATTGCATTCGCCAGGGCGGGAGCTACCGGCGGAACAGGAGGCTCGCCAACTCCCGTGGGTCTATCATCGCTTTCAACGATATGGACATGCGTCTCCGTGGGAATGTCTCCCATCCGGGCCACCGAATATTTGTCAAAATTCGTTTGCTGGCTGCGACCCTCCTTAAAGGAAATGCTTCCTTTTATGGCGCCGCCAAGGGCAAATACAAAACCACCCTGAAATTGACTCAGAACGGAATTTTTATTCACTACCTGACCGCAGTCAATCGCGTAATGTGCTTCCGGGATGCTCATCTTGCCAGCGTCGTCGAACGCAACGTGTACAACACAGGCCACATACGTGAGGAAACTTTTGTGTGCACAAATACCCAGGCCTTGACCTTTAGGAAGTTCTTTGCCCCATCCTGATTTTTCTGCCACCAATTCGATCACACCCCTCAGGCGGGCAGTGTTCCAGGGGAACTTGTCGAGCGGTTCACCATAGTTTTCAAATCCTTCCATGTATTCCTTGAAGGGGATCATACGATCGGGTCCCAGTAACTCCAGCAAATTTTTAACAGGATCTACCTGGCGGTACGCAGCGATCTCATCCATCATACAACCAATAGCGAAGGCGTGTTGTATATTACTTACAGATCGAAGCCAACCTATTCTAGTTTTGGCGGGAGACACGATGGCTTCGCATGAAATATTGGGAATGGCATAGGGAAAGTCGACCATACCCAATTGAAGTTCGCCTCCGCTTGGTGTTATTTCCTTGGTGTTTGTAGTGCCTCCAATGGGAGGGAACGCACTGCGGTGGTTCCATCCGGTTACGCCTTTGTTCTTATCAAAAGCAACGCGGATGTTCTGGACGCTGCAGGCGTGAAAGAAGTCGTGTGCTATGTCATCCTCCCGTGTCCAGGTAACTTTTATGGGTGTGCCGCTCATTTCTTTGGCGATCAGTGCGGCTTCAACAGCAAAATCCGGTTTTGATTTTCTGCCGAAGGCACCTCCCAGTAGTGTTACGTTGATCGTAACATTGGCGGCGTCCAGTTTGAGCGCAGCAACAACGCTGTCGCGTATCCATTGGGGAGATTGAACGGGCGCCCACATTTCGCACTTTCCGTCCGCAAATAGCGCCGTTGCGTTGGGTGGTTCCATTGGCGCATGAGAAAGGTGTTGTGTAACAAACGTTGATTCCAGAATTTTTGAAGCGCTGCCCATTGCCTGATCTATTGAACCATTGGTCCTGCGTACCTCGCCCTTCTGCTTTACTTTTTTCAGTAGATCATTGATATAACTATCGGAATCATAATCGCCGTTCACGCCATAGTCCCATCCCACATTCAAGACTTTGCGTGCGCTCATTGCCGCCCACGTTGTGTCAGCCACCACCACTATTCCACCTTGCGGAGCGTCAAATCCGGCTGGGAATCCGGAGGCAGCCATCTCAAAAATTTTTACAACCCCCGGAACCTTTTTTGCTTCTTCGTCTGAGAAGGTTTTCACTTTTCCACCGGCTACGGGACACCGGAGAATCACGGCGTACTTCATTCCGGGTTTTACCACATCCAATCCATACACGGCGGTGCCCTTTATGATATCGGGAACATCATAAAGGTTCATGTGCTTTCCGATATACTTCCAATCCGATTTTTTCTTCAACACGATTGCGTCGTCAGCAGGGGCAGTTAGTTTTGAAGCGGCTTCCGCCAGCTCGCCAAAGGCAAGTTTCTTTCCATTGGCATGCACCACTTCATGATTTAGCGCTTTACATTCACCTACAGGTGCACCCCATTTATCGGCTGCTGCCTGCTCCAGCATCATACGCGCCAGCGCACCTGCTTTGCGCATCGGTTCAAAAAACATTCGCACCGAAAACGAACCGTCAGTATTCTGGTTGCCGTACTTTTTTTCATCACCCACTGCCTGAACCAGCTTTACTTTTGCCCAGTCCGCCTCGAGTTCATCGGCAATGATCATGGGCAAACCCGTTCGGATTCCTGTTCCCATTTCCTGGCGGTGCGCCACGATGACTACGGAGCCATCGCCATTTATGGTCAGATAAACGTTGGGTGAAAATACGGCATCCGATTTTGGAGGTGAACAAGCCCACTGCAGACCCAGCACCAACCCGGAGGCGGTTATGCCCGTGGCCTTTAGAAATGTACGCCTGTCTATTTTTTTGACTACAAATTCTGCGGCTGGGGTTTGTATAGATTTCATGTCTGGGTAGGTTACTTTAGCATAAGTTAGGGAAAGTTTTTTAGTTGAACCAAACCGGCTGTGATTGCCGTTCCAGTGCTGCTTTTGCCGGCAGGATTAGTAAAAAAATTCTTAATAAAGGCCCTAAAGAAAACCCCTGGTCCAGGAAATCCGTTTTTGATCTGGAGCAATAAGCCATGGAAAGGCATTACGAATTAACCGATATTGAGTTTGAAAGCCAGCTTTCGGCCTGTTCGATGGATCCGGCGATTTTTAGCCATGATGCGCATTTACGGCTTGCCTGGATTCATATTTATAAATACGGTGTGAACAAAGCGGCGGAAAACATCAGTTTTCAATTGCGGCGGTTTGTGGAGTCACTCGGGGCGTCGGATAAATACAATCAGACGGTTACGATTGCTGCCATCCGTGCTGTGAATCATTTTATGCTGAAGTCCGATACGGGTAACTTCATTGATTTTATTACGAGGAATCCGAGACTGAAAACTCACTTTAAAGAAATTCTTAGTCAGCATTATACTACCGACATTTTCAGGTCGAAGCAAGCGAAGAATGAATATCTGGAGCCAGAGTTACTGCCGTTTGACTAAGGCTAACTGTTCAACTTCCTGACAGGAGGACTAGCCAATCCAAGTGGCATGTCACAAAAAAGGATTGAAAGGCTCTAAAGCCCTTCAATCCTTTTTTTTGTTATGTATTAACTTGATTAAGCAGGCGAACCGTTAGAAGCCAAATGAGACGCCTGCAGTTAAAGCAAAAGATTGATTGTTTACCTTGTTGTCAGACGACTTGCTCACATCCGAAATCCCCTGTGTATACCGGGCGTCCAACACCAGGTAGGTTTCATTGTAAATCCGGATGTTACAACCTGCACCTGTTGTCACGCCCAAATCAACGGTATTATAATCGTTTTTGAATGAATCTATTTTTTCAGGATTGTTGGTGCCCACTTTGTTCTTAACCCCGGTCAGGAATGAGAAGGAAGGTCCAAGGAATATGTTCGGTCTTACATTTCCTTCCTTATTAAAAAAGTAACGGCCTATGACGGGTATTTCAACATACGTGAGAGTTTGTTTTGTGTCGTTCGGTTCAAAGGAAGCGCCTTTTTGGTGAATAAGAAATTTAGCGGTGACACCAAATGTGTTGATGATGCTGTAGGTTACGAACAGTCCACCAATCGCACCCGGTTTAAAATTATTGGACGATGCATCCTTGCCGTACTTCGAGAAGCTTACACCGGCCTCTGGTCCAATACTCCATACTTTAGTCTGAGCCTTCGCCTCGAAGTTCATCGTTAACGCCACGATGGCCATCAGTGCTACCAGCATAATTTTTAGCTTTTTCATAGTATTTGTTGATTTACCAACTGATGGCAAATTTTGCGCCGCTTCTAAGAAGATCTGTTAATCGCGAGATGGGGAATATTCGCATCGGTGCAGGCGACCTAAAGAGAATGATTGTGTATTATTTTCCACAGTAGATATACTAGAATATACCCACTTATGCCACGACCAATTCGTTGTCATAAACGTCCAGCGATGAAGGTAACCACTTGGACATACTAATTAGATGAACTGGCTAACGCCTGTGGACCTAAAATATTCCAATCTTTATTTCTTCGCCACTTAGTTTTAGGGTGTCATTTGTAAGCGTTTTAAGGTCCGTTTCCTTACCATTGACGATCACCTTTTTTGCATTCTTTACGTTGACCTGGATTACCCAATCGGCGCGTGTTTGCTGAATGCGATACTCTTTATGGTCACTTTCCTTACGGAAAGAAAGACTGATGGAATTATCACCAACTTTTACATTATCCAGGGAAGCTTCTTTCCATGCTGTCGGCATGTTGGGTGAAAGGTGAATGCCCTTCTCGTGCGCCATCGGTTGAATTCCAAAAAAATGCCTTACAATGGGAATGGCAACACCATAAATGTTCCAGGCTTGCGTGATCATTCCAAAGTCGGGAGATACTTCATACATCGATCCGGGAAGAGCATAACTAAACGATTGGTGAAGCTTGTGGATGTACGCCAGTGCTTCATCCGGACTTCCGTACGTTGCAGCGGAAACGGCCTGGACACCCGTTGGCAGCGTCATCACGGCGCCGGTATACGAAAAAGTTTTCTTCCTTGATTTTAGCACAATGCTGTCTGGCTCTTCTGTCCTGTCGATACCCGTAACAAAGACCCCAAACGGATTTTCGTACGTTTTACTTGTTCTTAGTGCGGCTTGTCCTTTCTCCTTATCAGCTATGCCCGTTTCAAGCGGTGTGTTCACTACCCAATTGTGATAGATGACATGAGGGACACGCTGACCGGTTGGATACTTTTTCATTCTTGACTGCGTGCTTTTTAGTTCGGCTACAGACCACGACTTTCCAAGTGTATCGGAACGGACAAGGGCGGCCTCGAGTACAGGCATGGCTTCCTCCAGCGTTCCTCGGAAATCGCCAAAAGAATTTTCGTTAGGCTGCCACCACTCTTTATTGATTTTTACTTTCAGATCATCGGCCGACTGCTGATATTCTTTTGCAAGCGAATCCTCGTGCATCGCTCGTGACAATCCTGCAGCACTGGCCAGGGCTTGTTGGGTGTATGCGGCAACGTCAATCATCTCCAACTCCGATTCTAATCCCGGGATTTCCATCATGCCGCTTCCATTCGGATACTGATTGCCGTCGGGATCTTTTTCCTCCAATAACCAATTTATTCCTTTGACGACATCGGGAAAAAGCAACCTGACCAATGCCGTATCACCAGTCCAGGTATAATAGGTATGGACGAGGGTAATAAACTGTGCAGTTTCATTAATATTTCCTGGGTTAAAAACGGCTCCATTGGTTGACACTTCGTGAATAATGCGGCCGTTGTCGTTGGTTCGGTTAGATATCTCGTGAAGTAACAGAATTGTGCTTTTTGCCAGTTCATGGTCACCCGTTGCCAGTACGCCTTGCAATGCATACGTAGCATCTGCTCCGAACCACCAGGGATAATCAGGCAGACCTGCAGAAAGTCCAACCCCTTGTTCGGGAACATGGCGCACCATCCAATCCGTATTGTACTTCAGCCACTGATACATTTGTTCAATGCCTTTATCGGGAATGGTGAGTCGTGAGGCGTCTTGAATTTTTTTGTAACGATCTATTTTCTGTTTCAATTTTTCATTACCCTGCTTCATCAATACATCGTACGTCGAGCGAAGAGCTGCCTCTGACTGGTATGAGCCCGCCAGGAAAATAGGAACGGTTATTTCCTCGTTAGCCTTTATCGTGAGCGTATAGGATAAGGTAGCATTCTTGCCGGACCCTTTTCTTTCCGCCGGCAAACAACTTTCACTGGCTGTCGAGAAGTTTGCTGATAACGACGAACCAAAGATGGTATACCATGGGTTGTTTTTATCTTTTGCAACCACAGCGGATAATTTTTCATCAAATGAAATTTCGTCCTCACCATCGATCATATTGGAACGCTCGCCCAGCCAGGTAGGTCGGAGGTCAGTCATACCGCTGAATGAAAATATGATCTCTTTACTTTCCTTTCCAACATTTATAATCCTGAATTCTACAATTGCACCTTCTTCGCCATCCGGCACAAATTGAAGCCGTTCAATTTTAAGGTCCTCTCTTGCCCATGAAAAATGGAAACTATTCGCCATCGGATAGTTGACAAACTTGTCGGCTTTATCCAGGCAAAAGAAATCGGGGCTGCCCTGGATGGCGATATTTGCCGTAAATCCATCCAGGAGTTTAATGGGGTGGTCCCACACGCCGCCCATTTCCCCATCGATGTGCCAGCCAAGATCGGGGAAGCTTCCATCCTGATGCCCTACCATATAGACCCGATCGCCGGCAGTGACGTAGGGTGAGGACAGGTATTGGGATTTTCCTTCAATAAAAGAAAGTGAAGTTACTTCAGGATAAAATGGACCGACAAGCTGCTTTTCCGGAGTTGAACAATTCAAAAGCAACAAAAGGATAATAGTTGAGAGTAGGGTTATTGGCTTCATGATCCTAAGTTAAGTGATCACCGGTAAATACACATACATCTGGGTTCTGGCAATCTACATAGATTGTATATTGGATTCGATAGCAGCATTACTAAATTTATATTCAGGTGACTGAGTGAATAAGGAAGTGCCTGTGAAGTACTATACTATTTTTGCCAAACCATATTGATTGCATGAATAGATTTTCCATTCAGAACGCATCTGGGATCAACCATGAATTACATTAAACAAGCCTTCAGAATACAAACCCGGCATAAAGGGTTTGCGCTGATTAATATGTTGGGTTTGATATTGGGTGTTCTGTGTAGTACGATTATTCTATTGTACGTGAATTTTCATAGCGATACCGACTCACACCACCATGGAGCCAGCGAGATCTACCGGCTCGTGCTGGATATTCACACACCTGAGGGAAAAACAGAGCATGAGTCGGGTTCATCACTTCCCATGATCGATGCGCTTGCTACGGGATTCAGTCAAATCGAAAAGACAGCATTCTGCATGAAGTTTTATAGTGCTCCGACCGTAACGGTGGTTGCAAGAGACTATAGGAAGCAGTTCAAGGAAGATAATATTGTTGCCTACGCAGACAATAATTTCCTTGAATTATTTGAGCACCGTTTTATTTCCGGCGATAAGTCTACTGCATTGAAACGTCCCTTAAGTGTTGTGATCACTGAAAGGCAGGCCATTAAGTATTTTGGCAAGGTGAATGTCTTAGGTCAGTCCTTTACCATCAATAACAAAGCGGAACTGATCGTTACCGGAGTTATTGCCAATCAACAGTCTAATTCGGACTTAAAATTTGATGTACTGATTTCACTTCCTACGCTTAAGGTGCTGAATCCGGCTTTTCAGGACCAAAACTTTACATGGATAGGAAGTAATAACTGGCTGTTTGTAAAACTCAGAGAAGGAACCGATGCGGTGGATGTCAACCAGCAATTGCCGCCTTTTGTACAGCGTCATCTGGGCAAGGAGTTTAGTCACTGGCAATTTTATCTCCAGCCTCTTCGCGAAATGCACATTGATGTGCGCTATGGTGGTGTGATAAATAGTGTAATTCTATGGGCGTTAACCGGTGTGGCTGCCGCATTGATGGGTATTGTATGTATAAACTACATCAACCTGTCGATTGCTCAGAGTCATAACCGGACCAGGGAAATTGGTATCCGGAAATGTATGGGATGTTCGAGGTCCCGGCTTTTTGTGCAATTCATTTCGGAAGCCGGAGTTACCGTGGTTCTATCTGTCTGTATTGGACTGGCGGGAGTCTATTTTCTGCTTCCTGTTATAAATGGGTGGATGCAGGTGGACCTATCACTGGAGCAGTTCATGACGTGGGAGAAAATCTATTGGCTTTTTTTGTTTACTGTGGGTCTGATCGCGTTGGCGGGCTATTATCCAGCCATGGTCTTATCCGGTTTTGATCCAGTTAAGGCGATTTCGGGGAAAGGAGTAATGATGGGTGGGATGAATCAATTATTTCAAAATTCCCTTATTATTTTTCAGTATACCGTCGCTTTGGTTTTCCTGATCAGCAGTTTGATTATCGTGAACCAGATGGAATACCTGATTCATAACGATGTGGGATTTTTAAAGGAAAGAGTTATTGTAATTAAGTTGCCTAAGAGTGACCTCTCCAAACTCCAGGCATTTCGAAATGAAGTGGAAAAAAGTGCAGGTGTAGAGCGGGCAAGTCTTCATCATCAGGCGCCCATGTCGACTACAGCAGATGGCGGTTTTATCAAGTATGATAATCGTCGGCGCTGGGAAGAGTTTATCGTCAGAGACCGGTGGGCGGATGATCACTTCCTTGCCACGTATTCGCTGAAACTTATAGCTGGCAGAAATATTGTACTTCATGATTCGCTGACGGAGGTATTGATAAACGAAACGCTTCTTAAAAAATTAGATCAGTCAGATTCAGAGGCTGTGCTGGGCAAGACCATCTTGTTTGATAATTCTGCCCGAACGGGAACAATTGTAGGAGTTGTGCGTGATTTTCACCACCGTTCGTTGCAAAACGAAATTGAACCCCTTGCTATCTATCCGTTTCCCGGAGTCTTTAATCAGTTGGGTGTGAAGTTTTCCGCTGGCAGCAAGGATCACTCGTTTGCAGGCATCGAGCATGTCTGGAAGAAAAGCTTCCCGGATGAAGTATTTGATTTTTCGTTCCTCGATTTATCTATTGCCAATATGTATCAGGTAGAAATCATTACAGATAGGCTTATGCGGGTATTTGCCCTGGTATCAATGGTAGTTTGTTGTTTGGGCATATTGGGATTGTCGGCATTTTATACGTTGAGACGAACCAGGGAGATAGGCATCAGAAAAGTATTGGGCGCAACTACCATAAACATAATAACGATGCTTTGCAGACAATATCTGTCCTTGCTCCTGGCATCATTTGGTATGGCGATTTTGGTGGCATATATAGTAATGAATCAATGGCTGACGGGTTTTGCGTATCATGTTCCACTGCGCTGGCCGGTGTTTGTTGTACCGGGGGTTGTAATGTTTGTTGTTACTATTATACTGGTGGTGGGACAATCATTAAAGACTGCGTTGTCAAATCCTGCGACATCGCTGAAGTATGAATAATTCGAACTTTCTGGCAGGCATTGGCAAATTTAAATCAACGGTTATTTCGTTTATTTTAACCGATGTGCCACGGTCACCATTACAATCTGCCCATCATAAGAAGGAACGATAGTGTTTTTCCGGATCTTTTTAATAACGGCTACATCATTCGGTAATCCTGACAGGCATCAGTTACTTGTATCCGTTATCAATTTGGTCACGAAGAATCCGGTATGCTGTGGCGCCTTGCTTTTCCAGGTTTTCCCAACGGCATTCGATTACTATTTTTCCATAATAACCTTCTTGTTTCAACGCGGCGAAATAGGGTGTGAAGTCGTCTCCGTGTACCCCTGGAGGTGTGCGACCTTCTTTTTCGGCAACCTCGCAATACACAGCGTATTTTTTAGTACCCTTTATTGAAGCAGGGGATTCGCCTTCCTTTAACATGTGATAGATATCGACACAGAGGCGGAAGTTTTTGTGGTCTACGGCCTTTACGATATCGAGTGCTTCGGTTAACGAATTAATAAAATTGCATTCCGTTTTGTTCAGGTTTTCCAGGGCGAGTATGATATCATATTTCGCAGCCACAGCGGCAACCTTTTTCGCCATGTAGATAAATTGTTCCTTTGCTTTTGTACGGTCGAACCCTTCGGGAACACCGCGGGATCCGCCACTTCCCCAGGTGATCAGCTTGATGTCCGCTGCCTTTGCCCGTTGCAGCACAACTTCAACATAGGCTAAAATTGCCTTTTCATCCACCTTAGGGCCGACGACTTTCAGATCGCCCGGGATAAAAAGATTGCAGGCGTACAAGGGTACGCTCAGTTTTTTTATTCGTTGAACGTTGGTTTGGAATTGCTCGTCTGTTACATTCCTTGGGGAAAGTAATTTAGAAACGGACTCCACCAGATAGCGGAAACCGGCGACCTGTAGCAAGCTGTCATTTTCGATGTTTTGAACGGTTCCAATTTCAGGCGTTTTAGTTTTCTTTTGGCCTTCTACGAAAACGGCAGCAAAAACAAAAAGGCAGAGCAGATATATCTTGATCATATGATTAAAGGTAACAGAAATCTTTTCTCTTCCGAACAATTCGGCAATCCCTTTAACGGTATGGTGCGGTCATGTCGAATAATTGCTGATTAGTTGATGCTCCTATCCATTATACTCCTAAATTTAGCACGCCCCATCATGCCCTATACCCTATACCTATAAATTATTCCCAATTCCCCCACCACCATGAAACGTTTATCCTTATTATCCCTTGCAATCGCCATAACTTTTTCAGGCATTGCTCAAGTACTACAACCCGCTGATCCATTAGCACATACTTTTTCGATCGTAGCGAGGGACCCGAAAACCGGGGAGATGGCTGTCGCGGTACAAAGCCACTGGTTTAGTGTGGGAAGTGTTGTTTCCTGGGGCGAAGCTGGTGTGGGTGTCGTGGCAACACAATCATTCACGAATAAATCATTTGGTATGCGTGGACTGGAATTTCTCAAACAGGGCAAGTCTCCGCAGGAAGCGTTGGATATTTTGCTGGGCGATGATTCGGGTAAAGATTTCAGACAAGTAGCCATTCTCGATAAGTTGGGAAGGGTAGCAACGCATACAGGGAAAAGTTGTATTGACATGGCAGGACATTCTAATGGGGAGAATTTTTCTGTTCAGGCAAACATGATGTTAAACGATAAAGTTGTTCCGGCGATGGAGGCTGCCTGGAAGGAATACAGCGCTTTGCCCCTGGCGGAAAGAATGGTTGCAGTGCTTAAAGAAGCCCAAAACGTGGGTGGCGATTTACGCGGCAAACAATCCGCTGTTCTTCTCGTTTTTGCGGCCGAAACATCAAAAACCCCTTGGAATGACAAACTCATTGACCTTCGGGTAGACGATGCCGTTGACCCTATTAAAGAAATCGATCGCTTGCTGAAAGTATTCCGGGCTTTTGAACACATGAACAAAGGGGACTACTATGTGGAGATAAATGAAATGAAAAACGCATTGGACGAATACAATAAAGCTATGAAGCTGTTTCCTGACAACCTTGAAATGCAATACTGGACAGCCATCACGTTGGCTAATGGTAAAGAAATCAGCAAGGCTTCCACGATGCTTCAAAGCATTTATAAGAAAGATCCGAACTGGCGGGAACTCACCAGGCGGCTGCCGAAATCAGGGGTGCGGATTGTTTCGCAAAACGAGCTGGCCGAATTGCTCCGGTAGTTGAGCTGTATAAAAATTGAAATTATAGATTAGCACTAATCGATTTTTTCTCCGCAGAATTTGCAAAAGGTGGCGTCGACATCATGCCCTTCTTTCAGGCAATGTGCGCAGACTTTAGCCGAACCTTTGGAAGATTGTTTAAGCTGGACCATTTCCGCTGAAACAATACCCGTGGGTACGGCAATAATACCATAACCTAAAATCATTATCACCGACGCAATACTTTGGCCTAGTGGTGTCTGGGATGCAATGTCTCCATAACCAACAGTGGTCATCGTCACAATAGCCCAATAGATACTCGTCGGAATACTGGTAAATCCGTGCACTGGACCTTCTACCAGAAACATGAGTGTGCCGAATATAATCACAGCGGTCAATACGCTGATCATAAAAACAGTGATTTTGTATTGGCTGGCCCGTAGTGCCTTGGTTAGGTTTTGACTTTCACCAATAAATCTTCCCAGCTTGAATATTCTAAAAATACGAAGTAAACGAATACTTCTGATCACGAGCAATGATTGTGAACCTGGAATAAGAAACGCCAGATAGGTGGGCAGAATAGAAAGCAGATCAATAATTCCGAAGAAGCTGAATGCGTAGTTTCGCTTTTCTTTCACGATGCTTAGCCGCATTAGAAACTCAATGGTAAAAATGATGGTTAAGAACCACTCCGCCCTGACCAGCCATTGTCCATACTCTTCTCTTAAAGAAGATACACTTTCCAGCATAACAACGAGGATGCTGATAAGGATGAGGATCAGCAAAACAATGTCAAAAGCCTGTCCGTTGCGGGTATCTGATTCAAAGATTATTTTAAATAACCGCTGTTTCCATTCCGGGTACTTTTTTTCGGATTTCATTTGTCAAAAGCGTTGGGATCGCGGCACTTAGAATACGGTAATCTTTAGGTAAATATAGACGAGATAAACCAGTATTAGAATTATTCCTTCGAAAGTGGAAATTCCTCTTTTTGTTCGGAGAAACAATAACACTAGCAACGTTACCGCAAATGTGAAAGGTAAGTCAAATTTGACAAGGACGTCTTCCATGTTTGTGGTGCTGATCACTCCGCCAAGCCCAATGGGGATAAGGCCATCAAAAATATTGCTACCGACAATATTACCGACTGTCATTTTTGGCGACTTGTTAATTGCGGCACCAATCGATACCGCTAGTTCGGGAAGACTTGTCCCCAATCCAATGATGGCTATTCCAACAAATGATTGTGCTACTCCCCAATGTTCTGCTAACATCATTGCATTTTCTACTACAATGTGTGATGAGTAAATCAATACACCTAGCCCAAGAATAAGATTGAAAATGATTCCTGGTATTGTGAGTGTTTTGCCAGTCACATTATCATCTTCGTTTGTATGCTCCCCTCGGAAAAGAATAACGTAATACACCAAATAGGCTGTTATGAGAACGGCACCTTCAAACCGACTTATAAAACCATCAAACCCAAAGAAGTAGAGCAGTAGTATTGAGGACAAAAGAAAAAAGGCATCGCGATTGAAATCTTTTTTTTCAATGCGGAAAGATAACAGCAATCCGGCGATACCCAGAATAACGGTTATCTGACTGATACTGCTGCCAATAGCATTTCCAGTGATGATTCCAGACGATTCAATTCCTTTAAGATGAAGAATGGAGGCATTGAGGGATACAAATACTTCCGGCAGGTCAGTACCTAGTGCAAGAATGCCTAAACCGACAAATGAGTGTGACAGACTATAGCGCTTGGCAAGGCCCAATGCGCCTGCAATCACCCACCTGGTGCCGAGCCATAAGCCAAACAATCCGATCAGAACTAAGAACATGATTCGTTAATTTGCGTAAGCATACGTGCGATTGCGACTCTAAATTTAATGCGGTACTGCGGAATTTAAACTACAAATCCATTGTCTTTTCAATGATATTTGTTCCTCAAAAGAACCGCCTTAAAGTTGATACTTTTTATTGCAATAAATGATAAAGGTCTAGTATAAATTGACAATAAGATGAAAGTGCAATTTGCAATACTACTTATATTATTTTGTGCCGTAGGGCATGAAACCAGAGCTCAACCCACCTTAAGCTTCACGTTTGATGATGGAATTACGACCGATATGCCTGGTTATGCGTTTGAACGTTGGAATGAGATGCTCCTGGGTAATCTTGACGAGGCGGGAGTTAAATCGATATTATTTTCTACCGGTAACAACAAGGTCGATAAAAAGGGTCAATACCTTCTCCAAAGTTGGAATGAGCGCGGCCATCGGATCGGCAATCATACATTTTCACATCTGAATTACAATAGTAAAAAGGTTACTTTTGAAGAATTCAAAGTTGACTTCTTTAAGAATGACTCGTTGATGAGGTCGTATAGTAACTACATCTCACTTTTTCGGTTCCCTTACTTAAAGGAGGGTGATACCCGGGAAAAGGTAACGTCATTCAGAACCCTGCTGAAGGCTTCGAACTATCAGAATGGACATGTCACCATTGATGCCTCTGATTGGTATATCGACAGCAGGTTGAGAAACCGCCTACGTGCTGACCCCAAAGCCAATGTTGACGGATTTAGAAATTTCTATCTAATACATCTGCTGGAGAGAGCGACCTATTACGAGAGTCTTGCTTTCAAAATAACCGGCCGACACGTACATCATACCTTACTCCTTCATCACAACCTCGCATCGGCTCTGTTCCTCGGCGACCTGATAAAAATGTTCAGAGAGAAGGGATGGAAAATAATGGATGCGGAGGAAGCTTTCAAAGATGACATTTTTCAAAAGCAACCCGCTAATGTTCCGGCTGGAGAAAGTCTGATCTGGGCGTTGGCGAAAGAGTCGGGCAAGTTCGACAACCAGCTCCGCTATCCTGCTGAAGACAGCCGTTATGAGAAAGATGAAATGGACAAACTCGGACTCTGATTTGAAATGGTAGATAAATGTTTATCAACGCCGGACAACAGATGAAGGTGAACCCCAACTCACTCCTCATGGACTCATGAAGAAGCTTAAGATACTTTTGTATGTCATTGCCCTGCTGACCTTAGGCTTTTTTGTTCCAAAGACAATACGGGGTTTCCTTGTTAAAAATGAATCAGCTCACGTTAAGACTGATCATTTCATGATCACTTACCATGGAATCTACGAAGGTGAGGCGGAAGATGTCGGAAAAACACTGGAAGACAAGTATGCCCGGATCAGAACTGAGCTGAACGATCCCGATCACGGCGTTATCAGCGTATTTATCCACCCTACCCATAAAGACTTTATGAAGGCGACAGGAATTTCAAGTGGCACCGTTACCGGGACCAGCAGGGGGCCGTTGGAATTTCATGTCCTGTGGACCACCTGGTACAACAGCATTTTTCCAGACAATCCGCGGAGCACAGCTGTACATGAGTTCACACATTGTGTTCAACTTAATATTCTTATTAGTAAGGAGAAAAGTGCACTTACTTCCGGCGACACGCAGAATTTTGACAAGGCATTTGAAAAGAAATTCCTGGAGAAATACCCACAATGGTTTTGGGAGGCTATCTGTACCTATGAGGCCAATGAAATAAATGCCCTTAGCGTTAAGTATGCCATGAGGAGTAAACCAGATTTAAATAAGTTAAATGAGAGTAATCAGATATATCTGGTCGGTTATACGCTTATTGAATATATCGTCGAAACCTGGGGAAAGGATAAGCTGCCCGAATTAATCACTTCTTACGTTGATCTGGAACGTGTGCTGAATGTGACCGAAGCAGAATTCGAGGCGGGTTGGTATAAATTTGTATCAGAAAGATATTGAATTCAGGTTTGTCGCACTTTACCCCTATAATGTCGCGTTCACACAGCATCGATAACAAGACTTGACTTTATTTTTGTTTCATGACATCTTAACTTAAAGGCTTATGGCAATGACAATGAACCCTCAGGTGGAAACAATCGATGCTTACATCGCTTGCTTCCCGAACGACATCCAAAAACTGCTGACAGCCGTACGGGGTACTATCAGTAAGGCGGCACCGAAGGCTGAAGAGGCTATCAAGTATGGCTTACCGACCTTTGTTTTCCACGGTAACCTGGTGCATTTTGGCGCCTTCAAGAACCACATTGGATTTTATCCGGCGCCCATTGGAATTGAGGAGTTTAAAAAAGAACTGGCGCCATATGAGCAGTCCAAAGGAGCGGTACGATTCCCGCTGGATAAACCTCTTCCGCTGACGTTAATCAGTAAGATCGTTAAGTTCCGGGTGATCAACAATCTCGACAAGGTAAAAGCAAAGGAGAAGAAGGAAAAATAGTGTGGCATTCAGGATTCCTGAGCTTCTATTTTTTATCCCATTGAAGGACTACTTCGGCAATCAACAATGGAACGGACCAGGAAAGCCAGATGAATGTTGCACCCCTGGAAACTTCACCACTCATATTTAAAAGTGACGGTAGTTCCTGAAGAAACCTAAAGGATACAAATGCAAACGTCACGATGTAACTTCGTATCATCCATTCTTTGTGAATTTGAAATCTCCGTTTCCTTATAGAGCGGTAAGCCATGAACGAAGTGATTAACCATGCTGTCACGAGTCCCAGCAAGGCGACCGCCCAATTCCAGGCTTGCGCATAGTCAAGTACAAAAATAATATAGACTGCGCATCCGGAAGCGAACAGAATGGAAAGCAGATATATCCTCCCCAGGAGTCGGTGCGTGGAAACATATGTGTTCCTGAAATAGGTCCAGAACTGAAGCGGTCCGATAATCAGTGCCAGGAGTCCGCCGGTGATATGCCCGATGAGCCACCACTTCACATTCCAGTAGTTGCGAAAGGTTGCCTCCTGAAATCCAAAGTAAGGTAACGCGTCCTTAAAAATGAATCGTATGGCGAGTAGCGCAAGTGTTATTCCTAACACCGCTTTTAGTAAAGTAAGGTTCTTCGGATTTTTTAAACTGGTCTCCATGGTTGAGTTTGGGTGAAAGATAAATCTAACGAGAAGAAAGGAAGAATCAAACGTTTGTTAAATTAGCCGAACACCCAGCACGTTCAAACAATCCACTAAAACTACCTGATATGAAAAGAGGACTACTGTTGTTAATTCTCATCTTGACCTTCAACTTTGCTTTCGGTCAGCGTACTAAACGTGCGCCGGATGCCAGCACGTATAACAGTCTTTTTGAGGGCTCTAAAGGTTCGCAGAAATTCAGGAGTGAATTGCGATCGGATATCGATCCCACCTGGGACAAATGGACTTTGAGGGGATACAACTTTGGGTTTGATACAAATCTAACTCCGATGTATACGACCATCAATGGTATTCTAAGCACCCCTTATATGATCCAGGTGAGAGGCAACGATGTTGAGAAGAACAAGAAGCGCTGGGGATACCATGTTTTTGAGGGTTACGCAACTGACGACAAATCCAGAATAACGTTGTTGGTAAACAAGCATGTTGAAAATGAAAAGCCAGTGGCCGAAATGTACTACTATGGTACGGAGTATAACCACTCAGCATTAGCGTATAACTGGTTTCGAATTGGATCGGATGTACGGCAGCATTCGTTTCTCTTTAGCAGAGATAAAGCTATTTTCTATGGATCATTAAAGTTATCGAACACCCTTACCCTGGGAGGTCTGGGAAAAGATAATGTGAGCAAAGAACCGCCACCTGGCGATCATGAAAGGTACTATGAAGAAAGTGCGAAGCATGTGAACTATGAGGCCTTGAAGGATAGTGAGAATGGGACGATCTTTTATGACAAGGACAATAACATCGTTGTTATTAAGATGAATGGAAGCTGGATGAAACTGTCGGTAGAGCCGTTACCGGATCATATAAAATACGAATTCGACTGATGGGAACATGGACACTAAACGTTAACCTATGAATTCAGATGAATTAAAGAGTATTCAAAATCCTATCAAGGAAAAATACCGGGAGAATCCGGAGGCGGCGACTATTACACTTCGCGCCAACGGCGAAATCGGTGAGGGGATCTCGTGCAAAATTGATACCGGCAAGGCGGTGGTGGAAGCGGGACTTCATCCGGCTACAGGTGGAAGTGGTTTGCTGCTCTGTTCGGGTGATATGTTGCTGGAGGCTCTGGTAGCATGCGCGGGTGTAACGTTACGAGCTGTATCCACATCCATAGGTGTCGAAATTCGCAACGGAACGGTAAGTGCAGAAGGTGACCTGGATTTTCGTGGAACGCTGGGCGTCTCAAAGGAGGCGCCGGTTGGATTCAAAACCATTCGTCTTTCGTTCTTGCTGGATTGTGATGCTACGACAGAACAACTCCAGTCGCTGGCTAAACTAACAGAACGTTATTGTGTTGTGTATCAAACCCTGGCAAAGGGCGTTCCGGTGGCAACGGCATTTAATAAAAAGTGAAACGAGCTGCTCAATAGGTGTTTGATTAATACGCCGTCACGTGCACCTATAAAAGGAGGATTAATGCTGATTATTTTACTTGTAGCTTACTGGCTGTGTCCACGCCATTTCAAAATCGCCCTCCTCAAACGGATTGTATTTTTGCTTGTTAGAGGTTACGACTGCGCGTACGAATATGTATTCATCCGTGATCTTAAATGTGGCAGAAGTGCCCTTGACAGACTCAATTACTTCTGAATCATTCTCGCCTTTTTTTACGCCAATAAAATTAATGGTGTACGTCACATCTTTTTCTTCCGCTATTTCGAGCTTGATTTCATTTTCCTCACATGAGAGAATACTGAATTCCACACCAGTTGAAGCATAAAACTTTCCCGCCTCCATGGCATTAATCAGAGATGATGCATCCAGCTTTTCGGCTTGTACCATCACCCAACCCCTGCCTGCATTGCTGAATGCTGTGCCAAACTCATGGTAATTGTGACTGTCATCCGTAGCGAGTCCAAACATCAGGGGCTGATTGCGGTTCGCGTAGGCAATATTTATTTTATCCCACATGACTTCGGTACCGAGATGAATGGAATCTCCATAATTCCGGACCATCGGATGACCGTTGTACACTTCAAAGAATCGCTCGCCCTTCAGGCTAATCATGTCTTCGAGAGTCACTGCCCAGTAGAAGTTGGGATGATTGATATGCGGAAACATGGGTATCCCCGTTCGTTCCCGTTGTTCTAATACTGCATTTACGGATAGCTGCATGGTTTCTGCTACTGTTGCAGCATTCGACGGAGCGATAAATTCCTGGAGGTTAGTTGCATTAATGTGAACCGGGATTTTGCCACCAACATTGTTGGTAATCTCTTCCGATGGAATGATAAGGAAACCGGCGTCCGCCATTTTACCGCTATATTCTTCATAGGTCTTCAGCTTCACATGAATGCGGCCGGTATCTGTTTTTTGAACTACCCACTCTTCACCGAACTTCTCAACATATTTTTGAAAGCTTTTTTCATACATAGGGCTTTTTGAAATCAGCTTCCACTTCTCGTCTTTCGCGAGGGTGTTATGATCTGATAAGGCAACAAAGTCGTAGTCGTTGGATTTATACCAATCCAGTGCCATCTCCGGAAATTCATCGCCATCGCTCCAGTAGGTGTGCGTGTGCAGGTTGCCTTTATACCAATTTGAACTTTTTAATTCGGGCGACTTACAGGAGTTTAGAATCGCGCCGGATACTACCAGTGCCAGTAAGTACAGAATGGTTTTCATCGGATGGGGTTTGGTATTACGAACGCTAAAATACAATTATTTCCAGGTTCTGCCAGGTAGTGTGAAGGCCACGGGGATGCAGTAATTATTTGTGCGTCTGGACTGCCGGATTGGTGTGTGGGATACGACGCAAGCAAAGGTCATGTTGAACAATGACGCGGTGTCTATTATCTGACGGTTGAATGGTACGGTGATGAAGCGAATGGCGTGGTTGTTATTACCTAGGGGTAATTCAGGTTGTTCACGGCTTATATTCCGATACATTGTAATCAATCTCTGAAAGATAAAATTGACCGTACACAAATTCTCCTTCAGGGTAATGCCAAATTGTTTCTCCGTATGCGGGAACAGTCCTTCCTTTTATCAGTTTGTAGTTCTTCACCGGAGTAGAAAACCTGATTTGTTTTTGTTCATTAACATCAAGGCGATCGTCCGACGTGAAATTGGTGAGTTGTCCGTTTTCATTAAAGTAAAGCACGGCGGAAATTTTGTTTGTCCCGTTAACGAATGTGGCTTTGGTAGATCGGTTGTCAATAGCCTCCCATTGAATTCTCTTATCAATGAGTGTTGCGGGAGCCATAAGGCACATGTCGTTGAAAACAGTAACTGTTTCTGCTTTATTCATTTCCGGACCTTTTGCTTCCATGACAGTAAATAGCCCAAAGAGTTTAATTTTCATGGAGGCCGATTTTTCCTTATAGGCATGATAACCAAACACGGGCATCCCAAACATTTTTGCTTTCATAAAAAAGAGCCTGGTGGGTTCATCAAAAAAGTTGTACTGCACAGACCTGAAGGCAAACCAGTCTTTTCCCTTGCCCCGCATTTCGCCATCAAAGACTATTCTAACATTTTTGATTTTGGGTTTATTTACCGCGCCACTGACTCGTAGGTATTGCTGAACAGGTTCCGGTAAATGATTCAGGTCAGCTTCCGTTACCAAATCGTTGCCAACTGTGCTTGTGTTCGAAAGCAGGGAAGTGACATCTTTTCTGAAGAGTGATTCAAATCGCAATGAACTCCAGGCGGGGATTGTTACCAGGACAATGAGAATGTTGGCTATAGTTCCGAATCTGGCATCTTTCCAGGCGGTAAGGATAAGCACTTGTGATATAATGACGGCGATGATGGCCAACACCGGCCAGGTTTCTTTTTTGAACAGGAGCATAAACGCGCTCAGCAAAAAAAGAATAGCCGCCGCGATCCAGAAGATTCCGGCTGTTTTTGAGATTTCTTTGGTAAGTTGGGTGATGTTGCCGTAACCAAAGGCTTTGGCAAAACCCATTAGATGAATGCCCCCATGCACAAGGATGAGGAAGGCCAGAAGATATTTCATAAAGAGGGGCTGTTGTCATTGAATTGTTCAACAGCAAGTTACTCGCAACCCGGTCAATGAGGTATGACAGGTATCACATCAGGCAATGACTTTTATCAAGTTAACTTTAACGCTGACTTTTTCTAATGTCAGACAGGAGCAACGCAAGGGCTGCAACTTTTTCAGGGAATTCAGCCGCTCGGTTATTGGTTTCGCCAATATCTTCGTTCAAATTATACAACTGCGGTTGATTGTCATTACCCAACTCGATGTTGGTTTCATTTATCTTTTTTGGGCCATTAGATGATTCAATATATTTCCAGTTGTCTTTGATAATGGAGAGCGTTGAATTAACTGATTGTTCCACTACCCATTCTCTGGACTGGCTGGATTTGTTAAGCAGGGTATGCAGTGAATTCCTGCTGTCCGGTGCATCTCCGGAAGGAATCGACTGGCCCGTTAGTTCAGCCAGCGAAGCATACAAGTCGATTTGACTGACCAGGGCATCAGAGACTTTACCAGCTGTAACGTTGTTTTTCCAGGAAACTATAAACGGAACCCGCGTCCCACCTTCAAAGGCACTGTATTTTCCGCCGCGAAACGGCCCCGAAGGTTTATGACTCCCTAGCTTTTCGACAGCCTGATCTTTATATCCATCATCAACAACTGCCCCGTTGTCGCTGGTGAAAATAATCAAGGTGTTCTCAAGCAGATTGTGTTTTTTTAACGCCTCCATTATTTGTCCCACGCTCCAGTCAAGTTGCAGGATGGCGTCGCCCCGTGCGCCCATTCCTGATTTGCCTTCAAATCTGGGATGTGGCATTCTTGGAACATGAATATCATGCGTGGAGAAATAGAGGAAGAACCGATCGCGTTTATTTTGTTCAATAAAGGTCAAAGCCTTTTTCGTAATGACGTCTGCCATGTCTTCGTCTTTCCACAGCGCTGATTGGCCTCCGGTCATATATCCAATCCGGCTTGCACCATTTACAATAGTTTGATCGTGCCCGTGGGAGGGATGAAGCTTCAAAAGCTCTGGATTTTTTTTACCTGTAGGGAAATCTGGATGGATGGCCTCGGCATAATTCACAAGTATCGGATCTTTCGGGTCGAGATTAACAACGCGATGATTTTCAACATAAACACAGGGAACCCTGTCCCCGGTTGCGGGTATTATAAACGAGTAGTCAAACCCAATTTCGAGGGGACCGGGTTTAATGTCTGCATTCCAATCTGGTCCATTTTCACCACCAAGTCCCAGATGCCACTTACCGATAACACCCGTGTAATACCCTGCCGCTTTAAGCATACCCGGCAAGGTTCCTTTGTCGGTGGGAATAATCAATGAAGCATTTCCCGGGGCAATACCTGTTCCGCGTTTCCGCCACGCATAACTTCCTGTTAACAAGGAGTACCTGGAAGGTGTGCAGGTTGCAGAAGTAGCGTGTGCGTTGGTAAATCGGGCACCGTTGTTTGCCAGCTTATCGATATGGGGTGTCGCAAGCGTTGCACCGTAACAGCCAATATCACCATAACCTACATCATCCGTATAGATCAGAAGAATATTAGGGCTGTCTTTTTTCAGCGATTGGGGGAATGCTGACAGGTATAATAATAAACAACAACCGGGTAAAAGGTACTTTTGAAAATTGGAAATCATAAAACTAATTTATCAATTACTCGACACTGTCTCTCCATCGTTCGTATTCCTTTTCAATATCAGTCGCACTCACAAAGGGCTTGTAAACCATCCTTGCCCGAAATGAATACTTCTTCCCAACCTTTGGAGAGGGTATAAGGTACTGAAAATCCCAGGCTGGGCTATCCGGTCCGCCCCCTGTGGGTGACTGTGAGAAGCGTATAACATCCTTCGATTCAAACAGAAACGCCAAAGCCATGTTTCCAAAGCGTCCATAGAAAAATGGAGATGTATACCGGTAAGTGGAAAAATGACTGGCTAGCGCAGCATTAAAGTTTTGAGCGAAAAAGAAATTGTTTTTGTCTGTTATGCTGCGATGGGTGCTGTTTTGGCCATGTTTTTCTGAATAGGCGGCTACCAGCGAGGTTTCCTGCTGCCCTTCAGCCCTTCCGGGGAAATATATCTTTTTGTCTTTCGGCCTCTGGATATAACTGGCCCAAAACAAACCGGCATAGCCATGCTTAAAAAATTGATCGTTACGAATTACACATTCAAAAATGATATCGATGTAATCGGGTCCATTCACCTTGAAAGTAGTGACAGACTCTACACCGGATAGGGGAGTGGCATCCTGGTACAATACGATTTCGTTTTCACCCTTTCGGAAAAGTTTCATCGGGTGCCTGCGAGGTTCAAAGAGTTGTGCCAGACTGTCACCTCCGAAAATATGTTCCAGATTGAATCCTGCGTATTCAGGAACAAAGATGGTTGTGTCCTGATATCGATGGTATAGTTCTGCAATTCCGTTGTACCCTGCCCGGTGCCGTGACCCCATCGCTTCATTATCCACAAAGACCACTCTGAGGTTGTTGTTTTCTATTGTTATGCTACTTTCCGGCACAAGGTTCTCCGGTTTAAGCAAAACCATTGTTCTTTCAGCACACGAGGCCAACAAACTCAAAGCAAACCATGGTATCAACATTTTCATAATGGAGCATTAATAGCGTGTTCGACACAATAATATACTATCAATAGTTTACTTATAAATCGGTTTTATAAATTTACAGTATTACTTTCTTTTTATAACAGATAGTTAACAGCGGCGTAGGTGGAAGCAACTTCATTTGATGCGATAGTAATTGGTTCCGGTATCTCTGGTGGGTGGGCGGCAAAGGAGCTTTGTGAACGTGGTTTAAAAACACTGGTACTGGAGCGGGGTCGGGATGTGAAACACATTGAGGATTATCCCACAGCGAGCAAACATCCCTGGGAATTTCCACATCGCGGACAAATGACGAAAGAATTTGTCGATGCCAACCCCATTTCTTCAAAGGCATGGCTGTTTGATGAAAGTTCGGCTCACTTTTTCATTCAGGACAGCGATCATCCCTATGTGCAGGAGAAACCTTTCGATTGGATCAGAGGCTATCAGGTGGGAGGCAAGTCACTCACGTGGGGAAGGGCCAGCCAGCGGTGGAGCGATAATGAATTCAAGGCGCCCGCAAACTACGGGTATGGTATTGGGTGGCCAGTGGGTTATGAAGACATCGCGCCCTGGTACGCCCATGTTGAAAAATTTGTGGGCGTATGCGGTGCCAAGGACGGAATCGAATCCATGCCTGACGGAGAATATCTTCCGCCTTTTGATTTCAACTGTGTGGAATCCCACATGCAGAAAAAACTGGCCAAACATTTTTCAGACAGAACGATGATCCGGGGACGGTGGGCACATCTGAGTGAGCCTGAAGAAATTCATCTGCAGCAAGGTCGGGGTAAATGCCAGTGTAGAAATTTATGTGTTCGCGGTTGTCCGTTGGGTGGATACTTTAGTTCAAATGCTTCCACATTGCCGTGGGCAGAGAAGACGGGAAACCTTACCCTTAGACCATTTTCAGTGGTTCATTCGATCCTGTATGATGAAAAAACCGGTAGGGCAAATGCAGTAAAAGTCATTGATGCCAACAGCCGGGAAGAAATCGTTTTCAAGGCAAGCGTAATTTTTGTCAACGCCTCGGCACTGAATACGAATCTTATTTTACTCAACTCAAAATCGAAGCGCTTCCCCAATGGCCTAGGAAACGACAACGATATTTTGGGGAAATACATTTGCTTTCACAACTACCGCCCAAGCGTTTGGGCTACGCTGGAAGGCTTTGAAGATACCTATGTGAAAGGGCGATTGCCATCGGGACCGATTATCCCGAACTTCAAAAACTTTAAGGAGAGGAATGCTGACTTTTATGGCGGTTATATGACTTTTGTCGGTGCGATGAGGCCCGCCCGTAAACAGGTTCCGGACGATGAGCCCCAGCTGGGTGTTGATTTCAAGCATAAGCTTAGTGAGCCGGGCGACTGGATTGTCTACATGTATATGCAAGGTGAAACAGTGCCGAAAGCAACCAATCGTGTTTATCTCAGCGAGGATAAAACTGATCCGTGGGGAATACCTCAACTGGTGACGGATATTAGCTATGATGAGAATGATGAAAAGATGATTGCCGATTTCCACAAGGAGGCAAGCACGATGATGGAGATATTGGAATGTAAGAATATTAGCAAGGTGGATAATCAGCAGAATCCCGGGCTGGATATTCACGAAATGGGTGGAGTTCGTATGGGAAAAGATGCCGGTACATCCATGTTGAACGAATGGAATCAACTGCATCACTGCAAAAATGTGTTTGTCACAGATGGCGCTTGTATGACGAGCACAGGAAACCAAAGTCCGTCGATTTTATACATGGCTCTGACCGCGCGGGCAGCAAGCTATGCAGCGGAACAATGGAAGAAAGGAAACCTGTAGCGTTTGAAATGAATACTGACCAACCGAACACAATCAATCGGAGGGAGGCGCTCCGATACACGGCCCTCATGCTAGGCGGATCGGTGATAGGGGCCAATGCCTTCCTCACGGGATGCGCCTCCAAAAATGACGGGACAACACTCCTTTCGGAAGCTGACCTTGTGTTGCTCGACGAGATTGGAGAAACCATCCTTCCGGAATCCAGCCGGTCGCCGGGAGCGAAGGCCGCTCAAATAGGTGCATTTATGCAAACGATGATTATTGATTGTTACAGCGAAGGCGAACAAAAGATATTTATGGCGGGGATAGAAGACGTGCGTCGGGAGTCAAAGGGAAGGTATCGCCAGGATTTTCTTACCCTCACTTCAGCGGAACGGTTTGAGCTTTTATCTGACTTTGATAAAGTTTCCAGAGAAAATAAGGAAAAGGAACAGCCCCACTTTTTCAAAATGATGAAACAGCTAACCATCCTGGGGTATTTCACTTCTGAGATTGGAGTCACACAGGCCATGCGTTATGATCCAGCTCCAGGTAGTTATGATGGTTGTGTGCAATACAGGGATGGTGACAAGGCCTGGTATGGACCGTTATGTTCCATTGGGTAGAGATAGATTTCAAAAAGAAAACATGCTCATGCAGGCAGAATCACTTTCTATCAACTTGCTCTCTTCGGTTTGGACCCACTTAACGAAAATAAAGCCCGTAAGGGGCGAAGGAATTTATTTGTTTGATGCGAGTGGCAATCGTTATATGGACTTTACTTCCGGCATTGGAGTTGTAAGTACCGGACATTGCCATCCGAAAGTGGTGCGGGCTGTTCAGGAACAGGCAGGGAAGTTGATCTTTGGACAAATGAATTGTGTGATTCCGGAAGTAGCGATACGACTGGCAGATAAGCTGAACGCAATTACACCGGAGGGGATAGATCGTTTCTTTTTTGCCAACAGTGGCACGGAGGCTACCGAGGCTGCCGTGAAATTGGCAAAAGCGGCAACCGCAAGACAACACATCATCGTTTTCCAGGGCGGTTTTCATGGCCGGACGCATCTCGCGATGGCGATGACAACGTCGAAAACAGCTTATCGGTACAAGTATCAGCCCCTGCCCGCCGGAATATTCGTGGCCCCATTCCCGTACTCCTATTACTATGAGTGGGATGAAGAAACAACCGTAGATTTTTGTATTAAACAATTAGACCTCCTGTTTCACGGTCAGACAGCACCGGATGAAACAGCCGCTATAATCATTGAGCCCGTGTTGGGAGAGGGAGGATATGTTCCGGCTCCGGCTCCATTCCTTCGGCATTTGAGGAAGGTCTGTGACCAGCATGGCATCATGCTCATCCTGGATGAAGTACAAAGCGGCTTTGGCCGTACCGGTAAGATGTTTTGTTTTCAACATGCGGCAGTAACGCCCGACATCATCGTAATGGCGAAAGGACTGGGTAGCGGACTGCCTATTTCTGCTGTTGCGTCCAGCGAGACCGTGATGAATAAGTGGTCACCGGGCACACACGGAGGAACCTATGGTGGAGGAAGTGCAATTCCCATTGCTGCCGCTTCAGCGACCATCGACGTCATTCTGGAGGAGCGCCTGGTAGATAATGCGGCCGTGAGAGGTGTTCAACTTACGCATGGGCTACAGGCACTCCAGAATCGATTCCCCTCAATGGGTGATGTCAGAGGTCCGGGCATTATGGTTGGTGTGGAATTCACCACATCAGATGGTAAGCCAGATGCTGCCAGTGCAGAATTGGTCCAGCGTGCCTGTCTGCAAAAAAACCTCTTGTTGTTGATGTGCGGAACTTACAGAAATGTAATACGCTGGATTCCACCCCTGGTGGTGTCCGAACAACAAATAGAAGAGGGCCTCGCAATCTTTGAGGATTCCCTTACCGGAGTTTTTACCAAGTATAGGGTTGGTAGATGAAGGGGAAAGTTTGGATATGAACAGGCTTTAAACTCAGCAACTATGAATCGAATTGAGTTTATTAAAATTTCGACGTTGGCAGGGTTGGGTTTTGCGATGGGCAGCTGTACCGGCCGGAGTAAGAGTCACATCCTTACGTTGAGTTTCGACGATGGTTTTAAAAAATCTTTCTATCGGATTGCCGAAATTCATGCAGAGTATGGACTTAAGGCCTGCTTAAATGTAATTGCGTCCGGACACTTACCCGAATTCAAAGGGGTAGGCAAATGGGTTTTGCCGGAATTGATGGGAAACTTCAACGACTGGAATATGTTGAAGAGCCGTGGTCATGAAGTCATGCCACACACCTGGGATCATCTCAATCTTACCGAAATTCCAGTGGAGGAAGCAAAGGCAAATATTGACAAATGTCTGAACTACTTCGCGCAGCACCTGGAAGGGTACAAACCGGAAGAAGCGGTTTATAATTTTGCCTTCAATGCCTCAACGCCTGAACTGGATGAGTTCACGTTAACCAGAGTCCGCGCACTGAGAACAGGGGGGTGGTTGGTGTTAAAGGACACGCGCGTAAACAAGGTACCTGCAACGTCAGGCTCAGTCGCGTTAGGTTGCTGGAGCCATGGACCGGAATTGTGCGATACCTATGTTGAGGAAGAAGTAAATAAATTTCTGGCGGGCCCCGGAGGATGGCTTATTTTTAATCTGCATGGTCTGGACGAAGAAGGGTGGGGGCCCGTGAGCACGCCGTATTTGGATGGGTTGCTGAAACGGTTGGTGAGAATAGATTATCTGGACATACTGCCAACCGGTGAAGTGCTGAAGCTTGTCAGGTAAATGAGGATGAAAAAGAACACGATACAAAAAAATCTGAAAGCCGGCGCAACGGATGGTCAACTGGTTTTGACGGCTAAAGAGTTTATTAAAGAATTGACGATCCTTCAGGTAGCGTCGGAGATTGAGCGAGCGAAGCGATTTTTCACCGACGTCGACATCGATAATAAATTTATAGGTATCCGAATGGCCAGCCTTTTCGCGACCGCCAAGAAGTTTATGGAGATGCCGCCTGACGAAATCGAAAAACTACTTGAAAGTTCATACTATGAAGCACGGATGGGGGCGGTATGTATTATGGATTTCCAGGCGAGAGATAAAAAAACGTCGGCAGCAAGAAAGAAGGAACTGTTTGACCTGTACATCAGCAGGCACGACAGAATAGATAATTGGGATATGGTTGACCGCAGTGCGCCGTACGTTGTGGGTGGATACTTAATGGATAAGCCCCGGAAAATTCTTTATAAACTGGCAAAATCTAAAAATAAATGGGAGAGGAGAACGGCTATCGTGAGTACATACTACTTTATACGACAAAATGATTTGAACGACACGTTTAATATCGCTAAAATAGTAGTTCATGACAAACATGACCTGATCCAGAAGGCCGCGGGAAGTTGGATACGAGAGGCTGGAAAGAGAAACAAAAAGATGCTTCTTGACTTCCTGAACGAGTATGCGCCCACGATGCCCAGAACAATGTTGCGGTATGCCATTGAAGGACTGGACAAGAAGCAGAAGGAATTTTATTTACAATCAGGTCTTTGATGTCTATAATTTAAACGCTGCACACACTTCCATAAGAAGCTCCTGCAGGCAACCACCGACGACTTTAGAGAAGGTTTATCTTCGTAATCAATTTTTATTTTAGGATATTCAAAATCATACAGGCAATACTCAACCACCTTAATCTATGGGTTCATCTATTAATCATTACTTCCGGATCAGGAAAACGGCTGCAGCGATCATTCTTATTTTGTTCGGGTTCACGCCGGTTTGTTTGTCTCAATCAACCGAAAAAGTCAATATTATTATCTTTCTGGCGGATGATCTTGGCTATGGCGATTTGGGTAGCTATGGGCAAAAGCTCATCCCTACGCCTAACCTCGACCGGATGGCAACAGAGGGAGTCCGGTTTACACAATTCTATTCCGGCAGCACGGTCTGCGCACCTTCCCGTTGTGCGTTGATGACGGGTAAGGATATGGGTCACTCCTATATTCGGGGTAACAAGGAAACACCACTGCGCGATTCGGACATCACGATACCGAAACTGGCAAAGAAAAAGGGATACGTGACAGGCATGTTCGGCAAATGGGGCCTCGGACTTGACAACAATTCCGGTTCACCGGAGAAGCAGGGTTGGGATGAGTTTCTGGGTTACCTTCATCATCGTCAGGCACACAATTTTCATGTTAAGAATCTGTGGGAAACGCGCAATGGGAAGACGGTTGCACATCCCATGGACACCACCCAACACACGGCACCCTACATTTTTAACGCCGCATTGAATTTTATCAGAAGCCATCAAAAGGAACCGTTCCTCTTATACCTGCCCGTTACACTGCCGCATGCGGAGATGACTATTCCGACAAAGGAAGCGATAGCACCATTCCTAAAACCTAACGGGCAGAGTATATTTAGTGAAACGCCTTTCGTTAAAGGCACCGGCATGAGTACCACGTATTCTTCTCAGCCCATGCCAAACGCCGCTACAGCTGCCATGATCCGGCAGGTGGATCTGGATGTGGGGAAACTAATGAGTCTGCTAAAGGAATTAGGTCTGGATGGAAAGACCTATGTTTTCTTCACCTCCGATAATGGACCTCATCAGGAAGGCGGAAGAAATGTGAAACAATTTGAGAGTACTGCGGGCCTTCGGGGTTTTAAGCGGGATTTATATGAAGGGGGTATCAGGGTACCCGCCATAGCCTGGGGGAAAAGTGTACAACGTAAAGTCAGCGATGAACCGCTTGCCAATTGGGACTTTTTACCAACCGTTGCCGAAATTATTGGGGAGCCTATACCGGCGGATATTAATGGGGTATCTTTCCTGGATGTTATTCAAAAAAACAGCCATGAGACAAAGCACAAAAGTCTCTACTGGGAATTCTTTGAGCGCGGCTTCGATCAGGCTATACGCAAAGGAAACTGGAAAGCCGTGAAACGAAGCGTAAATAAATCGGCATTAGAACTCTACGACCTGTCAAAGGATTACGCCGAAAATCACGATGTATCGTCTGAACACCCTGAAGTCGTAAAAGAAATGGAGGCCTTGTTCCGGCAAGCGCGTGTTGATTCTCCCGATTATCCATTGCCGAAATAAATTGTTCAGATAATTGCTTGATGTATGGCAGACCCGATCACTCGAAAAGAAATCAGCCGGATTAACGTTGTGAGATATGATGACATCAGAAGTTACCTGAAGACGGGTGATCTGGTGTTTTGTTCCGGTGACTACACCTTTTCTAAAATCATCCAATACTTTACAAAGTCCGTTTGGAGCCATGTCGGTATGGTCTACTACGATGCTGCTTTGGACAGGATGCTGATTCTGGAAAGTGAAAAACTCTATGGAGTCCGTTTTGCACCCTTGTCAAAGTACCTGAAGGACTATCATGGAAAGAATAAACCGTATAAAGGAAAAATTACAGTCGCGCGTTTGGAACCGGAATTGAGTCTGGACGAGATAAAGAAAGGCCTTTGTTTTGGTATTGACGAGTTGACCAAGCCCTACGACGACCTGGAGATTATCCGTATAGCCATGCGGATACTGTTCAGGATTGGAAAGCGGGTAAAGGACCGTAAATACATTTGTTCGGAACTGGTTCAGGCCTGTTATCAGCAGGCCGGAGTCAGGTTCAGCTTCAGGAATAGAATTATTAGCCCGGATGATATCTGGAAAGACAAACGGCTTATCCTTAAGTACCGGATCCGGTAATTCATGATCGGCCATATTATCCCATCTTGAATAAACAGGCGTGTTGTTTATGAAAGCTTCACTATCCAACAATGTTTACGTAATTTTTATCTAACGCTAACGTCATATCAAATCATGAGATTGGTTCATGATTAAGAGATGCTTGTTGATGTGCTGCTTACTGGTGAACAGTATGCTATCTGCGCAGGAACTGAGAACACAAAATTTAGTTATAGTTACACTAGATGGTGTCCGGTGGCAGGAACTTTTTCAAGGCGCAGACTCCATGATATTGTTCAACAAGGAGTATGTGACTGATCAGTGGGCGACCGAGAGGTTTTGGGATTTATCTTCAGAGATCAGAAGGGAGAAACTCATGCCATTTTTCTGGAAGGTGATAGGAACGCAGGGGCAGTTGTATGGCAACCGGAACTACAACAATCTGGTAAATTGTTCAAATCCGCATTGGTTTTCTTACCCAGGTTACAGTGAGTTATTAGTTGGATTCGTCGATCGTCGCATTAAGTCAAATGACCCGGTTGAAAATCCAAACAGTACAGTGTTGGAATTTATCCACAAGCAACCTGGCTTCGAAAGAAAAGTTGCGGCGTTTGGAACATGGGAAGTAATATCTGCCATTGTACGAGAAAGTTCTTCCGGAATTCCTGTCAACGCAGGAAAGGGAATCGCGGAAGGAAACATTACTGAACGTGAAGCGCTGTTAAACGAACTCCAGGAAGTAATGCCTAACCCCCACGGTGCACGTTTCGATGCGTTTACCTTTTACTATGCGTTCGAGTATATAAAACGTGAGCGTCCCCGGGTGGTATTTATCAGCTTAGATGAAACAGACCAACATAGCCATGGCGGACGTTACGACCAGTATCTGCATGCGGCGTATCAAACAGACAGGATGATTGGAAGGCTTTGGCACTGGCTCCAATCGCAGGATCAATATTGTGACCAGACAACCCTGTTGATCACGACAGATCATGGACGGGGTCGGGGTCCGAAAAATAGCTGGAAAAGTCATGGGCGACTTTCATTCGGGTCTGGTCAGACGTGGTTCGCGGTGCTGGGGCCTGATACCCCTTCTTCCGGCGAGATCAGAACTGAAGCTCAATATTTCCAAAAGCAAATTGCAAAGACAGCCGCCTCTTTTTTGGGTCTTGACTACCAGAACGAAGAGTCCGTTGGAGAAGAAGTGAAGGGAATGATTTTCAGGCAGGAAATGGAAAGTACAAAAATCGCAGGACGGCGGTAGTGAAGTTACACAGTGGAGAGTCTAATGATTATCTTTGCAGATAATCGTGCCGAAATGAGAAACGTGAGGCTTGTATTGGGCAGTGGTGGTGCCAGAGGCATGGCACACATAGGTGTAATTGAAGAACTTCAAAAGGAAGGATTTCAGATTAAGGAAGTTGTCGGCTGCTCCATGGGTGCCGTTGTCGGAGGTATTTATTGTGCCGGCTACCTGGAGGAGTATAAACATTGGCTCATCAGCCTGACCAAGCTGGAAGTTTTTAAATTATTCGATTTTGCCTTCTCCCCGCAGGGATTCCTGAAAGGTGAAAAAGTTTTCAAGGCCATTGAAGTTTTGATAGGAGACCACCAGATAGAGAACCTGAAGATTCCGTTTACAGCGGTTGCAGCCGACGTGAGGAATAAACGGGAAGTTCACTACCGGACCGGAAGCTTGTTCAAGGCATTGCGCGCGTCTATCGCCATTCCCACGGTATTTACGCCGGTCATTGATGGCAGATCGCAACTTGTTGACGGCGGTGTATTAAATCCACTTCCACTGGACCTGATAAAGCCGGATCCAGGTGACCTTGTTGTAGCGGTAAACCTTAACGCCAATACCCCTGCAACGAACAACACCATTCCAGTAGAGAATAAAGAGAAAGCCGCTTATCAAAAGATGCTGGATTCATTTCGGACACAAATCCTGAAGATTGACAGCAAGGCGGAATCCAAAATTGAAATGTTTGGTTTCTTTGATCTGATGACGAAGTCTTTTGACCTTACGCAGGATCGGGTTACTGAATTGATGATTGCCTTGTACAAGCCTCAGATCGTGGTCGAAATCTCCAGAGACTTCTGTGGTGTATTCGAATTCTACCGGGCAAATGAAGTTATTGAAGAGGGGCGAAGGGTTTTTCATGAATCTCTGCAGCGATTCATCGACTCAACCTCTCAGGAAAAGGTGTCCTGAAGTTCGCATACACAACGCTAAAATTCATTCGCCGCCCTTCGGTTTTCTGATCTCCACATTCCAATTTTTACCTTTCATCCATAGCACTTTCTTACTACATTGGAACGCCATTAATTCAAACTGATCTTGACTCTACACACACCCGTATATGAAAAGCGTTATTATTTTTTTATTTAGTTTAAGTTGCTGCATGAAGGTGAGCTACTCGCAAGACATTTTGAAACTCTATCCGGGTAAGATTCCCAATGAGATTCCGGGCCCCGACAAGGAAAGCAGGACTGACGATGGCATTGTACGAATCAGCAATATTTCGATGCCTGCTTTGTTGGTTTACTTGCCACCCAAGGAAAAGGCAAATGGAATCGCGGTGATCATATGTCCCGGTGGTGGTTACGGTATAAATGCCATTAAACACGAGGGAACGGATGTTGCGGAACAACTCAACAAGGTTGGAATTGCTGCCTTTGTGGTAAAATACAGGTTGCCCAACGACAAGATCATGAAAGATAAAGCCATTGGTCCGCTGCAGGATGCTCAGCAAGCGATTAAGACGGTTCGGCAGCGGGCAAAAGAGTGGAATATCGATCCGGCTAAAATCGGAATAGCAGGTTTTTCTGCCGGAGGTCACCTGGCGTCTACAGCGGGTACCCATTTTCAGAAGGCGTTAATTGATAATCCGGAAAACATAAGTTTGCGGCCCGACTTTATGATTCTTTTGTATCCTGTAATCAGTTTTCAGGAAGATATAGGTCATAAGGGTAGTCGCACAAATCTTATTGGTGCATCTCCCTCGAAAGAATTGATTGACCTTTACTCCAACGAGTTGCAGGTTACGCGCGAAACTCCACCAGCCTTTATAGTTCATGCAGGCGATGATAAAGCTGTGATGGTGGAAAACAGCCTACGGTTCTATGAGGCATTAAACAAACACGGAATTCCTTCAGAGCTGTTTATTTTCCCGAAAGGAGGGCATGGTTTCGGCCTCATAAACCCAACTTCTCCCGATCGCTGGTTTGACCGCTGCCTCGATTGGATGAAGGGGAACGCGTGGTATTGAAAATGTAGACTGCATCTTTGTCAGATAAGCGCTCGTGTCAGCACGCTAGCCTATTGACAGCGAAATGTTAGTTTCGTGCACGGCATAACTCCTTTTAAGTCATGCGTCAGGCATCTTTTGTCAACCTATAACAAACTGAACATATGAATGAAATAGCGAAAAAGACTTCAGTGATTGTCGTTCTTACCTTGATAATGTCGACGGCCATTGCCCAACAATCTAATTGGAAGATGGTTGATGGCCGCATCAGTACACCGTGGGCGGCAAATGTTAACCCCGCCATTCCGCTGCCCGAGTATCCGCGACCTCAATTGGTCCGCGAAAATTGGGTCAACCTGAATGGCCTTTGGCAATACAGTATGAAGCCCCGTACTGAAAGCATCCCGACTACCTTCGACGGTAATATTCTGGTCCCATTTCCTATAGAATCTGCGTTGTCAGGCGTAGGAAAGGATGTTGGCAAGGATAACCGACTTTGGTATAGGCGTACCGTTAGTGTCCCAAAGTCCTTTACAAATAAGATAGCCCTGTTGCACTTTGGTGCTGTGGACTGGGAGTGTGAAGTTTTCATCAATGGCAAAAAGGCGGGCGGGCATCGCGGCGGGTACGACCCTTTTACTGTAGACATCACCTCTTTCCTGAAATCCGGTACCCAGGAAATTTTAATCAGCGTTTGGGATCCTTCTGACGGAGGGCCGCAGCCGCGCGGAAAGCAGGTCACGAAGCCTCACGGGATATGGTATACGCCGGTTACGGGTATCTGGCAAACGGTTTGGTTGGAAGGTGTCCCTAAAACCCATATTGTTTCAACAAAACAAACACCAGATATCGACGGGAAAACGTTGCAGCTTTCGGCAACAGTCAAAAACTTGTTGCCTGGTGATCGTTTGAAAGTATCGGCATGGGATGGTACAAAAATGGTAGCCGAAAAACTCTTAGAGACGACAAGCGGTGCTCTTGCGATTGCTGATCCGAAGTTATGGTCTCCTTCAACGCCTTTCTTGTATGACCTACGTATCGCCGTAATTAGAAAAGGAAAGGTTGTGGATGAGGTAAAAAGTTATTTTGCCATGCGTAAGATTTCAATGGCGTCCGATTCAAAAGGTATACAACGGATGTTGCTGAACAATGCGTTTCTTTTTCAGTATGGTCCGCTCGATCAGGGATGGTGGCCTGATGGTTTGTACACAGCGCCGACGGATGAGGCTTTGCGCTTTGACATTGAAAAGACAAAGGAGATGGGCTTCAACATGATTCGTAAACACGTAAAAGTTGAGCCTGCGCGCTGGTACTATCATTGTGATAAGATCGGAATATTGGTATGGCAGGATATGCCCAGTGGTGACATGGGAAACCGTTGGGATTCCCGCCCCGGAATATTGGGGATAGCGACGTCTAAAGAACGTACCCCGGAATCCGAAAGCATCTTCAAGACGGAATGGAAGGCGATCATGGATGCTACGGTAAATTTTCCCTCTATCGTTGTCTGGGTCCCTTTCAACGAAGCGTGGGGCCAATTCAAAACCGAAGAGATTGTTAAATGGACGATGGACTACGATCCATCCCGGCTGGTAAATACGGCAAGCGGAGGTAACTTTTATCGCGTTGGACACATCCTGGATATGCATAATTATCCCGAACCCGTTATGCCGGATCCTGATCTCTATGGTAAAGACCGGATTATTGTATTGGGTGAGTATGGAGGTTTAGGGCTTCCGTTGGAAGGTCATACCTGGCAGACAAAAGATAACTGGGGATATCAGAGTTTTGCCAACAAGGAAGAGCTGCTGGCTAAATACGAATCGTTTATAAACCGCTTTGATGCGTTGATTGAAAGCGGCTTGTCGGCGGCCGTGTATACACAGACGACGGATGTGGAAGTTGAAACCAATGGGCTGATGACGTACGACAGGAAAGTAATAAAGATGCCAGTTCAGCGACTGTTTGAAATTCACCAGAAAATGTATGACCCAGCGTTGGTGAAGATGAAACACTAGTTAAGGGTCAATGATAAATGGCTAATCAGTGATCCTTCTATGGGTAAACCACTATTGACTGCCGTGCGGGTTTGTGCACGGGAGTGTTCACAGCAAAGTCGCAAAGACGCAAAGAAACCGCGAAGTCAACCCAACACGCTTTGCGATCCCTGGCGTCTTTGCGCCGCTGCAGTTAACACACCCACCCACGACAATCAATTTAAATTGAATTCAGATGAAAACGGATAGACACTTTTTTATTGCGACAGTTGCCGGGTTGACATTAATGTCCCTGACCTTGATGGGCGGCCCAGAGGCTTCGGTTCCGTTTTCGGTTGATTCGGTTGGCAAACAGGTTTATTATGAAATTCCCCTGGGTGAAATAAAACCTACGGGGTGGCTACTCCATCAATTGCAAATCATGCGCGATGGTTCTACCGGCCACCTGGATGAAATCCACAGCAAACTCCGCGATGACAACGGTTGGCTTGGAGGCAAGGGAGATGGCTGGGAGGAGACTCCGTACTGGCTGGATGGAGCCGTACCCCTGGCGTATCTGTTGGATGATCCGAAACTAAAGGCCAAAGTTCTGAAATACATTGAATGGACACTGAACAATCAGCGCCCTTCCGGATACTTCGGTCCGGTTACAAAAGAGGAACGGAAAAAAGGTGTTCAGGTGACGGCTGAAAATTGTGCCGCAGGCGAAGACTGGTGGCCAAAAATGGTCATGTTAAAAGTCCTTCAGCAATACTATACCGCCACCCATGATCAGCGTGTTATTCCTTTTATGACGAAGTATTTCAACTACCAGTTGAAGGCTCTTTCAACGTGTGAGCTGGGGAAATGGACAGAATGGGCAACGTCAAGAGGTGCTGAAAATGTGATGATGATTCAATGGTTGTATAACATTACACAAGAGAAATTCCTGTTGGACCTCGCAGCATTGGTTGAATCACAATCGTACACGTGGAGTACCTGGCTGGGTAATCGGGATTGGGTGATGAATGCAGCGGCAAATCAGACGGACAAAGATTGGATGCGCCGTCATGCTGTAAATCTGGGTATGGCGTTGAAAGCACCGGCTATCACGTATCAGCGCACCAGGGACGTAAAGTACCTTCAATCATTGAAGACCGGGTGGAACGATTTGATGACCTTACATGGGTTGCCTATGGGAATTTTTTCGGGGGATGAAGACCTCCATGGCAACGACCCAACACAAGGAATTGAATTGTGTTCTATTGTGGAATCGATGTACTCGTTGGAGAAAATTATTGCCATTACGGGTGACCTTCAGTTTATGGATGCGTTGGAAAAAATGACATTCAATGCCTTGCCCACGCAAACGACAGATGATTACAACATGAAGCAGTACTTTCAAATCGCGAATCAGGTACAGGTCTCACGGGGTGTATTCGATTTCTCATTACCATTTGAAAGGGGTATGACGAATGTTTTTGGTCTCCGTAGCGGGTATACCTGCTGCACTTCCAACATGCATCAGGGATGGACCAAATTCGCTTCGCACCTGTGGTATGCTACGCCAGACAACGGATTGGCAGCACTGGAGTACAGTCCCAATGAACTAAAAACCCGGGTTGGAAACGACGAGGTGACCATTCGCGAAATCACAAACTATCCATTTGATGACACGATCACATTTGAATTTTCTTTAGCAAAACAAATTGCCATACCCCTTACGTTAAGGATACCCTCCTGGTGCCGTGAAGGGGTAATTTCTGTAAATGGAAAAGTACTAAAGTCCTATACGGGTGGGCAAATCGTTACGGTCAAAGGAACCTGGAAGGATAAAGACAAAATTACCCTGCACCTTCCGATGGAGGTCACGACTACCAACTGGGGAAAGAATTCACGCGCCGTTGAACGCGGCCCCCTGGTGTATGGCCTAAAACTGGAGGAGCGTTGGGAAACGGCGAATGAGCCAACCGAAGGGGATTACAAAAGCGTTTACGCGACGACGGACTGGAACTATGGCCTGTTGTTGGAATCAGTAAAAAATCCAGCATCAGCGTTTGAGGTCAAGGTCCGCCCGGTTACCGATAAATTTGTCTGGAATATTCAAAACGCCCCGGTTGAAATTACAACACCCGCCCGTAAAATACCTAACTGGAAAATTGTAGACGGCGTTGCCCATCAACCTGTCACGGATCGTACTGGTGTTTATAAAGGCGAGGTTAGCAGTGTGGTAGAAAAAGTTACCCTTATTCCGTATGGATGTACAAAGGTGAGAATCGTGGCTTTCCCTGTTGTTAAATGATTCGTAGAATGGGTGATATAAACTTGCTTTTCCTGCCGACTTCCTTTTACATGTGTATGGTGTCCACAAAGATCAGAGCGTTTTTTATTTTATTCGTTGTGTTGATGTCATTCAACACAGTTGCTCAACAACCTCGACTAATAGTCACCACTGACATTGGGCAGGATCCCGACGATGAACAGTCGATGGTAAGGCTTTTGTTTTATGCCAATGAATTTGACCTTGTGGGACTGATTGCTAATGCCGACGCAAACTATGAAAAGGAACCACCGGTGTTGAAGGATCCTATAATTCACGAAATGATCGATGCGTATGGATCCATACAGACATCATTGAAGTTGCATGATAAACGATACCCCGACGCTTCCTATTTACATTCAGTGGTGAAGAAAGGATGTTTTGGAAACAGCGAATATATTCCCTACAGTGACTTTATCGGCGAAGGCAAGGATACGGAAGGGTCAAATTGGATTATCCAACAGGTTGATAAGGCAGACGATCGTCCGCTGTATATCGCGGTTTGGGGTGGAGCTTGTGATTTGGCTCAGGCACTTTGGAAGGTGAAACAAACCAGGACGGATGCCGAATTGAATCTGTTCATTAAAAAATTGCGTGTGTTTTTTATTGGTAAGCAGGACTCATCGAATGACTGGATCATCGACAATTTTCCTAAGCTTTGGCTGATACTTGCCCTTGACCGTGGAGGTGACAAATGGGAGTCCGGATATCGGGGCATGTTTTGGGGTGGAGATATGAGTACCACATCAAAGGAATGGCTTCATAAATATATCATCGGTCAGAATCCGCTGGCAGACATGTATCCGGACAAAGCCAGCACCGGAGGAGCAAAGAGGAATCCATTTGGCGCGATGAAAGAAGGCGACTCACCGTCATTCCTTTATTTTCTGCACAATGGACTAAACAGTCCGGAAAATCCTTCCTGGGGCGGATGGGGTGGACGTTATTCGGTTAAACGTGATCAGTTCAGCGCGGATGCCAGTGATACTTTTTTTGATGAGCAGTCAGGAACGGAAATCTATTCACAGCGCGCAACGGTCTTCCGGTGGCGCCCCGATTTTCAACGTGATTTTGCAACCCGGGTAAAGTGGGCAACTCAAACATTTGCCGCGGCCAATCATTATGCTGAACCGGAAGTAAACGGCAGTTTTGGAAAATCGCACCTGATACTGAAAGGTAAAGCAGGTGAACGAATCCGGCTGAATGCTTCCGGTAGTACGGATCCGGATGGCGATAAATTAGCCTATCAATGGATGGTGTATCAGGAGGCTGGGACATTCGGGGAGCGTGTTATCATTAAGAATCCCAATAAGAAAAAGTGTTTTTTGGAGATACCACCTACAGCGAAGGGTAAAACCATTCACGTCATTCTTCGCGTAATGGATCAACGACCCATACCCCTTGCCTCCTACAAAAGAATTGTTATCGAGATTGACTAGCCGATAATGGCTCTTACTGTGAAACCTTATTAAGTCCGAGTATTTCTATTGCGGCAGGGGACAACCGCTGAAGGGTTTGTTTTGTGATGTACCGGGACTGGTCAACTTGTTGAGGCTGATCGGAGCAGCAGAAGTAGCTATGGATAGATCGCCGGCTGTTAGCGGTAAGGTTGGTTGTGCCGCCGTGCCAGGCATGCGAATTGAAAATAAATACAGAGCCTGCCGGTGCTTCTATGATAATTTCTTCCGGATGAGAGGCCAAGGGGTCCGCAAGGATATCCTGAGGCATACTACCCTGGCGATGGGTTCCCGGAACGATACGCGTAGCCCCATTCGCTTTTGAAAAATTATCAAGAAGCCAGATGGAGTTGCATACTTTGTATTCACCCGGCTTTACCGCTTCATGCCAGTCGACGTGGAGTTTTTGCAAGCCCATTCCGGGTTTGGCAGCACGGTAATTCAGAGACGAAAGTTTTATTTCATTTCCCAACACATGCGCGATTCCAGCCAGCACCCGGGGATGCGTGTAAAAAATATCAAAGACCTCCCCCTTGTTCACCAGGTCGGCCAACCGGTCTGCACCCGCTTCTTTGGGATGCCTGATGTACGGTGAATCCAGGAGTTCGGCACCAGCACGATCACCTTCTACATCCATAAGGTCCTGGATTCGCCGGTTGATTATGTTCACCTGCGCATCAGATAGTAGTTGACCCAGGTTTAAAAAGCCATATTCGTCGAGAAAATCTTTTTCTTTCTGCGTTAGTGTATCCTCACGAACTTGTAGTGCCTGTAGTGTACTCATCGAAATAGAATCCCCGTTAAAATTAAACAATGAAAAAGACGAAATTTTTCGACTGCTTCCGATTGTTTTACCTGTGGTAATTAGCCTTGGTAATTTCTACCGGGCCGAAAACTTGTATACGGTCTCCGTTTTGTATACCTCCCCGGGATTTAAAACAACCGTAGGAAACGCAGGCTGGTTGGGAGAATCCGGATAATGTTGTGTTTCAAGACAAAGACCCCAGCGCTGATTGTAGACCGTGTTAAATTTTCCGGTTACGGACCCCGTTAGAAAATTCCCTGAATAAAATTGGGTGGCCGGCTCTGTGGTAAACATTTCCATGTACCGCCCGCTGATCGAGTCATAAAGCGTAGCGCCAAGGCCAAGCGTATTGGGTTCCTTGTCAAATACCCAGCAATGGTCATAACCTATTCCTGTTTTAATCTGGGGATGATCGCTGTTGATGCGCAATCCTACCACGGTAGGGGTAGTGAAGTCAAAAGGAGTTCCTTTAACATCCATAAGCTCTCCCGTTGGAATCAGACCTTTATCTACGGGAAGGAATCTGGAGGCTGCTAAAGATAAGGTATGCCCCAGAATATCGCGCCGGGTATTACCCGACAGGTTGAAGTAACTATGGTTGGTCAAATTGACTACTGTCTTCTTGTCGGTAGTAGCGTGATAGGCAATCTTTACTTCGTTATCATTGGTAAGGGTATAGGTTACTTCAACCGACAGGTTTCCGGGATAGCCTTCTTCCATGTCTTTACTCAGGTAAGTTAGTTTCAGCACGGCGCCTTCATTTGTGGTGGAAGGCACTGCCTGCCAGACCACTTTGTCGAAGCCTTTCAAACCGCCATGCAGGTGATTCTCTCCGTTGTTCTTGGCAAGTGTATATGTTTTTCCATCCAGGCTAAATTTTGCATTCGCAATACGATTGCCATATCGACCGACTAACGCGCCAAAAAAGGAGGGAGCCTTGATGTAACCGGCAATCGAATCATATCCCAGTACAACATCTTCAATAACACCATTGCGATCCGCCGTCTTCAGGGAAATAATAGTTCCACCCAGCGTGATGACCGACATTTCAGTGCCCAGTGTGTTCTTTAATAAATACAACGATACAGCTGTACCGTCGGGTAAAGTTCCAAAGGGGGATTCGCTGATGGAAGCAACTTGCGCAGAAGAATCTGCCGCGGAGGTGCCATCTGACTGGTCTGATTTGGGTTGACAGGAAGCCATCATAAGAATCGGGACAAGTACGAAAGTACAGCGAAGAATGTATTTTTTCATATGGATAAGGTTGTGATAGTTAATTTTTATCTTTTTTGAAGATCCTGGGGGATTATGAATTCCTTCCGCACTCGATTCCGGCCGCGGACGTACGAAAGTATCAAACTTCTGCCGTATTATTTATATGCCGTTGCAAGCAGCTAAAAAGATAGCCTAACCCATACGATCCGGTTCCAGAATACTGGTCCCACCTTTAAGCTGCATGACATAGCTATTCATCTCATGCCCGAAGCGCGCCCGAAAATTCTCCTCCATAGCTGAAAGGAAGAACTCAACCCCGCTTTTTGAAACGAGGTTAATGGTGCATCCGCCAAAACCTCCACCCATCATACGTGAGCCTATCACACCATCAATTTTTTTTGATTCCGCCACCAAAAAATCAAGTTCGTCGCAACTCACCTCGTAAAGTCTGGAAAGTCCGTCGTGTGATGCATACATCTTTTTACCAAAAGCTTTCAGATCTCCGTTTTTCAAATCATTGGCTGCATCCAGTACGCGTTGATTCTCTTGCACAACATACGTACACCGATTGTAAACCTTACCGACGAACTGATCGCGATGGGCATCAATCATTCCGCTGGTGACGTCCCGAAGGCTTCTTATTTTCGGGTAATATTGCTTAAGTAAAATAACCCCGCTTTCGCACTCTGCCCTTCGCGTATTGTAGGCAGAATCTGCCAGCGAATGTTTTACCATGGTATCACAAAGTACAATGGAAAAATCGGTCAAATTGAGCGGAAAATAATGGTAAGATAAATCCCGGCAATCCAGTACAAAGGCGTTCCCTTCAACACCCATCATGCTGGCGAACTGATCCATGATTCCACACTTTACACCTACGTAATTGTGCTCTGCCCACTGAGCCATATGGATCAGTTCGAGTTTTGGAATATGAAAGCCATGGAGGTGATTCACAGCAAAAGCAAACCCACATTCCAGAGCAGCGGACGAAGATAATCCTGCACCGGTAGGTACATCACCCCCAATGATACAGTGAAGTGGTTTGACCGAATAACCCTTGTCAATAAATTGACGAATAACTCCCAATAAATAGTTTGGCCACTGTGGTGAGGATAGTTTTGCTGGATTAGTGACATCAAAGGTTACAGACTCATCCTGCTTCAGGGCATACAGCGTTCCATGGGGTTCTTTCGAAAAACCAAGAGCAAAGATCAGATCACGGTCAATAGCAGCCGGCATCACATACCCTTCGTTGTAATCTGTGTGTTCGCCGATCAGGTTGATACGTCCCGGAGATCGCACCATCAGTGGCTCCTGATGATAACGTTCTTCAAACTTCGCACGGATTGCATTGGCCTGTTGGCTGGTATTATTTTCTTCTTTTTGCATTGCAGGTCAGGGCGCTGTAAGGGATTAAAAGTAAATTGTATGAAACTTAAAGAAGTATTATTTGTTTTCATAACATGAATTGGACAGATGTTTTAAATATGGCGAAGAAGGGAAATCTTCAGCCTGACAAAAGGGTAGAAAAACCGGAAGCGGAGTGGCAAAAAATTCTGACGCCGGATGAATTTCGCATTACCCGCAAGAAGGGAACAGAACGAGCGTTTACGGGCGAGTATTGCGAAGCGCACGAGCCAGGTTTGTATGCCTGCAGATGTTGTGGTACACCACTGTTTGATTCGGGCCAGAAATTTGAATCAGGCACCGGATGGCCAAGCTTTACCGAGCCGGTACGTGAAAATGTAATCAAGTATGAAGGTGATTTCGGCTTTGGAATGACCAGAATTGAAGTAATGTGCAATGTCTGCGATGGCCATCTGGGTCATGTTTTCCCCGATGGACCAAAGCCTTCAGGACTTCGGTTTTGTATCAACTCCGCGTCTATCCGAAGGATTGAAACTGAAAAATCTAAATAGGACGAGCCCTTTTAAGTCAACGTTGGTCGTCCGCGGTCAGATGCCCACGTAATTGAAAGGTGTTATGCGCTTCAGGCGTTCTTTAAGGTCTTCTTTTATGGCTAGTCCGTCAATAAATGTGGTCAAGCTCTGCTGCGTGATCTTCTCATTTTTTCGCGTCAGGTCCTTTAGCGCTTCGTATGGATTAGGATAACCTTCTTTTCTTAGAATCGTCTGAATGGCCTCGGCAACAACAGCCCAGTTATTATCAAGGTCCCTGTGTAACGCAGCCTGGTTGAGCTCCAGTTTGTTAAGCCCTTTTAAAATCGACTGAAGGGCTACATACGTGTGGGCTAGGGGAACACCAATGTTTCGCAACACGGTTGAATCAGTCAGATCACGTTGCAGACGCGAAATAGGAAGTTTCGCAGAAAGATATTCAAAGTTCGCGTTTGCAAATCCCAGGTTACCTTCCGCATTTTCGAAATCTATCGGATTGACCTTATGCGGCATGGCCGACGAACCAACCTCACCCTCCTTGATCTTCTGCTTGAAGTACTCCATGGAAATGTATTGCCACATGTCCCGGCTGAAGTCAATGAGAATTGTATTGATCCGTTTTAAATTGTCAAACAAAGCCGCCATGTTATCATAGTGCTCAATCTGTGTTGTGGGATAACTGCGCACCAGGCCCAGGTGCTGACAAAATTCATCGGCAAACTGATTCCAGTCGATGGCCGGGTAAGCAACATGGTGCGCATTCAGGTTTCCGGTGGCGCCACCAAATTTTGCACTGTGAGGGACAAGCCTGAGTTGCGTCAACTGCTTTTCAACCCGGGCGGCGAATACCATAATTTCTTTTCCCAGTCGCGTTGGACTTGCAGGCTGTCCGTGGGTATGGGCGAGCATGGGAATATCCTTCCACTCTTTCGCCAATCCATTCAACCGGCTCAGCAAGGTGTTTATCAGGCTGATGTACTCATGTTCCATAAACTCCTTTAGAAGTAGCGGAATGGAAGTGTTGTTAATATCCTGTGAAGTAAGACCGAAGTGCACAAATTCTTTAAAATCTTCCAGATGAAGTTTTTCAAATTCCTTCTTGATGAAGTATTCAACTGCTTTGACATCGTGATTGGTGATCTTTTCGATTTCCTTGATCTCGGTGGCCTGTGCTTCTGTGAAGTTTTTATAAATCTTGCGAAGGTCGCCTAGCTTATTCACGGGAAAGTCAACCAGTTCATTCACGGCGCCCGATAATGCAATCAGGTATTCAATCTCGACCTGAACCCGGTATCGCATCAGGCCGAATTCAGAAAAATAGGGGGTGAGGGGTTTTACACTATCAAAGTATCGCCCGTCAATGGGCGAAATGGCAGTAAGTGGATTTAATTGCACGGTGAAGGTTGTTAAGGCTCAAAATTAACCCCTTCGCCGAAGAAGCCAAAATTTAGTGCCGAATGAAGGGATTACCGCCATTACAGGATAAATTATGGGTTGAGCATTAACTGTGCGATACAATGCGTTATTTCCTTGCTACTTTTGTTCGGCCGTAAAGCTCTATTGCCGGTTTAAGAGAGAAGCCTGAAACAGAAGCATCGGGCTGCGTGTTATCAGTGTGGAGCATAGCCACATCCAAATTATTGTTTAATCATTCAATTATGGCATTTAGCTTTTTCAAAAAATCAGATAAGTCCCCCAAAAAGGAAGAAACACACATTGGGCCGAAATACTATGAGCTGGAAGTGAAAGAGGTCGTTCAGGAGACCAAGGACGCCATCTCGATCGTGTTCAATCATCCTGCCGAAGGTAAGATTCAGTACAAATCGGGTCAATTCTTAACTCTTATTGCTCCTGTTCAGGGGAAAGATGTAAGAAGGGCGTACTCGTTGTGTACTTCGCCCTTTGTGGATCAGGATCTGGCCGTCACCGTAAAACGTGTGGATAATGGATTAATGTCTAACTGGCTGCCCGATAACCTGAAAGCTGGAGGAAAGCTAAAGGTGATGGAGCCGATGGGTCAGTTTACCACAGATTTCAACAAGAATAATAAACGGCATATCATCATGTTTGCCGGCGGTTCCGGTATAACCCCCATCATGTCAATTATTAAGAGCATGGTGTCTGAAGAACCGGAAAGTATATGTTCACTCATCTATTGTAACCGTGATATTGACTCCATCATTTTTAGAAAAGAACTGGATAGGCTGCAAACTGTAGACGAAGGGCGACTGCATGTAATTCATATTTTGGATAACGCTCCGATGAACTGGCAGGGGTATTCTGGTTTGTTGAATCATGACATGCTCAGTAAACTTTTTGAACGAATCCCGGACTGGGGTATAGAAAAAACAACGTACCTGATGTGCGGTCCGGAGGGCATGATGAAGAACGTTGATACGTTGCTGGAAGCCAGGCATATTCCGAAAGAAAAAATATTTAAGGAGAGCTTTGTTCAGGGAACCATCGACAAAGACACCAAAAAAGAGACTGCTGAAGTGGTGGGCGAACAGAAAGCCCGTGAAGTGACGATTCGGTACGATGGTCAGGAATACAAAGTTTTAGTGCCCCCGAACAAAGCTATTCTCGAAACAGCGTTGGATCAGGGAATAGATCTTCCCTACTCCTGCCAAAGTGGCCTTTGTACTGCTTGCCGGGGCAAAGCTCTATCGGGAAAGGTAAAGTTGGATGAAGAGGAAGGGCTGTCGAAATCGGAGCGGGAAGAAGGATTCGTGCTTACGTGTGTGGGACACCCTCTAACCGATGACGTTGTTATTGAAATCGGCTGATTCCCTTTAGGTGGTGACATTGTGTTTTTTGTCGCTGGAAATATTCTCCACCGTCCATTCAATTCTCTTTTCAGTAGTATGTTTTCTTTCAGGGCAGTCCTGTTTGCTGCAGATGTTACACGAAAAATCCAGGCAGCCATCTGAATGTACAAATAGCTCCAGTGACTCCCCGAATTCTTTTCTCACCAATCTGGCAAGCTCATCAATTTCGACATGCGCTTCATGCACATTGAGATACCATGGAACCGTGAGGTGACAATCCAGGTGTAGGATACTTCCGTATTTGATCACTCTCAGGTTGTGCAGATCAACCCAGTTTTCGCGTCGGTTGGCATTGAGAAGTTTTACGATGTCTGTTAACAAGGTTTGATCCGTTTCATCCATGATTCCGCCGATGGAAGGACGGATGATAGTATATGCGGTATACATGATGAGTCCGCTTACCAGCATAGCGACTACGCTATCGAGCCAATAAATTTTTGTAAAATAGATAAGTGTCAGACCTGCCAGAATACCGATGGTGGAGTACGTATCAGATTGCAGGTGTTTACCACTGGCGACTAAGGCAACTGAACTGTTTCGTTTTCCCGTGCGAATGCAGAGCGTGCCCACCAGGTAATTCGCAACGGCCGTGATAGTGATCAGTAGTATACCCCAGTCAATTTGGTGCAATGCCTGAGGTGTAATAAGGTTGCTGATCGATTTATAAAAGATCAGAACGCCTGCCATGGCAATCATACTGCCTTCCAGTGCGGCGGAGACAAACTCAATTTTTCCGTGACCATAGGGATGATCGGCATCACGGGGTTTAGCGGACAGGATGAGGCTATACAGGCCAATAAAACCTGCAACGACATTAACAATTCCTTCGAGGGCATCGGTGAGGATAGAAACGGAATGTGTCAGATAGTATGCTACCAGCTTTGTGAGCAAGAGCACAACCGAAAGTATGGCTACCCATCGTTGAATCCGGATGATGTTAACAGAATCTTTCATCAAGGCCACAGAAAACGTTCAGCATGTTCAATCAGCTCTATAAATGTCAGACGGAGGTTCGTTTTATCAGGACTTTTAGTATCGCGGGAACAGCAATGATTACCCAGACAATATTGATAAAAGTATTCGCGTAGGCTCCTTTTTCAGTAGAATAGATAATGAGAAAAATTCCACCGATAATATTCAGGGAATAAAACAGGATAGAATTAGACTTGAGAAGCTGGTAGCTATTTAGCCCATACGCCGCTAGAACACACAACGACCCGATCCATCCCAGCGCATCAATAAGCGTGATGGTCATTTAGTCTCTCAATTTAACCCGCACGACGTACATGTCAGAAGTAACGTAAAGGGTTTTCTCGTCCGGGGAGAGCGCACAATTAGATGTCGCTTCGGAGATCTTAATTTTACCCAACAGCTTTCCGGAACTATCGAAGATCCATACACCACCGGGACCTGTGGCAAACACATTGCCCTGTTTGTCAATTTTTAGTCCGTCCGGCAAGCCCTTTTCTGACTTTGCATTTTCAGTGGCATCATAGAAAACTCTGGCATTCGCGACCGAATCATTTTCAAGTATGTCAAACGCATACCATATTGCTTTGGATGGATCTGAGTTGGCGACTAACAATGTTTTTTCTCCCGGGAAGAAGGCAATTCCATTGGGGCGGGTAACAGAATCGGTGAGCAATGTCAAAACTCCACCGGTAGCTTTATAAACACCTTGAAAAGGTATCTCTTTTGTGGAGTCCTCCATATTTTTAGGCAGACCGTATGGAGGGTCCGTAAAAAACAAATCGCCATTACTTCTGAATACCGCATCATTTGGGCTGTTCAGCCTTTTGCCTTCATAGTTATCGGCAAGGGAAACAAACCTTGAAGCAGGAGCATCCAGCGGCGCATCCATCAGCGCAACTTTCCGGTCGCCGTGCTGACAAAGCACCAGTTTTCCGTCATTGCTTAACAACAAACCATTCGAGCCTTCTTCTTTTGAATAAGGTGAAGAGGGGCCCGTATAGCCAGACGGTTTTAAGTAGACGCCCAGCCCTTTTTCTTCCGACCATTGGTGGACGGTATTTTTTGGCACATCGGAAAAGAGCAGAATGTTCTGGTCTGCCAGCCAAACAGGTCCTTCACTCCATTCAAAGCCTTCAGCTATAACCTCTACCTTCGCATCGGAATTGATAATTGCATCGAGCGCAGGATCAATCCTTTCAACACTTCCCAAAGTCTTTACCTCCTTCTGGGTACAGGAAATTGCCGAAAAAAGCAGGGTCACAATTATTAGGGTTCTCATAAGCGGATTATTTCTTCTCAAAGTAACTTAAAAAGACATACTGAAAAAAAGAAGTTATGCGGATTAAGGCTTTGTTTGAGGTAACATTAGTTGCCTCAGGGAAAGAAAGTGAAGACAATATGCCAGGGGAACAAGCAACGCAGGAAGCCAGACTATAGGAAATTCGGCCACGATAGTGTTTGCAGGCTCATTCATAAACACCCGGAACGGGGTGGGCAGAGAAAGTATAGCGGTGGTCACAATATTAACAAGCAATCCCAGGCAGAGGACATTCCATAGGATTATCAGTGACCTGGAAAGTTTCTTTCGTGCTACGAGAAAGGCAATCACGGGAGCTGTAAGTCCTGAAAGGATGTCCAGATTGCGGCCTTCAAACGTCATTTGAATGGGGGCAAGGTTGGCAACAAACAGCATCCACAACAAGATTTCAACGAAGATCCTGAAACTTTGCAATCGGATGATGGTCTCGGGCGGAGCATGCAAAAGGATTTCCCTTGTGGTTCTTGAACGAACCGCCCAGATAATTACAATCAGGGGTACGACCAATACGATCACAAATCTGGGTGGAAAAGAACTGAAATCACGTAAGAACCCGGAAAGGGAAAGGATGCCAGTTACCATCGCCCAGCTGATTAAGGCAAGTGTGGTACCCCTGAAGATTCTTTTTTGCCTTTCTTCCTGAAAGGACGTTGATTTCAGACTCTTGCGGAGGTGGAAGAGAAACAGTCCAAAGTAAATGAAGGTCACAGCGGCGAAGCCAATTTGAGTGAGGAGATACGTTGTGTTCATATCGGATGCTTTTTTTTATTCTAATCAAACGGCACTGTGGCTCCAGTGTTCTATAATCCTCTTCCCTCTATCGACTCCCAACGATCGCATCTCTAATTCCTTTCCCAATAGTATTTACGCAGGCACAAAAACACAGGTGAACAGATAACATTTGAAATCATGGCAGTTCAGATTTCTTTAAATTTTCTTAGGATTCTGAATAAATAAAATATCTTCTGACTGAATAGTTTTTCGGGTCACAATTTAATCCAGTTGAAGATAATTTGAGTGATTAGAATAAACAAGGTCAACTTACCAGATACGTTGGGATGAGTTGTGGTATCGATTGCTCTTTTTTTGATAACGGAGATTTCCGCTTGCGGGAAGTCAACTAATTTTTTCGGTTGAAAATAAATGATAACCTTGGTGTCAGATTATGATTGCAGTTTCAAAACTCTCCTACAGTTATACCGGGGACACACGTATGCAGTTTCCTGACTTTTCGGTTCAGAAAGGGGAGCATTTTTTGTTATTGGGGGAATCGGGCAGCGGCAAAACAACCTTGCTCCACTTGATGGGAGGGCTTTTAAGAAACAAAACAGGCTCCGTCGTAGTGGATAATACCGACCTGACCGGGCTTTCGGAAGCGGCGTTGGATCGATTCCGGGGGCAACGAATAGGATTTATCTTCCAAAAAAATCATTTGATCAGCGCTCTGTCGGTTGAGAAAAACCTGATGATGTCGCCCTACCTCGCGGGATTACCAGTCAATACCAAAAGAATTGAAGAGGTTCTATCCAGTTTGGGATTATCAGCCAAAACAAAAAGTAAGGTAACGGAATTGAGCCAGGGACAGGCACAGCGCGTAGCCATCGCCCGGGCCGTACTCAATAAGCCCTTGATCTTGTTCGCGGATGAACCAACCTCTGCGTTGGATGATAAGAACTGCGATCGGGTCATTCATATGCTAATGGATGCCGCCAGCGACAGTCATTCAACGCTGATCGTGGCAACACACGATCAACGGCTGAAATCGAAAATTCACAACCAAATTCAACTGGCCTGACGCATGTCGCTGTTTATACTCGTATGGAACTATCTCAAGGCAAGACCGCTGAACACGGCCATCAATATTTTTCTTCTCTCGCTGGGTATCGCTGTCATAACAATTTTACTACTTGTCAATAGTCAACTAATCAAAAAAATTTCTGAGAATGCCCGGGGCATCGACCTGGTGGTTGGCGCAAAGGGCAGTCCACTTCAGCTCATACTGTGTAACATTTTTCATATCGATTTTCCAACCGGCAACATCAGGCTGGCTGATGCCGAAAAAATATCCCGGAACAGACTGGTAAAAAAAGCAATCCCACTAGCGCTGGGAGATAGCTATCAGTCCTACCGCATTATTGGTACAACAAAAGACTATGCAGATCTCTACAAGGCTGAACTTGAACAGGGTGACTGGTGGACATATAACCTGGAAGTAACCATCGGCGCGAACGTTCAGGAGATGACTACCCTTAAACCTGGTGATCAGTTTGTCAGCTCTCATGGGCTGACCATAGAGGGGCATGCCCATAACGAGCACCAGTATATTGTAAAGAGTGTTTTAAAGAAGTCCAACACGGTTCTGGATAATCTTATCCTTACCAATGTGGAAAGCATTTGGGAAATGCATGAAGATGGAGGTGAAGCGGATGAAAGTCATATCAAGGAGCAACCTGTAGACTCCGCTTACATTCCTTCTCGTCTGGTGCCATCAGTTGCCGCCGATGATTCGATAAAAGAAATAACGTCACTGCTTATTCAGTACAGGTCGCCATTGGGTGCCGTTCAACTGCCCAGGTTTGTTAACTCGCAAAGCAGCTTGCAGGCCGCTTCACCGGCTTTCGAAACAGCCAGATTGTTTTCCATACTAGGGATCGGAGCGGAGATTCTTATGGGTTTTGCCTACGTGCTGATTGCCATCTCGGCACTAAGTATTTTTATTGCACTCTACAATTCTTTGAAGGAACGACGGTACGACATGGCTATTATGCGATCCATGGGAGCCTCGCGATCTAAACTTTTTATAACTATCCTGTTGGAAGGTGGCATTCTGACTTTCCTGGGAAGTTTGATTGGCCTTATCGTTGGACACGGTGTTCTGATCCTGATGTCAGCGACACTAGTGGAAATGGAAAAAGCCGGAATTACAGGATTTGTATTTTTTTGGCAGGAGTGGATAATTTTGGGAGGAAGTTTGTTACTAGGTTTGCTGTGTGCTCTTCTGCCAGCTATTCAGGCATACCGAACGGATATCTCAAAAGTATTGGCAGGAAATTAGCAGTATGAAGGTCAACTGAAAAACCGGATGATGAGACGATTGACATTATTTTTAAGCGCCTGGATGATCTGTTCGCTTTCCTTTGCGCAGACAAAGACGGACATGTGGAGCGTCTTTGCCAGAACCAAGTTTGAGCCAAAGTATTATGAAAAGATTGGTGAATACCTTTTTTATCCAAACTTCCCGGCCGATCTCAAGGCACTGGAAGGAAAGGAGATTACCATTACAGGCTATTATGTACCCTTCTCGCCGGAGGATGGTGTCTACATCGTCATTTCAAAGTACCCGATGAGCCAGTGTTTCTTTTGTGGAGGTGCTGGTCCTGAGTCGATTGCGGAAGTGAATTTTGCTAAACCTCAGTCAAAGTTTCAGGTCGACGATCTGATAACCGTGAAAGGAAAACTCAAACTGAATACCGACGATCCCGATCACGTCAACTTCATTATGGTGGAGTCCATACTGGTGAGTAAATAGAACGTAGTGGGAGTAATCAACACCCGCTCCCCTGTTTGGGACATCTTTTCTTTTTCATTTCTCTGCTTTTGTTTCACACGACCTGGTCTGATTCAAAAACCGGCGGTATTGAGGTTAAACAAATTACCCCCCTATGAAAGGTTATTCGTGTGAATATTACCTTACTTTACTATTTTGCGCCCTTTACCTGAAGAGGTAAGCTTAACTTTCTAAACGCTTATGATTAAAGTTGGACAGGAAAGGCTGTCGGTTAGTGATTTTGAAAAGGTACTCTACCAGGAAGCGAAGGTCGGATTAGAGGAAAGTGCACTGCAAAATGTGGAGCGGAACTTTTTGTTTTTAAAAAGCTATTCTCAACACAAAATCATATATGGGATAAATACAGGCCTTGGTCCCATGGCGCAGTACAAAATCAGCGAAGAAGATCAGCGTCAATTACAATATAATTTAATTCGAAGTCACAGTTCCGGAGCAGGCCAGCCCATGACGGAGGATTTATCCCGCGCAACCATGCTGGCACGGCTGAATAGCTTAATGAGGGGATATTCTGGCATACATCCGTCAGCGGCAACTCTGCTCACCGACTTACTAAATGAAAAGATTTCAGCCCGTATTTATGAACGTGGAGGTGTGGGCGCAAGCGGCGACCTGGTTCAACTGGCGCATCTGGCATTAAACCTGATTGGTGAAGGTGAAGTGCTGGTAGACGGTATCTGGAAGCCAGCCAGAGAAGCCATGGCAGCGCGTAATATCGTTCCCCTTGAAGTACATCTGAGAGAAGGTCTGGGATTGATGAATGGTACATCGGCCATGACCGGCGTTGGAATGGTAAATATAATCCATGCCCGTACACTTCTGGGCTGTAGTATCATTCTGTCGGCTATTACGAATGAACTGATGAAATCTTTTGATGATCATTTTTCTTTCGAGCTAAACCACGTCAAACACCATCGTGGCCAGTCGAAAGTTGCTGAAGCCATCAGAAATTTTTTGAGTGACAGTAAATTGATCAGAAAACGTCCCGATCATCTCTATCACAGGCGAATCGATGAAGCGGTTTTTACAGATAAAGTGCAGGAGTATTATTCTCTCCGATGTGTTCCCCAGATACTGGGCCCTGTTTATGATACCATGGTGGAAGTGCAGCAGGTGCTTGAAGACGAGGTAAATTCCGTGAATGACAATCCCATTATTGATCATGAACGGGAGAATGTATACCACGGCGGAAATTTCCACGGCGACTATGTCTCGCTTTCAATGGACAAGTTGAAAATCGTCATGACAAAACTGTCCATGCTTTCTGAGCG
>JBGSQQ010000024.1:0-275968 GCA_041737945.1 Chryseolinea sp.
CCTTCTAAAAATAAAAACTATATAAAAATGGGAAGAAAGACATTGAATCCCAAACGGGATTCTACGCACTAAACTCTTTTTTCCTCCTCATCATCAATTACTTAACAAATTAGCCTGACGGCTATGGCCTACCGGCAGGCACACCCTTGCAATTGAGGTGATGTACTTACTTTGTGTAGACTGCCTTTCCTCCCACGACAGTCATCAAAACAGCAACATCTTTGATCTCCGGAGCTGGAATCGTTGTAATATCTTTTTCCAGCACGACGAAATCTGCAAGTTTACCAGGCTCAAGTGAACCTTTGATATTTTCTTCAAAAGATGCATAAGCAGCATTAATCGTATAGGCACGAAGTGCTTCTTCCACTGTTATTTTTTGCTCAGGGATCCAGCCATTATCATTCTTGTTGTCCAATGTTCTTCTTGTCACCGCCGCGTAAATTCCCATCAGAGGTGTTGGCGGCGCCACATACCAGTCACTTCCAAAAACGAGATTTACTTTCGAGTCCAAAAACGCCCTGAATACATAGGTTGTTTTTGCGCGCTCATGTCCGATCAGCTTTTCAGCCCACCGGCCGTCATCTATGACATGATACGGCTGCATGCTGGGAATTACTTTGAGTGATGCAAAGCGATCGATGTCATCCGGATGAATGTGTTGTGCGTGTTCAATGCGGAACCTTCTGTCACGCTCACCGTTTTCCTTTGCTACCCTTTCAAAAATATTTAATAGCGAATGGTTAGCACGATCTCCTATGGCATGTACCATTACCTGCAGGCCAGCACTGTCGGCAGATTTAATCTGATGATACAAATCCTGAGGGCTATTCACAAAAAAACCGGAATCCAACGGAGTGTCCTCAAATGGTTTGAAGAAAGCTGCGGTACGGGAACCCAGTGAACCATCCACATATTCCTTCAGGCCACCTCTGCGAAGCCATTTATCCCCTTTACCCTGTTTTTCTATTTTCGTAGCCAATACCTTCCAGTCGTACAATGGCATAGCAGCATAAATACGAGTCTTCAATTTACCTTCACGATGAGCCCGTGCGAACGCATCTTCAAAATGTCGCATGTTATGAACTGAAGTTACACCGCGCTCGGCAACATAATTCATGGCAGCTTCAAGTGCAATATTCTCCAGCTCATCCGTTGGTTTAGGAACAATTTTGCTTAATAGATATTTGGCATTGTCTTTAAAAATACCAGTAAGCTTTCCCGTCTTATCACGACCAATAGTGCCTCCTGGAATATCTTTCTCGCCGTCATTGATTCCGGCTATTTTCAACGCTGCGGAATTGGCCAGGTTCATATGTCCATCCAGACGATTGATCCAGACAGGGTGATCTCGGGTAACGGAATCTATCCAATCCCTTGACGGCAATGCTCCGCCCCAGTTTTCATGATCCCAATCACCGGATGTAATCCATGTTCCTTTTGCAAGCGTCTGGGCATAGGCTCCAATTCAATTTATAAATTCCTCAGGAGAACTGGCGTCCCTCAATTTTACGGACGACAGTGCCAGTCCACCTTCAACAAAATGAACATGCGTGTCGATAAACCCGGGAACAATCAATTCATCTGTCTCATAAATGCTTTCCTTCGTTTCCTCGCCAGTCCATTTTTTCATGTCAGCCTGAGTTCCTACTTCAAGTATGGAATCGCCTCGCAGCGCCATCGCTTCTGCCCAGGGCTGTTCCGGATCGGCAGTCCATATTTTACCAATAATGATCCAATCAGCAGGTTGTTCTTTTACCGCACACGAAACAAGTATAACGGCTAACAAAACTGGGAAAGGAAAGTGTCTCATAATATGGGTCTGCATTAAACTTTGATTGAATAATGAATCACTTGAGTTTTGGATTGTTATGATGACGGTCTTTATCCCGCAGCGTTTTCTTTTCCATATTTTTCCGGAACGCTTCGGTCAGATCAATGCCGGTTTGATTGGCCAGGCAAATCAACACCCAAAGTACGTCCGCCATCTCCTCGCCGAGGTCTTTACTTTTATCCGACTCCTTCTCAGACTGCTCTCCGTATCGCCGGGCCATAATTCGAGCGACTTCGCCAACCTCCTCGGTAAGAATAGCGGTATTGGTGAGTTCATTGAAATACCGTACGCCATTTGTTTTGATCCATTGATCAACTTGCTCCTGGGCCATTTTAAGTGTCATGAATGTTTATTTTAGTATTACTGTAGCTTCTCCAGGAATGAAACCGGGATGCTGGCTACTTTTCCCTTTGAATAATCGAAACAAACAATCCCGGTTTTACCAAGCGCTACTTCCTTCCCGGTTGCCTTGTTCGTGAGGCGGTAAAACATATCAAATCCATACCTGGAGAACTCTCCTACACCAACGTCTACTGTCAGCACATCCCCCAGGAACGTCTGTGTTTTATATTGTATAGCCGCGTCGGCTATAATCTGACCGACTGATCCTTCAAAGCTAATCTCGTTGGCAAACCCGAGACTCCGGTAAAACTGAACACGCGCCTCCTGCATCAAGGTAAGTATACTGTCATTACCAACATGGCCACCATAATTTAAGTCAGACACACGCACGGCAATTTCGGCGGTAAATAAGAATTTTTCAGGAAGGTCGATGTGTATTCTTGCCATGTTTTCTATTACTAAGTTAGAATCCGCAAACAGTCTAACGGTTTCAACAGGCCAAATTAGGGGGATTATGCAGCGTGTCAGCCAATGTAAAACCGTTTACAAGGAATCTAAACGACAACGAGTTTTTGCATGCGTACCTTGAACACATCCAGATCCTTTGCGGTGCCTTCGGTTGGAAGCGTGTCAATGTAGTCGAAAGAAAACTTGTTTGGATCCAGTGCCAGAATAGCGGCTACAATACCCGTCGCATAGACAGAACCGGGTAGTGTGATCGCATGCAGCCTTTCCACCATTTCAATAACTGGTCCCCCAAGATTTTGCCGTACTTCCTCCGTTTGAATATGAACAGGCCCGGCATGCAAACTTATTCGGACGGAGATCTTCTGCTGGAAAGAACGAGCCATCGTCTTGGAGACGACTTCACAAAATTCCATCGCGCTGAAAATTGTCTTAAAGCCGGCAATAATATGACTGTCACGAAGGTCTACGGCCAGTGGTGGAAGCGTTGATCCTTCCATATCCGTGAGCAGGGATGCGTTCAATTTAGGATCTGAAGACAGATCAGCACAGACTACATAAAGTACGGGCCGGTTTGACAGCGGTTTTGACGGCTGAAACACTTCGGGCGTAGGCTCGGGAACTGATGCAAGGAAGACATCCGGATTGATGGTGACATGATTCTTTTGAAAAGGCCACAATGCAATGGTATCGCGGGTGCCCCCCGTTTTTCTTTTGCGATCACGCTCCGATAATATAGTCACCAGCGCGGGCTCCTGGTGATTAGACATTCCGCGCAATACCGACAGTCCGAAGATAATGCTGATTTGCAGTGCAAACAGGTCCGCATGTCCGTCGTAAGACTCTTGCGTCATGTATGTCACCGGATACTTATTAACGAGTCTTTCAAAACGCTGCACCCACTCTTCGCCGGCAAAACGAACGCTTGCCTTAATAAAATCAGACTGTTTAAAAGGAAGGAATAAATTCAATTCCCCACCCACTTCCTCCATAGCTTCCGCAAACATAATGTCACCGCCGCATGCCAGCGAGCAGTATCCAATTTTAGCATTCAGTGTGCGGAGAGCGTTCACCAGCGCGCGTTTTATTTCGGGTTCCAGAAAAGCAGGAAATCGTGGCTGCGGACGTTTTGGATTGTCAATCATGTGCCCCGCAAAAGCCACTACAACTGGTGGGCTATATGCTCGTATTACTTCTGCTGGAACAGGTATATAATGTTTAAGTAGCCACAATTGGTTGTAGACGGAATTGATTTTTCCCCAATCCGTGGATGCCAGTTTCCGGGCACGAAGGTAGGCCTCTTCTGCCTTTGTACGTTCCTTCAGGAGCAGCAGCGCCTCTGCCTGTGTTACGCCTTCCCAAAAATCATGTTCCGGATCTTTTAATACGGTTAAAACTTCTTTTGCAATCTCCTTCCCTCGTTTCGCCTGTCCTGCCAGCGTCGACATGGATGCGGCATTGATTCCGGTATAATAGTTTTTTGTTAACTGAAAATTCTTGTCATAGGTGTCCCTCGCAAGAAGGGCATACTTCGAACTTTGATTCTTCTTGAATAATTCCTTGTAGATTCCTCCCAAAATCCCCATCGTTTCGGGATCGTCCGGATGGTCCCTGGTCATCGATTCCAGATACTCCTGAGCTGCTTCCGGCACGCCGGATTTTGACAGGGATAAGGCATAGATTTGTTTTATCCGGAGGTCGTCTCTTTTTTCTAACAGATCCTGCGCACGTGTCCTTGCCTGAGCATAGTGGCCAAGGTGGATTAGGTTCTCTAGCTGTGCGATATCGCTCATAGCCAAAATATAGGGATTATTTGGAGCAGAAGTTAAGTATTTCTACTGATTTACAATCCTTCAATCTCAGCACACCGTGCATTCGAAGCTTTGAGTAAGACTAAGGCCTTTAATTGGTTCCGTGTTTTTTAATGAACTCTTCATAACGCTCTTTGAACTCACGGGGTTTTTCTTTACCATCCACATCAGTTAGCGTATTGCTCATGTTTACAAGTTCCTGATATCCTTTTGGAGTATCATAAAAAAACGAAGGCAATATTTCAGCTGAATACAGCAGACCATATCCCGAAATCAACAAACCAGCAATTAGTACGATCACCGATTTATTCTTCATTTGTCCTGTGTACTGCCAGATGGAGATAGCCTCATCGCCTATTCGTAATTTCTTAAAAAATAGTATAAGGCCAATATAAACGGCTACCAGCAGTACCGCCAAAATAGCGAGACCGGTCGCGACGATCGGAAGAATAATACCAGACAAAAGGGAGAGAATAAAGAAAAGTACAGCACCATAGTAAAAAGCCAAGATGTACACAAGCCAGGTTTGGTGGTTCAATGTTTTCTTTAGTTGTACGATAGTCTGGTAGGAGAATACCAGGAATAAGACTGCCAATGAAATAGTCAGCATCAACTCACTGTAGAGAAAGTCTATGGCAAAACTTCTAAACAAAAAAATCAGTGCAATGACGGTAAGCGATACTAGTTCTATTGACCCCACCCAAAAACTTGCTTTCTGCTGACCGACCTTACGGGGTGAAAAGAAAAACTCGTGCAAAAACGTTAACGCAAACCCAAGGCATGCTATACCACAGATTTTTAATCCATAGGCGTTTTGAGCCATGGAAGCAAAAGCGCCCATAACAATCAATACAAAAAGCAGATAATATATTGTAGCGTATCGTTTCATGGACTAATTCCAAAAAATAACACATACTCATCCCACGAATAATAATTATCCATAGCCTTCCAGCCAGGAGCATTACTTGCCTGCTCTTCTTCCTTCGCAGCCTGCAGAAGAATGATCGTCCTGCAAATAAGATCCTGCTCCTCTGTTAAAGTATTGGGTATAAACACCATAGCTGCGTGGTAGTCGCTCCTCTCCGCTATACCTCGGACGGTACCTTCTGTCGCAAGGAATTTTCGGCCTTCCGGAATTGTCCGGAGTACTTTATTTCGAACAGCACTCATTTTATCACCGCCGACTTTGTCCAGTACATAGATCAATCTATGCCTGTACTCCTGATTGAAAGCCAACGTTGACGGATCATCATCCCTCATTTTCGACAACGCTGAATCCAGAAAGACAAAAGTGGCCGGATCATAGTCGTTATCATACAGCTTGTTTGCAGCATAGACATAACCGATTATGCGAGCTGCATTAGTCTGCAGTTTCTCTGTGAGAAAAACGGCTTCCTCCACTTTTCCAGCCAGCAAAAGATTTTTTGCAAGCTCCATCGATTGATTTGCAAAATAGTTCTTCTTCCAAACATCATAGCGGTTAGAAGATTGGAGGAACTCCTGCTTGTTCAATTTTCTATAGTAGCCCATTCCGAGAACAGTATCGCCCCGTTGAAACGAACGATTGGCCAGCACTTGCAGGATCAAATTACTGTCGAAGCCCTTTCCCGCCGGATGTTGCGTGGCAAAATCCAATACACGGGCCAACGTAGAATCAGATACCTGAAAGTCGTTCGTAAGAGCTTCTGAATGTCCAATGATCTTGAGATCGAACATGTTTGAAACCCAGAAGTGAAATAAATCCAAATCTTCCAATGATTTGAAGGACTTCGTTAACAAATCACGTTCATCCATGTATCTAAAAAACTTGTCAGAGTGATACTTCAGACTAAGCCATCCGCCCATATAATCCGGGTACAGAAAAAGCTGCCGTCGGCTCAACTCCATTGTTGTTATGGCTACGAAGGAATAATTTACGGATACTATTTTCTCCAGATCTTCTTCCTTAAGCTTTGAAAAATAATGCCAGGCCGTGTCGAACAGGCCGTCCAGATAGTCCGGTGGGATGGAAATACCACGATCAAAATAATACTTATGTTCAAACACTGCTAGTCTTTTGTAATGCATGGCCAGCAAGAAATTCTTTTCGGAAAGATCCCTGATCGCTTCCAATGATCCTTCATAATCCTTTTGAATTGCGTTAAACTGATTTCGATTAGCCAGACAAAGGTTCAAATGGAAGTTTCCATTCTCTAGTTGCGCCAAACTGATCTGAAAGTTAACGCGAAACTTGTGGCTCAGGTAGCCAGATCGGTTTACCAGATCTCTATAAATTATTTGCGGTGTGTTTGCGGAATACTCTGCACTGATACGGGCTATAACTTGAGGTACCAATTTGCGGTGTTCATACTGATAGAGATAACCGATTACGTTCAGATAGTTGTTAAATACCCGGTCGGTAAAATAGTCCGGCTGTGCACGCAGTTGGTCAAAACACCAGCCGATGCTTTTTATATCACCAACCGCGGCGTAGAGTGACGCCAGTGTGTGGTGCCCAGCGTTGAAATCAACCGGACGGATACCATTTGGTTCAAAACTGCCTTTGGGGTAGAAAACGTCAAACGTTGCCTTAGCCTGGTCATTGCTAAGGGGCGAGATCATTGCCAATAGTGCGCTGATTTTCTCCAGTGATGGATCTCCAAAAGTTAACCAGAACTGAATCCCCTGGTTGAGATTGATGGCAACATTTATTTTGTACAATTGCCTGTTTTTGTAAAACACCAATAGCAAGTCATACAGGACAGCCGTAGTCTCTTTTAATGTCTTTTCTAATCCATGCTTCGGATTGTAATAATTGTCATACGCTAACAGAAGTATAAACTGATTAAAATGAGTGAGAGTGGCTTCGAAATCATTCGAACGCGTTAGCGCTGAATTAAAGTCCTGCTGAATGTTCTTGATTAAATCAAACTTCGCGGGTCCCGTAAAATTCTTATCAAAGAAAAGAAGCTGCTGGTAAGTAGCAATGGACAAGCCGATCCGGTCATTGGGGTCATCTATGCTTTCAAGATAGGGAACAGCAAAACCACTCCTAAACCGTTCTTCCGTGAGCAAATACGTTGCCTTCGCCTGGTTGGATATTTCACGGCCGGACAGAAGTGCACGGGCTTCGCCCCTCACGTTCTCAAGGACACGTTCATTTTTTTTCTGTTCTGCATCAAACCAATAAAATCCACATAGGATAAGCAAAAGAGCAATCGCAGTAATGACGCCTATTCTTTGTGCGCCGTATTTCAGAAAGGCACGACTTATCAGGACGTGCCTCGCACTCCGTTCCAAAAATTCACGAATATCCAGCAGCAGGTTTTCAGACTCCATCCAGGTTGCTGAAGCATCGTCTTTTCTTTCCGCATATCGGTTGATCCAGGCGGTATTCGGGCTGCACTTCGCATACCAGTTTTCAAAATACGATAGCGGCCCAATGGGCAACAGGTAGCCACTACTCTTACGATGTTCCTTCCATCGGTCCAATTGTTTTTTCAGATCCAGAAAAGTTGAGTAGTACTCAAACTCCTGGCTCGCCCATTTGTGCAACATCCCCCAGTTACGAATAAGACTTTCATGGGTGATATCTAAAACCGAATCAGCCGCAAGCACATGCGTTGCCTTGTCCTCGGTCTTAAAGGGCCGGACAAACGAATTTCCTTCTTCTCTGAAAATATTCAATACGCTTCCAACGATCTCTGGCGTTAGGTGGGGTCGATTAATAATGGCTGTAATTTCCAGAAGGGTCATCCGGTTGCGCACAGCGCGACTGTTGTCAATCTTAGTCAGGCAGGAAAAGGTAAGCGCAACTATATTTTTCGCGTCCTTGGTTGTTATCGGAGTTTCAGGGTGCTCAGCATTGTAATACTCAGCAGCACTTTCATACAATCTGCTGGCATGGTTCTCAATAACTTTATTGAGACCGGTTTCACTATAAAACTTCTGTTGGTAATCCGGAAGACCTTTAAACCATTCTTCAAAGCGAAGCAAATCACCAGGCGGCAATTCCGCGGACGGCATTCCACCGACCATCGCATAGTGAACAAGATCCATTTCCTCTTCTCCGCGATTGGCCATCAGCCATATTTGACTTAGCGCATGCTGGAGGATAGGCAACTGATCTACACCTTCTGCTAAATCATAAACCAGGCGTTCTGTCAATCGTTGTGTGATCCGGTTGCCACTTAACAAGGCAGGCTCCTCGATGACTTGTTTCAGTTCCTTGCGCTTTAATCTGGGCACAAAAAACTGTGAGTAGCCAATGTGTTCGGGAAGTCCCCGGAAGGATGAACATTGACCAATATAATCGGAACGCATGGTGCAGACTACGTAGATGGGCAGGTTCTTCTGCAGGGCAATTCGGGCAGTCTCCAGAATCAGATTAACTACGGTCTGGGATTCCTGCGAAGGACTTTCGTTGTAGTAGTTCTCAGGGTTGGTAAAAAACTCTTCAAACTGATCTACAATAATAAGAAGGTTCGAAGCACTCCTTGTTCTTAACTTCTTTTCAGAATCAGGTAATCCTTTCCAGGCTTCATCATTTTCATCCACATAAAAATCAGAATTCAAGTACAAGTCTGCGAGTGAAGAGAATCCCCGACGCATCTCGGTTTCTATGGTGTCAGAATGAATAAGAAACTTATCCGCCAATGCACGGGCCATACTTTTGATCGGAGATCGCTCCGGCCTGAAATCCACAACAACCCAATTCGCATAACGCGCTTTGAAAAAACCTGCTCGGGCATTTGGAATAAGTCCTGCATAAATCAAGGATGACTTTCCCTCTCCGGACGCCCCGGTTAACATCAAAAACTTGCGTTCTTGCAACTGCGCCGTTACCTGGTCCACCTGCTCGTCCCGGCCTTTAAAGTAAAGGCTCTCCTCTTCGGTAAATGAACGAAGGCCGGTGTAGGGACAGAGTTGAGATGTTTCAGTTATTTTCATCAACGTAGAAGATCGGACGATTAAAGTTCCTTAAGCGGTTTTTTACAAATTCATTCCATTGAGGCGCATTGTTACCTTGCTGTATACTTTCCCCATATCCTACCAAAATATCCATGGTGAAAAGGAGAATGTCAGGATCAGAAATATTCTCGGGTACGTTTTGGAGCGCCTTGAATAACTCGCCATGGTGCGCATATGCTCTGGAAATCCACTGCATTCCCACAAACTTAAACTGCACGTTCTTAATCGTTTTGTATGCTTCATCAATGTCCGAATTTTTATTCCGCATCGCCAGTACATACGCTAACTGGATCCGGTTTGTCTGGACAGTACTAAGATTTCTGGTTCGTGCCGCTTGCGCACCAGCCGAATCGATGAGACGATCTACCCGCGAATCATTCATTCCCTGCATCAGCAGTTCAGTTCCTGCGTAAGCATACAGGGAGGAACGATTTACCGTTCCATCAAAAAACTTTACAAGTCTGTCTGCTTCGGCCAGGTGGTTAAACTTTGTAAGGTCAGCGATTGCACGGGCAACAAACTGAAAAGCAAAATCAGGGTTGAATGAATTAAGAAACAGTGCTTTTGTTTTTTCCGCTGTCAATTGGCTGTAGTAATGTACCGACCGGTCGCCCTCATTTTGTTCAGCAGCCATATGACCAAGGTAGAGGTATAAGAAATCAAGATTTGCATACCGTCCTGCATTGACTTTCGCCAGATTTTCTTCCAATTCCGCAAGCAAACTATAACTCATCTTCTTTGATGCGGTATAGACGATATCTGTTTCTATAAAATGATAATCACGGAAGAACAGTTGAAAATATTTTAACTCCTCTTCGGTTTTATAAAGTTCGCTAAATAACTTATTCTGAAGGATGTATTCGAGAAAGCAGCCAGATACATAAAAGTAATGATAAAGCCGCGGTTCGTTCGGATGGAAAGGCGTACGTATATCCGGGTATAGGAAAAGAAATCTGCGGGCCATTATCATGTTGTCGTTGTTACTAAGTTCAATGACCTCGATTTTTTCATCCAGATAACGGGGGTCGATTGTCCTATAGAACATCAATGCCTTGTCAAACAATGCCAGGAATTTATAACGAAGAGAGTCCATCCCGGCGACTTCCAATTTCCGGATACGGATGATACCTTCATCCTTAAAGGACAGGGCTAACTGAAACTTCCGTTCATTGAGGTCTTCCACGGTTCTGTTTATCACCTCGCGATACTTCGTGAAAAAGAAATCTAGTTGTTTCTCGTCATTGTACTCGAGACTCAGGTTAAAATCCAAATCAAAACTGGGAAAATTTAAAGGCATGGTCGAGAACTCATATAACTTACACCTTGCCAATAAACGGGCATAAAATTCTTGCTCGCTGATCTTCTTTCGCTGGCAATAGCCGCTCACGAATTCATCCAATTGATCTGTCTTTCCGTACCGGTGAAAACAGACGGCAATATGCGCGGCGTTATCCGGCATTGTGCCATAATCACCCCGGAAATAATTCTGATTATACTTTAACAATGTATCCATGGATAAAAGCGCCATAGAAACACTTCCCGAAGCCGCATAGAGATAGGCCAACTCCTGAAACAAGCCATTGAACCTGAAGCTGTGATTAGAAACTCCTTTGGCGTAAGTATTATCGCGTTTATAATTATTCAACACCCAGTCAGACCGAATTGCGCCTTCGAAAGGAGAAAGTATTTTGATGATCTCCTGAATTTCTGCACTTGAAAAAATACCATAGTTGAGCGCATGCTCCAGGGCTATATTCAAATTACCAATATCTGAATAACCTTCTGGTGTTGTCCGAAGAATATGAAGTACCCACTTAGCCGAACGGACCGCATTCTTCCTGCGTAAGGCATTTATATTGTCAGAAGGATCATAAAAGAATCCTAACTCCAGCGTCTCTCTAAGTTCATTGATACCCTTTAGCACCCTGGAGACGTTCACCATATTCTTATCAGAAACCGGATAGGCATCTATAAGGCTATCCGCCAGGGTAAGGCTTTGAAAAATCTCTCGTTTTGGTTCATTCCTTCCCTGATAAATAAGGAGCGATGCAATAGCAACTGTAACATTTATCCGCTCAACAGGATCATTTATTTTACTAATAACCTCCGGTATGGTAATCTCGCCAAACCTGATTTCTTCGCAGATCAACATAGCCCTGTTCCGCAGCACTACATCTGAATTTGAGGCTAATGTCAGGGTTGTCTCTTTAATGTTATTCAGTACGTGGGAATTCTGACGTTGCAGGTAGTTTCTGAATACAAAAGAACTCAACGTCAGCAAGGCGATAATACTGACTACAGCTGCAATCCGCCTTGGCCCGTATTTAATTACCGCGCGGGTAACAATATGCTTTCGGGCACTTCTCTTCAGAAACTCGGAAGCGTTGCGCTGGATTTTTGATGCTTTTTCAAGTTTCTCGTGTTTGTCAAGGTCATCCTTCAGATAACGAGCAACCCATGCGGCATTCGGCTTAACCCTGTTTATCCACCCTTCAAAATACGTGAGCGGACCGATGTACAGCAGAAAGTCATCCGACTTTTTACTGTCCGTCCAGCGCTTCAATTGCCGTTCGAAATCCAGTGAAATGGTATAGCTGTCGAATTCCTCCTTCGCCCACTGCTCCAGGTTCTCCCAGTTACGTATTAAACTCTCATGTGTAATATCCAACACATCACTTTCCGCCAAGACAGGTACATCCTGAAGAAATGGCCTGAGCAACGTATTGCCTGGTTCACGAAAAATATCAAGCACTCTTCCGACTTTTACATAATCGAGGTGATGCTCATTAATAATGGCCGTAATTTCTCCCAGCGTCATCCGGTTGCGGACAGCCCGGCTGTCATCGATCTTTGTCAAACACTTGAAAGAAGTGCTGATGATTAGTTTGGCATCATCATCAGTGATTACCTCTGCATTGCCTTCATTCAAATAGTCAGCGGCCTGGTTGTATAACTTGTTGGCATGCGTATTCAATACGTTCTGCAAACTTGGCCGGTCGTAACAGTCCTGAACTTTTTTCGGAAGGTTACCAAACCACTTCCCGAAATTTTCCACATCTTCACCCGGTAGTTCATCACCAGCCATTCCTCCCACCATCGCGTACTGTACAAGGTCCATTTCGGCTTTTCCTTCATCAGCCATCTTCCAGATCTGATTCAACGCATGCTGGAGTATGGGGAGCTGATCGGTGCCCTCCACGATATCGTGAATCAACCGTTCTGTAAGTCTCCTTGAAATTTTGTTACCACTGAGCAATGCGGGTTCTTCAATGACTTCGCGCAGTTCATTTCTATTCAATCGCGGCACAAAGAATTGCGAAAAGCCTATGTACTCCGGCAGTCCCCGGAAAGCAGCGCATTGTCCGATGAAGTCGGAGCGCATCGTTATGACTACATAAATAGGAAGGTTCTCTTCCAGCGCAATGCGTGCTGTCTCTAATAAGAGATTTGTAACCGACATCGCCTCCTGAGAAGGAATTCCCTTTTGAAAATTTTCAGGATTTGTGAAGAACTCTTCAAATTGGTCAGCTAAGATAATGAGGTTGGCTGCTTTCCTTTTCTTCTCATTCCTTGATCGTTCATCACTTTCCAGCCATTCGATAGCCCGGGTATCGTAGTATAAAGATGAAGCTTTATAAATATCAACCAATGCAGAGAATCCGTATCCAAGTTCTGTCTTGACGGTATCCGAACTAATGCCTAACTGGGAAGCTACTGCTACGCTAAGGTTGTCAAGCGGCTTTCTTTCCGGCCGGAAATCAGCAACTGCCCAATTTGAAAACGTAGCTTTTAAGAAGCCAGCCTTTGCGCTGGGGACAATGCCGGCATAGACCAAAGAGGACTTACCGTCACCGGACGCGCCGGTGAGCATAATAAATTTATTTTTTTCAAGTTGTTTTGTTGCCTGTTCAATATGCTCATCGCGTCCTTTAAAATAAATGGATTCGTCCTCCGTGAAGGGTCGTAATCCGGTATAGGGACAGATCTTATATTCTTCGAACATACTTGAAGGCTGAACGACTAGGGTTCAATTACTTTTACATATACCCTTTTTATTTCTTCAGGTACTTCTTCCTTGGAAACGATGAAGGATACTACTTTAGGGGCTTTGAATGTGCGGGCGGCATTCGTTTTGGGATCATCTTCTCCAACGAGCATGATAGGTGTTGGAGAGGAAGCGCCACCAACCTGTTTCCATATCTGCTTGATAAAAGGCAATGCCCAATCCGCCGCATACTTGAAATAAATTACTGCCAGTTTACTTCGTTGAATCTGCTGTTTTGAAAGCTCGCGATACTCTTCTTCCCCATCCGGTGAAATGTTCATCGTCTCGATCGGGTAGGCATGACCAATAATATCCGTAATGCTTTGCGCATCGATTTCGTCCTGCTGATTGAAAATAAAAAAGATGTCGGTGTCCTTCGTATCCATCTGCGCTGTCTCCTTTTTGAACATCATTGCCCGCATATCATCTACCAACTGCATCGGTCCGGAACTGTTGGAGAATATCATGTTTCTGGTGATATTATTCCGGATGTAATTTATAAACGCCGATTGAGAAGTCTTTACTTCCTGTCCGGGTTCGGGCGCGTACCAAACAAAGGTTTGAAAATCGTTTGTTGTATTTTCAGATCTCTTTTTAGCCTCTTCAAACTGATAACGCGGAAAGGAAATATCCTCGTTGGTTTCAAACCTTCTTCCGAATTCCGCTCCAAGGATATGTAATGAACACTGCGCTTTTGCAAGCGCGTCAGCTGCTTTTTGTTCAAAGGTGTTTTCGTCTGATGGACAATCTATTGTGGGTACAACATTAAATCCGGCTTTCTGAAGAATGATGACCATCTCCTCGCGTTTCGCCTTTAGTTCAAAAGAAGTCCACGCCAGATAAACGGTTGGTCCAGTGTTCTTAACCACTGCGAAACGAATATTTTCAGGTACAGAAGCACTGACAGTTGTTGTTGAAATATCCCTTAAAGAGGCAGAAAAGGATGGAGCTCCTAAAGTAATGCTCGCCCTGGATTTCTTAATGCCGAATATAATCTCCTTGATGGCGTTAGCTACCTTGTTTATCTGATTTCGGTAAACTGTTCCATTTTGGTTGTCCGCAAGGTTATCATCCTTTGGTCGCAACGGCCGGTTTACACCCGACGACTTGTAGATGAGATCAATGGATCTCAACGTTCCGGATAGTTCTTTCTCCAGCAACCGGACATCCTCCATTTCAATTTCATGAATCCGTATAGGTAAAATACGACTGGCAACGTTTCCGTTAGGCAACGTCACATCAATTCCAAAGTCATGACCCGACGAAGCTGCATTTTTAAAAGGCAGAAACTCCTGTTGCCATGCGAAACTGGTCGTGTCGCAATAGGTATTGGATATGATTGGAATAAAAATGAGGGAATTCAGTTTACCAGAAAGCGACTTATCAACGTTGTGCGTTTCAAGGATTCCGTCTTCCGGATTCTCATCAAAATAAATGGATAAGCGGTCCTTTAAGGTGGCGACAAGCTCCAAAGACAAATTGTGCACAAACTCTGAAACCCACTGATCATACTTGTTGTCGTTTTGCCGGTAACTGATAAATATATCATATTCAAATCCGGGAACGATAGACGCCATTAGAAAAGGGGATTAGGTTTAAGAATTCGAATACTACCTAAAAGATACATCAAAATCAAATAGTCATTTTCGTTAACCGTCCAATATAAAGGAACTTATTTTTTTAGCGCCGGGAAAACGAAATCAACACTATCATCCACCAAATTATCTACTTCACGAGCAAAGTCACAAACTCTTCCATAAGTACAATGTAGCATAGGCCTCCCATCCCTTGTATCTTTTGAATATTTTTTTAACCTCTTCCAGGGTCGGCTTTCTTTTTAGGTTCTTCAGATTTCTGATGGCATTGTGAAGTCCTGCATCCTCCAGCGGAAAAGCATCCGGGTAGCGAAATGTTTTCATCAGGGCATAGTTGGCCGTCCAGTTGCCAACACCTTTTATTTTCATCAACTCCTCCTTTGCTTCTGGTAGTGACATCCCCTTTAGTTTTTCCTTTGAAACCTTGCCGCTTGCAAATGCTTCTGCAATCAAAACGGTATACCGGCTTTTTTGTCTTGAAAATTGAAGTGGCAATAATTCACGGTCCGTGAGAACCGTTACCGATTCAGGCTGCGGAAAAAGAAAATAGTCCTGTCCGTCAAAAAATAATCGCTCCCCGAATCTTTCCACGAATCGCTGCTTCAGCGTATAGGCAAATTGCAAATTGATTTGTTGACCCAATACCGCCCAAACGAGCGATTCAAACAAGTCGGGTTGACCGACAATGCGGTAGCCGTAATACTTTTTTACAAGGTCTTTCAGCAGCTTGTCTTTTTCTGCCATGGCATAAAAGGGACCGAGATCGGTTTCCAAATCAAACCACTCTATTATATAGTGTCGAACGTATTGTTCCAGACGGTCGCTGGCCTCTGTGTTCAAGACCGTTACTTCAAGGACGGTGGTATGCGGGCGGATTTCCAATAGAACGTTCTTATCCTCGAATCGCAAAAGTTTCCGGACATAGTTTTCACAGCAACGGTGCAGCACTTCTTTTGGCGAACGCTGTAAAAAGCCAAGGCAATGGTCGAAACTAAATTCAGAAGGAAGCGGGAAGGTGAAATTCATGAAGAAAGGTATGAAGTTATGCTTGCCCGTCCGAAGCGTCTCGCGTAGGCGGGAGTTATGCCTGCCCGTCCGAAGCGTCTCGCGTAGGCGGGAGTTATGAGTTGGTACGTTGTAGCGGTGAACGGCGTTGACCTTTCCAGCAGGTATTACTTATCCCCTCACAATAATGAACATTCTCCTGTTCACTATTGTACAGGCCTTTCGTCGCGATCAGCGTCAATCCGCTCAAATCGAGTGCTTTTAACGTGGCACAGAGGTTGAGCCCTACTTCAAAATAATACCTCATTAGCTTCGTTAGTGCTTAGATGGAAAGAATAAAACACTTCTTCTGGTTGTGCTCGGGGGCCCATATCCCCTTACTGAAGAAGGCGGAAACAGAATCCAGTAAATATGCGGGGATCGGAGCAACCATATTTTTTACAGGCATCTTCGCGGCACTGGCTGGTTCTTTTGCGCTTTATACCGTGTTCGACAATCCCTGGATCGCCGCCTTATTAGGCTTGGTGTGGGGTTTGATGATTTTCAATCTCGACCGTTACATCGTGTCAAGTATGCGGAAAGAAGGAAACGCGAGGCGCGAATTGAAGACCGCGCTACCCAGGATCATCCTGGCGGTTTTGATCTCACTGATTATTGCAAAACCCCTGGAAATGAAAATTTTTGAAAAGGAGATCCAATCAGAATTAGTGATTATCGAGCAGCAAACTTTTTCGGCGCAGGAGAGTGAAATCAAAACACGCTTTCAGGCGGACCAGGATAAACTAAGGAATGAAATAGCTGGTTTGAAAAGTGAAGTCAACGAAAAGACAATCAGTCGGGATGCCCTTGCCCGAATTGCGCAGGAAGAAGCAGATGGTACAGGCGGCAGCAGGAAAAGAAATGCAGGACCGATTTACAAGCTAAAAAAAGCGGATGCCGATCGTGCTAATGATGAATTGAATCAACTGACAAGAAGAAATGACAGCTTGATTCGCGGCAAACTGAATGCCCTGGCCGTCAGCGATTCGTTAGTTGTGGCAGAGATCTCCTCCCTTGCGAAACAAAAACTGGATGGACCTGCTTCACGAATGGAAGCACTAAACCGCCTTACAACAAAAAGTGACGCGGTTTGGTGGGCGAACTTTTTTGTCATCCTCCTATTTGTAGCCATTGAAACAGCGCCTGTATTTGTGAAGCTCATCTCCCCGCAAGGGCCTTATGATCATCTCTTAAAAATAGAAGAGCATGGTTTTGAAGGGCAGCGAATTGAATTTGTAGCCTCCACCAACGCCCTCATAAAAACCAGGACCTCAAACCTCCCTGAAACCGAAAGGGACTTCATCAAGGAGCAACTCGATATCGGCCTTCACGATCTCTGAGCGCCGTTTTCTCTCCTGGCTGTTACTCTGAATGGCAGCTGCCACCGCTATTCTTTTCTACCCCATTTGGAGTTAAACTGGACATCGCTCCAAGCCGAAAACAGCCGCAGCTGCGGAAAACATTACATGGCAGTCCGATCCCTGTTCCAAATAGAATGGTAAAAAACGCAAGTATTCGCTTGATAAAATTCGAATTTCTTTAAAAGTATCAGATTTATTACATTAAATTACGAAGACTTTAATCTTAATTTAATGAATCCCCTACAAAAATTGCTCTCTAAAAGCCTGTTTTCCAGGGCTTTATGGGCACCTGCTATCTCATTTCCTTCGCTGACATTATGGTGCGCTTTGTTGCTGCACCCAGTGGATGGATACGCTCAACAACCTCAGCCACTTCAGATGTCTGATTTTGTTCTATTCTCCGGTATTGGAGGACAAGGAACAGCTAGCTGCTATAGCCCGGGATATGCCGTACAAATCGGCCCCGCTTCCACAATCAGCGGCGGAAGTATCGGAAGCCTGCGACTGGTTAATACCACAGGTCCCGTCACGGTTACGGGAAATGTATTCAGTAAAGGCACAATTTTATTGGGCAAGAGCAATGTTGTCAAGGGCAACATTGCGGCGTCCAATACTTACAATGCTGGTGGGGCGATTCTTTACGCGGGCAATAACGCGAACCTCGGCCTTAGCACAGCAAATACGATTGATGTAAAAGGAAAAATTATCGTGGCTGGCGGAACGGTGAAGTCAAAAGTTACACATCCTGTTGGCACCACGTACTATGGGCCGACGCCCGCTGGAGGTAAGGTTATTGGCACCCCTACACTACCAACCTTTCCCTCATTACCACCCGTAACAGCATTCCCTGCATATAGCAACTCCGATATCACAACAACAAAAACCATTACCCCTGGAAACTACGGTGAAGTTAAACTCTACGGCGGAAAAACACTCACGCTAAAAGGACCGGGTGTTTATGTATTCAAGGAAATTAAGAATAGTAATACCAATAATTTTGTTTTTGATTTTCAAAATAATCCTTCAGGAACCTTTTTAATCTATGTTCACCGAAACGTGGATCTGGATAAACTTGGTGTTACGATGATTAATGGCGGAAGCGCATCCAGAATTTATACGGAGGTGCATGGCCTTGGCTGGTCAAACAAACTATATGGATTTGACTTAGCAAATGGCTCATCAAGTGGCACAGCCACAAAGTGGTTAGGCACCGTGTGGTGTCCTTACTCGGCGATCAATATTGGTTCAGGAACAGGAAGCTCAAATATTACGGGTGCCTTATGGAGTGGGACTCAGGTAAATGTTCGGAATAATGTGACGATCGTTCATGCTCCCTTTTTAAGCTGTGCGCCGCCTACCCTCACGGTGGTCGATGCCAGCGTCTGCAGCGCTGAAGCAGGTGGGAATACAGCACTTGTAAACCTGAACGACTACATCACTTCGACAGGAAGCTCAACGCTCACCTTCAGTGTAAATGGTTCTGCTATAGCGACCCCCGAATCCTATCTGGCGACAAGCGGTGATGCAGTTACTGTTACTGCGTCTACTTCACTGTCCTGCTCAAGCACCGCATCGTTCACTATCACGGTTAATGACCAGCAGTCTTTTGGTATATGTGCTCCTTTAACAGGCAAAACAAATGACCTGATCGGATCTGAATTAACTTCCCTGAATCAGGTTTTTAATGCCGGAGGGCAACCAACATCCAGTGAAGTTTTTCTGATCGTTGAGGATAAGGTTCTCATTGATGTGATCTATTTTCCATCAGGACTATCACAGCTCTTGACAATACTCCCAGGTTTGGGCTTAACGGATTTCGTAGTGAATGACGAAGTGAATGAAGATGGTACATTAATTATCACCGGATTTTTCCCGATCGGTAATTTAACCGAACTAAATCCGTTGGGTACCCTTATCAACTATGTTCGCCCTACGCCTCCACCTATTGGAAATTCGGGCACGGCAACCACACTCGGGGATCAGGCGCTGCGTTCTGATCTGGTTAGATTGGGATATGATATTGGTGGTGCCGGAGTAAAGATTGGTGTGCTGTCAGACAGCTACAATACGTTACCTAACAGTGATATTGCTAATGGCGACCTTCCCGGTGAAGGCAACCCATTTGAACGTACTACACCCGTACAGGTTCTTAGGGAATATCCATACGGTCCCCGTTCTGATGAAGGCAGAGCCATGCTTCAGATTATACATGATATTGCTCCGGAAGCCACACTGGCTTTCAGGACCGGTTTTGTTACGGCAAATGATTTCGCCAAAGGAATTCGGGAATTGGAGGAAGCAAATTGCGACATTATCACCGATGACATCACTTATGTTACCGAACCATTTTTTGGTGATGGTATAATCTCCAAAGCGGTTGACGATGTGACTGCACTGGGTGTTTCTTACTTCACCGCGGCAGGTAATTTTGGTAGTAAATCCTATGAAGGAACTTTTAGTCCGACAACAATCAATGGACTGGTGGCACACAACTTTGGCGGTGGAGACGCCGGACAAAGTATAACAGTTGGTCCCGGAACTTCCGGCCCAACAACGTATACAATAGTATTGCAGTGGCAGGATCCAGTATACTCCATAGGCAACGGCGGAACGCAGAACGATCTTGATATTTACCTTTCAGCAGATCAGGGAATCACGCGTTTCGGTTTTAACCGGAATAACCTTGGAGGCGATCCCATCGAAATCCTTACGTTTACCATTCGCGAGAATACCACGACAGATATCATCGTTGTTCGTGCTGCGGGCACTGACAATGTAAAATTCAAGTACATCGTTTTCCGTGGTGATAACATTATATTCAATGAGCACAACAACAGTGGAAACGGATTTTCCACCATTGTTGGTCAGGCGAACGCGCATGGTGCCATGACGGTCGGAGCTGTTTTGTACAGCAATACCCCCGAATTTGATTATAGCCGTCCGGATGGCTCTGAACAATTCGGTGTAGCCAGTTTTTCGTCCACGGGAGGAACAACCATCGGTTTAGCCGACAGAATGAAACCCGACTTCATTGCCCCTAACGGAGTGAACACGACTGTTTTTCTAGGTGGAAGAGATATTGACCTGCCGGATAATCCTGACGGAGACGGACTACCTAATTTCTTTGGAACATCAGCAGCAGCACCTCATGCCGCGGCCGTTGCAGCGTTAATCATGGAGGCCCGGGCAAAGTTCCGGCCTGAATTACCTCCTTTCCAGCCGGCCGAAATGCGTGAATTACTTAAATCCACGGCGAGGAATATGTATGGCCCCGGTTACGACCTAAAATCCGGCGCCGGGTTTCTTCGTGCAGACCAGGCGTTGCTTACCATCGCAGCCCCGAGTCCCTCGATTATCCAACCGCTGATTGTTCCTGAAGGTGTTACGCCAGGCGACGAACCCTTTACCGTACTCATAAACGGTACCAACCTCAATGATAATTCCGAAGTGCTTTTCAGGGGCAACCCTCTACCCACTTCATTCAACGAAGAGACCGGCCAATTAGCTGCTGAAGTTCCAGTCTTTGAGGGAAACCCGGCAATATCGGTAAGAAATGATGCCATTGCCCTTAACGACGGCGGTACAGATGGGCCCTATTATTTCTTTGGTACAACGAAATCACGCATTGTTGTCAAAGTGGATAACAAGACGAAGAAATTTGGAGAGATAATCCCTTCCAACACGGCCAGTGTGCTGGTGGAAGTCAATGGAAGCCTGGTTGCCAATTCCCTTACCCTCGCCGACGTTGGTCTTACCATCAACCCGGCGGGTGAAACTGATCCATCAGGCAGACAGTTGGTTCCTGTTGTCATTTCAGGTCCGACAGATGAACTGATTGACGCCAACCCCACAGGTTACATTCTTATTCCATCACATGCAGCGACTGACATCACTTTCGGAGAATTGTACACCTACGATACTGAAAACTACCAGACCGGTCGACTGATTGTGGAGAAGATGCCCCTTACCATTACTCCGAATGACTTGACGTATGAGTACGGTGAAAAATTTGACGATCTGATTACGTTCACTTATGCACTGGGTGGTAATCCGGCGAATCTGAACGCGGCAACATTGCAAACATTACTAGCTGATGTCGAAGAGGAGCATGACACGCAGCTGTATGACAATGCTGTTGCTTTTGTAGATTCCCGCCAGCTGGTCAATGCTTCCCGGCAGTTGGTCAATTCTGATCTGGCAAATCTTGCTTTTATGTCAAGCTCACGTGCGCTTGTCAATTCCCGACAACTTGTAAATGCTTCACGGCAGTTAGTCAATACCACTACGAATGTGGTTGATTTTGATCAGCGATCCATTTTCAACTACAGGGATGCTCAGACAGATGATGTTCAATTTGTAGATACATTAACGACACCTGTTGTAAACTCCAGACAACTGGTGAATCGTTCCAGGGCCCTGGTGAATTCAAGGCAATTAGTGAATGGCACAGCTTTAGTTAGCGCTTCCAGACAACTGGTAAATGCCAGCAGGCAGTTGGTTAACTCCAATGCCAGTTCAGCGCTGGTAAATGGCTCAACCGTTGGTGAGGGTGAAGAAAACAGCAATGTAGACGTAATGGTTATTGTGGATTCACTTGACGTGTACAGTGAACCTGTGATTAACGAAGCGGGTGAGGAAGTCTATGAAATTCTCGAGTTATTCTCTATCAATATGGTAACAGGGATAACGGCGGGCATACATTCTATAATACCTGGCGCATACCTTTCCGGAAACTTTGATGTTAGTTATCTCCAGGGCACATTAACTATCACACAAGCTACCCTTACAGCCACTTCAGAAAACCAACAGATGACTTATGGTGACGTTCAGCCAGAATACACATCAACGATTGAAGGGTTTCAATATGAAGAAGAAGAAACAGATGTTGTCGAATCAATTACATATAAACTAAAAGACTCAGACGGTAATTTACACCCGAGTACAGGACCTATTGGCGCAGGTTTATATGATATTGTTCCGCAGGTGACCTTGGTTGAGACCGAACTCCAGCCTGGTCTGCCCGTCAACTATGTAGTTGAATACACAACACCAGCTGCTAACCTCCAGGTTAACAAGGCCTCAGTGACCATAACTGCCGATGCAAACCAAACAAAAGTCTATGGCAATCCGGATCCGATATTTTCCTATTCCATTACTTCGGGTGCTTTAGTGACCGGTGATTTACTTACCGGAGCATTAACCAGAGTTGCTGGTGAGAATATTGGAAGTTATGCACTAGAAACAGGAACATTGGCATTGAATGGAAATTATGCTTTGTCCTTTGTTCCAGCCGACTTTTCGATCACACCTTTGGCCATTACCGTAACTCCAGATGCAGACCAATTCAAGTACGTCGGCGAAGTTGACCCCGTCCTGGCTTACGCAGTCACAACAGGTGAATTAATAGCGGGAGATTCATTTACAGGTGCACTCGGTCGGAATGCCGGTGAAAGCATAGGCACGTATGCTATCCAAATTGGTACGTTGGCGGTGAGTGCAAACTATACGTTGACGCTTGCCCCCGCTGATTTCAAGATTGTCAGCCCCCCTCCTCCTGTTATCAAGTCATTTGAAACAGCTGTAGGAGCTGGCTCCAACCCCGTGACAGTCAACAAACCGGCAGGTACAACTTCGGGTGACCTGTTGATCGTCGGGCTGATGTTTGAAAAAGGAAGCAATGCAACTCCTACTCCCCCATCTGGATGGACGCTGATACGACGAGACAATAAATACAACTATGTGGGCATGGCCACCTATTACAAGGTAGCTGGTGATAGTGAACCAACATCGTATACGTTCACATTAAGTAATGGACCAAAATGGTCGATTGGTATCTCACGCATAGAGGGTGCAGATCCCAATAATCCGATCAACGCTCACGGTGGTGCATTCGGACATGATGACGATGATGTAAAGGCACCATCCATTACTACCAATGTTTACAATGCCCTCGTTATGGCTTTCTACACAAATAAAAAAGACGCCACCTGGACACCCCCTTCGGGAACGACCGAAGTATATGACAGGCCAAATACGCAACAGGGTCTGACTTCCAATATGATGGCGTATTATGTACAATCTTCACCAGGCGCGACAGGATCAAAGACCGCCAAACCATCGAGAAGAGAAGTCTGGGTAGCGCAGCAAATAGCCATCAGACCGGGACAAAGCAGGTCTGGCTCGTCTACCAGTAGAAACAACACGTCAATTGTCGGCAATACTCCTGTTGAGGAAGTTCCGCTGTTTGAAGAATCGGAAAGCAACGCACATGCCTATCCAAATCCGGTGCGTGATCATGTAACCGTTCAGATTGATGAGTTGACGGAAAAGCCAGCTAACTCAGACATCAACATTCTTGACAGAGTAGGCCGAGCCTACCCGGTAAATTCCGCCTGGGATGCCCAAAACAAAGCACTTGGACTTGATTTTACACCAATGGGAACCGGCATCTACTTTATCCGGGTGAAAACAAAATCGGGATATAAAAGCGTCCGTGTAATGAAAGCATCTGAATAGCTGCCTCAATCGGTTGCAATTATTCAATCAGAGGGACGGGAGCCAAGCTTCCGTCCCTCTTTTGCTTTTATGAAAAACATTGCGCCCCGAAAATATTGATTGTAACTTGTCAATCATTTCAATGACATGAATGGTTCAAGAATTGCGATTGCATTTTTTCTGATTTCCCTGGCAACAATTGCCTGGTCGCAAGACCCAGAAATTGATAGCCTCAAGAACGTCATTTCACAATCCAAGACAGACTCTGTTACCGTAAATGGCCTCATTGAACTGAGCAGGCTCTACTTGTCTGTCGACCTCGATAAAGCTATCGCCTATGGACGCCAGGCCAGAACCATTGCTGAAAAAGCAGGCTACCAAAAAGGATTGGGTTATGCAGACAAGGCAATCGCTATCGTGTATTACAATCAGTCTAACTATCCTGAAGCTCTTGTTCAGTTTCAGAACTCATTGGATATTTTTGAATCCATTACATACAAAACAGGAATCGCTAATATTCTGAGTAATCTAGGTGCCATCTACTACGTCACAGGAGACAATACCAAGGCCATCGAGTACCATCTTAAATCTCTAAAAGTTTCGGAAGAGATTGGCGATAAGATGCGAATCGGAACTTCCATGAACAACATAGGAGGCGTCTATAAAAGTAACCCGTTCACGGAGGACAAGGGGCTGGAATATTTTCTTAAGGGAATTCCAATCTTCGAGGAAATCAAGTATGATCGTGGGGTTGGCATACTATCCGGAAACATCGGAGAAATATATTTTGACAGAAAACAATATGACAAGGCATTACCCTATTTCGTGACTTCGTTGAAAATGTATGCCGGTACAATAGATGCTACGTTTCCCTTAACCATGCTGGGAAAAATCTATGCCGATCGGGAAGATTTTCAAACGGCCTACTACTACCATAACCAGGCTATTGATATTGCCGGCAAGCTGGATGCCAAATTCGAACTTACCCAGTCATTGATTGGATTAGCTTTAACCCAGAGCAAAGAGGGAAAAACAAAGGACGCCATTACTACTTATAAGCGGGCCGAGACGATTGGGAAATCCGTTAAAGCAATGACCGAAATCAAGGAGATTTATGAAAATCTTTCAAAATCCTATTCGAGCATTGGTGACTTCAGGAACGCATATGCCTATCAAACTCTATATACAGCAATTAAGGACACGCTCCTTAATAATGACGAGGTGAACAAGATTCAGCAACTACAGTTCAACTTTGATATCAACAAAAAAGAAGCAGCCATTGACCTGTTAACAAAAGACCAGGCATTAAAAGCGGAAACCATTAAGCGTCAGAAACTGGTCAATCGTGCTGCAGCGGTTACCGGATTTCTTTTGCTGTTAGTGATTGGTGGATTCTACAACCGTTACAGATACGTACGAAAGACCAATAAAATTATTCAGAAGGAACGCGACAGGTCCAAGGAATTGCTGCTCAATATCCTGCCGGAGGAAACTGCTCGCGAACTGGAAACCAGCGGATTTGCAAAGACAAGGTATTACGATAGCGTTACCGTGTTGTTCACTGACTTCAAAGGCTTTTCAACCATAGCAGGCAAACTCACGCCCCAGGCTCTGGTAGCTGAACTAAATGATTACTTTGGAACCTTTGATGAAATTGTCGGGAGGTTTGGTCTCGAAAAAATTAAGACCATTGGTGATGCGTATATGTGTGCCGGTGGTATCCCTGTCGAGAATGACACCCATCCGTTAAATGCTGTAATGGCAGCTCTGGCCATGCAGGAGTATATGATAAAACAAAATCTGGATAGGGAAGCCAGAGGAGAGCAAGGATGGGAATTAAGAATTGGCATTCATACGGGACCTATTGTAGCAGGTGTCGTAGGTAAAAGGAAGTATGCGTATGACATCTGGGGAGATACCGTAAATGTAGCCAGCCGCATGGAGTCGAATGGGGAGCCGGGAAAAGTAAATATATCTTCAGCTACCTACGACAAAATCAAAGAACATTATCAATGCCTGTATCGAGGTAAAATTTCAGCAAAAAACATTGGGGAAGTTGACATGTATTTTATTGAAAGTTCAATTACAAAACCCGCTCTCGAGCTCGCCTGATTCAGCGCATGAATTTTGCTATAATCTCCTGAAGATATTCCTGCTTTCTACTTTCCCGGTGCTGCTTGGCATAGGGTGTATGATAACGATGCGTTTCAAGAAACGTTTTCTGAACCAGATTCCATTCGCGTTCGCTTTCAACAATGCCCCTGACTTTCATTTCTTCATAAAGCCGGCTTCCAACTGAATAGAAATCATCCCTGCCCAGATAATCAAGATCCGCATCACAAATAACCTTCTCCATGGCTGTATGCGGTGTCTGAGGAATTTTGGTAGCCATGATCATCCCGCAAATGATATCAATCTGAGTTTTATCAAAACCGAACGAAGGTAACAGACCCTTTGCAATGACACAGCCTTTCTCCTCATGATTCTTATGGGAAACGGTAAAGCCTGAATCATGCAACCAGGCAGCAATTCGAATCAATTGAATATCCTGCGGGCTTATCTTTTCGTGCTGCGCAATGTCAACAGCCGCTTGTACCACGTCGCGTGTATGATCAATATTATGATACGGAAGGTCACCCGGTAACTCATTCTTTAGCTTAAGAAGAATTGCCCGCTCAGCGTTTTCAAAATCAGGGGCTGAACGCACCTCGGATCCATCCGGGCGCAGTACTTGTAGCAAAGGATCAACATTCCGCCAAATAAGATCAATGTCATTCGTTCCTTCCGCCTTCGTGATCCATGCAGCGGCCTCTGCAAGATTATTCCATGCCGTATAGATATGCGCGATATAGAAGTTCACACCCTTTTCATTCATCTCACTACGCTGAGTCAGCTCCCTTACTAATTCGTTTGCACGGTCCTCCTGCTGCAATTTCAGATGCGCCATTGCCAGATAGGCCAACATGGAAGGAGGACGTACATTGGCGAACCTCAGACCGGCGTTCAATGTCCGGATCGTTTGTTCAAAATTACCCATGGTCAGATAGACCCTACCGAGATGATCATAGAATCGTAGCACCTGCGGGAATAGCTTCAGTGCCTCTTCGAAAACGGCAATGGCTTCCTCATACTTTTCGAGAAGGTACAAACAGATCCCGTAATAATTGAAATAGGCTACGCTGTTCGGTTCGATGGCTTTTCCTTTTTCTATCAATGCCAGCGCCTCCTTGTTCCTGCCGGTCATACATTTCAGGTAGCTGAATGTATAAAAGACTGTAGCATTGTTTGGACCAAGTCCAATTGCCTTTTGTAATAATTTATCCGCGGCCGCGAAATCCTTGTTGATAAAAAATTCGACAAATGCCTTTGTCAGATAATCATTATCCGTTGCGCCCCGTTTCCACGCTTCATTCAGATATAAATTGATATTCTCCAACGCCTCGCCTGGTGAAAGGTCACCGTTCCACGACATTCTCGCTGAATACGAACTCGCCAGGTAAGAATATGCCTGCCTGAATTCCGGATCTTTTTCCAGTGCCCGTTTAAAATACTCCGACGCCGCCCGGTACCCCGCTACACCCCATTGATTGAAAGCATGGCGCCCCTTTAGAAATAGATCAAAGGCCTCCGGACTGGTAGTAGGAATTTCCTTGAGTTTTTCATTTTCTTTTGGATTCAATGCCGATTGCAATTGGCCGGCAACTGCTTCGGCGACGATACCCTGAATGGTGAAAATGTCGTCAAGACTTTCCACGAAGGCTTTCGCCCAAACATGATGGTCTTTCTGTGCGTCGATCAGCTGCACATTTACACGTACCTTATTACCATGGGTCTGGACACTTCCTTCCAAAATGTACTTGACATTTAGCTCGCCCGCTATTTCCGGTGCAGACTTCGTGGTCTTCTTATATCGCATAACTGATGTACGGGATATCACACGGAGGTTCCGAAGACTGGCAAGCTGAATGAGGATATTCTCCGTTATACCGTCAGCAAAATATTCCTGTGACACATCCGGATTAAGGCTAACAAATGGAAGAACCGCTACAGATTTTTCCTGAAGTTCCTTTTCCTTCCCTAGTTTGGGTTTAGTGGAGGTGGCAAGAGAATAGATTTCATCATCATCCTGAGATGAAGTGTCAGAAGCCCGGTCCGGGTACTTCATCCCGTTGATAATCTCCTTGATAGCATTGGCTACTTTATTGATCTGATCCCTGTAAAAAAGACGGTTGGAGTTTTCCTCACGTTTATCATCCCGGCGCAGAGCCCGGTTTACACCCGGTGAGCGGAAAATAAAATCAATGGAACGTACCTTCGTCTGAAGCACATCCTCAATCAGATCTTTGTCCTCCGGATCAAGATCATGAATAGCAACCGGAAGTACACGGCTGGCAATATTGCCGCTACGGACTTTGATATCGCGGCCGAAAGCATCCTCACCCGCTATTTTATTAAATTCACAAAATTCATTATTCCAGGCATAACTCTTGGTATCACAATACGTTTGGGATAAAATAGGAATAAATACCAGACACTTTAATTTACCCTCAAGGCTCTTGTCTACATCGTGTGTTTCAAGCAACCCATCGCGGGGGTTAGCATCAAAGTAAATAGAAACATCCTCCTTGAATGTAGTTTCAAGTTCCGCTTTCAAAACTTTCACAAATTCAGTTACCCAGTACTCACCTTTATTATCTTTATGTCGATAGGAAATAAAAATGTCGTACTCGTAACCTTGCAGGATGCTGGGCATACAGTAAAGATAGAGTATATAAACTCAAAACTACACAGATAGTTCGAGACTGGCTCCCCCGGATCCACCAAAGTATTTCAGAAATTTATTTTTTTTAAACTCCCATTTTGTAATGCACAGGCACGAGAACCATTGCCCGTCAGAGGTAAGGTATTTTATCCGAAATGGTAAAAATTGCCTTTGCTGGAAATCACCCGGCCGGGATATACGGAACACTTGACTGTTCTTCCGGAATAACAATGAAAAAAGAAAATAGCGTGTTTTTTGAAATAGATGAAGGGGCTGTTCTATCAAACTTCCGCCCCTGCGGGCATTGTTTACGGTCCCGGAACATGCAGCGGAAAAAAAGAAAAAATAAAGAACCTGCATTCCTGGCTAATCGCAATCAACACGCCAGTCATCAGGAATGAAACAATCAATCTATTTGGCGGATGACTTGAGGTTATCGGCGATGGTTAAAACAAAATCCTTGCCTTTAATAAATCCCTTGCCCCATTCAGCATCATACTTATCGGTAATTCCCAGTCCTGTAATTTCTGATGGCTTTTTTCCCTTCTTCAAGGCCGCTGCAACCTGATCGCGGATATCTGCCAACCGATCCCTGAAATTCTTCACATCCGCCTTGGAACACAACTCACCATGTCCGGGGATAATTTTGGTGTTTTCGTCCATCATAGCCAAAAACTTATCAATTGCAGCAATAAATCCGTTAACAGATCCCCCGCTTGAATAATCAATATACGGATAACCATAGGTCACAAACATATCACCCATATGATATACGTTGGCCTTCCTGAAGTGCACTACGACATCGCCGTCGGTATGTCCAGGGTCTAGATGTATTAACTCGATATCTTCATCGTTCAGGTGAAAGTTGAGCTTGTCAGCAAAGGTAATAACAGGAAGTGCATCCTTGTCTCTCGCCGGTGTAACCTCCTTTGTGACGGGATTTGTTTTTTCCCTGGCCATTCGCTCCCGAACCATATCATGCGCAACCACGGTCACACCCATTCGTTTAAAATTTTCATTACCACCCGAATGATCACCATGTAGATGAGTATTGATCAGGAATCTGATCTCCCCCGGATCCAGTGTTTTAATCGCACCGTTTATCTTATTGGAAAGTGGTGCAAATTGATTGTCAATCATGAGCGTCCCATCTTTTCCGATCATTACCCCGATATTTCCGCCCGAACCCTTCAGCATATAGATCTGATCTGTAACTTTTACAGGTATGATGCGAACCGTGTCAAAATTGTTCTGACCAAACGAAGCACTCCAACCCAAAAGAGCCGTGAAGAATGTAAGGAGGTATTTCATAACTTTTAATTACTTCTGGTTAATAGATGTGTTTACTGGCCGGCGGCACATAATCTCTAACCAAGTTATTAACTTCTGACGATTAACGGTAAACCAATAAGGGCATCTCTAAAAACTCTTTTGTCATTCTCTAAGGGAGAAGGGAGGGCTTGCCTGCCGTAGGCTAGCCCGTAGGCAGGGATGAGGCCAGTAAACAACCATTGTTAGAGAGGCCCTATTGTAACATACTGGAGAGTTGTGTGGGACTATTGTTTTGACAGATCCTTCGCCAGTTGTTAAGACTGGAGCATTCTCAAGTTAAGAGATGTGTGTTGAAGCTTAGTCGTATTGCCTCCGAGCTCTGGATTCAGTGTGGCTATTTTTGTTGTTTAACCCATTAGTCTCATTAACGATTAACGTCTATTGAGCAAGAAACGGGTTGAGAATTTTCAACCGGCCGAACAAATTTGAAGCATAAAATAACATAGTTTTATGACCTTGGCCGCACCCGAAACCCATATTAATTACCTACGCATTCAGGAAGCTATCCAATACCTGGAGCAAAATTTCAAACGCCAACCCGAGTTGGACAAAGTGGCAGAAAAAGTACACTTATCTCCTTTTCACTTTCAACGAATCTTTACGGAATGGGCAGGGGTAAGTCCAAAGCGATTTCTTCAATTCCTCACGGTAGACTACCTCAAAGAAAAACTTCATCAATCAAAGAACCTGATCGAGGCTGCTGATGATGCCGGCTTGTCGAGCCAATCAAGGATCTACGATTTATTTACTACACTGGAAGGTGTGACCCCGCAGGTTTATAAACAGCATGGTCAGGGTATTCGTATTGAATTTGGCTTTCATGAAACCCCTTTCGGACTTTGCCTTATTGGAATCACTGAACGTGGAGTTTGCTGGTTAACCTTTCCCCCTGCCGATGAAGATCCCTCCGTTGAAATAGAGACAATGAAACAACATTGGTACAATGCCGATGTTCAGGCAAATCAGAACTCGACATTTGAATTCGTCAGGAAAATATTCCACCCGGCAGAAGCCAGATCATCGGGCAGGCTTCATGTACTTGTGAAAGGAACAAACTTTCAACTTAAAGTATGGGAAGCCCTGCTAAAGATACCGATGGGTGCAGTGACCACGTATCAGGAAATTGCAGAATCGATTGACAGCCCGAGAGCCATGCAGGCCGTTGGATCAGCCGTCGGGGCTAACCATATTGCCTACCTGATACCGTGCCACAGGGTAATTCGTAAAGACGGTATCCTGGGGGAGTACCGTTGGAATTCAACACGGAAGAAAAGTATTATCGGTTGGGAGCTTGCGCATACCGAGGGACCAGGAAAATAATATTCTACTATCCTGGTTCATCCGTGCCTACAAAACGCTACTCACCTCATGTAGCCCATGCCTTTCCGACTTCCGTCAGGGGAACACAACCTTTGAATGGGCCGGGTACGGCATTGTACTGAAGTACCTGGGTAGCCCCCGGCTCACTCGTGAAGAACCCGAGTAGGGTAAGTTCCTTAACCTTCAGAACGAAAGGTTTGTCTGCGCCACCGGAAGTATTCCACCAGCCCGTTGGCCCTCCTGTGCCCATCGAAGCAATAGCCATATCGTGATGTTTCTTAAAAAGAGCAACGCGTTCCTCGCCTGTACAGGATCCGAAGGAACTACCGTAAGTTTTCTGTGCATCTTCTTCAAATTCAGTCAACCCTTTCAGGAATTTGTCCTGATCTTCTTTCACATAAACCTCCTTTAACATGCCGTCAATAAATGCCGGTACACCTGCATCCTTCGCTCCGGGAGTAGCTGTTTTTGGAATAATAATTTCTGCCAGTTCAGAGATAGTGCGTGCCTGGTCTTCCGTAAAAAATACGGGTTTGTAGGTTAATTCGGGTGTTGCTTTACACCCGTTTAATACCCCTGCCAGCGCAGGTGCTGAAATTGCATAGCCCAATACCATAGCCGTGCGTTGTATTGCCTCTCTTCTGTTCATAAATCTCTCGTTGATCGTCCTTTCCTCTTTCATAAATTACCTTTCTTTAGTTCACTCGCGGCATGATCTGCGGCGCGGGCTGTTAATGCCATATACGTAAGCGAAGGATTCTGACAACCCGATGATGTCATCGCTGCGCCATCGGTTACAAAAACATTGGGTGCTTCGTGAACCTGATTCCATTTGTTCAGTACAGATGTCCTGGGGTCTTTACCCATCCTCGCCGTACCCATTTCATGAATACCGAGTCCCATGTTATCCGGATTGTCATACATACTCACATTCTTAAAGCCTGCGGCATCCAGCATTTCTGCTGCCGCTTCCTTCATGTCTTTGCGCATGGCTTTTTCATTTTCACCCCATGCTGCATCAACGTTGAGTGTTGGTAGTCCGTAGATATCCTTTTTGTCCTTGTTGATGGTTACTCTGTTCTCCGGGTTTGGTAAACATTCGCCGAAGCCCGTGATACCTATACTCCAGGGTCCCGGTGTTGTTAACGCGTCTTTCAACTCCTCGCCAAAAGCCATTTCGCTCACACCCCTCGACCAGTCTCCGCGACTGGCAGAGCCCTGATATCCAAATCCCCGGATATAATCCGTTCGCTTGTCATTTCCAATGTTCCGGAAGCGAGGGATATAAATTCCATTGGGCCTGCGGCCGACATAATACTTGTCTTCAAAACCATCGACCTTAGCATCGGCACCCGCGCGGTATTGATGGTCCATAAGGTTGCGACCAAGTTGATCACTTCCGTTGCCCAACCCATTCGGAAAACGACCCGATACAGAATTCAACAAGATAAACGTACTTCCCAGTGTTGAGGCATTTAGAAAAATGATTTTTGCAAAAAAGTCCATTTCTTCCTTGGTCTCCGCATCAAGAACCTTTACACCAATTGCCTTTCCTTTCTTGTCGTCGTATAGAATTGAATGTACAATGGAGTGTGGCCTTAACGTCATGTTCCCCGTTTTGGTCGCAGCAGGCAAGGTTGACGAGTTGCTGCTGAAGTAGGCACCATAGGGACATCCCCTGCCACACATATTCCTCGATTGACAAATCCCCCGGCTCGGATCGTGTGGAAGTGGCGCCGTTAAATGTGCTACTCTGCCGATAGTGATCGTTCTGTTGAATTTCTCAGCCATCTTATCTCTGAACGATTGTTCCACACAGTTCAATTCCATCGGCGGCAAAAATTTCCCGTCGGGCAATTGCGGTAATCCTTCCGACTGGCCACTAACACCGATATACATCTCAACGTAGTCATACCAGGGCGACAGGTCCGCGTACCGTATGGGCCAGTCAACACCGACACCGTCTTTCAGGTTGGCACCAAAGTCTAAATCAGAATACCGGTACGTCTGCCTTCCCCACATGAGGGACCGCCCGCCCGTATGATAGCCCCGAATCCAGTCAAAAGGTTTTACTTCCGTATACGGGTTTTCAGTGTCCTTTACCCACCAGTGTTTGTTGGCTTGTGTAACCCAGTTTGTTCTGGATTGAACGGGATAAAATTTCATTTCTTCCGCGGGAACTTTGTCGGCATGTGGTAGTTCCCAGGGTTCTTTTGTCATGGTTGGATAATCCGTTACGTGCCGCACCTCCCGTCCTCTTTCCAACACCAGCGTCTTAAGTCCTTTTTCAGTCAATTCTTTTGCAGCCCATCCACCGCTGATCCCCGTTCCAACCACAATCGCATCATACGTGTTCTTCTTTTCCGCCTCAATATTCAGGTTCATTGTTTATAAATTTTAGAAAATCAAGTTACAGATTAGTAATGATTTTACAACTAGTCCTAGCATTGTCAACTTACAATGTCTGGTGAAACATTCCATATTATATTTTTGGTGGAGAATTTTGTCTGCCGTTCGCCGATCAGCCCGGGGGTATTTGTAGCCAGTCTCGCAGGGTTACTCCTTCTGACCTTGATCACTGTTTGGTATGAACCCTGGAAAGCAGCGCGAACAAATCCGGTACACTCCCTGCGCTGTGATTAAAAATTCAGGTTCATTTATCAAAGTTTGCTATTTTCTACCGATAGATCCTTTTGAAAAAAGACTTCAGTGAATCTATGATCGTATACGGGTCTGTCGAGTACAGCACATCTATGCTTTGCTGGTTAAACATGGCCAGAGAATTAAAATACTCAGCCTCCGTGATGTTATGCGTTTCCATGATCTCTTCCCTTAACTCAGCATCATGGATCACTTCGAGGTACGTTTTTATCCGGTCATTCTCATTGATGAGCTTGACAACCTTACGTTTCTCACGTTGCCCTTTGGAAAAATATTCCCAGGGCGATGAAAATCCATCTGCTGCTGACATTTTATGCGGTTGCGTCCTGGGCGCCCTAATGATTTCACTTTCATAAAGTCGCGTTCCGGTGATTGTGATTTCTTTAAGCATGCGTATACGTTCGCTCATCCGGATGAGAATATCCTCTTCTTCAAACAGAAGGGGTAGTTCAAGTGTATTGTATCCAACAAAAGACAACGTCAGTGTGTCAGCGGGATGTGTATACAGGGTGAAAACTCCTGTTGCATTGGTTACTGTTCCGCGATCGCTGTTTTTCACCCGAACGTGAACGCCGGGCAAGACCTTTAACGTAATTGAATCTACGACTATCCCGCGCGTTGTTTTTTGTGCGAAACCCGAAACTACCACCAGGAATAGAAACGCAACTAAGAATGGTAGTCTAAGACAACAATACATGCTGTAAGTATCAGCCGATGGCTTCGTTTAGGAATAAGATGACTGAAACAGCAATTAAGTTTTATTGGCCAATTGTCCACAGGCAGCATCGATGTCTTTGCCACGGCTCTTTCGGATTCGCGTGGTAATGCCATGCCTTTCAAGGAGGTCCATATACATATTTAATGCTTCGTCAGAAGCTTGTTTGAATTCACCCTCGTCGATAGGGTTATATTCAATAAGGTTAACTTTTGAAGGCACAATTTTGCAGAATTTAAGAAGTGCCCTGGCATGCTCTTCGGAATCGTTTATTCCTTTCCAAACCACGTACTCATAGGTCACTTTTTTATTTGTCTTTTGATACCAGTACCTGAGTGCCTCTCCTAACTCCTGTAACGGGTTCGTGTCATTGATGGGCATGATAGATGAGCGTGTTTCATCAAGCGCCGAGTGAAGCGAAACAGCAAGATTAAACTTAACATCATCGTCAGCCATTTTTACAATCATTTTGGCGATCCCGACAGTTGATACCGTGATGCGCTTCGAAGCCATGTTCAAACCCTTCTGTGCGGTAATTTTCTCGATGGCAGAAATAACATTGGCGTAATTCAACAAAGGTTCTCCCATTCCCATAAAAACGATGTTGGTCAACGGTCGCCCGAAGAAAAGCTCTGCCTGCTCTTTGATGGCGACAACCTGATCATAAATTTCATCCGGACTTAAATTCCGCTGCCGTTTTAATCGTGCTGTAGCGCAAAACTTGCAGGCAAGGCTACATCCAACCTGTGAGGAGACGCATGCAGTAATACGCTTTTCCGTAGGAATCAGAACAGACTCCACTACCATGCCGTCAAACAGTGTCACGGCATTTTTTATGGTGCCATCCGCACTGCGTTGCATGTGGTCTACCTTGATGTGATTGATGGTAAAATGCTCCTTCAACATATCCCGTAGGGGGAGAGAGATGTTGGTCATCTGGTCAAAGCTTTTAGCCGATTTATTCCAGAGCCACTCATATACCTGTTGAGCCCTGAAGGCCTTTTCGCCTTGTTCTGCGAAGAATTCCTTTAACTCCTCTAATTTAAGCTTCCGTATATCCCGTTTGGACGTTGTATCCACCATAGCACAAAGGTAAAGAAAACACTCAACCTTTTTTAAAGGCTCGCTCCCGACTCAATTTTGGAAGGATGTCTGCCGCGCCAAAATTCAATAGAACGTCCACAAACAAAAACGGAGATTCTTTCACTTTATGCGAACAAATATTTTTGTTTCGCAGACACGTGCACTATTGGAAATGATCAGTGAATCGGAAGCCAGTTTTTCTATGGTAAATGATTCAATAATCGTTCGTGATTTCTTGTCAAGAAAATACAACCCACCTTCATTCATCCGGTACAACATCGCTTTAGAGTTGTATGACTTTCGCTTGCTGACAATTTTTGTGCTTTCATGGACGGTATTGTTGTCCCTGAATTCAAGAACCTGCGGGGTCTTACCCGACATTCCCTTCATATCTTCAATAAGCTCTTGCGTTTCCGCATCTTCCTCGCCTAATTCCTCCTCCACACAATTACTTTGTTTTACCAGTTGCCAATGACCTACGATGGATACCGACTGGCCAAAGACAGACACAGAGATAAACAGGAGCAACATGGTTATCGTTTTCATGGCCACGTTTGGTTTTATCAAATTTAAACAAAATTCAGGCCGTTCTCAGGTCACAGACAATTCCTTAAGTGACCGCGTAAATTTTTCGGCCAGCATCGCCGGGAAATAAGCCTGCGCCTTGAACCGAACTTCTTTTGAAAACTCAGTTTATTAGCCGAAATTTTCGCCCTTCAAACCAAATGCATGGAGAAAAGTGATGCAATCGTTATTACCGGCGGGTACCTCGACAGCAGCAATGCAAAAACTGCTCACGGGTTGATTCGTGGTACGGACCGCTTTAATATCGTCGGTTTTATCGACCAAAAAAGTGCGGGAAGGGATGCCGGTGAGGTGCTGGACGGAAAGAACCGTAATATGCCTGTTTATCCTACCATTACTGACTTCCTGAAATCCGGCAAACATGCATCATACGGTATTATCGGCGTTGCCACAAAGGGCGGTGTAATTCCTGATTCTTTACAGGCAATCCTCAAAGAAGCATTGGAAAATGGATTCAACCTGGTAAATGGATTGCATCAATATATATCAGACATACCTGAACTGGCGGCACTAGCTACCCAAAAGCAACTGCAAATTATTGATGTCCGTAAAGCCAAAAAGTTCCAGGACCTTCATTTCTGGTCCGGTAAAATCAAAGAGGTAAAATGTCCAAAGGTCGCGGTGCTGGGCACGGACTGTGCACTGGGTAAACGCACAACAACGCGCTTTCTGGTGGAAGCCATGCAGAAGGCAGGGTTTAAGGCGGAAATGATATACACCGGACAAACAGGATGGATGCAAGGAGCAAAGTATGGTTTTGTGTTCGATTCAACCCTGAACGATTTTATCTCCGGGGAAATGGAGCATGCCGTTGTTACCTGTTATCACGAAGCAAAACCCGACATTATTTTTATTGAAGGGCAGTCTTCGTTGCGCAACCCGAGTGGACCGGCAGGAGCTGAATGGATTGTATCCGCGGACGCTGATGCCGTGGTTCTACAGCACAATCCGTCCCGAAAACAGTATAAAGATATGGAGTACTATCCCGCCTACATTCCCGAGCTTAAGGATGAGGTTGCACTTATCAGGATTTACGGTGCCCCTACCGTGGCCATTACGTTAAATTCCTCAAAAATGACCGAAATGGAAGTTCGGAGTGCAGCATCAAAATATCAGGAAGAGCTTGGCATTCCGGTAGTTTTGCCGCTGGAAGATGGCGTTGATGCACTTGTGCCGATTTTTGAAACCATGATCAGGAAAAGTTTAGCCCAGGCATAGAAGAAATTTCAAACAACAGGACAATAGAATGAAAATCAAAGAAATTAAGGTCTGGAGTGAAGACTTGGGAAACACAAAACCCTACACAATTGCTTTCAAGACAATCGATGAGGTCAGAAATGCATTCGTGGAGATCACATTAGAAAACGGACTGACCGGCATTGGCGCCGGTAATCCGAGTGAATACGTTGTTGGTGAAACACTGGCACAATGCCTGGATGCACTTCAGGAGAAGAATCTGGAATTCCTGATCGGGCGCGACATCCGGACATTTAATCAACTCACGTTTGAAGTGTGGAAAAATTTCCCGGAAAACCCCTCGGCAAGAGCGGCTCTGGATATTGCGCTACACGATGTGTTTACAAAGTTCCTGGACATTCCGCTGGTAAAATTCCTGGGACAGAAGATAAAAAAGCTTCCGACCTCTAATACCATTGGAATAAAGAATGTTGAAGAAACGCTGAAAGAGGCGCAGGAATATATAAAACGGGGTTTTAAGGTGATTAAGGTAAAATCAGGAAAGGACCTCGATGAAGACGTAGAAAGAATCATGAAGCTTCGTGAAAAGTTTGGCAACAGCATCGTGATCCGTGTTGATGCTAACCAGGGATATACGGTAGAACAAACAATTCAATTCTATGGACGTACCTATGACCTGGATATCGAACTTATCGAACAGCCACTTCCTGCCAAGGCTATTTCCGAAATGAAAGGATTGCCTAAAGAGGTTCGACAGATTCTCGCTGCCGATGAATCATTGCTGACACCTGCGGACGCTATCGAGTTGCTGAAGCCACCAAAGGCAGCGGCCATATTCAATATTAAGCTGATGAAATGTGGTGGTGTCAGTCAGGCGTTAAAGATTGCTGATATCGGACTTCACGAAGGTATTGACCTCTTCTGGGGATGTAATGACGAAAGTATCGTTAGTATTACCGCAGCCTTGCATGCCGCTTTTTCGTGTAGCAATACCAAATATATTGACCTTGATGGCAGCCTGGATCTTGCACGGGATGTTGTCAAGGGAGGATTTATTCTGAAGGATGGTTTTATGTCCTGCTCGGATAAACCAGGGCTTGGTTTGGAGAGAGTTTAATACTTCACTTCCATATTGCTTCTATTGAAATCTTCACTCCTTTCTGCCGGGAGTGGAATTGAGAGGTTTGAGAGGTTTTATTCTCCGGATCCAGATACTGCCTTCATCATTTTCCTCCAGCATCTGAAGTTGTCTTTTATTCTCCACTTGCCACAGTTTCATTACGTGTTCAAAATTCCTTATTGTATCTTCATTCAAAGAGTCTCTGTTCTGAGCAAAATTTGGGGAAAATGGTTCATGTCTGACTTCCAAACCTCTTCCGGAATTCAGGACCTGACTATTCGTGATCGTTATTGTTTCGCGGGTATGATCAACAACATAATCCGTTCCTTCAAGGAGTGGTTTACCGTCGGCATAAAGTTTAAACGGCCTTTGTGTAGCACCAAAGCCGTGAGTAAGAATTTCCAATGGTGCCCCGGGCTTGTAAAGTTCCATCTGACGTTTTTTGTATTCACTTCTCCTATCAGATTCGTTACTGAATTCTTCGCTGCTGCCCTCCGTTGGAATGGAATCGATGCTGATGCGAGGTGGTAATAATACATTCAGGTCTGGCATTACATCCGATGGAATTGAAATATCCATGTTCATGTCAAATAAATCGCGTATGGGCACCGGAGAGACAACAATATCAATATCAGGAACTGGTGCCACTGGGGGTATCGTAAGATTCAGATCAACCAATTCCTCGTTATTCACTTCAACGACCTCTTCGACTTCAACCACGGTATTCAGTTCAACAATTTTTTGTATCTCGTGACTGCGTGACTTTCCTTTACCCGTTGTATCGCTAAAAGTGATTGGCTTAATTGGATCAACCGTTGCAGTACCTTCAGCCTCACGAGACTGTATGGTAATCCAGGAGGCACAAATCAACCCAATAATCAGGAGGGCAACGGGAATAACTCTTTCCCGGCCACTATACGTTTTTACCGACTCTTCCATAATTCTTTTGATTCGGTTCAATAGTTGATTCTTATCCTGCGCGAATGAAAGTGTCAACCCCGGTTTTGAGGACCGAGTTTCTTCAAGCGTTGCCAGCGCCCGTACATACGCCAATGGATTTCCATACGATTTCACCACCGCATCATCGCAGCAATGCTCCCTTTCCTGTCTTATGATTCCTGAAATCATCCACACAAACGGGTTAAAGAAATAAATCGCCTCCATCAACGATTGTATGATGTTTACTATGTAATCGTTCCTTTTAATATGAATTAATTCATGGAGGATAATACTTTTAAGTTGTTCAACGGAAAGCCCCGAGCACATTCCAACCGGGAACAGGATCATCGGTCTCAGGTGTCCGATGACTATCGGTGTGTGAATGAGTGAGGACTCTGCCAACGGAATGAATTTGTGTATGTGGAGTGAAGCTGCGAGTAACTGAACCTGGCTATTCCACTTACCCTCAAGAAGTACTGCCTCACGGCGAAGTCGTTTAATATACCACCACCCACTGAATATACGTAAAGAAGAAAGCAGCGCGCCAATACTCCAACACAATACAATTGCTCCGATGTTGCTTTCCACAAACTGTTTTACCTCGCCGGCGAGGGCACTGAATGATAAATGGTCAACACGCTTTACCTCATCTGCAGTACGTTGATAAAACGTAACGATCGTTTCTTCCAATACAGGCGCAATTCCCGAGTTGATATGAAAAAATGTACCGATTGAAAGGAGGAGAATAGATGCCAATCCAACGGTTGCTGATAGATACCTTAACGTGGAATAACGGGACGGGATAAAACGCAAAACCAGCAAAACCACCATGGCGACCAATGTCGATTGCCACACGGAATGTAATAACGTCCATCCAAGCGCTTGCGCCCAGGGCGATGAAAGCAGATCTTCAAATACGTTCATGACTCACCTCCTTCAAGTTTTTCCAAATATTTCCTTATTTCCTTCAGCTCTTCCGGCGATGATTGTTTATTGCCCAGCGCACTCATCACCAATTGTTTGGCAGATCCCTGAAAAACAGTGCGGATCATTTTGTCGAGTAGCTGCTGACGGGTTTTTTCCAATGATGGAACAGCCTGGTAAAGATGAAGCTTCCCAATCTTTTGGCGTGTCACCAGACCTTTTTCAGTCATTATCTGTAACAGTTTCAAAATCGTGGTGTATCCATTCGCCTCGTCACCCCCTAATGCTTCATGGACTTCCTTCACGGATACAGCTTCCTTTTCCCAAATAATCTGCAGGATTTCAAGCTCTTTTTCTGTTGTTTTAATCGGTCTTTCTGCCATATACGAATGTTTTCGTAGTACAATTCTAACAGCCTCACTTCAAAACTCCAAGATTTATTACGAATATTTTCGTATTTGGTTGGTGTTTATCGCTGTTCCTACTTTCTTAACTTGACGTTTTAAAACCGCCTGGACAGGTACACATCCGGATTCGTTATGAAAATCAAACGATCGATCAAAATAGTAACTGTTACCGTTGTTTCCGTACTGATAATCTTAATATTAGCTGTTTCTCCCCTTACCAGGTGGTACATCGAAAAGCACAGTGAAGAATGGACCGGAAGAAAAATAGCCATTGAACAGCTTGGCCTGAATCTATTTACAGGAAGCGTTACTATTCAACAGCTGACAATTTTTGAAAAGGGTTCGAAAGATGTCTTTTTCTTCATGCAGGAATTCTACCTGAACATGGAAGTGTGGAAAGCAATTAGAGGAGAATACGAAATAGTTGAACTGACAATTAAGGACCCCTCGGTAGTAATCGTCCAGCGAGGAGAGTCCTTTAACTTCAGTGATTTAATTTCCCGCTTCACCACCACCGATACTTTACCACCACCGGGAAAATCAGAGCCGGGAAAATATTGGGTAAAAGACTTCTCTATCGCAGGTGGAAAAATACGGTACACAAATACGGAGCTTGGTAATGAAATTAATATTTCGCAGTTAAAAACATCATGTCCGTTGATTGCCTGGAATAATCCAAGTGTCCATGTTAACCTGGATTTTAATCTGGATGAAGGTGGCGCTATCAAGTCAGCTATTGATATGAATACCGAAACGCAGGCATACGTACTGAAGTATGATATGGATGCATTGAATCTCGGTTTACTGTATCCTTACCTAAAAGACTTTATCAACGTCGGTGAGATGAAAGGAACAATTGACACTCACCTGCTGCTCGGCGGAAATCTGAATGAGCCGGATGCCATTTCCGCCAAGGGCACCCTGGCATTGCTGGACCTCTCCGTTACTGACCCCCTCCAGGAACCTCTTGTGGGTATTGGATCATTAACAATTGCTATTGATACATTGAACGTCAAATCCGACCTGTACAATTTTGGAAATATCAGCCTGATCAAACCCTTTTTAAAATTTGAACTATTCGATGAAGAGAGCAATTTCAGTCGTCTGGTAAACTACCAGCCATCTGATACCACGCAAGCCGCTGATTCCGCTGCTGTGGAGGTGGCATCTGGAAATGTGTTTGAAATACTTGCTGCATACATTCAGGACATATCTGAGAATTATGCAATCAGTAACTACCAGGCTGACAGCCTGATTTTAAAGGAAGGCACACTAATTTTCAATGACTACACCTTGCATAGCAAGTTCAATTATAATCTGGAAAATCTGCTGGCAAAAGCTGAGCGTATCAACTCAGAAAATCAACGTATCACCTTTCTTATTTCCGCTATCCTCAATAACTCAGGCAAGATGAATGGAAAGGTTTTGGTGAACCCAAATGGCTTTCGGGATATTGAAATCGATTACTCCGTCTCTGACTTAAAGATTTCTGATTTTAATCCGTATTCACACTACTATGTGGCTCACCCTTTTCTGGACGGCTTATGCTATTATTCAACCAGGAGTTCTATAGTTGACCGGATGCTGAAGAGTCAGAACAAGTTTGAAGTGCGCAAAATTTTAGTAGGAAAAAAAGAGCGTAGCCCCACAGCAGCTGACTTACCCATCCGCTTTGCCGTTGCCCTGTTGCGCGATGTTAATGGGAATATTGCTGTCGATATTCCCATTGAAGGAAACCTGGACGATCCCAAATACCGGTTGGGACCAGTGATCTGGCAAATTTTTAAGAATCTTATTACCAAGGCCGTGGCAGCACCGGGGAAATTGTTAGCAAAGAAATCCGGTGTTGATGAAAAATATCTGGAAGGTTTTGAATGGAAGACGCTACAAACAGAACTGGATGAAGAACAGAAGAAAGCACTCGATGCTGTCTCAACAGCCCTAACAGCAGCACCTGAAATGAACATCGAGTTTATCACAGCCTATAATGTTGTTAAGGAATTAGATCAGCTTGCGTTGCAGGAAAGCAAAAAACGTTTCCTTTTCTTTAATAGAATAATCTCATCAGAAGAGGAAGTCACACAGGATGAAGAAAAGGTTGTTGAGTCTCTTCAGCCCAAAGATTCAATATTCAATGCCTACATCGATCGCGAACTACAGACACAAAACTCCGTTCTTTCAATTTTCGATAAATCGAAACGACTGGTCGGAACGGAAAAGTTACAAAACAAACTTAACCGGATTTTTGAAAAACGATCGGAGGCAATCCAAAAATATCTAATGGAAAACAAGGGAGTTCCAAGCAACCGGTTTCGAATCCTTACCCAACAGGAAGGAACCGATATATCCTATGAATCATCCTCACGGGTAATTATGAATTTCTATTTGTCAGATGAAGAGGAAGCGCCGGTTGCAGAGAAGGCAAGCGAATAGATTCACTTCCGGCAACATCAGATTCCCACTTCAATCTGGAAACGCAACATCCAAAAATCCTTGTCGGGGTTTGGTCCGCTAAGCCAGGAATTATGCTCATAGGTTAAATCACTTTGAATTTTTAAACGGTGCCCCCGAATATATTTTGTCGCGCCGATGGCATACTGTTGTGTCATTTCCTCCAACGTCTGGATTTCACTGTCCGGCCTTACTTTTGAATAACGGCCCACTATCTCAAAATTATTCCTAAATAGGTAGCCCCCCTGAAAATTCTGACCATGACCAACATACACGTAACGTACATCGCCAACTTCATTCGTCGTTATTGGATCATCGGAATCGCGACTTAAGTATTCAGCCGCAAATGACCATCCGTTATATTTAAAAAGAAAATCTACCATGCCGGTACCGATATCGCGCGAAGCATAGAGGTCCTTTCCCAACTGCCCTCCGGTACGAATTGCGTTTTGATTACTTGAGAATGTAATTCCAAAAGCAATTTTTGGTTTTGGCTCCCGTGCCAGATCACCTTCAAAATAATCACCACCATTTGTAAATATTCCAAGTGGTTGCAACTCTACTCTCCCGGTATAAGCAAGACCCTGATCAGATGCTGTAATGTTGCGCCCGTCACCCGACGTAATGGCGCCACGCAAGATATAGGCAATACCCTTGATATTATTGTTGTAGTATAGCTGAACTCCAAAGTCCCGATCTATATTAAATGTCGTGTTTACAATCGAACGATCCGGTAATTGCAAGTCACCGGAGGAATTCACCCGCTGTCGGTTTCCAGGTAGTTTTGTTTGCCCTAGTCCGACCGAAAAGTGATTATCAACAGCATACAAGACCATAGCATCACGGATGATATTCGGAAATCCGGTATCATCATAATCCAAATCGGCCCGGCTAAACGCCAATTGAATCACATAATTAAGTCGTGGTGTATAGAGGAATCCATCGAACCGCAGTCGTAGCCTTCTTACACGGGCCTCAACATAATCTATGTCCAGATCGCTCTCACTCTCTGATATGAGTGCTAATCGGTTTTGCATCCTGAAACGGATGTTCAGCATAAAAAGACTATCCGGTGAAGTAATGCCCAGTCCCTTGCCGTACGAAAAATAAGGCGTAGGAGAAATTTGATTTTGCGCAGTAACTATCAAGCAACTGACCAGCGAAAAGACAAAGAATAGTATGGTTCCTGGCAGAATAGCGTGTTTCATGACTTTGAATCTAGTGCGAAGATTTAAAAAAGTTTTGTCAAGTCTCTATACTTTTGCCATTCCCAGGGATATTTGGAAACAAAAAAGCCCCGGGAACCACCCCGGGGCTTCAAACCAAACCCCTCAACCAACAATATTCCTTCCTTTTGAGAAGGAATCACCAATCCTTAAACCAATTATTAAACAACTTCAGCCTCCTCAAGGTTCTCAAAAACGAATTCTATTTCATTCTTCAGATCAACAAAAATTATTGAATCCTTGTGAATCTTTCCAGCCAGAATTTGTTTTGACAACTCGTTCAGTATTTCACGCTGCATAACACGTTTTAACGGCCTTGCCCCAAACTGAGGGTCAAAGCCTAATCTGGCGAGCCTGTCACGGGCCGGATCCGATATTTCAATTCTGACACCCGCTTCTTCCAATCGCTTGCGCACCAAATCCACCTGAATATCTACAATCTTGCGTATGTCTGCCTGATTCAGCGGGCGGAACATAATGATCTCATCAATTCTGTTCACAAACTCCGGACGGACAGTTTTTCTTAATAACGCCATCACCTCGTCTTTCGTATCTTCCAAAACATCGAAATAATTTGAATCGGTCATTTTTTCGAAGTTCTCCTGAATGAGGTGAGATCCGATGTTGGTAGTCATGATGATAATCGTGTTCTTAAAATTAGCTACCCGACCTTTGTTATCCGTTAGCCTTCCGTCGTCAAGAACCTGTAAAAGAATATTGAATACATCTGGATGAGCCTTTTCAATTTCATCCAGCAGTATCACAGAATAAGGCTTTCTTCGAACCGCTTCGGTTAGCTGTCCTCCTTCATCATAACCAACATAGCCCGGAGGGGCTCCAATGAGACGGCTTACACTGTGACGCTCCTGGTACTCACTCATATCAATGCGTACCATAGCACTGTCATCATTAAAGAGGTAATCCGCCAACGCCTTTGAAAGTTCAGTTTTACCTACCCCGGTAGTACCCATAAAAATGAACGAACCAATAGGTCGTTTGGGATCCTGCAACCCCGCACGGCTCCGCCTGACTGCATCACTCAGCGCACGAATGGCTTCCTCCTGACCTGCTACCCGCTTACTCAATTCGTTTTCCAAATGCAGCAGTTTCTCCCGCTCACTTTGTAACATTCTGGAAACCGGTATTCCGGTCCACTTTGCAACAACTTCGGCAATGTCCTCACTGTCTACTTCTTCTTTTAGCAAGGACTTTTCACCCTGCATTTCCTTCATTTGGTTCTTAAAATCCTCCAGGTGCTTTTCCGCCTCAGTGATTTTACCGTAACGGATTTCTGCGACCTTGCCATAATCGCCCGCTTTCTCCGCCTGTTCCGCCTCAAATTTCAGTTTATCAATATTCTCTTTCTCCTTTTGGATGCCATGCACAACCTCTTTCTCACTTTCCCATTTTGCTTTCAGTGCGTTTCGCTCTTCTGATAATTCGGCGATTTCTTTACTCAGGATACTTTCCTTCTCCTTATTTTTTTCTCTTCGGATCGCTTCGCGCTCAATTTCAAGCTGCATAATTTTCCTGTTCAGCTCATCCAATTCTTCAGGAAGCGAGTCCATCTCCAACCTAAGCTTTGAAGCCGCTTCATCCATTAAATCGATTGCCTTATCTGGCAAAAAGCGATCACTGATATACCTGCTGGACAATTCAACAGCCGCAATGACCGCATCGTCCTTGATGCGAACACCGTGGTGCAATTCATATTTTTCCTTAATGCCGCGCAAAATGGAAACGGAGTCTTCAATCGTTGGCTCATTAACCATAACAGACTGAAACCTGCGTTCAAGCGCCTTGTCCTTCTCAATATGTTTCTGATACTCTTTCAAAGTCGTTGCACCAATAGCATGCAGTTCTCCACGGGCGAGGGCAGGTTTTAACAAGTTAGCAGCGTCCATCGCACCTTCGCCCCCGCCTGCACCTATCAGGGTGTGTATTTCATCGATAAAGAGAATTATCTGTCCTGCTGAATCTGTTACTTCTTTAATTACAGATTTCAGACGTTCCTCAAATTCGCCCTTATACTTCGCTCCGGCCACCAGTAATCCCATGTCCAGTGAAATCAGAATTTTTGATTTCAGATTTTCCGGCACATCACCATCGACAATTCGTTGTGCCATACCTTCAACAATCGCTGTTTTTCCAACTCCGGGTTCACCCAATAGAATGGGATTGTTTTTGGTTCTACGGGAAAGAATCTGTAACACCCGCCGTATCTCTTCATCCCTGCCAATCACCGGGTCAATTTTCCCCTGCTTCGCCCGATCATTCAGATTAATGGAATATCGTTCAAGTGATTTATACTTCGCTTCTGCATTTTGATCAGTAACCTTTGAACCACCCCGAAGTTCCTTGATAGCCTTTATCAGCGTAGACCGGTCGATTCCTGCGTCTTTCATTATAGAAGCTACCTTATCCTTCGAGGCAATTAATGCCAGCAGGAGGTGTTCAACGGCAATATATTCGTCTTTAAACTCGCGAATTTCTTTTTCGGCTTGCTGAAGTATGCCGTTAGTTGCCGAAGACAGATAAGGCTGTTGACCTGACACATGCGGATAGGAATGAATAATTTCATCCAGTTTTGTGTTCAGGAAACCACCATTGACATTGAGTTTTTTTAACAAATAGTTGGAAACATTCTCATCGGTTTCCAAAATTGCTTTCAGCACATGTCCGGGCTCGATTGCCTGCTGCTGCCTGGCCAGCGCGATCTCGGCCGACTTCTGTAAGGCTTCCTGCGCCTTTATAGTGAATTTATCAAAGTTCATAATAGTATAACCCTCCGGTAGTCACTGATCAAAATACTATCCATTGAAATGAGCGGCTGATTTTCAGAAATTTTGACATTTAATTGATAGATTTAGTCGATTTAATCAGCCATTCTGGCTAATACAATGTCAAAACGTACCACAGAAATAAAGGACCAATTTCCTCCGGGCTGCATTGTTGAGGTCGCATGGGAGGTATGTAATCAGGTTGGAGGAATCTACACCGTAATCCGGTCGAAAGTCCCTGCAATGGTTGAACACGTCAATGGTCCGTATTGTATGGTAGGACCCTACTTGTCCCGAAACATTCAGGCCGAACTAGAACCCCTGGACGATTCTCAGGATATATTTGGACAAGCAGCCGCATCGCTCCGCAAAAAAGGATACGATGTCCATTACGCGGAATGGTTGATTACCGGAAAACCCAGGGTTGTATTGCTTAATCCGAATGTTGTGCAGGACAAGTCGCTGAGTGTTGTCAAATATCTACTGTGGAAAAATCATGGAATAAGTATACCGCCCGATAATGCATTGATCGATCAGATAGTTGCATTTGGTTACCTCACTAAATTGTTCTTCGACGAACTGGTTAAGTTGTCGGACAAGAATCAGCCCATTGTAGCTCATTTCCATGAATGGATGGCAGGATTGCCAATTCTGGATATGAAGAAGGAGAATATGCCGATTAAGACGGTCTTCACCACGCATGCGACACAGCTTGGACGCCACCTGGCTATCAACTCTCCCTTGTTTTATGCTCACCTCCCATTCTTCCAGTGGGAAGAGGAAGCTAAAAAGTTTGGTATTGATACTGAAGCGCGAATTGAATTCAGCTGCGCCCAAAAGGCAGATGTGTTAACGACGGTTAGTGAAGTAACGGCACGGGAATGCAAGCACCTTTTAAAGCGCAAACCCGATGTCGTATTACCAAACGGACTGAATATCGAAAGATTTGAGGCCTTGCATGAATTCCAGAATCAGCACGTCATATATAAGGAAGAGATTCACCGCTTTGTGATGGCTCATTTTTTTCAATCCTATTCCTTTGACCTTCACAAAACGCTCTACTTTTTTACATCCGGAAGATTTGAATTTAGAAACAAAGGTTTTGATATCACCATAGAAGCATTGCACCGTTTAAATCAAAGACTGAAAAAAGAGAAGTCCGACATGACGATTGTTATGTTTTTTGTGACTCGTCGGGAGTTCCGCAACATTCGTCCGGAAGTTTTACAATCAAAAGCGATGATGCAGGAAATACTGGAAACCACTGCAGCCATTCAGCAACAAATCGGCAAGCGACTCTTTTATGAGAGTACAGTGCGGGAGGATAATCACCTGCCAGACTTAAACACTTTTGTGGATGAATATTGGAAATTGCGTTATCGTCGGACGCTCCAGGCATGGAAAACAAAAAAAAATCCATTGGTGATAACACATCGGGTTGTCGATGAAGAGCATGATGAGATTTTAACAACACTCAACCAGAAAAAACTACTAAACAATGCCGACGATCCCGTGAAGATTGTGTACCACCCGGATTTTATCACCACCAGCAGCCCTTTGTTTGGGATGGAATATCATCAGTTTGTACGCGGGTGCCATTTGGGAATCTTCCCCAGCTATTATGAGCCCTGGGGCTATACGCCACTTGAATGTATGGCCAGCGGAATTCCGTCCATCACGAGTGACCTTTCCGGTTTTGGTGATTATATCCTTCACCATATAAAAGATCACGAAAAGTATGGATTGTTTGTCATTGAACGCGGCAAAAGAACATTTGATTGGTCGGCTGGTCAACTGGCGGAAATTATGTATAATTTCCTTCGTCAAACCATGCGTGAACGTATTATGCAACGAAACAACGTGGAGAACAACTCCGCGATCTTCGACTGGACCAATTTGATCAGACACTATACCGAGGCATACCAGCTGGCCACGAAAAGCTGAACGTATCCTGAATAATTATTTTATTTACAACACAGTCGTAAAACCAATTAATCTTATGAAAAGAATCAGTATTTATCTTTGTTTAGTAGTAACCATCCTCCTCATGAGTTCTTCCTTCTCGCAAGCCCAAAAGAAATCAGGCGCAAAAGTCCTTCGGCATGTCGTACTGTTTAAGTTTCAGGACAGTGCAAAACCTGAGGATGTAAAAAAAGTTGAAGATGCTTTTATCGCCTTGAAGGGTAAAATCAAATTGATAAAAGATTTTGAATGGGGAACCAATACCAGCCCGGAGGGATTAAACCAGGGGTTAACACATTGTTTTCTCGCAACCTTCGCCAGTGACAAGGACAGGGATGCCTATCTGGTGCACCCGGATCACCAGGCATTCGTTGAGGTCCTCAAACCACACCTGGATAAGGTCACGGTGATTGACTATTGGACCAAATAAGGTCAGTCGTGTAAGGACGGATAATCATCCGTCCTTACACGCATCCTATCGGGTGATCCCCGGAAGAGATCCGGGCTTCAATTGTTCAATACCAAACGACGGTGCTTTTTTTGGCGACGGGTAAACCTCATCGAGAGTATCACCGCTATAAAGCCTGCCGTTCTTCATCACGAGTTGTATGGTGTTACTATTTCGGAGATTCTCCAAAGGATTTTTTTCCAACACAATAAGGTCGGCAAGTTTACCGGCTTCAATTGAGCCAAGATCACCATCTAATCCAATGCCTTTTGCCCCCTGGATAGTTGCCACCTTTAATGCATCATGATTACTTAAGCCACCAGAAGCTATACTCCATAATTCCCAATGGTAGCCAAGCCCCTGAAGTTGTCCGTGGGAACCTACCGCGGCATTGCCACCTGCTTTTACAAGATCGTTTACGAACCTGGCATGGTCTTCAAAGACGTGCTCCTCACGCATAAACCACGAAGCCCTTCTCCTTGATTTCTGGTCGAGATCGGATTTAGGCGTAAAATGATTGAGTTTGGGGTCTCCATTCACATTTTCGGTAGCATAATAAAAATTCTCCGCCCATGGACCTCCGTAAGCGACCAATAATGTCGGCGTGTAAGTCATCTTCGATTCCGCGACTGCCGTTGTAAAATCCTTGTACAAGGGATAGATAGGGAAAGCATGTTCATGTCCCGAATAACCATCAATGAGGTTGGTAAGATTAAGTTTAAAATCCAGAGCCCCTTCCGTCGTTGGCATCAACTCCTGCTCCTTACACGCCTGAACGATCCACTGACGATGCTGGCGATTCCCCGTTACATACATTTTGATGGTCTTGGTATTGTAGTACGAGGAATACTGTTTCAAAATGTCTTTCGTCTGCGCCAGGTCTTTAAGGTTGTATGCCCAATACCCAACACCTGGACCGGTACTGTAAATACGCGGACCTATGATTTGCCCCGTTTCCACTAAATCGCCATACGTAAGAACGTCTGTTGTCCCCGTTTGAGGATCACGCGTAGTCGTTACACCATAGGCAAGGTTGGCAGCATAGCTCCATGCCTGATCCTTGTGTATACCCCACGCCGGGCGCATGTGCGCGTGCGTATCGACAAATCCCGGAATAATGGTCTTCCCGTCCATGTCCATTTTCTGAACCCCGTTGTCAGTTGGTATTGAACCGGAAGGGCCTACTTGCCTGATCCGCGCGTTCTCAATGAGAATATCTCCGCGTTCAATAATTTCATCACCCTTCATGGAAATAATTCGGGCATTCTGCAGAAGCAATTTTCCATTGGGAACATCTTTTTGAACTATAACTTTTATGCGCAATTCTTCCTGCTCGTAGCGTTCATCCTTTTTGGTGTCCTTACTCTCACTTTCGTTTTTCTTATCTCCGGATTCTTCTTTCTTCTTTTCAGCCTCCGCCTTTTTCTTCTTCACGTCCAGTTCAATCTGCTTTGCCTTCTCCAGGTCATAGGCAAAAAAAGCATTGCCCAGTGAGTAATAAACCTTCTTTGCATCCATACTCCAACTTGGAAATTCTCCACCCAGTTTCGTCAGTTTCATAGCAGGGAATTGTGCTTTATCGACTTCGGCTACAGAAATCTTTGGCGCTTCACCACCGGTCTTCGGAATGGTCACAACATATATTTCATTGTTAATCTGCGCAAGTGCCCTATCCCCCTCTGGTCCCATTTTGATTACTACTGCCGTGGTGGGTTCACGCTTTGGTTCACTGGCCGATTCAACCAACATACAATGATTTTCTCCGGTCACTGAACCGTACGTTGTAATACCAGTAACCTTTGCATGCTGCTTTTCGTCAGAACCATCCCAGCGAATAGATACTAGTCCTTTTGATCCGTGATATAAATACACTCGGTCATCTGACTTAACAAAGTGAGGGTAACTTCTTCCCTTGGCCCGCTCGATTGTTGTAACGTTACCCCCATCCGCACTTATCCAGGCAAGTTCCTCCTGACTGGCAAAAGTAATCGGGTCCGGATCTTCCCTGAAGTTATTCGTAGCACCCTTTAAAAACACAATTTTGTTTCCCTGATAACTCCATGCCGGATGCGAATAAAGTGCAGGTTCTCGTGTGAGTTGCTGTGGCTTTGCGCCCTTAAGCTTAAAATTAACTTTATATAAATGTCCGCCGCTATTTTGCCACGTCGTCCAAACCAGCTGCGAACCATCGGGGCTCCATGCCGGCTGCGCTTCAGTGAATTCGAGTGTACTTACACGCTTAGGCGTACCGTTAACAAGATTCATAGTGTACAGCCGGTTAAGTGCGGTAAAAGCAATTTGTTTGCCGTCTGGTGATACAACTGGATTTCTGATCTGCGTTACGATAAAATCCTTGTCGTCTTTGATCGGATACTTAAAATCAACCCGGGGCCCAAGCAATAATTCAGTTTCCATGTCAAATGGTATATTGATAGCATTTCCTCCAGCCACCGGTATCCGATAGAACTTACCACCATAGGAAGCAACTACTTCTTTGCTGTCTGGCGTAAATGACATGGCTGGCAATACGCCCATCGGAGCAATAGATTCCTGTTCGTCGCGCTGCACCGGATAGGCAAGCCACTTCTCATCGCCCGACTTTATATCACGAATAATCAATCCGGTTTGGTCGTTATACCGTGACCCATATACTAAAAAGTTGCCGTTCGGCGACAATACAGGAGTGAATGCAGATCCATAGCGTGCTGTTTTTACTTCGACTTCACCGTTATTGCGATCATAAACGGCAAGCTGATACTGCGGCAGTTGAGCGTTATAATTCCATGCGGCAGTTCGTTGAGCAAACCAGATGTAGCGGCCATTTGGACCGAACGCCGGCTCTACGGTTTTTAGATTATCAGGCTTGGTGATAAGTTGTGCACCAGAACCACCATCCTTATGAAACATCCAGAGCTTTAGGTTTCGCGTGCCGCGCGATCCGACAATATAGTTTCCATCCGGGGTCCATTCCGCAGACTGGTAGTGTTCCGCATTACCTTTGGTTAGCTGCATGGAGTCACTTTTATCAAGTGAAAACCACCATATATTTTCACCTCCGCTTCGGTCTGATATGAATAATAACTTCGTTCCATCCGGGCTAAATTTGGGATGGGAATCAAAGGCCATTCCATTTGTAAATTGAATTGGCTTGCCACCTGTAATTGGCATCGTGAAAATATCGCCTAAGAAATCAAACGCTATTGTTTTTCCGTCAGGACTCACGTCTAAGGACATCCAGGTCCCCTCGTTTGTTTTGATGGCCACTCTCCTCGAAACTTCCAGCGGAAGATAAGGCTTCTTTGCTGTTGCCTTTTTTGTGGTATCCGATTTAACTTCCTTTTTATCGTCTTGCGCCTGGACTGAAAAGCAGAGGAAAGGAACGATAAACAACGGGAGTAAGAACATTTTATTCATAATCTTAAATTAGCAACTGGAAATATATGGCATTTCGGACCATTTGAAATCAGAAATTATCTGGCTGGATAATTGAATTCCTAAACAATAAAAAGCGCTCGGCACACACGACACAGGCGATCCCGTCGTTTGGGGGATTTTTTCTTCACATGTCACTGGACAACCTGCCGTCATAGTTGTGAAAATTGTGATCTTTACAGCCGATTGAACCTTCGGCCAAATCCTCAATCATCTGCAACCGGATACAGTCAATCTTTTAATTTATGGTGTTTTTTGTTTAAACGTTCACTTCTTGCGGTTCTTTTTTCATATCGGATATAATGGCTTTAATTACCGCGGCTGGCAACGACAGCCCGGTATTCTCAACGTGCAACAGGTTTTGGAGACTACCCTGCGCCAGATTCTAAAAAGTCCTGTTTCAATCATGGGTTGTGGAAGAACAGACGCCATGGTTCACGCGAGTCAGTTTTTTTTTCACCTTGATGTGGAAAAAGAATGGGATTATGATCTCCTGTTCAGGTTAAACAAAAATCTTCCAGACGATATTGCCATTTTTGAAATAATCGCGATGAAGGATAATCAGCATGCGCGATTTGATGCGATTCAGAGAACGTATGATTACTTCATTCATACCTACAAGGACCCATTCCTGCATCCCCTTAGTGCTCTTTATCTTGAAAGGAACCTGGATATCGCCAACATGAAAAAGGCTATTGCCTTGTTAACACAGTACAATGACTTTCGCGCGTTTTGTAAAACCCCCGCAGAATACGAGCATACCATTTGTTACGTGAGCTCGGCGAGGTTATTTATAGATTCTACGGGGGATAAATTACGCTTTCAGATTTCAGCCAATAGATTTTTGGGGCGAATGATAAGAATCATTGTTGGAAAGCTTCTGGAAATTGGCAACGGACTAATGAGTGTCGACGAGTTTGAGCATTATCTTATCACCAAAGAAACTCCAAAAACTATCGAGCCTGCCTATCCGCAAGGTTTATACTTATCGAAAGTTGTGTATCCATACCTTGATGTACCACCAAGGACAGAGTTCTCCGCTATCCTTCAGAATAAAATGGATAAGTGGGAAGCCTTGTAGGTCGGGTAGAAGTTATAGAGCTTTCCACCTGAAATCACACTTTGAAGCACCATTGGCAATCGTTCCGGATCTAAAGAGTTTTAATCCGGCAAGACCCGAAGTGATTTCATCTACCTCGCATAAAATGCTGGCATATTTCGAGTAACCGTGCTTATTAAACAACTTACATATTCCGCATTCCAGTATATCGATTCCATAACCCAGTCCATACGTTTCGTATTTATCGGTGATAATCTTTACAACAAAACCATCGGGATGACCTGCCTTACTTACCCTTCTCTCGAACGCTTTCACCAACACCCTTCCCATTCGGGTTTTCAGCAACGCAACAGGCAATACTTTCAGGAATCTCTGAATTCTGTTTTTAGGACGAACGTATTCATTTACTATTTGAAGGCTGATTTTACGAATAGTCTCATAACTCTCTCCCTGTTTTTCCAACACTTTGATAAACGCCAGAAAATAAGAAGTAAATAATAACCTCCTGTCTATGAGGTTTTGTGAGGACCTCGCAAAATCAACATCGGCCTTAATGGCATTGAACTCCCTCGCGATATCTCTCATCAAGTTTGCTGAGTCCTGAGGATAATGGACATGTATGAACTGTCTGAAATATCTTTCGAAATTCTTCATGCCCGGAATCTCCTATGAGTGAAAGAATCAAATTATACCAGAATTTATAAAATCTGCGTCAATTCACCACAAACCCGGGTAAGAAGCCTGATTCTTTTTTCCGTTGGACGGGAGTTTACAATTGTCTGTCGACAATTTCGAAAATATTGAATCTATGCCGGTAACTATTTTTTGTCCGGGATGATCAATACCTACAATAACCAAATTCACTATGAGAAAGCTCACGTTTGTAGCAAACATGCTACTTATCGGTTTCTATTGCCTAACTATTCTTATGTCATGCGATGACAAGAATGAAACTCCTGACGGTCCAAAACCAAACAAAGACGCATTGATTCAATTCTTCGATGCAAGCATTGAAAAAGGTACGCAACATTTTACGGTTAGTTCTTCAACCGGTGGAAATATCACGGGAAGTCATGGTACCATCGTTCAGTTTGGCACTAACCCTTTTTTAACGTTAGGTGGCAATGCCGTTACCGGGAGTGTCGATGTGGAATTAATCGAAATTTATGATCAATCCAGTATGCTATTCACGAACAGACCAACGAATGGGAAAAAAGAAAATGGAGATATAGGAATGCTTGTATCGGGCGGTGAGTTTTATGTGAATGCTACTCAGAATGGAGTACAATTGAAACCGGCCGCTGGCTTCACTATCATTGCACCGACAAATAATACCGGAGGTATTGACCAGGACATGCGTCAGTTCAGAGGAGCAGAAAACTGTGATGGCGAAGATTGCGATGTTATCTGGGAGGAAATTAAAGACAGAGGAATTGAAATCGGAGAATTTCAGGTACCGGGAGGATTCCAAACTGCTTACTATGTTTTCCAGAGTCAATTTGGCTGGACAAATATCGACCGATGGTATAATGATGAACGCCCGAAAACAACGATTTTTATAGATGTGCCGGAGGGATTTGACAACACTAACTGTGCAGTATTTATCGCGTTTGATGGAGAGCCGACGGCCCTTGGCAGCTTTGACCGATACGACGAAACGAAGGGAATGTTTACCGAACACTACGGATTAATTCCAATTGGCCTGAACGTACACATCATTCTTGTAAGTATCATTGAAGATAAGATTCACTACGCTATTCAAAGTGCGACCATTACAGAAAATCATATAGAAGTAATTGACGCTGTACAGGAAATCTCTGAAGAAGAACTCATCGATCTTATTGACGAATTGCCGTAGCCATCAAAAGGGAAAGGCCAGAAACGAAAGCCGTAACGTTTACAGCGTGTTTAGGTCATGGAGACAAGAAATAAGTTATAACCCCGGCTTTGGTGGCTTCACAGGCGAAGCCCACGAGAAAGTGCCTTTTGCGTTAATTTTTCTGCTGAACAATTTTCCGCTGCAACTGGTATATAGGATGTCAAGATTTGATCCACCGAACTTGACATCCGTTATACCTCCCATTGGTTTAGAAAATATAAAATTTATCCTGCCCAATTGATCTGACACCTGCACACCCATTGGAGTGGCACTGTACAATAAATTTTCGGCATCAATCGCCAAACCTGCCACAGCGGCGCTTGTATTGCCGTAAGGGATGTGGTAATGAATGTATTCCTGTCCGAATTTTAAACTCCCATCGTCCATGATCTTAAAGGAATAGCCAAATACGTGATTAGCCGCCCCCACATTCAGCAACGTCTGTTCAGCTGAAATCGCCAACCCGGAAGGGTGAAAGGGGACTGCACTGTATTGAGTTTCTCTTTTTGAAAAACTATAAAAACCGATTCGGTCTTTTGAAGTTTCTGAAAAGTAAATTCCATTGGCGGATACGGTAAGAAAATCAGCATCTACGTTGTAAAGTACATCGCGTACTACGCCATCATTATCGATAGCAACTATTTTATGCTGTCTGACATCCACAACGTATAATCGTCCATCACGACTAAAAGACATGCTACCTGCTTCTCCTTTTTCTTTTAAGCGCGCGTAAGGCGAAGCAACTCCCTGATGATCTACTTTGTAAATGGATTGTTTGTCACCAAAAAAGACATCACCCTTTTCGTCAACAGCAAGTTTTCCAGCCTTCATATTGTTCAAAGGAATCTCTTTCCAGGATTCACCCTCCAGCAAAAGATTTATACGCTGGTTCTTACCTTTGTGCGTTTGCACGGGTTGCGGATAGTCTTTCCACAGCCATGTAAGCGCATCAGCCAAAATCGTTATGGTATGCTTGCTATCGTGACCTCCTCCTTCTCCCCAGGCATGGTTCACCTCATATCCCGCCCACGTTAATGCGGACAGCATACTCTGATTGGCCATCCACCAATCTCCCGCATAAATATCCAGATCCTTCGTACCATCCTGCAGGAATACACGCAAGGGCTTAGACTCCGTCTTCCTAACAAGAGTAACAAACTCATCGCCGCCACGCAGTCCGACATACGTTCCTATCGTGCTCAACACTCTCCGAAATTGATCCGGTCGCTCCCAGGCAACATTAAAGGCACAGATTGCCCCGGAGCTTGCTCCAGCAATAGACCTGTCGTTGGGATCTGCGCTGATGTTGTAGGATTTGCTTACTTCGGGAAGAAGTTCCTCGAGAAGGAAACGGGAGTACCGGTCGCCCAATGCATCATATTCAAAACTTCTGTTATATCGGGGATAGGCATCGGCTGTTGTTGGGACCGACCCATGATCAACAAATACACCTATCTGCACAGGAATTATTTTTTCTGAAATTAATGAATCAAGCACAGCTGGGAGGTTCCAACCCTTTGCCCGTGATAATCCATCTTGCACAACCATAAGACAGGCAGGTTTACTTGCGTCGTACCGGGTCGGTACATAAACCCAGTAGTTCCGCTCCGTACCCGGATAGATGTTGCTCTTCCATACAAATGGACCTTTGATTTCACCTGAAGTGGAGCCAATTTTCTGTTGCGTAAACGCCAGCAAAGGTGCAAGCAACAAAGAAGTCGTGATGAAGAATTTAAGCATAGTATTACTTACGGGGGTGGGAGTGAAAATAACAAAGTAAATCCGGTCACCCTAATACCAAGCTAAAATTGAGTAGCCAGGCTGACCAACCGGAGAAAAAAATCCCTTGTCAGGTAGTGCCGTTTTCCCGGATTCACCTTCGCGTTTCTTACCTTGTATCATTAACGTATTAATTTATATCCAAAGGCAGAAAATCAGCATCATGCAAAAACTCATCTACTACACAGGAATACTTGTTAGCCTTGCAGCCTGTAGCCCCTCGAAAAACACAGAAACAGACAATGATTGGATAAGCCTGTTCAACGGTAAAGATATCAGCGACTGGATTGTAAAGGTCCACCACCATGATCCTGGTGTAAATTTTGGCAATACATTTCGTGTTGAAGAAGGGATGATAAAAGTACGCTATGACCAATACGATGACTACAATGATCAGTTTGCACACTTGTACTTTAAGACTCCCTTCTCGCATTTCCATTTGAAGCTGGAGTACCATTTTACGGGTGACCTGCAAAAAGGAGCCCCGGATTATACCCTGCTTAACAGTGGAGTCATGTTTCACTCTCAGGATCCGCGTTCAATGCCGAAAGAACAGAACTGGCCCATCTCGGTAGAGATGCAGTTCCTCGCCGGACTTGGTGATGGTAATCCAAGGCCTACCGGAAACATGTGTTCACCCGGTACCGAGATCGTATACCAGGGAATATTGTATCCGGACCATTGCCTGAATTCTACATCCAAAACGTATAGTAAAGATGAATGGGTGCAAGCAGAACTGATCGTACTGGGTGATTCGCTGATTACACACATCATAAATGGAGATACCGTACTTCAATATACCAAACCCACCATGGGTGGCGGGGTGGTTAACGGATTTGACAGTACACTTTGGGAACCTGGAAAGCCATTAACGTCTGGATACATTGCCCTGCAAAGCGAAGGACAGCCAATAGATTTCAGAAATATTGAATTGAAAGAATTAGAGCCTTAAACGAGGAAGGCTTTCCTGGATTGACAACCGACCGGGAGCTGCGGATGCATTCCGCATATCCCGGTCGATCTGAATTCTTACATTACAATTCCCGCACCCAGATATTTCTAAAGCTTATAGCCTTGCTGGGGTCACCATGATCCTGAAGTGATATCGGGGCTTTTCCATGAGGTGCTTTGTAATCCGGACGTCCGATATAGGCTGTATGCCCGGTTATCCTGAAGTTATTCTGCACCAATATTCCATTGTGCCAAACACTAACTCTGGCTGGCTCAAACAGGCTTCCATCTTCATTAAAACGTGGGGCCGTATAGTTGATATCATAAACATTCCATTCGCCAGGTTTTCTCATAGCATTTACCAACGGAGGGTTTTGCTTGTAAATACTTCCTGCCTGGCCGTTTACGTACGTAGGATTGTTGTAGCTATCAAGCACCTGTACTTCATACCAGTACGCAGGAATTTTTAGATCATCGCTGAGGTCCTGCAAGAAAATACCACTGTTCCCTCTTGCCTGGCTTTGACCCTGGATGTCTTCAGGGATTTTCCATTCAATGTGTAACTGAAAATCCCCAAACTTTTTGCGGGTAGTGATATCTCCTGTTCCCTTAACAACCGTGATGCTTCCGTCGGCTACTTTCCATTTGGCTTCACTTCCATCACGGCTTTTCCACTCGGACAGATCCTTGCCGTCAAACAGAACAATGGCATCTGGGGGAGCCGGTACAATGCCGAGGTAGGGACCAGGGGTAACAATCTTTGGTACGGGTGTCCAATATTCAGACATTTCAGGCTTAATACGGGGAGCTATCCGCAACGGATCTCCTTCCTTCATCCTGCTGAGAGTTCCTTTTACTTCCTTGCCCTTAACAACTGCGGAAAGATCTACCTTATCAGCATCAAGTTTTCCCGTGTAAGCTACAGTAAGGCCGTTTGTCGCATAGGTGAAAGAAAAATCACCGCCACTAATTTTGCCATTTGAAATTGGGCCATCCCCGTCCGGAGTATATATTGTCCCGGATAGTTTTTTGCCTTCAACCTTTAGGTTCAAGGCAACCTCATCGTTACCCATTTTTCCAATCCAACGTCCATTGAGATCGGCAGCAATGGAGATAGAAGCCAGCGAAAGTGATACCAGGGTTAAAATAACTATTCGTTTGTTCATAGTAGTTTGATTCGTTTCGGAGGTCAAGTTAAAGGTTTGCTTAAAAAAATCAAGCTGGGATGTTTAGCTGCACACGATTTAAAACGAGAATACGGGCATTCGGTAAAAAGTCGCCGGTTGCGAAGGAATGCGATTACTTTTTGCTGGCGTTGAAAAGCTTCTCCTTTTCATCCTTTGTAAGACTTTCATAACCACCATCTGAAATTTTATCCAGAATGGTGTCAATTTCATCCTGAGAGACTGTCGATGTTTTGGAGGGTTTTTTTGAGGATGACTCCTTTCGGTAGGTTACCTTGACTGCGGGTTTTGGCTCAAACAAGCTCTTGATCCAGTCAAGGGTGGCGGTGATCCAGCCGCCCCAATTTACTCCCGCCTGTAACTGCTTAATGTAAAGGAATCCAATCAATGCCCCCCCTAAGTGAGCAACGTTACCTCCTTCATTCGGACCAACCGATCCCAAAAAAGAAATAACGATATAAAATGCAGCGATGTACTTTATTCTGATTGGTCCCAGAAAAAGAAGAAAAAACGTGTAGTCTGGAAGTAATGTTGCAGTAGCCACTACGATAGCATACACAGCCGCTGAAGCCCCAACCATCCCTCCGGATGGAACTCTGGATTCATAGAAAGGAATCAGGTTATATACCATCAGATAGGCTATCGCACCCGCTATTGCTCCGAGCACATACACGGCGATGAGTTTATCACTGCCGAGATATTCTACAAACAGTTTTCCAAACCAGTAGAATACCAGCATATTAAACAGAATGTGAAATATGCCAGTCAGGTCATGTACAAACGCATAGGAAATGATTGTCCATGGCTTTTGTAAAAACTGAAGGATAGGAGCAGGTATAGCCAGCTGCTGGTGAATCACATCAAAAAATTCAGAGAACTGCAAGACTCTCGATAGAACAAAAAGGACGACAAGAACCAGGTACACGACAACGTTGATAATTATCAACTGGACATGTCCGTGATTCGGTCGTTGAAATGCGTTTTTGAACTCTTCAAACATAAACTCTCCCCGACGCTTTAATTTCTGCCCTGGTTCCTCCAGATAGTAATAAGGATGAATGCAAAAATCACGCCCCCGAGGTGGGCAAAATGCGCGACATTTCCACTTCTATCCAGCATAAAATTCAATCCTCCCAGCAGTAATACCAGGTACTTTGCCTTAATGGGGATGGGAGGTATTAATAGTTGTATCTCCATATTAGGAAATAACATTCCAAATCCCATCAGAATTCCATAGATAGCGCCCGATGCCCCCATCATAAGTCCGAAGGATCCGGCACCAAAAAACATGTCAACAAAAATATTGAACACTCCTGCTCCGATTCCAGTAACTACATAAAAAACAGTAAATTGTTTCGTACCCCAATAATTTTCAAGCATGGGTCCCATAAATGCTAAACTCAACATATTAAAAAATATGTGCGAAAAGCCGCCGTGCACAAACATATAGGTGAACAGCTGGTAGGGTTGGAAACAGTCGGTCTTAACGTTCCAAAGGGAAAGAAATCCTGTGATGACGTCATTCGGATTCGAATACGGAAAGCCTGATCCGAGGCAATACCCGAAATCCCGTGTTGGGGCTATCATCTGCGCTACAAAAACAAGGACATTGATAATGATTAAACTCCTGACAACTGGTGTAAGTCTCAGCATATTCTAATGGTTGTTAAGGCTATAGTCTATCGAAAGTAAGTTTCTATTTTACTCAATTCAAAAATAAAGAAAGTGGTCCTTCCATCCGGAGCGTAATTGGGGGTCTGGCACACAAATAAACCATCGATCAGGGCCTGCATTTCCTCGCGGATCAAAACCTGGCCAGCCTTAATAGAGGCACGCCTGGACAGGGCTCTTGTAAGATTTTCGGCCACCGGTACGGAGCGCTCTGCCTGATTGATTTTGAATTGCTCCATGAGCCCCTCAAACAATTCCTTCTCCTTACTCCCTGAAATACTAGCCGGTACCCCGTTTACCAGAATCGTGTTTTTACCAAAAACTTCAATCCTGAAACCCAGCGCCTCAATTTCCGGCTGAAGTTCCAGCACTAACGCAAAATCAGCGGCATTAAAGGTAATGGTCTGAGGAAAAAGACTCTGTTGACTTTGCGCGCTTTTCGTTTTTATTTGACTTGAATATTTTTCAAACAGGATACGCTCATGAGCAGCTTGCTGATCCACAATCATCATCCCGGATTTAACCTGTTTTACAATGTATCGTTTGTGAATCTGGAAGCACACCTTTTCTTCCGCAGTTTCTGTGGATTGGTTGAGGGCGCTTTCAAATCGAATAGTTTGAACATTTGGCACGACCTCCACCGGGTCTAATCTTTCTCTCTTCTCCTGTCCTTCAAAAACCTTCTCCCAATTATCCTGGTTTGAACGGTGCAGTGCCGTACTAAAGCGTTCGTCGAAATACACTTCTTTCGATTGAACGGAGGCATTCATAAGCTTGGAAACAATATTGACGTCTGAACCGAAATCGATGGCCGGCGTCAGGTTGTGCGCACCAATAGCCTGCCGAACCGCCGAAAGCACTACTGCATAAACGGCACGTTCATCATCAAACTTTATTTCAGTCTTGGTGGGATGAACATTGACATCAATATGTTTCGGATCAATCTCAATAAAGAGCACATAAAAAGGGAAACAGTTTTCGGGCAATAAACCTTCAAACGCAGTCATGACAGCATGGTTCAGGTAATTACTCCGGATAAATCTTCTGTTTACAAACAAGAATTGCTCACCTCTCTTTTTTTTTGCGGCCTGCGGTTTGCCCATGTATCCGCTGATTTTCACGAGTGCGGTCTCTTCCTGACAAGATGCTAACTGTTCCTGGTAAGATTTGCCGAAAATGTTCACGATACGCTGGCTCAACTTGCCCGGAACCAGATCATACTCGAGCTCATCTGTTTCTATGAGTTGAAATGATATTTCCGGATGCGAAAGTGCCAGCCGTTGAAACTCGTCTATAATGTGTTGATATTCGCTGGCATTGGATTTTAGAAAATTCCGTCGGGCTGGAATATTATAAAAAAGGTTCTTAATGGAAATACTCGTTCCTTTCTCACTCGCAACAGGCTCCTGACGCTTTACTTCAGACGCCTCCACGACCAGCAACGTTCCCAATTCCTGATCAGCCAGGCGCGTCTTCATTTCTAACTGGGAAACAGCCGCTAGCGAGGCCAGTGCTTCCCCTCTGAATCCCATCGTCCGAAGACTAAAAAGGTCTTCCGCCTTTCTGATTTTTGAAGTAGCATGGCGTTCGAGGCTCATTCGCGCATCAGTCTCCGACATCCCCTTACCATTGTCAATAACCTGAATCAGTGTTTTGCCTGCTTCCTTGAGAATTAGCTTAATGTGTGTGGCTCCAGCATCAATAGCGTTCTCCATTAATTCTTTTACAGCAGACGCCGGCCTTTGAACGACTTCTCCGGCAGCAATCTGATTAGCAATTGAATCTGGCAATAGCTGAATAATATCAGGCATGATGAATAATACGCTTAAACAGGATGGAACGTAAAGGCTAACGCCTGAACTTTCTGAATTTTAAATATAAATAAAACGGGATTATCAAAAGCGCTACTCCAACCAATGCGATTCTGCCATATTGAAGAAAACCTATCAGGCCCACAGTAATAATCATGGTTATAATTAATCGCACCATACTGGATGATGGATCAGCCTGAGGCGAAACAGTTTTTTTTGCAGTCCTGAATGAGCCCGAAATGCGTGTACGATAATCCTGGGCAATGATATCCTCCTTTTCTACTTTGTCTTCATCTTTCCGCAACTCCATGCGGATGCGATGTTCTCTCTCTTTCCGCTCCTCTTCCCTTGGATCATAGTGCCTCGGCATATAACCGAACTTCTTATAATTCGGGATTTTTGTAAATAACTGGATGAACTTCATTCGTTTGCCATTTTATGAAAATTTCAGGAATTCGGTTGTGCTCCTACCACCCTATCAGGCCACCATCCTTGTAAAGGATGCACAAAAAGCACTCCCAATTAACTAATTTTACAACTTGAGGGCTCACAAAGTTGCCTCTATAATCCTCCATTTCAAAACCAAACGACTTGATGCGGCAAAAAGTTTTCTTAGCCTTTATGATCATCTGTAGCGGGATTTCGCTGGTGCACGCCCAGGACAGGAAAACTCACTGGGTTGACAGCGTTTTTAATAACCTTGACGTGGATGAAAAGATTGGTCAGCTATTTATGCTAACCATACCTTCAAAGGCTGATCCTGATGATGTCCGAAGAATTGAAAACGAAATTAAAACTCATCAGATAGGGGGCGTGATTTTTCAGCAGGAAACGCCATATCACCAGGCATCAGCAACAATGAAATTTCAGGGAATTTCAAAAATACCACTTTTCGTTGGGCAGGACGCAGAATGGGGTCTGGGCCAGATGATTGATAGCACAATGAGTTTTCCACGGCCCTTGGTGCTGGGTGCCCTTAAAAACGATACACTGATTTACCGAATGGGTCGTGAAATAGCCCGTCAAATGAAAATGATTGGTTTGAATTTGAATTTTGGACCGGTCGCAGATGTAAACAACAACCCACAGGATCCACTTATTAGTTACCGCTCATATGGCGAGAACAATATAAACGTTGCTGGCAAAGCAACTGCCTTCATGCGAGGCCTGCAGGACAATGGTGTGCTGGCCTGCGCAAAGCACTTTGCCGTAAAGGGATTAACTGTTATCGACTTCCAAAAAGACTTTCCTATTGTAAATGCCAGCATTGATTCTGTTCAGGCTTACCCTTTCCAGAAGCTGTTTGAAAATAATGTAGCAGGTGTGATGCCTGCATCCTCAACTTTCCCCCTCTTCTACGAAAACCTGAAGTTAACAAAGAAGAACGCGTTTGACGCCGCCACACTTTCGCTCCTTTTTACGGGCAGCTGGCTGAAAAATAACATGGGTTTCAAGGGACTTACTTTTGCAGACCTTAAGGAGGTAAAGGCGATTACGAAAAAAACCCGGGCAGGGGACGCGGAATTGTTTGCCTTTCAGGCTGGTAACGACGTGCTTATCGGAGCGCAGGAAATCGGACAGGCAATCCGTAAAATAAAAAGATTGGTAAAGTCGGATCTTCAATATCAGACCCAACTTGATTCAAGTGTTCTAAAAATATTGTCGGCTAAATATGACGCAGGGTTGTCAAAAAGACAGGCGATACGCCTCGACAATCTTGTCGCCCGGCTGAATCGGGCAGACACAGAATTACTCAACCAAAAGCTTTACGAGAATGCTGTAACAATACTAAGAAATACCAACCAGGTATTGCCCGTAATATCCCTGGAAAATAAACACTTTGCTTATATCGGAACAGGAGGAACGGCGCCCAATGAAGACTTCTACCGATACCTAACCAGGTATGTCAATGCTGCCTATTTTACTGTCAGCAAGCAGACTGATCTGTTAGAATTGTCCGATGCCCTGGTGGATCAGGAAGTGATCATAGTAGGTATTTTTCCCCAGACTCTCCAGGCGGATGTCGATCGGTTGAACCGGTTGCTGGAACAACTATCCGCAACGAGGCAGATTATCTACTGCGATTTCGGAAATGAAACTTTCCTGCAGTCCGCAGGAAAATACGATGCTGTTATCACAGCCTACACGAACACATCGGAAACACTAAAGGCTGTTCCTCAGGTAATTTTCGGTGCCATGAAAGCCAATGGTGTGTTGCCTTTTACGGCATCTGAGGAACTCAAAGAGGGTACAGGTTTTGAGACTCGTTCCGCCGGCCGGTTTATCTACTCTACACCGGAAGATGCCGGTATGAACAGCAATACCTTAAAGCGTATTGAACCCATCGTTGCAGAAGCTATTCGAATAGGGGCAACACCTGGATGTCAGGTGCTGGTTGCAAAAGATGGAAAAGTGGTTTACGAAAAATACTTTGGTTCCTTGACTTATAACAAAGGGAATGACCCGGTAACCTTTGAGACGGTTTATGACCTGGCATCGCTTACCAAAGTTTCTGCTACGTTGCAGGCGGTTATGTTTATGTATGAAAAGGGTCTTATCGATATTCATAAAAAGGTTTCATTCTATCTGCCGGAACTGAAAAAAACAAATAAAAAGGACGTCACTATTCTTGAAATGCTTACCCATCAGGCGGGGTTGGCGCCTTTCATTCCGATGTGGACGGAGACGGTGAAAGATTCTGTGTATTTACCATACTATTATAGCAGAACGCGAAATGAAAATTATCCGCTTCAGGTTTCATCAGACTTGTTTGCGGCACCCATAATGCGGGACTCCGTGTGGGCCTGGATTGGCAGGTCTAAATTGATTGAAAAGGCCGCGCGCACTCCGTATTCGTACCGTTATAGCGACCTTGGATTCTTAATCTTGCAACGGCTCGCTGAAAAAATTCTGAACCAACCACTGGACGAGTTTTTGTCTCAAAATCTGTATGAGCCGTTAGGTGCATATACTACCGGCTTTATGCCATTGGAATATCTCCCAGCTCAATTTATTGCACCAACGGAATACGATAAAATTTATCGTAAAAATATGGTGCTGGGTACGGTGCATGATGAGCGGGCAGCGATGATGGGCGGGGTGGCAGGTCATGCCGGATTATTTAGCAATGCTAATGACCTTGCCAAGTTAGGCCAAATGCTTCTTCAGGGCGGGCAATATGGAGGACACCGGTACTATAAACCTGAGGTTGTCTGGGCATTTACGAACAAACAATTCGACAAAAGTCGCCGGGGGCTAGGCTGGGATAAACCCATTCAAAGCGACTGGAACAGCCCAACATCAATCAAAGCATCACCCAAAACGTTTGGTCATACAGGGTTCACGGGTACTTGCATGTGGGTCGATCCGGAATTCAACCTGGTCTACATTTTTTTGTCGAACCGCGTTCACCCCGACAGGAACAGTAAACTAATTAGTGCCAATATACGTTCTCGCATACAAGATGTTATCTATGAATCAATCTTTGAATATTGTGACGAGAAAGCCGCAGACGAGGCTGAAGCCGCTGACGCCGTAATCAGCAGCAGGCGATAGTATGTACAATAAATTTATGTATACTTCGTCAAACAAGAATACAAACCAACCAACAACAAAATCTGAACATGAACATTGGAATTGTTTGCTATCCAACTTTTGGGGGAAGTGGTGTGGTAGCCACTGAACTGGGTAAAGCCCTTGCAAAAGAAGGGCATAAGGTTCACTTCATCACCTACTCCCAACCAACACGTCTGGATTTCTTAAATGAGAATTTGTTTTACCATGAAGTTGAATTTCATTCATATCCCCTTTTTGAATATCCACCCTATGAACTGGCGCTTGCCAGCAAAATGGTGAGCGTGGTAAGGAACGAAAAACTTGATCTCCTGCATGTACATTATGCCATTCCTCATGCTTCTGCTGCCTATATGGCCAAACAGATCCTTAAAACTCATGGTATCATTATTCCAGTTGTAACTACCCTTCATGGAACGGATATAACGCTGGTTGGAAAAGATGCTTCTTACGAACCAGTGGTAACTTTTAGCATCAACCAATCAGATGGAGTTACAGCCGTGTCGCATGATCTGAAGAGAGAAACCTTGCATTCATTCCAAATCACCAATGACATTGAAGTAATCCCCAACTTTATAGATCTTGAAAAATTCAAAAAGCACAAGAAGGATCACTTTAAGAAAGCTATTTGTCCTAATGATGAAGCGCTGATTGTACATACCTCGAATTTCCGAAAAGTGAAACGGGTAAATGATGTCATCAGAATCTTCGCAAATATCCACGACGTTATTCCTTCCAAATTACTAATGATTGGTGATGGCCCTGAAAGGACTAAGGCCGAGACATTATGCCGCGAACTTGACATCTGTGATGACGTACGATTCCTCGGAAAACTGGAGGCCGTGGAAGAGGTTCTTTCCGTCGCAGACTTATTTCTGATGCCGAGTGAAAAGGAAAGCTTTGGGCTTGCCGCACTGGAGGCCATGGCATGTGAGGTTCCTGTAATATCTTCCAATACCGGAGGCCTTCCTGAACTCAATGTGCAGGGAGTAACAGGCTTTATGAGCCCCGTGGGGGACATCGATGATATGACTCAAAAGGCCTTATTTGTGTTAGGCAAGGAAAACCTCCCAACCTTCAAAGCCAACGCCCGAAAACGGGCTCAGGAATTTGATATAAGCCAGATTTTGCCGCTATACGAGGACTATTATCATCGAATTATGGAAAAAACTGCATCCAGAGCGACAATCTGATTTTAAAACTTTCGGATTCCTCGGCATCGAGTTAAATTTGAGTCGAATTGTTGACGTATGATGCAAGATTTCAAGCCAAAAAATCAGGGTTCGAAACAACTTTTTAAGAATCCTGTATTAGAAAAACTGTCACGGACGCATATTTCTGTTCCCCTAATTATCTTTTTTTCTTTTGCCGTTGCCCTTTTGTATTGGAATACATTGAATACCTCGCTGACCGCCTTTCAAACGGTAGGAATGTTTCTTCTCGGCGTGCTTTCTTTTTCCTGGGTGGAATACAACGTACACCGGTACGTGTTCCACATGTCAACCTATACAAAGCTGCGGGCGAAGATGCAGTATGTGGCTCATGGGGTGCATCATGAATTCCCAAAAGATAAGGACAGGCTTGCGATGCCACCTTTGCTCAGTGTTACGATAGCAACAATCTTACTGTTGCTGTTTCGCCTGATATTGGGCGATCTGGTCTTTTCTTTCTTGCCTGGCTTTTTGGTAGGATATGCCGGCTACCTGTCCGTACACTATATAGTCCATGCGTACCAGCCACCAAAGAATTTTTTCAAAGCGTTATGGGTTAACCATGGTATGCATCACTATAAGAATGGAGATATCATCTTTGGCGTTTCCACGCCATTGTGGGATTATATCTACGGAACGATGCGAGAACGGAAGAAAGCGGTTTAAAACGTACTAAAAGTCGAAAGCCGCTTTGGTTTTCACCGCCGCGGCCTTCTATTGCTCAGGTTAATGAGTACTTACATGGGGGTTTGCTTCTGTTCTTTCTTTGTCTCTTTCTTTGCATACGTCGCACACGTATTAAAAGAGCAAGAATAAAGCATAGAGCTAACCAGGATTAGTAACAGGGCGGTCTTTTTCATTGGTGTTTTTAATTTTAACACCACAAAATTAACACGTCAAAATCCGCTAATGTTTTTACTTTGCTGCTAATTCTTACATGTGTTCTTAAACGTGGCTGAAATTAGTTTTTGAATTCGAAACAGAAACGGCTAATAAATGGTTTTGTAGAGATATAATACAATTTTCAATGCTTGGCTACCGCTTTTCCAATTATTCCCCTCCACCTGATAAAGCCAGCAGTGACTTTGAAAAGCTGCTAAAAATTTTCATGCAGCTGATACTGATCACTTCCGGAAACGTTTCCGAAGCGCTTCAATGGCTGACAGAAGTGGATCGCCAATATGGTCTTACCAATGAAAAGTATGGCATCGGTGACTTTATAGAGGATCTGAAACGCAATGGCTACATAACTGAAGAAGGGCCTAAAGGTGAGTTTAAACTTAAAGCCAAAAGCGAACAAAGCCTGCGACAATCTGCCCTGGAAGAGATTTTCGGAAAACTCAAAAAAAGCAAAGGTGGAGAACACAATACGCATCACAGCGGAAAGGGTGACGAACAAACCACTGAAAAACGTGACTATGAATTCGGAGACACGTTGGATCAGATTTCGATAACCGATTCACTGCGAAATGCACAAATCAATCACGGTCTTGAGGAATTTTTCATGACGGAGAATGATCTTGAAATAATCGAAAGTGAATTTAAGACGCAGACATCCACTGTCCTGATGATTGATATATCTCACTCCATGATTTTATATGGAGAAGACCGAATCACTCCGGCAAAAAAAGTCGCCATGGCGCTTGCAGAGCTTATCACAAAAAAATATCCCAAAGACACACTTGATATTTTAGTGTTTGGCGATGATGCCTGGCAAATTGAAATCAAAGACCTTCCCTACCTGCAAGTCGGGCCCTATCATACAAATACCGTTGCTGGTTTAGAATTGGCAATGGACATTTTGCGACGGCGAAAAAATTCCAACAAACAGATCTTTATGATCACGGATGGAAAGCCGACGTGCATCAAACAAGGCATTAAATACTATAAAAACGCTTTTGGATTGGATCATAAAATACTTGCCAAAACACTTAATCTGGCCGGCCAGTTAAGAAAACTGAAAGTACCTGTAACTACGTTCATGATCGCAACAGATCCGTATCTTAAAGCTTTTGTTCGGGATTTTACTAAAGCAAATAACGGAAACGCCTATTATAGTAGCCTGGAAGGATTGGGCAACCTGGTCTTCGAAGATTTTAAAAGGAACAAGAGGAAGAATTTATAGAGAAAGGAGATTTCCGCCAATCAATTACTATTCAAAACCATCAGGATGCAATACGCAAAAATTAAAACACTGGGTCAACTCAAAAGTGCAGGTTATAAAACTAAAACCATTAAAGATGAACTTCGGGAAAACCTCATTCGGAAATTAAAGGAAAAAGACCCGGTATTCTCAGGCATTTGGGGCTACGAAGAAACTGTAATTCCCGACCTTGAGAGAGCCATTCTTGCAGGGCATGATATCAATTTGTTAGGATTACGCGGACAAGCCAAGACCAGACTTGCCAGATTGATGGTGAATTTGCTGGATGAATATATACCGGTCATTGAGGGCTCTGAATTGAATGACGATCCGCTCTCTCCCATTTCACGTCACGGAAAAGATGCCATTAAGGAGTTTGGTGAAGACACCCCGATTTCCTGGTTAGCAAGGGAAGATCGTTACTCTGAAAAACTGGCAACACCGGATGTTTCAATTGCTGATTTGATAGGCGATGTGGATCCAATCAAGGCTGCTACCCTAAAACTTCCGTATTCCGATGAGCGGGTGATTCACTTTGGATTAATACCACGTTCGAACCGGAATATTTTTGTTATAAATGAGCTGCCCGATTTGCAAGCCCGAATACAGGTTGCGCTGTTTAATATTCTTCAGGAGGGCGATATTCAAATCCGGGGCTTTAAGATTCGAATGCCCTTAGACATTCAGTTTATCTTTACCGCTAACCCTGAAGATTACACCAACCGCGGAAGCATTGTTACTCCTTTGAAAGACCGGATTGACAGTCAGATTATCACACATTATCCAAAAACGCTCGACATTGGTAAACGAATCACACAGCAAGAGGCACGATTGAAGGACGTTCAACGCAACGCTATTTCAGTTAATGAAATTGCAAAGGACCTGGTAGAACAAATTGCCTTCGAAGCACGCAAGAGTGAATATGTAGACTCAAAAAGTGGGGTATCCGCCAGGCTTACCATATCAGCCTATGAAAATCTGATCGCCGCAGCCGAAAGAAGAAGCATTATTAACAACGAGAAAAATGCTTTCATTAGAATAGCTGACTTTGCCGGTGTCATTCCTTCGATAACCGGGAAGGTTGAACTGGTATATGAAGGTGAGCAGGAAGGACCAGGAATCGTCGCGCAAAATCTCGTCGGAAAGGCACTGCGAACACAATTCGTAAACTATTTTCCGGACCCGGATAAATTCCGGAAACAAAAAGAAAAAAGTCCGTATAAAAAAATATCAAATTGGTTTGGGGATGGCAATACCATTGACCTCCTCAACGATGTTTCGCAAGCTGAATTTGAAAAAATACTTAAAGGCATTCCGGGGTTGTCAGACCTCGTAAATGAATTTCACAAGAATCAGGATCAGCAGGCAAAACTTTTTCTTATGGAGTTTGCTTTACATGGACTGGCGGAATACAGTCTGATCAGTAAACACAATCTTTCAGCCGGACTCCAGTTTAAGGATCTGTTAAGCGGTATGTTCTCGATTCCCCGGCCTGGAAATGAAGACGATGAGGACGATGAAGACGATGTTGCCGGTAGAAACCGCTAACCGTCCTAAAGCTGTTTCCGATCTGTACGTTTAGTTGGCGGTATTCCTGGATTCGTTGCAGAATGAAAATCAGAGAATCATTAGTTTACAATGCACAACAAGTCCGGCAACTCATAGACCTGGTTGCTCAGGGTGAGGGAACAACACTCGAATTCAAGCGAAAAGTGTCGCACCCCGAGAAGGTTGTGCGCGAAATGATCGCCTTTGCTAACACAGGCGGAGGTGTGCTCCTTGTGGGAATTGCAGATGATGGAAGTATCCCCGGGCTAAAGTACCCTGAGGACGAATCGCATGTGATTTCGGAAGCCCTGAAAAAAGTATCACCGGCGCTGCCTGTTCATGAAACCTTTATTCCATTAGGCGGATCCAGAACGGTGCTTCAGTATAAGATTTCCGAAAGCAGAAGCAAACCCCATTTTATAGATACCGAAAACAACTCCAGGGAAAGCTTCATCCGCATCCAAGACAAGAGTGTTAAAGCAAGCCGGGAAATGAGAGAAATAATGAAACGCAAACAACTCTCAAAGGACGTTCATTTTCGCTACGGTGAACATGAAAGGATACTGATGAAATATCTGGAAGTACATCAAACCATTACCCTAAAGGAGTTCATGCTGGTTAGCGGATTGAAGCGCTTCTTTGCTTCGAAGAAATTAGTCTTGCTCGTCCTGGCCAATGTCCTTCGTGTCATACCCAGTGAAAAAGGTGATCAATATACATTAGCGTTTGGAAAATTTTCCTAAAAATTCTTTTTTAAAAAGTTAACGCTTTCACTTCCATTCATTACATTTCGAAAACCAGTTCTTTGTGTCGCATGGCCAAAACCAAAAAGGAAAGAAAGATCTTCGTACTCGATACATCTGTTATTATTTACGAACACAATTCCATTCTTAATTTCGATGAACATGATGTAGGAATTCCGATTACCGTTCTTGAAGAACTTGATAATTTCAAAAAAGGAAACGATACCAAGAACTTCGAGGCGCGGGAGTTTATTCGTCTGATCGATAAGCTTGCCAAGGGGCAGATGTTACACCATTGGAACCCGATCAACGGAAAAAATAAAGGTGTCTTTAAAGTGCTGATGGACACCAAAAGTGTTGTTGACGCTAATAAGGTATTCAACGAAGAAAAGGCAGATCACCATATTCTGAACTCGGCACTACAGCTTCAAAAAGAGGAGAAGGGCCGGAAAATAATTCTTGTCTCAAAAGATGTAAATCTCAGGCTTAAAGCAAAAGCACTTGGACTGCATTCCGAAGATTATACCACCGGAAAAGTACAGAACATTTCCTCATTATATACCGGGAAGACTATTCTGGAAGATGTTGATTCAAATATGATCAACCTGTTGTATGAAAAGGGTTACTGCCCGCCGGGAGATTTACTGGGTAAAATACATGCCATAAAAAATCATTACTATATTTTAAAGAGTGGAAAGAAATCCGCACTTGCCTATTACAATCCTTTAAACACGATGCTCGAACACGTTGAGAAACGTTCGGTGTATGGTGTTAAACCCAGAAATGCGGAGCAAACATTTGCCATTCATGCTGCATTAAAGCCGGAGATTAAATTAGTCTCGATACAAGGCGTTGCCGGAACAGGAAAAACGCTGCTTGCCCTGGCCGCGGCATTGGAACAAAAAAAGGAGTACAAACAGATTTATCTGGCAAGGCCAATTGTTCCGCTTAGTAATAAAGATATCGGCTATCTTCCCGGAGATATTAAATCAAAGGTAAATCCGTACATGGAGCCGCTCTGGGATAACCTGAAATTTATACAAAACCAATACAGCGAAACTGACAAGGAATATTCGCGAATCACGGAGATGGTTAATCAGGAAAAATTGATGATTACCCCATTGGCGTATATCCGCGGAAGGAGTTTATCAAACATTTGTTTTATTGTTGATGAGGCGCAAAACCTCACACCACATGAAGTAAAAACGATTATCACCCGGGCTGGAGAAAATACCAAAATAATTTTTACAGGAGATATCTATCAGATCGATACACCTTACCTTGACTCACAAAGTAATGGCCTTTCAACGTTGATTGACCGTCTGCAGGACCACGAACTGTATGCACATATTACGCTGGAAAAAGGAGAGCGGTCTGAACTGGCTAACCTTGCAAATGAGCTGCTATAGGTATTGGTGAAACACCTTGATGTGTAGCTAATACTTTTCCTGGTCGTTGGGGAAATCCTTTGACTTCACATCCCCGATATACTTTCCAACCGCATCGGTAATGATGGCGTGCAGATCCGTATACCGGCGCAGGAATCGCGGCTTAAACTCTTTCGTTATCCCCAACATATCCTGCATAACGAGTACCTGACCGTCTGCATCCGGCCCGGCGCCAATACCTATAGTGGGAATATGAATCGACTGCGAGACAACTTTCGCCAGGGTGGCGGGAATTTTTTCAAGCACCATCCCAAAACATCCGCACTGCTCCAGCATTTTTGCGTCCTCAAGCAATTTTGTGGCTTCATCTTCCTCCTTTGCGCGAACGGTATAGGTACCAAATTTATAAATCGACTGAGGCGTTAATCCTAAATGTCCCATAACGGGGATCCCGGCGCTTAAAATCCTTTCAACCGAATCTTTAACCTCTCTGCCGCCCTCCAACTTCACTGCGTGCGCACCACTTTCCTTCATTATACGGATAGATGACCGTAAGGCCTCTCCTGAACTGCCCTGATACGTCCCGAACGGAAGGTCTACTATGACAAGAGCCCTTTTTACTGCCCTCACAACGGAAGCGGCATGGTAAATCATTTGATCCAATGTAATAGGTAAGGTAGTCTCATACCCTGCCATAACATTGGAGGCCGAGTCACCAACGAGGATGATATCGATACCTGCGCCGTCTATGATCTTTGCCATGCTGTAATCATAGGCAGTAAGCATAGCGATCTTCTCGCCACGGTTTTTCATTTCCTGTAGCTGATGCGTAGTGATGCGCTTAATGTCTTGCTTCTTGCTGACTGACATGGGTCCGGTTTTGGGTTTACTCGATTATTCGGGCAAAGTCATTCAGGTAAATTGCCCACTACTATAACGGGAAGTCCTATAAATTAAACTAAATACACAGCCATTTCCTTCCCCAGATTGACCTGAACATGATCTTTAATGGTGGTAGTGAGTGCATAGCCTGTATACTGGGGATAAATGGGAAATAACGTATGACTTCGATTTACGAGCACGGCGGTTTCAATTTTCTTCACCTCGATGTTGAGGAAGGGTTTCATCCCATAGGCAACCGTACGCCCAGTGTTCAGTACATCGTCTACCAGAATAATACACTTCTTTTTTAATGTCTTCAACTCACAGTCAAGGGTTACTTCGCTTTGCTGGGGTGCCAGTTTATCGAGGCTGACTTTAACCAACGAAACGTCCAGTGGGGAAACATGCTTTATCTGTTTTACCAAAAGTTTGGCCAGGACATGTCCCTGACCATTGATGCCTGCAACCACAATGTTTTTTTCATGGAAGTTGTTCTCATAGATCTCAAACGCCATACGTTTGATTTTCTTAAGAACCTGTTGCTCATCCAGAATCAGCGTTTTCTCAGCAACCATAATTTGAAGATTTTTTGAAGGTCCTACCGTCTGAATTTCTAAACCGGAAGGGGCATTGATTTGCTATCCTTGAAGGTGGAAAGAATAACCATGGATTGGAGGCTGTCCACCACTTCAATATTCGATACCTTTTCCAGCATCAGTTGCTGATAGGCTGAAATGTCGGCACAAACAATTTTCAGAATAAAATCACCGGCGCCGGTTATATGATGACACTCCACCACCTCATCGATACTCTTTATAGCCTTAATAAACTTATCTATGTTATCCTTATTATGCCCTTTTAATGTCACCATTACGAACGTACTGACCCCAATACCAACGCTTGCCGGATCGATCACGGCATGGTAGCTCTTGATGACACCAGACGACTCAAGCTTGTTTACCCGTTCGAGGGTAGGTGCTGGTGAAAGACCTATTTCCTTAGCCAGCTGTGCATTGGTGATGTTTGAGTTTGCCTGAAGGATTTCCAGGATTTTACGATCCGTAGCGTCAATTTTTATGGGTTTCATGCGTTTGTATATTGAGGTTCTTTTCCAAATAAAATTTGGTAAAAATAATGGAAAAAAGGTATTATTTGGCTAACAGGCGTTAAAAGTTAGTAGAAAGGTGGAATAAAACGATCGACACAATCAGGAATGTCCGTGTCACTTGTGGTCTTCAAGAATCCGATCATAAACCTCCTTCAATTTTAAGGAAGTGTTTTCTACACTGAAACGCTCTTTAACAACAACACGGGCCTTATCGGCGATGCTATTCCGCAATCCCGCATCGGAAGCCAAAAGGATCATTGCCTTCGCCATAGCCTGCACATCTCTGTTTGGCACCAATATGCCGGTTTCCATATGATCGATGATTTCTGCCGGGCCTCCACAATCGGAAGCAATCAGTGGCCGCCCGAAATACAGGGCCTCGAGGCACGTGATTGAAAAGGACTCTGACTCGGAATAATTAAGTATGATGTCGGCTTGTTTTAATTCCCACTCCACTTCTTCCGTAAAATCCATCCATTCAATCTTATCATCAATACCCAACTCCCGGGCCATGCCTTTAAGCCCCTCCTTATACTTCTTGTTTTTTTCAAGTCCCATGTCGCCACCTACAAAGCGCAGCTTCCAGTTTGGAAGTGTTGTATGGATGCCGGCAAAAGCCTGAAGGGCGAATTGGTGGCCTTTGCCTTGAATGTAGTTGGAGAGATAAAGGAAGGTGTATTCATCCTTGTTGGAAAAGCCGGCAGATAAATAGGGATAGCGGTCTTCGACTGGCAGTTCATTGTGAATAACGACAATTTTAGGATGTACTGGCAGCTGTTGCCTTACGCTTTCAGAGACAGCAACGATCTTAGCTGCAAATCGAAAGTGCAGGCTCAACCACACTCTTAATAGAAGAACCGGAAACCGATCTGGCAAAAAGCGAATGTGGCAGACATAGGGAGTTGATTTGCCGAGCAAGCGGATAGCAACGGGAAGCAAATTGTAAATATCGTTTACATGAATAAGGTTTACCCCGTTCTGATTAATAATTCGATTTAAGCGGAAGGTGTTTATTACCAGTGACGGAAGATAAATCACTAATGCAGACAAGCGCCGGGCAAGCTCTCTCATTGGCAATTCAATGGTAGAGAATCCCTTGTTTTCAATCCAGAATATACCTTTCGAATTTTTGGGCACAACAAATTTAAATTGAAAAAAAGGAGTTAGATCAAAAGCAGTTCTGGTAATTGATTTTAACGCACCAGTTACATCGATGCTGTTTTCGATGATCAGAATACCGGCCTTGCTTTTCGCTAGAGTTCCTGGATTCTCCATAGGGCCAAAGATTTGTCCGCGTATCTTTCATCTTCGGTGCATTTTTCATTGAAAATATGAATCGGCTGTGGAAAAGTGAAAGGTTTTGCCTCTAAGTTAATCGGCCGCCAATTTCCGGAAACGATATCTCTGTTGGTGTAGTTTGGAAAAGTTGTGGTCAATAAATATTTGCTTCCGGATCCTTTAAGGTTGGCAATTGCTTGACCAATTGCTTCGTATGAGAGATGAACGAGGCAATCTCTGCAAAACACAAGATCAACATTTGGAAGTCTCGATGATGTAATATCCGCCCATTGAAACACCCTCCCTGGCATTTCATACTTCTTAATATTTGCTTCTACAAGATCATCAACAATATCGGCTCCAAAGTACTGCAGACCGATTGGAAAGTTGACAAGTCTTATCCAGTTGAAGTCGCCGCACGGAATATCAAGAATTGAGGTAATATTGAATTCGGCGACAATTTGTTCTAAAATAGTTCTGACCTCCCTGGTTTGTTCGAGATCCGATCCCGTTCCTGAAATTGATTTTCTGCTTTGCCAATGATTCTCCGTATAAATCCTACCAAATACTTCTTTCAAGGGGAGGTTCCTAAAACGTCTATGAGCCAGATCATTATAAATTCTATTTCTGATGTCAACGATTTTCGGAAACATTTCACGAATGGTCTTTTTAATGCTCATACGTTCAAAGTTACGCATCAATTAATTGATACCAGTCATGCAATATATTTTCTCTGGAAAACAATCTTGCACACTTTCCGCCATTAACACTGTATCTATTTCGAAGCTCCGGGCCGCAAAGAAAATCATTCAATACGCTAGTCCATAAGTCCCGATCCGCTAAAGAAAGGAGTATTCCATATTCTCCATACACTACAGGATGCGTTGAGTCAACTCCGTCCTTCAAAGGATTGAGTATCTCCCGAGGGCCGAAGTCGCAATCGGCAGAAATTACCGGGACGCCACATGACATTGCTTCAATCAACACGTTTGGGAATCCTTCATATAGAGATGGCAATAAAAAAACGCTACTCCTCTTTAAAAATGGAAATGGATTAGCTTGTTCTCCTAAAAAATATATTCCATAATGATCTGAGAATACGTCATCCCAAATACTATAAGTATTAATCCCGCTTGACCTCGCAGCGGAAACAAGTTTGTTTCGTAACGGGCCATCACCAATAATGATGAGTTTGGCATCACTATGTGTTCGCAGAATTCCTGGAAAAATATCGATGAGGAGTTGCTGATTTTTACCTGCATGGAGGCGGCCAACTGAAATGAATATTCTACCGGATATCCAAGGTTCGAACAGCGACGGCAATGGTTCAAGGCTCCGTCGATACATCGTTTCGAAATCGTAGTAATTGTAGATTGTAGATATCCCGATCTTATTCAAGCCAAATGATTCGACTAATTCATTTTCAAGAAATTTTGAGACACTTACAACATGAGTTGCTTTTTTATAGAGCCAGGGTATGAAAATCTTTTTTCTCATCCATCCCACCCAACCCTTAATTTCGCGATCACTATTTTTGGAACCCCGAACGCTTACAATTAACTTATCGTAATGCGGGGACAGGAGATTAACATAGTCAGCGCCCTCTAAAAAGCTAATCGAGACATCAGGCACCAAAGCTTTTTTCAATTTTCTTAACCTAATCACACGCATTACAAATCTAAAAACTTTGTCGACGGTATTCTTTCCTGCAACAACACCAAGCGAGTGAATTTTGCCAGGTACCTGGTAACGAATTGAATGGTTAGTATTGAAGACTGCAACATGCACATCATAACGGGCTGCCAAATCCATGCTTAGTTGGGTAAACGAACGCTGTGCGCCCCCCATGGTCAGTTCCGGAATGATCATCAGTATACGCATGCCTATCCTCCAATTGTCTCGGTAAGTCTCAAGATAAAGTCAGCAAGGCGCTGCCTTTCTATGGCCTTTGTTGCTTCCTGACCCACAATCTTTAAATCTGAAAGACTATTCATACACCGAGATAATACTAATGCAAGGCTCTCTGGGTCGGAAGTCGGGATGATGAACGCAGATATGTTGTTCTCAAATACATCAACTGCACCACACTTTTCAGTCATAACTGAAGGTATCCCACAGGAGGCCGCCTCCAATACTGTTGCAGGTCCTGCATCAATAATGCTTGGGCACACCAATAAAGAAGCATCCTTCAGGAAACCTTGTATATCAGAGATATGATCGTGATAGAAAACGTTATTAACGCCTTGAAATCTCTCCCGAATTATGTTTAACACTACCGGATCAATATTTCCCCCGATGTGAAGCTCAGCGCGATCAGTGTCTATAATTGACCATGACTGTAGCAAATCCTGGAGCCCCTTTAGCAATACAGTATGGGCCAGATAAACAACCTTAAACCTGGCACTGACTGGTGAGTCGAGTACTTTAGTAGGCGGTATTGCCCAGCTTAGCCCAAGGCAGGAAATAATTTTATCTACACTATGTCTTTCAGAAAATGTTTTTCCAATAACAGAAGTATACGCTACTATCCTGTCGAACATTTCTACTGATTCATTATAAACACTAAGTCTAGGTTCATAACTATATGCGTCCATCTCATAATTCTTAACGCTCCATCTTTTCCTTTCTTCCGATAAAAGTCGATTAATTTCATTCTCCTCGGGGGTAGTTGGAATTAAACAAGTCTTGATGCCGAGTCGTTTACATTTTCTCAACGTTCTGGGCAGGTAGGGATTTATCGACACTAACAACCTGCAAGTCCTGTCAATCTGAAATTGGAGAAAAAAATCAAAAAGCCACTCTTCAATGAAACGTTTTCTATAATACTTAACAAAACCCATTTTCAAAAGGCCATTGAGTAACAAAAGATAATAGCGCGAGAGCAGCGACACCGGCCTGCATGGAAAGCTTGTAGTAAATTTACCTTTAGATGATACGATAAGTTTATTGAGCTTGCCGATTTCGTTTAGATGCCTTGCCAGATAATAAGTCAATTTTCCTCCACCGGCAGCACTGGTAGCCGTAAGCGACTGAAGTGAAATGACGACAATGTGATTCATGATTTCTGAAAAATATATGAGCCAAACTCTTCATTGTGTGTAATCAGCTCTTCTTTTATTCCATACCCAATTGAAACTAAAAAATCCCGGCATGCACTATCGACCCCAGGGTTATGAATATTATGAGTTTCCAAATACACCAAAGGTGATAGCTCCTTCAATAAACGGGACGCACCTTTCAGCACATCAAGTTCTGCACCTTCTACATCGATTTTAATAAACTGGGGAGGAGTTAAACTTCCCGACGCCAGTAAATTATCCAACGAAAAGGCTGGCACTTCAACATACTTTCTTCCCTCCTTAGATTCGAGTGAACTCGTGATGTCCGTATTTGAGACATCCGCTTCGGAAGTACTAAAGTTTACGATTCCAGGCTTGTCTGAGACCGCACCGTAAAAAGCGATGCAGTTTGTAATATTATTAATTCGAACATTCTCTTTCAGAAAATCAAAATTAGCTGGTAAAGGCTCAAAAGCATACACCTTTCCTTTTTCGCCAACCAATCTGGATACAATCAATGCCAAAAATCCCTGATGCGCACCTAGATCATAAACCACATCATTCGCCTTCACATACCGTTGAAAAACTTCTTGCATCGGCATTTCCCAGGTCCCTAGAATAAACTCATTGTTGGAATTTTTACTAAACTTCCAAAGTAAACCTTTGTTGGGTCCATATCTTATTGTCAATGTAACACTGCCATTCCTTAGAAGACGCTTCAGTGCCAGCAACATCACTATCAAAATTTTTCTCTTCACCTATTCTTTTTATATCCCAGTGAACACATTTCCGTCAGTGTGCAGAAAACAACACCAGGTTGTTTAAACACGTATTCCATAAAAGTAGTGAATACATCCTTCATAGTCCCGCCTGAATCGTATGAAAGTGGAGTATTAAATTCATGATAGTGTGTTGATAACACAAAATCACCTCCCATTTCGTGAACATGTTTGAAATTTTCTACCAAATCTACCACACGCGTAGTCGGATGCAGGGGGTAGTGATGGACAACTTCACTATGGTTCTTGAAATGTAGGACAAAAGGATAGTCTTCATTGATGTGACTAATCTTGAATAACATGATTCTACCAATATTCAGCAGGCCCTGTGTGTTCAATTCCTTCTTCCAAAACGGAATACCAGAACCGACAATCGAAAGTCTGTAATCGACTACAGCCCGATAACCCTGCATTGACATAAGATTTTGGGGTGGTGTGAACACGCTGATTTTCCTTCGGATATTGTTCTCTACATACACGATCGCGTCTCTGAGAGGTTGGCTTAGATTCCGTGATGTGAAAAATTCAGCGCCTTGAACGTAGTTGTTTGCTCTATCTGCTGGTAGTTTAGGGTCTTCGTTACGATGATGAATCGCATGAAAACTAACGTCGAGCTTTTGCTGGGATAACTTCTCGTTCAGGAAGCTCACCAATAATTTGTTATCTCCGAATGGATAGACCTTGTCATCAAGGCGCCAGGCGTTCCAATCTATTTCCTTCTTGAACTTGGAGATTTCCTGAGCCCAATAATTCCAATTGCCCTTCACATGACTGATGATACTAAACGTAGGCGGAACTATACCCCAAACGTTGTCGTAAGCAAACTCAAGTTCGTGCGGCTGCGTAAAAAAGTTAACGTCATCGTCTCGAATGGCAAAAAGCATAATTAGTCAGTCTTTCGTAGTTAGTAGCCGATAGAAACTTAAATATGAGTCAACACACTCTTGTAAGCTGAATGCCGCGGCATGCCTTGTAGCGCAGACGGCCATTTTACGACGAAGTTCCGGGCTGTGCATCAGCGACTCCATAGCACGAATCAAGTCAGATTGAACAATAGCGTTTTCGTGAACTTCCAAAACAATTCCCGAACATCCATCTTCACGCTCCAGCATATTTCTTATCTCCCCCTTATCGCTCGCAATGACAGGTTTTCCCATCATCAAATACTCGATGATAGAAGTTGGCAGACTTTCCGACGCAAAAGTCGACGGTAGGAGACCAACATCAAACAACCGAATCCATTCAATAGGGTCAGCGGAATACCCAACAAAATAGATTGCAGGGTGCTGGTAAATGGATTTCAAGTAATCCAGATATTCGCCATTGCCCACCAACACTAATTGAGCTCCAGGGGTGTACACAGAAATAAAACTCTTGATGGCAATTTCCCAACCTTTCTCCCGAATGCCTCGTGCAACCATCCCAAAAACAAATTCCTCTTTCTTAAAGTCGGGTGAGGCCGTTGAATCGCTGTCGCTCAAGGTTAGTTCAATTCCGTTGTATATTTTAACCACCCTCCGGTCTGTGAAAAATAATTTCCACTCCGAAATAAAGAAATTTAACTGGTGATCCGATATATACACAATACCTCCAATGTGGCTGAGCAATTCGACTGCTTTTGATTCGAAATTTAAAATCCTCAACGTACCTCGCTTGGATTGCTGCCAAAAATTTAAATAGTCACCGTGGATAGTAGTAAGATGTGTAATATGGAGCGTCTTATTCGCCTGAAAGACAAGGTAATCAACCTTGTATTGGTTAGAGTGAAGAATTGTAAACCTTTCTCTTTTAACAATATTTCGTAGCCTCCTAATAACAAGCCAATCTCTTACTGAGAAATCTATCCCGATACGAAGTAAAAGGCCATCCATTTTTCGGAGAAAGAATTCGAAAGGGAACGTACAGCCCTTCAGTCTAAATTTGTCAGTCTGACCGTTTAAGAGACGACTATCAACCTTCTGTCCACACACCACAAACAACGTCACCTCAAATTTACTGCTTAACGCATTTGAAAGGCGAATGACAAAAGTTTCTGCACCTCCGGGAAGTAGTGTTTCAATCCCTATAAGCAATTTTGGATTATTCCCCGCCATCAAAAGACCATTTTCATCAATTCAATAATATAAGCAATATCCCTATTAATAATCCTTCAGTTTCGGACTGTGATAGCGTTCAAATTCAGTTAATTAAAACGGCATGATAACATATCGAAGCGTTCGGTAATTAACAATCCGTAAGGGTTTCAACCAAATAGCCTTTGCAATAAATGAAATCGCGTCTTTGAACCTGCGACCATCCCTTAATCGCGCAGCTGCCAATCTATACTGTTCGGCAAGAAATTCAGGGTCATTTAGTTTGCTGCTAATAAAATGATTAATCATCTCTGAATCACCATTTGAGAGCCAATCTTGTCCGCTCCCAATCCGCTGATTTATTAGTTCAATTATCAATTCAATTGCTACCAATTTTTCAGGTTTGTGAAAAGAATTGGTCAATGAGTTGACATTAAAGCGGTAGAAATACAGTGAGCAATCCAAATACAGAAATTTATACTTCTCAGAAATCAGAGAGATCCAATACAGGTCCTCTCCAATCAACCTGTTTAGGAAGATGTTGAAGCCCCCTATATTGTCATAAACACGCCTCTTTATCATTAGCGTTGGTGGAATGAAGAACAGCATCGGACAATCGGTCAAGAAGATATACTTCGAATTGACCCCGGTAGTCAGTCCTGTCTCTTTGGAGTTGACTTTTATTGTATCGGAAGCACATGCTGACAAATCCTGGTCCAAAGTAAATTGCTCAACTAGTTTTTCAACTCGCAGGGGGTGAGACCAGTCATCCGCATCTTGAAAAACTATGAATTCTCCTTGCGATTTAGCCAATAAAAAATTTTTGGTTGGTACAACGCCTTCATTTTTATTATTCTGAAATAATTTCAATCTGCTATCACTAATGCCCTTCAGGACAGACCAAGTACGGTCATCACTCGCATCATCACAAACTAAAATCTCCAGGTTTGAATAAGATTGACTAATTATCGACTCAATGGACTCCAAAATATACTCCTCACAATTGAATGCTGGAATTATAACTGAAACCAGTAACTCTTCTTTCATTTTTTTAACTCACTAATCTTCTTAAACATTTTTCGGTATTGGCCGACGAGCGAAGTCACAGCCAGGACCGGCATAAATGAAATCTGAATTGCCCTGAAGAAGCCAAATGTGGATTTGTTTACAGACGGCTTAATTAGGTCCATGATAAATGAATAGAGCCGCAGAAAAAAATCCTTAGTCCATGTAAGAGAAGTTACCCTCATACCCGACAGAACATATTGATAGATCACCAGTGACATGTTTGAATAGGCAAGCGACATCATCAGTCTAAACAAATAGGCGTTTGTAAGTCTGGACTTAGGAAGATAGTGCATGAATTTAAGGTGAGGAGAATACCAAAGCTTAAATCCACTAATCAACAAGGCATAGCTCAATTCAGTATCACCACCTGAGGATAGTCGTTGACCCGACCTGTCTGAGAGGATATTGGAAAAATTATTTTTATACAACTTTTCCAATGCCGCCTTTCTAACAACCATACCTGCACCATACAATCTAGGATATCGTCCATTTAGTACTCCTTCAGTTTGGGCTTGCTCAAAGCACGCATATGCATACTTATAGTGGGCAAACCAACTTGGTAGTTTCGAATCAGAAAAAGGTTCTCCAGCGCCGCCAGCTGCACCAATAGTTGAGTCGGCCGAAAGTGTATGAAAGGCTCTACTCACATAGTCGCTGCTCAACCAATTATCATCATCGCAAAATATCAGCACGTCATATAAAGATTCCTCGATTCCCTTTTTTCGTGCAAAGGACAATCCCTGAATTGGTTGATCAACTATCTTGAAGCCAACACCAATTCTTCCGAACTTCGTCCACGCTATCCTAGCAACTTCTTTTGTGTTGTCATTAGACCCATTATCCACAATTATCACCTCCCACTGAATACCCTCAGGCACAACTTGTTTCGAAAGATGCTCTAATGTGATCCCCAATCTAGAAGCACTATTATAGCAACAAACAATTAAGGAAACCCCTGTCATGCTAACCTAAAAGTTTAACTCGCAGGGAACGCAAGAAAATTTTGAAGGCCTCAATAACTCCGTTTCTGCCGGACATTATTGACATTGTCATGCTATGGTGTAACTGCTGCTGTCTTCGGAAACACAAGGGATGCACCAAGGGCAGAACATCCATTGGCGGACTTTCCTTTGACAACAGGAAAATATTTTGCCTATACCACCAGTCGACATTTTCATTGCCCCAAATTACGGGGCGCAAAACATCATGAAAATAGTACCCATGGAAAGAGAATTTCTTTTTCCAGTAATCCGGCCACTGCTCGTTAAGATGATCTTGTCCTCCTTGCCCCGGAATAGCAGCTGAGAACAGGATGGCCTCGCCGTGACTCACAAGGGTCTTAACAAATAGGTCAGCCGAGGATTCCGGCAGATGCTCTGCCACTTCTAAAGATACGACTAAGTCAAACTTTCGGTTTAATGATAACTCTTTCCTTAGGTCATGCCCCACAAAGTGATTGTGAGGGATTTTAAGGTGCTGCAGTTCCACGAATTCACTATCAACTCCCAGGTAATCCACGACACCGTTCTCTTCAAATATCTTCAACCAAGTGCCAATACCACAACCAATATCTAAGACACTCTTAGGGTTAATTACCTGAATAATGAGCGGCACAATCTCCCTGGGAGCATTAAAGTTATATACGTCATCATTATGCTCGAAAAATTTAGGCATTCTTTTTTACAATATATCCTACATGGTTATTCCACTGATGTATTCGACTTGGAGATTTCGTTGAAGACAAATAGTCATGTACAGCCTTCGCGCATCCGTCCCACGTATAATAATCATCAAGGACGACTATACCTCCCTCATTCAACCTTGGAAACAATTGTTGCATACAGACTAAAATTGAATCATACCAATCACCATCGAGCCTTAATATGCCGATGTTTTCTCCGTCAAAACTCGAAAGTGATTGATCAAACCAGCCTTTATAGACTTTGTAAGAACTACACTTAGCCAGTTTCATTGCCTCGTCGACAAATCTTTGCTCTGCAGTGCAGTTATCAAAGTAACCAGGTGAATCAACATTTTTTTGCCATTGTTGAGCCTCCTTTCCATCAATCTCCTTCGCAGGAGGAAGACCTTCAAAACTGTCAAATAAATGGATAGTTCTATCCAGTTCAACTATTTCTGATATTGCAGCACTCATACCACCTCGCCATACTCCGCACTCAACATAATCGCCAGGCACACTTTTAAACTGATCACACAACTCAAGATTCAAAATAAAACTTTCCTCAGGGATCATAGTGTAATGGCAATACTTTTTGTACAGTTTTCTATAGAAGTCAAGCCGTCTGTTCCGCCGAACAACATCTAGTCCGCTCCTGTGCAATATTCTTTTGATTATCCTATTTGCCATTAACAAAAGTTGAATTTGGAACCATAAATCCGTTGGTATGGGAATGGGGAAAGCTCCGATTAGGAAATGGAGAATCCGTGATTCTAAAACCTACTATCTCCTTTTCCCAGGACAGCGTTTCTGTATTATGACTACCAACCCAAGCAGATACTTTGTAATGATCAGGAATTAGTGGTGGTAATTCCACCATTACCATAAATTCCTGCTCAGAAGAATTGAATTCAATCGACGGCTCAAGTCTTGGAATGGCTTGCATAATTGTAACGCCTAAAGAATTTGTAATATCAAAAGCAACAAAAGTCTTTGCGTGTGGTTCGTTTGAAATGATCGCGAAACTGATTTCTAAAATATGCTTTGGTTGTGCTCCACTTAGCTTAACTACCACCCACGAAAAATAGCACTTGTCCTTTGACAATGGTGATTTCCAGACGTCTCCTACGTCATGATTATAAAGTTGCTGATATGATATAGTCACTTGATCAACTCTATCCCTCTTTATTAGCTGCCCTTTATCCAACAGAATAGCAAACTTGCATAGGTTATTCACAGCAGCTAGATTGTGGCTAACGAATAAAATCGTTCTACCACTCTTACTTACATCCTCCATTTTACCTAAGCACTTCTTCTGAAACTCGGCATCCCCAACGGCAAGTACTTCGTCAATAATTAGTATCTCAGGTTCCAGGAACGCTGCCACTGCGAAAGCAAGACGCAGTTGCATACCGCTTGAATAGTGCTTTAAAGGAGTGTCGAGGAATTTTTCAACTCCGCTGAAGTCTACAATCTCATCAAATTTAGAACCAATCTCCTTTTTTTTCATTCCCAGCAAGGAACCATTTAGAAAGATGTTTTCCCGTCCCGTAAGTTCAGGGTGAAAACCTGTTCCGACTTCCAACAAGCTTGCGACACGGCCGCGGGATATTATCCTGCCCGAAGTCGGGGGCGTAATTTTAGATAGGATTTTTAGCAAAGTTGACTTTCCAGCCCCATTTCTTCCAATAATCCCGATCGAATCACCTCGTTCAACATTGAAAGTCACATCTTTCAATGCCCAGAAATCTTCAATTTCTGTTTTGTCAAACTTCAGCGACTTTTGTAACCGCTCACGCAAACTGAGATATCCACCCTCTAAATGACGAATTCTATACTTCTTGCTTATGTTCTGTATCTCTAGAATTGGCTTCATGGCACTCACGCAAAATCAGCAAAAAAATCTTCCGTTCTTTTAAAGTAGATGATGCCCAAAAACAGCAACATCAAAGTTGAGAAAAGACTCATGACAAGAAAAGAAAGGTTAGGGTCTGCGCCTGTAAGAGGGTACCTAAACAGCTCAACGGCGCTATACATCGGTGACAACACCAATATATATTGAAGCAACGGATACTTGAGTATCGATAAAGGATAAATGACGGGAGTTAGAAAAAACAGAATTTGAACAAGAAAGGGTATGACGTAACGAAAATCACGGTACTTTACATTTAATGCCGCAAGCATACTTCCTGGTCCTAAGGTTGCTAGGAGCGTAATTGCCAAGGCAAGCGGCCAGCACCAAAGAACATTGAGCGACACCGGTTGACCGTAGTAGAGAAGAAGCGGTATAAACAAGATAAACGCCATGAAGAAATCAAAAAGAGCGACCAATATTGAGGAGATGGGTATAATAAGGCGCGGGAAATAAATTTTCTTGATAATTTGAGCATTACTCACCATGCTATTTGCCGAATTAGTTAGGCCCGATGCAAACGTATTCCAAAGTAAAAGGCCAGAAAACACAAAAACAGGATAAGGCAAATTTTCAGAAGGTATTTTGAGGGCACGACCGAAGAAGAATGTAAAAATAAGCATCATTAAAAGTGGCTGCAAAATGGCCCAGAGGAAGCCGAGCAGTGTCTGTTTGTACTTGATCTTGATGTCCCGCCATGTAAAAAAATAGAATAGCTCTTTGTACTGCCAAAGCTCCTTCCAGTCGAATAATTTTCGCCGGTCCGCGTCAACAACAAATTCTATCGGTTCATTCATCACGGTTTCCCCCCAGGATCTTTTAAGGCTCGCAAAGTATGCTCGGTTTTACACGGCAAGTTATAACGATTTAGTTATTCAGACAATTAATATATTTATTCAGTCGGTCAATCCACATTATGAAGGAAGAAAGGTATACTTGCAAAGCCACGTATGTCAAAAAAGATTCTATTTCTCGTTCCATACCCGCTAGAGCAGGCTCCCTCCCAGCGCTTTCGGTTTGAACAATATTTTAGCATCCTGAAGCACAATGGATTTACCTATTCTGTTCAAAGTTTCTTAAGCACGGATAACTGGCAATTATTTTTTAAGCCTGGAAACCCAATCAATAAAGCGTGGGCATTACTTTCGGGGTTCGTCAGTCGTTTAGGGTGCATTGCTACAGCCAAAGAATACGAATTCATCTTTATCCATCGAGAGGTAGCTCCGATCGGTCCTCCTGTTTTCGAATGGGTCCTTGCCAAAATTCTAAAAAAAAAAATTATTTATGATTTCGATGATGCCATCTGGCTAACAGACCGAAGTCGGGAACCCGCTCTGATGAGGATTCTGAAATGGAGAAGCAAAGTGAAATACATTTGCAAATGGTCATTCAAAGTGAGTTGCGGAAACGATTACCTTTGCGATTTTGCTCGAAACTACAACGAACGGGTTGTCCTGAACCGGACCACGATTGACACGCAACATCGACACAATCCGGATCTGTTTCAAAGTGCGAACATCAGGGAAAAAATCACCATTGGCTGGACTGGGTCTCATTCCACACTCAAATATCTTGAGGAAGTTGAGCCGGTTCTCCAAAAAATAGAAAGAGAATTTCCAGTCATCCAGGTTCTCGTCATCGCAGATCAAAAACCCGACCTCAACTTGAGATTTCCACTATTTATTCCCTGGAATGAAAAAACTGAAATCGAGGATCTACTCAAATTTGACATCGGTATTATGCCCTTGCCTGATCACGAATGGGCAAAGGGGAAATGTGGCTTTAAAGCTTTACAATATATGGCTCTTCGGATTCCGGCCGTTGTGTCGCCGGTAGGCGTTAATGTCATTATAATTGACGACGGTGAAAATGGTTTTCTGTGTAGCACTCTGGATGAATGGGAGCAATCCCTGACAACGCTCATCAGAGACACAGTCCTTAGAAAAAAAATGGGGGAAAGTGGCAGAAGAAAGGTGATCAATCACTATTCCGTTCTTTCCAATTCGTCCAATTTTCTGTCGCTCTTCGAATGATATCTGATCAAAACCAAAGCCACAAGGAAAAAGGGCAAAAGTGGAATTTTATACCTTACCAGGGTTCCAAAATTGAACGTAGCCACCCCGACAGCGAATGCAAATGAAATTGAAAAAATTAACGCAAAAAACACATCGGGCTCGGACATAGCCTTTAGCACTTTGACATTTTGTCCGACAAGGATAACAACACAGAAGATAAGGAACAACAAACTTTCGAATGATGACAAAAGCATTAATGGATTATTGACCTCCCATAGGTAAGGTCTGAAAAGAGAAACATTTATTGCCTGGGGCGCGAGCCTTAACATAGAAACCATGCTGCCATCCAGTTCTCCCAATGTGTATCCGGATCCAGCATTGCGGCCTGTCCAATAACGAATATCGTAAGCAGTCACTTGAGCAGTTTTCGAAAGACTATCGAGGGCATACTTTTCATTATCCTCTCCGGCTTTAAGCATGGCATAATAACCTATCGCAATTGCTGCCGTAATTACAAATGGGAATAGAAGTGCTCTTACCATTATCGATCGGACAGACTTCAGGTTCGCCAGGAAAATCCAAATAATTATGGATGGTAAAAAAACCAGGAGGATGTATACTTTAATCGAATATAATCCATAAATACCCAGTGCAAGTAACAACCATCTAGAAAACGACCCCTTTCTCAATACAAAAATCTGGTTGACGCCATAGGTCGCAATCCCAAGGCAACCTAAGGTAATTGTATCCTTCAGCAATCCGGATCCCCAAAAGAATACAGAAGGTATAAAGAAAGACGCTACGGCCAGCCAGCGGTGAAGCTGAGGGTACTTTTCATAAAACACTAAAAAAAACATCCACATTCCGACGAAACTAAAAACAGCAAAGAGAATCGCTGTACTTGAATAACTCGAAAAAGTGAATAAATCAAATACGGCAGCTATTTTTACTATAGCATACGAAGAGGGATCCACAAAAAAGGGAATCCTCGATGCATATCTATAAACATCGGTGTAGTCGCTTCCATCGTTAAACAGAAGTTTAATCCCCAGAAGTGGTGAATCCAAAAACGCCTCCCATATGTGCCGGCTGCCATGGGTATGATAGTTGAACGTATCCCCTCCTCCATAGTAAAATTGATAGATGAACCCCACAGCAAGAGCGCCAATAATTTTAACTGTCAACGCAGGAATAAAATAGACGCGTGTTACGCTATCTGTCACTGAAGGCCGAATGACATACGCTACGAAATAGAGAACAATGAGCAGAACGGGTGTAACTATAAGATCACGAAGCTCCAAATAAGTATGAATTTATAACCCAAAGGTCATCGTTTGGTGTTTGCCAAACAACTCTTGCTTAACATGTTTATAAAAGGATCAATTATGTGTGGCTCAAACATTAATTATCAGAGCCCCTTGTACGAACGTGTTCAAGTCTGTTTTTCAATTTTAGAAATGGCCTTTCGAAATATTGGTAACTGATTCTGGCCATTAAAACCGTCAAAAGGAGGGCAAGCGTGGTTTCCAGGAACAAAACATGCCAGGTCGTAGTGTTTAAATGCAACAAGGCGGTTAAGTGTGTTGCGATCAGTATACCTATAAAATGAAGGCAATAAAGGCCGTAGGTATACATTCCAAGTCTCGAGATCGTTTTGAAATTACCTACCTTAAAAAAAGAATTTGGTGAGTAGTTCTGCTCTAAAATGATGAATAGAAATAATACCGCGATGAAACCCCGTTCCACCACTCGAACGGGATACAATGAATAGAGCAGTTCCTTCCTGAAAAGGAAGACAACTAAGACAATTGCATACAAAATAACCAGGAATAGCCGATTCCATTTCTCAATGGATTGCCTTCCTGTTCCATTTTGTACCCATAAAGCACCCAGTCCGCCTATAGTCATATCTCCGATACATGAGAGTGTGTGATACTCATTGTATACCGGATTATCATAAATCGCCCTGAATACGAGCGATGTCGCAACAATACCAATAAAAAAATGAACGTACCATTTTGAAGGAACCACAGACAACAATATGGGCCATAAAAAATAAAACTGTTCCTCAATTGCCACACTCCACAAAACCCCAAGCACGGAAGCATCCGGTGGTCCCTTTTTTATGAAGTCGAAATTGTTCAGGAAGGTTATGTAATAGAAAGGATTAGCCGTCTCCCGGGGCGTCTCACCAAAAAGAATTTTTATCTGTGGAAAAATAATGAACCCGAAAATCAAACAGGCAAAAAATAAAGGCCAGATACGAAGTATCCGCCTTTTCCAAAAATCAAGCAGGCTTATCTTTCCGAAAATATTCTTCTCCTCTAGCAATAAATAGGTTATCAGGAACCCACTCAATACAAAAAAGAAATTCACCCCCAAATTTCCATTGGCCACGAGGAATCTCTTCACAAATCCATAGGCAGGAGAATCACGTATGTATGCGTAATCTGTGTGGAAGCTATGAAAGAGAAAAATGACGAGAAAACAAAAAAATCTCAATCCATCAAGATTCTCAAAATATACCCTTGGCTTTTGTTCCATTGAAACTTGTGAATGCTCAGATCTTTTTCAATCCCCCTTCTCCATCCTCCTCAACCTGCGTCGGGCATCCTTGTTCGCCTCGTCTTTCCGTCCCGATTTTTTCTTTACATCCTTAAACCACTTCTTCGCCTCGGCCGAATTGCCTTGCCTTTGCGCTATTTCTCCCAAAGCAATCATAGAGTACAAATAGTATCCTGATTCCGTAGCATCCACTTGCTCCGAATACTTCATTCCGAGTTGATAATAGAACTTCGCATCATCCAGCTTCTTGCGTGCCTCGTAGATCTGCCCTAAAAAGAATGCCGCATACCGTCCACTGGTCGCCTCATAACCAACCCGACCACTGTCAATGAGCGTAAGAATTCGCTTACACACCGGCTCGGCGTCTGTGAACTTTCCCTGGTAGTAAAGCATCCGGGCGAAGTAACGATGAAAATAGGGATTATCCGGGTAGGTCTCGTGCAGGTATTCACTGATCTGAAACGCCCTCGGCTGATCATTCTCATAGCTGTTCAGAATACGCATGAGCCATACCATCGCTTCGGTTCTGGTATAAAATGCGTTGTATGAAACTTCCTTGAGCTGCTTAAGACCTAATGCCTTATCACCTTTTTTAAAGAACCACAAGAGGGGTTTTAATGCCGGATAATTCTCCGGAACCCACACGGAAAAATAGTTGTATAGTGCATCGCCAAACAAAAGTTCAGGATTCAGGCCGTCCTTCGTTTTGCTATCTTCCAGATAATTCAATGCGCTTTTTCCCACCGCAGCAGCTTTTGTCCAATTCCGTCTTTCTTCATCCGCGTATAGTCTCCCTTTGAAACCATAGGCAGCCGCGAGAAAAAAGGCTGCTTCAGTCTTATAAGGAGGATGTTTCTTATAGAGGTTCTCTCCGACCAGAATGGTGCTGTCCATATAGGCGAGAAAGGTGCCATCGTGCGACTGATCTTTTGTGTTAGGCATGATCTTCCACCATTCTATTAGCCCCATCAAAAAATACGGAAGAGGATGCCAGGGATATCGGGCCTTAAGATATTTGAACTGATGCTCAGCCTGCGGAAACTTGAAGTTATAAAGATCATTGAGGGCCTGCGTACATTCCAACTGTACATGTAGATCGGAAATCAGGATGATTGTAGTATCCTTCGTTGTCTTCACCTGCGCCTGTACCATCAGGCTGCTGAGAAAAATCAGCGAAAGGACAAGTATCCCGCGTAAATCACCCGGGCGCTGCAGGTATTGCATTATGCCTCCAAACGTGGATGCGGATTTTATATTTCGTTGGAATAAAGGGACGTTAGTCATAAACTTACACCATGTAATCGCTTGTCGACGAATCTATACACACCCTAACCCCTACCTTCCTATCGCATCCCATGGAACACGAAACTAAATCATTCTTTTCAGCTGACAAAAGATTGCTGTTTTTGCTGTTGTGTCTGGCCACTTTATTGTTGTTGTTCATCAAGATCACCTTCATTGAAAACGAAACTGCGGCCTTTGAGTTCCTTCAGGATCGGCCGGAAGGTATGATATTAAGGCTGATCAGCACATTAAAATTCCTTTCTGTACCCTTTGTATATGCCTGGAAATTCACGGTAATAGCGTTTGTCATATGGGTTGGCTGTTTTATGTTCGGGTATCGGGTAACCTATAGTCAGTGCTGGGGTGTTGTGATCGGTGCAGAATACATTTTCCTGATCCCGGAAATTCTGAAAATCATCTGGTTCATGGCCGTTCAGACCGATCCATCTTTAAGCGATATAAGCGCCTTCTATCCACTTTCCCTGATGCACTTTTTCGACTACTATTCAATCGACAAGCGATGGGCCTATCCGCTCCGCGCGATCAGCATTTTCGAAATTATTTACTGGGTTTTATTGGTGGAGGGAATTCAGCACTACGCACAAAAAGACAAAAAATATATCTGGATCATTGTTTCCTGTTCCTACATTCTCATTTTTTTCCTGTGGCTATTATTCTATGTAGTTGTCTACAAATAACGATAGGGTTATTTCGATGCATAGAACCTGATGATCAGATCACAGATAAAATTAACCTGGTCGTCGGTCATGCCCGGCCAAAGCGGTAAACTTAAAGAGCTTAAAGCAATGGCTTCTGTAATGGGAAAGTCACCTTTCTTATACCCTAACGAGGCATAAGCCTTTTGCAGGTGTGGCGGGACTGGATAATGAACCATCGTTTCCACCTGGAAGGACTTAAGGTAATCCTTCAGCCTTTCGCGCTCCAACGTGCGGACTACAAACAAATGATACACATGATTCGCCTCTGGCAGCGATACGGGTAACTGAAGGTCACCAGCACCTTTTAGTCGTTCCAGATATATCGACGCGATCGCCCTGCGCTGCTCGTTCCACGCTTCAATATGTTTCAATTTTATACTCAGCACCAAAGCCTGCAGTTCGTCCAGTCGGGAGTTCACACCCAGATCTTCACAAAGATTTTTGCTCTCAAACCCATAGTTGCGATAGCGACGAACGAATTCCGCGGCCGTTTCATTGTTCGTCGTGATTGCACCTCCGTCACCAAGGGCACCCAGGTTTTTTGTAGGGTAAAAGCTTGTAGCATTAACGTCGCCAAATGAACCGGTCATGTTTCCTTTCCAGGTAGCTCCATGTGCCTGTGCATTGTCCTCTACTATCAACAGACGATGTCGCTTTGAGAGGTCCTCCAAGGTGGTCATGTCACATGACTGACCATAAAGATGAACGGGGAGTATGGCCTTTGTCCTTGTCGTAATGAATTTTTCCACCTCCCTGACGTCGATATTAAAGGTCAGCTCGTTGGGTTCAACAGGAACAATGGTTGCCCCTGACCTGCTGATGGCCAGCCACGTCGCGATATAGGTGTGGGCCGGAACTATTACCTCGTCGCCCGGTCCGATTTGACAGGCCTTTAGGGCAATAGAAAGCGCATCATAACCGTTCCCCACACCCAGGCAATACCGAACATTGCTGAACCGGGCATACTCCTCTTCAAATTTTCTCACGCCATCCCCCATGATGTACCAGTTCTTCTCGAACCCGGCCTTCAAAGCCTTCGTTACAGGGCTATGGACAAGGGTATGTTGCGCTTCGAGCGATAAAAAGGGTATTGGTTCCAAAGGTTTCTAAGTTGGAAAAACGAAAGTACCACTCCAACTCTGAAATCGGAATTTTACGCCGAATTGATGATTCGCCTGTATTAGCGTTAACAAACCCGTAAAGTGATGGCTAATCAACTTTGGAACTCCAGGCCCGGTTGACAGGAAGGCTTGAAGCTTTAAAAATTTCCTTATTTTCGGGCTTTTATTTCTTTTAGTGATAACGACTCCTTGTTACCTATGAATTTTCAGAAAATTAATAACATAGCCGGTTGGGCAGTTTTTGCGGTGGCGCTCGTAACATACTGGCTTACTATGGAAGAAACAGCCAGTTATTGGGACTGTGGAGAATTCATTGCTGTATCCTACAAACTGGAAGTTCCGCACCCTCCTGGGGCACCCATGTTTTTGTTGATTGGCAGACTCTTTTCCTTCCTGGCATTTGGAGATGTAACCCGGGTGGCATACTGGATTAATTTTATCAGTGTTCTGGCGAGTGCTTTTTCGGTGCTCTTTCTTTTTTGGTCAATTGTACTTTTCGGACGTAAACTGATGAAGATTACAAAACCCGAAGAGCTGACAACAGATAAAGTATGGGTTTTAGTGGGTGCCGGCCTTGTGGGGTCACTGGCCTATACGTTTTCAGAATCCGCCTGGTTTTCGGCCGCAGAAGCCGAAGTATATGCTATGTCTTCCTTCTTCACTGCATTTGTGGTCTGGGCGATGTTAAAATGGGAGGTGATTGAAGACGAATCGAAAGCTAACCGGTGGCTGCTGCTTATATTCTACATGATGGGACTGTCAATCGGTGTTCACTTGCTCAACCTGGTGACCATTCCCGCCCTCGCGTTGATATATTATTTCAAGAAGTATAAACCTACTACGTGGGGTGTTGTGGCAGCGATGATTGTAAGCTTGCTCATTATTTTCTTCATCAACGAAATCATCATACCCGGCTTACCCACGATTGCCAGTCATTTTGAAGTATTCTTTGTAAACAGCCTGCACCTTCCCTTTGGATCAGGCGTGATCTTCTTCAGTCTGGTATTGCTTGCTGCGCTGGTATGGGGAATTATTCATTCACAGAAAAATCAAAAAGTTGTGCTTAATACTTTTCTTACGGCAACAGCTTTTATTCTTATTGGCTACTCCTCTTACGCATTGGTGGTTATCCGGTCATCCTACAATCCTCCCATTGATGAAAATGATCCTTCTGACGTGATGAGTTATGTTAGCTACCTGAAGCGGGAACAATACGGAAGTCGGCCGCTGGTATTCGGGCCCTACTTTACATCACAACCCATAAACATGACGGAAGGAGCCCCCATCTATAAAAAGGGCAAGGACCGCTATGAGATCAAAGACCGGAAGTTTGAATATGTATATGAGCCAAATACCCAGACTATCCTTCCTCGCATCTGGAGCAGCGACCCACAACACGTCAGTGTTTACCGTGAAAACCTCGGCCTCGCCGAGGGTGAAAAGCCGACTTTTACAGATAACATCCGATTTATGTTCCAGCACCAGATCGGCTGGATGTACGTCCGGTATTTCTTTTTCAACTTTGCGGGACGCGAAAGCGACATACAAAATGCCGACTGGCTGGGACTGACGGGGTGGTTTGAAAAACTTCCTCCCATTTTAGAGGAGAACCGGGCACGTAATAATTTCTTTATGATCCCATTTGCCTTGGGGCTGATAGGCATGTTCTACCAGTCTGCTAACAACACACGCAGTTTTGTGGTTGTCGCACTTCTATTCGTTTTAACCGGCGTCGCTTTGGTGATTTATCTGAACTCGCCGCCCACAGAACCAAGAGAACGCGACTACATCTATGCCGGATCTTACTATGCGTATTGTCTTTGGATTGGTTTTGCCGTGATAGGTATGGCGGAAGCCTTTGTAAAAGTTACCAGGAGTCTGAAAACAGCTGCCGTTATTGCCACGCTTATCGGTCTATCGGCTCCGGCGCTGATGGCTTCTGAGGGTTGGGATGACCACGACCGCTCCAACCGGTATTTTTCAGTCGACTCTGCCGTTAACTATTTGCAGTCGTGTGCACCAAATGGCATATTATTTACCGGTGGTGATAACGATACCTTCCCGCTCTGGTATGCCCAGGAAGTTGAAGGTGTACGCACAGACCTTCGTGTGATTGTATTGAGCTACTACAACACCGATTGGTATATCGATCAAAGCACGCGAAAGACATATACTTCAGAACCCTTCCCCTATACGTTAACAGCAGATAACTACCGGCAAAACGGGCTCAACGATTATCTTCCTTTTTACGATGCCGGGATAAAACAAATGGATCTGGTGAAGTTCCTTGAACTCGTAAAGTCAAACAACAAAAGTTTGCTGCACCCCAATTACGGGGGCTCCAGAAATATGCTTCCAACCAAAGAAATTATTCTTAAAGTGGATGTCGAGAAAGTAAAACGACTGGGCATCATCCCTGAAGGAATGGATAGCCTGATCGTCCCTGAAATGCGGCTTCGTGTCAGGAGTGGAGGCTTGGAAAAGAAGGACCTTGCTATGCTGGACGTTCTGGCCACTTCAAACTGGGAGCGGCCTATGTACGTCAACAATACTTCCCTTTCGCAATTTAACGTCGACCTGAGCCGCTATGTGGTACAGGAGGGAAATGCTTATCGCATTCTACCGGTATATAATCCTCGTCAGTTTAATCAGGCTGAATTAGTCAACACGAAGGTGAGTTATGAGAACATGGTGAAGAAATTCCAGTTCCGCAACCTGGATGATCCAACCGTTTACTACAACCAGGACTATAGAAACTTTGTGCTCAATCATCGCAGCAGTTTCAACTCCCTGGCGGAGGCACTGATTTTAGAAGGTGACCTCGAAAAAGCGCGGGAGGTTCTGCTATATGCCCTGGCGAAGATGCCGGATATTTCTATCCGCTATGACTATACCAATGCCCAAACAGTGGGTATGCTGTTTGAAGTGGGTGAAAAGGAAAAAGCCCTTGAAATATCAAATGTGATGAGCCAACGCGCAGATGAACTGGCATCCTACTACATTGAAAATCGCGATTTTGGAAGGGATTTACAGGTTAATGTTGTCATTCTCGGAGAATTACAACGTGTACTTTATCAGTATGGGGAGGCAGATCTGGCCAAGAAGATTGAAGAAAATTATGAGAGACATGCTGCCGTACTTCAGTCCGGGAATCGATCAAATTTTTAACAGAAATCACCTGAGCAATAAAAAATGGCGCCCCGATATGGAGGCGCCATTTTTTTTGAATTTATTCAGAAATCACAAATGAATCACTTCGCCATAGGCTGCAGCAGCAGCTTCCATGATGGCTTCGCTCATCGTAGGGTGCGGATGAACAGATTTAATGATCTCATGGCCGGTTGTCTCTAATTTTCGGGCAACAACAACCTCTGCGATCATTTCTGTCACATTTGCTCCAATGAAGTGCGCACCCAACCACTCTCCATACTTTGCATCAAAAATCAATTTTACAAATCCATCGGGAGCACCAGCAGCTTTCGCTTTACCGGAGGCGGTGAATGGAAACTTTCCGACTTTAATTTCATAACCGGCTTTTTTCGCGGCTTCTTCTGTATACCCAACCGACGCAATTTCCGGAGAGCAGTAGGTACAACCCGGAAGATTGTTGTAGTTAAGGGGTTCAGGATGATGTCCCGCCATTTTTTCTACACATATAATACCTTCGGCTGAAGCGACGTGAGCAAGTGCCGGACCTTTTACGATATCTCCGATCGCGTAAATTCCGGTTACACTGGTCTTATAAAAATCATCAACAACAACTTTTCCTTTTTCTGTCTTAACACCTACGTCCTCCAGACCTATGCCTTCCAGATTTGTCGAAACCCCAACAGCCGACAAAACAACGTCAGCTTCAATTTTCACTTCTCCATCGGGTGTCTTTACCGTTGCTACGCAACCTGATCCTGAGGTATCTACTTTCGTTACCTCAGAGTTCACGTAAATTTTCATCCCTGATTTCTTAAACGACTTATCGAGCGCCTTCGAAATTTCTTCATCCTCAACAGGGACAATACGCGGGAGGAATTCCACAATGGTAACTTCCGTTCCGATCGAATTGTAAAAATAGGCAAACTCAACGCCGATGGCCCCCGAGCCTACCACCAATAGCTTCTTCGGTTGCTTATCCAGTACCATCGCTTCGCGGTAGCCAATGATCTTCTTCCCATCAATCTTCATGCTGGGCAATTCACGTGACCGTCCCCCGGTAGCAACAATAATATTCTTTGCTTCGTAGTCCGCTTTTTTTCCTGCAGCATCCGTTACTTCTACCTTACCTCCCTTTTTCAGTTTCCCATAACCGAGGATCTGATCGATCTTGTTTTTCTTTAATAGGAATTGAACTCCCTTACTCATGCCCGCTGCAACATCGCGACTCCGTTTTACCATGCCGGGCAAGTCCGCCTTAAAATCTTTGGCTTCAATACCATAGTCACTCGCATGCTTAAAATATTCAAAAACATTGGCACTCTTCAGCAGAGCCTTGGTAGGAATACATCCCCAGTTGAGACATACGCCACCAACTTCAGCCTTCTCAACGACTCCCACCTTCATTCCCAGTTGAGATGCCCGGATAGCAGCAACATAGCCTCCGGGGCCGCTTCCGATGACAATAAGATCATATTTTGACATAGTATTGGATTTATAATTCGCTGCCAAAGATAAACCGCTGAACGCTCTTTCAAAAAGTTTAGGGTTTTTAATAGGCCACCAGAATCAGGACGACTTAGGTCCCCTTTTTCGGGGCTCCCGGTAAGGTTATAATCTCACAGATTTGGCTATTTTTGAAAAAAAACGGAATAACTAAACTTGGGACAGTCGACCGTGGACTGCAGGTTACCTTATGAAATTATTACAGGGAAAAACGGCGCTGGTGACAGGAGCTTCCAAGGGAATTGGGAGGTCCATTGCCTTCCGGTATGCTGACCAGGGAGCTAACGTTGCATTCACGTACTTGTCCAGCGTGGAGCAAGGACAACTCCTGGAGGCAGAACTAACCGCTAAAGGAGTGAAGGCAAAAGGATACCGTTCCGATGCTTCAGATTTTGTGCAGGCAGATAAGTTAATTAATGAAGTGATAACAGATTTTGGTTCTTTGGATATCCTCATCAACAATGCAGGTATTACACAGGATACATTGCTGCTGCGTATGTCTGAGGAAATGTGGGACAAAGTAATTGCTGTAAACCTGAAATCTTGCTTCAATACCGTGAAGGCTGCAACCAAGCAGATGATGAAGCAAAAATCAGGATCAATTATTAATATGACTTCAGTCGTCGGACTTAAAGGAAATGCTGGCCAGGCCAATTATGCAGCGTCGAAAGCAGGCATTATCGGATTCACCAAATCGGTAGCGCTTGAATTGGGTTCTAGGGGCATTCGATCCAACGCAGTGGCTCCAGGTTTTATTGAAACAGAAATGACAGGGAAACTTGATGAAAAGACAGTCCAAAACTGGAGAGATGCAATACCTCTTAAGCGAGGTGGCAAACCTGACGATGTTGCTGATGCTTGTGTTTTCCTGGGATCTGATATGTCATCTTACATTACTGGACAGGTGATACAAGTGGATGGCGGAATGCTAACCTAGAGAATAGCCGGTCTGCTAAATAGGGACTGTCTTTGTAATGCCCTGGTGAAAGAAATAAGAACTATTGAACGGCTTCAAAAAAGCGCGAAATGAAAAATTGTCAAATCATTCGTTCCTCAGAGGTTGCACACTATTAGGCTTATTCATTACGGTTATTACATGTGGCAAACCTTAATCGATTACAAATTATCAGGCCCAATGAAAGTATTAACGTCATGTTTAGTCTGGCTGGTAAGCCTTTCTGGATACACCCAGCAATTTGATCTACAGGTAACAACTGAAATAGATTTAGGTCATACTCTTGGTCAGCTGAGAGCGGTTCCAGTTTCATTAGGCGAGGACCATCCAAAAGCGATAGCCGTCATGTACTCTGAAGATGCCGAAATAGATCCTTATATCGGAATGTTCTTCTTCCCCAGGCATACCCTTAAATTGATGGTCTTTGATGAAAATGGCAGGATACTCTGGAAGCGTGATCTTGGAGAAGGTATGGTGCCCGGCGTCTGGTTTAGTCCGCTGTTTGCCTTTGATCTCGACCAGGATGGAAAAGACGAACTGTGGATTATCAACAACAACGACCCCGAACATCCTCTTGATTTCAGAAAATACATATTGGAGAAACTTGATCCTGAAACGGGAAAAACGACGGGGCAATGGCCATGGCCCCAACCTGAGCAACCCCAATCCATGTCACACACCTATCGTCATTTTATTATGGGAGCCTATGTCAAGGGCGAACCCATTCTGATTACTGCTCAGGGTACTTATGGTGCTATGGCTATTCAGGGATGGAACAAGGATATGAGCTCCCGGTGGGAAAATAAAATTCCATCCGACGCTAAAGGAGCCGCTGGTAGTCATGTCACGCCGATAGTAGATATCAACCATGATAACATTGATGATTTGCTATGGGGCGAGCGTTGCATTGAACTGGATAAGGGAACACAATTGTTCTGTGCAGATGAAGCTGTATGGGAGGGGCATTCGGATATAATTCAGCCAATCCTGGACTGGAAAAATAAAAAATGGTATTTCTTCACTTGTCGCGAAACGCACAATAACCTCGGCCCAAGGGTTGTCTTTTACGATGATAGCGGAAATAGAAAATGGGGCGACCTGGGTGAAGGCCATATCGATACGGGGTGGGCGGCCAGAATGGGAAACCGTGGTGAGACCATAGTTCTTGGAGTGAAAGTTGGAGAAAAGGTAAGGACAGCAGAAGGTGAACGCAGAACCGGGGTTGTGGAGCAAACTTACATAGCATTATCCGGAAAGAAGATCGATCTTGGATTTAAGGTATATACTTCTATTCCAGTCGATCTGAATGGCGACGGTATTCATGAACTCGTGAAAGGATATTTTGAAGGTGATGGTACAGTGCTGGATAATCGGGGTAAAGTAATCGGGAATATCGGAGGCCATTCTGCCATGGCGTCTAAATTTACAGCCCTGCCAGGCGAACAGATATTAAGTTATTCAAAAGATGGCAAAATTAGAATATGGGCCGATCGGAATGCAAAAGATACACCAGATGCAATCAAACGTTACAAGCACCCATTTTATAAAACTAATCAGCGGCAAACTGGAAATGGATATAACCTTTTTACGCTTGGCGGTCTGTAGTCAATATCCACCAAAACCAGTTTCCATAGTTGCTGGCAATTTATTTCATGACTGAAGCGAATTCATTTGCTAAAAAAGGGATTTGCCGGATCACTTTCCTAACAATTGTCAGCCGGGATTGCGCAAAAAAGATTTGCCTACGTTTGGAAACAAGTCTTCCAGGCCATACGTTTGTGAAACAAAGTCGAGTAAGCCTGTGCTTAATCGATTTATAAAGAAGCGTGGAGAGACGGGCTCTGAGAAACGCTAGCAACCTCCTGAAGACAAGAAAGGTGCTAAATCCTGATCCGCCAAAAGCGGTAAATATAAACCGGTTAAGAATGAAACAAATCATCAACACCATTATCCAGGGGTTCAGCCTTCAAAGGTTGCGTGCTTATTGTCAGACTGTATTTCCTTTCTCCTATTCTGATTCTGGAACTGCGTGCATGTGTTGTTGTTGCGCGTGATGTTGCTGTTTCCGGATTGAACAATCTTCAGCAGCACATTAGCTTACGACCCTGCCAGGTGACAGGCGGTTTTGGTTACGGCTAATTTCAAACTACCTTAATTAAATAAAAACACTCAACCATAAAACATTTATAGCCATGTCAAATCTACATTTCGAAACTCTTCAACTTCATGCAGGTCAGGAAATCGATGCCACTACACGTTCCCGGGCTGTACCTATTTATCAGACAACTTCCTATACGTTCAGAGATTCAGAACACGGGGCAAACCTTTTCGCGCTGAAAGAATTTGGAAATATCTATACACGGATAATGAATCCTACTACGGACGTATTTGAAAAACGGGTCGCCGCGTTGGAGGGAGGAGTCGCAGCACTCGCAGTAGGCTCAGGTCAGGCAGCGCAATTTATTGCCTTGAATAACATCCTTCAGACTGGGGATAATTTTGTATCCACATCGTTTCTTTATGGCGGTACCTATAATCAGTTTAAGGTATCATTCAAACGTCTTGGTATTGATGTTCGCTTTGCAGACGGAGACAAAGCTGAGTCATTTGAAAAACATATAGACAAGAAAACAAAAGCGATTTACCTCGAAACCATCGGCAATCCCGGTTTTAACATTCCTGACTTTGAAGCCATCGCTGCACTGGCCAAAAAGCACGACCTTCCGTTAATCGTTGATAATACATTTGGTGCGGCCGGTTATCTTTTCAGACCACTGGAACACGGCGCCCACATCGTTGTTGAATCTGCCACAAAATGGATTGGCGGTCATGGAACGTCTATCGGTGGCGTTATTGTGGATGGTGGAAATTACAACTGGGGAAATGGTAAGTTCCCTCAGTTCATTGAGCCATCAGAAGGTTACCATGGAATGAAGTTCTGGGAAATTTTTGGAGAGGGCAACCCACTTGGACTACCCAACATCGCATTTATTATCCGTGCCCGGGTAGAGGGACTGCGCGATTTTGGTCCGGCTATCAGCCCATTTAATTCATTCCTCCTAATACAGGGACTCGAAACTCTTTCCCTTCGCGTACAACGCTCCGTAGACAATGCGCTAGCCCTTGCGAAGTGGCTGGAAAAACATGAATTGGTTGAGAAAGTGAACTTCCCAGGCCTGGAAAGCAGCCCGTATCATAAACTTGCCAAAAAGTATTTACGTAACGGCTTTGGCGCTGTGCTTTCCTTCACGTTGAAGGGTACCAAACAACATACCACGAAGTTTGTCGATAGCCTGAAGCTCGTAAGCCATCTGGCAAACGTTGGGGATGCTAAAACGTTGATCATTCAGCCTTCAGCAACAACCCATCAGCAGCTAGGTGAAACGGAGCAGATTGCATCAGGCGTGCTACCTAACCTGCTTCGTATTTCGGCTGGTATTGAGCACATTGATGACATCAAGGCAGACCTGCAGCAGGCGTTTGAAAATGTATTTAAAGGAGAGTTGGCAAACTGATTTGCACACATTGTTGAAAAGAAGAAGAATGATTTTTTAATTGGACAATCAGGAAACTCCTCCGGTTAAGAGGGGTTTCCCGGCTGGTCTCAGGACTTTATGGAAAAGCACGATAATACATTTCATCATTCGCAGGATTTTGGACTGGAAGCAGGAGGGATTCTTCCCGGCTTTCAACTCAAATACACAACGCTGGGCACACTTAACACAGAACGTAACAATGTGGTATGGATTTGCCATGCGCTAACCGGAAGTCCTGATTTTACCGACTGGTGGAGTGGCCTTTTTGACGATGGCAGATTTTTTGACCCAGGCCAGTACTTCATTATTTGTGCCAATGTACTGGGGGGATGTTATGGATCGACCGGACACCTCTCCTTCAATCCTGCAACCGGCAAACAATATTTTCACAACTTCCCCACAGTAACTAACCGTGACGTTGTTCGTGCATTTGATCTTCTTCGACAGTCTCTCGGAATTGAACAGGTCCATACGTTAATTGGAGGATCGCTCGGCGGCCAGCAGGTTCTTGAATGGGCCATTCATCAGCCGGATGTATTCCAGCATATAATACCCATTGCCACGAACGCTAACCATTCTCCGTGGGGCATTGCATTCAATGAAGCTCAGCGCATGGCTATTGAAGCCGATAGTACCTGGAAAGTAAATGACCAACGTGCCGGAATAGATGGTCTCAAAGCTGCACGGGCCATCGGCATGCTCTCCTATCGTTTCTACGATACCTATGGCCATACGCAGGCAGAAAAAACCAACGATAAACTTGACGACTACAGGGCTTCCACCTACCAAAGGTATCAAGGTCAAAAACTGGCCAACCGTTTTAATTCATTTACTTACTACGCCCTGTCAAAAATGATGGATAGTCACCATGTCGGACGAAACCGCAAAAGCATTGAGTGGGCACTCAAATCCATTAAAGCAAAAACATTAGTCGTGGGCATCGACAGCGATATCCTTTTTCCCGTACACGAGCAAAAATTGCTGGCAGAGACTATTCCAAATGCAAGGCTTGAAGTAATGACTTCCCTGTATGGGCATGATGGCTTCTTAGTTGAATTTGAACAATTGAGAAGTCACATCAGAAAATTTTTCCAGGAAGACCTCGTCACTATAGAAACCAAAACCAAATAACCTTTCGGTATGTCATTAGAGAAGAACAACACAAAGAACAGCCATATTAAACATCGCCACCTTAAACTGGGGTTGTTCGGATTTGGATGCGTTGGCCAGGGACTTTATCACGTGTTGGATGAGACTCCCGGAATTAAAGCTGAGATCAAAAAGATCTGTGTCAAACAACGAAATAAACCGAGGCCACTCCCTCATGAGCTTTTTACTTTTGACGGCGCTGAAATCCTGAACGATCCGGAAATAGATGTCATTGTAGAATTGATCGACGATGCCGACGCAGCATTTAAGATTGTAAAAGAAGCGTTACAAAAAGGTAAGTCAGTCGTGACCGCAAATAAGAAAATGCTGGCTGAGCACCTGGAAGAAATTTATGATCTTCAGCAAGAGTACGGAAAGACGGTCCTCTACGAAGGATCAGTTTGTGGTAGCATTCCGATCATCAGGAATCTGGAGGAGTATTATGACAACGACTTACTTGCAGGAATTGAAGGGATTTTTAATGGCTCAACAAACTATATTCTAACAAAAGTCTTTGAAGAGAAGACAAGCTATGAGGATGCTCTTAAGAAGGCACAAGAGTTGGGATTTGCCGAATCTGATCCCAGCCTGGATGTAAAAGGTTTTGACCCCAAGTTCAAACTTGTCATCGCTATTGCCCATACTTTCGGGGTATTTGTTAAGCCGGAGGATGTAATTAACATTGGGATCGATCGGATATCCGAGCTGGATCTGAAATTCGCCCGCGACAATTGTTACTCCATCAAACTGATAGCACGCGCATTCAAAATAGAAAACAGGGTATTCGGGTTTGTCGCTCCGCAGTTCATTGAGTCTACTCACCCCCTTTATGCCGTTCGGAATGAATACAACGCCGTTCAGGTTCTAAGTGCTTTTGCTGAACAGCAGCTTTTCGTGGGAAAAGGTGCAGGCAGTTATCCAACCGGATCCGCCGTTCTTTCGGATATCTCCGCTCTAACCTATGACTATCAATATGAGTACAAAAAACTTCATCAGGTGCATGATCTTCAGTTCTCAAACCGCCTGATTGTTGAAGCATTCGTTAGTTTTGATCAGGGAACAGCGATTTCTATTAGCGATTTTGAACATTTCGAATCTGGATATGCCTCTCACGGTAAACAATATATGGTAGGTAAGGTTAATCTTGAGAAGCTGCACAGTTGGTCAAAACTCGATGGCGTCGGGATTATTCTTGCACCAAATGCATCTTTAGAGCCTCAGAAAGAAGCCACCTCGACAAAGGAATCGATATTAGCGTAACCAGCCTTACCGTAGTCGCGAGGAAAGCGCTGTTCGGTTTGAAAACGGCCTCTGTTGCCCTGTTTCAGCAGTAAAAATCTACTGTTTTTATATCGTTTCTAGTCATGTGTCAATATATTTGTGACCGTTAATATCCAAGCCCAAATGATCATTGTATCTTCTATTATAGCCTTCACGATTATCATCCTGTTGTTGGTTTTTATGCTGCTTTTTGCGCAAAAAAAGCTTGTTCAGTCAGGCCCTGTTAGAATTATTATTAACGGCGAGAAAACCGTGACTGTGTCAGCTGGAAGTTCTCTGTTGACAACCCTGGCAAATGAAAAAATATTCCTTCCTTCCGCCTGTGGGGGTGGTGGGACGTGCGCGATGTGCAAATGCGTGGTTGAATCAGGCGGTGGCGATGTCCTTCCGACTGAAGTTGGGCACTTATCACGCCAGGAGAAAAAGTCACACGTTCGCCTGGGCTGCCAGGTAAAAGTTAAGCAGGACCTTGTTATACGCATCCCGGATGAAATCTTCGGAATTAAGAAGTGGGAATGCGAAGTGGTTTCCAACTACAACGTGTCGACGTTTATCAAGGAGTTTATTGTGAGACTACCTCCCGGAGAAACCCTGAAATTTGAAGCAGGAGGTTATATTCAGATTGACGTGCCTTCCATAGAGGTGGATTTCAAAACAATGGACATCACTCCTCACCCGGATTTAGGCCACAAACCACAAGTATTTCAGTCCGATTGGGATAAATTCAAGCTATGGGATCTGAAAATGAAAAATGACGAACCCATTTTCCGAGCTTATTCCATGGCAAACCATCCGGCGGAGGGAAATATCGTGATGCTAAATATTCGAATAGCAACTCCACCCTGGGATCGCGCGAACAATAAATGGATGGATGTAAATCCGGGGATTTGTTCTTCCTATGTCTTCTCGAGAAAACCCGGAGACAAAGTCACAATCTCGGGACCTTATGGAGAATTCCATATCAACCCTACTCAAAGAGAGATGATCTATGTTGGCGGTGGAGCTGGTATGGCGCCGTTGCGTGCTCAAATTTTTCACCTTTTTCACACCGAAAGGACAAACCGCAAGGTATCCTACTGGTATGGGGGTCGTTCCAAGAAAGAACTTTTCTATGTCGATCATTTCCGGAAAATTGAAAAGGAGTTCCCGAACTTCCAGTTCAATATCGGACTTTCAGAGCCACTTCCTGATGATAACTGGAAGGTGAAGAAAAGCCTGGATGACAGAGAGGCTGATGGATATACAGGTTTTATACACCAATGCCTGTTTGACAATTACCTGAAAACTCATCCTTCTCCGGAAGATGTTGAATTCTACCTATGTGGACCACCACTAATGAATGCAGCGGTGCTGAAGATGCTTGATGAAATGGGCATTCCAAAAGAAAATGTAAGGTTCGACGATTTTGGAGGATAAAAGAAAAAATCATAAGATTAGAAAGGCCTGGATAACCGGGCCTTTTTTTATGTCATGAGACTCGGTTAAGCACACCTGGCATTGATGGATTGCAAACGTCTATGGAATTTCAGGTAGTTTCAGTTTGACTATAGTTCCTTTACCCACCTCGGATTTAATCTCAATGTCGCCGTTGAGTTTATCTACAGCTTCCTTAACAATGTAAAGACCAAGACCAGAACCGGCTCCATCGTCGGTAGCGCGGTAAAACATCTTATAGATATTGGGTAAATGTTCCTTCTCTATTCCCTTCCCGTTGTCTTCAATGGATACAGTAGCCGTATGTTTGTCTACCTCAACATGTACATTGATAACCGGATCTTTGCCATTGCGGTAACGAATGGCATTTGAGATAATATTATTCAAAATAACCTTTAGCCGCCAGCGGTCGGAGTAAAACGGATGCGATTGCTTTACATGAATATGTTTTTCGACTGACTGACCCGTATTGGTCGCAAATTTTAGCTGCGTAAAGGTTTCGTCAATTAATGGTTCGAATAGTATTTGCTCGCGCTTTACTTCAAGTCTGGAGTTCCTGGATTGATCCAGGATCTCTTTAATAAAATCATCTTGCTGCAAGGCACTCTTATTAATCATCTCCAGATACAAGTCCTTCATGGAGGTGTCAATGTCTTTTTTTGCGAGGTTAATCAGCCCCAGGACCGAAGCTATCGGTGCGCGGAGGTCGTGTGAGACACTATAAACAAAATTATCCAGCTCCGTATTTCTCTTGCTCAACTCCTGGTTTGTACGCACAATTTTTTCTTCTGCTTCCTTTCTGGTACTTATTTCCTCATTTAAGGCTCGGGTGCGTTCCTGCACCATGTTTTCAAGGTTTTCATTAAACTCCACCAGTTTTCGCTGCGCTTCTCCGCGTTCTTTGACAGTAGCCGAAAGAATGATCGTGGAAATACTAATTACCCCGATAAAAATCTGCAGGAGCAGCATTGAATTGTAAGAGTCTGTGAGCAAGAATGGTCCGACACCTTTTATCGTTACATAAATGGAGATCAGAGAAACCACCAACACACCAGCGATGGCAATAACCAAATCGAATCGGAAGGCCAACCACAACAAGAAGGGCAAGGCGAGAAATGGCAACGTTCTCTCGAGCGTCGGTCGAAGATAATCCACCCGAAGCAGTAAATAAATTGCCAATATGTTCAGGAGGAATATACCAACCTCCATCGCCTTTTCAGATGAGAAAGTGAACCTGATTGTCTTTGAGACAGCAAGAATAACTGGTGTAAAGAGTAGAATCCCTACCACATTTCCGACCCACCATGAAAAACCTGTACGAACCAGATTTTCAGCCAAAACTGCTTCGTTAAAATACAGGCTAAATGTGCCGATACCTGCCCCGAATACACACATCAGTAGGGTCACGAACAGGAAGCGGAAGGCATTTTTTGTCGTTCCGAATGGATAGTCGTCCTTGATCCAGGCTTTCACCAGGTAATTTCCGGTTACCGCTTCGAGGGTATTACCAATAGCAATAAGACTGCTTATGGTAATGATGGTTTGATGAGGAAGTTCCGGATTATTCCAGTACGCCATGACGTTGGCAACCAAAGAACCAATCGTAATACCCGGCCAGGCTGACCTTCCAAGAAGTATAATGAGCGCAAACGCGATTCCCGATGGAGGCCACGCAGGGAGTGCAGTAGTGTTCTCAAACTCAAAAAAATATCCAATCCTTGCTGAAAAATAATAAAGCAAAGCCACCCCAATGATTTTGAGGTCGAGATTGTATTTAAGTGAAAGTTTACCGATCAAAATTAATCATCTCATTATCAGTCAAATATATTATTTAAATACTCGAGTAGCCAGTATTTCAGAAGCTTTGTACATTTCTCCAGTCAAGACGCAATTTTCGGGGGTTAAACGACTAAAACGATTGCATTAGAACCGTCATTTGAATGCCGAATGTCTACACTATCAAAGAAAAAGAAACTCTTCCTTCTGTCACCCGAACAACCCTTCTGAATACTGAAAATTATATCTTCACGAAGATTTAGTATTCTATGGACCTGACGATTTTTTTCTCCTCTGTTGATGAGTCTCTTTATGCTGACATTTCTTCTCCAGCAAGCTTCTTCAAGAACATCCATGTCTTTACGGAAAAAATGCCGGACTTCAGAGCTGCGCATATAGCCATCTTTGGAGTCAAGGAAGAACGTGGCACGCTGAATAACAAAGGCACTTCATCTGGCCCAGATGAAGTTAGAAAAAAGTTATACAACCTGAAACGTGGTGTTGGGTCATACCGAATCGTTGACCTTGGAAATCTGAACCTGGGCCATGACCTCAATGAAACATATACACGAATTAGTGAAGTATGCCGGATGATTCTGGAACACAATGTACTACCCATCATTATTGGGGGTTCCCACGACCTTGACTATGGGCAGTATTGCTCCTACGAAACGATGGATAAACTTGTGAGCCTGTTGAATGTAGATGCCTTTCTGGATCTGGAGGACAAGAAAGAGTTAGGTGAAAGCAAACAACACATTCATAAAATATTGCTGCATGAGCCGAATTATCTCTTCAGCTATACACACCTTGCCTATCAAAGTTATCTGATCGACCCCCTATCGGCCGCGATACTGGAAAAGTTGTACTTTGAAGCGTTTCGCATCGGACAAATGCGCACCAATATGCAGGAAATGGAACCGGCTATACGGAATGCCGATGCGATTTCCTTTGATATAACCGCGATTCGTTCATCAGATGCCCCGGGAAATGCAAATGCGCAGGCCTTCGGACTCACTGGCGAAGAAGCATGTCAGATCTGCTGGTATGCCGGACTGAATGAAAAACTGAGCTCCATCGGATTTTATGAATACAATCCTCAGTTTGATGATGCTCATAAGAATACCGCCTCAGTTGTAGCCACCATGATCTGGTACTTTATTGAAGGCTATTATCACCGAAAGAATGAACAGAACTTCAGAAGTAATGACTTTATGAAGTATGCTGTCTCCATGCCTACAGAGCCAGCTATTCTGGTTTTTTACAAAAGTAAGGTTAGCGAGAAATGGTGGCTTGAGGTACCTTATCCTAACGGCCTGAAGCGTTATTCACGAAACAGCATCGTTCCTTGTAGCTATAACGATTACCAAACAGCAATTAAGGGCGAAGTCCCGGAAAGGTATATAAGTATGCTGGCCAAGTTGATCTAAGCGAACACCATGCACCCTCATTTGTTTATGGCCTTAACGAAATGATGAATTTGATCCAAAATATATCTGAATGAAATACCTGTACTTATTCATCCTGGCCTTCGTTTTCGGATGCTCATCAGATTCAAGTGATCCTCAGCAGATAATTGACCGGGCAATCGAACATGCCGGCGGCGAAAAGTTCCTGAAATCCACTATTGAGTTTGATTTCCGAAACCGTCACTATGTTACACGCAGGGATGGTGGCATATTTTCTCATGAACGAATTTTTAAAGACAGCACGAACACCATACACGATTTTTTGACAAACGACGGTTTCCGGCGCGAAATCAATGGTGCCCTGGTTTCCGTTGTTGATTCAATGGCAGTCAAGTATTCTAATTCTGTAAACTCAACCATCTACTTTGCGCTGCTGCCCTTCGGCCTGAATGATTCAGCAGTAAGGAAAAAGCTCATTGGCAAAAGTACACTTGACAATGAATCCTATTTTGTTGTAGAGATAACCTTTGAACAGGAAGATGGCGGAAATGATTTCACGGATATTTTTCACTATTGGATCCATGATAAAAATTTCACAATTGATTATATGGCTTACCTGTACTTTTCAGAAGGGGGTGGTCTTCGTTTCCGAAAAGCCTATAATGCAAGAATGGTAAATGGTATTTTGTTTCAGGACTATATCAACTACAAATCGAGGGACAACTCAGCAACACTATCTGAAATTGAATCATTGTACAAAAAAAACGCCCTGGAAGAATTGAGCCGGATTGAATTAACCAACATCACTGTTCAATAAGTCCAATCATAAACTGCGAATTTCATACAACGTTATTCAATTGTTCCTTTATTTTTTCGAGTTCTTCTTTCATCACAACAACATGTTTTTGTATAGAGGCATCACTTGCCTTTGACCCGATAGTATTTATCTCCCTGCCGATTTCCTGAGATATAAATCCTAATTTCTTGCCGTTGCTCTGGGATTCCTTAAGTATCAGCTGAAAGTAGTCCAGGTGAGCTTTCAGGCGAACTCTTTCTTCATTAATATCCAACTTCTCAATATAAAAGATTATTTCCTGTTCTAACCGGTTGGTGTCAAAGCCTTCCTCACCAAAAAATGAAACAATATTTCCCTTCAGTTTATCCCGAATCCGCTGTACCCGTTTGGGATCCAGTTCTTCAACAGCTTTCAATTCACGTGCAATAACCTCACAACACTCCTGAAGCATCTTCTGAAGCACTACACCCTCAGACTTCCGGAATCCCTCACATTCTTCAATTGCCTCGGTGATACAGGCCTTAACCTTTTTCCACTCCTCTTCGCTACTCCCTTCCTTTATTTTATTTTGAATAACATCCGGCGAATTCAAAGCAAGCTCAAAGAGCCCTTCGTAAGGTGCCACCACGCTGTCTGCCAGTTTTTTCAGCTCAGCATAGTATGCTGCAAATAAACCGTGATTGTACGATTGCTTTATATCTTCCTGGCCGGTTCGCTGGTATTCGATACTGAGAGAAACCTTACCACGCTCCAGTTTTTCGCTGATCATATTCCTCACTTCGATTTCCTTGTCAGAAAAAATTTTAGGAAGCCGAAGGTTCAGATCCAGAAATTTGGAATTAAGACACTTGATTTCAGTGATAATTTGAACCTGGCCGTCGTCGCTTGAACGCTGACCAAAACCTGTCATTGACTTAATCATGAACGAATGGTTACAAAACTACAATACATGCAATGCGGATAACTTATGATTTGGTAGGCAGTCTAATCTATTTGATGAAATTTTCTTATCAAAAGTCAAACCCAAGCGTCACATAAAATCTGGGGTCACTTACTTTATAGTCCTCCACTGGCCAGGCAAGATCAAACTTCATATAGTAACCGAGAATAACGGTACGCATACCCACCCCATAACTATACAACCATGGATTTAGATAATTTTTCAGTTGGGCTTTAAATGGACCGTTGACGATTTCCTCATAGCTGACACTATTCTCCGAATTAAAAGGTGGCTTACCCGACCAACTTGTTCCAATATCATAGAACGTAATGAATTGCATATTGCGCAGGAAGTTAGACGAAATAGGACCGCTGGAAAGAGCCCTGATTAACGGAATTCTGAGTTCAGCATTGCCCAACAGGACGCTGTTACCGAATAGTGTACCGTAGTCAAATCCACGAAGAGACGTTGCAAACTCCAGGAACAGAATATCCTGAGTTTCTCCCGGAAATCCTAACGGATTTGGCACGCCATCGCTTGTTCTTCCACCGGTACGGGTTTCATTAAAGAACCAGTTGTCCATACCTCCGAGCATATATTTCTTTGGCGAACGCCCGAAAAACGTTCCTCCAAATCCCCGGACTGCAAATACAATTTCCTTGTATATTTTTTGATAGTGGCGAATGTCAATGGATGCCTGACTAAAGCTCAGATCTTCATTATCCAATCCCTGGTAGTGCTGAAAGCTTATTTTCCCGCGCGTACCTTCAATAAGGTTCAATCCGGTTGAAACAGAATTATCATAAACAGTTTCCGCTTTTATCCCGGCATACAAATTATTAACAGGACTTGCTGAGGGCGGCGCAGACGGATAATCTGCAGGTCCCAGACTTGCTGACCTCGCCAAGGCTCCAAAGGGCTTTAACGCAAATCGTATCCGGTCAGAAATAGGAAGAGAAGCACTTACTTCTATTCTGTTTAATGAATAATGATACAAGTTGCTCTGGACTCCTGCTTCGGCAGGTTCAGCCTCCCACCGTATACCTTTTCGGTCAACACGGGCGCTAAAGTCAATCAGCGATTTGAGGTATTGGAATTCCGCATAAAAGTCACCATTTCTAAGGTCTACGCTGGTCATTAATCCACCAAAGAACCTGTAGTTTTCCAGCATGTCATTCATCTGGGTTTCAATAGAGACACCCAAGCCACGCAACGGATCGACTACCAGGGAAGTGACAAGGTTGTTGGAACTGAACTTTGATTCATATTCAAATGGTCCCGTAATGCGGCTCTTCTCCCTCGCCTTCATATACCGTGTCAGGAATGATTGGTCCGGCTGGGATTGCTTCACCACATCATCCTCAAAAACATAATTGTCGGTATTCACCACACCTTCTTTAGGCTTTGGCTCTGCTTCTTTATTAATGGTCACCACTGTTGAATCATTGGCCGTTGTCAAAGAGTCTGTTCCTGTTAGCGTACTTGGCAGTGTCTGCTGAACATCGAGTTTCGTGGAATCAGTTACTTGAGCGACTGTATCTTTCTGTGGTTGTCCTTGTTTCAGCCTCGCATTTAGCAGGTCCTTAATACTCATGCTGCTTTGATCCTCTTCCTGCTGTTTCCTTCTTTCACGAATTACCCTGGCCTGTTGCAAATCTTTTCTGCGTGTAGCCGGAGTAAAAACCTGTCGCCCCGCATTGAAGCCGCGTTCAACGAATATGTTTTCTTTCAAATCCTTTGACATCACCATGGACAACGTGTTTGTGGAAAAATTAAGATCGAAGCCCTTTATGCTGGAGGAATAGTTTGTAACCTGGGAGTAAATGCCCGACTTGCGGTTATATTTGAAAAGGTTGACAATCCCGCGTTGGTCGCTCAGATAATAGAAATTCTGATCATCTAATGCTTTGGGTGAAATATCCTTACTCAGGGTATTCGTTAACCGATTGAGAAGAAATTTAGTACTGTCAAGGTCATAGATAAATAAATTGTAATTGTTGGTTAACTGCTCAAATTGAGGCTTCGTGTTAGCCCTTAACGTATCACTGGTGCGGTTTGATGAAAAGACTATCCGGTTTGTATTCGGGATAAAACTTGGGTCGAGGTCATCGTAAATATCGTTTGTCAATCTCCTCGGTGCCCGGTTGCGCTTTGAACTCATCAGAAATAAATCGCTCTTTCCTTCAAAGTCCGCGCTCAGGATCACCAATCTGCCATTCGTAGAAAAATCGAAACTCCGGACGTTGCTGAACCTTTCAAGATCACGTGGCAATTTGGTTTTTGTGATAAAATCATATAACCAGAAAACATACTGGCCATTCTTAACACCAATTACACCCAGCGTATTGGCATCTGCCCAGGCAATGAGCGGAAGCCTGTAGTCAACCCGCTGTTTGATTACTTTACTGCCCCCGGAAATAATGATTTTCTCTTTGCCATTCTCCAGCGACCTGACCTTTACAATATACCTCCCCCGGTCATTTTCCGCATAAGCAATATTGCGCCCATCCGGGCTGATCTTAACGGTAGTGAATTCAGTTGTCTTGTTGTGCTGTTGTGTAAAGGATGTCGAGTCCTGCGGTTCGATATACGATTTATCCACCGTGCTCTCCATGTCCGAATAGAACTTTCTCCACTCAAGCTGAAGTTGTTTGAAACTGATGCCGAGCGTGATCAATATGCTCTTCTCCTCATTTCGCGTTACACGCGTGTAATTCAAAATATTAGCAACACTGCTTTTACCATATTTTTCGGCTATAAAATTCCAAATAGACTGCCCAACCAAAGCTGACTCCTGACCGGTTAGTTTTGTTGCGCGTTTTGCTTTCTTTGTCGTCATTAACTGACGGATATAATCATCCATCTCCATACTCCACCCATTTGAAACATACAGTGAAGCGCCGTCAACAAACCAGTCGGGAAGGTTCATTAAAATGGAGCTCTGGAACATGTCTTTGAGGTTACCACCGAACATCATTTCATTCACCATCAGGTCTGAAATCTGAAACAACAATTCCTCTTTAAACTCCTGAGCAGTTCCCAAATGAGCTACTTCGACATAGGGCTTGATAAACTCCGTTTCTCCACCAACATTAAAAACGTTGTGATTCAGGCCCACATTACTCTGGCGCAGATCACTTAGGGAGTTGTAAAGGAAAACTTTTGTCTTAAAATAGGGCGGATAGCCAATCAGATCTGTGATTCGATCAAATTCACCCTCCAGATATTCCAGCGCTTCCTGCGCAACGGCTCTTCGCGCATCATAGTAATAAACATCAAAGTTCTCACCACTCAGATACAACCAATCAAACTGACGGTATTGTATCCTGTTCTTACCAAAAACTTCCCTGGATTGTTGTGCCTGTACCTGGAAAAAACCCAGTAAAATAAGAACCAATACAAGTAGATTTCCGCTTCGCAATTTCATATTCATGTTGAGGAAGACCAATATAATACTTTATAACGTTCAATATCCACCTCTTTGTTTAATGGAACTTCATTTTCAATTGAGTGGATCAAAATCTCTGAAAAAAACGGTGCCAGACTCACTCCTTTGGTTCCCATTCCGTTAAAAATATAGGCTGACCTGAATTCAGGATGCCTCCCCAAAAGGGGTCTTCGGTCGGGCGTTGTCGGCCTGAAACCCCACTCCTGCTCAAGAATTTCAAACGGAAATTGCATTAATTCGCTCAATTTTGTAACCAATTCCTGTCGCGCATGCTCCGTGACACCCTTTTCTTCATCTTTAAAGTTATACGTTGCACCAACCCGCCATTCCCCATCCTGCGATGCAGGAACCATATAAACGCCGCGGTTAATAATTAATTCCTTCGTTGCCGAAGATTTTATCTTCATGGTCTCCCCTTTTAGTGGCCGCAGGGGGAGCCAATCGAATAAACCGTGATGTTGTGTCCCATTGCAAAAAATTACCCGATCGGCCTCATAGTTCCTGTATTGTACTCCGTCATCCCTCACCGACAGCTCATTTTCCCCGACAAGTCCATTCACAAAAATCCCCCCTCGTTCAATCAATTTACGTACTGACTCCAGATATCGGGTGGTATCAACGTACCCACATTGTTTCAACAAAAGTCCACCGTAAATATCGTTTATTCCTGAAAAAGAGGGGCACGTCAACACGCTTTGGATATACGGCTTATATGCTTCGTCGTCACTTTTGGCCATCCATTCATTTTGCTCTGTTATGGAAAGAAAAGGACGGTATAGCGGCATTGGATAATAAAACCTTTCTTCCGTAAGCGCTTCAATTCCAAGATAATGTTTATGAAGAAATGGGAATAATTGATCTGCCATCCATGTCTTTAGCATCTTTCGTCCCGTGATAGGATTAAACAATCCGGCAGCGATACGGGATGACGTATTAAGGTCGGGCTGATCAATCACCAGAATGCTCTTCCGTAGTTTTAGCAATTGCAAGGCAACCGCAGAACCTGCCAGCCCCTGGCCAATAATCATGTAATCAACGTGCTGGACTTTTGTCATTGGCAATATGAAGCAAACTACGTAAACTGATTTTTATTCCCGTGCCCGACATCGCAAAAATTCCATTTACATTTGACAAAATTCATTTGGAATGCTACACATACAGGTCTTTGTCTTCAACCCATTTCAGGAAAACACGTACATTCTTTATGATGAAACAAAAGAGTGTGTTGTGATAGACCCGGGTTGTTATGAAGAAGAAGAGAAAACTTCGCTGACTGAATTTATTGTTACAAACGAACTGACTGTGACCAGGTTGTTAAACACGCATTGCCATATTGATCATGTTTTGGGAAATGCATTCGTCAAAGAAAAATATAAAACAAAACTTTACATCCATCGCAATGACGAACCCGTATTGAGGGCCGTCAGTGCGTATGCACCCAATTATGGGTTTAATCTCTACCAGGAAACTACCCCGGATGCTTTTCTGGAAGAAGGTGACGTACTTGACATTGGCAATCAAAAATTTGAAGTTCTTTTCGTCCCCGGACATGCACCCGGACACGTAGCGTTTTATAACAAGAAAGAAAAAGTACTTATTGGTGGTGATGTCCTCTTCCAAAACAGCATAGGTCGCACGGATCTGCCTGGCGGCAATTTTGATACCTTGATTAGCAGCATCCATCAAAAGCTATTTACTTTACCCGATGATGTTACCGTGTATCCCGGACATGGCCCCAAAACCACGATCGGTTTTGAGAAGTTGACAAATCCATATTGTGCGCTTACTACCAATTGAAACGTATGCTTAAACATCTTCCCAATCTGTTAACCTGTTGTAATCTGGTTTGTGGCTGCCTGGGGATCATTTCACTTTGGGAAGGTGAGCATCTTCCCGCAGCATATTTTGTTTGGGCGGCCTGCCTTTTCGATTTTTTTGACGGTTTTGCAGCCCGGATTCTCAAGACATCTTCGCCAATTGGGAAAGAACTGGATTCTATGGCAGATATGGTGAGTTTCGGGGCACTGCCCGCATTGTTTATGTACAAACTGCTGGCATTCGAATCCCCTGTGCCATATTTACCTTACCTGGGGATCCTGATCGCAGTCTGCTCTGGCATCAGGCTGGCCGTTTTTAATCTGGATGAAACTCAGTCTGACTCATTTAAAGGCTTGCCGACGCCGGCAAATGCCCTGTTTATAACGGGCATTCCCTTCCTTCAGGATTCTTTCTTTGATTTTGTGTTCAGCCCATTGGTGCTGGGGGTAATTACCATCGTTTTTTCCCTATTGTTGGTCTCAAGGTTCGACCTGTTTGCGTTAAAATTCAAAGATTTTACATGGACTGCGAACAAACTGAGGTTTACTTTCCTTATACTTTCCGTATTACTGTTGGCGGTTCTCAAAGTGGCCGCTTTGCCACTTATTATAATTTTATACATCGTCCTTTCGTTAGGAAACCGGATGTTTGCGAGCTAAAGAATCTATTTTCGGCTAAAATTTATTGGTTTGTCTTCAATTTTTGACATACGAATTCTTGCTATTGGTCTTTTATCCGGATGCTTTATGGTATGTGCGGCACAACCATCTATCCTGCATACCGGAAAATGGTACAAACTTGGGATTGAAAAGGAAGGTGTCTACAAAATCAACTTTGATCAGTTAAAAAAAATGGGGTTCGACCCCTCCTCTTCTGATCCCCGAAAATTGAGAATCTATGGCTACGGTGGAGGAATGCTACCGCAGCCCAACAGTTCCTCGCGCCCAACGGACCTTATCGAGAATGCAATTTTTATAAGTGGCGAAGCAGATGGTGTTTTCGGGAAGGACGATTACCTGTTGTTTTTTGCTGAAGGTCCTGACAGGGTTCAATACGACATTAATCACGAGTCATTCGCATATGAAAGTAACCTTTACAGTGAGAAGAACTTCTATTTCATAACACTTTCTACTGAGAATGGAAAACGAATCGGTGTAACCGAAAATATCCCCGGCAACTTTCCGGTAATCGATCAATTCGAAGATTACGTATATCATGAAGCTGACGAATACAATGAATTGAAATCGGGCCGCGAGTGGTTCGGTGAACGTTACGACAACGTCATCGAATATGCTTACCGGTTCGATGTAGGTGGCGTCGTGCCAAACTCAACAATAAAAGTAGTATCCGATGTAATGGCTCAATCCTTTAATGGATCGTCATTCAAACTTTTTTTTAACAACACCCTTATCGGCGAGCAGGTTGTACCCCTGGTGACCAATACGCCATACGGTATAAAAGGCAGGCATAAGAAAGATACGCTGGTCCTTAACTCAAACACCGTACTGGCTCCTGGTAAATCAACACAGGAGATCAAATATCAGTATCTGAAAGCCAGTACAGGAAGGTCTGTAGGATTTCTCGATTACCTGTTGGTAAATTTTAAACGCACCCTGTCCCTTTATGGTGACCAGACTATCTTCAGATCTGTTTCAAGTCTGGATCAGGCCACTTCGCAATTTCGAGTTTCAGGTGCAGGTGACAATAGTATCATATGGGATGTTACGAACTCCAGCGAGCCGAACCAACAACTCTACGCCTGGGCAAATCAAGTTGCCACCTTTTCGGCTTCAACGGTAGGTCTGAGGAAGTTCGTAGTATTCAATACTAAGATTCCTGGCCCGGAGTTGATTGGAAATGTTCCAAATCAAAATCTTCATGGACTTGGTACACCCAATATTATCATTGTATCAAACCCGCAATTTACGGGCGAGGCACAGCGTCTCGCGGAGCATCGGTTATCCCACAACAACCTGACCACATCCATCGTCACCCCGGAAGAAGTTTTTAATGAATTTTCCTCCGGCCGACAGGACGTGACGGCGATCAGGGATTTTGTAAAATTCCTCTACGACAAAAATCCTGCTACGCTGAAGTTTTTGTTGATAATGGGAAAGGGTTCGTATGACTACAAAAACAGGATTCCTAATAATACGAACTTTGTCCCCACGTACGAGTCACGCAACTCACTGGCACCCTTGGAGACATACTCTTCAGATGACTACTTTGGTTTCCTTGAAATCAATGAGGGTCAATGGAGTGAAAGCCCTTCGCAAAATCATACCTTGGATATCGGTGTTGGGCGGCTGCCAGTAAAAACCCCCGATGAGGCGAAGGCGGTAGTTGATAAAATTATCAGCTACGACACAAACAAAAAAAACTACGGCCGTTGGAGAAAAGACATCGTCTTTGTTGCCGATGACGGAAATACTACAGATGGATTCACGAGAACCCATCAAAGTCAGGCAAATTCTCTCGCCGAATCAATTGAACTTATCCACCCGGACTTTGATACGAAGAAAATATTCCTGGGGACGTACTTAAAAACGATGAATCCAACCGGCGAAGTTGTTCCAGAGGCCAACGAAGACATTAAGAGTTGGTTTGACCGTGGATCGTTAATCACAAATTATACCGGACACGGCAACGAAAAACTTTGGGCTGACGAAAGAATATTTGCAGACACTGATATTAAAACCCTGGAAAACAAGTTGTATCCGTTTTTAGTTACTGCCACTTGTGAGTTCGGGCGCCAGGACGATCCGTCGATGATATCCAGTGCGGAATTAAGTCTGATACAGGCTAGAGGAGGTTCTATCGGATTGGTAACAACAGCCCGTCCGGTTAACTCAGCCACAAACTTTTTGTTGAACCAGGAATTCTATACCTATCTTTTCCAAAAGGAATCGAATGCTTATATACCCGTTGGGGAGGTGTTCAGGCGGACAAAGAATAGCAGTAATAGCGGAGTTGCTAACCGGAATTTTTCTTTATTGGGCGATCCTTCGATGACGCTGGCTCTACCTGCAGACGCAGTTACCATTTCATCCATTAAAACATTACAAGGTTCCGACACCCTAAGAGCATTGTCCACAGTAGTTATAACGGGGGAGATACAGGATGGAACAGGTACCCGAATAACGAACTTTACCGGCAAGTTGGAAGCAACCCTCTTTGATAAAAAGACGGATCGGATAACCATTGGAAAAAATGATCCGCCTTACGCTTTTAAAGAATGGACTAACGCCCTCTACAGGGGGAGTGCCTCTATTAAAGAGGGTGTCTTTGAATTCCAATTTGTTGTTCCGAAGAGCATAGAAAGTAAATTTGGATACGGCAAACTGAGCCTTTATGCCTCCGACGACGAACAGAAACGCGATGCCAGCGGTTCAACCTCATCATTCGTAATCGGAGGTACCGAAAAGAATCCAGCTTCTGACACCACTCCCCCTTTTATAGAACTGTTCATGGGAGATACAACTTTTGTCAACGGTGGTGTAACGAGCCCCAATACAACACTGGTTGTAAAATTGGAGGACGCCAGCGGCATTAATATTTCCAGCTACGATGCCGCGTATTCCTTGGTTGCCGAATTGGACGGAGGAGATCAGCCCTACGTCCTATCAGATTATTATGAAGCGTCGACGGATGATTTCACACGGGGTTGGGTTTATTACCCGATGGCCAATTTGGCCCCAGGCAAACATACCATTACAGTAAAGGCATGGGACAACCACAATAATCCGGCACAGGCTTCTATTGATTTTTGGGTTACTGATGGGCAGGTCCTGGTTATTGAGTCCCTGGGGAATACGCCAAACCCCTTCCAGGATGAAACCAGATTGTACTTTACACACAACCGGTCGGGCGATGACCTGGAAGCTGAACTCTATATTTATTCAATTACCGGGCAGGCCTTGAAAACCTATGAATTTGACCTCCCGGAAAGCCCATATCATGTAGAATTGCTTGAAATTAGCGGTTTAAACGACTTTGGGAAAAAACTTCCCGGGGGAGTATACTTAGCCCGTTTGGCCGTTCGTTCATTAACGAATGGTTCTAAAAGTGAGCGGGTTACAAAACTTATTGTGGTGAATTAATTATCTTTGAGCCTTTGAAAATAATATTGATGCAGTATCGCGTAATCGCAATGTTGGCCGTAGGGCTAATGGGCGCTAATAGTACCTTCTCGCAAGTTGTAATCAGTAATCCGGACGATCTGCTGGGTGCTCAGAATGCCATTACCACGGCAGTCCCATTTCTGGCCATTTCCCCAGATGCACGTCATGCTGCCTTAGGGGACGGCGGTGTTGCTACTTCGGCGGATGCGAACTCTTCATACTGGAATGCCGGCAAACTCGTTTTTATCGACAAGAAATACGGTGGAACCATTTCCTATACGCCATGGCTTGGGAAAATTGTGAACGACATGTCGATTTCATATCTATCCGGTTTCTATAAAATTACACGGGAGCAGGCTGTATCGGCCTCCATAAAGTATTTCGATCTGGGTGATATCAGTTTCCGCGACGCCAATAACAACCCCTTGGGTGACTTTAACCCCCGTGAATTTGCTTTTGATGCTACCTATTCAAGGTTGCTGACCGAGGAGTTCAGCATGGGTATAACCGGCAGATACATTTATTCAAATTTAACCGGTGCATTCTCAGGCATTGATGCCAAACCGGGCAATAGTGTCGCTGTGGATATCGGTGCTTACTATACTACAAACTTTAAGACTGCCAAGGCTTCGTCGCTCTCTCTGGGTGCAACGATAACGAATATCGGAGCAAAGCTTTCCTATACGGATAACCAGAACAAAGACTTTTTGCCTACCAACCTGCGGTTGGGTGGAGCGTACACAACTGAATTGGATCCTTATAATTCCATTACGTTTATACTTGATTTTAATAAGTTATTAGTGCCTACCCCTCCGATCCGGGCTACAGATGGCACAATAATTTATGGGAAAGATGATAACCGCTCGTTGCTGAGCGGCATGTTCGGTTCTTTTAGCGATGCCCCTAATGGATTCGAAGAAGAGATGCAGGAAATTATGACCTCCATAGGAGTGGAGTACTGGTACACCGATATTTTTGCGGCACGTGTAGGCTACTTCAATGAATCCAAGAACAAAGGCAACCGAAAATATATGACGCTGGGCCTTGGCTTTCGAAGAAAATCATTTGGTATCGATGTTGCGTACCTGGTACCCGTCAACCAACGGGAGAGCCCGCTCGCCGAGACGTTGCGCTTTACCCTGCTTTTTCAAATTCCGGAAAAGGATTCAGAAAGAAAGGAATCTGTTACCGATTAACACGTGATGCCGGAACGTACAGTAGCTCCCCCGTTTAACCGGAGCACCTCATTTGCCTTGCTGCAACCGAAAAAGGTTACGTCCGTAAATGGAGCAGAAATCTATTTCGTTCTTGGAGGAACTCAGGAGGTTTGTAAGGTTGAACTGATCTTTTCTGCAGGCCGCTGGTTCGAACAGGTTCATGGCGCTTCCTATTTTACAGCACAACTTTTATCGAAAGGAACAAATAGGAAAAACAGTTTTGAAATCGCAGAGCTGTTCGATCGGAATGGTGCACACCTGGAAATTAATGCCGGTTTGGACCACGTTTCCATTTCCCTCTTTAGCCTGACAAAAAATCTGGAGCCATCTCTGGAACTATTGAGTGAATTGCTCCGTGAATCCGTTTTTCCAGCAAAAGAAATTGACCAACTAAAATCTATTTATCTTCAGAATCTGAAAGTAAACCGTGAGAAGACCAGTTTCCTGGCATCAAATCTGATCCGTAAGGCAATCTACGGCGAGATCCATCCATATGGTAAGGAGTCTGAGGAGCAACATGTAAACGCGTTGCATCAGGAACACCTGGTCGAACACTACAATCGATACTTCAAATCCTGTACCATCCTCGTCTCCGGAAAAGTAGCAGAACATCACCAACGATATATCACTGATATAGTAGCCCCACTTACATTCAACCTGCTGGACAATACTAGTGAAGCACTTATTAAATCAGAAAAACCACCAAGGCAGATTCTCGAAAAAGACGGAAGTGTCCAGTCTTCCATTCGGGTGGGGAAAAAGATCATTGGACGCTCGCACAGTCAATATGCGGATGTGCTTTTCCTGAACCACGTGTTGGGTGGGTACTTTGGATCAAGATTGATGAAAAATATCCGCGAGGAAAAAGGACTTTCCTATGGAATAGGTTCTTCATTACACACCATGGCCAAGGGTAACCATTTGGTAATTGGTGCTGATGTTAATCGCGAGAATCTCAACCTTACGTTCGACGAAATAGGCAAGGAACTCAAACGTCTTCGTACAGAAAGAATTGAACCCTCGGAGTTAGAAACCGCACGCAATCACTTTATTGGAAGTCTTCAGTTAGAGATCACCACTTCCTTCGCACATGCTGATAAAGTGAAGAATATTCTGGTCTTCAACCTGCCGCAGGATTTTTATCAGAATCTCATTTCCCGCGTCGATAAAATTTCTGCCGACGACCTTCTCAGGGTGGCCGAAATCTACTTTTCAGAGGATAGTTTTTTTGAAGTGGCTGTTGGCTAAAATGACCTTCCGGAATTTCCAGGTGCTCGTCTGACGCCTACCTTCGTAAGATTACTCCAGTCCAACAACTAATCCGAAACTCCGGCATGAAACTTCATCTTGCTTATCGTATCCCTTGAATATGCAATCGAAAAAAGATTATTATCTTGGTAGCAATGCCATCGGCTATGAAAGAGCTCAGGCACCTAATCAGGTAGAGGTTTCTTTAATATTCTTAATATGAAAAAATTAGTCTCATTGATCTTTGTTGCAGCCCTGTTCACCAGTTGTAACCCAACAAATGAAGAACCAAAAATAGAACAATGGGATGTTTATGAGGTCGCACTCGATGGACCTGAATCCGGAAAACCGTGGGTGGATGTCGACAAGAAAGGTGTCTTCACAAATGCAGACAAGACCATCACAGTACCCGGATTTTATGACGGGGGCGGGGTTTATCGGATACGTTTTTCACCGGATATCCAGGGAGACTGGACCTACCAAACGGATAGCAATAAGCCAGAGCTTTCAAATCACAGTGGAAAATTCATCTGCATACCCCCATCAGGCAACAACCATGGGGCCCTGAAAATTGTGAACACCTATTATCTGCAGTATGCCGATGGCACACCTTTTTATTCAGTGGGCACAACTGCCTATCAATGGACAAGTGTAAAACAAAGTATTCAGGACAGTACTTTAAAAACGCTAAGCGAAGCTCCGTTTAACAAAATCAGGATGTGTGTTTTTCCTAAGTCATATGTCTATGGCAACGAATCAGAACCGTGGATGTATCCGTTTAAAAGAGAAGGCGAACAAAATGACCTCTCCATACCGAACGTAGAATTCTTTCAGAATTTTGACAAACGGGTTGAGCAACTTTTGAAAATGGGAATCCAGGCAGATGTAATTCTTTTTCACCCCTACGATAAATGGGGCTACTGCACGATGGGCAATGAAATGAATGAAAAATACGTCCGCTACATGATCGCCCGTCTATCGGCTTATCGAAATGTGTGGTGGTCTCTCGCCAACGAGTGGGATGTGCCGGAAATTAAAGAGACGATCGACTGGGAGGGAATAGGAACCTTACTTCAGAATGATGACCCGCATCAGCGGTTGAGGGGAATTCACAACTGGTATAACTCGGAGGATCATTTCTTTGACCACACCCGGCCGTGGCTTACACACACAAGTACCCAAACGTCACAGTTTTATAATGCTACTGCGTGGCGAGAGAAATACAAAAAGCCGTTGCTATTCGATGAAATGAGATATGAGGGTGATGTTCCCAGTGGTTGGGGAAACCTAAGCGGTCAGGAAATGACCAGTTATTTCTGGATGGCGGCGCTGAGTGGCGGGTATGGAACTCATGGCGATACCTTCCGGAACAATGCTGATGATTCCACGGAAGTACGCTGGTGGGCAAAAGGCGGTACGCTTGCAGGAGAAAGCCCAAAAAGAATTGCCTTCTTCAAATCAATCATGGAAGAGGCACCGGTTCATGAAATGGTGCCGGAACTCATGAGCCAGGGAGACGAAAAAAATCTCAATACGAACATTTATATATTTTCAAAAAAGGGAGAATACTATTTGGTCTATACCGCCAAAGGCGCTCAAAAAATTGACATCAACCTGGAGGGTAATTCGAATTATACCATGGAACTAATCGATACCTGGAATATGAATATTACACGATCTGAAAAATTGTATTCAGGAAAATCCACGGTTGAGCTCCCGTCAGAACCATACTATGCCTTGAGATTCATCAGAGAAAAATGAGAGAGAAAATGCTATTAGACATTACTCAGCAGGTTATAGGAAGCAGTTGAGTTATCTCGTCCCCACCCGAACAGCTTTTCCATTTTCAAATTGAACCTCTACCAGCTTTTCGCTTTCGATCAGCTGGGCAACGATCTTTTTAGTTTGTGTGTCTATCACATCTCCCGAGGAAGGATAGGCATACTTACCATCAATACTGAACGATATCCACCCATTTCTCCGGTTTAATTTGATATCGGCAATCTGCTTATGCGGCGTAACGGTGCAGTCAAAGACATGAACAAATGGTCCTGCGTCATTTGATACCCAGATCTCCCTTTGATCGGGAGTAATATTAACTCCGTGGCTCGTGGTAAGGTGTCCGCCACGAAGTTTCTCATAACCCTGTATCTCCACCCTCCCGATCTTTTTACCGGTTTTCAAATCGCCAATTTCATAACCGAGAACACCGTCGAGGTTAATGTAACAGAAGCGGTCATCACTGGTCACCGCAAAAGGACGGATTCCTTTCGGGCCATCGTACGTTTTATCAATCCAGCCCCAGCCCTTGTCCGGATTGGGCTCAAAAGGACCTACCGTTGTTATAATCTTCTGCTTTTTAACATCCGCTACATATAGATTTTCATTTCCGAGGCCAGCGAGATACATCAATGTTCCGTCTTTACTACACCAGGTATTATGAGGATTGCCGTATGGGATGGGAATATATCCAACGACCTTTTTAAGATCAACATCAATGATATCCCACCCTCTGCCATGTCGCTTTGGTAAGTAGACGAATTTGCCATCAGGTGTTTGAGCATGACTGTCGGGATAGCCGTTGATTGGGATAGTCCAGTCTATTTTTTCCGTTTTAAGATCAACACATACAAACTGATCTCCAACATAGGAACTAAGGTAGAGCTTGCCTCTTTTCGCGTCGGCGCTTACCCCTTTATACGATCCGGTATTAGGAACTTCAAATTTCCGAAGAAACCGATGTTCGTTGTTTATATCATACACATAGATATATCCATGGTCTTCAGCAACGTAAAGCAATCGCTCTACCTGAGCATGACAAGTTACAATCAGTAACACGCCACAGAGTCCAGAAAAAAATTTGATCATCTTGAATGAATTAGTCCGTTTTGGAGTGACAATAAATGAATTTAGTCAGGATGGACTTTATTCTCCATGTACGTTGATGATTTTGTGATAGCCGGTATCTTATTTGAATCAATTTCTAGAAGGGAATCCCGGTTAGTTTAGCGACGGCAGACAGATCTTCGACTACTGCCTGGATAAGGGGGACGCCTTCTTTAGTTCTGATTTCTTCCGCCTCACGTTCAGGGTCACCGGGGATCAAAACTGCCTCATGCCCTGGCGTAGGTTTGGTAGCTCTGAATACTTCAATCCAGTGATCGATTCGTTTTTTAAATACATCCACGTCTTCAAACCCATCTATCTCCATCGCACCAAAAAAATGACCAATGCCTTTCCCGACACTTTGTTCCGGTGGCTTTTCAAAGGTCGCGAAGGGAGGTGCAAATGGCCCCCAGTTGGCCCCGCTGAGAACACAACAAAGAATGTCTACCATCGCTGATAAGGCATATCCTTTGTGACCTCCAAGTTCACGTGTGGACCCTAAAGGCAGCAGCCCACCTTCATAAACATCATCAGGCATTGTGGTCGGGTTTCCCTGGCTGTCAATCATCCATCCCTCCGGAACCGATTTCCCCTGACGCTTGGCGATCTCAATTTTCCCAAAAGCGACTACACTTGTAGCCAAATCAATCACAATGGGCGGATTCTTATAACCGGGAAAGGCAATGGAAATTGGATTCGTCCCCAATCGCCGTTCGGCTCCCCATAACGGAACGACAATCCGCGATGAATTCGTCATCGACCATCCAATCATATCGCGTTCCAATGCCTGCAAAGAATAGTACGATGCGATGCCATAATGATTTGTGTTACATACGCTCACCCAACCCGACCCAAACTCTGAAGCCTTATCCATGGCAATCTTGTTCGCCTTAGGACCTACAACCAAACCCAGCCCACCATCGCCATCAACCGTAGCAATACTTTTTTTCTCGCGCACAATTCTCACTGTTGGGGTAGGATTTATTCTGCCAGCTAAAAGCATATCTACATAAGTGCGAAGTCTGGCCACACCGTGCGAGTCGATGCCGCGAACGTCTGACCTGGATAAAACATCCGCAGCCTGCCAGGCATCTTCTTCACTGAGTCCAAAGTGCAAAAATACTTTAGCGGTGAATTCCTTCAGGTACAAGTGAGGGAAGGTTGTGTATGTTGGAGACATCATATCGTTTGTTGTGCTGGTTCGTTTGTTTTTATTTTTTTCAAATTCAACCTTATTGTCGCAGGCTGTTGAGAAATTCGGCTTTATCCCGCGTATTGATAACGACTTGTTTCTTTTCTCCTTTTAAGTTTATGAAGTCGAGGGTGATTTCTTTTCCATTCTCCTTTATTCTGGTAATTTTTTTTAACGATATCTTATGAAGCAAATCATGCTGTTGGGTTATGCCTGCAAATAATAAGAAACTCTTGATCCAAAGCTCGTTATCCGTTACTACAATATCCAGGGCTCTGCTGGTGCCTCCAATTTTGGTCTGCCAGGATTTGGTAGAATACCCAAGTGCAGTTTTGTCCCGGTATTTTACCGTTACAGAATTTATGTCAGGGAAGATCGAAAGGGCTTTCTTTCCCCGGTCGTAGAAAGTCTTAATCATAATGCCCGCAAGGGAAACAGCGACAAGTATTAAAAATGAACCTACTCCCATTATGAATTTTAATTTCCCTTTGTAAACCGTTTTTACAATTCAACTTCTCCCGACTAATATAGTGATAGCATCATTATTTCATAAATCGCACAACTTTTCGGATGTTTGGTTTCATTCCGACATTTGATGGCTCAGCCTTTTAAACCATATACCGTGCTATTCGAGGATAATCACCTTTTAATAGTGAATAAATCTCCCGGAATACTGGTGCAAGGTGACGCTACCGGAGACGTTCCGCTTGTTGAACTTTGTAAGGCATATATCAAGGAAAAATACCAAAAGCCCGGGGAGGTATTCCTGGGGGTAGTTCATCGTCTCGACAGGCCGGTGAGTGGGGTCGTTGTTTTAGCGCGCACTTCGAAAGCACTGGAAAGAATGAACGAATTGTTTCGGGAAAAGGAAACCACCAAAACGTATTGGGCAATTGTCAAGAACAGACCTCCTCAGCCCGAAGGTGTACTGGTACATTGGCTCATAAAGGACGAAAAGAAAAACAAAACAACGGCTTTTAAAAAGGAAACGCTCGGAGGTTCCCGCTCTGAGTTAAGTTACAAAGTAATAGGCACTGCAGAGGGGCACATTTTATTGCAGGTGAACCCCGTTACCGGTCGTTCACATCAAATACGGGTTCAATTGGCCAACATGGGGTGCACCATTAAAGGCGATGTAAAATACGGAGATGATCACCCGAACGAAGACGGCAGCATTTATCTGCATGCCCGTAAGCTCTCGTTCATACACCCTGTAAAAAAAGAACCCGTCACTTTTGAAGCTCCTGTTCCAACGATGGGGATGTGGAGATATTTCGCAAAATTTGATTAACCGTTTCAGACTATGGCAGAACCTTCCTGGATTGAAAGACTCAAACAGCGCTGGAATTTGGGTAGTGCCTATCAGGTTATCGTGGTGTTGGTAGTTTTCGCCTGCACCGGATTTACGGTGTTGTTTATCAAGAAGCCTGTTCTGCATTTTCTTGTCGGCGCGCAAGGCGATTCTACGATCGCATCCGTGCTTTACTACCTTTTGATTTTACCTTTGTACAACGTCATTTTGTTAGGGTATGGTTTTTTACTTGGTCAATTCAGATTTTTCTGGGAATTCGAAAAGAGATTCTTCTACCGGATCTTCGGGAAAAGCAAAAAGTAAACGAGTTGAGGAGTAATTCGGGATGGCTTCTCGGAAATGATCCTAAATAAAAAAACCTGGATAACCAGGTTTTTTTATGACATTACTATCGTTGCAATTTCAGGCAACAATACCAGTAGCGAGAAGTATAACCTTGTTCTTTAGTACTTCAACCACACCGCCTTTTACCTGTAGATTCTTTGTGCCTTCTTTTGACTTATACTCAACAACTCCTTCCTTTAATAAACTGATCAGCGGTGCATGATCATCCATCACCTGGAATGATCCATCCGAACCGGGAAAAGTGACAATCGTTACATCGCCCGAGAACAATTTTTTTTCTGGAGTTAATATTTCAAGATGCATAGCTATTGTTTCAATTGATACAGGAATGCGATGATGCACTCCGCTAACATTATACTTCTACCCTTTAGCTTCTGCCATCATCTTTTGTCCTTTTTCAACGGCTTGTTCAATGCTACCTACGAGATTGAACGCCATTTCGGGAAGGTGGTCGTATTCACCGTCCATGATCGCATTGAAGCCTTTGATGGTATCTTTAATATCCACCAACACCCCTTTGAGACCTGTAAAGGCTTCTGCAACGTGGAAAGGCTGTGATAAGAAACGCTGAACACGACGTGCGCGGTAAACCAATTGTTTATCTTCATCAGATAACTCGTCCATACCAAGGATAGCAATGATATCCAGCAATTCTTTATACCGTTGAAGTGTGAGTTTAACTCGTTGTGCGCAGTTGTAATGCTCTTCGCCCACAATCTCGGGACGAAGAATCCGGGAGGTTGAATCCAGTGGATCAACAGCCGGATAAATACCAAGCTCCGAAATCTTACGGGATAACACCGTTGTAGCATCCAGGTGAGCGAATGTTGTAGCTGGTGCAGGGTCCGTCAAGTCATCAGCAGGGACATAGACAGCCTGTACAGAAGTGATAGAACCATTCTTGGTAGAAGTAATCCGTTCCTGCATGGCGCCCATCTCCGTAGCAAGGGTAGGTTGGTAACCCACGGCAGACGGCATACGACCAAGCAATGCAGATACTTCTGAACCCGCTTGTGTAAAACGGAATATATTATCCACAAAGAAAAGAATGTCACGGCCCTTTCCAGTACCATCTCCGTCACGGAAATATTCAGCTACCGTAAGTCCGGAAAGCGCCACCCGTGCACGAGCTCCGGGAGGTTCATTCATTTGACCGAACACAAAGGTTGCTTTCGAGTCTTTCAATTTTTCAGAATCCACTTTCGAAAGATCCCAACCTCCGGCATGAAGTGACTTCATAAATTCTTCACCGTAATCAACGATTCCGGCTTCAATCATTTCCCGGAGCAGGTCATTGCCCTCACGAGTTCTTTCGCCAACTCCCGCAAATACGGAAAGGCCTGAATATGCTTTCGCTATGTTGTTGATCAATTCCTGAATCAGTACGGTTTTACCTACGCCGGCTCCACCAAACAATCCAATCTTCCCGCCCTTTGCATAAGGTTCAATCAGGTCAATAACCTTTATTCCGGTAAAGAGAACCTCTGTTGATGTGGACAAATCTTCAAACAATGGTGCCTGACGGTGAATCGGCAACGTGCCAGTACCTTTTGGCTGCGCTAGCCCATCAATCGCATCACCCACGACGTTGAACAGGCGACCCTTAATGTCTTCACCTATGGTCATCTGTATTGGTGAGCCGGTATCGGTTACTTTCATTCCCCTGACAAGACCTTCAGTACCTTCCATGGAAATCGTCCTTACCCTGTCCTCACCCAGGTGTTGCTGACATTCCAACACCACCTTTGTGCCATCACCTTTTGTAACTATAAGAGAATCAAGGATATTCGGGAGTTTAGCCCCCTCGCCATCGAAGGCAACGTCTACAACAGGGCCGATTACCTGAGTGATCTTACCAATATTTGCCATTGTTATGTGTTTTTTGAAAATTTTAGGTCTGAAAATTCGAGCGCAAAAGTACCCGTTTCAGCACGAAGTACAAAGTGTCGGGTACGGAATTTTGAAGATGTTTAATAGCCTAGGAGGGCACTGCCCGGGCCTGCTGTGGTTTTTCTTCGAGTTCGCCACCGGATGCGGCATTCAACACAATTCTGAACGTAGTTCCCTGATTTTCTTCGGAAGATTTTACGAAAATTTTGCCATCATGGTACGTTTCAATGATTCGTTTGGCAAGCGTCAGACCAAGACCCCAGCCCCTCTTTTTAGTGGTAAACCCAGGCCGAAAAACATGATCAATTTTTGAACGCGGAATCCCTTTGCCGGTATCAGAAATATCTATAAATATTTTGCCTTCGTTCCCACGCAAAATTTTAATGGCGATAGTGCCTGTATTTCCCATAGCATCAACAGCATTCTTGCACAGATTTTCTATAACCCATTCAAAAAGCGGAGCATGTACATTGGCGTCAATATCCTCTGACAGCGTAAACACTTCCATTTTCACTTTGGATGAAACCCTCGGACGTAGGTAGTTTACAACATTATTGACAAGGGAAACAACATTTTCCTTTTTTAGCGCCGGGACCGACCCAATGCTGGAAAATCGTTCTGTTACGATTCGTAACTTTTGGATATCCTTCTCTAATTCCTCCACCATTCCTGTGTTTGCCATAGCGGGATCATCGCGAATGACTTCAACCCACGCCATCAAAGAAGATAAAGGTGTGCCCAGCTGGTGAGCAGTCTCCTTTGCAAGTCCTACCCACACTCTGTTTTGCTCCGCTGCTTTTGAATAATTAAATGCCAGATAAGCAATGAAGCCAAAGATGGCAATGACCGAAAGCTGGATGTAGGGATACGCGATAAGCTGTTTCAGAAGGAATGAATTCTTGTAGTAAATGAACTGCGTTCCAAAAACCTCTCCAGTCTGGGGGTCACGCAGTGTCACTTTAATGGGTTCATACACTTCGGCCATCAGTCTCATTTCACCCTTCAAAAACGTTTCTTTCCTTTTAACTGTCCAGGATTCATCAACATCTACGTTTCTGTGTGCCAATACCCTCCCGCTATCACCGACCTGAATGATTGGAATGGAATTATTCTGGAAAAGGATTTCCTCCGCAATGAAATTCACATCCCCGAATGTATCTTCTGCGTTAGCCGTATATTCAATGGCCTTTGCATAGAGCTGAACCTGCTGGCGCTCTCTCTCTTTCAATTGGTCTACCAGAATATTCGTATAATAAATGGAACCAATACTGATTAGTATGGACGCAACCAAAACTACCCACTTCAGATTGGAATTATTTTTATAAAAATCAAGTGAGGGTATAGGTACAATTTTGCCCATTGCAGTTGAAAGATAATTAAAAAACCGGTGGGACTTTCCCGGATCAGGAAGCTGGTTTTAGCATGAAAAAAACCGACGTCGGTTACCCGTTCATCATAAACCACTTCGCCATTACTTTGTAGTTTATTTTTGTGCCGTGCATGAGAATGCCTACCCTGTAGATCCTGCCGGCTACCCAGGTTGTAAAGACGAAGCCTGCTATCAATAAGGCCATGGAGAGGCCAAGTTGCCAGTCAGGCACCCCAAACGCAATTCGGCCCATCATGGCAATTGGCGATGTAAATGGTATAATAGAAAGCCAGACGCTGATGGAACCATGGGGGTCCTCCAGAATAAACATAAATAGTCCAAGGTATGCAATCAACATCGGTATCGTGATGGGAAACATAAACTGTTGCGCCTCCGCCGGGCTATCCACTGCAGATCCCACTGCAGCAAACAATGCACCGTACAATAGGTATCCACCAAGAAAATAAAACAGAAAATTAAAAATCACATAACCAAAAGGTATCTCACCCATCACTCTTAGAAATTCTATCGCACCCTGATTTTGAATGGCTGGATTTTGCTGGCTCATTTCATTCATCATTTGCTGCTGCGGCATTTCCAATCCGAAATATCCGAGAACAACAGAAGACAGCGTTGTGATTAAAAGAATCCAGATGAGAAACTGAAGCAATCCGACAGAAGCCAGACCAACAATTTTTCCCAACATTAACTGGAACGGTTTGACAGAAGAAATAATTACTTCGACCACCTTACTGGATTTCTCTTCAATAATTCCCTGCATGATCTGGGCTCCATAAATGAAGATAAACATATACATGAGGATTCCACAGGTCATTCCCACGCCAAACATCACTCTGGAATCAGCGTTTTTTTCACGACCTTCTTCTGATAGGTTAACACTTTGAATCGTTACCTCTGTTTTCAGACTATCCAGAACTACCTGGTCGATGTTGAATTTTTTCATCTTCAGCTCTTTGATACGAGTCTCCAACAAGTTTTCCAACTCGCCGACCTCGCTGGGGCCCGGGTTCACTTTTGTAAACAGTGATATGCCTTGAGGGTCTGATAAATCAAAGGCAGGAATGTAAAGCAATCCGTAGCTGTCGTCATGTTGAAAGGCCTTTTTAGCCTCATCAACATCCCCGTCAAACTTTTTGAAAATAAACCTCGATGTGTCAGCGACAAATAATTTACTTTCGTCTACATAATATATTATTTCTTTCTCCGCATTTTTCTTTTGTTCAATTGCCAGGTAGACGAGCACCATCATGATCGCGGGAAAAATCAGTGGTAAAAGAATTGTCGCAATCAAAAAAGATTTTTTCTGAACACGGTTCAGAAACTCACGCTGAATAATTAAAAATACCTTATTCATTTGTTCCTCCTTTCACCAAGCCGATAAAGATCTCGCTCATCGTTGGAATCTTTTCCGTAAAACTGTGCACTTCGGTAACATCAGTCAGGTCACGTATCAGTTGGTTCGTGGATATCTGCCCATTCACTTTAACAACAGACTGGTAGTAATCGTCGTCCAGAAGTTGTTGTCCGCTCACATTATACATTTCGGAAGTAAGACTAAAAGCTCCACGGTGTTCGACCTGGAAAGTATTCGTGCGATACATTTCCTTCACTTGTTTTTTAGATCCCTCCAGAATTTTTCTGGACTTGTCGATCAAGGCAATATGATCACACAAGTCCTCTACCGTTTCCATACGGTGGGTGGAGAAAATAATTGTACATCCCTTTTCTTTTAACTCCAGGATTTCCTTTGTTATCAGCTGTGCATTTACCGGATCAAATCCTGAAAACGGCTCATCCAGTATAATCAACTTTGGCTCATGCATAACAGTGCTGATGAATTGAACCTTCTGGGCCATACCCTTACTAAGGTCCTCTACCTTTTTTGTCCACCAGTCTGTAATTTCAAATTTTTTTATCCAGGCTTTACTCTTTTCCAAAGCGTCCTTACGGCTCAGTCCTTTTAGTTGCGCCAGGTAAACCAATTGCTCTCCAACCTTTAGCTTTTTGTACAATCCACGTTCTTCAGGCAAATATCCAATTGTACCGATGTGTTTTGCCTGCAGTGGCTCGCCGAAAATGGAAACGTCGCCACTGTCTGAATTGATGATTTGATTGATAATTCGTATCAGCGTTGTTTTACCGGCACCGTTGGGTCCAAGCAGCCCGTAAATGGACTGCTGAGGTATAGAAATGCTGACCTGGTCAAGCGCCAGATGACTGGTATACCGCTTCGTAACATTTCTGGTGATTAGTGCTTCCAAATGCTGTTGATTTTCGACTGGCTATTAGTGTCGAAGATAAGGAAGAAATTACAAAGGGAGTTCTGATTTTTGCCTGAGTCGATTTGGGTTGCCCTAGTGGCTTTCTTGCTTGAAAACGATGTTTCCCATGGAAACATCCAGGTCAAATATCAACGAATTTTTGGCTCCTTTTTTATAGGCCGAGTTGGCAAACGTGTTTTCGCCTACTTTTTTCAGGCTCGCTGGTAATTTCATGCTGCACAACCACGAGTCCTGGATTTTCACCAATACGGGAGTTTCTTGGGAAGGAAGGATAATAGTCAAATTGCCGGCCCCCACGCTTCCTTTAATTCTGTTGCTTACTAACGGTTTATTACTGAAGTCCAGCGTCATATTGCCAAACCCAACATCTGCCATCACGAAGCGGGTACGCGACAGGTTCATATTCTTTACATCCACCGAGCCGAGGTCTACCTTAACAAAAAAGGTATCCATGTCAACCTGATTTTCAAGGTCTGAATAGTACCCTACCTTTACGTCTGCACTTCCAGTGTTGATTTTAAGCTTTTGTATGGCCAGCCCGGAAAGATCAATATTTGCATTACCTACACCGTAGTTTAACTCCAGCAGATAGGGTTTAGACTCCGACAGGTACATCTTCCAAATCTTGTTCTCGCTTACCCGGCCTTCCGAAGAACCAAAAAATCGCGTTGAAATGGATTGACTTATCCCATTGGCCTGAACTTCCTCCAGGTTTAGAAGCACTTCGCAGGTCTTGCCTTTTACTTCCTTCCGGAAATTGTGAGCATATGCTTCCTCGGTCTGATTGCTAAAGACATTAAGAATATCGGGGCTCTGACTAGGTTTGACATAACAATTTCCGCTATTTGCCTTTACACAAAGTCGAATATTCTCGCACGCCTGTGTGTCCTCTACCGAGAATTGTTTCTTAATCTGTCCAAATGCCAGGCTCACCAGCACAAACCCGCAACCTGTTAACCATATCTTTCTCTGCATGCAGAATGTTTACGGCCTAGCCCCTGAGAGGTTTCGACTTGTAATATTTAAGTGTAAATCGTAAAAAAAGCCCGCCTAATCTTGATTAAACGGGCGACATGCCGAAAGGGTTTTTGGTTTATTTAATTGAAAAATTCCTTCATACGCTCAAAAAAGCCTTTTTCGTTGGCATCCGGATTTGGTTCAAAGTTCGGAGAATGCCTTAAACTCTCAAGTTTGGCCTTTTCGTCTGCTGTAAGCTTTCGGGGAGTCCAGACATTCACGTAGATCAGCTGGTCTCCAATCTCATAACCATTAACATCTTTCAGTCCTTTACCCCTGAGCCTCAGGATTTTTCCGCTTTGCGTCCCTGGTTCGATTTTGATTTTAACTTTGCCGCTAACAGACGGAACTTCAATAGACGTTCCAATTGCTGCATCGATAAAGCTGATATAAAGGTCATAAACAAGATTATTGCCGTCCCGTTTGAGGTGCTTGTCTTCCTGCTCTTCAATAAGGATGAGGAGATCGCCTGCAATTCCGCCACCCGGAGCTTCATTTCCCTTCCCGGACATGGACAACTGCATACCATCAGCTACTCCAGCTGGTATTTTTACACTAATTATCTCTTCTTTAGAAACCAGCCCTGAACTGTCGACGCCACTCGGACGCTTTTCAATTATTTGACCAGACCCATCACACGTAGAACATGTTGAAGCGGAAACCATCTGGCCCAGCATCGTATTTACAACTTTCCTAACCTGTCCTGTGCCCTGGCATGTTGTACAGGTTTTGAAGGAAACTCCTTCCGCCTGCATCAGGCGGTTTACTTTGATTTTTTTCTCAACGCCGTTTGCAATCTCATCCAGTGAAAGCTTCAGCTTTATCCGAAGGTTTGAACCTTTCCGCTGACGTCGTCCACCCCTTGTCGATCCGCCCCCGAAAAAACTTTCAAAAGGACTGCCGCCACCACCACCAAAAATATCTCCAAACTGGCTGAAGATATCATCCATGTTCATTTCATGACCACCGTGACTGCCGTTACCGGACCGCGCATGACCAAAGCGATCATACTTCGCACGCTTGTCGGCATCGCTTAGTACCTCGTAAGCCTCAGCCGCTTCCTTAAATTTCTCTTCTGCTTCTTTATTACCTTGATTCTTGTCCGGATGGAACTGAATGGCAACCTTACGGTATGCTTTTTTTATTTCATCAGGTGCCGCATTCTTGCTCACACCCAATATTTCGTAGAAGTCCCTTTTGGCTGACATTTTTAGTAATTAAATCGTTTTGGCTGCAATCGCCTGGTATTAGCTTCCTACAACAACTTTTGCGTGACGTATTACTTTTTCATTTAACAAATACCCATTTTCTACAACCTCAACAACCTTTCCCTTTAACGATTGATCAGCAACTGGTATTTGTGTAATAGCTTCATGAAGGTCTGCATTAAAAGAAGATCCTTGCTTAAGGTCCATTATTTTGACACCAGCCTGTTCAATCGTCTTTTTGAATTTGTTGTAAATGAGAAAAAATCCTTCCAGGTCTTTGTCATTCTTGTCTTTGAAAGATTTTTCGGCTCTCTCAAAATCATCAGCCACGGCCAGGAATGCCTTAAGCAACTGTTCATTCGCAGATTGTATCATCTCCAACTTCTCTTTGGCAGTTCTGCGTCGGAAATTCTCAAACTCAGAGTACAATCGGATAAATTTATCTTTTTGTTCTGCCAGCTCTGCCTGTAACTTTAAAACCTGGCTATCCTGACTATTCTCACTGGTAGCATCCGCCGTTTCCTGTGAAGCTGCCAGATTTTCAGCTGTTTCACCGCCCTCGGAGAGTATTTCTTCGTTTTGATTCATTTTCAGGTTTATTTATGGCCAATATCTGCCGACTCATTTGTCAACAAATTGAACAACGGGCAAATGTCAACAATTCTGCCAAAGCCGAATTAATGCCAAACTGACATTAATACAGGCATTAAATTATCTGCTTCGGTTAGTGAAAAAATACAGTTTTAATGCAGATTCCTCCAGATCAAGTCCTTTAACTCCGTAATGCCCTGATTGGTAACTGACGAAATAAAAATACTTTGAATGTCCTGTGGCAGCTCTTTTTTGATTTCCAATCTTAGTTCATCGTCCAGCATATCAGACTTAGAAATAGCAAGTAGCCGTTTTTTGTCCATGAGCTCAGGGTTGTAAAGGTTCAGCTCATTAAGCAAAATCTCATATTCTTTATTGATATCGGCAGAGTCTGCGGGGATGAGAAAAAGGAGTAAGGAGTTTCGTTCAATGTGCCGGAGAAAACGAATTCCGAGGCCTTTTCCGTCCGCAGCACCTTCAATGATTCCTGGAATATCTGCCATGACAAAAGACATATCGTTACGATAAGAGACGACACCAAGATTCGGTGTCAGTGTTGTAAATGGATAGTCCGCTATTTTGGGTTTTGCCGCGGACACTACCGAAAGCAATGTTGACTTTCCTGCATTTGGAAATCCGACCAGGCCAACATCAGCAAGAAGTTTTAGTTCCAGGATTATCCACTCTTCCTTTCCTGACTCACCAGGTTGAGCGTGTTGAGGAGCCTGGTTAGTGGAGGTAGCAAAAAAAGCATTACCCCGCCCTCCGCGGCCACCCGGCGTAAGAATATATTCCTTTCCGTCTTCAGTGATCTCAAATAAGATTTCTTCTGTCTCGGCACGCTTCGCCACGGTGCCAAGAGGGACTTCCAATATTTCATCCTCGCCCTGAGCACCGGTCCTGTCCTGTTCCTCACCCCTATTCCCTGCAGTGGCTACAACGTGCTTCCTATACTTCAGGTGCAAAAGAGTCCACAACTGAGCATTACCTTTCAGAATTACGTGCCCCCCACGTCCTCCATCTCCGCCATCCGGACCACCGTGCTGAACAAATTTTTCCCGATGAAAATGGAGGTAACCAGCACCCCCATGACCCGAGCGTGAGCAAAATTTTATGTAGTCGATAAAGTTTGGTGAAGACAAAGCAGGTACTGGCGTTATGAACGTGAAAATGATCGAAGAAAAAAATACAATAGAAGTTATTGCTTTCGGGGCAATTACTTCAAGCTCTTGTCTATTTCAACACAAAGATGCGCGAATATATCCTCAATTTCTCCAACCCCTGCCACTGAGGAGTACTTGCCATACTTTTTATAGTAATCGGCAACAGAAACAGTCTCCGATTTGTACAAGGAAATTCGGTGAGCGATCACTTCGGGTTTCGCATCGTCAGGACGGTTTTCCTTGATGGCACGATCTGCTAATCTTCGTTTCAGCTCTTCCTCTGGCACAACCAGCTCGATCAAAACCTTAATTGGCGCACCCCTTGTATTTAATAGGTTGTCAAGAGCCTGGGCTTGCGGCGTTGTACGAGGGAATCCATCGAAAATAACGCCATTGATATCTCCGCTCGACTTCAGCTTGTCATCCACCATGTCGATCACCAACTGATCAGGAACCAGATTGCCTTTCGTCATATATTCCTGCGCAAGCTTTCCAAGCGGTGTTCCCTCCTTTAGATGTTTTCGGAAAAGATCACCAGTTGAAATATGGGTAAGCGAATACTTTTCAATGAGTTTTGCGCTTTGCGTGCCCTTACCAGCGCCCGGTGGGCCAAAAAGGATGAGGTTGATCATGAACTTATCAGGATTATGTTTAGTGAGGGGCTTTGATCCGAAATTTGCTGACCAAGATAAGGAATGAACTATGATTTACGAATGATGCCACGGGAATTTAAAGAGTAGATTGGTAAATGTCCTCCTTATTCCGGCCGAATCCATCGTAGTCCAGACCATAGCCCAGAACAAATTCATTTTCAATTTCGAAGCCGACGTACTTCACTTCTACAGGCTTTTCCCTCGCGGTTTGCTTACGCAGCAGGGCAACTACTTCAACCGACTTTGTACCCAGGCTCTTTAATTCATCAACAATCCGTTGCAACGTTAGTCCCGTATCAACGATATCTTCGACAATAACTATATCCTGATTAAACAGGCTTTCCTCGAGACCAATCAGTGTTTTGAGCTGGCCGGTGCTTGCCGTTCCGGCATAAGACGAAACTTTTACAAACGATATCTTACAGGGTACGACGATCTGTTTAATAAGGTCTGAAGCGAACATAAACGACCCGTTGAGAATAGGAACAAAAACAGGTGATTTTTCTTTATAATCAGTGTTGATTTGTTCCGCAAGAAAACTGACCTGCTGCTGGACTTTCGACTTACTGATGAATTTTTTGAATTGTAGATCCTTAATCTGCATATACTTCCTGAAAACAGGGAGTGCAAAAATAGCAGAATCCGGCAATTTGAATAGAATACCTTTCAGCTAATACGCAAGAAACAAGCGAATACTGATTATACCTGTGGCAGCCTTCTCAAATGACGCTAACGAACGAAACTAATTACTTCCAGGCTTATATCGATAGTGACCTGTTATTTTATAGCTGAACAAACAGTCCGAAATTTCCTGTCCATTCCCGATGTTATGAACAATCAGATGCCGGGCATTATCACTGGATTTTTTGTCAATAACGACGCCAATATGCCCCACTCCCTTTCCGAGGTCCCACGTAACAATATCACCTGGCTTATATTCCTCCGGACCAGATGATATCACTAAAGAAGCACCATGGCGTTCAAAAAATTTCATAAGATTAGGGACCCGACGATGGTCGATATTCCTATCTGTCTTCTTTAACCCCCAATTCTTAGGATACAATTGAAAATTCCGCGACATGTCTTCGTGAACCGCCAATTGCAGATCAACACCTAAAGCACGATAGGCTCTTATTATTACATCGGTACATACTCCCTTGCCCTTTGGCACATCTCCGTTTGGATAAGGAATAACAAAATAAGCCGGGTCATACTGAACGTTTTGTTGAGTTAAGGCAATTGCCGCATCGGACAACCGGGCGAAAAATTTATCCTGTGTGACAAATACCGATACCGTAAGGATGAAACAGGAAAGATTCAAGAACATGGTTTTCACTTTTTGGGCTGCTGGCACTCGAGTAATCAAAAAAACTTCATAAGTCTTTAATCAGCCATTTATACAATTCGATCATCGTATTGATATCATGTTTATGAACTTTCTCATAAGGCGTATGCGGATTTTGCTCCGGCGCACCAACAAAGCACCAGTCAAAAGGATATGGCGAGATTTGTAACTCGCGACCATCACTGGAACCGTTTCCTTCAACTTCCAGCTGATGATCAACGTTTCGCTTCTCGGCAATACGTATTATCTTATCCACGTATTTCCGGCGGGGAAGATTTCGATCCCGCATAGAAATAGCAACACCTTTGCCAGGCTCAACACCTTCTGAGACCCATGTGATGTCCGAAACGAGAGCCTGCGTTATACCCCAGCGATCGTGAATGAATTTCGCCAGATACGGCACTGAACCACCTCCGTGTTCTTCCCAGCAACTGAAAACGATCACACCATCTTTTAACGTCTCTGCAACTTTTAATGCCGTATACATTCCCAATCTGTTGTCCAGGTAGGCTGACTGAATAAAATTTTTGGTGTCTTGGAAATCTACTTTGTAGGTTAGTGCTGTTCCCCTATCAATTTTTCTTCCAAACTTATAGAAAGCATGATTTTCTTTGTCAAATTCCAATTCACACTCTATTGGACCATGACTGTCATGTCCAACCAGCTTCGTTCCCATCTCAGCATCAGGGCTTCCAATGGGAAGCAACTGATTAAAATATCGCACCGTAAACCCAATGCTATCCATATGAGCAAAAATGGCGGTACGTGGTTCGCCAAACTTCAGCACTATACAATCCTGAAAGCCGTCACCCTCGAATATTTCAGGTTTTACTTTCCATTTTTTCGCCTCCTTACCAATATGCTTCAAAAGGAATTCTTTCATACGAAACTCTTCTCCGGACGGCGCCTGTATCTCGCATAGTTTCTTAAGGAGTTTCATTTATAAAAGGTTAAAGTGGATTTCATTTTGCTTCTTTGTCCGCTGCATTAGTTCTTCCCACAACTTTATTCTAAATTTTCGTGAGAAAAAAGCGGGGCATATGTTTTTCAATTTAAGTGAACAAAATTCAATTGCCAGTCGGTTCATTGCTGAACTGCGTGATACAAACATTCAGAAGGATCGTTCAAAATTCAGAAATAATCTGGAACGCCTGGGGCAAGTCATGGCCTACGAGGTATCAAAGAAGCTTCCTTATCGTCAATTACCTGTAGAAACCCCGCTGGGAACATCAACTGCAAACGTGTTGGCTATCGAACCCATTCTAATTACCGTCATGCGTGCCGGGCTACCCTACTTTCAGGGCTTTCTGGATTTTTTCGATAAATCCGATTGTGGCTTCGTTGGTGCACGCCGGGTAGAAGGTGGAACTGAGGTTGTCATTGACCTGGAATACCTCGCCGCTCCTTCAATTGATAACCGCGATGTTATTCTCATTGATCCTATGTTAGCTTCTGGTAAATCTTTCGTTCGCTCAGCCAAGGCACTGTCGAAGTTTGGAATTCCATCCCATCTCTTTATCGTTTCGCTTGTTGCTGCGCCTGAAGGAATAAAATATATTGATGGAAACCTGAAACTTGAACACTCTATCTGGACCTGTGCGCTTGACGAGAGGTTAAATGATCAGTTCTATATTGTGCCGGGGCTGGGTGACGCAGGCGATTTGTGTTTTGGTGAAAAGATTTAGGGAGCATTGTTATGTGGGAAGAAATTCTTAAGGCCATTCCGGTTTATTTGTCAAGCATGCTCAAGTTTATCTTTGGCCCGATTGGAGGATATGCCGCCGGATTAAATCTTGTCACAACCATAGTGGTCACTGTCGGCGGAATGATGACCGTTGTAATTCTTTTTGCCTTCTTTGGCGATTTTATGCGAACGAAGATCTTGCACAGATTCTTCGCTAATCGAAAGAAGTTTTCGGTGCGCAATCGCAAGCTCGTTACCATCTGGAAGAAATACGGGATACTCGGAGTAGCAGCATTAACGCCGGTACTACTAACGCCAATCGGAGGGTCTGTACTTGCCGTAAGTGTGGGTACACCCAAAAACAAGTTGATTCTCTATATGTTTGTTAGCGCCTTGGTGTGGGCCGTTGTCTTCAGTGTTGGCATTTACTTTTTTGGCAACACGCTTTTCCCTGATTACCTGAAATAATTCTTCCGCTTAATCGACACGCTACTGCTTGTCTGGCTCATCCGGCAGGATTTCAATTTCCCGTATCAATACGCGCTTCGCAATAGCTTGTCCGGTTTTAGTTGCCGCCAGGCCGCCCATTGCCGTTTCTTTATAACGCGTTTCCATGCTGGCACCGATTTCGCCCATGGCTTCAATTACTTCGTCCACCGGAATAACACTGTTTACATCGGCTAAAGCTATCTGCGCTGAACTATAGGCAATGGCTGCGGCACTGGCATTACGAACAACACACGGGACCTCTACCAAACCAGCTACCGGGTCGCACACCAGTCCAAGCATACACTGTACCGTTATGGCTACTGCACAAAAAATCTGATCAGTACTTCCGCCAAGACAATATACAACAGCTCCCGATCCCATAGCAGCTGCTGTGCCGGTTTCCGCCTGACATCCACCCACTGCACCGGAGATGGAGGCTTTCTGTTCCATAATCAATGCAATACCTGCCGAGATGAGCATGGCTTCTATAACTTTTTCATCTTCGATATGATGAATCTCCTGTAGTGTATACAATACACCAGGCATAATGCCACTTGCACCGGCAGTTGGCGCTGCCACAATTCTGCCCATGCATGAATTAACTTCTTTAGCCGCCAGAGCACGGGAAATAAGATTTTGAAATTCTTTGGATAATACCGGAGTCGGGTAATTGTATACTTTCTTTGCTCCATTATTGATCATCCCTGACCGGGAAGTCATATCTTCGGTCAGGCCGGAATTAACTGCGCTTTTCATAACTTCCCACGCAGCCATCAGACCATCCTTTATTTCAGTCTCACTTGATCCCTTTTGAGTCTGCTCATATTCAAGCACCACTTCGCTAAGCGACATCTTATGCTCTTCGCAGTATAACTTCCAACCTTCAAAGGAATCAAAAAGGAATGCCATGAGTTAAAGGTCCGGGTCTTTTGTTGAATTTCAAACGATTGGGTAAATTATTCAGTGTAATATAAGTCGATAGCAAAAATTTTGGATAGGATTATAGACTACTGCATCTAAACCGCCGAATCTCCTTTTAAGGCTCGACTAACCCCTCAAACTCTGCATCCTCCAACAGATAAATCATTTTATCAGGATCCTGGTCATTGAGCTTCAAAACCCCTCGAACCTGTATAGGTTTCTCTGTATACTTTATCGATGCTTTCAAATGGACCTCAATAACTGTTTCCGGGCCACCTACACCACAAAAGAAACAGGCATTCAGAGGTGTCGACGAGAGTATAAAATGATCACCGTCCGTTGCGCTTTCAAACGGAACCATATAACCAGGCAGTGAAATTATTTTACCCTGAAGGGCTTTAACTGCCGAACTAAAAATTGGTCTGTCAAATTCGCCCAGATTGTCTTTCTCTTTCTTATAGTCTATCGAATATAATTTTGGCCAGGTTAAGGAAGGAAAACCTTTGTACTCACTTAGCTGAGCCGACGCTGTTAAGCAGAAACCGGTAAGAACCACAAGGACCAACACTTTATACACCTTCATGTTGTTTCTTTAGTTCCACGTAAAACATCGTACCTTTTCCATATTCAGAATCAACCGAAATTGTTCCTTGAATTTTTTCTGCCGCTTCGCGGGCGATATACAACCCAAGGCCTGATCCCTTGGAACGCTGCGTGCCGCGGAAGAACATTTCAAAAATCTTTTCTCTCAAGTTCGGCTTAATACCTTCTCCATTGTCCTCCACCTCAATCACATACTTTTCATCCGTGGTTCGTAGGGATACGCGAATGTACGGGTCGGGCTTCTGAGGAGATTGAAATTTAACTGCGTTGGACAGAAGATTATTGAGAATAATTTTAAGTCTCATTCTATCAGTTCGTATCGAATCCGTACTTATTCCGTCGAGGTCAATAGTGATTGCGGCGAAGGTCTCCTGAAATTTCAGATTGTCCAGAATTTCCTTACAAAGATCCACCAGCTTAACGTCTTCAAGTAAAACCTGCTGTCGCTCATTCCGGGAGTAATCGAGAATTTCATTAATGAAATTCTCGAGTTTATAAACACTGGTTTCGATGTTGTCAATATAGAATCTGAGTCGCTCCTCATCTTTTTCAATACGACTGATGCTTATTAATCCCAGGATCGATCGAAGGGGGGCACTAAGGTCGTGTGAAACACTGTATACAAACCTATCGAGTTCCTTGTTGGCCTGCTCGAGTTCTTTATTCTGATAGCTCAGGCGCTTTTCCAACGCACCCGCATCTGACATTACCCGGCCCGTAACTGTACTGAAAACATAAAGAAGGCCGGACCCCAACTGTATTCTTATCATCTCGTTATTAATAATCATTGCCCGGGTAAATTCCGGATAAAGCACGGACGGCAGTACGTAGGTTAATAGAAGAATGTAGGAGTTAAAAAGTATCGCGAATCCGAAACCATGCCGGATAGCAACATATAAAGAGAGTATGCCATAGAGAAACCAATACTCTGCGAAGTTTAGTGTCTGACTTATTGCCAATGTCAACAACAGACAAAGAGATATTTCAACAAGATACTGAGGCGCTTTTATTTTGGATTTTATGGCCGCACTTCTTGAGGGAATACTCTCTGAAAAATAGGTGAGTCCGTTTCTTTCCATCACACCGGTAGTGAGGTACAGGACTGGAAGAGAAAGCCCGAATATTGAAATAAAATCGCCGAGACCGGTCATCAGGAGAAGTGTCCAAAATTCATTCCCCGAGATTTCTCCGAAGTACAAGAATATCCCTTCCAGCAGAAATCTGCTGATAATCAACGGCAGTACCAGTCCTAATACCAAAAAGTATGCAAGATTACTGATGTTAGGCAGCCAACATTTACCCTTTACAAAACGGACGAAAAATAACCAGGATAGAAAAACAAACACCACTTCAGGCAGGGCATATAGTGGATAGTAAGCTGAGTTTTTTAGTTCAAACAGTCCGGCACTCAGAAAAGCATTTATATAAAAGGACACGAGCACGCGCGGTCCCCACCAGTAGGTGAGGATCAGTGCGATAGGAACCGGGAAATAGAAGAGTGATGACCCGGACGCAACATTTGACCAAATGGAAATTCTTGTGCCGAGGTGAATAATGATTATGGGTAAAACCCACGTCCACCAGGGTAGTTTGTTTGAGCGCTGACTGGTTTCCGTAGTCATCCTGGCGATTCGGGATTATCGTGTGATCGCTCCGCACAATGACAGGGCGATTTGTTGCATTGTTTACCGGCGCCTCATTAAACGGAAGCGGTCTCCTCTTTCTTCACATAATCCTCTATGGGAAGGCAGCTACAAACCAGATTACGATCCCCATAAGCGTTATCAACACGGCTTACGGACGGCCAGAATTTGGTGTCTTTGACGAATGGAAGCGGATAGGCTGCTTTCTGCCTGCTGTAAGGCCGAACCCATTCATCGGCGGTAATAACGGCAGCGGTATGCGGCGCATGTTTCAAAACATTGTTATCCTTATCAGACTTTCCTTCTTCTACCTCGCGGATTTCATTCCGGATTTCAAGTAACGCATCCACAAAGCGGTCAAGTTCTTCCTTTGGCTCACTCTCGGTAGGTTCAATCATTAACGTTCCGGCAACCGGGAAAGAAACGGTGGGAGCATGAAATCCGTAGTCCATTAACCGCTTGGCTATATCCTCGACCTCAATACCTGACTTTTTGAAGTCGCGGCAATCTACGATCATCTCATGGGCACATCGTCCGTTAACGCCTGTGTAAAGAATCTTGTAGTGCCCTTCCAGTCGCTCCTTAATATAATTCGCGTTGAAAATCGCAAGCTTTGTTGCATTGGTCAGCCCATCCCCACCCATCATCGCGATGTAGGCGTAAGAGATGGTGAGAATGCTGGCACTGCCCCAGGGTGCGGCTGAAACTGCATGAATTGCCTTGTCTCCACCAGTCTTGACCACTGCATGACCTGGCAAATAGGGCTTCAACTTATCGTTACAACAAATTGGTCCCATACCCGGTCCACCACCTCCGTGTGGTATACAAAATGTTTTGTGAAGGTTAAGGTGACAGACATCGGCTCCGATATTCGCGGGCGAAGTTAGTCCCACCTGTGCATTCATATTCGCCCCATCCATATACACCAGCCCGCCGTTCCTATGAATAATTTCGCAGATCTCAGTTATTGATTCCTCAAATACCCCATGTGTAGAAGGGTAGGTAACCATTAAACAAGAAAGTTTCTCTTTGTGCTGCTCCGCTTTGGCTTTCAGGTCGGCCACATCAATCTTACCTTCCTCATCCGATTTCACAACGACCACCTCCATGCCCGCCATAACGGCACTTGCCGGGTTGGTGCCATGTGCTGATGCAGGTATCAGAGCAATATTTCTGTGCCCGTCACCTCGATCCAGATGGTAGGCACGGATCACCATAAGACCGGCGTACTCACCCTGTGCACCACTGTTGGGCTGGAGGGACACGCCACTGAAGCCAGTAATCTCTTTCAGTGAACTTTCCAGACTCGAAATCATTTCCTGATAACCCAACGTCTGGTCTGCTGGCGCAAAAGGATGAATGTTCCCCAGTTCCGGCCACGTAACCGGAATCATTTCTGCAGTCGCATTTAACTTCATGGTACACGATCCCAGGGAAATCATCGAATGAACCATTGAGAGATCCTTGTTTTCCAACCGTTTAATGTAACGCAACATCTCATGCTCAGAGTGATGCGTATTAAATACCGGGTGAGTTAAGTAATGGGACTTCCGGGCCAGGTTTTCAGGCCATCTGGTTTCCTTTCCATTGGAAGAACCTGAAAATACGGTTGACTGCGCTTCCGCAAAAATTTGAATTATGGTGTTCACGTCATCAAGGGAAGATACCTCGTCCAACGTAATTCCTATGTGCTTGTCATCAAAGTACCGGAAATTAACTTCATGACGAATGGCTATTGCTTTAACTGCCTGCATATCGCCAGCCACCACCTTCAATGTGTCAAAGAAACTCTCATTTTCCTGCCAAATCCCCAGACTCTTAAGACCTGATTCCAGAGACTTTGTTAGGCCATGAATACGTCCGGCTATCTTTCTTAATCCTTCAGGACCATGATACACTGCATACATCCCGGCCATGACGGAAAGGAGTACCTGGGCCGTACAAATATTTGAGGTTGCCTTTTCCCTTCGGATATGTTGCTCGCGGGTTTGCAGCGCCATCCGATAGCCCGGATTTCCGGAAGCATCAATTGACGCCCCGATAATTCGCCCAGGCATCTGACGTTTGAATTCATCCCGGGTTGCGAAGAATGCAGCATGCGGACCGCCAAATCCCATAGGTACTCCAAAACGCTGGCTTGAACCAACCACCACGTCTGCACCCATTTCTCCCGATGACTTCATTAAAAGCAGACTCATCAGGTCAGCGCCCATAACAACACAAACCCCTTGTCCATGTGCAGCCTGATTGAATGCCGTGTAGTCATGTATGGCTCCGTTGTTATCAGGATTTTGAAGGTAAACAGCAAACAACGCCGGATCGGAAAGGTCCAGGGCTTTTACATCACCAATTATCAGTTGAATGCCAAGCGGCCCGGATCTTGTCTTCAATACATCCACTGTCTGTGGAAACGTGTTATGATCAACAAAGAATTTGGACGCATCTTTTTTAGAGCCCTTACGCGATGCATGCATCAGGTGCATAGCCTCCGCGGCTGCTGTTCCTTCATCAAGCAAAGAGGCATTTGCGATTTCCATCCCCGTAAGATCAATTATCATAGTTTGATAATTGATTAACGCTTCAAGACGGCCTTGGGCAATTTCAGCCTGATAGGGTGTATAAGCCGTATACCATCCTGGATTCTCCAGGATATTCCTAAGAATCACACCTGGAGTGATAGTGTTATAATAGCCCATTCCGATAAACGACTTAAAAACTTTGTTCCGGGACGCTATTTTCCTAAAGTCCTGTAAAAACTCGTATTCAGATTTAGCAGCCGGCAACGATAAACTGTTCTTAAGTCGAATGCTGCCCGGAATTGTCTGACCAATTAACTCATCGATTGAGTCTGCTTTTATGACCTTTAGCATTTCCTCTACCTGTTGTAAATCGGGTCCGATATGTCGATTTTCAAATTTTTCGGAGTATTGGGAGTCAATGTTCATTTGAGGTATTTGATTTACAGTATTTTAGGTTGGGATTCTCAATAAATTTGCACCGCAAAGGTAATTCATGCATAACAGAATTAACAGGAAGTTTGCATTTCAGTTGATGCTGAACCCAAGAAAATGAATACACCTCTTTCAAGGATCTCAATCGTAGATTGCGTTTATCTCCACAATCCCTGAAAATCCATCCAGATTCCCTTTGTTGAATTCGATGAACCTGATCATATTGCGATCTTATCCTATTGTTCTTATGCGCAGTTCTATTTCAGTTGTCTTCTCCTGGCTTTTATTGTGCTCGCTCAACCTCAGTGCCCAGGATCCAATTGCACAAAAATATGGCAATAAAATTTCCGCTGCCGCCCTCAAGGAAAATTTGTCCATTCTTGCCTCCGATGCGATGGAAGGGAGAGAAACTGGAAAGCGGGGTCAAAAAATGGCAGCAGCATTTATCAAAGCCCATTTCGAAGAATTAGAACTAACCGGACCTGTGTCGGGAAGTTATTATCAGCCGGTGGAATTGTATACGACTACTCCTGGCGAAACGTATGTTGCTGCCGGAGGCAGCCGTTATATGAATTACACAGACATTGCGTTCTATGGAAACAGTGATAGTGGAGGCGAAATCACCGTGCCGCTTTTGTTTGTTGGTGATGGGTCAGCGGAAGCGCTTGCCCAGGTTGATGTCAGGGATAAGGCTGTGTTGATCCTATCACAAAATGAAGGGCTGGTGGGTAGCAAATCAGTAAGCCTCGCCCGCGAAAAGGGGGCAAAAATGGTATTTGTCTGTAACACCGAATCCAAGGAGGACTTTAGCCTGCTTAACAATCAAATCAAACAGCTGTACAACAAAACTAGTCTTAGCCTGGAGAAGCCGTCACCTAAAGAAAATCAAAGGCCGGGCATGTTTGTCGTTTCGCCCGTTATCATGGACAAATTATTTGGTATCCCGATGGCTAAATTAAAACAAACTGCCTTCGACGATCCATCAAAAAAATCAATTAAAAAGATCAAACCGGTTTCAATCTCATACAAGTCTTCGACGGACGTAAAGTTGGTAAAAAGTGAAAATGTGCTTGGATACCTGGAAGGCACTGATAAAAAAGATGAATTACTCATTATCACATCACACTACGACCATATTGGGATATCAAAAACCGGAACTGGAGACCGTATTAACAACGGCGCAGATGACGATGGATCAGGTACTGTTGCTGTGATGGAAATGGCGAGAGTATTTGCAGAAGCAAAGAAAGACGGAAAGGGTCCACGAAGAAGTATTTTGTTTATGACGGTAACCGGCGAAGAAAGCGGGCTTCTGGGTTCAGACTTTTACACGCGGGAGCCGGTCTTTCCGTTGAAGAATACTGTAGTAAATCTGAATATTGATATGGTTGGCCGAAGAGACGCTCGGCATAAAGACAGCCCACCCTACCTGTACGTCATAGGTGCGGACAAACTTTCAACGGAACTAAATACACTAAGCGAAAGGATCAATAAAACCTATACGAACCTGGTGTTTGATTACACCTACAATGATCAGCAGCATCCCGAAAGGCTCTATTATCGATCAGACCACTGGAATTTTGCAAAAAAGAACATACCGATCATTTTCTATTTTGATGGTATCCATGAAGATTATCACAAACCGACCGACGAGGTGGACAAAATCGAGTTCGACCTTCTTGCAAAGCGCACGCAGTGTTTTTTTTACACGGCCTGGGAGATAACAAATCGCGAAGGACGAATTATGCCCGACAGCAAATAAAGTCCTTTACACAAAATCGGCAGCGTTTGGCCTGGCCTTTACATCATTTACAAATCTTCTGAACTGTTCCTCACGGTCTTTTTCGCAGACTATCACGACGTTGCCAAATTCACCAACCAGGTATCCGTTAAGTCCCTGTACTACAATCAATTTATCGGGAGATCCTTTGATGATACAATTCCGGGTTTCATATGTCTGGGTGTTGGCATTAATTACATTATTATTCTCATCCTTTTCTGAAATCTCGTGTATGGATCCCCATGAACCGAGGTCAGACCATGTAAATGTTCCGAGACATACGAATACGTTCTGAGCCTTCTCCATAATGCCATAGTCAATAGAAATATTCTTGCATTGCGAGTAAGCGCCCAGAATCGCTTCCCGCTCATCTGGCGTACCCAGTTTGGACTTTATCTCATCGAATACTTCGGACATTTCCGGAAGATGTTGATGAAATGCATCCGTAATTGCTTTGACACCCCAAATGAAAATTCCTGAGTTCCACACGAAATCTCCGCTTTCAATAAATTTCTTTGCCAGAGACAGTTCCGGCTTCTCGGTGAAGGTCTTCACCTTCTTTATGAAACTCTTTTCAGTATGGTATTGAATGTAACCATAACCCGTTTCAGGTCTGGATGGAGGAATACCCAGCGTTATTAGCTTATCCTGGCCTTTCGCCTGATCGGTTGCTTTCTTGATTACATCCTGAAACTCCTCTTCCATCATGATTAGGTGGTCTGAAGGCGTAACGACGATAACTGCATCCGGATTTTTGCGGGCTATCTTATAACTTGCATAAGCTATACACGCGGCAGTATTTTTTCGCATCGGTTCAGCCAGAATCTGTTCGTCGCCTAGCTGAGGCAATTGTTGCTTGACCAGCTCGGCATGTTCTTCATGTGTAACCACGTAAATATTTTCTGGCGGGCACACAGGAAGAAACCGGTCGAACGTAGACTGAAGAAGAGTTTTACCTGTTCCTAATACATCGAGAAATTGTTTCGGTTTTGAATTGCGGCTATATGGCCAGAAGCGGACTCCTACGCCACCCGCCATAAGTATTACAAATAAGTTATTGTTCATGTACAGTTTGAATATAAAAGGTTCTACTAAAAAACGTCAGACATTGAATCTTTCAAAGAGTTTTCACAACTATTATATAATTCCCTCTTTCAGTAAATCATGTAAATGGATGAAACCTGCTATTCTATCGCCATCCATTACAACAAGCTGTGTGATATTATTTTCCTGCATTTGATGTAAGGCTTTAACAGCAAATGCATCTTTTTCAATTTTTTTCGGAGTTCTGGACATTATATCGGCTGCCCGCGCGGTACGAATGTTTACATCCTTCTGAAGCATTCTTCTGAGGTCACCGTCAGTAATAATACCCAATAAAGTGTTATTGTCATCCACGACGGCAGTACAACCCAGTCTCTTAGACGAAATTTCCAGAATAACATCCTTTAGAACTGTTTCAGGGCCTACACGAGGCAATTGATTATTTGTGTAAATGTCAGAAACCTTTAGGTATAGTTGCTTGCCTAGAGAACCTCCCGGGTGGTATTCAGCAAAGTCGCTGCTGGAAAAATTACGAAGCTCCAACAGACACACCGCTAATGCATCACCAAGTGCAAGATGGGCAGTCGTGCTTGTTGTCGGGGCAAGATTATTTGGACAAGCTTCTTCCGCAATCGTTGCATTCAATATAAAATCGGCTTGTTGAGCAAGGTAAGAATTTGTGTTGCTCACCAACGCAACAAGCTTGGGGCCTCTGCGTTTTAGCAAGGGGATTAAGACTTTGATCTCCGGTGTGTTTCCGCTTTTAGAGATACAAATGACTATATCTTCACGTTGAATCATTCCGAGATCTCCATGAATAGCGTCTGCAGCATGCATAAACAGTGCAGGAGTACCTGTAGAGTTTAGTGTCGAAACAATTTTATTGGCAATAATAGCGCTTTTGCCAACGCCTGTAATGACAACTCGCCCTTTTGTGGAATAAATCTCTTTGACGCACAACTCAAAACTGTCGTCAATTAAATTGGTCAGATTATGAATTGCCTGAGATTCATTTAATAATACATCTCGTGCAATTTTTTTGATATTTTTTACTAAATTCAATTCCTTTTCAAAGTTAGCTTTGTTACTAGTAGAGCAAAGATACAATTTTAGGTTCTTATAAGATGAAAATGATGTTGGTCGAAGAGAAAGATGCACTGAAGGAGAGATTGAAAGAGATCTTCGGTTATAGCCAGTTCAGGGGTAGCCAGGAGAGAATCATTCGAAACTTGTTAGACGGCAAGAATACGTTTGTCATAATGCCGACAGGGGCCGGCAAGTCTTTGTGTTATCAGTTGCCAGCCATGATAAAAGAAGGCCTGGCTATCGTTATCTCCCCATTGATTGCGCTGATGAAGAATCAGGTAGATCAAATGAATGCTTACGGTGTAAATGCACGATTCCTTAACTCCACACTTAGCAAGGGTGAAATCACCAGGCTCAAAAAGGACTGCATGAATGGTGTCATCAAACTGTTATATGTTGCCCCCGAATCGCTGAATAAGGAAGAGACAATTGAATTTCTCAAAAAAGTAAATGTTTCCTTTGTAGCTATCGATGAGGCACATTGTATCTCCGAGTGGGGACATGATTTCAGGCCTGAGTACCGGAAAATAAAAACGATGATCCAGAACCTTGGCGACATGCCCGTCATTGCGCTGACCGCTACCGCTACGCCTAAGGTACAGATTGATATTCAGAAAAACCTGCAGATGGAGGAGGCTGATGTATTTATATCATCCTTCAATCGTAAAAATCTGTATTATGAAGTCCGTCCGAAAAAGGAGACCAAAAAACAACTCATCAAATTTCTGAAAGACCATAAGGGGAAATCCGGGATTGTATATTGTTTAAGCCGCAAGAAGGTTGAAGAAATCGCGCAGTTGATAAACGTGAATGGTTTCAAGGCAGCACCCTACCATGCAGGTCTGGATCCGGATGTTCGCATGAAAAACCAGGATGATTTTCTTAATGAAGAAGTTGATATCATCGTAGCCACTATCGCGTTTGGTATGGGAATCGACAAACCGGATGTGCGTTTTGTGGTTCACTATGATGTCCCGAAATCTTTGGAAGGATATTATCAGGAGACTGGACGAGGCGGGCGCGATGGACTGGAGGGTTTGTGCCTGATGTTTTACAGTCATAATGACCTTAACAAACTCGAGAAATTTAATAAAGATAAACCCGTTCAGGAGCGAGAAAATGCCCGGGTTCTTTTACAGGAAATGGAATTCTATGCTGAATCTCCCGTTTGCCGGAGGAGGCAGCTGCTTCACTATTTCGGTGAGGAGTATACACAAGAGAACTGCGGAATGTGCGATAATTGCGTACATCCCCGGGAGCGGTTCGATGGGTCAGATTCTGTAAAACTAGTATTGGAGACAGTAAAACAAACGACTGAACGATTCGGACTCAATCACCTGGTGAATGTAGTCAGGGGAGTGGAAGATGAATACGTCAAGAGTTATGGCCATTTTGATCTCTCTGTTTACGGCAAGGGTTCAGAAGAAGATGCTGATTACTGGAAATCGATAATTCGACAGGCTCTGATCTATCAATATCTGGAAAAAGATATTGACAATATAGGTGTATTAAAAATCAGTGACAGAGGTGAGGCTTTCCTCAAAAGGCCACATCCGATAGAGCTCGCTCGCGATCATGACTTTACTACTGAAATCGATGAAGAAGAAGAGTCTGCCGACAAGGGACCGGTAAATACCAAGGCCTACGATGTCAAACTGTTTGAAATACTCAAAACACTCCGTAAGAAAATTGCGAAAGAGAAAAATCTTCCGCCGTATGTAATCTTCCAGGATCCTTCGCTCGAGGAAATGGCAACAACCTATCCAACCACGAAAGACGAACTGGCTCAGGTGAATGGTGTGGGTATGGGGAAGGTGAACAAGTTCGGAGACGGGTTTTTGGAAGCCATTCAGAAATATGTGGACGACAACGATATTGAAACCGCAAACGAAGTGGTAATCAAATCGTCTGTTAATAAGTCAAAGACAAAAATTCTGATTATTCAGCAGATCGACCGCAAGGTTGATTTGGAAGAAATTGCCGAAAAAGCGCGGATGTCGTTTGAAGATTTGCTGACGGAAATTGAGAATATCTGTTATTCTGGAACCAAGCTGAATCTAAACTATTATATCGACCAGGTAATTGACGCTCACAAACAAGATGACATTCATGATTATTTCATGAATGCGGAGACTGATAGCCTTGAAGAGGCATTAAGCGACGGCTCCATGACGGATTACTCCGAAGAAGAGGTCAGAATGATGCGGATAAAGTTTATGTCAGAATATGCCAATTAGGCTATTTCAGGGATGCGAAAAAATCGGATCCCTGAAGTTTCTTCCTTCTTAACCTTGCCTTTAGCTCCCCGTCTGAGGTTAGACACCCCTGTTTTATTTAACCGAATTCGCGGTTATCTTTGGCATTGAACCAAAATAACCTCATGAATATTCTCGTCATTGGTAATGGGGGGAGAGAACACGCTCTCGCATGGAAAATCCGGGAAAGCCCTCTTTGCAATAAGATTTTTGTCGCGCCCGGAAACGCTGGTTCTGCCCTTGTGGCCGAGAATGTTGCTTTGGACGTAAATGATTTCGAAGGGCTAGGGAAGTTCAGCCTGGCCAACTCAGTCGCGCTCATTATTGTTGGCCCGGAAGGTCCTTTGGTCAATGGAATACGGGATTATTTTGAGAATGATCCCTCCCTTAAGGAAATACTGATGGTTGGCCCTGGTAAGGTTGGCGCACAACTCGAGGGGAGCAAGGACTACTCCAAACAATTTATGCTACGCCACAATATCCCTACTGCAAAGGCCAGGACTTTTGTGGCTTCCAATCTAAGCGAAGCCCATGATTATATTTCAAGTTGCAAACCACCTATTGTTCTTAAGGCAGATGGACTTGCGGGCGGAAAAGGTGTGGTGATCAGCCTGAGTCAGGGCGAGGCAAAAGCAGTAATTAAGGAGATGTTGGTAAATAAACGGTTCGGTGCCGCCAGTGCCAAAGTATTAATTGAAGAGTTTTTGAATGGCATTGAACTCTCTGTTTTTGTGCTTACCGATGGTCGTGACTACGTGATCCTGCCAGAGGCTAAAGATTACAAGCGAATCGGCGACGGTGATACCGGTCCTAACACGGGAGGGATGGGCGCAGTTTCACCGGTAATATTTGCAGATCCGGTTTTTATGCAGAAAATTGAGGAACGTATCGTCAAGCCTACGATAGCCGGACTAATAGCGGAAGGAATAGATTACAAAGGATTTATTTTTGCAGGTATAATGAATGTTGGCGGTAATCCCTTTGTCATTGAGTATAATGCACGTATGGGTGACCCGGAAACACAAGCGGTGTTGTTGCGCATTAAGAGTGATTTTGTAGAACTCTTGTTAGCCGCAGCCAGAGGTAAGCTAAACGGTATGCGTATTGAACTCGATAGTCATTTTGCGGTAACCGTTGCGTTGGTTTCTGGTGGCTATCCGGGTGAATATCAAACCGGAAAAGTTATCCATGGACTCGACCAGGCCGGTGAAGCAATCGTTTTTCACGCCGGAACCAGTCGGCAAGAGAATGACGTAGTGACACAAGGTGGACGTGTTCTGGCAATCTCGGCAAAAGGAAATTCACTTTCAGAAGCCAGAAGTAATGCCTACAAAACGGCATCAGTGATTAACTGGGATGGTATGTATTTCAGAAAAGATGTAGGGTTGGATTTATTGAATTATAAAGGGTAAGCGGGATGGGATGTTCATGTGGTTCAACAAAAAACGGGGTCGTTTCCGGATGTAATAACAACGGAGCTTGCCAAACAGGCGGCTGCAATAAGATGAATATTTTCGACTGGCTCTCGAACATGGAAATGCCAGGGGAAGACAAATTCAACATCGTAGAGGTGCGCTTTAAGAACGGACGTAAAGAGTTTCATATCAACTCTGATAAACTAAACATTACTACTGGTGACGCTGTTGTCGTCGAGGTGCCGAGCGGCCACCATATTGGATATGTATCCATGAAAGGAGAATTGGTTCGGCTTCAAATGCAGAAAAAGAAAGTGGCGAATGACAGCGAGATTAAGAAGATATACCGAATCGCACATCAGAAAGATCTCGAAAAGTTTGAGGAAGTTAAGAAGCGCGAACTACCTACGCTTTTCCGCACCCGGGAAATTATCCGTAACCTGAAACTTGAAATGAAACTTTCCGATGTCGAGTATCAGGCAGATAACGCTAAGGCTACTTTCTTCTATTCCGCAGATGATCGCGTGGATTTTCGGGAATTGATCAAGTTGTTAGCAGGTGAATTCCGGGTCAGGGTTGAGATGAGACAAATTAGTCTTCGTCAAGAAGCAGGCAGACTGGGCGGTATAGGTGTTTGTGGTCGGGAATTATGTTGTTCAACCTGGTTGAGTGATTTTAAGAACGTGGCAACCAGCGCTGCGAGATACCAGAATCTTTCGCTTAACCCAAGCAAATTATCCGGTCAGTGCGGAAGATTAAAATGTTGCCTCAACTACGAACTCGAAACGTATATGGAGGCGCTCGAGCATATCCCAAAAATTGAAGCTCCATTGCTTACCGAACGAGGTGAAGCAACACTACAGAAGACGGATATATTCCGCAAGATCATGTGGTTCGGGTTTGTCTCCGAAAACACCTGGTATCCATTGAATGTAGAGCGCGTAAATCAGATACTACAGCTTAACCGCGAAGGCAAGAAACCAGCCAATTTGGACCTGGATGTTCTTGCGGAAAAAATCCCGGTTGAAACACTCAATAGCGACCTGGCGCGTATGGATCAGAAATTCAAGGGAAAATCCAAAAAACGCAAGAAAAAAAGAAGTGGCGGGGACAAAGGAAATGATAACCGCGCCAACGGAAATCCTAAACCCGGCAGTCAGCGATGAGAATTTTTATAGCGTTATCCCTCGCGGCAATTCTACTGGCTGCGTGTGATGACACCCGCGTTTATGAACAAATTTCTGATTTTGAAAATCGACAATGGATAAGTGCCGACAAGCCCCAGTTTGAATTCATCATCGATGATATAAATCAGCGATACAATCTTTACAGTGATATCCGCAATTCGGTTTCTTATCCCTACTCCAGATTTTTCTTCACCTACTACCTCCAGGATTCAACCGGTTCTGACTTTCAAAAAAGCCTGATTACAGAATATCTTTTTGACGCAAAAACCGGCAAACCTTATGGCAAAAGTGGAATAGGCGATTTGTACGACCATAGATTTTTGCTGCTGGAGAATTATCAATTTCAACAACCGGGAAAATACCGGGTAATATTCGAACAATTTATGCGAATGGACACTTTGCCAGGAATCATGTCCGTTGGATTACGTGTTGAACGCGCAGCAAAGACAAGCGCAACCCCTTAAGGCCTTCGGTTGCGTAAAATTTGTTTGGGCTGTTGAGAAGCACGAGCCAGTACATATTATATTATTTTCTTTTGGCCACCGTCATTCGTATTGTTGATCAATTTCATCAACGTTACTCAATCTGTTAAACGGTAATTTCAGTTACTATTTTTATAGCTATTTTAGAGGTAGCAAATCATCATTAGTGTAATCGACAGTAATCCAATACTATGGAAAGATTTATTATTGTACTCCTGACACTGATTATCTCTTACAGCAGCTATGCTGCTGTTCGGCTGCCAAAAATAATCAGCGATAATATGGTCTTGCAACGGGACAAACCAATAAAAATATGGGGATGGGCAGGAGCAAGTGAAAACATAACCATTTACTTCAAAGGCCAGACCAAAACAGTCAAAGCCGACAAGTCGGGTAAGTGGATGATTACTCTAAATGCGGAACCTGCAGGAGGACCGCACCAACTCACGATTAAGGGTAAGAACACGATCATACTTAACGATATTTTAATTGGCGAAGTGTGGGTTTGCTCCGGACAGTCCAACATGGAGATGTCGGTAAGAAGTACAAACAATGCCGAGCTTGAAATTCAGAAAGCCCGGTATCCGGAGATCAGACAATTTATGGTCCAAAGGACGATAGCCTCCAGTCCGGCAGATGATGTTAAGGGCGGAGATTGGAAAATTTGTTCACCGGAAAATGTTCCTGATTTTACTGCCGTGGGTTACTTCTTTGCGCGCGAAATATACCTGTCGCAGCGGATTCCCATCGGCCTTATCAATACTTCATGGGGCGGAACTCATTCGGAAACCTGGACCAGCCGGGAAGCCTTTGAACAAAGTGATGAGTTTAAAGACATGATAGCATCCTTACCTGAACTCGACCTGGAGGCATTGTCGACAGAGCGTAATGAGGAGCAGCAAAAAAAGCTGAAAGGACTAAATTTTAACACTCCGGCTACTGGGGTCGAGACCTGGAAAAACCCCGACTACCGTGACAATCAGTGGAACACTATGAAATTACCTGGCCACTGGGAAGAGCAAGGTCTTGCCGATGTGGACGGCACGCTCTGGTTTCGGAAACAGATAACGATTGGGCCTGCCGATGCAGGGAAGGAAGGGCAGCTCGAACTCGGCATGATTGATGACTCCGATGAAACCTTTGTTAACGGTATTGCTATTGGATCAACTGCAACCTATAACGAAAAGAGAAAATACAAAATCCCTGCTGGTCTGTTGAAAGGAGGAAATAATTTGATTGCTATTCGTGTCTTCGATTCCGGAGGGGGCGGCGGCATCTATGGTGATCCAGTGGATATGAAACTAACTACATCCCATAACATAGTTATTCCGCTGACAGGAAATTGGTCTTATAATATTGAAGCGCTCCTCCCCGGAAAAACAGCGATTGGTCCAAATAGTTATCCAACATTATTATTCAACGCTATGATCAATCCATTACTCAATTATTCTATCAGAGGGGCTCTTTGGTATCAGGGTGAAGCAAATGACAGCCGGGCGTTTCAATACAGAACGGCATTTCCTTTGATGATCCGGGACTGGCGTTCGCATTGGAAGCAAGGAGATTTTCCCTTTTACTTTGTTCAGTTAGCAAGCTTTAATGCTGCAAACGGCAACAGCGAAAATGGCAGCACGTGGGCAGAACTAAGGGAAGCACAAAGCCTTACGTTATCGCTACCCAATACGGGCATGGCCGTTACTACGGATATCGGAGAAGCCAAAGATATTCATCCCCGGAATAAACAAGATGTTGGAAAACGTCTGGCAGCCATCGCTCTGAACAAGGTATATAATCAACACAATGTATTCAGCGGACCGACCTATGAAAAGATGCGGGTTGACGGAAACCGGATCCGAATTTCTTTTACAAATGTTGGGACAGGGTTTCTGGTCAAAGATAAGTATGGGTATCCGAAAGGGTTTGAAATAGCGGGTGCAGATCAGAAATTCCACTATGCAAAAGCATGGATTGAGGGCAATGAAGTAATTGTTTCAGCAGATCAGGTTTTCAATCCCGTCGCCGTTCGGTTTGCATGGGCTGACTACCCGGAAGATGCAAATTTATTTAATAAGGAAGGGTTCCCTGCATCACCGTTTCGCACGGATAACTGGAAAGGCATAACCGACGCTGCCAAATTTAGGATAGAATAATATACCCTAGCTACGCATAACAAGGTGAATGCAGAAGAAATCCTGAAGCTTATCAAGCTGTATCTCTACATCGCCATTATTATTTGACACCTGATACTTGCTTTGTGAGCGCAGTACTTTATATCGGCTTAGAGACGTTCCCTTTAATCGGAGTTTCATCTTCAGATCGTGCACCGGTTGAATACTTCGCAGCGGTCTGACAGGGCCCGAAGTAACGTTGACAAGAGAAAATATATATTCATCCGGCGAGACAAGAGAACGGGTAAGTCCGGCATGAACGCTTTCTGGCGCATTTGTTTCAATGGGTATTGAATTCCCTGCGAGGTATCGAACACTTTTCTTTAGTAGGTTTCTTAAATCAGGATGTCCCATTTCATAACTAATCTGGTCCGGCTGATTAGAGAAATACAAAACCTTTCCCTTCTTATAATGATTTTCGACCACGGTAGGAAATTCTTTTGACCATTCAGTCGTCCAGGCTTTCTCGGGAGGCTGATTGTGCACTACGGGAACATAAGTACAAATAACCTTTACCCCCGGTGTCGTTCTGCAAAGAAGCGTGTATCCGGCATTAATGAACAATTCCGTATCGGCGCTATCAGGAAGAACAACGGGATGGGCGGGGTCGGCGATGAATTGATAACAGTCCTTTTTGGTATTAATCTTTTCCCCGGTAAAATGGCAGCCAAATAAATCAGCAAGACCGAAGTCTTTCCGCGCTGATCCGTCACTAGTAAACAAACTTGTCTCATACGTAGCAAGTATAGTCCCGCCCTCCGCAACATAGTCCTTAAGCAATTCCATCTCCTTGTCGGATAGACACTTTACATTCGGCAGAATCACGACATGGTATCTACTCAATCGATCCTTGCTGATTTGATTGTCGGGAATAAAATTATAGGGAACGTGGTCTTCAGTCAGGACGTTCTCAATTCCCATTATGGAAGCATCAAACTGGTCTCCCTCCTGATGCTGGTTTCGATAAAAAAGTCGTGTTGACCTGGAATAGTATATCCCAACTGTAGCATGGGGTGCATGTTGCGACAGAATTTTTTCATTCTCCTTAACAAACTGATATGCTTCAACGTTATGAAACGCATTTCTACGATCGTGTGTAGCACCCGGGTGAGAACCTGTGAAGCTGCAGTTCCAAAATCGTCCTCCGGCCGCGAGGGCCTGCCATAGCCAAACCTTCAGATCGACGGGAGGCTCCATGACATAACGATGTGACGTGCCATTTCCACCGTACAGAATAATGGCTTCCTTTTCCGGTGCCATCGATTTGAGAAATCTAATAATCGTATTCGCATAACTCAGATCCTCATATTCAATGATCTCCGTGTTCTCTGTCAGGAAAGCAACGCTGACAAGAAAATCAAAATGATCGCGTGCATTGTACAGATCGATTCCCGAATTAATTTGACCCCCGGTTTCGAACATGCTGAAAATTTCTGCCGTATAGACTTTGTCTTCACCGTATGCCTTAACCGTCTTTTTCATGTGCTCCATGTGCTTATCCGCAACAATGGATTTCCATTCCATATACCGATTCAATTCATCTTCGGAAGAAGTAGATATATCCGGCAACTCCTTTCCTGATGCCAATTTGAAAGCTTGCTCGCAATGCCTGCAATAGCAAATTCCTGAAATCCCAATACTGTTGTGCCAGATGCCATCCAGTGCGTAGTGTTCCATCAGGTATTTTATAAACTCTTCAGCGTGTGCGTTCCTGTAGTAGCCAGTATAGCAAGATGCATACAGTTGCGGTCGGGTATAATTCAGCTGAATGGGCACCTGCTTTTTAGCGATACTAAACCAATCTGGGAATTGGCGATAGATCTTTTCCTCAACTCCACGGAAATCCACCCGTCCAATAACCCTGATCCCTGAGGCATGACAAGCCTCGGTTATTTCCTTTAGAATATCCCGGCTGCCCATAAATGAGTTAATATTTGCTGCAGGCAGGGGGTTCTGAAAAAAGTCAACAATTCCCCCGGCATTTACTACGAGCGTATTGCATCCTGATTTCTCCATGTAGCCGACAACGGCTTTAGCATCATAGTTCGTCGCATCCGGCTCGCGCAGAACCGTTTGCAGGATTCTTAGCGGAAGGTGATGCCAGTAAAGCTTTTGCGCTTCGTCCCCTGTTAATGGTTGCGTGTGACCGATCAGCGGCGTTAGAGCTAAACCTCCTCCAAGTATGGCCGTGTTTTGAATAAAAGTTCTGCGATCAATTTTTGATGTTCCCATAATGCATGACAACTATTTTGATACAATCTACCTGAATAATAAAGTTTTAAAAGAGTCACTCACCTGGAAAATATTCCGATATCAGGTTAAGTGGCGATAAATGCATTCGAACGGGCGCTTGTGAAACCGGCGTGCACCATTCAGAGTAAAATCGCGCTACCAACTACTGTACCTATTGATTGCTCGTGCATTACGTGTTACTTTGGCTTAACCCAAATAGAATATGTGGACGCGTCGAAAACTTGCAACCGTAATAATTTTGTGTCTTCTCTTTTCGAGTTATACCAACGCTCAAAAGAAAAAACTTATAGATCAGAAGGCCACAAAAGAAACCAGGCTTTTGTACAAGAATCTTGGTAAGCTGTCGAAAGAGCATACCCTGTTCGGCCATCAGCACGCTACCGAATACGGTCACGGGTGGTCAGGTGACAATGGCCGTTCAGATGTCAAGTCTGTAACAGGCTCTCATCCGGCAGTTATAGGTGTCGATCTCATGGGGTTCTCCGGGCGCCCAACGGCAGCAGTCCAAAAGGCGAAGGAAGATCTGAAACGGAATGTTGAGGATACCTATAATCGCGGAGGCATAACCACGGTGGCCTGGCATTTCTTTAACCCAGTCTCAAAGGGAGGATTTAACTGGGTGGATTCCGTTTCACTGCCCGCTGTGAAATACATCATTCCCGGTGGGGAAGCACATGGTATGTATAAAGAAATACTAAAAGGAATAGGTGAATGGGCCAACAGTGTTAAAGGTTCCGACGGCAAGGTCGTTCCTATGATTTTCAGACCTTATCATGAATTTGACGGCGGCTGGTTCTGGTGGGGCAAACCACATTGTACCCGTGAAGAGTTTATTTCATTGTGGAGATTTACGGTAACGTATTTGCGTGACAGTCTCCATGTCCACAATTTTATTTATGCTTTTTCGCCGGATAATAAATTCAAAACCGAAGCACAATTTCTGGAGCGGTACCCGGGTGATGAATGGGTGGATATGGTCGGTATGGACAACTATGGGGATATGGGCCGAAATCGCTACGACCTGGACACCGCCGCATTAAAACTAAAAATAGTCTCCGATTATGGAAAGAAAGCGGGTAAACTGGCAGCCTTTACAGAGACTGGACTGGAGTCAATACCCAATACCACATGGTGGACCGGAACATTGTTGAACGTGATGAGAAAACACAACCTTCAACTCGCTTATGTATTGGTCTGGCGAAATGATATCCGCAGCGCTACGCATTACTATGCGCCCTTTCCCGGACACGTGAGCGTTCCTGACTTTATGACATTTTATAATGATCCCTATACATTGTTTGAAAAGGATCTAAAGAATATCTATGGCAAGAGAAGAAAATAATTGCCTGGGCGTTTCCTTCGTGTAAGTCATATCAGGGGTACCTTCGGTAACTACGCGCGATAACCTCAAACAGTAACCTTGCTATTTGTTTTCAAAATTCGTATTTTCATTTGTCAGATTCTGAGTGCCATTCTGGTATTCAGGGATTTCCGTTTGCACCGTAAGATGTTCGTTGACGGCAAAAAAGTCAGGTAGTATTTTCTGAATCTTTTCAATGGAAATATCCGTATTGAAATGAATTGAAGTCAATCCAAATAAACCCCTGATCATTATGAAAAACGAAAAATTCAGTTCCCGGAGAAAATTTATGGGAGCAATGGCAGCCAGTGCAGCTGGCCTGTCCATGCTATCAAATCCGATTCTTGCCAATGCGCCACCAGACCCAGCCACCGTAGAGGATGCCGAAGCCTGGTTCAAAAAAGTCAAAGGAAAGCATAAAATCGTTTACGATGCTCCGGAACCACATGAAGGATTTCCAATTATCTGGTCATGGGTTTTTTATAAGACCAATAACCAAACCGGCACACCTGACAATGAACTTACCGCGGTGGTTGTCTTAAGGCACAGCGCTATACCGATTGCCATGGAAGACCGGCTTTGGGAAAAATACAAATTTGGTGAAGCCTTCAAAATAAACGATCCCAACACTGCTGCCCCTGCCGTGAAAAATCCGTTCTGGATACCAGATGCAAAAATGTGGGTTGATTTTGGAATTGAAGGAATAAAGAATCTACAGGCACGCGGTGTGATGTTTTGTGTTTGTGACATGGCCATTACTGTAAACAGTATGCTCACTGCAAAAGCAATGAATCTTAACCCGGAAGAAGTTAAAAAAGAGTGGGTGAGCGGTTTGTTGCCTGGCATACAAGTAGTACCGTCTGGCGTCTGGGCAATTGGCCGTGCGCAGGAAAAAGGTTGTGCATATTGTTTTGCTGGATAAACCACCCAGGTCATGAGCTACCAAATTCGTTGGCTCATGACTTTTTTAATCCCCCCATATTATCATGAGAAAGAACATTATTTTCGTCGGCTTTTATCTGTTGATTCCTTTGGCTGTATTGTCACAATCGAAGCCAGTCAAGATCGTCTTTGATCTTACCAGCAAGGACACACTCGCGCACCAGGCCACTATGCGTCACGTAAGTGGAATGGCTAAGGCTTATCCGGATTCAAAATTTGAGGTTGTAATTTATGGCGGGGCATTGCCTATGGTTGTTAAGGGCCAATCCACGGTGGCAAAAGATCTCAAAGAGCTGGAAAACAATAAAAACGTTTCGTTCAAGGTTTGTGCTATCACCATGAAACGATACAATATTGAATCTTCACAATTACTTTCTTCCACGCAGGTTGTTCCAGATGCTATCCTTGAGATTGTCACTAAACAAGGTGAAGGCTGGGGCTATATAAAGGAGTAAATCAATAACTTTATATAGATTGGCTCGCAGATCACGTATGAACGAAAATCAGCTGTTACGAATTATTACTTACCTCAACACATCCGTTTTAGTGTGTACATTCTTTATGATTGGTTCTGTAGTTGCCCTTTTGATGCCATCGGCCGTCTACAAAAATGATACGGAAAAAAAGCAGGCAGTAGTTTCCTTGCCTCTTAAGAAAAAAGAACCAACTGCTGTATGGTCGCCACCTGATTCCACGAGAATTCCTTACACGCCGGAAGGTGACTTGATCCGCTATGGCCGGGAACTTGTGGCACATACTGCTATTTTTCTTGGTCCAAAAGGAAAATTGATGTCAATCAGCAACGGGATGAATTGTCAGAATTGTCATTTGAAAGCGGGAAAAAAACCATTTGGTAATAATTATGCCGGAGTAGCCGCAACATATCCCAAATTTCGCGCCCGATCCGGATCAACTGAAACTATTGAAAAAAGAGTCAACGATTGTATAGAGCGAAGTCTCAATGGAAAAAAGCTTGATGAAAATAGTACCGAAATGAAAGCGTTCGTCTCTTACATTAGATGGGTTGGAAGTGAAGTCAAGCAAGGCGTGTACCCCATAAGTGCGGGGATTCCAAATCTGCCCATGTTAGACCGGGCTGCCGATCCAATAAAAGGAAAGTTGGTTTATAGCATACATTGTACGCGCTGTCACGGTTCTAAAGGTGAAGGACTTCGCGAAGAAAACGGCATCGAATGGAAATATCCTCCCCTGTGTGATGAAAATAGTTATAACAATGGTGCGGGGTTATTTCGCTTATCGCGTTTTGCAGGCTATGTGAAAGCAAATATGCCTAACGGCACGACGTATGAAAACCCCACGCTGACCGATGAAGAAGCCTGGGATGTTGCCGCTTATGTCAATACACTACCACGGCCGAAAAAAGATTTTCCCAATGACTGGCCTGATGTTTCCAAAAAACCTTTTGACCACCCTGCCGGACCCTATAGTGACTCATTTTCCGAACTGCAACATAAGTATGGACCCTTCACTCCTATCGTTGAAGCCCACAAGAAAAATTGAATACAGTTGCGACCAAACTAAGCTCGGACGAACTATCCTATCAGGTCGATTGTACAACTCATAGGATATTTATTAGGGGATGAAGGTAGATAGCTAATTAAATTTATACATTTAACCATACATTATGCCATCCATTTAATTACAGAGTATGATCAAGATGATAATCCACACGCTGAAACGGTTTGCGTGGTTCAAAAGATTTAACGCCAAAGTTACCTACGAACTTCTGGCCAAACATATTCCTGTATCGGATTGGCAGTTTATGAATTACGGCTATGTGCCAAATTCCTCTGAACCAACTTTAAATTTGCCGGACGATCCATCCGTCCAGCGATATCCCTTACAGATGTATCATTACCTGGCCGCAAAAACCACCATACAAGGTAAAGACGTACTCGAAGTAGGCAGTGGCCGCGGGGGTGGTGCCAGACATATCGCAAGTACCATGAGCCCTTCGTTTTATACGGGAATGGATCTCGCACAAAGCGCTGTTGACCTTGCCAACAAAATACATCCCATAGCAAATTTGAAATTCATTCAAGGCAGTGCTGAAGCTATTCCCTTGAAGGACAACACCATTGATGTAGTCATAAATGTCGAATCCTGTCATGCCTATGGTTCCGTAGATAAATTTCTTAGCGAAGTAAAGAGGGTTCTGAAGCCAGGAGGATTTTTATTACTTGTTGATTTTAGAAATGAAGAGAATGTAGAGAATATGAATACGCTCAAGTCCCAGCTTCAGAACACAGGGATGGTAGTGTTAGAGTCGGAGAACATAACTGACAATGTGATTCGGTCAATCGAAGCTGAAGACAAAACAAAAAAGGAGCGTATCCGAACTTTAATTCCGGCAAAATGGCAAAAGCTTTTTTCTGAGTTTGCCGGTGTGGTGGGTTCCAGATTCTATGAAACCCTTAAAAACGGGTCACGACAGTACTACCGGTTTATGCTACAGAAGCCCTCGTAAAAGAATAGAAGGACCCACCTACTGTTGTTTCTCCTTTTTCAAATTTGAGAGGAACTCAATCATATCCCGAAGCTCTCTTTTCGACATCAGCGTTCCCATGGGCGGCATGGCCGAGACCATGTTCTCCCGGTTACTGATCCTCTCAACGGCGACCTTTAGCGGTTCTGCGTCTGATGTTTTAAGTACCAGTTCGGTCGGCGATTCCTCTGCCAATATCCCTGATATGACCTGGCCATCCTTCAGCGTCAGCTTCACAGATCCATACCCTGGTGATAGCCTTGCACTCGGCTCGATAAGCGCGCGTAATAATTCTTCCCGGCTGAGGTTATCACCAATATGCGTAAGGTCGGGGCCAACAATTCCACCTTCACCACGGACCGCATGACAACGGGCACACTGCCCCGTTGAATTTGTCATGAAATATCTCCTTCCACTTCTGCCCTCACCACCATAGAGTGTTTCCATAAAACCATCCGTAGTTGTTCCTGTCGGACGAAGTGTTTTCAGTTTACCAATTAGCTTTTCTGAATGCGTGCGGTCTACCGCTTCGATAAGATCCAACGTTATAGCTGGATTAAGCTTCTTAGTTGACAATTGATTGATCAGGTCGTCCAACACGGGTTCGCTCTTATCTAATGGCATTTCACCCAATACTTTCAGCAATTGCTGCTGCTCCTGAATTGTTCCCTTTTTGAAGATGGGTCCAACAATTGCAGGCAGGTTCTCCTTTGTAATGTCCAGTTCATTCAACAATCCCACTGCCGCTGTCCTTACTGTAACATCTTTGTCATCCATCCCGCTCTTAATTACAGATTCGATTTTTTCGTACTTCAGGTTGTGCAATGCTGTCAGCATAGCGGCCCGTACGGCAGGTGAGTCATGTCGTTGCATAAGGTCCACAAGTTTGTCGTTATAATCGGTAATCTTCAATCCACCGATCATTTGGGCTGTTGCGACTAAAATTTCAGCCTTTGTACTCTGTAAAATTTCTTTTGCAAGTGGACGGACTTTAGCAGCCAATAGCGCAGGATCACGTTCTATTTTTCCTCGAAAGCGGCCATCTACGCGATCCAATACAGAAGGACTCGCCCAGCCTCCTATAGTAGCCAATGCCTCGGCCCGAAGATCGTCCGGAAGATCGTTTCGTTTTATGAACGAAATAAGGATGTCCATTTCCTTTTCACCACCCACACGCAAACAGGCATTGATACCACGCCGTAACAAAGGCTCTGATGTGAATCTCGTCTCATTTAATGTTGCAGCTAAAGCCGGCAATGCTTTTTCGATTGACAAATCATCATTAATTGCGCGTGCCGCTTCTGTGACGATATACTCATCCTTATCCTGAAGAAAAAGCGCAACCTTGTCGCTCTTCAGTCTGCGTAACACCAATACCGCAGCCGTTCTTAAAGCACGGCTTGGACTATTCACCAACGCTACAACAGGATCTTCCAGACCAATGCGTGCAAGTGCCAATACCCCGGCATGTCGGAGATAAACCTCTTCATCATTATTCCTCTCCAGCATAGCGATGACTGGTGTTACAGCATCCTTGTATCCGATACGTCCCAATGCCTGTGCGGCAAAAAATACAGCTCGGGGATACGTGTGATTGAGCAATGGGATCAAATCCTTTGCCGCTTCGACGTACCTGACATCCCCAATGATTTTTGCTGCCTGAGCCACAATCTCCTGGTCATTGTCCTTTAACAAATCCAATAATGGAGCAGCATACGTCAGATCCTTGCGAGCCAGCTGTCCGATGCCCCAGATAGCATGTATGCGGGCCAGTTGATTGTTCTCCTGCGAAACTGCTTTTTTAAAAATTTCCCAACCTTTCTTATCTCTTTTAGCTAACTCAAATTGCGATTTCTGGCGGATGCGCATGTCCGAGTAGGAAAGCAAAACAAACAATTCTTCGTCCGACTGGCTGGAGTATTCTAATTGCATCAGACGTTGAGTTTCTATTCGTATATCCTTCAGATCATTTTTATCATCACTAACATCCAGTTTCCAGACTCTTCCATAATTTTTAGCATCCCATCCGTTTATCCAGTCCGCTACATATAAGGCGCCGTCCGGCCCGAACTTGATACCGGTAGGTAAAATTCCACTGACTACATCAATATCTTCACCTAATTCAAAGGATGCTCCTTTAGGCTTTAAAGTAAATGCCCATACATGCGACCGGCTGGGATTCCCTACAAATTCCACCAGGAAAAACTTATTCTTCCAGTCCGAACCAAGTGCAGTACCAGGATTATAAGCCATACCCGTCGGACCATTATGAAAATTGATGATCGGTGGAATGATGTAAGCCGCCTGTCCCTCCCACCGAGGTTTATAAAGGACTTCGTCCATCCAGACTTTGTACGTATTGTTTTTTGGATCCACATATTTGCCATACTGCCAGTTCGATCTCCAACCTCCATCGTACCCTTCAACGATATGTACCAAGCGTTCGCTTTCACCGGGATGATCACCATCGTTATCTGAACTGATTATGTTTCCATATTCATCAAACACAAATTCGTGTGTATTGCGTATACCGGAAGCGACTACTTCAAAGTCACTTCCATCTTCATTCGACCTGACAAGAACTCCTTCGTTGGGATAGGCGTGTACTTTTCCATCCGGTGCGGTTATGTTGGCACCGATGTCGCCAATCTGCCAGTATATTTTTCCGTCGGGTCCTTCCATTGCACCCGACATGCCGTGACCACCAAAGCCAATATGTACAGCGTAACCATGACTGATGGATGTCTTTTGCTCGTAAACATCATCGCCGTTAGTATCCTTCAGGCGCCACATATCCGGGCCTATGGCTACGAACATATCTTCATCGCGAACGAGTATGCCTCCTGCAACGTCGGTTACCTCTTCATGGAAATCATTTACCACCCGCGTAGCAACATCTGCCAACCCGTCCCCTGATTCATCCTCCAGTCGCCATACTTCGTCTTTCTCCACCGCCAGATCGCGCCAATCATGACTTCCGTCTCCATTCAAATCTTTCAGCCACTCATTTTCTTTACTTCGTTCCGGCGCGAAAGTACTCCTAAGAAAGGCTCGCCTTTCTTCCACCGACTGAAGGCTGATGGAGGTTATCATCCAATCGCGGTGACCGCGAATATCAAATTCTGAATTTTTTTGCCGGTTCGTTCTTGTAAGGTACACCCGCCCGAGATCGTCGATAGAAATTGCTACCGGATCCGGAGCAAGCGAATCAGAAGCCCATAAACTCATAACGAGCCCTTCCGCCAACTGTATCGGAGTATTTTTTCTTATTTCCTGTGCTTTCAGCTGGCCTTGTGCAGGGTCTTCGCGAACTACAAGTGGGGTTTCCTTTGGTGTTTCTTCTTTACAGGAAACCAAAAGAGTGACCACAATAAAAAATGAAAGGTAATAATGGGCAGAATTTGAACGTATCATTCTAGTTTGGAAGAAGGTTGTAAACGTTTGCAACCATCTAAGGAAAAGAAAAAAAATGGTATTGCCAATTTGAACCGAGACCGAAGTAATGATCCTCCGCAACTTTCAGATGCCCCCCAGGCTGTACATCTCTTTTTCCGGGGGAACTGTGTCCCGATAAGCTGATGTCTACACAACATTCTCCATTAACGGGAATTGTTGTTTCCATAGTTCGTAATACTCACCATGGTTAGCCAGAAGATTCTTGTGGCCTCCTTCCTCGACCACCGTGCCATTACGTAATACAATAATTGTGTCGGCGTGAGCAACGGTACTCAGGCGGTGCGCTATAATAATTACGGTTTTCCGCTTTTCCTTCAGCATTTCAATCATGTTCTGAACGTACTGCTCGGACGCTGAATCAAGTGAGGACGTAGCTTCGTCCAGGATTAAGACTTCAGGCTCTCTGTATAAGGCTCGTGCAATAGCCAGTCTTTGTTTTTGACCACCTGACAAAGTCGATCCATTTTCGCCCAGGTACGTATTAAAGCCATTGGGAAGTCTCTCAATAAATTCCAATATTCCGAGTCCTGAACAAATGCTCATGATCGCTTTAACATCAGGTTCATACTCACCCACGGCAATATTTTCAATTACGTTGCCTGCAAAGAGGTCAATCCTTTGCGGAACAACACTTACTAATTTTCTCAACGATTCATTCTCGACATATCGGAGGTCGTAGTCGCCAATGTAAACATTACCTGCCTGAAGACTGTACAAATTCTGTAAAATAGAAATCAACGTCGATTTGCCGGATCCGCTTTCGCCAACAATAGCTGAAACTTTCCCTTTAGAAATCTGGAGATTGAGGTCATTGAAAACAGTGTGCCGTGACCCGTATCTGAATTGCACACCCTTGAATGTGATATCACCCACCAATTCACGTGTGAGCTTGATTTTGTTTTCATCCTTTTCCCTTTCCAGATCCATTATTTCAAATAACCGGTCTGCCGCTATTACGGCATTTTGAATAGTCTTGTTCATACCAATCAAACTGGCTCCGGGACCGGTAAAATATCCAATCAGCGTATAGAAGGAAAGTAGTTCACCCATTGTGATTTCGTTATCAAGGACAAATCCGGCGCCCACCCACAACAGAAGAATGGTAAACATCCGTGAAAAGAACTCCGCCGAATTTTCTCCAAGAATACTGTTGATACCGGATTGATATACTGAACTCAGCAGTGTAAAAAAACGACTCTCTGTTTTATGATTTGTAAAGTTTTCAAGGCCAAAACTTTTAATGGTGCTCACTGAATTTAGCGATTCAACCAATTGCGACTCCAGATCAGCACTGGTCTCCATTAGTTTGCGCTCCACCTTCCTGTTTAACTTGTTTGTAATAAAGTAGATGATGCTGTAAAACGGGATTACCAACAAAATGACAAGTGCCAGCTTCCAGTAATAGGTAAACATCAGGGCAAATGAAAAGACTATCACAAAAATGTTTACGGCCAAAGCAATTGAAATGTCATTTATAAATGCCCTGATCTTAACTGCATCGTTGATACGTGAGATGATCTCTCCAACCCGCATGGTATCAAAAAACTGCTGTGGCAATTTAAGCAGGTGTTTGTAATAGCCGAGAATCAACTGCGCATCAATGGCCTGGCCGGTGCGAAGGGTAAATATGCTCTTTATAATTCCGATGAATACCTGGATGAACAGCAGCAGGATCATCACCACACTCATCAGGTTGAGCAGGTTCCTGTTGCCATCGATCAAAACGTAGTCAACAATTTTTTGAACATAGATAGATGTCGACAGTCCAATAATGGTAAAGACCAGGGCACCAAAAAGTGCTTCCATTAATATCGACCGATGAGGCGAAATCAAAGACCAGAATCTCGCAGCTATGGAGTTATTTTCATTACCTGCGTGGAAATCCTGATTGGGAAGCAGCAGGATCAGAATGCCCGTCCATTCTTTCCTGAACTCCGGGTGCGAATATTTATGAACCACTCCTTCAGCCGGGTCCATAACCAGCACATACTTTGGGGTTACCTCGTAAATTACAACGTAGTGATACAACACCTCTTTGACAACAATGTGCGCTATTGCCGGCGTTGGCACTTTGTAGAGACTTTCGTATCCTCCTTTTACACCTTTGGCATCAAATCCGATTTTGGTTGCTGCTTCGATCAAGCCCAGCACATTGGTCCCCTTCTTATCTGTAGAAGCAAGTTGCCGGATACGTGATACCGGAAGCCTTAACCTATAATAGGCGGCAACTGAGGCAAGGCATGCGGCACCACAATCCGTGATATCACGTTGTCTGATAAGGATAGGTCTTTTCATCGATTCGTCAGAATATCTTAACCGACGGCGTTCGGGTCGAGCCAATCCTCCATTTTATCGTACAGCAATTGCCATAATGTCCGTTGTGTAACGACGAACCTTGCCCTCATGCTCATTCCCTTCTTCAGGTATCCCCGGTATCCGTTTTTTAGTTCCAGGTAGTCTCTTTCCAGGGAGCATTTTATTTTAAAAAGTGGCTTTCCGTCAATCACATGAACATCATTGGAAATGGCAAGAATATTTCCATAGGCTAGACCCCATTGACTATAATTGAATGCATCAATCTGGAATCTTACCGGCATCTTGAATTGTAAAAGCCCGATATCGTTTGGAGAGACAAACACTTCAACGATCAGACTGGTGTCCGGAGATATCAGGGCCAATTCCTGATTCTGGTAAACAAAGCTTCCCCGGTAAATACCAGTGAGGTTCTGGACGGTGCCCGTTACCGGAGATAAAATAACATGGTTATTTTTTTCCGAGGCGAGCTGTTCGGCGTCAGACTGGATTCGCAGCAACTCTGTTCTAAGATTGCTGAGTTGGCTTTGCCATTCACCTACTTGTGTCTGACAAACGAGAGTTCGCGCCAGTTCGGCCTGATCCAGCTTAAAGCGAAAATCTTCAAACTCGGCATCCGCAATTACTTGCTCCCTATGAAGTATTTCGTTGCGATTATACTCAGCCTTCACCTTTTCATACCGGGAGACAGCCTCCATTAACTGCTGCTGATAGGTAATTCCCGCCTGTCTGTACAAAGTAGTTTGTAGTTTTCCCATTTCTATTTCAGACGCTGTCAATACTTCCAGGTCTTCGATAAAGCGCTTTACTTCCTCTCCTCTTTCTGACAGGTACGCTTCCTTGACTTCAAAACTCTCTGATTCAATAGACAACAGAACATCACCTTTAAGAACCGGTTTATTCTCGTGAAGAAAAAGTCCCTTGATGCGACCGCTAACCAGGGAACGAACCGGACTGATCTCAGCGGCAGGACGAACAAACCCCGGAGACGAGACATTGATGTCTATATGGAGAAATGCCGACAGGAAAAGAAAATTTACTATTGAAAAACAAAATATCAGATAAACTGAATTGGACCACAGATTAGTGCTCCTTCGATACTTTTCATTTTCAAAATCGGGCGTTGAGTAATTGGGAAATATTTTCATAGAAGAAAGTTTTAGCTAACAGATAACGGTAAACAAAACAATCAAAACAACGGGACTCGTCAACGACTCAATAAAAACGCGCTAAAATTGTAGATACTATGTATCAAGAATGTAATCAGAAAAGGATAAGCGTTAGGCCTGTAACAATAGCTCGCGGAAAGCAACAAACCGGAAACGAAGGCATACCCTATGTACCAGGAATTGTAAAAGTGATACAAGCTAAAGACGAACGCTGAAATGAATACGATTACGAAGTTCTTAAAGTACCTGGACAGATACTGGAAAAACAGATACTGAAAAAAGTATGTCTCAAGCACGGGTGCAAGCAGAACGGAAGCAATAAAATGTTCGGTCTCTGTTCTGAATTCCAAAAATCCGCTCGTGATGGATTTCCCGGAATACTCCAAAACCAACAGAGAGAACAAATACGCGACGATCAGCTTAGCCACAACAAATACGAAGATATATGTTGGGTTGTTTAGCCCTTCCAGGGTTGGCCGTAAATTAAACGCTACCGTCTTGTTCATCGCTTGACTTCAGTTTATAGAATAGAAAAAAACAGATTGCCATTAGCAGAAAGTGCGGATGTATAATTTCAAAGGTATCACTCTTCATCTCCAGTCGGATCAACAACTTAGAAACTAAGGTTATTAGACAAAACAATGCAAGTCCCATCAGGATGTATTTGAGATCCTTCGCATCAATTATCAACACAACGTTTCGACCTCTGAGCCAAAAGAAGAGTGCCAGAAAATACATTAAATAGATCGCGTAAATAGCCATAGCGCATGGGGGTTTGCAAAGAGCTGACGATCGTCAGCTCTTTATTTATTGAATCACTTTTTGAGATTAGGGGGTAATGACGACTGGAACGATGCAGCGGCGGTGACAAATTCATAATACCCTCTCGCAAAAAGCCCTGTGAGATAGGCCAAGTCGTAAGCAAATGAAGTGTCTGCTGTGATACGTCCACCATCGATAACCATCAACTCATTCAAAGCTAATGATTGAAATTCCATTGTGTTCTTCATAGAATATTAATTTTTTGGTTAGTTAAAAGTCAATCCGTCATAAAAGCCCTTCTTCAATTCCTCCCAATTGTCTATGGCCCATAGAGCCAATGCCGCGGGCGTCAATTTTTTTACAATCGAAGGGATCGGGACCCTCCATGCTCCTCCATTAATTTCGCAGACATCCTGAATATCAAGAGCCTGAAGATTCAGATTTTCCAAATTCATGTTTTTCATAATATTCAAATTTTCAAAAACCAGAAATCTGTCTGGAACAGCTTCCTTGCAAAGAGTAAGACAATATTAGGTCTGCAGAGTCTCAGCAGTTGACACTGAGTGAAAAAGTTTGAAAGATTTTACGGCCAATTTGTTCCCTCCAACGATCTTCTTTGCTTGCTCTACATCGATGAGCTCTGCCGGTAAAAACCTGAACATAATGATCCCTTCCTTTTCATAGGCATACCGGTTCAAATGTGTATCGAAAAAAACTGGAGCATACAACTCTTCCCGCATGTATTCAATCAGCCGGAAAAAAGTGCTTCGGGAAACACCAAGCCTCCTTGCGAGGAATTCTGCTTTGCCTGGAATTTTACTGCGGATAAGATGATCTAACGCCAGGATCAAGCGTCTCTTTTCTTCTAGGGACATAACTAATTCAGTTAACGGTTATTATAAAAGCAACGGTACATCGCGTAAGTGAGAAAATAAAAACGACTCTGCGACTCTGACCGAAAGTACAATTAAATGTACATTTAATCAACCATGAATTTTCAGGAAAATCAGGCCAAAACGTATAATTTCGTAACCCTGTATATGTTTAGTAATAAACTTAAACCGGCATCTGTTCTCCTGAGTTGTGGAAAAGCATTCGGTCTCAAAACGTTAGCAACACAGGCAATTTTATGATATTCTGTATAAAAAGGGCCGCTCGGATCAGACAATGTATCGTATTCCTTTTTCTCATTCTTGTCATTTTCGTCAAATCCGAATTTATCCATGCTCAACTAATTCTGCCCACCCTTCAAAAAAATGAGTCAAAAGTGCTCATCCATCCCAACCTAATCGGTACCTGGAAGTCGATTGGCAACAGTTACCTGCTGGACGCAGACTCAACACAAATAAATCTTTATAGCACGACCAGCCAGCATTGTTACCTTGAAAAGAATGATTACCTCTCGGAATTACTAAATAATTCAGCCAGATTCTCTCTTAATACGGACCAGGATACTCTTTCTGTTTTTCTACATGATTTCGGAGATAAGACCAAACAGCTGCAGACTGAAAACAAATACGTCAGGTTGAACGGATTACCAAACCACTGTATATCGTTATCAGCCAAGCAAAAAGATGATCCCGAGTTTCTGTTTGAGCTATTCTGGCTTACGTTATCAGAAAACTATGCCAATGCATACGAAAGAAATCTTAACTGGAACCAGATCTACATGGATTACAGGCCAAAGATTTCCCAAAATTCAACTCATTACGATCTGTTCGAGGTGATGGGCGAAATTGCAATCCTTACGAAGGATCAACATACCAGAATTGTTTCCCAGGAAGGAGAAACCCGTCAGTACCGCGGAGAGCCAACATCGCGACTGCTCAAGGAGTCATTCGACCAACAAAAGGACATCAACAACTTTGAGCATTACATAAGCGAGTTCTTTTATTCCAGCTATAAGAATATCTCCAATGATGTGTTGTCAGGAAAAGGCAAAAAGGTGGCCAATGGGAAAATCGAGTGGGGTGACCTTACATCCACAATCGGATATATTCACGTACATTCAATGGCCCGGTTTACATCAAATGATTTATCCCGCAACCAACACATCGACACACTTAATTATCATATGGAACAAATAATGAAATCGTTCCAGGACAAAAAAGCCATTCTGATAGATGTTAGTTTCAACTTCGGGGGGTATGATGCTGCCGGACTGACAATTTCAAGCTACTTCACAGACAAGCCAGTGCCTGCGTACACCGCATATAAATTTCAGGAAGGTGAGTACCTTAAGGGTTCACTCTTTTCTGTTACCCCCGCCCCACGGTATACGTTCACAAAACCAGTCTATGTACTGACTACAGACATTAGCAGAAGTGCTGCAGAAAGTTTCGCCGTTCAAATGAAATCGTTGCCACATGTTAAACTTGTAGGTACAAATACGCTGGGAATTCTTTCCAACGGCCTTAATAAATCCATTGGCGATTATTGGTTAACGCTGTCAAATGAAAAATATCTTACACCACAAGGTAAGATGTATGAAGTTACCGGCGTAGACGTGGATGTTAAACTGGAAGTATTCAGAAAAGAGGATATGTTTAACAGCCATAAAGATGCGGTTAGGCAAATTGTTGAAATCATCGAGAAGGAAGTAAATTAATGTTCTTCTACAATGATTTCATGGAACTACTATGTGTTGATAAAACAGAACATTCAAAACAATTCAAACCCAATTTTGCATGAAGTTCCTTGCTGAACGAGCCGCCGCGCTGACAATACTATTTCTGATTCTGTTACTCGGTTGTAACCAGGTCGACAAACTCAAAACCGGAGAGGGATTCGTTCAGGTTACTGGTGGAAAGATCTGGTATTCTGTCACCGGCAGTGGCGACAAGACGCCGGTTCTTTTACTCCACGGCGGCCCCGGATCAACCAGTTACTATTTAAATCCACTGCTTCCATTGGGCAAAGACCGGCCGGTCATTATGTTCGATCAATTGGGTTGTGGCCGTTCGGATCGGATTACGGATACTACGCTGATGACAATGGATAATCACATTGATCAGATCAGAAGTCTCCTGTCTCATTTAAACGTAAAAGAATTTTATCTCTACGGACATTCGTGGGGAACGATGCTTGGGACAGACTACTATCTGAAATACCCGGATGACATCAAGGGGCTGATACTCGCCAGTCCATGTCTGAGCGCACAAATGTGGATCGCTGATGCCGATACGTTAATTTCGACACTTCCGGATTCCATTCAATTGATACTCGAACAAAGCAGGCAAAATTTGATTACCGACTCCACCAAACTAGTTGCCGCCATTAAGGTCTACAGTAATAACTTCTATAACCGAAAACAACCTGTATCCGAAGATGTCGCGAAAAGCAATGCTGAATCAGGAAAAAATGTTTACGAATTTATGTGGGGGAAAAGTGAATTCTCCGCAAGTGGCACGTTGAAGAATTACGACAGAACAGCGGACCTGACAAAAGTCAAAATTCCCGTCCTCTATACTACTGGTGAATTTGATGCCGCAAGACCGGGTACCGTTAACTACTACCATGGGCTTACTCCAAATTCACGATTTGTGGTGATCTGAGGTGCGGGCCATTCGACGATGCACGACAATGCGGAAGCCGAACTGGACGCAATTACCGGATTCCTTAACGAATTGGAAAAGAACGAATAGGCTTGCTTACAATTTCCTGTTTGCATAGAAACTAACCCAATGTTCCATGAACAACGTTGATATCAGAACTTCCCTCTATTTTCCCTTGACATTTATCTTTTTTGGTGCCCTTTCCGGCGTCGGTGGCCTTGCTCTTGTGGTCTCAGGCAGTCCGGTAATCGGAGTTGTCCTGGTGGTTGTAGGGTTGACACTCGTGACAACGCATTACCGTCTTGCCATTAACTTTGACAAAAAAACCTACCACGACTATGTGTGGATTCTCGGACTGAAACACGGAGAAAAAGCCGGGTTCGAAAATATCGAATACCTGTTTATTAAAAAAAGTAAAGTTAGTCAGACCATGCGCGTCCGGGTGGCTTCATCCACCATACAAAAAGAAGTTTATGACGGATATCTGAAATTTTCTGAACAGAACAAGATCCACCTGCTTACGAAAGACAACAAGTCTGATTTGGTCGCAAGACTTAATGCTATATCGGAGGCGCTGAAAGTGAAAATAGTCGATTATTCGGCTGAGTAACCCAAAGGTATCCCGCGAAAATCACATCACCTGGATAATCTCCTATACCAATTTGCGCGTACACACCTGCTCTCGTCCTGTGCGATTGAAACGACTGACCAAAATCATTTCCTTCCCTTGATTTTTATCATTCGACGCGAAATTCATTTTTTGCTTCATTGCATTCAATGATGCGCTCTCCTGGCAGTGACCGGGTACAAGCAAGGGGTTATAGATTCTTATAGTAAACAAAATGTGCTATGAAAACCTTCCTGAATATACTGGTTTCCATTCTTCTCCTTTTTAATGGAATAGGTGCCTTGTATGGTGGATGGAACCTTATGCTTTATCCGGATGGAAGCAGCATCCAATTGTCAATGGAGTGGTTAAAACACACGCCGTTCGTTGATTATCGTATTCCAGGATTTATATTGTTCATCGCAAATGGTCTGTTGAGCGCTTTTGCGTTTATTGCCCTTCTGCTCAAGCTCAAACAGTACCCCTGGTTGGTGATTGCGCAAGGAGCCATTCTAACGGGATGGATACTGATACAAATTCTGCTTATTCAAACCATCTACTTCCTCCACTTTATCTGTGTTTCCGTTGGAATTGTCCTTATCATGGTGGGTTGGATACTCGTTCGATACAGCCGAAAACCTATCGTCATCACGGAAGCCCGCTAATACATTTTGGAATATTGGGCTCAAATAATTCCTTCTTAAAACTCAGAAGTAAAGTGAAAGTTGATGTCGGGGAAATTATCCTGCACCATCTGAAGCCAGGCTCTGGATTCCGCCATAAATACCAACTTATCATCCTTGTCACGTGCAATATGGCGCTGTTTTGAATCAAGGAACTCGGCTAATTTCTTTGGATCCTTACTGCTGATCCAGCATGCTTTGTATATGTTTTGATGTACAAACTGTACCGTCGCGCTATATTCATTCTTTAACCGGAACTGGATTACCTCGAATTGAAGTGCGCCCACGACGCCTACCACTTTTCGTTTGCCCATTTCATAGGTAAACAACTGCGCAACGCCCTCCTCCATCAGTTGAAGCAGTCCTTTTTCCAGCTGCTTTGTTTTCATCGCATCCATGTTCACCACTTCTTTGAAAATTTCCGGAGAGAAACTCGGAATACCGGTATAAGTCAGTTTTTCCCCCTCAGTAAGTGTATCTCCTATTTTCAAATTTCCAGTATCGAAAATACCTACGATATCTCCTGGCCAGGCCTCATCCACCGTCTCCCGGTCCTGCGCCATGAAGGCGGTTGCGTTGGAAAACCGAATGCTCTTGTCCTGGCGTACATGGTAGTAGTTGTTTCCACGCTCGAATTGGCCGGAGCATATACGAAGAAATGCAATTCTGTTCCGGTGTTTAGGATCCATATTGGCATGAATCTTAAAGACAAAACCAGAGAACTTCTTTTCATCAGGCTCGACAATGCGCAAGGTGGTCTCTCGTGGAATTGGCGGCGGAGCAATCCGGATGAAAGTGTCCAGAAGTTCTTTTACGCCGAAATTATTCACTGCACTTCCAAAAAACACTGGAGCAACCTTGCCAGCCAGATATTTCTCAACTTCGAAGTCAGGATAAACGCCGTCAATCAATTCTATATCGGCACGAAGCTGTTTGGCATTGGTGTCCCCGACATAGTCATCAATTGTAATATCCGAAAGGTCTGTAATCTGAATGCCCTCTTCTACCTTTGTTTTGCTTCCGGTGAAAAGATGCAAACTCTTTTCGTACAGGTTGTAAACACCCTTAAAGGTTTTTCCCATGCTTATGGGCCAGCTCAACGGACGCACTTTAATGCTGAGTTTCTCTTCGATCTCGTCTAATAACTCAAATGGATCGCGGCCTTCGCGGTCAAGTTTATTGATGAAACAAATTACGGGTGTGTTTCGCATACGACACACTTCCATCAACTTCTCGGTCTGAATCTCCACACCTTTTACGCAATCGATCACGAGAATAACGCTGTCAACCGCAGTCAGGGTTCGATAGGTATCTTCCGCAAAATCCTGGTGACCGGGTGTGTCCAGTAAATTGATTTTAACATCCTTATAGTTAAAGCCCATAACGGATGTCGCCACCGAAATACCTCTTTGCTTTTCAATCTCCATCCAGTCAGACCGGGCATGATCCTTTATCTTACTGGATTTAACAGCTCCTGCCTTTTGGATGGCACCCCCAAAAAGCAACAACTTTTCGGTCAGGGTAGTTTTCCCGGCATCCGGGTGACTAATGATTCCGAATGTCCGACGTTTCTCAATTTCCTGCTCTAAAGTCATTTCCCTTGTTTATTTGTGCCTAGCCTTGACGGCCGCAAAGGTAAAAAAATTGTGATTACATGCTTTGGCCATAAAGTGGGATGGTAAATTTCCTCACTGGTGTTGAGGAAGTATATGACGAAATATGCCGTAATGTATTTAATCGGCTGCCATAGTGCTCCTCGTCATTGATATATTTGTATCATTCGTCCGGCAACGTCAACCATTAGAAACCATGCAATACAGAAGATTTGGAAGAACCAATTGGCAAGTAAGTGAAATCGGTTATGGCATGTGGGGCCTGGCAGGATGGACCGGGTCGGACCAAAAAGAGATTGAATTAGCGCTTGATCGTGCGGTAGAATCAGGCTGCAATTTCTTTGACACGGCCTGGGCATATGCCGCCGGCAAGAGCGAACAGATCCTTGGCGAACTCCTGCGGCGTAATGCGAATAAACAATTGTATTGCGCCACAAAGATTCCCGCGAAAAATTTTAAATGGCCGGCGAAGCCCGACTATGCATTGGAGGACTGTTATCCGATGGCTCATATAATCGAGTACACCGAAAAGAGTCTGAAGAATATGGGCCTTGAATGTATTGACTTGCAGCAATTCCACGTATGGGATGACAGTTGGGCCGATCATGACGATTGGAAAATCGGAATTGAAAAACTGAAAAAGGACGGAAAAGTAAAACACTTCGGCATAAGCGTGAACCGATGGGAGCCCGATAATGTGCTGCAGGCACTGCATTCAGGGCTGATCGATACCGTTCAGGTAATCTATAATATTTTTGATCAGGCCCCGGAGGATAATCTTTTCCCGCTTTGTCGCAAACTTGATATCGGAGTTATCGCCCGTGTTCCCTTCGATGAAGGGACATTAACTGGCACCCTTACGAAAGAGACCACTTTTCCGAAGGACGATTGGCGATCCACCTATTTTGTACCCGCCAACCTTCATTCCAGTGTCGAGCACGCCGAGGCATTAAGGCCTGTCATTCCCGATGGGATGACAATGCCAGAAATGGCGCTTCGGTTTATACTTGCAAGCGATGATGTTCACACCATAATTCCAGGGATGCGAAAACTCAGGAATGTAGACGCCAACATGGCAACCAGCGATGGCCAGAAATTGAGCCAAAATCTTCTCAAGCAGCTCAAGACACACCGCTGGGATAGGACCCCAACCTCCTGGTCACAATAAGTTCTGTTAAAATCTGGTGTCCGGCTTAACGGCACCAGTTGTCACAAATACCGGCAATAAGCGGGTCAAACCGTAGCCTTTAGGACAGCGCCCATTGACTTTTTCTGTCATTGTGTCACTTTTACAGCAATAACTACCCTTGGCATAACCATTGAAGGAAGGGATTTATTCTTAGAACACTCAAAATATTGAACATATGGGAAAAATAATTGGAATTGACTTAGGAACCACCAACTCGTGTGTATCCGTCATGGAAGGCAGCGAACCTGTGGTGATTGCCAATAGCGAAGGGCGCAGAACCACTCCTTCCATCGTTGCCTTTTTGGATAATGGAAAAGGAGAACGGAAGGTTGGTGATCCTGCCAAACGTCAGGCGATTACGAATCCTACGAACACGGTTTCTTCGATCAAGCGCTTCATGGGTAAAAACTTCAATGAAGTAAGCTCCGAAAAGAAAATGGTGTCTTATCAGATTGAATCCGGTAATAACAATACCGTACGCGTACGAATTGGTGACAGACTTTACACTCCACAGGAAATTTCAGCGATGATTCTTCAGAAAATGAAGAGTACAGCCGAAGACTACCTTGGCACAACCGTGACTGAAGCAGTTATTACTGTTCCTGCTTACTTCAACGATGCAGAGAGGCAAGCAACCAAAGAAGCTGGCCAGATCGCCGGGCTTGATGTTAAGCGAATTATTAACGAGCCAACGGCAGCCGCATTGGCTTATGGTCTCGACAAGAAGAATCATGATATGAAAATTGCTGTCTATGATTTGGGCGGCGGTACTTTCGATATCTCAGTACTTGAACTTGGTGAAGGTGTTTTTGAAGTGAAATCCACCAATGGTGACGTTCACCTTGGCGGTGATGATTTCGACATGCGCATCATGAACTGGTTGGCCGATGAATTTCAGAAAGAAGAAAACGTTGATTTGCGCAAAGATCCAATGGCTCTTCAACGCCTCAAAGAAGCGTCTGAAAAAGCTAAGATAGAATTGTCAAGTTCTATGGAAACAGAGGTTAACTTACCATACGTTACGTCTGTCGATGGAGTTCCTAAACATTTAGTTAAAAAACTAAGCCGCGCGAAATTTGAGCAACTGGTCGATGACCTTGTACGGAGAACACTCGAACCTTGCCGTAAGGCTGTGGCTGACGCCGGAATCAACGTGTCGCAAATTGACGAAGTGATTCTCGTTGGCGGATCAACACGTATCCCGCGGATTGTTGAAGAAGTAGAAAAATTCTTCGGTAAGAAACCTTCCAAAGGTGTAAATCCTGATGAAGTGGTGGCGATCGGTGCTGCTATTCAAGGTGGTGTATTAACGGGTGAAGTAAAGGATGTACTCCTTTTAGACGTCACTCCACTTTCGCTAGGCATCGAAACACTCGGAGGTGTATTTACAAAATTGATTGAATCAAATACTACGATTCCTTCCAAGAAATCGGAAGTGTTCTCAACAGCTTCAGACAACCAGCCCTCTGTCGAAATACATGTATTACAGGGGGAACGTCCGATGGCAAAAGACAATAGAACGATCGGCAGGTTCCACCTGGATGGAATTCCTCCGGCACCGCGTGGATTACCTCAAGTCGAAGTTACTTTTGACATTGATGCGAATGGTATCCTGCACGTGTCGGCTAAAGACAAAGGAACTGGCAAAGAACAGAAGATCAGGATTGAAGCATCTTCCGGATTGACAGATGCTGATATTCAGAAGATGAAACAAGAAGCTCAAGCTAATGCTGAAAGCGACAAGAAGGTGAAAGAAACGGTTGAAAAAGTCAACCAGGCCGATTCCTTGATCTTCCAAACTGAAAAACAACTAAACGAATACGGAGAAAAGCTGTCTGAAGGAAACAAGAGTGCCATAAACACCGCGCTTGAAAATCTGCGGGGCGCTCATAAAAGTCAGGATCTAGCAGGTATCGATAATGCCATGAATGCATTAAATACTGCGTGGCAAGCTGCTTCTGCTGAAATGTATGCGGCATCCGGATCTGCTCCCGGTGCTGATGCTGGCGATGGACCTTCGCAAAATGCCGGTGGACCTTCCGCTGATGCCAATAATGTTTCAGACGTGGAGTATGAAGAAGTAAATGATAGTAAAAAGTAATAAACTCAGTCAGTAGTTTAACTGGTCAAAAAGAACCCTCCGGAGCACGAAGGGTTCTTTTTTTTGTCCGGGGCATTTGAAAAATATGAATTGCCTTATTCAGACCTCAATGACTTTGCCGGGTTTACAATAGCAGCCCTGAGTGATTTGTACCCCACTGTAAACATGGCAATGAATAAGGTGGCTCCCAAACCAATGATAAAAGTGCCAGGACCAATCTCAATCTTGTAGGCAAACTCTTCCAGAAATTTATTCATAACAAACCATGACAGCGGAGCAGCAAGTAAAAATCCAAACAAGATCAGTCTGACATATTCGCGGGAGAACAACAACACTATACTTTCAACTGATGCGCCCAAGACCTTACGCACACCGATTTCTTTAGTCTTCTGATTAGCCATAAAAGTTGCCAAACCAAACAGCCCCAGACATCCGATCAAGATGGCGATGGAGGAAAAAACACCGAGGAGCACCGACATTTTCTTTTCACCTTCATAAAATTCCTGAATTTGCTGATCCAGGAATTGGAAGTCAAATATATGCTCCGGATAGGCGGCCTGCCATTTATCCTTCAATTCATCCAGAACTTGCTGGATTTCCCTATGGCCTACTTGAAGGGTTAACGTTTTATAGCCGCTAATACGGTTCATCATTAGTGTAGCTTCAATCGGCTCGCGGAGTGACACAGTGTGAAAATCCTTCACGACCCCAACAACGGGAAAACTCCTGCCCCATACATTGATCATTTTGCCAACAATTTCATCAGCCATCTTAAATCCAACGGTATGTGCAAGTTTTTCATTTACGAGAAAGCCAGTGGCCGTATCCAGGTCCGGAATGTTTTTCCCGGCCAGCAATTCTAACCCGAACAAGTCTAAGTAATTTCCATCCACTTGCTTCACCTGCGTTCCGAAGGTTTCATCCGTCCCCTCAATTTTAAAGTGAGTGCCGGATACATTGCCCGAAGATGGCGGGGCGCTGTTTAAGCTTGCTCTTTCGACACCGGCAACCTGCGCAAGTTCGTCGCGAAGGGTTCGCATTTTAGCTGAACCGTCCCCTGACGCAGGATCCAAGCTTTCCGGTATTGGAACAACAATGATCGCATCCTTCCTGAATCCTAAATCCTTGCTTTGGAAATAATTGATTTGATTGATGACGACAATCGTACCAATAATAAAAAACTGAGAAATGAAAAATTGTGTCACCACTAAAGCTCTGCGCAACGTATAACCCGATGAATTTTTATTGCTTATGAGATTCTTCAGCGCAAGTGCCGGATGAAATCCTGAAACTACAAATGCTGGATACAAACCGGAAGAGATTGCAATGCCGGCCGTTGCTAGTAGAATGAAAATCCACAAAGAACCATCACGGCCAAATCTTAATGAAAGGTCCAGTTCAAGAAATGGGTTTAGTAAGGTAAGGGAAAGTTGCGCAAATGCGAGTGAAGCCAGCATTGCCAAAACGGCAATGAGTGTGGTTTCTCCTAAAAACTGACGGATCAGCTGACCTCGGGTGCTACCCAATGACTTGCGGATACCGACTTCTTTGGAACGATTGATTGCTTCTGCCGTCGACAGATTGATAAAATTAATACAGGCTGTAACAATAAGAATGAGAGCAATAACACCAAAAGCAATGAGAATACTTCTTTCAACCGTATTGTACGAGTAAACACCAAAACGCTCATCAAAATGCAACTCGGTTAAGGGCTGAATCAAAAACATTGAATTATCAGGCCGCTCCTTTCCCTTGTGTTTCTCCGTAAAAGCAGCCATACGACTTTCAATGCCTGCTATAGACTCATCCTCTTTAAGCAAGAAATAACATTGCTCATCACTCCATATACTGTTCCAGCCATTTTCTTCACTTTGTTTCTTAATGGTTGCATAAGACAACATCAAGTCAAATGGGAAATCGGTATTGCTGGGAAAATCTTCCATGATGGCCGTGATCTTATAGTCATGAGCCTCAAACTTTACGACCTCCCCGATAACATCCTCCTTCCCAAAATACTTTAATGCCCACCGCTTTGACAGGATCGCTTCATTGGGATTATCCAATCCTTTTTCCGCATCGCCGGCAAGAATAGAGCGATCAAAAATTTTAAAAAAGTTAGATTGAGTAAATACCACGCCTGCTTCTTCGGTATATCGCTTCGGTTCCGCATTGGGTTGGGGGATGGTGACCATGCTCCCTGCGCGGTAAGAAGTAAATACTACCTCCTCTGCTTCCGGAAAGTCAATTTTAAAGGCATCCGGCAAAACAGACGGCACCCCCGAAGTATAGTTCTTGCCCTGATTACCGTCGGATTGATGAACGATCCTATAAATTCTATCGCGCCTGGAGTGATAGTCGTCAAAGCTGGAAAGGTGCCCGATTAACAGGTATAGAACCAGGCTGCACGTAATCCCCAAAGTGAGACCTGAAATATTGATTAGCGTGCTGCCTTTTTCACGCATGAGATTTCGTAATCCGGTCTTAAAATAATTCTTCAGCATACCCATGGATTGAATGATCGCCTGTAACGTCCAATATAAGTGCCACAACGATAAATGAGTTATTCAAGCTGTTTTAAAGGCCTTTCTTAACGAACCCTGTACACATATATCCTGTTTTGTCCGCCACCGGACAGATACCACAATGAAATTATTTGGCACCAGGCTGCGTTAGTAGTATTGAATACGTAATTTTACGACCATGCTGCAGCAAATATTTGTAGGTATAATTTTTTTGGGAGCGGTTTATTACGTTGGTCGCTTGATCTATAGAAGTTTCATGGCAAAATCAAGTTGTGATTCTGGTTGCGGAAAATGCGGGGCAGTGGACTTTGAAAAGATTGAGGCTCAGATTAAGAAAGAGGGTTTATAACCAAATTCGTAGTCTGGTCAAATAACTTTTTACACCCACACTTCGGTGCCTTCTGTACAGTTTTTGCAAATCTCGATTTCTCTCCTCGATCTCATCAAAGAATTCCGGAATTCATTATACGCATCGCTAGTCCAGATTTCCCTGAACGAATTCTTATTGAGATCTCCAAGTACAAAGTGGGCATCTTTGTCAAAACAACAGGGGACTACTTTTCCGTCCCACGTGATCACGCAGCTGTGCCACATCTTCCAGCATTCGTTCAGCAGTTTATTTTTGATTTCGTAAGTGCCATTTTTCTGCTTCCGGTAACGCGAGTAGCGTTCTTGAGTCGGAATTAGATCAGAACCGTTTTTATAATCATAAATCTGGGCGGTTTTTAATTCCACGTGATCCACTCCTAAATCTTTTGCCAGAGAATATACATGTGGAATTTGATGCTCATTGGGCCTGACGACCAGGAATTGAAAAATGATATGTGGTGTAGCGGACCTTAATTCCTTCTTCCAACGTATTATGTTTTTTGCACCTTCCACAACCTTCTCCAGAGATCCGCCAACCCGATAGGACTGGTAGGTGTCCTGGGTGGTACCATCAATCGAGATAATCAGCCGATCCAATGATGACTTCACTGTAGCCAAAGCAGTATCACTGTTCAGAAAGTGTGCGTTAGTTGATGTGGCCGTATAGATTCCTTTTTTAGAAGCGTACTTCACCATGTCCAGGAATTGAGGATTCAGAAAAGGCTCGCCTTGGAAATAAAAAGTAAGATAACTAAGCGTTGGAGCCAGTTGATCAATTACGCTTCGGAACAATGTGTGATCAAGCATACCCGTTGGTCGGGTGAACGACCGCAGACCACTTGGGCATTCCGGACAACGAAGATTACAGGATGTCGTTGGTTCAATCGAAATACTAAGCGGCATTCCCCGAATAGCGGCTTGGCCTGAAAACCTGGAAGTATGATAACTGGAAAAAATACGGGACGCATTGAGTACACGGGCAAAAGAGCTTTTTGAAATAACCTTAAGACTGTCTTGGACCGTAAACTTCATTTGCTTGTGGATCGTGACAAAGTAAGTATAAAATAAGAAATCCTTCAAAATCAGTTTAACGGTGCGCTCATTTGAGCATTTGCTGAAGACCAATTCTATGATTCTGAATATTCAGGAAATTGAAAGAGGTTTATATCTTGCAGGTCTAATTTCACCCCATGAAATCTCTCGTCAGGATATTCCTTATCGTTCTTTCAACCACTAGTGTATTTGGACAGCAGCTATCTGACCAGGCCACCATTTCTGTGGTCACCTTTGGACCGTTTCAGGGAGAGCTTTTTTCCGCCTTCGGGCATAGCGCCTTCAGAATATACGACCCGGTTCAACGGATTGATGATGCCTACCATTATGGGGTTTTTGACTTCGACCAACCTAACTTCTACCTGAATTTCGCGAAAGGATATTTGTACTACAGTCTGGGAACTAACGACTATCAGCCGTTTCGGAATTATTATATCCACTATAACAGGAAAGTCCATGAACAAGTGCTGAATCTCACCGAACCGCAGAAGCAAAAACTTTACGACTATCTGCAGTGGAATGCGTTGCCGGAAAATGTCCATTACCGATACGATTATTTTTATAACAACTGCGCCACAAAAATCAGAGATGTTGTGATTGATGCCCTTGGGGATGAAGTGAATTTTGATGGTTCATACATCACAACAGATTATACTATCCGGGAACTCACTGACATTTATTTGAAGTATCAACCATGGGGTGACCTGGGAATCGATATAGGCCTTGGGTTGCCAATCGACAAAAAGGCAGCACCGTCCGAATATATGTTTCTCCCGGACTATGTAGAATCAGGTTTCGACCATGCTTCAGTCCGGCAAGCGGGCAGTGCTGTACCGCTTGTGAGGGAAAAGATACGTGTATACGATCCCGTAGAGGAAGCGCTTCCAAAAGGATTGCCACATCCCGTTTTTGTATTTAGTGTAATTGCGCTGATTTGTCTGGCAATCAGCATCCTGGACTATAAGAGAAAGAAGTTATCTGTATGGCTGGATGTAATTCTTTTCGGCAGCACGGGCGTTATCGGAGCACTGTTGCTTTTTCTTTGGCTTTTTACAGATCATAATGATTCAGCCTATAATTTCAACTTGTTATGGGCTATACCAACGAATCCCATCGCCGTAGTTGCTTTTATAAAAAAGCCATCCTGGTTAAAGAAATACTTTTTGGTGATAGCCATTCTGCAGGGATTGTTGCTAGTCACGTGGTGGGCACTTCCGCAAGCGTTGAATACTGCGCTCATCCCTGTTGCAGCATCCTTGTTGATACGGTCTAGTTTAAATTATGTATTGCGGTAACGGGCAACTTAACAATGAATGACGTGCCTTCTCCCTCTACTGACTCCACCTTTATTGTGCCATTCATTTTCGCGATGGTTTCTTTTACAATATAGAGACCGAGGCCGGAACCTTTCGACCGCTCTGTGCCGCGGTAAAACATGTCAAAAATTTTCGCTTGGCGCTCTACTTCTATCCCAGGTCCGTTGTCGGAAACAACAATACCCAGCGTCTGATTGCCGTTGTGCATGACCACTTTGATCCAGGGATCAGTCCGATCATAGTGATGGTATTTGATTGCATTGGAGATCAGGTTGTTGAGAATTACCGTTAACCTGGTTTTATCCGTCACAGCTTCTTTGACTCCTATTTCATTCTGAAATTTGATCTTGTCTGCGCCTTCCAGAAACTGGAAGTTTTCCTGAACCTCCTCAAGCAGCCTCGCCACATTCACTTTTTCTGGTTTGACCTCGGTCCTCGTATTTTTTGAATAGTCAATAATGTCTTTAATAAACAAGTCGAGTTTGTCTACCCGGTCGTTCATCATGGTGAGGTACTGTTTTATCTTCGCTTCAGCGGACTCGTTTTTGGCAATGTTCACCAATCCCTTGATAGAAAGCAGTGGTGACCTTAGATCGTGGGATGTGCTATAAAAAAAACGATCGAGCTCAGCATTGGTTTTCTCCAGGTCAATGTTCTTTCTTTTCACTTCCTCAGCTAACACGTGCAAACGCTCTTCGGATTGTTCATTAATGGTAAGTATAAAATTAATGGACGTTATCAGAATGATGGCACTGGATATCAGATTGATGAAGAAGAATATCTCCACATTGGGCGCTGAGATTTCAAACGTTCCAATCAAATCAAAATCACTCAGGAACAATGAAACGAGCAAACCGCCGGAAAGCAATACAAAGGACGTTCGCATTATTCTTTCCGTTTTACCAAAGATTGCCATGGAGATGGCCATAAGAGGAAAATAAAAGAAATATATTCCCACCTCCTGGGGCACAATACACGCATATACAGCGAAACATACGTTTAGAAATGTCAAGCCGATAATTCTTGCCGCATTTTGATATCCACGACCGTGGAGCCAATACGAAAATATGAGTACCAGGGAGATCAGTCCGTCAACGAACGGGGCGATGTCGGTCCCGGCATAGAGGTCTTCAACAACATGAAACAAGCTCATCAGAATCCCGAAAATTGTGACCCTTACGAAAAGCTTCTCCCTTTTTTCTTTTGCAAAATCTTCAATAGAACCCGTTGCGGTTATACCCTTCACGAAATAAATCTTTCCGTAAAATTAGAGAAGGCACGATCCTTCCCCGAGCGGGATAAATTCATAAGACTACGCATGTAAGTTTTATGGTCGTTTGGCCTATAAATGAATAGGTCTGTTCGCTGTAGCCGCCAGGCAGGCCTCTTTAACCGCCTCCATATAGGTCGGGTGTGCATGTGACATTCGTGCCACATCTTCAGCGGAGGCCCGGAACTCCATCGCGGTTACGGCAGCTGCGATCATGTCGGCCGCCCGTGCGCCAATAATATGCACACCAAGAATTTCATCAGTTTGTTTGTCAGCTAATACTTTCACGAGGCCATCGGTATCCATGCTCGCACGAGCTCTGCCAAGCGCCTTGTAGGGAAAATTACCTGTTTTGTATTGCCTACCCTGTTCCTTTAGTTGTTCTTCCGTATAACCAACACTCGCGACCTCCGGCCAGGTGTACACCACCCCTGGAATCAGAAGGTAGTTGATATGAGGTTTTTGTCCTGCGATTTGTTCAGCAACACAAACTCCCTCCTCTTCGGCTTTGTGAGCGAGCATTGCGCCGCGCACAACATCGCCAATTGCCCAGACATTTTCTATGCTGGTCTTCAGGTGGTCGTTGACGGGTATCTGACCTTTAACTGTTTCTATTCCAATCTTATCAAGACCCAAACCATCAGTATACGGTCTGCGGCCAATGCTGACAAGACAATAGTCTCCTTTAAACTCCAGGGCTGTCCCCCCATTCTTTGCCTCTGCCTTAACAGTCACCTCATTCCCTTTCGATTCTACTGCCATAACTTTATGGCCCGTGAAAACTTCCATTCCAAGTTTCCTCGCAACTTTCAGCAATTCTTTTCCCATTGTTCCATCCATCGTCGGGATTAGGCTGTCAAGAAATTCTACCACTGTCACTTTAGAACCCAGACGGGCGTAGACGGATCCAAGCTCCATACCAATAACGCCGCCACCGATGACGATCAAATGCTTAGGAACTTCCTTCAGCTCGAGTGCTTCAGTGCTTGAAATTATTCTCTTTCCGTCAAAAGCTGCAAATGGTAATGGTGTGGGTTTCGACCCGGTGGCAATGATCACTTTTTCAGTGGTGATGGTAGTTTCTTTACCATCCGTTGCCGCTATTTTAACTGTATTCTTATCCACGAACGAACCCAAACCGTAGTGGACATCGATCTTATTCTTTTTCATCAGGTAGGCAATGCCATCAACGTTTGCTTTTACGACGGCACTCTTTCGTTTGATCATCTGGCCGATATTCACTTTCGGCGTAGAAATGTCGATGCCATGTTCCGCGAAATGCTCTTTAGCATTCAGAAAATGCTCAGATGAATCCAATAATGCTTTTGACGGTATACATCCCACATTCAAACAGGTGCCACCCAAGGTGTCATATTTTTCAATGATGGCTGTTTTCATCCCGAGTTGAGCGCACCGGATTGCCGCGACATATCCGCCAGGTCCGGACCCAATGACTGTAACATTATATTGCATAAAGCGTGATTTTAAATCTGTTCAAAATTTTGAGGTTTTTCAACAAGGCACGAAGTACCGGATTTATAATTTCACATCTGCCTTAAGCCATCAGTTGCGCCTAAGGCTGTTATTAAACTCCCAGGATCAATCGTCCCGGATCTTCTAACATTTCCTTCACCCTAACGAGAAAACTAACGGACTCCCGACCATCTACAATCCGATGATCATAAGATAATGCCAGGTACATTATTGGTCTGATTACTACCTCTCCATTCTTCGCTACCGGTCTTTCAACAATATTATGCATGCCCAAAATAGCTGATTGAGGGGGATTCAATATGGGTGTTGATAACATTGAACCAAACACGCCTCCATTGGTAATTGAAAAAGTTCCGCCAGTCATTTCATCAATAGAAAGTTTACCATCCCTGCCACGGGATGCTAACCTGCCAACTTCGCTTTCAATTTGATGGAACGATAGTAACTCCGCATTTCGTATTACCGGCACCACCAGTCCGCGTGGGGTGGACACTGCAATTGAAACGTCACAATAGTCATGATAAACGATTTCATCGCCACTGACTGATGCGTTTACAGCCGGAAACTCTTTTAATGCAACGCATACTGCCTTCGTAAAAAAGGACATAAAGCCCAGCCCAACGCCAAATTTCTCCTTGAATTGTTCTTTATACTTTGATCGAAGGTCCATAATTGGTCTCATATCCACCTCGTTAAAAGTGGTAAGCATGGCTGTTTCATTCTTGACGGCTACCAATCTCTTCGCAATGGTCCTTCGAAGTGATGTCATCTTTTCGTTCCTGATGTTGCGCGCACCTCCCGCATTGATTACCGGAGGGGCAAGAGGTGCCGGTTTAGACTCCGAAGGTTTAGGTGACTGGGTAGGCTGCGCTTTTTGCGCGTCCTCCTTGGTGATCCTCCCGCCAACACCTGATCCCTGAACCTGAGCAGGTGCGACTCCTTTTTCATCCAGAATTTTTGCTGCTGCTGGCGAAGGATGGCCATCTGCGTATGATTTATCACCCGAGGGTGCAACGGACCCAGTAGCTGTCGCCACCGGAGTCGAAGCAGGAGCTGCCGCACCATCGGTGACTTCAATTTTGCAAATCAACCCGCCGATGGGTAATGATTCTTTCTCCTTGGCAACAATTCGCAAAATACCATTTGCCTCTGCCGGCAACTCAAAGGTCGCTTTGTCGGATTCTACTTCAGCAATAATTTCATCGAGCCGTACCATGTCCCCATCCTTTTTAAGCCATGACGAGATTGTAACTTCAGTAATGGACTCTCCAACAGTAGGAACTTTCATTTCTTTGATGCCTCCCGTTGGCTTGGCAGGTGCTGGCGCGGCAGCAGGTTTTGGGGCGGAATTTGAAGCAGGCTGAGAAATCGCCTGGCCAGAGGGATCAATCTCGCATAATAATTCGCCGATCGGAACCGTGGATCCCTGAGGTTTTAATATTCTCAACACTCCCTCGCTTGTTGCTGTGAGTTCAAATGTGGCCTTGTCGGATTCTAACTCTGCAATAATTTCATCCAGTTTGACTACATCACCATCTTTTTTGAGCCAATTGGCGACGGTCACTTCTGTGATTGATTCTCCTACTGCAGGGACCTTAATTTGAATAGCCATTCAGTTGTAAGTTTAATTTTTAAAATGATGTTAAGGATGCGAAACCACTTTTATGTTGCTAGGTCCTTAATACCTGTAGGTTATATATCCAGTGCTTTATTAACAATTTTCTCCTGCTCAACCTTATGAACTTTTGAATAGCCTGTTGCAGGAGAAGCGCTAGCCTTGCGCGATATTATTTCCAGTTCATACTTTGTCATCATCCGGAGAATGTACGACAGGCAGCCCATGTTCGCCGGTTCTTCCTGCGCCCAGACCAGTTTGGCGTCCTTATACTTTTTAAGAACACTTTTCAATTGTTTCTCAGGAAAGGGATGCAATTGTTCAATGCGTACGATCGCTGTGTCTTTCGTTTTTTTCTTTAGCTGCGCTTCAAGCAGATCATAATAGAGTTTGCCGGAACACAACACAACTCTTTTGACATCCCTGGCTGAAACTGTCGGATCGTCCAGCACTTCAGCAAACGCACCTCCCGTAAAATCCTTTAGGGGGGATACGACTGCCGGATGTCTTAACAGGGACTTTGGAGAAAAGACAACGCATGGTTTCCGGAAAGGCCAGGCTACCTGCCTTCTTAGTAAGTGAAAGAAGTTGGCCGGCGTTGTCGGATTCGCTACAATCATGTTGTACTCGGCGGAGAGTTGAAGAAACCTTTCCGGCCGGCAGCTTGAATGCTCAGGTCCCTGGCCCTCATAACCGTGAGGAAGCAACATGACCAATCCATTCATACACTGCCATTTTGACTCGGCACTTGATATAAACTGATCAATAATTACCTGCGCTCCATTGACAAAGTCACCAAACTGAGCTTCCCAAAGTACAAGCGCACGGGGCGAAGACATGGCATAACCATATTCAAACCCTAAAACTCCGAATTCAGATAATAGGGAATTGTAGATATTGAATTTGAGTTGGTTCTTTTCAATGTTATTCAGTCCGCAATAGGGTTCATTTGTATTCGCATCGAAAAAATAAGCATGCCGGTGCGAAAACGTTCCGCGTCGCACATCCTGACCTGACATTCGGACTGGCGTTTTGTCCAGCAGCAACGACCCATAAGCAAGCAATTCGGCCTCTGCCCATCCCAATACCTTTGCTTCGAAGAATGCAGTCGTTCTGTCTTTAAGAAGTTTCTCTATCTGCTTGAGCGGTTTAAATCCTTCAGGTATCGTTGTCAGTGCTTTCCCGACTTTGTCGATAACGCTTTGATCAACGGCCGTTTCAGGGGAGCTATCAAAATCTTCCGGTTTAGCCCAACGCATTTGATCCCACTCCTCTTCCATTTTTTGAGGCTTGTAGGGCAGTGGTTTTTGTTTGACCTCATTAAGCCGATCCTGCAACTGGTTCCTGAAACTCTTGTCCATTTCATCAGCCAGAGCCGCGTCAACATCACCGCGGTCCACAAGCTTTTTCACATAGATCTCTCGTGGGTTCTCGTGTTTTGCAATAAGGTTGTAAAGCTTTGGTTGTGTAAATTTTGGCTCGTCGGCCTCGTTATGGCCGTGACGTCGGTAACACAACAGATCTATAAAAATATCCTGATTAAATTTTTGCCGGTATTCAACTGCCAGTTTTGAAGCAAAACTTACAGCTTCCGCATCGTCACCATTCACATGCAGTACGGGTGCATCAACAATTTTTGCCAGGTCCGTGCAATAGATACTCGTTCTCGCATCATCGTAATCCGTTGTAAATCCAACCTGGTTATTGATTACGAAATGAATAGTCCCTCCGGTAGTATATCCTGGCAATCCGGACATTTGTAATAACTCATACACGATACCCTGTCCGGCGACAGCTGCGTCACCGTGGATTAAAATGGCCATCCCCTTCGTGAGGTCACCTTTAAATTCATCATCAATCTGGCCACGTGTATAACCGATAACCAATGGATCGACTGCCTCCAGGTGAGACGGGTTGGGCGTAAGCTTCAGATAGATTTTTTTGTCTGACGGCGTATTGATATGACTGGAATAGCCCAGGTGATATTTTACATCGCCGTCGCCCATTGTTTGGTCTGGGCTTACATTTCCTTCAAACTCCGTAAAAATCTGTTCATAAGTTTTACCGAGAATATTAGAGAGGACATTTAACCTGCCACGGTGAGCCATGCAAATGACTACTTCCTTAACATCCAGTTCGGCAGCTTTATTGACGATTGTCTGAAGTGCAGGAATAGTATTTTCTCCTCCTTCAAGGGAGAATCGTTTCTGCCCAAGAAACTTGGTATGCAGGAAGTTTTCAAATACTACAGCTTCATTTAACTTAGTAAGTATTCCCTTCTTCTCATCGATAGAAGGGTTGTAGGTAAAGTACTCCTGTTCACATTTTTGAAAAAACCATTGTCTTATCTCGTCGTTGCGAATAAAATTATATTCGAAACCGATGGGACCGAGATATACTGTATTTAGTTTCTGAATGATCTTCCGCAAACTTGCCCTGCCCATTCCAATTTCGGCGCCAACATCAAATTCAACATCGAGGTCCGCATCGGTCAAACCAACATTCTTGTGATCAAAATTCACATGATGGTTTCTGCGCTCCCGAACAGGGTTTGTTTTTGATTTGAGGTGACCGAAGGAACGGTAGACAAATATCAGGTTCCGGACCTGTGTCTCTTTTAAAGAAAGTGAATCGTCACCCGTGCGATGACCGTTTTCTCCGAAGCGCTGAACCGAGAAGTCATACCCTTCAAAAAACTTCTGCCAGCTAGGGTCAACCGAAGCCGGGTCCGCTTTGAAATTTTGATAAAGTTGGTCGAGGTAACCAACATCTGCATTGGAGATATACGAAAATTGATCCATAATACCGTTTGAAAAGCCAACAAATGTAAAGAAGTGACATAAGATATAAAAACTGCATAATCGCGTAAACGGTTATCTTGGAATTGTAAGCATTCCGAACTATCTCTTTTGGCAGCACCGGTTGAAAACCCGAAAAAACCATTAACTTTGCGGTCCTTAAAAAAATGGACGAGATCCACGGTATTTTAAACTAAAACAGTAATGGTTAAAATCAGACTGGCCCGCAGGGGCCGCAAAAAACTGGCCATGTACGATGTAGTCGTAGCAGATGCCAGAGCGCCACGTGATGGTCGCTTTATTGAAAAAATCGGGACCTACAATCCTCTTACAGTTCCCGCTACTATTGACCTGAATGATGAAAAAGCATTTACCTGGTTAATGAATGGTGCTCAACCTTCAGATACAGTAAAGGCAATGCTGTCCTACAGAGGGATAATGATGAAAAAGCACTTGCAGATTGGTGTTATTAAAGGTGCCATGACGCAAGAACAGGCTGACGGCAAATTGGCTGAGTGGTTGAAGAGTAAAGAGGCAAAAATCGAGGCTAAACGCGATCTGGCAACTCAGTCGAAAGACGCTGTCGCTAAAGCCCGCAAAGCCGCAGAAACCAAGATCAAAGAAGCGCGCGCTGAAGCTATTCGTAAGAAGGCAGAGGTGGCAGCGCAGGCCCCGGCTCCTGCAGAAGCAGAACCCGCAGCTGAACCTTCAGCTGAGACTGAGACGACTCCTGAGGCAACTGAACAGGCATAATTTACCCGAGATGAATTTCAAATGCCAATGCGTAGCAACGCGTTGGCATTTTTCATTTAGTCACACATATGGAAATCGATTCTTGTTTTAAGATAGGGTTTATACTGCGAACACATGGCCTGAAAGGCGAGGTTACCGTCTCATTGGAAGAAGATGCGCCTCCCAATCTTCCTGGCATTCCTGCTGTTTTTGTGGAAACTGATAACAGGCTGGTGCCTTACTTTGTGCATTCCCTGTCGATCCATGGAAAAAAAGCATTTGTTAAGTTCGAAGACGTTGATTCTATTGAAGCTGCCGAAAAACTTGTAAAGCGAAGCCTGTTTCTTCAAAAATCAGCCCGCGCCAAATCGGGTCCGACGGGATTCTACAACGATGAAATTATCGACTTCAAGGTAACCGATGAGGACCTGGGGGAATTGGGCAGCGTTGTTGATATCATGCAGGCAGGCACAAACCGGCTTTTGGTGATTAACCACGGCGGTAAGGAAGTGTTAGTTCCTGTAAACAGTCCTTTTATTATTAACATCAACAAAAGAAAAAGACTGATAACCGTAAATCTGCCTGAGGGATTTCTGGATATCTGATTTTTGTACTTTTCAACTTCAGTAGTATCACTAGATATTGATCATTGCTAAATTTAAGAATGCCATGCATATCGACATCATTACCTGTCTGCCGCGGCTCATAGAAAGCCCCTTCGCTGATTCAATTCTGCAGCGAGCACAGGAGAAGGGGTTGGTGACGGTAAACATCATTGACCTCCGTTCATATGCGACCAGCAAACACCGAAATACTGATGACTATGCATTTGGAGGAGGTGCCGGAATGGTCATGATGATCGAACCGATTGACAATTGCATCAGCTCCCTGAAAAAATTGAGGGACTATGATGAAATCATTTATACAAGTCCCGATGGCGATAAGTTCAATCAGTCAATGGCCAATCAGCTAAGTCTGAAAAAAAATATCATCCTCCTTTGCGGACATTATAAAGGCGTGGATGAACGGGTCAGAGAGCATTTGATTACCCGGGAAATAAGTATTGGTGACTATGTGTTATCCGGTGGAGAATTGGCAGCGGCTGTTATTGCCGACTCGATAATCCGGCTTATTCCAGGGGTTTTATCCGACGAGACTTCAGCCCTGAATGACTCCTTTCAAGACAACCTTATTGCACCGCCGGTTTATACGCGTCCTGCCGAATATAAGGGCTGGCAGGTACCCGAAATTCTCCTCTCGGGGCACCAGGCCAAAATTGAGGCCTGGAGGCATGATCAATCGCTGGAAAGGACGAAAAAAAAGAGGCCAGAACTGCTCAACGGGCTCTAAATCACTATTTTAATAAACATTCTGGTTCCCGTTTCAGTAATTTCATTTCTTTCCCTACATTTGCAGTCCAATTTTCAAACCATCGAGTTATGGCCGACTTAATTAAACTTGTAGAGCAGGAATTTGCTAAAGTGCGTGAGAACATTCCCGGATTTAAGCCTGGTGACACGATCAATGTTCACGTGAAAATAAAGGAAGGTAACAAAGAACGGATTCAGCAGTTTCAGGGCACCGTGATTCAACGCCGTGGCACCGGAACGAATGGTGAAACCTTCACTGTACGGAAGATTTCCAACGGTGTAGGCGTAGAGAGAATTTTCCCTATCGTCTCTCCGAATATTGACAAAGTTGAAATTATAAAACAAGGAAGCGTGCGCCGAGCCAAGCTTTATTACCTCAAAGGTAAACACGGTAAGGCTGCCCGCATCAAGGAAAAAGTCTAAGACATCCATACAGGTCAGAAAGCCACCCAAAACAGGGTGGCTTTTTTAATTTTAGCCGCGTTCTCATTGTATGTTGAATACGATTGAAATGCTCAAAAAACCGCGAAATTTGGGCGAATTAGCATACTATTAAATAATTAATAACTTTGTTCCTCGCTTAAAAAACCAACTATGGCAAGAAACATCGCTGACCTCTTAGGGAAAGATGCAGAATACCTGCTTCAGCACAAAAGTAAAACCATTTCAAAAGACCAACTTCAAGTACCGAGTCCGGATTTTGTAGATAAAGTTTTCGCTCAGACAAACCGCAATACCCAGGTATTGCGCTCTTTGCAAACGCTGTATGGAACCGGACGTCTGGCCAATACCGGTTTTGTCTCCATACTTCCCATAGACCAGGGAATCGAGCACAGTGCCGGTGCGTCTTTCGCCAAAAATCCTGCCTATTTTGATCCTGAAAATATTGTAAAACTCGCCATCGAAGGAGGTTGCAACGGGGTTGCCACCACATTCGGTGCCCTGGGGATGATGTCGCGGAAATATGCTCACAAAATCCCTTTTATAGTTAAGATAAACCACAATGAACTTCTTACTTACCCCAATAAAGCTGATCAGATTATGTTTGGATCAGTAGAAGATGCCTGGAACCTCGGTGCTGTTGCTGTAGGCGCAACCATATATTTCGGTTCAGACAACTCCACACGACAGATCATCGAAGTGGCAGAAGCTTTTGAGCGTGCTCATGACCTTGGCATGGCTACTATCTTGTGGTGTTACACCAGAAATAATGCCTTCAAAAAAGACGGTATTGATTACCACACTTCAGCTGACTTAACCGGGCAGGCTAATCACCTGGGCGTAACTATTCAGGCTGATATTATTAAACAAAAGCTTGCCACAAACAACGGAGGTTACAAAGCCCTGAACACCGGAGGGAGCAGCTACGGAAAACTGGATGAGAAAATTTACACCGAACTAACTTCCGACCACCCTATCGATCTGTGTCGCTACCAGGTTGCCAATTGTTTTATGGGACGGGCTGGTTTGATCTCTTCTGGCGGTGAGTCGAAAGGTGCCAGCGACCTGGCAGACGCGGTACGCACTGCTGTTATCAATAAACGTGCAGGCGGCATGGGTTTGATCTCAGGCCGTAAAGCATTCCAGCGTCCGGTAAAAGAAGGCGTGGAAATCATGAATGCAATCCAGGACGTTTATCTTGATAAATCAGTAGACTTAGCATAATACCTTCCAGCCGATGACATCAAATGTCATCGGCTTCTCTTTTCTAAAGCTTTCAAATTATGTCATGGTTCAAACGCAGTGATAAAGGAATTTTGACTCCCACCGAGTCGAAACGGGAAGTTCCTGATGGTCTTTGGTTTAAATCACCTGCAGGCAAAATAGTTCACACGCGGGAACTAAAGAACAACGCCTATGTCGTACCTGACGAAGATTATCATGTTAGAATAGGATCGGATGAATACTTTGAAGTTCTCTTTGATGAAAATAGTTTCACGGAACTGGATTCCAACATGGAGTCGGCTGACCCACTGAAATTCAAGGATACGAAACCATATCCCAAACGAATTAAAGAGACACAGGAGAAAGCACAACTTAAAGACGCTGTCCGAACTGCCTATGGCAAAATGAATGGTCTGGACATTACAATAGCTTGTATGGATTTCAGTTTCATTGGCGGCTCCATGGGATCCGTTGTGGGTGAGAAGATCGCACGCGCCATGGATCATAGTCTTCAGCACAATAAACCTTTCCTGATGATTTCGCGATCGGGAGGGGCGAGAATGATGGAAGCCGGATTGTCACTGATGCAAATGGCAAAAACCGCCGCAAAAATTGCTTTGCTTGACGAGAAAAAAATTCCCTATCTGTCCCTGTTAACCGACCCGACCACGGGTGGCGTGACAGCCTCTTATGCTATGCTGGGTGACTTTAATATAGCAGAACCAGGAGCATTGATCGGCTTCGCAGGGCCGCGGGTTATCCGCGAGACCATTGGCAAAGACCTGCCAAAAGGATTTCAGAGTGCAGAATTCGTTCTGGAACACGGTTTCCTTGATTTTATTGTTGACCGCCGAAATTTGAAAAGCCGGCTTACAACGCTCCTGCGAATGCTTGAGCATTAGTCTGTCTAAAAAATGACTCCTTCCGGAATATCCCTTTTACGGTCTTAGCTATTTGTTTAGGATTTTCTCGGGCAGAATATCAGTTCCTCGTCCTGTATTCCTTAACTGTATCAATGAAACATTTCACATTATCGACCTCGATATCCGGATAAAGCCCGTGACCGAGATTGGCGATATGATGATGTGTCCCGAAAGCATCTAACATCTTCCTGGTTTCCCTTTTAACGTCGTCGAGTGATCCATAGAGTGCACACGGATCAAGATTTCCCTGCAGGACTTTATCGGGCATCAGTTTTTTTGATTCCTCAATCCCCATATTCCAATCCAGTCCAACTACCTGGCACCCGGTGTTGTTCATTTCACTTCTTGCAAAGAACGCACCTTTTGCAAACACAATTTTGGGAACTCCCTGAATGGCTTCGCAAATCTGGTTGATGTACTTTAATGAGAATTCAGCATACTGGTCCGGGCTGAGAATACCTGCCCACGAATCAAAAAGCTGAATGATGTCTGCGCCTGCCTTGATCTGCCCCTGCAAATAATTAATAGTGCTCTGCGTAATCATCTGAAGGAGCTGGTGTGAAAATTCAGGTTGTTTATACAGCATCTTTTTCGCCTCGCTGAACGTCTTACTTCCCTTCCCTTCAACCATATAGGAGAAAATAGTCCAGGGTGCGCCGGCAAATCCGATCAGGGGTACTTTACCGTTAAGCTCTCTCTTGGTAAGTGCAATAGCATCTAAAACATACTGAAGCTCTCCGGCGTCGGCAATGTGAAGGTTAGTTAAGTCATTCGAAGACGTAATCCGGTTGGGGAAAAAGGGGCCTTTGCTTTCTTCCATAATATAATTAAGCCCCATAGCCTCCGGGATTACCAGAATATCGGAAAAAATAATAGCGGCATCCACGCCCAGAATGTCAACGGGCTGGATCGTCACTTCCGCTGCCAGTTCGGGTGTCTTGACAAGTGTCTTAAAGTCTTTCGCAATTGCTCTGACCTTCCTGTACTCCGGAAGAATTCTTCCCGCCTGCCGCATTAACCATACAGGAGTACGCGTTGTCTTTTCCTTATTCGCTACTTTAAGCAGCAAGTTATTGTTGACATTCATAAAACAAAGATCAATATATCTGAGTGATCAGCAAATAAACCCCAACCCATCGTTTCGGTTATCAATCTGCAGACAAAATAAAAGAGACACCTGGTGGAGTGTCTCTTTTATTGTATTCTGAAATCAGGTACTACGCTTGAGCTACTGGTTCAATAGATACAAACGACTTACCTTCTCTTTTCTTTTTAAAGACAACAACACCATTGGTTAAAGCAAACAGGGTGTGATCCTTACCCATGCCTACACCCTTACTGGGATGGTGCTTTGTACCGCGCTGCCGAACAATGATATTTCCGGCAATAACTTTCTGGCCACCAAAAACTTTGATACCAAGTCGTTTGCTTTCCGATTCGCGGCCGTTCTTTACTTTACCTTCGCCTTTTTTATGTGCCATGATTGAATATCGTTATTCGTTTATGGGTTGATTATTCTTTTTGCCGGAAATTATCCGATGCTTTCAATTTGCACCTTCGTATACTGCTGACGATGCCCGTTTTTTACAACATAGCCCTTCCTTCTTTTCTTCTTGAAGATAATGACCTTATTGCCTTTCACATGTTCCAGTATTTTACCGGAAACTGTTGCGCCATTAACAGTAGGGGCGCCAATATTAACCGTACCTCCGTCATCAATAAGGAGAACCTTGTCGAAGCTTATTGCTGCGCCTGCTTCTCCTTCTAATTTCGGGGCATAGATATACTGATCTTTAGCCACTTTGAACTGTTTACCGGCAATGTCTACTATTGCGTACATAGCTTTTGAAAAATTGGACTGCAAAGGTAGAAAAAGAATCGGGAAATAGGAATGAGGGTTTTTAAATATTTTCAAACAAAGCCTCACGCAGGGCTGAAAAAAAAAATTCAGAATTTTTAACCCCCGATTCCATCTCATAAAATGCGGTAAGGACTGGCTATTAAGCGACTATTTAACAGCAACTTATCTTTCCACAAAACATCAACAAGTTTTCCACAATCGTCCAAATTGGCTCAAAAACACGGTTTTGATTATTAGCATCATTCTATTTCATTTGTACACTTGGCGCTGAAAGGGACGGGTATTCAACCGACTCATCAAAGCAAACAAGATTTTAATGGAAAGTGAATTGGTGTTAGCCTTGGCTAGCGCCCCTTTTTGATATTTTGGAACCCTTAAAACCTGAAACGAAATGAGCAACACAAAACACGAGGAGCCAATTCTCATAGAAAACAAGGACCGTTTTGTGCTTTTTCCTATCCGTCAACATGATATCTGGAGATATTACAAACAGGCGGAAGCCAGTTTCTGGACTGCAGAGGAAATAGATTTAGGTCAGGATCTCAAAGACTGGGTTAATCTGAATGATGGAGAAAGACATTTTATTACCCATGTCCTCGCCTTCTTTGCAGCAAGTGATGGCATTGTCAATGAAAATCTTGCCGAACACTTCATATCAGAAGTGCAGTATACCGAAGCAAAATTCTTTTATGGATTTCAGATAGCGATAGAAAACATTCATTCAGAAACGTATTCTCTACTGATCGATACGTATGTGAAAGATCCCAAGGAGAAGGACAAACTCTTCCATGCTATCGAAACCATGGATTGTGTCAAGAAAAAAGCAGAATGGGCACTCCGATGGATTGGAAAAGGAACCTTCCAGGAAAGACTAATTGCCTTTGCTGCTGTGGAGGGTATCTTCTTTTCAGGGTCCTTCTGTTCCATTTTCTGGTTGAAAAAACGCGGCCTTATGCCAGGTCTCACTTTTTCTAATGAATTGATTTCACGTGACGAAGGGTTACACTGTGATTTTGCCTGCCATCTTTATACGAGCCATGTAATCAATAAATTGCCTGAACAAATGGTAATCGATATCATCAAGGATGCTGTCGAAATTGAAAAAGAGTTCGTTACTGACGCGCTTCCGGTAAATTTAATTGGTATGAATGCCGTTCAGATGCGCGAATACATTGAATTTGTAGCAGACCGGTTATTGAATGAACTCGTGGGGAAAAAAATCTACAACACGTCGAATCCATTCGATTTTATGGAGATGATTTCGTTAAGAGGTAAAACCAATTTCTTTGAGAAACGTGTAGCTGAGTACCAGAAGGCTGGAGTAATGACGAGCACAGAAAAAGAAACTACGCCGAAGTTTTCACTGAACGAAGATTTTTAATTACATTCAATCACTTTTTAAACTTTTCTTCCCACAACAACCCCTCTTCTTAAGATGCTTGTATTAAAACGTGACGGACACAGAGAATCAGTTAAGTTTGATAAGATCACTGCCCGAATTGAAAAACTCTGTTATGGTTTAGATCCCAAGTTCGTCAACCCTGTGGAATTGGCCATGAAGGTGATCAATGGCCTTTATGATGGTGTCTCTACTCAGGAGTTGGACAATCTCGCAGCCGAAATTGCTGCGACGATGACTACCCGACATCCTGACTTTGCCAAGTTAGCAGCAAGGATTGCTGTCTCTAACCTGCACAAAGTAACCAGTAAGTCGTTCTCCAATACAATGAAACGACTTTACACGTATGTCGATCCAAAGACTGGCGAAAATGCTCCCCTGATTTCCAAGGAAACCTGGAAAGTCATCAAGGAGCACGCTGCAGAACTAGACGAAGCAATTTTATATGACCGCGACTTTGGATACGACTACTTCGGCTTCAAAACCCTTGAGCGTTCCTATCTGATGAAAGTCGATGGAAAAGTTATTGAACGTCCGCAACACCTGCTGATGCGTGTGGCTGTTGGCATTCATGGCGAAGATATTCCTGCAGCCATTGAGACCTATAATCTGCTGTCAGAAAAATGGTTTACACACGCGACACCAACTCTTTTCAACGCCGGAACACCAAAACCACAATTGTCTTCATGCTTTTTGCTTACCATGAAAGACGATAGTATCGACGGTATCTACGATACATTGAAACAGTGCGCAAAAATTTCGCAATCAGCCGGCGGCATCGGACTAAGTATTCACAACGTTAGGGCCAAAGGCTCCTATATCAAGGGAACCGGTGGAACATCCAACGGTATTGTGCCGATGTTGAGAAACTTTGACATGACAGCACGGTATGTTGATCAGGGTGGTGGCAAACGCAAAGGAAGTTTTGCTATTTATCTTGAACCCTGGCATGCCGATATCTTTGATTTCCTTGATCTGAAGAAGAACCATGGTAAAGAAGAAATGCGCGCACGCGATCTGTTCTTCGCCGTATGGATACCCGACCTCTTTATGCAACGGGTAGAAAACAACGAAATGTGGTCACTCTTCTGTCCGAACGAAGCCCCGGGTTTGGCTGAAGTATGGGGTGAGGAATTCGAACGCCTTTACGATAAATATGAAAAGGAAGGTAAGTTCCGTAAACAGATTAAAGCACAGGATCTATGGTTCGAAATACTTGAATCCCAGATTGAAACCGGAACCCCGTACATCCTCTACAAGGATGCAGCCAACCGGAAGTCTAACCAGAAAAATCTGGGTACCATCAAATCCAGTAACCTATGCACGGAGATAATCGAGTATACTTCGCCCGACGAAGTAGCCGTATGTAACCTTGCGTCTATTGCACTCCCCAAATTTGTCAGGGAGGATGGAACATTTGATCACCAGAAATTATATGAAATCACCAAGGTTGCTACCAAGAACCTGAATAAGGTGATCGATGTAAATTATTATCCCGTGGTGGAAGCCCGCAATTCAAACATGCGCCATCGTCCTATCGGACTTGGTGTACAAGGATTGGCAGATGCTTTCATTTTAATGAGAATGCCATTTGACTCCGAAGAATCGCGCCGTTTGAATGAAGACATTTTCGAAACGATCTACTTCGGTGCTATGGAAGCATCCATGGAACTGTCCAAACAACATGGTCCTTACGAAACATTCAAGGGTTCACCCGTATCAAAAGGTATCTTCCAGTTTGACATGTGGGGTGTGACCCCTAGGAGCGGTCGCTGGGACTGGGAACAGTTGAAACGCGATGTTAAACAATTTGGTGTGCGGAACTCCCTGTTGCTTGCGCCGATGCCTACTGCCTCCACATCGCAAATACTGGGGAATAATGAGTGCTTTGAGCCGTATACTTCTAACATCTATACCCGGCGTACTTTATCAGGCGAATTCATCATCGCAAACAAGCACCTGATGAAAGACCTGATGAACCTTGGGTTATGGAGCGAAACCATGAGACAGAAATTAATTGCCGCAAACGGTTCTGTTCAGTCTATTCCGGAAATTCCCCAAAACATTAAGGATATCTATAAGACCGTTTGGGAAATTTCTCAGAAATCAATCATTGACATGTCAGCAGATCGGGGAGCCTTTATCTGCCAATCTCAAAGTCTGAACATTCACATTACGAACCCTAACTTTGGCAAGCTTACTTCTATGCATTTCTATGCGTGGAAGAAAGGACTAAAAACGGGCATGTACTACCTGCGTTCAACGGCTGCTGCCGATGCCATCAAGTTTACCGTTGATAAGTCTGCGATTCAGGAAACAGCTGCTGTAGATGTGGCCCTTGCTTTAACCGGCGACCTGGAGAAACCAGTGGACGCAAACGCAACACAGGGCGCGGTTGAAGTACAACAAACGATACGTTACCAGCAAAGCGCAGATTACGAACAGAAGCTTGCCGACATGGCATGCTCGCTTGATAACCCGGATGCCTGCGAAGCCTGCGGTAGTTAAGTGCCATTTGAGAAAAAAAGACCTGATCATGTATTGACCAGGTCTTTTTTTTGTCTTTAACTATCTGAAGAATCCCAAAGAATACTTTGCAAAGACATAGCATTAAAATTTCTCTGCACTTGCCGAAGCATAAGACATCTTATACAGTTGGGGTATTTCACTTCCCAACATCGAGCCAACCGGTATAGATGGATAAATCTCTTCCAATGTAAGTACCTCATTCATAAATACCCTCCGGTTTATCTGGTGGCGATTCAATGCGGAAGGATCATCAATACCCGCAGAGGCCATCAACTCGACAAAACTTTCCATCGTATGTTTATGAAAGTTTGCCACCCGGGCCTTTTTGTCTTCAACAACAAGCCCTTTCATCAACACAGGATCCTGGGTTGCCACTCCGGTCGGGCAGCTGTTCTTGTTACACTCAAGCGCCTGAATACAGCCCAAAGCCATCATCATCGCCCGCGCACTATTACACAAGTCTGCCCCCAAGGCAATCGCTCTTAAAATATGGAAGCCTGAAAGTATTTTACCGGACGCATCAATTTTGATGTGATGACGGATGTTAAATCCTTTGAGCATGTTATCCACAAATGCCAATCCATCCTGCAACGGCATCCCCACGAAGTTTGAGAACTCAGGCGGAGCGGCACCAGTCCCGCCTTCACCTCCATCAACCGTGATAAAATCAGGATAGATATCCAGTTCTACCATTGCTTTACATATTGAGATGAATTCGCTTTTCCTCCCGATACACAGCTTAAATCCGACCGGTTTACCCCCCGACAAGTCTCTCATCTGCTGAATGAAGTTTATCAGCCCCTTGGGTGTCGAAAACGCGCTGTGAAATGGTGGGGAAAAAACTGTTGTCCCGGCTTTTACCAACCGGATTGCGGCGATTTCGGGAGTGTTCTTCCTCGCAGGCAGAATTCCTCCATGACCTGGTTTTGCTCCCTGTGATAATTTCAACTCGATCATTTTGACCTCAGGGCGCGTAGCATTTTTCTGAAAGGCTTCGGGTGAAAACCTGCCCGCCTCATCACGCGCCCCAAAATAGCCTGTACCGATTTGCCAGATAATATCCCCTCCATACTTCAGATGATGAGGACTCAACCCGCCTTCCCCCGTATTCTGTGCAAATCCCCCGATCTTTGCCCCTGCGTTCAATGCTTCAACTGCATTGCCACTCAAAGAGCCGAAGCTCATAGCAGAAATGTTCAGAATGCTCGCTTCATAAGGTTGCTTGCAGCCTTTATTCCCAATAAGGACCCGTGGATGATGGTCGACAGAATGAAAGTCTTTGGGGACAATAGAATGGCTCATCCATTCATAACCCTCCGCATATACGTTCAGTTGGGTACCAAACGGTGTAGTATCTATTTGTTTCTTGGCACGCTGGTAGATGACGGACCTGTCGTTTCTATTTATCGGAGTGCCATCCGTATCGGATTCAACAAAATACTGCTGAATTTTCGGACGAAAATCTTCAAATACATACCGCAATCTGCCCAGCACCGGAAAATTGCGTCGTATTGATTGTTGTTTCTGTATCATATCGTCGAACCCCATGTAAATAAATGGGCCAACCAACAAAAACAGGAACAGAGCATTTGTCCAAAAATATGACCAGAGTACAATAAGCAGCACGGTAAACAGACTGATGATGATGAAGGTTTTTCTCATTGAAAGGGGGCGATGGAAACCAAATATAACAAAAACAGCAGTTGCGGAACAACCTGTTATATGGTTACATCGGAGGCGGGAAACACCGGAACATTATAGAAGCCTTGAACGATTTGAAGCAACCACTTCATTTGATGAAGGTGGGATCACAAGAATTGTCACCAACAACAGCCCGGTCGCAGGACGACCGTTAATAGTGCGTATCAGGGGAACAATTGCTGGCTCTAGAGCGCCTCAACTGCTTGTATTTCCCCGGGCATCATACGGGTAAACAAGTTTTCAATGCCGGCTTTTAAAGTCACCATCGATGAGGGACAGCCGCTACATGATCCCTGGAGCTTAACCTTCACAATACCGTCTCTGAATGAATGATAGGTAATTGCCCCGCCATCCTGCTCCACAGCCGGGCGAATATATTCTTCCAGGATAGTTTTTATTTTTTTAACTGTATCCGATTCTTCTTCTGCGGGCATCTCATCCGGCTCATTCATTTCAAGAATGAACTTCCCCTCTTCGAGAAATTTTTTGATATGATCCTTTATTGTATTCTGAATCTCCAGCCATTCAACACTCTCTTTCTTAGTAACCGTAATGAAGTTGCTGGCAAAAAAGACACGGTCAACAAAAGGGTATGCAAAGAGTTCCTGAGCAAGTAATGAGATGGACGCGCTCGCCACATCCGGGAAATCAAAACTCAAGCCTTCCGGCACCAATATTTCGTTGACGACAAACTTCAAAGAATTTGGGTTGGGGTTCGACTCCAGATAAATATGAACGCTTTTAGGAATTGCCTGAGACATAGTTTCTATTTAGTTAGCAAACAAAATTAAAGAATTTAAGTTCCTTTTTGATGTTCTCGGAACGAAAAAGCTATTCCCCTGATTCCTCCGCAACAACAACTTTTTCTATATTGCTCCCGGAGAAGTAAGTGGCAGTCAACCATTAAATCAAAGAAATTGAGTCAAAAGCGGGTCATTCAAATCATTTTTGTATTTCTAACGATAGCAGCCGTTCTGCATCTATGTCATTACTATCTCCAACTGTCCTTACCGTCTGAACTGCTTATTGGCAGCCGGTGGATCGCTTGGGCATTCGTAATCGTTTTCGCTTTCAAAAAACGCTCCCTCACCACTTGGATTTTAGTTAGTATGATCATCGGTGTAGAAATTGGATTGAACTTTCCTGTTTTTGCCCAAAACCTTTCGGTGCTGAGTAAGATTTTTCTTCGACTCATCAAGACCATTATCGCACCGATCCTGTTTGCTACCCTTGTTGTCGGTATTGCAGGCCATTCTAATCTGAAACAGGTAGGACGGATGGGATGGAAATCCATATTGTATTTCGAAGGCGTGACTACGATGGCATTGGTGATTGGTATTCTGGCTATCAATATTACAAAGGCAGGTACCGGAATCGTATTGCCGGAGGGATTCAAACAAGACTTGCCGGAAGCGAAAGCGCAAGGTTGGCAGGACGTCATATTGCATATTTTTCCGGAGAACTTTGTAAAGTCGATCTACCATGGCGATGTATTGCCTATCGTTGTCTTTAGTGTTCTTTTTGGCATTGCTCTTGCCTTGCTTCCTGAGCACAAGAAAAAGCCTGTCCTGGATTTTACAGAGAGTCTTGCTGAGGCCATGTTTAAGTTCACGAACATCATTATGCACTTTGCGCCTTTTGGCGTAGGGGCAGCCATTGCGGTAACGGTAGGTCATTTGGGGATTGACATCTTGATGTCGTTGCTTAAGCTTCTGTTCACTTTATATGGCGCCTTACTTGTTTTCATATTTGGCGTACTCCTTCCTATTGCACTTTTTGTAGGTGTGCCTGTCCGAAAATTTATAAAGGCAATTTCTGAACCCGTTTCCATTGCTTTCGCCACAACGAGTTCTGAATCCGCATTGCCAAAAGCGATGGAAAACATGGAGAAACTGGGAGTACCCCGCAAAATTGTTTCTTTCGTACTGCCTACTGGTTATACGTTTAATCTGGATGGCAGTACCTTGTACCTTTCTCTGGCTTCTGTTTTTGTTGCACAGGCCGCAGGCATCGACCTGAGTATTGGAGATCAGGCCGTGATGGTCTTTACGCTGATGCTTACCAGTAAAGGTGTGGCAGGAGTTCCTCGTGCTACACTGGTGATTTTACTGGGAACCGCCGCATCATTTGGCCTACCCTTGTGGCCCATCATGGCAATTCTCGGTATCGATGAATTGATGGACATGGCACGGACTTCGGTAAATGTTATCGGTAACTGTCTCGCCACAATAGTTATTGCCAAATGGGAAGGAGAATACGTCGAACCCGCTGGTGAAGTTGACTTTGACTAAGGCTGGGTTGCCATATTCTGTAAAATGCAAACACAATTGCCTGAAAGAATTGTCCTGATATAGATGGCCGTACTTTTTTTGCAACATGCAACCATCGATAAAAACGTGTTTCTTCCTGGCGATATCATTTCTACCTGCATGTGTATGTGGCCAAAATGATTCAACCAAATCGTCGAAGCGACTTCGGATTACCCCTCTTCCTGTCATCTACTATTCGCCCGAAACGCGACTGGGGTTTGGTGCTTTAGCAGCAGCGAACTTTGAGACTATCAAGACACCGGATTCAATTACCAGGAGCTCATATGCCCAAACATATTTCCTTTATACTGTAAATAAACAATATGACTGGGGTATGTCGACCCGCATTTATTCTCCCCAGAACAACTTCATTTTTTTTGGCAAACTGAATTATACGTTTTTTCCAGAGTATTACTACGGCATCGAAACCGAAGATCCGGAATCCAAAAAGGATACGATCGAATACAACCAGATAGCGGTTGATCTTCGTTTTTATTGGAAAATCAGGCAGAATTTCTATGCTGGTTTTGCCTCGAGGTTTAACCGGATTGACAATGTGGACGGAGGAACAGGGCATTTTTACGAAGACAAGCCTCCCGGGTATGAAGGCTATTGGCTATTGGGATTCGCGCCGGCGTTAACCCTTGAAACGCGCGATAACTATGTTTATCCAAGAAGAGGACATTACCTTGAGCTTTTGTACTACCTGCATCCGTCATGGGATGGACAAAGTTTTGGCTTTGGTTCGATCAAATTAGATGCCCGAAAATATTTTCCCGTAACCTGGCTCAGTGAAATTGATGCGGTCGCTTTTCAGTTTATTGGAAACATTAACACTGGAGATGTGCCGTTTAAGGATATGGCCGATATTGGCGGTTCAAATACTATGCGAGGGTATTACACAGGTTTTTACCGTTACAACAATCTTTATGCTTTACAGGTTGAATACCGGGCTCATGTCTGGTGGCGGCTGGGTTTCACAGTATGGGCGGGGGGTGCGTTGACGCCTTTGAAATGGTATACATTTTTCGACAATCCTGTCAAACCAAACCTGGGCCTGGGGGTGCGAATTATGTTAAATCGCAATGACCTTCTGAATGTTCGTGTTGATCAGGGCTTCGGAAACAAAAAACAGAACGGATTCTACCTGGATATTGCCGAGGCCTATTAATATCCTATTTTCGAGTTCCTGGATCGCAAAAGGAAATCAGCCATAACAAGGGCAGCCATAGCCTCTACGATCGGCACGGCACGCGGAACTACACACGGATCGTGTCTGCCTTTTCCACTTACATTCGTTTCATTTCCAAGCTTGTCCACAGTGGCCTGGTCTTGCATGATGGTGGCGACAGGCTTGAAGGCAACATTGAAATAAATGTCTTCACCATTTGAAATCCCTCCCTGCACACCTCCGGAATAATTGGTCTTCGTCCGAATTCTACCCGCATCGTTGTAAAATTCATCGTTGTGCTGTGAGCCACGAAGTTTTACGCCCTCGAACCCACTACCATATTCGAAGCCTTTCACTGCATTGATCCCCAACATGGCTTTGCCAAGTTCTGCATGAAGTTTGTCAAATACCGGTTCACCGAGACCGGCAGGTGAGTTCCGAATAACACAGGTAACGAGACCTCCTATTGTATCACGGTCCAATCTCACCTGGTCAATCAATGCAATCATTTTCGTTGCTGTCTCTTCGTCTGGGCACCGCACAATGTTATCCTCAGTCCTGCTAAGATCCAGCTTTGTAAAATGCGGAGACGTTATATCTCCTACCTGCGACACGAATGCGCTAATCGTGATCTGAAAGTTTGCTAGAAAAAGTTTGGCGATTGCCCCCGCAGCAACACGCGCTGCCGTCTCGCGTGCAGAACTCCTTCCTCCTCCCCGATAGTCACGATTGCCGTATTTTACATCATATGTATAATCAGCATGAGACGGTCGAAAGGTATCAGCAATGTGGCTATAGTCCTTGCTGCGCTGATCCTGATTTTCAATCACTAACGCGATAGGGGTTCCCGTTGATTTCCCCTCAAATACTCCTGAAAGAATTTTGAACGTGTCGTCCTCTTTACGCTGTGTCGTAATCTTACTCTGTCCTGGCTTCCGACGGTTTAGCTCTGATTGAATAAAGTTCTCGTCAATTCCCAAACCAGCCGGACAACCATCGATCACGACACCGATAGCAGGTCCATGGGATTCACCAAAAGTAGTTATTCTGAAAAGTGTACCGTATGAGTTGCTCATTTTTTACCTGGCATTCCCGGACCGTTGCGGGATGTTAAGATTATTTTTTGAATACAAGATAGGCCGAAGCGCCCAACATCACCAAAACAAAAAAATTGAAGGCCCATTTTTGCCATTCGGTATGCTCGATTGTCTTCAGCGTATTTTCTGCCACACTGATTCTATCGTAAAAATTTCCCAGGTCATTTGACTGAATTGCTTCGTTCTTCCTACTTTCACCTGTAACGTATACAGTGAGTTTTGATTTTAACGTATCGTATTTAGCCAGCTTTGGATTGAAGTACACCCACTGAAAATAGTCACCCAACCTGTATTCACCGGGTTCTTTAGGAATCATAAAATAGCTGAAGGATTTTGTTCCTGTGACGCGATTATTCTGACGGGTAATATCTTGTCTTACATTTGGCTCATAAAATTCGAATCGATCATCGGTTTGTGCAGTAGGTTTCTTCACCGCCGAAATGTTTCCATCGCCAAAAACGTTAAAATTATACCCTGCACTTTGCCCGGTTTCCAAATCAGTCGAACGTATACGCTCGTCAAGTTGATACTCTCCAACAGAGACGATGTCGCGCATCGGGTGTGGCGGCAATTCCTTCACTACAACTTTCTTTGGCTTTGAGAAGAAACTCTTAAAATCCTCCTTCCGGTTCTGACCAAAGAAGGAAGGGTTCTTTGCTACTTTGTATTTGATCATTTCCAGTCCAACACTGGGAAAATTGATTTGTTCGGAGTTCAATGGGAAATAGGTCGCCTGGTACACTTTGTACTGCGTATAGTCCTTTCCGTTAATCCTGACATTTTCCCCTTCAATATTTTCAATATTAAAATTCTCTTCCCAACAGTTGACTGGCTTGATTTTTTTTAGAATATCTGCCAACTGTTTTCCCAGTTCGTAAAATTGAAGTGGCGCTCTGTTCTCCTGTGATACAAAAAAGGAAAGTGTTGCATTAAACCCCTCCCCGACAAATACTTCATCCTTGCTTGTCGTAAGCGCCAGAAATGCCTCTTCCTTTATATCTACAAACTCGGAATCACCGGGGTCGAAAAAATCGTCGGTAGAGCGGTCAAAAAAGTTGCGGAATGGATCACGTTGCTGCTGTTGTAAAGGAGGCCCCACCCTGACTTTTTTTCCGGGTACATTTACAGGCTTGTCGTTTACTTTCATCGAAAATGAAGGGATTGTGAACGTGCCTTGCCGTTCAGGCAAATAGGTCATGATAACACTCTGCGAGGAGGATATCTGCCCGTTCACAATATTGGTAGTGGATTGGGTGGATTGACCCCGTTTACGGAACCCATTAATGTCCGGAAAGTTGTCATAACTTTTGAGCCTGTCGTTTTGAACAGTTACCGTAATCGTCCATACCTGGTTTTCTCCGATTTCGTCGGGTCCCAGAATGATTTGAGCGCTTTGTGCGTATACCGCAATTGGCAGGAAATAGGCCCAAAACAGTCCAAAAAACGCTATTTTAACTAAGGTCAATCGCATAATAAAATCCAGCGCAAGCTAGGGGTTTACCACCTTTCCGGACGAATTTCGGCTACAATAAAGTCGACTAAACCGAAAAATAGCCCGCTTTTCGATAGGATGAACAAAACTTGAAAATGTTCTTTTGCATCTTTAAACAATTCTTTAACTTAACATTCGTTAGGATACTGTACTTTTTAAACTTTTCAGATTTTTGCCATGCTGAATTATGCTAAGACCGTGCTCACCAAAGTGAGCTTTAGCGCCCTACTATTTGAGAAGGAGTTGCGTAAAGCTCTCAAATTGCTGATCGGAGAAGAAGTAAACGAACTCAGACAATGGTGTTACACCAGGTTTGGGAATGAACATGAAGAAATCCTAAACAGGTGCTTCGTGGCTGCTTAACAAAATGAAATTAACCAACAAAAGAGCCCTCCGAACGGAGGGCTTAATTTTTCCCGGCGCTTCCTGTAACGAATGAAATATTCCGCTTAAGGCCCGAAAATTTTGTGCGACTCACCGCAGATTTTAAAAACGTTTTTTGAAAAACCTCCTCTGTTATTTCGATCCAATCTTGTTTCGTCATACTGGCCAACCCGGCATTGGGCTCAAAACGAACTTCATGGTGTGGTGTTGAGAAACGATTCCAGGGACATACATCCTGACAGATATCGCACCCAAAAATCCAATTGTCAAATTTTCCTTTTACTTCCGCTGGAATCTCTTCCTTTAGTTCAATAGTAAAATACGAAATACATTTACTTCCATCTACGACGTAGGGCTCAGTGATTGCGTCAGTCGGACAGGCATCCATACATGCCGTACAGCTTCCGCAATAATCCTTTGCCGCTCCATCGTACTCCAGTTCAAGGTCGAGAATCAATTCAGCCAGAAAAAAGAAACTCCCCATTTCACGATTCAAGAGAAGACTATTTTTTCCAACCCATCCTAGTCCGCTGCGTTCCGCCCAGGCTCGCTCCAATATAGGCGCTGAATCAACAAATGCGCGACCGGCAACATCCCCAATCTCTTCACGAATAATATCCAAAAACAATTTCAGCTTATCCTTTACAACGAAGTGATAGTCCTCGCCGTAAGCATATTTAGCGATTTTAAGCTGACTCTCTTTCGGGAGATCTTCAGAAGGAAAATAATTGTATATCAGACTTATCACCGACCTGGCTCCGGGAACCAACAAAGTAGGGTCGAGTCGTTTATCAAAGTGATTCTCCAGGTAGCTCATTTTACCCTGATAACCTCTGCTAAGCCATTCCTCCATGCGGGGCGCCTCCCTTTCAAGAAATTCCGCTCTTGAAATCCCGCAGAAGCTGAACCCTAATTCAGTTGCTGTTGATTTTACTACATCAGTATATCTTTTCTTTAACATTCCTGTGCGTTGTGTATCTACCGAATTTGAAACCAAACGCGGAGGCATTTCAAACTCCTCCATTCCGTTTGAGGAACGTTACATGAAGGTTTCTATGGATTGGTTTTTCGTAGCCTTGTCGTAACGTTATTCACCATATCGGAAGTCGAATGAACTTAAATACCAAGGCGTTCACGCAGTGTCCATATTTCGTCAATGGGTTCTCCCTTACTACTCTTCCCGGAGTGACGCCAATTACCGTCTTCCAGTGAAAAGTTAAACTCCAGACTCATCCCTATCCTGCTGTTGTCCCGTGAAAACAGATCAATCTTTTCAACATACTTTCCATTTTCCGTTGTATACGTTCCACCACCTGTTCCCGAAAACTCTTTTGTTTCGGAATTAAAGGCAATCCATTGAAAGCGGGTACCTGAAAGTATCTTCATTGTTTTTCTTGCTCCAGGAGTCATTTTACGAAATTCTCCTGCTGTCACACGGCCTGTAATAACCCAAGCGCCAGCTAACTTGCCTGGTGTACCATTATCCACTCGGATCCAATCTTGATTTCCGTCCGTCTCTTTTAGGGCCAGCTTGTTGCCCTTGATTTCAACTTCCCTTCTAACTTCCTTTCCAATCAGCGCTGGGTTGACTGTGTTGAATTCATACATCGACACCAGTGAATTCCCCTCTATTTTCCATTCACCTCCATACGCGCCCAAAAATTGTTTCTCCGTTATGTTATACACGGCTGCAGAAAAATGTTTTTCGGAATTTATCCAAACGGTTCTATTTTCTTCCCCTCCTTTTTGCCAGGCGCCGATGAGGTCGCTACTCTGCAGTTGCCCAAAAAGTTCACCACAAGAACAAACTAACACTAGCAATGCAGGAAATGTTAACAAGCCGGAAATCTTCATGTTACAATATATGGTTGCCTTAGAAAGGTAGCAAAATGCATGTACTATGAAAACAATAAACTTGAAGGTCTCTTTTTAGGACTGAGAAAGGGGCTGTTCATTAGCATAATTAATCCTAGCTTTGAGTCCCGCAAACGATCATAACAAATAAGAGATTGACAACTCATGTAACATATTGCTCGGTCCCGCACTCCGGCTCAGCCCGCTGGGTTGTTTTTGTCGTCCTGATTTTGGCTTTGGTTTCCTGCAGCGATAGCAACGAAAATCCTGAACCAGAACCTGAAGATAAGTACCTGGTTGACGCTGAGCTAGTCTACACGGCAACAGCAACACAAATGAAACTGCTGGCACAGTTCTCCGGATTTCCCGTAGATATCAATGAATTCAAGTACGATGTAGATCTCTATAAAGTGGAATACCTGACTACGCACAAGGGATCCTCCATTACAGCTTCCGGACTCGTCGCCTTGCCTAAAAACGCACTGGAAGTAGCCATGATTAGTTTTCATCATGGAACGCTCACTCTTCACTCCGATGCCCCCTCTAACTTCTCCGCTTCGGATCCCAATGCACTCTTGTACGGGGCGCTTTCATCATCCGGATTTATCGGTGTTGTTCCCGATTATCTTGGGTTTGGAAGTTCATCAAATATTCTGCATCCCTATTATGTTGAAGAATATACTGCGTCGGCAATACTCGATATGCTTGAAGCAGCAAAAGAGCTTGCTGTTGATAAAGGCATAAAATTCAATACAAGACTTTTTTTGGCTGGTTATTCAGAGGGTGGATATGCCACAGTCGCTGCCCATAAAGCTATGGAAGAACGCAAGCCCGAAGGTTTTGAACTGATAGCGTCTTTTGCTGGTGCAGGCGCGTACGACCTGAGTGGCATGCAAAAATATCTGTTTGGCCGGCAGACCTACGATGATCCTCATTACCTCGCATATATTGTACGTTCTTATCAGCTAACGTACGACTTCTCCTCAGCGCTTACCGATTTTTTTAAAGAACCTTATGCCGGCAGAATTCCAGCTCTTTTTGATGGTCAAAAGGGAGCCACGGAGATTGATGCCCAGCTCACCCCTGTGATCTCGGATCTAATTCACGAAATGGTTCTGACGAGCATCGATACCGACCCGGAATACGCCTATCTGGTGAATGCCTTTCAGCAGAATAGTCTGCTGGACTGGGCGCCAACAAAGAAATTGTTTCTATACCACGGCGAAGATGATACCACTGTACCGTATCAGAATTCTGCTGACACCTACGAATCGTTGATTTCCGAAGGAGGATCTGTTGAAGATTTAGAACTTATTCCTTTGGAAGGAACGCACAGCTCGGCTGTGGAACCTTATCTCCTGGACTTTATTCCCAAGTTGTGGGCACTTCGTTAGGCTGAAGAAGATTCACCAAAGTTTCTCAGGATACTCCCCTGCTTTAACCAGTTCCTTGATTCTATTGGAGACATCTTCTTTGTCTTCCCTGTAGGTTACACCAAACCAGGTATTGCTTCCGGTGATTATCTTTACTCTTCCCTTACCCTGCTTGACCAGTTCGTTTACGATTATTGGAATGTAAAATTCTGATTTTAGATTTCCCTGATTAGTCTTTAGGAAATCTTCAAAAAGTTTCATGGAAAAATCAAAAATGTTGGGTTGAAAACCCCAGAAGTTCATGGACGTAGGGGTATCCGGGCTTAACTCGCGGTCACCCTCATTCTCTTTTGAAATTATTTTGCCATCCTGTTTTACAATGGTAGTGCGCTCCACCACGGATTTCAAAAACCCGGCATTGTCCTCTTCGCCACATCCTCTGGAAACACTTCCAAATTCTGACAGCACATTTTTTAATGTATAACCAACCATGGCATGATCACCATCCATGTTTCGGTTAAAAAAATCGGCTATAACGGTAAACGATTTTTTGCCATAAAAGTCGTCCGCATTGATGGCAACAAATGGTTCATCGATTACATCTTGTGCACACAGCATAGCATGTCCTGTTCCCCAGGGTTTCACACGGTCGGCATTCCGATACTGTACGGGAACCAGTTTATCCAGCGATTGAACAACAAAATGAACTTCTACTTTACCCTGTAACTTAGGGAGGAACTTTTCCTTGACAGTATCGAGTATTTCATCACGCACTATAAACACCACTTTTGTGAAGCCTGCTCGAACGGCATCAAAAAGGGAATAATCCATAATTGTCTCGTCGTTCGGACCAAAGCCATCAATTTGTTTGATGCCTCCATACCGGCTTCCCATGCCTGCAGCCAGGACCAGCAATGCGAGTTTTTTTTTCGGATTATTTGGTGTGTCCATTGTGTTTTAGTTTATTTCCACTTTATATGTGATTAGTGTTCGCGCAAACATTCTTATTTTTCATTGATTGTTAGACCTTCTTTGAAAGAGAGTTGGGTTGAATTTTGAAAACACTTTTTATCACAATAGGCGCAAAAATAGACTTTTAACTGAATTTACCCGGTGTAACAAGACGGTTCTTGCACCAGAAACAAAACTTAAAAACTTTACCAAATCAACCTAAACCCAAGCCATGAGCACACAACAGAAGTCGTATGCCCTGCCCATGATAATCATCGGTGCACTTTTTTTCGTTTTAGGATTTGTTACCTGGGTAAATGGCACTCTCATCCCCTATTTAAAAATTGCGTGCGAACTTGAAACTGACTTCCAGTCCTTTCTGGTTGTTACAGCTTTCTTTATTGCCTATGCGTTGATGGCCGTCCCTTCATCATTTGTACTAAAAGCCACTGGCTATAAGAAAGGAATGGCATTAGGTCTTTTTATAATGGCTTTTGGAGCCATCCTCTTTGTTCCCGCCGCGCAGGCAAGGAATTTCAATTTGTTTCTCGTCGGATTGTTCATCATTGGCAGCGGTTCAGCACTTTTACAAACTGCTTCTAATCCCTATGCTTCTATTATTGGCCCGATCGAAAGCGCTGCGACACGCATTAGTATTATGGGTGTCTGTAACAAATTCGCAGGTATACTGGCTGGTCTGATCTTTGGTGCCATAGCCTTAAATGACGCCGACACACTTGTTCAGAGTTTACAAACCATGGATGCGGCAGCAAAGGATGTTAAGCTGAATGAACTGGCAAGCAGAGTTATTTTTCCTTACATCATGATTGCCGGCGTTCTGGCTGTATTAGCTATCGCTGTATTACTTTCTGGTTTACCGGATATTAAAGAAGACGGTGACGATGCTGTCAGCGGAGCACTTTCAGAAAGTGCCAGCAAAACGAGCATCTTTCAGTTCCCCCACCTCCTGTTGGGAGTGGTAGCTATATTTCTGTACGTCGGGGTTGAAGTAATGGCCGGTGATACGATCATCAGCTATGGAAAATCCTTGGATATCGATCTTTCAATCTCCCGTTACTTTACACAGGCCACCCTTGCCTTTATGTTGGTCGGATACTTTATTGGAATTTTTGCTATCCCAAAATATCTTTCGCAACAAGATGCTTTAAAATGGTGCGCCATTCTGGGGTTGATTTTTACCGTTCTGGCCGTAGTCACAACCAAATATGTTTCAGTTGGATTCATTGCAGCATTAGGACTTGCCAATTCACTGATGTGGCCTGCCATTTTTCCATTAGGAATAGCTGGCTTAGGGAAATTCACAAAAACAGGTTCAGCACTCCTTGTAACAGCGATTGCCGGAGGAGCAATTTTACCCTTGATTTATGGGCAGTTATCGCTGTCGGTAGGCTTACAGAACGGTTATCTAATGATGGTTCCCTGCTATGTGTTCATCTGGTATTTTGCCATAAAAGGGCACCGCGTCGGGAAAGCCTGAAAGAGAACGACTATTTCACATTCGAGAAATCTCTCCCCAATTTTGCGGGAGAGATTTTGTTTTTTTACAGTTCCGTTAAAAAAAATTATCTGGATCTTGTCCACTTTATTGTTGTTGATTCGTCAAGGTGTAAATTATGTTCAACAAAATCTCAACAACAATGGAAAAGTACATGTTCATTTTTATTGGTGGCGATCCAAGTCACCTTTCTCCAGAAGCTCAGCAGGCACATATGCAAAAGTGGTTTGCCTGGGTTGAAAAGCTTACCAATGAAAAGCGCTATGTCGCCGGTGAAGCCTTACTACCGGGTGGCAAGACAATCACAGGACATAAAAAAACGGTGACCGATGGACCTTTTGCTGAAAGTAAAGAAGTTGTCGGTGGCTTTTTTGTCGTACTCGCCAAAAATATCGATGAGGCGATTCAAATCGCTAAGGACTGTCCGGACTATGATCTGGGTGGCGTTGTAGAGGTTAGAGAAGTAATGAAATTTGATGCTTGAGTTGCCCCGGAACAAAATGTCATTTCGGACACAATTAAGTTTACTGCCACCGTACGTTGTCAAAAATCATAAATTTATGAATGATTGAACAACAGGTAAATCAACTGATCGGCCATCTTTTCCGTCATGAATCCGGAAAGATGGTCGCTGTGTTGACACGCTTACTGGGGTTTCAGCAATTTGATCTTGCAGAAGATATCGTACAAGACACGTTACTCAAGGCGATGTCTACCTGGAAGATTAAGGGCACACCTGAAAACCCTTCGGCGTGGCTTTACGCGGTAGCCAAACGAAGGGCAATTGATGCGCTGCGTCAACATCAGATGCACGAGCATCACCATTCCAAAATCGCTCAGGCCTTAAAATCCGAATGGACACTTTCTCCCGCCGTCAAAAGTTTTTTCCTGGAAGATGAGATTGAAGATAGTCAGCTACGGATGATCTTTGCGTGTTGCCATCCTTCGATTCCCTTTGAATCGCAGATTGCGCTCACGTTAAAAACTCTATGCGGGTTAACTACGGCCGAAATTGCAAACAGTTTTCTAACCGGTGAAGAGACTATTATCAAACGAATCTACCGCGCCCGCGAAAAAATCAGGGAAGAAAAAATTAGCCTGGAAGCACCCATTCCGGCAACGATGCCCGGGAGGCTGGATGCGGTGCTTCACACGCTTTACCTGCTCTTTAACGAGGGATACAACTCGTCACACCCAAACCAACTTATTCGCCATGATCTGTGCGAAGAGGCCATGCGACTTTGTCTGCTGTTGGTAAACAACAGTATTACAAAAACCCCTAAGGCCCAGGCCTTACTGGCACTCATGTGTTTCCAGGCATCCCGTGAAGAAGCACGGTTAGGTGATGACGGAAGCATCACCCTACTGAAGGACCAGGACCGTTCACGATGGAGTAAACAACTCATAGAAAAAGGAAAATATTATCTCGAACATGCTGCAGAGGGCAATATGTTTTCTGAATATCACATTGAGGCCGCTATCGCAGGGTGTCATGCCGCGGCACCTACGTTTCAAAAGACTGATTGGAAAAGCATTCAACAACTCTATACCGTACTTTCAAAGTTAAAACCAGGACCCGTGGTTGAACTGAACAAGGCCATCGCAATTGGTTACGGGGAATCTGCTGCATCCGGTTTGAAAGCGCTGGAAGAAATTAAGGATTTAGAGAATCGCTACTTGTATCATGCAGCCAAAGGCGACTTTCTTTCCGAACTAGGTCACCTCAAAAAAGCCCGATTAAGCTATGAACAGGCATTGAGCCTTACGACTTCCAATACGGAAAAGAATCTTTTACAAAAAAAACTTGCTTCACTAAGTGTTCATGACTCAACATAAGATCGGCTTGTTCGCAAAATGCGCACAGCATGAGACGTTAAAATAGAAAGTGGTTAATTAAGTCTTTTCGATCTTCGCTCGTCTTCGTGTCCAAAAATACCCCAAACCACAACCGATCGTATCTGCAATAATATCATCGACTCCAAAAGTCCTGTAGGGAATAAACCATCCCTGAACAAACTCAATCGCGATTCCATAGAATATAAAGCAAAGCATAACCCAGAAGAAAATGACATGCAGTCTCTTCAGTTCCTCAATCTGGTAAATGAAAGGCAAGGTCCACAATGCGACTAACAACGCAAACAACCCTACGTGTATCCACTTGTCCAGATATATTTTTGCAAACCAATCTTGCTCGGGAAACTCTTTTCCGGGAAGACAGAATAAGACTGTAGCCACGGCCAACATAATAATACCCGGCCAAAACGACTTGATTCGTATGTTCATCGTTACGATGTTTGAGCTTTTCTGTCTGCCTTGAACTCACGAATCCAATTCCACAGTCCAAAGACCGCCAGGATCGTGAATACAAAGTACTCGAAGCTATAAAACTTCACACCTTTCATAAAATAGAGGTATGTCGCCACCACATCCACGATTATCCAGATGATCCAGCTTTCAATCTTTTTCTCAATCATAAAGAAAGTTGTAACAATACTCATTACTGTAATGAAAGAATCAACATAAGGGAAATCGCTTTCTGTGGGGAAAACTACAGGGAACCATTCATGCAATCGGCTTGCCAGAGAACCTACTAATATCGTTCCAAAAATACCAACAAGGGAAATTAGCAAAAATTGTTTCCAGTGCATAAAGCTGACCTTCAATCGGTTTTTCCTATCTTCTTCACCCGGTTTTGGATTAGCCCAACGTATCCAGCCCATTATATTGGTTGCAAAAAAGAAAATTTGAAGGAACATATCGGGGTAAAGCTGGATTTGATAGTAAAGGAAAAATGCAAGCGTCACATTTACAATCCCAATTGGCCAACTCCAGATATTGGCTCTTGCCGAAAGCCAAACTGCTGCTAAACCGAATAAGACCCCAAAGAATTCCAGATAGCTCATTTGATAGCCAAGGAATTCAAAAAAAATATTATTGATATCAAAAAATGACATCCCTCATTACTTTACGTAACCTGAAGTACAGCGATAAACTGAATTTCAGTTTAACAAATTTGCTGATAGAAATACCAAAAGAATTTGTCACATTATAACTTGATACATACATTCTTTGCCTCGGTAAAAAATTTTAAAGCCTCCCATCCACCTTCTCTGCCAACGCCTGACTGTTTCATTCCTCCAAATGGAGTCCTTAAATCGCGAAACATCCAACAGTTCACCCAAATAATTCCGCTGTTTATCCGGGAGGCTACACGATGTGCACGTGTCAGATTTTCAGTCCAAATGGTCGCTGACAATCCATACGGTGTGCTGTTTGCATACCGTACCGCCTCCTCCTCTGTATCAAATGGCATAATCGTAACGACAGGACCAAATATTTCTTCCTGATTCGTGCGGCATTTCTCATCCAACCCGACGATAACCGTTGGTTCAACAAAATATCCACCCTTGCACCTGCCACTAACCTGCAGTTGATTTCCACCAGACAGAATCACTGCTCCTTCTTCTTTTGCCAGATTGATATACGAAAGGATTTTCTTTAAATGTGTCTCTGATACTATTGCTCCGATCCGGGTGTTTTCCTCGCGTGGATCTCCCACAACCAATGCTTTTGTCCGTTTCACAAATTCACCTACGAACTGTTCAAAAATATCTCGTTCCACCAAAATCCTTGACCCGCATAAACAGATCTCACCTTGATTGGTGAAGGATGATTGAACGGAAGTAGCTACTGCCTTTTCAAAGTCACAATCTCCAAAAATCACATTTGGATTCTTCCCTCCCAACTCCAGTGAAAGTTTTTTGAACATCGGTGCCGCGGTGGATGCGATCTTTTTTCCCGTTGTTGTTCCTCCCGTAAACGAGATAGCAGAAACTTCAGGATGTTCAACGATCGCCTGTCCGGCTTTGGTGCCAAGTCCATGGACAATATTCAATACCCCATCGGGCAGCCCTGCCTCCTTGCACAAAATTGAAAACAGATAGGCAGTCATAGGCGTTAACTCCGAAGGCTTCGCGACTACTGTGCACCCCGACGCCAGGGCTGGTGCAATTTTCCAGGTAAATAAATAAAGGGGCAGGTTCCACGGGGAGATACATCCCACTACCCCAATGGGTGCACGAATTGTATAGTTAACGGCTTCGGCTGCGGTTAAATGCGATTCGCTGGCAAAGTGTACAGCGCCGGTCGCAAAAAACCGAATGTTAGCCGCAGCACGTGGAATATCCAGGGCTTTTGCGAGCGTTATGGGTTTACCATTATCCTCACCTTCAGCGGCTGCCAGCTTGTCGAGATCACGATCTACGAGGTCAGCGAGTTTGAGTAGTAAAGCCAACCTTTTTTCCACAGCCATTTCAGACCACAACGGGAACGCTAGTCTTGCAGCTTCTACTGCTTTGTCTACATCATTGTTGTCGGAATCCGGAATAACGCTGTAGACCTTTCCTTCTGCCGGATTATAATTGTCAATGTATTGGCCAGAGTATGGCTCAACCAGTGCTCCATTGATGTAGTTCAGAATCTTTATCATCGAAGTGGCTACAAACTTCCTGTTCTTCCTCCATCAACCGGCAAGTTAATGCCATTAATGTATCCTGCTGCTGGTGACGCCAGAAAAGCTACTGCAGCCGCAACCTCATACGACTCCGCTATTCTTTTTGCAGGAATTTCTGCCATCATTTCTTCCTTCAACTCTTCAAAGGTTTTTCCCGACTGTGAAGCCCTTCCCTGAAGAACTGACTCAAGCCTGCCGGTCATCGTGGCCCCTGGAAGAACATTATTGACGGTTATTCCATATTGGCCTAACTCATTTGCCAGGGACTTTGACCAACTGGCGACTGCGCCCCGAATGGTATTCGAAACACCGAGTCCCCTGATCGGTATCTTTACTGAAGTGGAAATGATATTAATTATCCTGCCAAATTTTTCACGCTTCATTGACGGGACGACTGCCGTCGCTAAAATCTGGTTGCATACCAAATGGCTGTTGAAAGCGCTTACATACTCATCCAGACCGGCATCAATTGCCTGACCCGCAGGTGGGCCACCGGTATTATTCACCAGTATACTTATCCGATTTCCCTGTGAATACTCATTAACCTTTCTTCCAAGTTCATCCGGAAAGGAAAAATCAGCAACTATGTAGTCATGCTTCTGACCTGAGGATCGCAACTCAGAAATGACCGCCCTGAGTTTATCTTCATTTCGGGCCACAAGGGTAATACTCGCCCCAAGAAGCGCCAACTCCAAAGCGCAGGCTTTTCCTATACCCTGTGTGCTTCCGCATACAATCGCCCTTTTGCCACTCAGATCCAGATTCATACAGTTCGTATCTATATACAAATTCTTAGTAATTTTAGTGAATTAATTCATTGTTGTATTCTTTCATCCACCACACAAGGAATAATAATTATGGCTGTTCGGAGACCTTTTAATGTTAAAAAGTGGATTAATGATAATCGTGATTTGCTAAAACCACCCGTTGGCAATAAAAACCTGTATACAGATGCAGGGGATTATATTGTGATGATCGTAGGCGGACCTAATGCCCGTAAAGACTTTCACTTTAATGAAACAGAAGAATTGTTCTATCAACTTGAGGGAGACATCATGGTCACTATTCAGGAAGATGGCAAGGCCGTAGAAATTCCCATCCGGGAAGGTGAAATGTTTCTGCTCCCGGCGCGGATTCCTCACCAGCCATCCAGACCAGCGGGTACGGTAGGTCTCGTTATTGAGTGTAAGCGTGAAGATGAAAAAATGTTAGATGGTTTGCAGTGGTACTGCGAAAAGTGCAATAACAAACTACACGAATACAAGTTTCATCTTACCAACATTGAGAAGGATTTCTTGCCGCGGTTTCGCGAGTTCTATGGCTCAAATGAATTAAGAACCTGCAATAAATGTGGTACGGTAATGGAGGCTGACCCCAGATTCGTCTAATGTTGACCGCCGGCAAACTAAAGGTCTTTCATCCTACGATTGTATGAAGGGATTAGCGTATTACACATCACCCGTGGGAGAATTGGTAATTGAATCCGACGCTGAAAAGATAGTCACGGTAAATTTCCTCAAGGACTCAAAAAGGGCAGAATCACGTACCAGCATTATCGAACAATGTATTGCCGAACTGGATGAGTATTTTTTTGCGGGGCGTAAATTCTTTTCTGTTGAACTTGACCTGCGGGGGAGTGATTTCCAGAAGAAAGTATGGAATGAACTGTTAACTATTCCTTACGGAAAAACGATTTCGTATGAGGAGCTGGCGATTCGTATTGGAAACATTAAATCAATTCGTGCCGTGGGGCTTGCCAACGGACAGAATCCCCTTGCGATCCTTGTACCCTGCCACCGGGTAATTGGAAAAGGTGGAGCGCTGGTTGGTTACGGAGGTGGTTTGGAAAATAAAGAATGGCTCTTGTATCACGAGGGAGCACGATTGAGACAACTTCCACTATTTTAATTTCACTCTGTAGGAGTTTTAACGGAAAAGCAATGAAATTTATTAATTCCCTTCAATGTGCAAAAAGACTCGATCGGGAAGATCCGCTTCGTTCACTCCGAAATCAATTCCACCTTCCAACCCATAAAGGAAAGCCTGCCATTTACTTCACCGGAAACTCACTGGGTCTGCAACCTAAGAATACCAAACGTTATCTGATGGAGGAGCTGGAAGATTGGGGCAGACTCGGAGTTGAAGGACACTTGCATGCGAGGAGGCCGTGGCTTCACTACCATAAATTTTCCAAAAAGTCGCTGGCAAAGTTGGCGGGGGCAAAGCCAACAGAAGTCGTAGCGATGAATCACCTTACCGTAAACCTGCATCTGATGATGGTAACTTTCTATCGTCCGACGAAAGCGCGGTATAAAATCCTGACGGAGGCCGGAGCCTTTTCATCCGACCAATATACATTTGAATCTCAGCTCAGCTTTCATGGTCTGACAACCGAACAAGCCTTGGTCGAGATTGCCCCCAGACCAGGGGAATTTACTCTCCGAACCGAAGACATCCTTTCAGCGATTGAAGAGCAAGGTGAGAACTTAGCCCTCGTTATTTTTGGTGGTGTACAGTACTATACCGGACAATTCTTTGATATCAGGAAAATTGTACAGACGGGACACCGGGTGGGCGCTATGGTAGGTTTTGATCTTGCCCATGCTATAGGAAACGTTCCTCTGTCACTTCACCAGCACGAAGTTGATTTTGCGGTCTGGTGCAGTTACAAGTACCTGAACTCCGGGCCGGGTGCAATTGCCGGTGCCTTTGTGCATGAAAGGCATGGTAAGCAGTTACGACTGCCACGGTTTGCGGGCTGGTGGGGTCATGATGAGAAAGTGCGGTTTCAAATGAAAAAAGGCTTCATACCCATGGAAGGAATTGACGGTTGGCAACTCTCCAATGTGCCGATTTTTCAAAGTGCGGCTCATCTCGCGGCGCTGGAAATCTTTCAAAAAGTAACTATGCGGGCGCTTCGTAAGAAGAGCGTGGGACTTACGGGGTTTCTGGAGTTTCTGTTATGTGATTTTGATCCAACGGGAAAAAGCTACCGTATCATTACCCCCAAAAATCCAGCGGAAAGAGGTTGCCAATTGTCCATCCTCGTTAAATCGCATGGTAAGACAGTGTTTAACCGGATTTCAAAGGAAGGGGTACATGCTGATTGGCGAGAACCTGATGTTATTCGCGTTGCTCCTGTTCCTTTGTACAATACCTTTGAAGAGGTCTTCAGGTTCGCGGAAATTTTCAAAAAACAAATTTCCCTGCGAAACGCATTATCCTGAAGTGTTATGACTTGCTGATTTTAGTCATTCTTTTCTCAGCGGCTATTAAATATCTTTCGTAAGTCAGTAAACTTAACGTCAGTTGACGTATCGCGCGCGTTGTTATATTCCTTAATTTAACTTTTTTAATAATGAATGAGAGTAAACATATCGCCATAGTAGGGGCCGGGTTAGTTGGATCCTTGTTATCCATATACCTGGTGAAGCGAGGTTACAAAGTTTCAGTTTTTGAGCGAAGATTTGACATGCGTGAACACCTCATTGATGGCGGACGATCTATCAATATGGCTTTAAGCAGCAGAGGAATTAAAGCATTGGAAGAAATTGGCCTCGCCTTACAATTGAAAAAAACAGCCGTACCGATGAATGGACGGATGATCCATGATGTTTCAGGCAACCTGACCTTTCAGCCTTATGGAAAACAGGGTGAGTTCATAAACTCGATCTCTCGCGCCGGGCTGAATATGGTGTTGATGTCTGAGGCAGAAAAACTGGGCGTAGAATTCTTCTTCGAACATCGATGCTCCGGAGTAGACTTTGCTAAAACCGAAATTGCCTTTCAGATTCATGCGGCAGTAATTCACAAAACATTTGATGTAATCATCGGCGCAGATGGTGCTTTTTCTGCAGTGCGGGGATCAATGATGTTCACAGAACGGTTTGAATATTCTCAGACCTACATTGAACATGGATATAAGGAATTCAGGATACCTCCCGGCGAGCAGGGGCAATTTCTCTTAGAAAAAAAAGCCTTGCATATATGGCCTCGCGAAAGCCATATGTTAATTGCGCTCCCCAATCCGGATGCAACGTTTACCTGCACGTTGTTTTTCCCCTATGAGGGCAATCCTTCTTTCACAAGTCTAAACGAGCCCGAGGAGTTTCAGGGTTTTTTCGAAAAAACTTTTCCCGATGTTGTTCCGCTGATGCCAACGTTGTTGGAAGATCTCCGAGATAACCCCACTTCATCGTTGGTTACCGTTCGGTGTTATCCATGGACAGCCAACAAAACGCTGCTGATCGGTGATGCTGCTCACGGGATTGTACCATTCTTTGGCCAGGGGATGAACTCAGGGTTTGAAGACTGCAGAATTCTGAACGAGATGCTTGATACTTACGACGATGATTGGGATGCTGTTACGCCTGTTTTTCAGAAGCAACGTAAACCGGACACAGATGCTATTGCCAAACTCGCGTTAGACAATTTTGTAGAAATGCGCGACCTTGTTGCGGACTCGGATTTCTTACTTCGAAAGCAGATAGAAGCCAAACTACACGAGCTTTTTCCGGAAAAATGGATTCCGCTCTACGCGATGGTAACCTTCAATGAAAACATCCGCTATTCAGATGCTTACACCATCGGGCAGAAGCAAAAAAAAATCATGGATGATGTAATGAAGACTCCTGGCATTTCGGCTACCTGGCAGTCTTTGAACTTTCAACAGCTTGTTCATCGAATGGAAGAAGTCTGATGTGGACTTTGTATTGTTCAAAGCGTTCCAATACCTCTCTGACATAATTCACCGGCTCCTCACACTTGCAATACCCCGCGACCACTAACGGATCACGGTAGTATTCCGGCTCCGATTTTTTTAACAAGAAGTATTCAACTTCCTCCCATCGGTTCTGATCCTTTTCATATTTCCTACAAAGCTTCCGGGCATCCAGAATGTGAGCAAGCCCTGCATTATAGGAAGCGAGTACGAACCTAAGCCGTTCCTGATCATCAGTTATTCTCCTTATCCAGTATTTCTCCAGGTACTTTAGATAATTTACACCTGCTCTGATGCTTTGACTTGGGTCATCGGGATTGGTGGCCCCAAACCGTTTTGCCGTGGCGGGCATCAACTGCATCAATCCTCTCGCCCCCGCCCAGGATTCACCATCGGCGATAAATTTCGATTCCTGATACACAACTGATGCAAGAAGTCGCCAATCCCACCCGAGTAGCTTTGCATTTGCCTGGATGATTTCATCGTATCGGGAAAGCTTATTACCGCCTAATGAAGAATAGTCACTTTGCAGATGGGCGACTGAAGTTCTTGGGCTCTTGAAATACCTATTGTAAATCACCATAAAAGTTGGCTGCGTTTTTATTTTTGCAAGCCAGGAATTAATCTCGTCTTCAAGTGCTGGGGAGTTTTTGCGGACCGCCCAGGCGATTTGTTGCGGGAGACTCAATACCGTCTTTATGTCTAGGTTAGGATAATAAGCTTCACTGATTCTTGCCATGATATGGTCCGCTACAGTCAATTCAATTTCACCAAGTGCCACCTTGCGAATCAATGACTCGCTTTCCAGACTTAATGTATCCTCCTGGATATTGATATCTCCGCCTAACTCCTCCGAAAGATTTTTTAGTCTTGCCTCGTGACTTGTCCCTTTGATTACATGAATATTTTTTCCAACCAGGTCAGCCGGGTCACGGATCAGCCTGCTATTGACTTCATCTACTGAAAGGCGTCGCCAGTTTTCGGGCTTTCGTTGAACCAGAACCTGATAGGTATTAAAATGCGTATTTGTAAAATTGACAGATATTCTCCTGTCTTTTGTAATGGTAAGGGGAAAAGCTACAATATCGCCTTCACCGGAATTTAGCTGCGCGAATGCATGCTCAACACCTGAAGTAACCTTAATTTTCAGAGCTACTTTCAGTTGCTTGGCCAGGAGTTTCAATAACTCATACTCATAGCCCATTGGATGTCCCTTGTAAATAAAATAGCTGAAAGAGTTGTTATCAACGAGCGCGGTGATATAACCGCGTTTGACAATATCCTCCAGATCGATTTTTACCTGAGGTTCTTCGGATAAACTGCGTTCAGGCAAGTCCCCGCAGGAAAAGCAAACCAAAAAAAGCACTGCCGTGGTGAATAGCTTCGAAAGTGCCTGCATATAGATTTAAATTAGGTAATCTTCCGCGAATAAAAAAAGAGGCCCGTTTAAGGCCCCTTTTTCGCATAGACTTAACTCAATCCTATTAATTGAACGTATATCGAACGCCAACCTGCATTTGCCACACATCATCAATAGTTACTCTTGTGCGGTATGTTGATGTTGGAAGCTGGTTATTTACTGTACTGAAGCGATAAACTGGCTCTCCGTTGGCATTAATGCTTCTGAATTGCAGCGGGCTGGAGTTAACAATCGTATTTCCAACACCCCAGTTGTCATTCAACATATTTCCGAAGTTAAAAATGTCCATTCGAAGCTGTAATGTATTTCTCTTTCCTTTTACATCGAAAAAGAATTCCTGGACAAATGCCAGATCCAGCGTGGAAACAAATGGAATCAACACGCCATTTCTCTCAGCGTATTGTCCTCTTCGGGTACTAAGATAGTCATCCTGACTGATGAAAGCATCGAATGCAGCGGCTTGCTGTTCAACCGAAAATGTAACCGGGCTTCCATTGACTGTTATTGTATAGGCCTCAAAGTTCAATTCATTTGCATTTTCCGGAACATACATCAGATCGTTGCTGAATGCCTGGTCTCCATTTAAATCACCATTGACCCTGTAGGAGAATCTGCCCTGGTTTTGGGCCTGATAAAAGAAAGAAATCTGGGAAGCAAAATGCTTCGCATATTCTTTGCGGTATGTCAATGCAGCAATAATTCTGTGACGTAAATCATTATTGGAATATGCTAGCGTTGGCCGATTATTTCCGTTCACAGAAAAATTATCCCGCCATGAAGAAAATGCAATTGACCCTGCACTCATTAAATCCTTTGTATTGCTATAGTTGTAGGCAACCATGGTGCTAAGTCCCCTCGTGGTTGGTCTTTCCAGTTTAATGGTTGCTGAATATCCTTTCCCCTCGTTGGTATTTTTTAATAGAATGGCATCAGTAATATTATCGTTCACGCGGTTGGCATTGTTCTGAGCAGTTCCCGATAAGCCCAGTCCAGGGTAAGTAGGACGGCTATCCGGCCCGGCCAGAGTTCCATTAGCCGGCTCAAGGTTAGCATTGATATAGGTTACGTTGTTAATTTCTTTATTGAAGATAAACTCTGCTGTACCAATGATTCCAAACGGTAATGTCTTGTCAATCGCAATATTTGTTTTCCAGGTTTGTGGGTATTTAAATTCGGGATCCGAAACTGCGATGTTGTAAGATGCTGCCGGTTGCCCAGGATTTGGCGGCAGGTTATACGCGGTTACGTCAGTGCTAAATGGATACTCACCAATTGTGTTATCATCCCGTAGTGAACCGGTAAGGATACCGTTGTTGCTCATCTGATTGGATATCCACACAAAAGCCGGTCTTCCGGAGAATATCCCCGTACCACCTCTCACCTGAAGGGATCTGTCACCCTTAACATCCCAGTTAAAACCTACCCGTGGTGACCACAAAGCCTGGGTCTTTGGCAGCTCCGATGTACTGAGCTCAATCGGGTTGCCTGCTTCATCCTTAAACGTGTAACCAGAAACCTGCGAGTTTTCAAGTGCCGTCTGCTTAAATGAAGGAACATCCACCCGTAACCCTGCAGTCAATTTAAAATTCTCCATTACCTGTAATTCATCCTGAATGTAGAAGCCAATTTGCTGTGCTTCTGTTACTGCAGTAGGCAGGGCGCTGTTGGCAAGATTTGAATATGTAAGCTGGTAGCGTCGTAATTCCGGATCATTTACCAACGTATTATCTGTATCATCGTAGAAATCCTGCAAAGAATTATAAACAAACTGACCATAATAGGTCGGTGTGAAGGTATTCTCAAATTTGAAAGATTCGAAATTTACCCCTGCGGTCAATGTGTGCTTTCCAGCATAGTACGTAAAGTTGTCCTGAAACTGCCAGGTGTCTGTGTTCAAGACATTGTTGGGTGTGAAGGGCTCATAACCAAAGTTGGTATAATTGCGGCCACCTTCCAGAATATCAACCAGAGGGAACACACCACCCCTGCTGCTCCTGTAATCGCGGTTTGCCGTAAACCCGAAAATAACGTTGTTGGAGAACCGGTTGCCCAGATAATTGTGTTCTGCAATGATCGAGTTGATATCATTATTAATCACATAGTTGGCATTCTGAAAATTCATGGCAAAGCCATTGTCTCTCCTGTCCTGGAATGAACCACTGTTACTCGTAAGAACATCTCGTGATGATTTCAAATAATTGTAGCGCACGCTGAATTTACTCCGCTGACTCATGTTATAATCCAACCGAATCAATGCTTTGTCACTGCGTGTATCCAGGGTATAATTCTCATATGCTCCGGGATCATAATCGAACGTATTGATCAAATAAGTTCTCAAGCCATCCAGATCTGAAGCCAGCACCCTCGACACATTGGCGTCATTGTCATTCTGACCCGGCCGGAGCGCAACGTATTGGGTAGCCGGATCATCACGTCTTTCCTGCTCTCCGTTAATAAAGAAGAACAGCTTATCCTTGATAATTGGCCCACCAATGCGAAAGCCCATTTGCTTTACACTAAAGTCCTGTGTAACAACATCCTGACCCTTGGCCTGGTCACCAACAAGACTTTCATTTCTCGTATTGTAAAACACCGAGCCGGAAATTTCATTCGTGCCACTCCTGGTGACAGCGTTTATACCCGCGCCAGTGAAACCTCCCTGACGAACATCAAACGGTGCGATGTTCACCTGCACTTCCTGAATAGCATCCAATGATATGGGTGTTGAATTGGTTTGACCTCCGGGAACATCTGAAAGGCCAAAGCTGTTATTAAAAATTGATCCATCAATGGTCAAGTTGTTGAACCTTGAATCTGCACCACTGAAAGACCTTCCGTTTGCCTGCGGAGTCAATCTTGTAAAGTCAGAGATACTACGCCCAATAGTTGGAAGCGCATTTAGCTTCGCTACATTAATGTTTGTGCTTGCACCGGTTCGTTCATCGTTCAGCAAGGTGTTCGCCGTTACACTTACTTCCTGTAACTCAAGTCCGGATTCAATTAATACTTTGTCCAGTGTGAAATTTTGCCCAAGAGACAGCATGATTCCTTCCTCCGCAGAATCCTGATAGCCTATGAAGGAAATCGTTATTTTATATGGGCCCCCAATTCGCATCCCCGGCAGTGTAAACCTTCCATCTTCGCGGCTTGCCGAACCGTAGGTAGTTCCAGATGGAACGTGCAATGCGACTACGTTAGCACCAGGTAAGCCTTCACCAGTTTTGTCCTTCACCTGACCACTGATCGTAGCTGTGGTCAGCCCTTGCGCATAAACCATACATGTGGTTGCAAATACCACAATACCTAATAGTAAAATTCTCTTCATGTTAAATGGGTTAATTTTAAATGCTTAGTTTTCGCGGAGCAAAAGTACCCTTATGCACATACATTAAGTTTAAAGCATCTTTAAATCTTTTCCCTGGTTATTCACATGGTGGTAACAATCGTTTCGCGCCACTCAAAAAAAATAGTTGTATTTGTTTATCAAAGAATAGTTTATTTGACATGTCGTAACGTGAGCCATGAAGAAGATTGTACTTCTTGTAATTGTTTTTAAATCGTTTGCGCTGTGTGTTACAGCACAAACTGACCTCTCCTATTACTTACCAAAAGGCACCGCATACAACCCCCTTATTCCAACACCGAAATCGGTGATTGGTCATGAGGTTGGTGAATGGCATGTTACCCATGACCGGCTGGTAAATTATATTCAGGCAGTAGACAAAGTGTCTGACCGGATCAGCGTAGAGGTAACCGGACATACTTTTGAAGCCCGTCCGCTCCTTTTGGTAACAATAACTTCACCGAAAAACCAGCTGAATATTGAGAACATCCGATCAAAGCACGTTCAACTTACCGACCCCGCCGTTTCAGGAAAACTGGACACTAAGGAAATGCCTGCCGTTTTCTATATTGGTTTCAGTATACACGGTAACGAAGCCAGTGGCGTAAACGCGGGGCTTCTTGCAATCTATCACTTGGCTGCTGCTGATGGTCCCGAAATCGAAAGTTATCTGAATAACACGATTATTCTTTTGGATCCCTGTTACAATCCGGATGGAATGCAACGTTTTAGCAGTTGGGTCAACTCCCGGAAAAGCCAGGTTGTTTCTGCTGACCCAAATGACACTGAACACAACGAGGCATGGCCTGGTGGGCGTTATAATCACTATTGGTTCGACCTTAATCGTGACTGGCTCGTGGCGCAACATCCGGAATCGAAAGCCCGTGTAAAGAATTTTCACAAGTGGAAACCCAATGTATTAACAGATCATCACGAAATGGGGACAAATGCCACATTCTTCTTCCAACCCGGCGTACCTTCCAGAGTTCATCCCCTTACACCCGCCAAAAACCAGGAATTAACAAGGCGAATGGGCGAATATCACGCCAGAGCTCTAGATGAGATTGGTTCATTTTATTATACGCAGGAAGGTTTTGATGATTACAATTACGGAAAGGGCTCAACTTTTCCAGATGTTCAGGGGGCTATCGGTATTCTTTTTGAGCAAGCGAGTTCTCGTGGCCATATGCAGGAAAGTATTAATGGACACATTCGTTTTCCTTTTACTATCCGTAATCAATTTGTCACTGCGTTAAGCTCCATCAAAGCTGTTTATAATATGCGTGAGGAATTGTTAAACTATCAGCGGCAATTCTTTAAAGATGCCCTCGCAGAATCGTCAAAAGATCCTGTCAGAGCTTACATTTTCGGATCAGCGAAAGACCGTGCCCGCGCCATGCACCTTGCCGAGATTCTTGCCTTGCAGAACATTGACATGTATGCTGTTCCGTCCTCGCAGACTATTAATGGAAAAACATATTCACCCGGATCTAGCTTCCTGGTGCCGTTAAGCCAACCGCAGTACAGGCTTGTCAAAACCATGTTTGAAAAGCGTCTTGAATTTAAAGACAGTCTGTTTTACGACATCTCAGGCTGGACACTTCCATTGGCCTTTGGATTGGAATACGATGAAATTAAATCAACGATAAAGTCCGGAGAAAAAATTACTGGTGACATTAAATTGAAACCGGGCGAGGTCGTTGATGGAAAGAGTAACTACGCGTATGTTTTCGAAACCAACGGCTATTACGCACCGCGGGCAATATACCGGTTGTTAAGTCACGGGCTACGGCTAAAAGTTGCAAGTGACCCCTTTTTTAATTCCAGTGGCAGAAAATTCGATCGGGGTACAATCCTTTTACCCGTTGCAGGGCAAGAGAAAAAACAGGAACAGATTGAATTTCTTATAAAAGAAATTGTCTCGAAGGATGGCCTTGATGTTTATGCTTTTCATACAGGGCTGGACTACGAAGGATCGAGCCTCGGAAGCAACTCCTTTCTCCCTCTGAAGAAACCTATGATCGCTATGATCATAGGAGATGGAATTTCTCCCACCGATGTCGGTGAAGTCTGGCACATGCTCGACGCACGGTTCCAGATACCCGTCACGTTAATTCCGCTCAACGTTTTGGAAAAGGTATCACTGAACAGGTATTCAACCATCATACTCCCCCCTTCCTCTGGTTCTTTCAGTGTATCGGATGCCACAAAGGAAAAACTAAAGGATTGGACGCATAACGGAGGAATTCTCATAGGATTGAAAAATGCTGCCAATTGGTTAAATCACTCTGGATTAGGACGGTTTGAAATCAAAAAGGATGAAGAGAAAAAGGATTTTGTCAGGCACCGCGCTTATGCAGACATCGAAGAGTTCAAAGGCGCACAGGAAACAACAGGTGTTATCCTTGAGGCGAATTTGGACCTGACTCATCCGTTGCTCTATGGTTACACTGAAAAAACGATGTCTGTCTTTTCATCAAATAACCTTTTTATGGAAAAGTCGAAAAGCCCGTATGGCAATCCTGTGGTTTTTACAGATACGCCTGTGCTAAGTGGATACTTATCTAAAGACAACTTGCTGAAAGCGAAATCAAGTTCAGTTGTGGGTGTCACGGCCATCGGGCACGGGCGTGTCATAGCGTTTACTGAAAATCTTTGTTTTAGAGGATTCTGGCTCGGCTCAAATAAAATGCTCATGAATGCTATACTCTATGGCCCTCTGATCAACGCCGCGTCATCACGATAAAAACCGCCTTGAAATTGTTTAGTGCGAACGGAGTCAACACGAATTAGAAGTTATGAAGGTTCTTTTTCTATTTTTCGTACTGATGGGAATCGTGGTAATCTGTCCGGCCCAATCCCTGAAAGTGATGACATATAACATACGATATGACACACCTTCCGACAGCATAAATGAGTGGCCAAAACGGATGCATAAGGTTGTACAACTGGTCCGCAAATACGACCCTGACATACTTGGAATACAGGAGGCTATTCATCATCAGGTAACGGATCTTCAAAAAAATTTCCCTGATTATAACTATATCGGAGTAGGCAGAGATGATGGAAAAACGAAAGGGGAATACTCCGCGATTCTATTTAAGAAGGATCGTTTTAGTGTCGTGAAACAAAATACCTTTTGGCTCTCCAGCCAACCGGAAATACCAGGAAGCAAAGGATGGGACGCAGCCATCACGCGTGTTGCTTCTTGGGGAATATTTATGGACAAGGAAACAAAAAAAATGTTTCTAGTTATGAATACGCATTTTGACCACGTTGGAAAAGAAGCTCGTGCAAAAAGCGCAGAACTAATTAAACAAAAGGTTTATGAATTGGGAGCAGCTTTGCCGGTAATTCTAACAGGAGACCTCAACTTCACTCGCGAACAACCTCCATATGCAGTAATAATGAAGACTGATGGAATCGCGTTGGTTGATCCGTCTCCCAGTCCCTCAGTCGGAACCGCCTGTGGTTTCAAAGTAAACGAAAGGCCTTGTAATGCTATAGATTATATTTTTCATTCAGCCCAGTGGACGACCACCGGCTATACAGTTATTCAGGATAATGATGGAAAATATTATCCATCCGATCATCTTCCTGTCTTGGCAACCCTTCATCTAAAGAATTAAGTACGAAGGTGATTCGTAAAGACTAAGTCCTTCTTCGGTTGGCAAGGTATACCCCGCCGATAACGGCAGCCATACCTGGGAAATGATTAGTCTGTAGTGCTTCTCCGTCTACTACTCCCCACGTTACCACAACTATCGGCATCAGATAGGTTACAGAACTTGCAAATAGTGGTGTGCTTAGTTTTACAAGTTTATTAAACAGAATCGTTGCCATCGCTGTACTCATGAATCCAAGAAGAACAATAAAACCAAACGCTCTCCACGCGTCATCATGTGTGCTAAACTTTTCTGTGAATGGCGTAAAACCAAAGAGATAAATTAATGCAAGGGGACCTATCAGCATAAGCGACACACTGGTGATGGCAACTGAACTCAATTTTGGTATGTTATACTTGATGAAGTTAAGGTTCGACGCATAAAGGAAACAAGCTAATACAATGAGCAGCGAAAACGAATTGAATCCAAACGTAACGCCCGTCGAAAAACTTAACAAGACCGTTCCGGCAAATCCGAGAATAATTCCTAAAATAGCATAACCGGTAAATTTCTGTCCGAATAACACGGCGCCGACTATCATGGTAAAAAGTGGCGTCAGTGTATTTAGAATTCCCGCCACGGAACTATCCATCCGAGTTTGCGCAGTTGCAAAGAGGAATGCAGGTATAAAAATTCCCATCATCCCCGAGACAAACAATTTCCAGTAATCGCCAGTTTTTAAAGTACGAATATGTATGAGGGCGACAGGGAAAAGAAAAAGGGATGCTGCCACGACCCGCATCGAGCCGACTTCATCCGGCGCAAAAACTTTTAGGCCTTGCTTAATCAGAATAAATGATGTTCCCCAAATCAGGGCCAGGATGACTAGTAAAAAAATTGATGTTGACCGGGTGTTATCCTTCATATCAGAAGCAACGCAGAGAGACATAATCGTCAGACAAACACGTTGCACAAAAATTAATAATCACGTAAGAATTTCAAACCGGATTCTTGCGATTCTTAAGCCGGAATCAAGCTTGAGTAGCTTTCTATAACTTCATCGAGAACAGACATTACCTCAGATTCAGTTTCTACTTCAACCAATCTCGTACGAAAGGGTTTAAAGTCCGGAATACCTTTGAAGTAATTGGAATAATGCCTGCGCATTTCAAAAATGCCGAGCCTGTCACCTTTCCAGCGGACGGAAAAGGCAAGGTGCTTCCGGGTTACTCTCACGCGTTCCGGGATATCGGGAGCCAAGGGAACTTCTCCGCATTGTAAGAAGTTTTTGATTTCGTTAAAAATCCAGGGATAACCTATTGCCGCCCTTCCGATCATGATACCATCCACACCATATCTGTTCTTATACTCCAGGGCCTTGGACGGTGAATCAATATCGCCGTTCCCAAATATTGGAATATGCATGCGTGGGTTTTCCTTGATCTTGGCGATCAGCGACCAGTCTGCAGCGCCCTTATACATCTGCTGGCGTGTCCGTCCGTGTATTGTCAGTGCTTTGATTCCAATATCCTGTAATCGCTCGGCCACTTCCACCACATTCCTGGATTTATCGTCCCATCCCAATCTGGTTTTAACTGTCACTGGCAGATGGGTGCATTTCACGATCTCCTCCGTCATTTTGACCATTTTCGGTATATCCTGCAATAGTGCTGCGCCAGCCCCCCGGCAGGCAACAGCCTTTACAGGGCAACCATAATTAATATCAATTAAATCAGGGCTAACTGTCGTAGCGATTTCTGCCGACTGGACCATATTGCCGATATCACCCCCGAAAAGCTGAATCCCAATTGGTCTTTCATACTCAAAAATGTCTAGCTTCTGACGACTCTTAGCTGCATCCCTGATTAATCCTTCCGATGAAATGAACTCGGTATATAACAAGTCTGCTCCTCCTTCCTTACAAACAGCGCGAAAAGGCGGATCGCTAACATCCTCCATAGGTGCGAGTAACAACGGGAACTCGCCTAAAGCTATTTGACCTATTTTTACCATATTTGGCGCAAAGATAATCAGGAAATAGGCAAATGCTCAATCCAAAGAACCTTGTTTCAGACAAGTCGCCCTTCAGATCATTATTCCGGATAATAATGGTTGTGATATTGGGATTCATTATTGTCGGCCCGCTTTTAGGGCTTGCTATATCCTCGGCCTTTTATCAAGGCGATCTTTTAAATGATCTAAGCAGCAGCAACATTCAACCAGGTTTCCTCCATGCAATATTAATTATGCAGGGTGTCGTCACATTTATTGGGTTGATTCTGTTCCCTATTATTTACATTACGCAACTGGAACATAAAAGCATAAGCCCATTTTTCCCCCGTCAAAAAAAGCTTCTGTTTATTCTCATTCTTGTAGCCGGCATTGGTTTGACCTTCCCGATTTCGATTTCCCCTCTTGCCGAATGGAACATCAACATCAACTTCCCGGAATTCATGAACGGGTTTGAGTCCTGGGCGAAACAAGAGGAAGAACGCCTCGCAAAACTAACAGCGGCTATTACCGATTTTAAAACTACCGGAGAATTGATGCTGGGTATTTTGGTAGTTGCATTACTACCCGCTATTGGTGAAGAACTTGTATTCCGTGGAATGATACAACGGGAACTCTGGGGGGGCACCGGAAATATTCATGTTGCCATATGGGTTTCAGCTACCATTTTCAGTGCCATTCATATGCAGTTTTATGGATTTATACCTCGTCTCTGTTTGGGGGCGTTGTTTGGGTACCTTTACTATTGGTCTGACAATTTATTATTGCCGATCTTTTCACATTTCTTCAACAATGCCTTTGCCGTTGTGATGCTCTATTTGAATCATCTGGATATTACCGATGTGAATATGGAAGACGGTGATGCTGCACTAGTTCAGTACGTGATTTTGAGCGTTGTACTTTCATTGGGATTTTTGTATTATATCTGGAAGCACTACCGCGATTTTCCTCCCGTAAGAAGTGACTCACCTCCTGATTCGATAGAACAGCATGCCTTTTAGTTTAACCAATCAATGTGCACTTTTGCCAACTGACATTCGCTCGTGACATTACCGATTACAAAATACAATAACCTGACACAACGGATCATTACCGGACTCCTCGGTGCCACCGGCATCATTACCTCGGTGTGTGTTAATGAATGGACATACTGCCTTGTGTTTTGTATCATCTGCCTTTTTTCCCTGCTGGAATTTTATAAGCTGGCAGGTCTCGATGGTGTTTTGCCACAAAAGACCTTTGGCACGATCTGTGGCGTTTCCATTTTTGTCCTTTCATTTTTCATTGAGAAGGGATCTATTTCGTATCGATACTATTTTCTCATCTTTCCGATTGTGTCTTGTGTCTATATGATCAAGTTGTATAAGAAGTTTGAACGCAAGCCATTTACCAACATAGCATTTACGTTTCTCGGAATTTTCTACGTGGCAGTCCCAATCGCACTGCTCAATATCGCAGTATTTGAAAACGGCTACTACAATTATGAAATCATGTTCGGTTGCCTTTTCATCTTATGGGCAAGTGATACCGGGGCCTATTTTGCCGGAACATTTTTTGGAAGACGTAAGCTCTTCGAACGCATTTCACCAAAAAAGTCCTGGGAAGGTTTTTTCGGTGGTGCCATGCTTGCGCTGATTTTTAGCTATGGACTTTCTCAATTCTTTCATTCCATCTCACTCACGCAATGGATAGTGGTTGGACTCATCATTATTGTGGGCGGTACGTTTGGTGATCTTGTTGAGTCGTTGCTGAAAAGAAGTATTGAAATCAAAGACTCGGGCAACAGTATACCGGGACACGGCGGATTTCTGGATCGCTTTGACGGACTATTGATTTCAGCTCCATTCATAGTTGCTTATCTGGAGATTTTTTGACCTTCGCCTATCGAATGGTTTGCCATCCAAATTTCCTTTGACTTACGATCGACGAGACAAAAACAACATCCTGCAGTTTTCATATTTTCAGAATCTTGTAGGGTTAAATATGCTATGTTGCTTTTTTAGACGAAAAGCATCTTATCCTCTGAATTTAAATTAACTTTGCAACCGTTTTCGATTACGCAATTCTACACCAGCTAGGACTTTATTTTCGAATTCTTTTAAATCCCTCATCAATAATATATGGCATATCTTGAACCTGCTCCTTTAAAAGACAAGGAGAACCCTTTTGAAGCGATGATGACCAGATTTCACATGGCATCTCAGATATTGGGGCTGGAAGAACAAATCTATAATGTATTAAAAAATCCTGCACGCCAGGTAATTGTTTCCTTACCGGTAACAATGGACGATGGGGCTATCAGGGTATTTGAAGGTTACAGAGTTATTCACTCTACTATATTAGGCCCTTCGAAGGGAGGAATCCGTTTTGATCCCCATGTGAATCTTGATGAAGTAAAGGCGTTGGCCGCCTGGATGACGTGGAAATGTGCGGTTGTGGATATTCCGTATGGTGGCGCTAAGGGTGGTGTAACCTGCAATCCCAGAGAAATGTCTGCCGGAGAGATTGAACGCTTAATGCGTGCCTATACCCAGGCGATGGCTGATGTCTTTGGCCCGGATAAAGATATTCCTGCTCCTGATATGGGCACCGGGCCACGGGAAATGGCCTGGCTTATGGATCAATATTCCAGAAATCAGGGCATGACCACCCATGCCGTTGTAACCGGCAAACCATTGGTTATGGGCGGCTCATTGGGACGAACGGAAGCGACTGGCCGGGGAGTTATGGTCTCGGCGATGGCTGCGATGGAAAAGCTAAAAATCAATCCTTATAAGGCAACCTGTGCAGTACAGGGCTTTGGAAATGTTGGTTCATGGGCTGCGCGTTTACTAAATGAACGAGGGTTGATTGTTCAATCGGTAAGTGATCTTTCAGGTGCTTACTACAACGAAAAAGGAATTGACATTGACATGGCGATTCAGTATCGTGATAAGAATAAAAGTTCCCTGGAAGGTTTTGAAGGGGCTGAAAAAATCAAGGCTGAAGAGCTACTGACTTTGCCCACTGACTTATTAGTTCCGGCTGCAACAGAAGATGTGATCACCAGCGCGAATGCATCAAGCATCAAAGCGAGATTAATCGTCGAAGGTGCAAACGGACCTACATCTTCAAAGGCTGACAGCATTATCAACGAAAAGGGCATCCTTGTCGTACCGGATATCCTCGCCAATGCTGGAGGCGTAACTGTATCTTATTTTGAGTGGGTGCAAAATCGATTGGGGTACAAATGGACAGCTGACCGTGTTAATCGCCGCTCTGACCGGATAATGAAAGACGCGTTTTCCACCGTTTACAAAACAGCCCTGGATTACAACGTTCCTATGCGTATTGCTGCTTACATGGTTGCCATTGACAAAGTCGCAAAGACATATAAGTTCCGCGGAGGATATTGATTCAAATGCTCCTAACTTTAATGTCAAGTGTTGCAGTTAAACCCGATTGTTGTTTTATAATCTGACTTCTAATATTTTTCCATCATGTCCATACACCGTGAAGGCCGCACACTACTTTTTGTTTTGCTAATCGTCCTGTTTGCCCTTAACTGGATAATCAGTTATTTCTTCCCTGAAAATGGTACTATTCAAAACATAAGTATAATTGTCAGCTTATTATTTTACTTGCTCATACTTCAGTTTTTCAGGATCCCAAAGCTCATCGTTAACCAAAACAGCAAATTTGTACTTGCCCCTGCTGATGGAAAGATTGTTGTAATTGAAGAGACGGAAGAAACAGAGTACCTCAAAGGCAGAAGAAAGCAGATTTCAATTTTTATGTCTCCCCTAAATGTCCACGTAAACAGGGTGCCTGTGAAGGGCATCATCAGTTTCTTCGCGTATCATCCGGGAAAATACCTGGTGGCGTGGCATCCTAAGTCGAGCACTGAAAATGAGCGGACAACAGTAGCCGTCAAGATGGCTGACGGTACTGAGATACTATTTCGCCAGATCGCAGGTGCCCTGGCGCGAAGAATTAAGTGTTATGTTAAAAAAGACCAGTCTGTGGATCAGGGTGATGAGTTTGGGTTCATCAAGTTTGGTTCACGAGTAGACGTTTTTCTTCCGTTAAACGCAAGAATCAATGTCGCCATCGGAGACATTACAAAGGGTGGCAAAACTATAATTGCCGAACTCTGAACTATTTGAACTAATTGCCCTCATAATCGTTGTCCTTTTGTCACGCCGGCCGTTTCGTAACTAAATATGCCCTAACGACTGTTCTACACTACATTCTTAACTACCTTCGCCCGATTCGCGACATCCGGCGTGGGTGAATATTTAAAATTTAACATCAATGGCTCTTTATAGCACACTAAAATTTTCCAATACCAAGCCAGATTTTTTTACGACGCTAAATAAACGGGTAAATGAATACTTCAAGTCTAATGGAATAAGCCGACATGCAAACTCCGAAATGATTGTAAAGACTGTTTTTATGTTCGGCCTTTACTTTATTCCCTACGGATTCATTGTTTCGGGTTCATTTCTTAATCCATGGCTCTTATTGGGATTAGCCGCTGTGATGGGACTTGGAAAAGCCGGAATCGGGCTTTCAATTATGCACGATGCAAATCATGGTTCGTACTCCTCAAAACCTTGGGTAAATGATGTTGTCGGATATGCGCTCAATTTGATTGGAGGCAATGCCTTTAATTGGAAAGTCCAGCACAATGTTCTTCACCACACATACACTAATGTTCACGAAGCGGATGAAGACATTAGCCCACGCGGCGTATTGCGTATGTCGCCTCAATCCGAATGGAAACCCTTGCACCAATTTCAGCATATCTATGCATGGGTACTTTACGGGCTCTTGACCTTTGTCTGGATAATGTTTAAAGACTATGGACGAATAATCCGATACACAAAAGAGGGATTAGTCGAGAAAATGAAAGCGAATATTTATAGGGAGTGGGTCATTCTCATTTTTTCCAAGAGTGTTTACATGATATACATATTAGTAATTCCATTTCTGGTGCTGCCATATGCATGGTGGTGGATATTCCTGGGTTTTTTCGTAATGCACTTTGTTTCCGGCTTTATTTTGGCTGTTATCTTTCAGCCGGCGCATGTGGTTGATGGAACTGAATATCCCGTTCCCGATGACAATGGTAAACTGGACAGCAGCTGGGCCATTCACCAGCTTAGGACAACAACGAATTTTGCGCAGCGAAGCAGGATTTTTAGCTGGTATGTCGGAGGCCTGAACCTACAGGTAGAGCATCACCTGTTTCCTAACATTTGTCACGTTCACTACCGCAAAATAGCCAACATCGTTAAGACTACTGCTGAGGAATTCGGTTTGCCGTATAAGTCCTATGACACCTTCAGTCAGGCCATTGTTGGGCACGCCAAGCTCTTGAAAGAACTGGGTAAACGGCCGGCGCTGGATGTCCAACAGGTGCCAGCCTAGAGGAAGCGCACCCCCACCTTTGCACCCCACCACATTTTCATATTGTAGGTGTTGTTATATGTGCGTTCATAGATGATTTCGGGGACGTAGTCTGTGAATAATTCAGGATAGCGTGTATAGGTTGTGTCTGTGACATATCCATTCAAAGTTACTCCCGCGGTGAAGCCTAACTTCTTCATTGGTTCGATTTCAAAGCCCAGGAATAGCTTATTTAGCATATTTACAGCTTCAATCGTATTGCCCTCAACGATCTGGTTAGCCGTTAAATCGACATTAAGGCTCAACCATTTTGTCAGTCTTGGAGAAGTTCCTACCCCATATCCAAACGTCCATTCAAGATTCTCCGCCTCAAAACTGTCCGGTTTTGCTCCAAGGCTGAATATATTATAGAAACATTGCGATCCTGTCCGGAAGGAAACGTTTGTATAAAATATCTCGTCAGCGGAAACTTCGATCTTGTGGTATCCTTTCGCAAAGAAGCTGAACAATCCGAGTTGGATACCCCTTACACTGTCGGCAATATTGAAAAGACCGACCTGTACACCATCAACCCTGGTCGCATAGTTAAACAAACCTGAAAGCTGTGCGCCGTTTATTCTTCTTGGTGCCACATTTAATAAACCAGCTACCTGCGCACCACGAACTTCCTTTCCCGCGTAGTTAATGAGAGACACCTGCGCTCCTGCCATACTGCCTTCAGCAAAATTAAATGCCCCGGAGACTTGTGCCCCGAGTGCCTCCCTAGTTGAAAAATTAAAAAGTCCGGCGATATGTCCGCCCTTCTGAGTTCCCAATGTCATATTTCCGATTCCGGCAAGGTGAACACCTCTAGATTCATGGTGAGTGAAATTAAAGAGACCCGCTGCCGAGAATTTCTGGCTTGAATTCCAGTCAAAATTGATAAGGCCTGCGATCTGGGTACCCTTCACACTATCAAGATTCAAATTCGCAAGCCCTGCAAATTGCACACCATTGGTTTTTCCACCTACTGCATTAAAGACACCAGCAACCTGAGTACCATTCATATCTGCCAATACCATGTTGAAAAGACCACCCAATTCAAACTTTTGAACGCCTCGTGAATAGCCCCCAAAAATGTTAAAAGAGTAGTCGTTGATTACGTTTGCGCTAAGGGTATGATTAGTACCAATAAACGGAAAGACTGAAATTTGTGACTTGCGATAAAGCGTGTCGGTTATATTTTCGATGTTAAACGTTTGGGGCGCAAGTACTTTGGTTTTCCAGAAACGTTTAACTTTTTCTCCAACGCTGTCAGCGAGGGTGACAATCTTATCCTTACTAATCCTGATTGGAATCCTAAGAAGTCCGTCTTTTTCATTCGGCACTACTACAAGTGTATCCGTGTAATTTTGTCGGTTGATAGCCAGAAAAAGGTCTGAAGGAGGTCTGTCTATCTTTATCTGAAAGTAACCTGAAGCATCAGTGACGGTTGAAGAAAGTGAAAGTGGATCATAAACACTCACGTTCTTAAGGCGCTCGCCGGTCGTCTCATCCACGACATACCCGCTGTAAAGCCGTTCTTCAGCTTTCGTGGTGGCCGGAGCCTTTGTCAGGATAATGTAATTTCCGTGGGTTTTATACTGGATAATCCCGCCAAAAATAGCATCAAGAACTTCACGAACGGTCACACCTGTGTAAGTGGCGCTTACGGTCTTCGCCTGATCGAGTATGGACGGGTTGTATGAGAACGTGAAATCGCCCATCTTGGAAATTTTCTTAAGGACATTGTCCATTCTGTCCTTTTCAAAGGTAATGGTAATGATGCGGTCAAGTAACGGGGTGGCTGAATGCGAAGTGTGAGGGTGCAATAAGAAACTAAAAATAATGAGAAGAACGATGTGTAGCCGGAGAAAATTACTCTTCTTCACAACCCGGGCCCTCCAATAGTATTCGATCGTCCGACATCTTTACCGCCAGTCCAAGTGTTTCAGCTATTACGGAAACGATTTCATCCTGACTCTCGTTGTCGAATGAAACAGTAAGGCGGCACTTTCCTACGCCATCACCCAAAACAATTTTTTTGTCGTATACGACATTTAGCGATTCGACCACGGTAGCCAGGTCGGTATCATTAAAATTGAAAAGCCTCGTCTTGTAGGCCAGCGCGTTTTCGTCCGGCTGAGCGATAGTGAATCTCTTGGTAACCCTGTCATAGATTCCCTTCCCGTTTTCACGCAAATAAACACCGGAATCGTTGTCCGTATAAAACATGACTTCACCCGTTTCCACAACCACCTCTATTGTATTGGACTCCGGATAGGCTTTCACGTTAAATGATGTGCCGATATCCCGTACATATACACCATCTATTTCAATTATAAAACTCTGCTTGTCATCATGGTGAATATTAAAATAAGCCTCCCCTTTTAGCCTGACGGTATGTGCTTTCTTTTTCTCATCAAACGAGTAAGAAAGCTCAGTCTCCTTATTAAGGACTATATTGCTTCCGTCAGGCAATGTATCTGTTAAAACCGTTTCTGCCGCAGCCACCAAGACAGGCTGAACAGCACTGGGCCGCATGAATTGATAGGCGAAGAGCCCGACGCCCAGCACCACCACAATACTTGCTGCAATTCGCCAGCCTAGTTGTTTGACCTCGCCAGGATGGAGTTTTATTAGCTTGGATTCCTGCTTCTTTATTGAACTGCTAAATTTTGTCCAGGCCGCGTCGGTATCAAACATCTGCGAATCCCCCGCCACTCCTGCCTTTTCAAAGATGGTTCTGAACTGGTCAAAGTACTTTTTATTACTTTCATTTTCACGTGCCCATGACTCAACAAAGGCAATTTCATCGACATGTGCCTCATTTGCCAGATATTTGGCAATCAATTCGTCAATATGTTCAGCGTTCTTTATCAAGTTACCAGTTTAAAAAGCCATTCAACACCGTAATCAATAACGGAATATAATCCTTAAGCTCTTCGCGCATGATCCGCAATGCTTTTCCCATCTGATTTTCGACTGTCTTTATCGAGATATCAAGGTGCTCTGCTATTTCTGCATATTTTAGCTCTTCAAAACGACTCAGTTTAAATACCAACCTGCACTGCTGAGGTAGTTTCTCCATAGCCTGTTGAATTTTGGCTTCCAGTTCCGAAGCCATTACCGTGTGCGTTACCGATTCAATACTGCGGTCAGCCACAGCGAGCTGCAGATCAACATGTTGCTTTTTGATTTTTTCGTGTTTAATCATATTCAAACAGGCATTGCGAACCATCGCATAGAGGTATGGTTTTACGGCTGTATGAATTACCAGATTATTGCCCTTTTCCCAGACATTCAGGAATGTGGACTGCACAATCTCCTCTGCGGCGTCACGGTCCTGCACGAAGGAATACGCATAATTGCAGAGAGGTTGATAGAATGTTCTGAATACCATTTCAAAGGTAGTTACGTCGCCCGCTTTCAGCGTTGTTATTTGCTGGTCTACCGGTAGTTCCACTGCTATTGGTTATGATATCAGCGAAATTTACGGTTTTGCCGCGGTGAGGTTATGACAATTGAGAAAAGATTTACCCCTATCCGCAAAAAAAATAGTTTCAAATGCTGTGGTAGAGGATTCACACAGCACTCAGGAATACGATTCAGCTACCCAAAAAAAGGAATCGGATCGGATACTTATCATACCTTCTTCGACGCTTTCAAAGCGGTCCCCTTTCCTGGTTAACCCCTGAACCACAATTGAATGTGAATCCAGTCTTTGTCGGATGCTGATTGGTGCTTTTGCCGTCACCCACTTTTCAAAACGCCCCGCTGAAATTCCAGACCATATGGTGGTCCCGTCGACAATATTGACATGAAGGTGTCTATTAGCGGCTTCCGCCTGATCGAAAACAGCGTCAGGTGTTAACGTAAGGACATTCACGCTCGCTTGTTTCATGGAGATCAAATAAGAGAATGCCGGTATCACGGGAGAGGCTCCAGGCTTCATGGTGATTATTTCAACCGGTGCCTGGTCTGCGACCTTGGCTGCTACGGTCGCTTCGTGCTCACGGGATACAAGCACAGCGTCTAGCTTAATTCCCCAGCTCAATACGGCATCCAAAGCGATTTCTGACACCAATACAACTGGCGCCCATTCCAGGAATGGACCTGCCAGTTCAAAACCAACCGGATCAAGAATTAGCAATGCTGGTTCCTGTCCCTCTCTTACGAAATGGTGGGAAGACATGATGTTATATAATTACTAGCCGAACTCCAATAACGGTATCTGCTTCGTGCAAAAATTTGGGTGTCTCTGGCCATTAGCCAATCACTAATTCGAAATTAGTTAAATTGCATCTTAATCCACAGGATATGCTAGAAGCAACTGGCTGTTACAAGATCTTTCAAGCAAGCATCAATGATTACCATAAATTTGATGATGTAAATAGGCCCATCACAATTCCCTTTGACGACGGAAGCATTGAGTCACTGCTTTATGCGAAGAACTGGATAGACACTGTTCAGTGGCATCTTGAGGATATCGTTCGATTGCCTGATATTAATCCGTTAGAAGGAATCCAAATCAAGAGGCGTATTGATAAATCAAATCAGGATCGTACGGATATGGTAGAAAAAATCGACGACTATTTCCTGGCACTATTTAAGCACGTCTCGCCAAAACCTGGCGCAAGACTGAACTCGGAATCTCCAGCCTGGTTGCTCGACCGGATGAGTATCCTGATGCTTAAGATTTATCATATGCATGAACAGGCCAGCAGAAAGGATGCGGGCAAAGAACATATTGCAAAATGTGAATTAAAACTCAGCGTATTGATTGAACAGAAAACAGATATGCAGGTGGCCTTTGATGAAATGATAGAGGACATAGGATGTGGTAATCGCAGATTTAAGGTGTATAGGCAAATGAAGATGTATAATGACCCTTCCCTAAATCCGGCACTCTACAGGAATAAAGAAGCAAGTAAAAACTGAATCAGTTTTTTGTGAAATGAATAAGGTCAATGAAATACTTTTTCGTAGCTTTCATTGCTAAAATCCGATAATCCTTCGTGGCTTTAAAAAAAATACTAGTACTCCGTTTTTCCGCCATGGGTGACGTTGTGTTGTTGCTTCCGGTCATTCAATCCCTCGTAAAAACATACCCCGATATTGAGCTGACAATTGTGACGCGTCCGAAATTTGCATCCTTCTTTACTGATATGGAGCGAGTCATTCCATTTCCCGCGGATGTCGATTATACCTACTCGGGCATTTTTGGAATACGTGATCTATTCGGGAAATTGTTGCGAAAGGCAAGTTATGATGTCGTGATGGACATGCATGATCATATTCGCACAATTGTATTGCGAAACCTTTTTAAGATTTTTGGCGTCCCCGTGATTGTATTCGAAAAAGGAAGGAATGAAAAAAACACCTTTACAAAGAGAGAGAATAAGAGAACCATTCCACTTGCACACACGGTAGATCGTTACCGGCTTGCTTTTGAAAAGGCGGGGTATCCGGTAGTAATTGATCCGCCGCCTTACTTCACAATTAAAGAGAGTACGGATAGTCAATTAGAAGAGTGGCTTCAAAAAAATAATCTGATAAAAACAGGAAAATGGATTGGCATTGCACCCTTTGCCAAGCATGCGACGAAAATATGGCCTACGGAAAACTACAGTAAGGTGATCGAACAGATCATTCATAAGGAAGACGTGAAATTCTTTCTTTTTGGAGGCGGCGACAAGGACACAAAATTTTTTGAATCTCTGAAAGCCAGATTTCCTCAACACTGTATTGTCGCTGCCGATCAGCTTAAAATCAAACAGGAAGTCGCCCTAATGAAACAATTGGATTTAATGCTGTGCGTCGATTCCTCCAACATGCACCTGGCAGCCCTTATGGGTATTCCGTTGTTATCCATCTGGGGAGGAACCCATGCCGATGTGGGGTTTGGCCCTTATGGGAAGGGTGAAGAAAGTATACTTCAGGTTAGTCGTGAAGAGCTGCCCTGCAGGCCTTGTTCAGTATATGGAAAAGAAAAATGCCATCGGGGAGATTTTGCCTGCCTTCACAGGATAACCCCCGAACTCGTTGTCAGCCGGATGCAGCGATTGTTGTAATAACGCTTCGTATTGTTTACTCAGCGGACTTAAGTTTGGAATCAACATTTATATCGATCGGTTTTGATTCCCTTCGGTTAAATGATCCGTAAATTAATACCCGTTGCAACGGAATTCATTTATCTCAATGGCAGCAACCGAACAACGGACTGCTTCAATTGGCTCCCGGTACATTTCTACCTGAATACCGTTACAACAAAGCACCCTATTTTCTAAGATAACAAACGTAATATGAACCCTCCGAATGGTAACCGCATTAGATTTGTACCAGAAAAGCAAATTGCCTACCTTCGGATAGTCCTTCCAATTCTCACTTGGTTTCGAAAAAATGAATTTACGCTCCTCCATATTGTTGCCGATTCTATTTATTTCGAAGTTTTGTTTTGCCCAACTGCCCAGTGGAATCATCGACATTAACGGAGGTGTGTATGGTGAGCTTGATGGAAAGAAAGTAGGGGTAGCAAGAATCTTATTGGTATTCTCTCCGTCTGATACTATCAGAACAGATCAAAGCGGAAATTATTCCATCAGACTTCCTGACTTCGGCAAGCCTGTGAAAGTAGCGATATTACCGTCGGACTATGATATTTTGGTTCCGCCAAGAGGAGAAATCCATTTCGAAAATCTCCAGCCATCAAAACTGACCATCACCTGTAACATCATGGTAATGGGTGATCAGATAAATGAGGAATTAATGCAACAGATTACAAGCCTCAATAAGAATATTCGCACGCTGCAATCGAAAAACAATTTATCGGAAAGGAAAATCCTTGCACTGCAAAATGCCATGATGGATACCCTTCTCTATTATCACCAGGTTCAGGTAAGCCTGGAAAAAAAACTTGATCTGAAAAACAGAGAGATCGTTCAACTTAAAGATTCTATTAAAATCATACTTAATAAATACTATGAAGCGCTGGACGAAAAGTTTTTGAAACAGCAGGAAGCTTTTACAAGTGTTTCGGAAAAACTGAATAGCTATATCAGCCGGTCAGCAGACTTGAGCGATTGGATGCCCAATATTAAACTTTGTTTTGAGCGCGGTGACGCAGCACAGAATTATTCACGGCTGCTAAAGGAATACAATCAGATTCGTGACAAAACAAATGCCGAGCATTCAAAGGATATTAGCTCGGTGAAACATTACTGGTCAGATGCCGAGACAGCACGTCAACTTGAGAAAACGTATGACTATTTGTTAAAGGAAGTCCATGACCAGACTTTTTTACTGTGGGTTGGTAAAATCAACCAATATTTTACAGCCACTCCCCCCAAGGCCAAAGAAGCCCAGAAAGTTGCTGATAGTGCCCGGGTATTAATGAATCAAAAAATTGAAGAACTAAAAAGACAATCCCAGACAATAATTGAACTAATGCGAGATCAAATATAAAAATGTAGCCTCTATGCGCCATATCAAGAACTTACATTATTTAGCTGTTATTGGGTTCAGCCTTCTAACGTGTAACCCTAATTGTGAAAACATCACCGGTGTGTATTTTTCAGAACATCCCTACATTGAAGAAGGGGAGATTTTGATTAGGGCCAGCAATCCAAATACCCTTCAGGACAGGAATGTTTTCTTTAATGAAATACGTGCTACAGAGTCGAGGTTTGAACCCGATTTGGGATTGATAGTAAAGATGCCGCCGGACGTTACGGGTGAAAATGTAAATCTCCGTATCCAGGATATCGATTGCGCCGACTTCGTTTCCTTCAACCTCAACGTGCAATCAGAAAGTTTTTTTATTGGTAATCCCGATTTTATACCACCCGCTCCTCCACTGATCATTATTCCCATTCCGAACCCTCCACTACCTCCTAGTATTAACAATGCATGGATTAGTCCAAACAACACCGATTATTGCATTTGGTTTGCTGTAAACCCGGTGCCGAACAGTCCGGGAAATTATATAATCACTCCTACTCAAAGACCCGATCCGATAACAGGCGCTTTGAGAAAAAGTGAGGAACTCAGCGTGGAACAGGCTCCTTGTGCATTGCCGCCAAGCCCTGAAACGAATTTATATCACAAGAATCCGGTTTATGGAATGATGAACACCAATGATAATAAGATTCAATTCTGGATTGACAGGACAAGCAAAAACCTTGGAATTGAAGAATTCGAAGGACAGTTTATTGACATAAATGGCACGCCATATAATACTGACGATACGCCGGATTGCGGAACATGGAATAAGACAAAAGTGTATATGATGATGGTGACTTCAAAACAAACAAAGCGCAGTCTGCTCCTCTATCAACAATTGCCACTTTAGACAGTCGGCATAAATAATTGCCGTTTAGAACCTAAACAACAATCCCAGCGTCCATGAGCTGTAACTCTCCCGTACCCACTCCGTGGTTGCACTTCCGCTTTCGAGAATGAAGGGTAACTGGGCATATACAGAAACACTAAACACCCTGGCTGGCTGATATTGTAGTCCAAGACCACCCAGTACCTGGTAATTTACCTGACTGAATCCACTATTGGTAAAATTCTGAAACAGGCCTGCATACGTTAACCCGGGGTATACGTACACGCGATGATAGAACAAGCTTTTGACAAGGAAGGCGCTTGCTGACCAATAATGGGAGGTGCGTTCGTCTTCCGCTTTGGCGAACCTCATCATCCAATTGGTTTGCAAAAAATAATACATACTCTTGTTAAGGTCCTTATAATAGGTTGCTCCAAAGTCAAATTCTGTACGGTCTAATTTTAAGGCCTCGCGCATTTCCTGGTTGGCAACAGGAAAGGAAAGGGCTCCTTGTAATGTCAATTCAGGTACACTCCTCAACGGCATATACCGTACTCTTGCCCCCACCATGGAGAGACCACCGTACGTGCTGCTGCTCGGACTGTCTGAACCAAATACCTTAAAGGGCGAGCTCAGCGCGTCATCATCAAGCCGTCTACGCGTGAATCGAAATTCCGCACCGAGATCCCAACGCTTGCTGTACGAAAATCCATATGACACACGGACAAGGTTTTCGAAAAAGGTCGTTCGATAGCGATTGGTAACGGTTGCACCGGCCAGTTCAGGAGGAGTTTCCTGTACGGCTAACCAAAATGAAGTAAGTGAATTAAAATTGTTAATTTCTACTCTGTCTTTATTCAAAATTACAGGAGATAGGTTGCCTAAGAACAAAGAAGGCAAGCTGTCTAACGTTGGCAACGCGGAGGATTCCTGCGCCAGCGATTTGAAAGGCAAGGAGGCTATGATGATGACAAACCATATTTTTTGATTGTATCCCTCCAAAAATTGTAGCTTTTTCATGGTTTAAGACGTGAATCTCGTTTAGGATTTATAGGTACAACTATCAATTATTTTGTGCCATTCCAATAAAATTCTCCCTCCTGATTTACTAAGGTATAATGACCTTCAAATCGATTCTCCCCGTCGAGGTTAAAGCTGAAAGTGCCGTGAAGGCTTTGAATATCGTCCGCTTTCCAGATACCAACTATGGATGTCCCATTGGATGAATATTCAATCTGTGAAAGTGTATACACGGTTTCAGAGCCATCTGGAAATACATTGTGCGCCTTGCCTATGAGTTGATCCACATTGACAATTTCAAAGGACAACCTACCGGTAACTTTGCTTTCCCCCGTTGATTCCATCTGGTGTTGCCATTCTCCCATCCAGCCGCTTAACGCAAATGATCCCGTACCAGAGGTTTTGTTAAAGGTCCCTTTAAATGCCAAAATGCCTGCAATTATCACTATAAATGCAGGTAGTAATATTGAAAACATCTTTATCGACTTACGTTTGCCTGTCCTGACATTCGGAGAGACCTTCGCATTGGCAGACAATTCATCTATGTCTTTGAAGAGAGCTTCCAAATCTATCGATTGGTGATTGGATTCTTCCTCTTCAGTAAGTTGCTCTATAATGGCCATGAGGGCCTGAGATATCCTGCCGGAAGTAGCATGAATGCTTTCTCTGTTGAGAGCACCTCGTGTTTTTTCCCGCTCAAATTTCTGGAATCTGCTCGACAATGCCTCAATGCTATTTCGCATCTCATTATTGCGAGAATTAGACATTGCCAGTAGCTCTTCAATCGCTACTTCCTCCCTTCCGTCTAGAACCAGGTCGGTAAGATGTTGTTTGATTTGGTGGGAATCCATGGTATGGAATCAATTGTCACCTAAAAACGAATACCCAATATATCAGTTTTTTGGCGAACAAACAATGTAATCATATACAGAAGAGAATACAAGCGAATGGAAAGGCTTTAACTACATAGAAAAGAATATTAGTATATTGGCCTGGTGGTCGATTGGCCTGGAATAAATTTTAGTTAAATTGATTTACGGGTCATCAAGTAGAGGCCGAATCCGATTAGTCATAATTTTTTATAATGAAATTATTCAATCATAAATATCTTCTGCTTGTAGTATTAGGCCTTTTTCTTTTGCTTGGTTTAACGTTATGGCTCGAATCAGAAAGTGATTTAAAGGATTTCGGGTTAAATTTCTTTACGGAAATATTAGGAGTTGTTATAACCGTCTTCATCATTGACCGTCTGGCCCAGATCAGAGAAGAAGAGCGACTGAAGCCATTAAAACTCGCTGAGTTCGAAGATGCAAAAAATCTGTTCAACCGATTTATAAGCTTTTGGTACGTTACCTATTCACGCTCTGTTCCGGAAGAATACCCCCAGACATTTGACGAATTCTTATCAGATAATGGGATTGGCAGAATCTTCAATCATTTGAACATCGATTCGAAACCAAGTCAAAATGATTCCCTAACATGGGTACAGTGGATTCAGAACAATCATAGTGAGTGGCTTGAAATCAGCAATAGATTTCTTGAGAGGCACTCCGCAAATGCTGATCCTGAATTGTATAAGCTGATCCATGCTTTTATTGAGTGTCCGTTTATGAAAACAATTCCTATGATGAGTGCCTTTAAAAAGGTGAGAGAAAAAAATGACTCTCCGGGTCTAACTGCGCTATCGGGATACTTGCCCAAACCCAGAAAAACTGACTATGAGGTCCTTCAAAAAATGAATCGATGTCTGAAGTTGCTAAATAAAAAATACCATCCTGATAAGTCAAATGATGATAATATAACAAACTACAAACCTGTCAAACTTGAAAACCGGAAAGTTGATTGTGCGCTTACCAAAGAAGAATTTGTCAGAGTTGACAAACTTCAAAAGGAAAACAGCAAAAGGCACGACTCTGACATGGCTAGTTGATCTCAGCCTCCAAAACCTTAAACCATTTATTGCTACACTCTCGACGTAAATGTTATGTTTAGATCGAATGCATAATATTATCAGAATGCCTTATGAAGAACTCTATAGATACTATCATATTTGACTTGGGCGGGGTGCTTATCGATTGGAACCCGCGTTACCTCTATAGAAAAATTTTCAAGACGGAGGAAGAAGTAAGTTGGTTCCTGGAGAACATTTGTACCGGTGAATGGAATGATCAACAAGACGCCGGGCGGTCATTTGAAGATGCCACGAATGAATTGGTACTCATGCATCCAGACTGGGAAGTACCCATTCGCGCGTGGTATGGCCGCTGGACGGAAACAATCCCCGGCCCTGTGCACGATACCGTTGAAATTCTTCGTCATTTTAAAGAATCACCCAACCACAGACTGTATGCTTTAACAAATTGGTCGGCTGAGACATTTCCATGGGCTCTTAATACTTTCGACTTCCTTCACTGGTTCGAAGGAATTGTCGTGTCCGGCATCGAAAAAACGAGAAAACCCTATCCCGAATTTTATAGGATATTGTTTGATCGGTATGGAATTACGCCAGAAAGGGCACTGTTTATAGATGATAATTATAAAAATATCGAAGGTGCCCGGGTCGTGGGGTTAAATACCATACACTTTGAATCTCCTGAGCAACTTAAATCTGAATTATTACAATTAGGCATTATCTCCTGAAATTCAACACGCACTTGTCGATTATGTCACAACACTCGTGGATTTGTTCCTCTGAAATAACCAACGGAGGAGCAAGGCGAATAATGTTGCCATGTGTCGGTTTTGCCAGCAGTCCATTCTTCATTAAATCGATACAAATGTTCCAGGCTGTTTCGCTCTGAGGTAAGTCGTTAATTACGATTGCATTGAGTAGCCCTTTACCCCTTACCTGAGAAATAAGATCCGACTTTTTCATTAAACCCTGCATTCGCCCCCGGAAAAGTATGCCCATACGTTCTGCATTATCAGCAAGCTTTTCATCTTTAACAACCTGTAATGCCTCCATACAAACAACTGCTGCCAGAGGATTGCCCCCGAATGTTGAGCCGTGTTGGCCCGGTTTGATCACCAGCATTACTTCGTCATCTGCCAGCACTAATGAAACAGGATAAACCCCTCCGGATAAAGCCTTTCCCAGTATGAGTAAATCCGGACGCACAAATTCATGGTCAGATGCCAGCATCTTACCCGTTCGGGCAATACCAGTTTGGATTTCGTCCATCATTAGCAGCACATTATACTTTCGACAAAGTTCTTCTGCCGCTTTGATATAACCTGGTTGAGGCACATACACACCGGCCTCACCCTGAATTGGCTCAATCCACAACCCGCACACGTTAGGATCCGCAAGCGCAGTGTCCAGAACCTTAATATCATCATAGGCAACAACCTCAAAGCCGGGCATAAAGGGACCAAACCCTTCTCTGGCGGAATGGTCCGTTGATGCCGATATGATCGTTGTGGTCCTGCCATGAAAATTTTGTTGCACGCAAACGATCACCGCCCGATTTTCAGGAATACCTTTTCGCGTATATCCCCATTTCCTCGCCAGCTTGATTGCGGTCTCGTTCGCCTCTGCGCCACTATTCATAAAAAGCGCCTTTTCATATCCGAAAGTTTCGCAAACATACTTTTCGGCTATACCCAGCTTGTCGTTGTAAAAAGCGCGTGATGTGAGTGTGAGATCCCTTGCCTGCTCAATTAATGCATTGACAATTCGCGGATGACAGTGTCCCTGATTTACCGCACTGTAAGCAGAAAGAAAATCGAAATATCGGTTTCCCTCAATATCCCACAAAAAAACACCCTCACCCTTGGTAAGGACCACAGGTAAAGGATGATAGTTGTGTGCCCCATACTTATCCTCCAGTGAAATCGCCTCGTGGCTTGAGCTGATTGCTTCGACCATAAAATGAAATTTTGAAATAAACTGAGCTCACAAACTTACCAAAACTGCTCCTGAAACCCTAAGGACGAAGATCTTTGAGTCTGCACTTTTTATTCAGTTAAATTGAGTGCTTACATTACGCTGACTGGAACCGACAAATAGAACACCGCTCGCAGATATCATGTTTGCCGTGCGGGGAAAATCTTGTTTTGCTGAACTTGCCACAATTGCAGGCGGTTGTTTTTGACGATACACTGTTATCTTTACATCAGATGGAGATCATTTTACTGATAGGCGGATTGGCAGCAGGGGCAGTTGCAACATGGCTGGCCACCAAATTAAAGTATACCGCCGACAACCAAGGCTCTGCGGCGATGCTTCTAGTTGAGCAGGAGAAAAGCAAATCTCTCCATGTACAGGTAGGTGAGCTAAAGAAAGAAGTTAATCTTGAACGCAGCAAGCTGCTTGAGGTTAATGCCAGTCTTGCTGCTGCCGAAGCAGATTACCGGAACCTGCAGGAAAAGCTTCAGGATCAGAAGAAGGAGTATGAAATGCTAAATGAAAAATTTGCCCTGCAGTTTAAGAACCTGGCCAATGATATTTTTGAAGAAAAGAGTAAAAAATTTACTGATCAGAACAAGGCCAACATTTTTGACCTACTAAAGCCTCTTGGTGAAAAAATTACCGACTTTGAGAAGAAAGTTGATGAAACTCACAAAGACAATATTTCGCGTAACTCAGCTTTGCGGGAGCAGCTCGAGGGTCTGCAGAAACTAAATGTACAAATGACGCGGGAAGCTGAGAATCTGACCAGGGCACTGCGTGGAGATTCAAAAACACAGGGGGCATGGGGAGAATTTATTCTTGAAAGTATCCTTGAAAAGTCCGGCCTCGAGAAGGACCGGGAATATTACGTTCAGGAATCTTTTGCAACTGCAGAAGGCCGGCTGCGTCCGGATGTTGTCATAAGACTCCCTGAAAACAAACATGTAATAATTGATTCAAAAGTAAGCCTTACTGCCTACAATAATTTTGTGAATTCTGATAGTGATGAGGAAAAGGTAATGTACCTAAAGAGTCACCTTGCTTCGATTCGCCAACATATGAAGTCGTTGGGCGAGAAGAACTACCAAAAGAATATTTCTGAGAACAGTCCGGATTTTGTGATGATGTTTATTCCGATTGAGCCGGCTTATATTCTCGCCATTCAAAGCGAAAAAAAATTATACGAAGAGGCGCTTGAACGAAGAATTGTCTTTGTAAGCCCAACCTTGCTCATCCCATCGCTTCAGCTTATCAAAAATACCTGGAAGCAAGAGTATCAGACGCGTCACGTGCTTGATATAGCCAATAAGGCCGGAGACCTCTACGATAAATTCGTTGGATTTTCAGAAGATATGATTACGCTGGGAAGACACCTTGAGTCATCGAAGAAATTCTACGCAGAGTCGATGAAAAAACTTTCCGTAGGAAGTGGCAACCTTGTTCACCGCGTGGAGGACCTGAGAAAGCTAGGTGCCAAGGCCAGCAAAACAATTGACGCCAGTCTTCTGAAACGTTCTGAAGATCAGGCGGATCTGTTCGACCAATAAACCTTGACAAGAATTTAACATTCTTTCGATCTATACAACAATAGTTTCCTTCAGTTCTACGGATCATCAAGGCTGCATGTATTGCGCTATCTACCAGATAACCTCTGAAAAAACTTTTGTTTTATTTCAAATTCCCACAAAGGTTCGATTATGAGTTATAAATTTGACCTATGAAAGTGACGGCTGAAAATAAGTTGAAGAAGCTCATCGTAGTAGGTGACAGGGTATTGATAAAACCCAGCAAGCAAACAGACAAGACTGCATCGGGATTATATCTTCCGCCTGGTGTCCAGGAAAAAGAAAAAATTCAAAGTGGTTATGTTATTAAAGTAGGACCTGGCTACCCTTTACCACTCCCCGCTAGTGAGGACGACATGTGGAAAGGCAAAGAAGAGCAGGTGAAGTATTTGCCGCTTCAGGCACAGGACGGAGATCTGGCCATCTTTCTCCAGAAAGGTGCAATTGAAGTCATTTATGAGGACGAGAAGTATTTCATTGTCCCGCAGTCCTCCATCTTAATGCTTGAAAGAGAGGAGGATCTGTAATATGGCGGGGCTTTCGTTTGACGTACTTCGCGCCGGCAAGAAATATCGGCTCACTAATTTTGGTGAACGGCATGATTTTGTCATTGAACATATCCTTGGAAACGGTGACTTTAAAGTCAAAGATCTCAACACCTTGGAGCGTTATCACCTTCTGGAACTCATTACCTATGGCAAAGGGAGTGACTTTTTACTGGAAGACTTCTATTAATAAAAATAAACAATACGTTATAGATCACGTGGAAATATCAATCTCTTCGATTTCATTCCAAACAAAAACCTCAACACGTTGAAAGGCCTGATAAATACCATGTAAAAGAAAATAACTACCACCAGTGTTAAGAGACATAACACGATATATTTCGCGCCAATACCCCAGGGCAATTGACAAATGTAGTAGCTTATGGCAATCAGAAAGGGTTGGTGCAGGAGGTAGAAAGGATATGCCGCTTCGGTGAATCTCGCCAGAAACTTGCCGGGAATATTGAGGTAATGCTGACCATAAGCGATTATTGTGATTACCCAAATCCAACTCAAAAATATTGAGATGGCCTCAATCGTTGCCACAGTAGTTTCCGTGGTGTCCTTGAAAAAAAAGCCGACAAATCTTATGAGGAGAATAATCACCGAACCAGTCAAAAAATACCTTCTATTCTTAAGAACAGAATCCCGCACTTCTGGAGAAGAATAACAAATGATTCCAAACAGAAAAAAACAGAAATAAAACGCAAACAGTCTCCAGCCCTCGAAAACGCCGGTTAGGCCTGAACCAAGCAGTAGTTGAGTAATCAGAATAATTGCAGCCGGGACTAACAGCATCCCTATTGGATGCAACAGAATACTACGAATGCCGGACCTAAACCGTTCAGAGTTTGGTGACCGTAAAAAAATAAGAACTGGAATCACAATTAAGGAATAAAGAAACAGGTGCCCGATAAACCAAAAATGATACCAGTTGAGCATTCCATTGTGGTATGGAATATAATCAAAAAACGACCTGTAAATGTCCCAATAGCTATTGATCTGTGACCTGTATTCAAAGTATACCATCGTGGGGCCCAACACCACCAATCCAAATACATAGGGTATAATAAGTCGCTTGAATCGCTCCCCTGCATACCCCTTGATCGTTCGTTTCCCTAAAGCCATGTACGTTGCTGCTCCTGAAATAAAAAGTAATAATGGCATTCGAATGTAATGAAGTGGAAGCATCCAATAGTTGTAGAGCCTGGAGGTTTCACTATTCTTGATATGCCATTCCCATGTATTGAAGGTCATGCCAGCGTGATAGAAAAGCAGCAGTAATATCGCAATCACCCGAAGCCAGTCGAGGTCGTATCGGCGACCTGAGGGAAGCTGTTCATTCATAAATATTCTAAGTTCTCAATTAATTGATTCCCGATGAAGTTATTGACGTTTTTATTTTTACAGTAGCCCAAGGCCTCTATGGCGAGAGTTGTTAATGCAGGCATCCACGGAAAAGTAAGTCAAAGAATGTAGGGGCACTCCGATAGAAAAGTAAGTATCCAACGCCAGGTATGCGCTAGTGCTTGCATCTAACCGTGAACGGATTGGTTTCCACCGGCCTAAAATAGAAGTATCTCCGTTCCATAAGCCCGAGTGGGGCAAGAATGTGGTGGGTTTCAGGTTCTGCTGCATTGAATGTTTCAATCCGTCCTTCCCTGCGAAAGGTAACCCAAAAGTCAGGTTGGGCGATCGACCGTCGTCTTCTTAGTTCCAGATAAACAATGGATAAGTCATTATCCCGCGCCAAATTAAGATAAGGGTCATTTGAATCTATAATTTCCACAAGATCGTATTGCCAGTTTGTGAGTTGAATTCCAGAGGGAACAATCAAATGGTTAGTCATTCCATTTTCTGTATGCAGATTACTGAACATAGAGAAGGACGTCTGCGTGCGAAGTCCTAAATAGGGTCCGGAACCATTTACTATGAGCAGGAGGGGAAAGACTACCAGCAAAGGATAATACTTAACCTCGCCTTCAAGCCTGCCCTTAACAGCATCCACCTTTGTCTTGACCGAACGCACGAACAAGTACAGGGTACCAAATAAATAAACGTAGTAGATTAAGAATCCGATTTTGTTAATCCCTGCCTCCATCCGATCGGGGCCAAGCCTTTCCAGAAACCCGATCCCTACGTTCGATAAAAGATAAAGTAAAGCTAAAAGGCATAGCCCCAACAAAAGCCCCTTCTTCCACAATTTTTGCACGATCTCCGGAGGCTGTAGCGACGCCGCTGCCCCCAAGGGAATAAAGACAGTAAACAACGCGGTCATAGTGGACGAAAAGCTGAACAATCCCGGATGCGGATGGAGCGCTAACAAGCCATGAAACAACATCCCAAGAATTACACCCGCCACTCGCGTACGAGAAAAGAATAACAATATCGGAATTGCCGTCTCGATGATCAGCGTTCCGTATATTCCCATATACTGGGCCCATTCAGCCCCAGGAAGCAGCGGCATCCAGTTACTTATTTCGCGGTGTAACTTCGCAGAACAACTCCAATCAATGTCAAAATAGCTGATATTCAGCTTGTGAAAGACAGTAAAAAAATAGAGAACACAGAGTTCTATACGCACCCATGGTGAGAACGCACGATACCACCGGGATGCCAAATCAGTCTCTGAGGAATTCTGGACAACTACGATCAGCAAGGACGCCAATAGAGTGCTATTCACGACCCAGGAGAACACAATATGGTTTGGATGCTCCGGGAATGTCCATGCAATTGACACCCAGTCAATCGTCAACAACACAGCGAATCGTTTCCAGGAAGTAGGTTTAAATAAAACCCATACGACAGCAATTGTAAGGGCTATCCCTTTGACATCATACCATCGCCAGCCCTCAAAAGAAAACTGATGGAATAACCCCGCCATTGCCCATGCGAAAGCAAAAAGTGTGAATCCGGCTGGTTGCTCGTTGGGCTTTGCCAAATAAGAATTTTTATTCTAATGTAACTAGAAGCGCTCTAAGTTAGAAAAGAAAAAATTCCCTTCCAGTGCAGCGTTTTCATCACTATCAGAACCATGAATGGCGTTTGCTTCAATCGACTTGGCAAAGAGATTACGAATGGTGCCCTGTGCTGCTTTTTGAGGGTCTGTCGCTCCAATCAACTTCCGGAAGTCCTCGACGGCGTTGTCCTTCTCCAAAATCATGGGAATAATTGCTCCTGATGACATGTACGCACACAGATCCTTGTAAAAAGGACGATCCTTGTGGACAGCATAAAACTCACCCGCGCGGGCCGAAGTAAGCTGTGTTTTTTTAACGGCGATAATGCGAAACCCAGCCTCCTCGATCAGTTTGATGATAGCCCCGGAATTTGAAGCACCAACCGCATCGGGCTTAATCATTGTAAATGTCCTATTTCCTGCCATAGTATTTATTTGGTATGTGTTACTTGAAACGAGATTAAATCCATTAAACGGCCGCAAAAATAGCACATTAGTCCATAGTGCGCTGGGAAAATCCCAGTTTTTGAAAGTTTGTGCTCTTTATTCAATGGAACTATCACTCAAGGCGCATTGACTATGGCTAAAATTCCTCATTTTTGCCGTTTGCTTTTTGCAAGTGCCCATGCAGAACATCCAAAAATTCAAGGAATACCTGAGTAGTCCGCTTAAAATGGTCATTTTGACTCATTTTAACCCTGATGCCGATGCTTTAGGGTCATCCCTCGGCCTGGCCAGATACCTCAAGAAAAAAGGGCATTCCGTAGTGATTATCACTCCAAGTGAATACCCTGAATTTATTGGATGGATGCCCCGCACGAACGAAGTCTCCGTGTTTAAAAAGGAAAAGCCCGAAAAGTTCGCAAAGCATATTGAGGAGGCTGATATGGTGTTTTGTCTTGATTTCTCCAACCTGAACCGGATCAATGAACTTGGAGAAATGGTGCAAACATCTTCTGCCCAAAAGGTATTGATTGACCATCACCTGGAACCTGAAAAATTTGCACATTTTGAGCAATGGGACGGAACCGCAGCGTCTACGGCTGAGCTGGTGTACAAACTAATTGCAGAGTTAGGTGACAAGGAACTTATAGATAGTGATATGGCCGACTGTCTATATGCCGGTATCATGACAGACACTGGCGGGTTCAGACACTCAAACACCAACCAACAGGTATTCAAGATTGCCTCCGAGTTGGTAGAACGGGGCGCAAATCCATATAAGGTATCGAAGCTTATTTACGACACGAATACCATTGAACGGTTACGTCTGACCGGATACGTGCTAAATGAAAAATTGCAGGTATTACCTGAGTACCGCACCGCTTATATTGTCTTGTCAGCGGAGGAACTCAGGCGATATAGTTCCCAAATTGGAGATACGGAGGGGTTGGTAAACTACGGGCTTTCGATTAAAGGTATCCGGTTATCCGTTATGATCTCGGATCGGAAAGAAAATATCAAGCTTTCGTTGCGTTCCCTTGGAGGTTTTTCCGTTAATGACATGGCCCGTAACCACTTTGACGGAGGGGGCCATCGCAATGCAGCGGGAGGTCAAACAACGCTGACGCTGGATCAGACGCTAAAAAAATTTATCGATCTGCTTCCACAATACAAGGATCAATTATTGGCAGATTAATCAAATCGCTTACAACTTTCCATTATAATAAACTGTCTAACAAAAACTAATCATGAATAGAATTTCAAGTGTGTTGATTGGATTGACGTTGCTTATCGCAGCGTGTTCAAAAACTGAAAAGGAAACCCCAAATGGCTTCAAATTCACGGTGATCGACGCCGGCGATGGCGTATTGCCTAAAAAGGAAGAAGTTATTGTTTTTGAATATCAACTAAAGGACTCCAAAGACTCTGTATGGAACGATACGTATTCGCAAGGCATTCCGGCGGCTCTCCCAATTGCAGACAGTGCTGCATTGGCCACCGAGAAGGGCATGATTCAAATGTTCAGGATGCTTTCAAAAGGTGACAGCGTTCGTGTAACCCTGCCAATTCAAAAATTCTTTCTTGACATAGCGGGTGGACCCGCTCCCGCCGGTGTTGATACGACGCTTACTATGTCGTATTTGATTCGTGTTATAGACATCATGAAAATGGATGAATTTACAACTTACCAGATGGACCTGATGCAACGAAAAAGGGAAGGCCAGGTATCAAAAGACGCTGAGATTATTACCCAATATTTAGCTGCCAATAAGATCACCGCACAACAAGACAGCTCAGGTCTTCATTATGTAATTCACAAAAGCAACGGCGGTGCCAAACCAAGCTCTCAAAATTGCGTGGAAGTTAAGTATAAAGGTACATTCCTTAAGGATGGCCAGATTTTCGATCAACAGGAAAAAGTTGCGTTCCCATTGGATCGTGTGATCCCGGGATGGCAACGCGCGATCCCTTTGCTCGGCATTGGTGACTCTGCGACTTTTTACATTCCATCCGGACTTGCATACGGACCTGAGGGCGCTCAAGGTGTAATACCACCTGATGCAATTTTGATCTTTGATGTGGCGTTATTAGGCTTTGGCACTGGGTATGATCAGGCTACCGGGAACTGTAATTAAAAATGGATTAAAATATATGAAGAACAATTTTTTGAGAATTCTTTCTGGAGTTGTGGTACTGGGATTTATGCTGGGATTGAGTTCTTGCCTTGATTCCGGAGATGTTGACGATCCTGTCGCTCAGCTCCAACGGGATCTGGCAACGATCGATAGTTACCTGACCAGTCAGGGGCTTACAGCAGAGGAAGATCCGAACGGAATTCGAATGGTTATCACAGCACTAGGTACAGGCCTGCCTGCGGTCCAGACGAACAGAGTTGATGTTGATTATGTTGGTAGATTGTTCACGACGAATGCTATCTTCGATCAGGGCAACACAGCAGGTCCTATAGTCAATTATATTCAGGGGTGGCAGATTGCCTTGACGACGCTTCCTGCCGGATCTAAAGCTACACTTTACATCCCTCCGTACTGGGGATACGGCAATAATCCGGTAGGCTCCATACCGGCAAATTCCATATTGGTCTTCGAAATTGAATTCAATGAAGTTGTAACCACCTCGACAGAGGCAACGCGGTTGAATACAGATACATTAGCTATTGATAGTTACTTAACCACCAAGGGAATCGTAGCTGTGAAAGACACTACCGGCCTCCGATACGTATTTACAGAAACAGGAAGTGGTCCAATTCCCTCATGGTATGACCGGGTAAAGGTATCCTACACCATAAAGCTGCTAAGCGATGACACCAAGATAATTGTTGATGATGTCGGAGAACCTTCCGAATTTTTCTACAGCCGGGTGATTGACTACTTGCACTGCATGAAAATTGCCCTTCAAAAAATGCCCGTTGGCACGAAGGCTACGCTTTATTCCCCGTCCGGATACGGTTACGGACCTAGTGAACAAAGAGATCAAGCAAATGCCGTTATTGTCCCCGCCAATGCGAATATTATCATTGAAATGGAGCTTACAGAGATAGTCTCGCCATGAGAATTTGTTTTGCTACTAACAATGAACATAAACTAATGGAAGTAAAACAGGTCATGCAGTTTGCTACCCTGGAAATTGTGAGCTTACAGGATGTTCATTGTAGTGAGGAGTTGCCCGAAACGCAGCATACGCTTGAGGGCAACTCCCTGCAAAAAGCACAGTACGTTTTCGAAAAATACAACATACCCTGTTTTGCCGACGACACAGGACTTGAGGTTGTCGCCTTACAAGGAGCTCCTGGCGTCTATTCCGCTCGTTATGCCGGAATGCAAAAGAACAGTAATGATAACATAGACCTGTTGCTTAAAAACTTGGCTAAGGAAGTGAATAGGAATGCACGCTTCCGAACCGTTATAGCACTTGTCGGAATGGATGCGGCTCCGACCTTTTTCGAAGGAAGTATTGGCGGAAGTATTCTCCGGGAAAGGAAAGGATCATCCGGTTTTGGGTATGATCCGGTTTTTGTTCCGGAGGGGTATACTAAAACATTCGCAGAAATGACCCTTGACGAAAAGAATAAAGTAAGTCATCGGGCTATAGCCGTATCAAAGTTAGAAGGGTATTTGAGCCAATACCTTCTTTCCCATCCAAAGTAATTTGTAATTTGGCGCAATCCATATGCGTCAACCTTATACCATCGGCATTACGGGCGGCAGCGGCTCGGGGAAAACATATTTCATTAAAGAACTGGCTGCTCATTTTCGCCCGGATGAAATATGTCTCATCTCTCAGGATCACTACTACAAAGCAAAAGAAGTGCAGACAACTGACGCAGAAGGCGTAAAAAACTTCGACCTTCCCAGCTCAATTGACCATGGGCAACTGGCCAAAGATATCGTAGCCCTGAAATCGGGGAATACGTTGTATCGAACGGAATACGTGTTCAACAATCCCGATGCTAAGCCTCGGATGCTTGAACTCAAGCCTGCACCGATCCTTATTGTTGAAGGGCTTTTTGTCCAGTATTTCCCGGAAACAGAGCAAGAACTTGACTTAAAGATTTTTATCGAAGCAAAAGACCACGTTAAGCTTACACGCAGAATTAGGCGTGACAATGAGGAGCGTGGTTATGACCTCGAGGATGTATTATATCGATATCAAAACCATGTAATGCCTGTCTATGAATCGATGATTGAACCTCTCAAACATAAATCAGATCTTATCATCCCCAACAACAAAAATTTTAAACATGCGCTACATGTCCTGGTGAGCGCATTGAAGAGTCAATTGGCCAGGGTGTAGTGCCCGTTTAAAAAAAAAGAGCTGCCCCTTTTCCTAAAGGCAGCTCTTATCATTTAAGTGTTTCAGAATTCAGGCAAGTGTCTTTTTAGGCTCCTTCACCTCTGGAGACTTGCTTTTTACTTTATCCAAATCCAATACGATTGGCGCGGCAATAAAGACTGAGGAGAATGTTCCAATGCCTACTCCTATGAGCAAAGCAAAAGAAAAACCGCGCAGTACTTCTCCGCCAAACAACAACAGGGCAATTACCACAAGGAAAACCGTCCCCGAGGTAATAATCGTTCGGTTCAATGTGCTGTTGATCGCATTGTTAAAAATCCTCGCGCGATCATGGCTTGTTCCCATACCCAAATATTCCCGGATCCGATCAAAAATAATTACGGTATCATTGATGGAGTAACCAATCACCGTCAGGATTGCGGCGACAAAGACCTGATCTATTTCAAAGGAAATTCCAAATACTCTGACAATTGCGAAGGTTGCAATAACGAACAATGCGTCGTGCGCCAGGGCAACAACGGCTCCCGCGCTAAACTGCCACCTTCTGAAACGAATCAGGATGTAGACAAAGATAGCTATTAGTGAAAGGAAAGCAGCCTGCACAGATGCGCTCTTGATGTCATCCGCAACCGTCGCCTCTACCTTGACCGAACTTGAAATCGTAAAATGCTGGCTATCCACTTTGGAGTCGTCTTCCACAAATTTCAAACCCGTAGACTTTTCAAGGCCGGCTACTAACGTGTTCTTGACTTTTTCATCCGTAGTTTCAGCGTCATCGGTGATCAGATAGGAGGTGGTAACCTTTACGATATTGTTTCCGCCAAAATTCTTGACTTCCGTTCCTGCGCCTTCAAAGCTTTGTGTCAAATCGGATTTGAGTTCGGTTGCATCAACCGCATCGCTAAAGGCCACCGTGTATGCCCTTCCTCCTTTAAAATCCACACCCAGGTTAAATCCCTGGAAAGCAATGAGCAATATACCAATGCCGATGACGGAGCACGAAAAAAGATAGGCCAGCTTTCTCTTGCCTATAAAATCGAAATTCAGATCAGACGCCTTGAAGTTGGAAATGACCGTTTTGAAATTAATCTTACTGTCATCACCACGTTTCGCAATCAACCAGTCGATGACCACGTGTGAAATATAAACTGCCGTGAAAAAAGTGGTTACAATACCTACCATGAGTGTAACGGCAAATCCCTTTACAGCGCCCTGACCAAAAAGATACAACATCAGAGCAGTCAGGAACGTAGTGATGTTGGAGTCAAAAATCGTCCAGAACGAACGCTTGAATCCGAGGCTGACGGCTTCACGCAACAGCTTTCCGTGACGCATTTCCTCGCGGATACGTTCATAGATAATTACGTTTGCATCCACCGCCATACCCATAGTAAGTACGATCCCGGCGATGCCCGGCAAGGTTAGTGCCGCATCGAGCTGAGCCAGCACACCAAGAACAAAGAACAAGTTAAAGACCAGGGACAGGTTTGCCACAGCACCACCTTTTCCATAATATCCAACCATAAAGATAACGACAAGTGCAAGGCCACAGGCAATCGAAAAGAATCCCTGGCTTTGGGCGACTTTACCAAGTGTAGGACCAATGATTGCTTCTTCAACAATTTTTGTGGGAGCGGGCAGGGACCCGGCCTTAAGTACATTTGCCAAATCTTTGGCTTCTTCAACGGTGAAGTTTCCGGCAATTTGGGAATTCCCATTAGGAATTTCACCATTCACCGAAGGCGCGGAATACACCGTGTTATCAAGTACGATCGCTATCCGTCCCTTTGGACTTTTGCTGGATGCCTCCGCGGTCCATTTGGCCCAAACGCGCGTACCGGTCGCACTCATATTCATACTGACAGCCGGCTGAGCGTACTCATCGAGCTCATTTCTGGCGTCTGTAATTACCGTTCCATCCAGTCTTGCTTTGCCATTTCTGCCAATGTCCAGAAAAAACAACTCTAGTGCTTCCTTTCCTAATTGATCCATCTCAGGCTTATTTGCCCAATAAACACCAACGGTTCTCGGAAGTATGTTCTTAATATCCGTGCGTCTAAAAATAGCATTTATGGTTGATGTATCCCTTACATCATAACGAAAGGTTCCCGGAGGGGTACTGAGGGAAAACAGCGGTGATATGTTCAGATTCTGCAGTGAATCCAGCCCTTTAGACGCCTCTGCTCTGGTGGAATCTGAGGTGGTTTTAGCGCTATCACCGAGAAGCGACGACAAATCAGCCGCTTCGGTACCTGGTTGTGAGGCCGAAGTGTTAGATGCCACGGAGGCAACTCTTTGTTCTTTTACCAGCAGATCGTTGATGGCTAGCAAGGAGGTATTCAGGCTGCCTGGCTCAATCACATCCCAGAACTCAAGTTTTGCTACGCCTTGCAGAAGTTTACGTACCCGCATAGGATTATCCGCGCCGGGTATTTCAATCTGAATTCTTGCCGTACCGGGTAAGCGCTGGATGACCGGCTGAGAAGTGCCGAACTGATCAAGGCGATTATTCAGAATAGTAAACGAACGATCGATGGCACTTTCAATTTCCTCGTTCACCACACTCATTACTTTCGCGTCATCGTCATTCGATGCTATGCGGCCCTTAGTTACCGGGTTGGCAAAAATCGAAGAAAGATTCTTGTTGGGGCTGGCCTGACGAAAGGCATCAAAAAACAGATCGCTGAAATTCTCCTGGCTATTATTTTGCCGGCTGCGGGCGGTACTCAGTGCTTTCAGGAAGGATGAATCCTGGCTATTGGCACTGAGGCCTTTGATGATATCAACGGGAGAGACTTCGAGTGTTACATGCATGCCACCCTGGAGATCCAGACCCAGGCTTAACTCATTATCCTTAACTTCCTTATACGTGTATTCAGCTCCGAAAAGGTTATACACCGGAAGATTCCACATTGAATCCAGATAAGTCTGTTTTTTATTGAGATTAACAACCCCCCCTCTACCTGTTGCATACTTCACAGCGTCCTGTGAAACTCCATTCGACACATACGTGAAAGACAGGTAGTACAGGCACAATGCCGTGATGACTACTGTAAGAAAAACTACTAACCCTTTGTTTTGCATATTATAATTGTTGAAAATATTCTTGTATAAATGTAATAGGAGATGAAAGCAGTGATGGCTTCCATCAATTCAGACACCACCCTGAAAATCTAGGGGGCATTCGGGGAAATTACACTATCGAAAAGTGTCTTAAAGAATCTGTTCTGCGGCAGTAATATGCTGAAGTTTCTTTCATCCGGTTCCTTCCTTTCAAAGATTATCTCGAAAAGAAAGACCATCGACAGGTTTAGTTCCACGTGCGTAGAGGAAGGCAGACTAGTGGAGGGAAGTGAAATGTATGTCTGGCTTTCCTCTTGTTGACTATCGTGCTGTTCTGTGTTGATTTCCTCGGCATTATTGGCGAATGCCTGGAAATAGAATAATTGTGAAAATACGATTGCCAGTGCTGTTAATGTAACGGCAATTGTCAGGCTTTCCTTTCGTATTTCTATTCTTCTCATGTGAAGCTTGAGGGGGTACAAAAGTATGGATAAGATCCTTAAATCCAATGCATTTAGTATAAGGACGCAAGATAATGCATCCAACGAGCATCATGGCTGAAGCCCAGCATGTAAGGGCGAAAGATTTTGCTTCTAACAAAGTTTTGATAGAAGCCGATATATAAGGACGCAAGATTTTGCGTCTCCACAGGAGGGCCTTTTTAAGAGGGCCTAAAAACAAAAAGCCCCGAGATCCCGATAGCTATCGGGACAGGGGGCTTTGATAAAAAATAGGCAACGACTTACTCTCCCAGGTATTACCCTAGTACCATCAGCGCTGGCGGGCTTAACTGCTCTGTTCGGAATGGGAAGAGGTGATCCCCGCCGCTATTGTCACCTTAAGGTTATTTGTAGTTGACGAAAAATCTTGCGTCCCTACATGCCCCGACGTGTCGGGGCTAATATCGTTGACATGAACTCTGGTGAAAGAATACTAAAGATTACGAGCACATAGTGCTTTTTTCGCTTGTGTGATAAAATTGTGTTTTATCTTTTCTGAAGCGTTCGGGTAATTAGTACTG
>JBGSQQ010000013.1:0-96941 GCA_041737945.1 Chryseolinea sp.
AAATTCCGTGAATGACAATCCCATTATTGATCATGAACGGGAGAATGTATACCACGGCGGAAATTTCCACGGCGACTATGTCTCGCTTTCAATGGACAAGTTGAAAATCGTCATGACAAAACTGTCCATGCTTTCTGAGCGTCAGCTGAATTATCTTTTAAACGATAAGCTCAACCAGAAACTCCCCCCCTTTATCAACCTGGGAAAACTGGGATTAAACTTTGGTTTGCAGGGCATGCAGTTTACAGCTACGTCGACCGTTGCCGAGAATCAGACGCTCTCATTCCCGATGTATGTCCATAGTATCCCCAATAACAACGATAATCAGGATATGGTCAGTATGGGTTGTAATGCAGCGCTGATGACTCGGAAGGTAATAGACAACGGTTTTGATGTGCTGGCGATACAAACGATGGCCCTGGCTCAGGCAATTGATTTCCTGAAATGCCAGGCACGTCTGTCCACATTTTCGCGAAAATTTTATGAAGAAGTACGAGCCCTTGTAGGCCCAATCGTCGAAGATGAACCACGCTACAAGGATATCCAATCCGTCAGAAAATATTTAGTCACGTTGGGGTCTTCAATACCATTGTAGATGAAATTTGCACTAGTAACCGGGGCATCGCGTGGAATTGGAAGAGCCATAAGCATCAAGCTTGCTGAGCAGGGCTACCATATCCTTATCAACTACAGGAATAATGACGAAGAGGCCCTTAAAACTGCCTCGTTGGTAGAGCAAAAAAATGTAAAGGCTCAGTTATTGAAGTTTGATGTGTCGAACAAGGAAGATGTGGATACCGCGTTGGGCACGTGGATAGAAAACAACAAGGAAGATACTATAGAGGTGTTGGTCAACAACGCAGGGATACGGGAAGATGCTTTAATGATCTGGATGACAGATGATCAATGGCAACGAGTGCTGGGCTCGAGTCTGGATGCCTTCTATTTTGTGACCCGGCATGTACTAAATGGAATGTTGGCAAATCGATATGGAAGAATTGTCAGTGTGGTTTCACTTTCCGGAATAAAAGGGATGCCTGGTCAGACGAACTATTCTGCTGCAAAGGCAGGCGTAATCGGAGCAACCAAAGCACTCGCGCAGGAAGTAGCCAGGAGAGGCGTGACCGTAAATGCGGTGGCACCAGGTTTTATTCGGACAGATATGACACAGGACCTGAATGAAGCGGAGCTAAAGCAGCTGGTTCCCATGAAACGATTTGGCGAGCCCGATGAGGTTGCCGATGCTGTGGTGTTTCTGGCCTCGGGTAAAGCCTCCTATATCACAGGCACCGTGCTTTCTATAAATGGAGGTTTGTATTCATAGATATTGGAGCAAATGTTGCCAGTGTCTTTGTAACTTTTGTTTTTGAAAGGTCGTATCTGAGGACCATTGGAGGAGATTGATTTTGAAGGCAGATTGTATACTAATAAATGGTATAAACCTTATCTTTCCGGATATTATGTATGCATGCAGAACATATTATCGAATTTATGGTTGATTTTGGATGAATAGAGTCGTAATCACAGGGTTAGGTATTTATTCCTCTATTGGCAAGAACTTGTCAGAAGTTCGCCAGTCGTTATATGAGGGCAAGTCTGGAATTATTCTGGATCCGGCGCGAAAGGAAATGGGCTATAGGTCCAGCCTTACAGGCTTTGTAGAGCGTCCGGTATTGAAGGGCCTGCTGGATCGGCGGGCACGGGTCATGCTGGCGGAGCAAGGAGAATTTGCCTACATGGCCACGGTTGAAGCTTTAGGACTTGCCGGAATTGAGCAGGATTTTATGGACCGGAATGAGGTAGGCTTGATCTACGGTAATGATAGTTCGGCTCTGCCTGTCATTGAGGCGATCGATATTATCCGCGATAAAAAAGATACCATGTTGGTGGGGTCCGGAAATGTGTTTCAGGTGCTCAATTCTACCGTAAACATGAACCTCGCTACGATTTTCCGCCTCAAAGGAATAAACTTTACGGTGAGTGCTGCTTGCGCCAGCGGGTCGCATGCCATCGGCATTGCTTCGATGTTTATCCGCAATGGCATGCAGGATATGATCATTTGTGGCGGCGCGCAAGAAATTAACAAGTATGCCATGGGTAATTTTGATGCTTTAGGTGCCTTTTCGCTCCGGGAAAGCAGCCCTGCCACAGCCTCCAGACCCTTTGACAAACACCGGGATGGCTTGGTGCCCAGCGGCGGAGCAGCTACCGTGATTCTGGAAAGCCTTGAATCGGCACAGCGGCGAGGGGCAACAATTTTGGGAGAATTAATAGGCTACGGCTTCTCATCGAATGGTGAACACATTTCAAATCCCAGCGTACAGGGTCCATCCAGGTCGCTAAGGATGGCAATGAAAGCTTCCGGGCTAAAGGCGTCAGAAATCGATTACATAAATGCACATGCCACCTCAACGCCATCGGGCGACGCAAGCGAGGCTAAGGCTATTTTTGAGGTTTTTGGAGAAGCCAATACGCCGGTAAGCTCCACTAAATCGATGACGGGACACGAGTGCTGGATGGCCGGGGCAAGTGAAATCGTTTATTCCCTGCTCATGATGCAAAACTCCTTTATTGCGCCAAACATTAATTTTGAAACGCCTGACGAAGATTCTGCGAAGCTCAATATTATTACGAGAGCGATGAATAAAAATATTGATGTATTTTTGTCAAACTCATTCGGGTTTGGAGGAACAAACTCGACTTTGATTGTTAAAAAGTGGGAGAAATAGTGATGGAAACAAAAAGTATCATTGAGAAAATAAATTATTTCCTGGTCGAGGAGTTTGAGGTGGACCCGGGTAAAATACACCCTTCAGCCAATTTACGGGATACTCTTGAACTCGACAGCCTCGACTATATTGACCTCGTCGTTGTAGTTGAAAGCAACTTTGGTTTCAAAGTGAAGCCCGAGGACTTTACGAATATTGATACGTTCGAAAGTTTCTATGGCTACGTCATCAATCGCGTAGGCCAGAAAGTAGCTTCCTGACAATGCCGCGCTGGGAAGGCAAGTCAAAAGGTTTCCCTATTGGGTACAGAATTCTTGTCTTCGTTTGCAGAAGGTTCGGCGTACTACCTGCGTATTTTATCCTGCTTTTTGTCGCCTTTTATTATTTTCTTTTTTCCTGGACTTCATCACGGTTCATCTATCAGTATTTCCGGTATCATCACGGTTACAGCCCGTTTGTATCCTATCTGAAAATCTACAGCAACTACTACATTTTTGCCCAATCACTCCTTGATAAAGTAGTGGTGATGGCTGGAATCGAAAATAAATTCACTTTTGAGTTCGATGGGGAAGACAACCTTCGTGAAATCGTACGGGGAGGCCGCGGTGGAATATTACTAAGTGGCCATGTCGGCAACTGGGAAGCAGCTGGGCACATGCTTCAAAGGCTCGAAACGCGCATAAATGTGGTCATGTATGATGGCGAGCACCAGAAAATCAAGATGTACCTTGATAGCGTCACCGGAGGTCGCAACGTTAATGTGATTTTGGTTAAGGATGATATGTCGCACGTTTATGCTATCGGAGAGGCGTTGCAAAAAAATGAACTGATCTGTTTACATGCCGACCGGTTCCTGGAAGGCAACAAGACTGCCCTCAGAAATTTTCTGGGAGAGGAAGCACAATTTCCAGTTGGCCCGTTTCAATTGTCGGCCAGTTTTCGTGTCCCGGTTTCCATCGTCTTTGCTTTCAAGGAATCACGATATCACTACCATTTTTTTGGAAGCCCGCTGTTACTCCGGGGTGAGGAAGAGTCAAAATCCGGCTATACCGAGAGACTATTGACGACGTTTGTTGAACAACTCGAACAAAAAGTAAAATCATATCCCGAACAGTGGTTTAATTATTTTAACTTTTGGGGAAAATAATGAAATTTTAGGCCTGGTGATGCTAGCAAACCGTAGCGATATTCTTCAGTATATACCTCAGCGCGAGCCAATTGTTATGGTGCATGAGTTGATGGAAGCTGGTGACGACTACGCTGTTACGCAGCTGGCTATCGGGCCGGACAATGTCTTTGTTTCTGGAGGATTTTTCGCTGAACCGGGATTGGTGGAGAACATCGCACAAACCGCGGCAGTCCACGTAGGATATCAATGTTCGCAAAAGAATATCCCTATCCCTATTGGCTACATAGCTGCCATAAAAGACTTGAAGTTTTTTTCATTGCCTCAGCAGAATTCAAGAATAACGACGTCTGTAAAAGTTACCAACAAGGTCCTCGATGTAACCGTTGTACTTGGGAAAGTAGAGCAGGGAGGGAAATTACTTTGCTCCTGTGAAATGCGGATCTTTGCGAAGTTACAATCCTAAATAATGTATATGCAGATTAGTAAAGTTGTGCTTTTTGGAATGCTTTTCGCGACATCGTTCGCAGTAGCCCAGACGAAAAGTGACGTGTTTGTGAAAGAAGTTCCCGTAACCTGGTTAGGACTGGACTTTACCAGTGCCAAACTGATTGGTGACAGGGAAAGGTATGGCTCCGTATCCGATGTACTTCACTTAATGGAGGCATGGAACCAGCTGATTCTTACTGAGCCCGACAAGTTTGATATTGCAAGAGCTATTGGACGTATCAAGGTTGAGAACGTTGTTGACGTAACAAAAGAACATAACGCTGAACTGGATGTGCCGGCAATGTTTTCGGACAATGAAAAGGATTACCTGCATATCAAAATGTCGGATGTGGAAGAAATTATTGCCGCTTACGACTTCAAAGACCTGAATGGGATTGGTCTTATGTTTAACGTCGAGAGTTTTAATAAGATTAACGTAGAAGGTTCTATCTGGATCACCTTTATAAACCTGGGAACAAAAGAAGTCTTGTTTACCGAACGTATGGTAGCGCCACCAACAGGGATGGGTATGCGTAATTACTGGGCGGGTTGTATTTATGAAATATTGACAAAAATCCGGAAGAAGGAATTTGAGATGTGGCGGAAGAAACACTATCGTCCATAAGTTAGGAGCCTGAATACAAAAGAAGCTTTCAACGCTTTTCTATTCAGCATAAAATGTATATCGTGTTAAGTCATCAGACCGAGGTTATTGTCAGATTTAATGAAGCCGACCCCCTGGGCATTGTATGGCACGGGCATTACCTCCGTTATTTTGAGGATGGACGTGAGGCTTTTGGTAAACTCCACGGTATCTCTTACCTCGATTGTTACAAGCATGGCGTTGCTGTTCCGGTTGTTTCTGTTGAGTGTAACTACAAAAAGCCCCTTCGGTATGGCGACACCGTTCTTGTAGAAACATCATACGTTAACACGATCGCCGCGAAACTTATTTTTGATTACAAGATTTTTGAAGCTGAGGAAAAGACACTGGTTGCCAGCGGCTCATCGGTGCAGGTATTTGTGGACGCAAAAAACTTTGAACTTCAACTTACGCTTCCACCCTTTTTTGAAGAATGGAAAAAGAAGCAGAACCTGATCTGAAACGATGAAAAAAGTATGGATCGCTTCTGATTGTGTGGTGTCACCTCTGGGGTCTACGACGCTTGAAAATTACGCAAGCCTGCAAAAGGATATTTCCGGAGTCGGTTTGGTTGACGATCCGGCGCTAAGCCCCGAAGCGTTTTATGCTGCGAGGATACCGGATACTGTAATGGATTCTTCGGTCACGAAATTCGAATATATTTCGTCACGCGCAATTGAACAGGTAATAGATAAGCTAACCATTCCGTTAGACCGTTCTCTTTTTATCCTGTCGACAACAAAAGGTAACATCAGTTTTCTTGAGCAGGGTCAGCCTGATCATCCGCGCATTCATCTTCACGCCACAGCCGCCTATCTCGCTGAGCGATTCGGTTTTAAAAAACATCTGGTCGTTTCGAATGCCTGTATCTCTGGAGTCCTTGCATTGATCGCCGGAAAAAGATGGATTGAGTCAGGCCGGTATGATCATGTTGTTGTGGTGGGCGTTGACGTTCTGAGCAGGTTTGTTATTTCCGGATTTCAAAGTCTTCAGGCATTAAGCACCGAACCTTGCCGTCCATTTGATGTAGCACGGAAAGGAATTAATCTAGGCGAGTGCGCTGCAGCAATCGTACTAAGTGCCCGGCCGGATGTTTTGGGTGTAAAACCTTCCGTGCGTCTGGCGGGAGGTGGACTGAGCAACGACGCAAATCATATTTCAGGCCCATCACGAACGGGGGAGGAGCTTGCCTCTGCTATCCGTCAGGCTATGGAAGAAGCATCGTTGCCGGCGACAGACATTGATTTTATTTCGGCTCATGGCACGGCCACCCTTTACAACGATGAAATGGAAGCCAAAGCTTTTGCTTTAGCTGCTATGGGGCAAGTTCCTGTGAACAGTTTGAAGGGATATTTTGGGCATACGCTGGGGGCAGCCGGCGTATTGGAAGTAGCGCTGAGTTCGCAAAGTCTTCTGCAGAATGAACTGATTGCGTCTCGGGGATTCTACACCCTGGGTGTGTCGCAACCGATTAATATAATCAAGGCATTCGAGAGTAGTCCGCTGGAAATCTGTTTAAAAACAGCTTCCGGTTTTGGTGGTTGCAACGCCGCCCTTATTTTGCAAAAAGAAAACACTAATTGAAAACATGAATTTTTACGAGAAAGAGAAACTATCAGCTGTCAAAGCAAAGGAACAGGCTCAATGGATCACCTTTGGACCTTTCGTATTTCAGGCAACCCGTGTCCTACGCAACAGTGGAATTTTGTCGACGATAGAGGCACACCGACAAGGCATATCGCTGGATGAACTCACAGAGAAAGTAAAACTTCCTGCTTATGGTGTGCGGGTTTTGGTAGAGGCAGGCCTGGGTATCGGACTGCTGACACTCAACGATGGACTCTACAAGATCACGAAAACGGCCTATTTTATTCTGAACGATGAGCTGACAAAAGTGAACATGGATTTTGCTCACGATGTATGTTATCAGGGTATGTTTTTTCTCGATGAGAGCATCCGTAATGGAAAACCTGAAGGCCTTAAAGTTTTTGGGACTGAATGGAACACGATCTACGAAGCAGTGGCCAGCAACCTTCCGGCCCACGTGAAAAAAAGCTGGTTTGCGTTCGATCACTTTTATTCTGACTATGCATTCCCCGAATTATTGTCTTATGTGTACAATAAGAAGCCGAAGACCTTGCTGGATATTGGTGGCAACACGGGGAAATGGTCCATGGCAAGTTTTGAGCATGATCCGGATGTAAGGATTACCATACTGGATTTACCAGGACATGTGGAGACTGCAAAGGAACAGATCCATAGCAGAGGATTTGGCGATAGGGTATCATTTTACCCTTGCAACATCCTGAGCGAATCACAGAAATTGCCCACAGGCTTTGACGCCATCTGGATGAGCCAGTTCCTCGATTGTTTTTCGGAAGCAGAAATTGTTTCCATCCTAAACAGATGCAAGCAGGCACTTTCTCCAGGAGGTAGTATTTATATTCTCGAAGCATTCTGGGACCGTCAGCGGTTTGAGGGCTCTGCATTCTCCCTTCAGCAGACATCGCTTTACTTCACAGCAATGGCTAATGGCAATAGCCAAATGTATGATTCCAAGGTTTTTGTACGGTGTATCAATAACGCAGGTCTGGAGGTAGTTGAAGAAAAGGACGATATAGGCGTGAGTCATACGCTGCTGGCTTGCAAACCTGTCACAAAATAGGTACGACGGACGAAGAAATATTTTCACAAAATGAGCGATAAGGTAGATGTATTGGTGATTGGCGCTGGACCCGCTGGATCCATCGCGGCGGCAATGATCCATAAACACGGATTATCCGTGAGAGTGGTTGAGCGTGAAAAATTTCCTCGCTTCGTAATCGGCGAAAGTTTGCTGCCCAGATGTATGGAAGCGTTGGAGGATGCCGGGCTGCTTGATGTTTTGAAAGCTAAGGGGTTTCAGGAAAAGTTTGGCGCCAAGTTTATAAAGGATGACATGGTTTCGGATTTTAATTTTGCCGACCAGTTCTCCACGGGCTGGGGCTGGACCTGGCAGATGGAACGGGCAGACTTTGATCTTACGCTGATATCCGAAGTACAACGGAGAGGTGTTCCGGTAGATTTCGAAACTACCGTCACAGGTATACAGTTTTTTGATGACGAAACTTCGTTAACAACGGCAGAACGAAAGGATGGCTCGCCGCTTGAAATCTCTGCCCGCTTTATAATGGATGCCAGCGGGTATGGCAGGGTCATTCCCAGATTGTTTAACCTGGATAGACCATCCAATCTGGAACCCCGAAAGGCAGTCTTCGCCCATGTAAAGGATATCCACAGAAATACCTTTGGCGAGCCAAACCGGATTATTATCCATAGTTATGCGCCTGGAGCGTGGTCCTGGGTGATTCCGTTTTCGAATGGTAACACGTCACTGGGGTTTGTAAGTAATTTCGGATTTTTCGATCAGAAGGGTGGCGACCAGGTACAACAGTTTAAAAATTGTATTGAAGGGGATAAGTACATGCGAAGCCGTTTCACGGATGTTCCCTGGGTATTTGAACCTCGTAAGCTGGAAGCATGGTCTGCAACAACGGATAAGTTTTATGGCAATGGTTATGTGCTGACCGGAAATGTTACGGAGTTCCTCGATCCGATATTCTCCTCTGGAGTTATGTTTGCGTCGGTTTCAAGTCACCTGGCAAGTCTCTTGGTAATTAAAAAACTGAAAGGCGAGAAGGTAGATTGGGATAACGATTATACAAACTTCATACGCCAGGGTGTAGATACGTTTCGAACGTTTGTAATTGCCTGGTACGATGGTACGCTGGAAAAAATATTCTATTCCGAAAATCCTAACCTGACAATTAAACGCCAGATATGTTCTGTTCTTGCCGGCTACGTCTGGGATGATAAAAATCCATTTGTCAGAGCCCACGATAAAGCATTGAAGGGTCTGGCAAGAGTGGTAGAAGCTCAAAGTCAGAAGTAATCGGCTTCAGTAAGCTAAAATGTTCTATATCTCCCGATACAGTCGAATAACTAACCGCCTTCTCGTTGATCAGGGCAAGGTTATCTACGGCAAAGAAGAAGGTACGCTTGATGATTTTCTGGCGGGTGCATTCGCTTCCCTTTCCGTGGCCTATCCCAAATTTTATAAGATGGATCACCTTTCGCAGCTTGGATTCTTGGCTATGGAAGTATTGGCCCGCGAAAGCCAGGTAAAACAAAGGTACGCCCCGGAACAGATTGCATTGATATTGTCAAATGCCCATGCGAGCATGGATACAGACAAAGTTTATTTTAAATCCACAAAAACAATGGCAAGCCCTGCGTTGTTTGTGTATACGTTAACGAATATTGTAACGGGAGAGCTTTGCATCCGCCACGGAATAAAGGGGGAAAATGCTTTTTTTGTTTTTCCTCAATTTGATTCAAAACAGCTGTGCGACTACGTGGACATGGTATTAGCCAACGAAAAAACGCAGGCCTGTGTGGCGGGATGGGTGGATGTGATAGGGGATCAACACGATGTTTTCCTATATTTGGTGGAAAAACAGAATAGGAATAATGCACTGGAGCACCGTGCAGAACAACTTCAGAAACTTTATCAGTTGAAATATGGAACAGTTGATGGCCGATCTTAAAAAACAGATCATTGAGGCGTTGAATTTGAAACATCTTAAGCCCGAAGATATTGGAGATGAACAATCGTTGTTCGTGGAAGGATTGGGCCTGGATTCTATTGATGCACTGGAACTGATTGTGCTGCTCCAGCAGCAGTATAACATAAAAATGGCTAATCCGCAGGATGGTCCCCAGATCTTTAAGTCGGTAAAAACCATGGCGGAGTATATCAGAGCCAATCAACCTGTTTAATGACGTTGGAAGGCCGCATTCATGTAGCCGGTGCCGGTGTCATATCGGCCATAGGGAATTCAGCCGACGAAACCCTGCATTCTTTTAGAAACAATCTTTCCGGTATAGGAAGTATCACACTGTTCGATTCGATTCACAGGGGTGTGCTTCCCGTTGGTGAAGTGAAACTTTCCAACAGGGAACTTGCCGTTAAGCTTGGCGACAAAAAGGATGTTACCCGTACAGCGTTATTGGGAATTCACGCGGCCCGCGAAGCTGTACAGAATGCAGGAGTTGATGTGACCAAATGGCGCACCGGCTTGATTTCAGCAACCACTGTTGGAGGGATGGACAAGACGGAAGAGTTTTTTAACGAATTCATTAGCGATTCAAAAAAAGGACGACTTCGCAACGTAGTGAACCATGAATGTGGGAAAACGACAGAGCTGATTGCCGATGATCTTGGAATCAGAGGTTTTATTTCGACTATCAATACCGCCTGCTCGTCTTCTGTCAATGCGATTGCATTCGGTGCCCGGCTGATTAACCACGGTCTGCTGGATGTCGTTATTGCTGGCGGCACTGATGCACTGACGAAATTTACCCTGAATGGATTCAATAGCCTCATGATCCTGGATCAAAAGGAATGCAGACCTTTTGATGCAAGTCGCAGCGGACTCAATCTTGGGGAGGGTGCCGGATTCCTGGTACTCGTTTCCGAACGCGTACGGAAAGAAAATAATCTGCATACCATGGGATATGTGAGTGGGTTTGCCAATACAAACGATGCATTTCATCAAACCGCTTCCTCACCAGACGGCCGTGGCTCTTTTTCAGCTATGCAAAAGGCCCTCGCGATGAGTGGACTTCAGCCTGCCGACATTGACTACATCAATCTCCACGGAACGGGAACATTAAACAATGATCTTTCCGAAGGCACGGCGGTAGCACGGTTGTTTGGAGAACGTTATCCACGACTGAGTTCCACCAAAGCATGTACTGGTCATACTCTCGGCGCAAGTGGCGGAATCGAGGCTGTATTTTCAATAATGGCGATCCGGCATCAATGTGTTTTTCCGAACCTTCGTTTTGAGAATCCTATCCCGGAAATCGGTTTGATACCACAGCAGCAGTTCGAAGCAGGCCTTAAGATCTCGCATGTCATGAGTAACTCGTTCGGTTTCGGAGGTAATTGTTCTTCGATGATATTTTCAAAGGAATGACAACTCACGCTAATTTGGCATAACTTTTAAATTTAATAGATGGCCGTATATATCAATGGTAAAGGAAATATATCACCTCAAAAAACCTGGGGTGATGAGCCATTGCTTTCTTCGCCTCGTGACTATGCCGGAAGTAAATTAGAATGCGTTCAGCCCGATTACACACAGTTCCTCGACGTCCGGCAATTACGCCGAATGAGCCGTGTCATTAAGATGGGCATGGCGGCCGGAACACTGGCGCTTCGGGAAGCTGGCGTGGCCGTTCCGGATGGAATTATTACCGGTACGGGCTATGGTTGCCTGGAGGATACTGGAACGTTCCTCACAAAAATGGTGGAGAGTAATGAAAGTGCGTTGAATCCCACTCCATTTATTCAGTCCACCCACAATACCATTGGTTCTCAGATCGCCCTGTTACTGCAGTGTCAGGGTTACAATCAGACATACACACAACGAGCTTTTTCTTTTGAGAATGTTTTACTGGATTGTATCCTAGAGTTAAAGGATAATCCCAAACAATCCATTCTTGCCGGAGGTGTGGATGAGATCACAAACATCAGTCATAAGATCGAGGAACGTTTCGGTATCTATAGACAAGACTCGCTCAGCAGCCTGGAACTCTTCAACTCTACTGGGCGAGGAACGTTGCAGGGTGAAGGTGCCGCTTATTTCGTTTTATCGGGAGAGAAGCAAAATTTATGTAAAGTTAGTTTGATCTCCGTGGCTACTTTTTATAAACCCGGCAATCACCTGCTTTCAGATATCGAGGCGTTTCTGAAATCCTGCTCTCTGGAAGCGGGCGATGTTGATTTGGTAATATCCGGAAAGTCGGGTGATTCCAGGTTGGGTAAGGAAGCGGACTTGATTACATCATCACTGTTTCCCAGCAGTTCAACCGCACTATTTAAACACCTCTGCGGCGAGTTTTCTTCAGCCAGTGCATTTGCCTTATGGTTGGGGACACGAATTATTGAAGAGCAACAGATCCCTGGGATTATCCTGGAACGTAATGCAAAAAGACCCGTGAAAAATTGTTTGATCTATAATCCGTATTTTAACGACTATCATTCCTTGATACTCTTGCGCGCATGCTGAAATTCCGGGTGACTAATGGTTTGTTCATCATCTTTATTGTGGTGTTGCTGCTACTGGATCGCAAGCAGGATGTACCAATATGGTCTTACGGGTTAGTAATCCTGGGATACCTGGTTGTTCAGGCCTATGGTACCACCGTGATGTCGGCTCAGTTTTTTATGCCGGCAAAATGTAAAGCTGATTCCTCCGGCTACATCGCGCTTACGTTTGACGATGGACCAGTCCCGGGCAAAACCGAAAAAATTCTGGAAATACTGGAGTCACACAAAGTACCAGCCGCATTCTTTTGTATTGGCAACCGTGTTGCAGATAATCCCGCTCTCACAAAACGTGTGTTTGATGCCGGCCATTTGATTGGCAATCATAGTTATTGGCATCGCGCTACGTTTGACTTGCAAACAACAAACAAGATTGACAAGGAGCTTCGCGATACGGACGAGGCCATTCAGCAGGCGATTGGTGTGAAGCCCAACTTATTCCGACCCCCGTATGGAGTAACGAATCCGATGGTAGCAAATGCCGTCAGGAAAGGAGGTTATACTACCATTGGATGGAGTGTGCGTTCTTTCGATACGGTGATCAGGGATGGCGAGGTATTAAAAAAACGCATCACCCGATCACTAAAAGGCGGAGATGTGATCCTGTTACACGATTACAGCAACACTACGTTGGAAATATTACCGGCGCTCCTGGATCATATTGCCTCAATTGGACTAAAAATTGTAAGGGTTGATGAGTTATTGAATCAGAAAGCTTATGTATGATCGTTTTAAGCCATTCAGATCCGTTATCGTAGTGTTTTTACTGCTGGCTGCTTTGCTTTTTTCAGGTAATCCAGCGAGCGCTCAGTATCCGGGCTATTCGGCAATACCTGATTTGCCATCGTTTAAAAAGAAATTCACTGTTGAATCGGCAACGGTCGAATCGATAAGCAGCGGCTTCACGCAGGAAAAAATTCTTTCAGCACTAACAGAGAAGATCACCTCTTCAGGAAAGTTCTGGTTTAAACGAAGTAATAAAGTGCGCATCGAATACCTGAAGCCTTTTGTTTACCTGATGGTGATGAACGGCGACAAGATGCTCATACGCGATGAACAGAAGGAAAGCCGGATTAATGTAAAGTCTAACCGATTATTTCAACAGGTTAATCGTATCATGATCGATTGCGTGCAGGGTACAATCCTCGACAGCAAAGACTTTTCCCCGAAGGTATTTGAGGATAAAAACACGTACCTGCTTGAAATGACGCCGACTTCGAAAACCTTGCGCGAATTTTTTCAGACAATTGTGCTTGTTGTAGACAAAAAGGATTACTCCGCAATATCCATAGTCATGAACGAGCCGGGAGGGGATAAGACGACGATAACCTTTACCGATAAAAAATTAAACACACAACTATCCGATGCGGTGTTTACCCTGTAGTCTTGCATTGGTGATGCTCATGAGCTGTGCATCCGAATACAAGCATCTTCAGCCAGTTGGTCCTGATCCCGCGTGTTTCAATAAGATTGCGCCCCTGCATATCACCACCTCCTGGTACAATGCCAGTGTGGACGTAGTTGGAAAACACCTTAGTGGACTACTGCTCATAAAAAACATGCCGGACAGCTCCGACCGTGTGGTATTTACGAACGAAGTCGGTGTAACTTTTTTCGACTTCGGGTTCAGCCGGGAGGGAGAATTTAAGGTGTATAGTGTGGTGAGCCAGTTGAATAAGAAAGCGGTTATAGAGACCCTTCAAAAGGACTTTGAATTAATCCTTGGCTTACCATTTAGAAAAGGATTATACTACCGGTCAATAGTCGGCGATGAAATATATTTTGGGGTAAAGCAAAAAAGTGAAACGGCCTATTTTATTACCAGCAAAGATTGTGCTTCTTTACAAAGGTTGGAATGGGGTACGGCTCGGAAACGGATAGTATCGGTTACTACTCCCGGATCGGGTTATCCTTCACCGGAAACTGTTGTGCTGGCACACCACAATTTCAACATGCAGATTAAATTAACCCGAATACAACGCGAATGATTCTCCTGGAGAATTTCTATACTTTCCTGTACCACGAACCTGCACCCGGTTCAGTAAAGGCGAAAATTTCAATTAACAAAGATCATGATATTCTGAAAGGACACTTTCCCGGCCTTCCGATTGTCCCGGGAGTATGTATGATGCAGATCGTTCGCGAAGTAATGGAGGTGATGACTAAAAAGTCGTTGAGTCTGATTTCTGCTGATACAATGAAGTTCCTTTCTGTGATTAATCCGGACAAGAATCAGGAAGTTGATGTAGCCGTGACCTATACGGAAGCAGATGATACGTTTTTGATCAACGCAACCCTGTTTTCCGGTGAGGTTACTTTTTTCAAATTAAAGGCAACGCTGAAAATTTCCTGATGGAAGAAGGTCGCGAACGATTTAAGCATAACAAGGTCTGTGTCTTGGTGCCAACCTATAACAATGAAAAGACGCTGGAAAAAGTGCTGTCGGATGTGCTGGCGTATACGGATCAAGTAATCGTGGTGAATGATGGGTCAACTGACTCTACACGGTCTATTCTTCAAAAATTTCCACACATTATTCAGTTGAATTATCCGCATAATCAGGGTAAAGGGTATGCCTTGCGTAAAGGATTTGAGACAGCCGTGGATAATGGGTATGATTATGCGATAACCATTGATTCGGATGGACAACATTTTGCGGAAGATCTCCCAAAATTCATCAATAAACTGGAATCCCATCCGGCTGCTATTATCGTTGGAGCCCGCAACATGGAGCAATCCAGTGTTCCCGGCAAAAGCAGTTTTGGTCATAAGTTTTCAAATTTCTGGTTTTGGGTCGAAACAGGTATAACGATGCCTGATACGCAAAGTGGCTATCGCCTTTACCCAGTAAAACTTCTTCAGCGAATACAGTTTATCACGAAAAAATTCGAATTCGAAATTGAAGTGATGGTGAGAGGGGCATGGAATGGAATAGCATTGGAACACGTTCCCGTGCGTGTCTATTATGCTGAAAAGGGAAAACGGGTTTCACACTTCCGGCCCTTTAAGGATTTTACGCGGATCAGCATATTAAATACTTTTCTGGTTGCGATAGCACTCTTTTATATCAAGCCACGGGATTTGTTCCGGGGACTTAAAAAAAAAAACTTCAGGGATATCCTTAACGAACAACTCTTTAACCCCGCGGAGTCCGATGTAGTAAAGGCTGTTTCTGTCGGGTTCGGAGTTTTTATGGGAATTGTACCGGTATGGGGGTTTCAACTGGCCCTGGCAATTGCCCTTTCCTTTCTTTTTCGACTGAACAAAGCCCTGGTCATTATTGCAGCCAATATCAGTATCCCACCAATGATCCCATTAATTTTGTTTCTGAGTCATTACACAGGTTCATTTTGGATGGGAGATAAGGCACAAAAAATATCGTTTGGTAAACAGATTACCCTTGAGCTGGTACAAAATAATTTTGTACAATATGTTTTGGGAGCGATCACATTGGCTGTGCTGGCAGGAGTTACTTTTTCAGGAATAGCCTATTTGGGATTAAAACTCTTTAATCGGCCAAAAGCCTGATCTCATGACACAGTTTTTTCTGTTGGTATATGAATTTTTCCGGAGGCGTAAAACCGTTTTCTGGTCAACATTTATTGCTACACTGCTACTGTTATCTTTCGGTGCATCCAGGATCAAACTGGAAGAGGATATCACGAAGTTTTTTCCCGATGATGAAAGGGTGGAAAGGCTCAATTACGTTTTTCAAAACTCGAAGTTTGTTGAACGGTTGGTTATCATGGTATCATCTTCCAGTGATTCAGTTCAGGTTGAGCCCGATAGCCTAATTGTAGTGGCTGATGAGCTTGCCGAAAGAATTGGTCTTGATCTGAAGCGGTATGTAAAAAAGATTACCAGAAGGGTAGAGGAAGAACGAATCGGTGAGTTTATTGACGTCGTTCAAGAGTACCTCCCCGTTTTTCTTAATGAAAGTGATTACGCTCATCTTGATTCGATAACACATCCTGAAGCGGTGAAGCGGGTAATGCGCGAAAATTATGCGCAACTTATTTCTCCCTCTGGCATCGCGTTGAAGAAGGTGCTCGTAAAAGACCCGCTGGGATTTTCTTTCCTCGCGATAAGTAAACTGCAGCAGTTGCAGTATGATGAGGGTTTTGAATTGTATGACGGTTACATCATAACAAAGGATAGGAGAAACCTTATTTTCTTTGTACAACCAACCTATCCGCCAAGCGAAACCAGAAACAATGCGATCTTTGTTGATGGGCTTGATTCTATCGTAAAGGGCATATCAGATAAACACAACGAGGTAAAGGCATCGTATTTTGGGGCTGCTGTCGTGGCTGTTGGCAATGCCAATCAGCTAAGACGCGACTCCGTGCTTACGATAAGCCTGATGGTGATTTTGCTGGCCGTCTTTTTGATCGGATTCTTCCGGAAGAAACGCGTTATCTTTCTCATTTTAGTGCCTGTTGTTTTTGGTGGCCTGTTTTCGTTGTGTTGTATATACCTGCTGAAGGGATCAGTATCCATTCTTGCGATAGCCGCGGGATCAGTAATTCTCGGAATTGCCGTGAACTATTCATTACACTTTCTGGTCCACCTCAAACACACCCATAACGTAACCCATGTAATTGAGGATCTGGTTGGTCCCATGACGCTCGGTAGTGCTACTACGGTACTTGCTTTCTTTTGCCTTCAGTTCGCGAATGCGACCGTTCTTCGCGACCTGGGTTTGTTTGCGGGATTCAGTCTGATTGGCGCCGCTTTTTGCTCCCTCGTGTTCCTTCCGCATCTTATTGAGCCGGAAATATTCCAGAAGGATACCCATCCGGAAAATTGGATTGAGCGCCTGGCGTCTATTTCTTTGGGTACAAGACGATTGGTCGTCTGGGGTATACTTGTGGTTACTCCGCTGTTTTTATACTTCGCAGGCCAGGTGAAATTCAACAGCGATATGAGCAGGCTGAACTTCATGGATGACGAAACGCTGGCCGCACAACGTCGGCTGGAATCGATTAATAAGTCGTCCCTAAGTACGGTATATGTGGTGTCTACAGGGAAGAATCTGGAGATAGCCTTGCGTAAAACAGAGCAGGTAACTCCATTTCTCCAACGACTTAAAGAATCGAACGATGTTACCCGTTATTCAGCGGTGTCAACGTTTATGATCTCGGATTCCTTACAAAGGGTGCGGCTCGGCAGATGGAGTGATTTCTGGACCAATGAGAGAAAGTCAGTAGTCCTTGCGGCCGTTCGAGAGGAGGGGAATGCGCTTGGCTTTTCAAATCAGGTGCTGGATAATTTCGAGCGATTAATAAGTCGCCGCTACGAAACGGTTAGTACAAATTCCATGAACCTGATCCGTACCGCATTCTTTGACGACTACATCATCGAAAGGGATACCATGGTTACGGTTATTACGTTGGCAAACGTAGATCCATCCCGGAAGTCGGCAGTGTACCAGGAGTTGAAAAATGCTCCGGTGAAATCTTTTGACCGTCAGATGCTCACAAACCTTTTTGTGGAGTATATCAATGCTGACTTTAATTTTATTGTAACGTTTACAGCCATACTGGTATTCGTAGCGTTGTTTATTTCCTATGGACGAATTGAATTGACCTTCATCACCTTTGCCCCCATGTTTATCACCTGGATCTGGATTCTGGGAATAATGGGCTTTATGGGAATTGAGTTCAATATCGTAAACGTGATGGTTTCGACATTTATCTTTGGACTTGGTGACGACTATAGTATTTTTATTATGGACGGGTTGCAGCAGGAGTACAGCGTTGGAAAAAAGAACCTGCCGGCTATTCGCTCATCAATATTCTTGTCAGCGGTGACAACCATTGCCGGACTGGGTGTCCTGATCTTTGCACAGCACCCCGCGCTTCGTTCAATTGCATCTATTGCTATTATTGGGATAATCTGTGTGTTTATCATGTCACAGACTATCGAGCCATTCCTGTTCAAGGCGCTGATCACCAACCGGACAAGTGAGGGACTCCCGCCGATGACGTGGGGAGGAATTCTCCGCACATTTTTTACGTATTTCTTTTTTGTGACAGGCGCTATCGTTATGACCGGTGTTGGACTGGTTCTTAAAATGATTCCTTTTTATCGGGAGCAGGTCAGACTTTTCTACCATCGCCTCATTCGGGTTACAACGTGGGCTGTCATTTATATGGAACCGAATGTTAAAAAAAGGATACTGGGAAAAACGACGGGGACGTTTTCCAACTCTTCCGCTATCATAGCCAACCATACTTCGTTTCTTGATATTCTGCTCACGGCGATGCTTCATCCGAAGATCATCCTGTTAACAAACAAGTGGGTCTGGAATTCTCCAATCTTTGGTGGTGTTGCACGGTTAGCGGACTATTATCCGATAACGGAAGGTGCTGAAGAGGGTATAGCACACCTGTCGGACCGCGTTCAGGAAGGGTATTCGGTTGTCGTATTTCCCGAAGGTAAACGGTCGGTGGATGGAAAACCGGGACGGTTTCACAAGGGCGCTTTTTATCTGGCCGAAGCGTTGCAGCTGCCGATTCAGCCACTGCTTATTCACGGAGCAGCAGATGCCATACCGAAGGGAACTTTTTATCTGAACAAGGGGCAGCTGACATTGAAGTTCCTTCCTGTCATCGAAGTAAATGATAACCGGTTTGGAAGTACATATGCGGAGAGGACAAAGGCGATCAGCAGGTATTTTAAGCAGGAGTATACTATACTGGCAGCCGAAACCGAAACCCCCGCATACTTCAGGCACCGGCTTATTTCAAACTATCTTTATAAAGGCCCTGTGCTGGAATGGTACATGCGCGTAAAACTGAGGCTTGAAAAAAATTATGACGTCTTCCATAATCTTGTACCCATGCAGGGAAGTATACTGGATTTGGGATGTGGATACGGATTTCTTTGTTACATGCTTCAGATTCTTTCCGCGGAACGTAGAATTATAGGCGTTGACTATGATGAACAAAAAATTGAAACAGCAAAGTATGGCTTCCTGAAAACAGACAGACTCCAATTTTTTTGCGCAGATGTGACGCAGTTTCCCATGGAGAGATATGACGCGATCATCCTCAGTGATGTATTGCACTACCTAAAAGCCGTAGATCAGGAAGTATTGCTTACGCGGTGTATCGGGGCACTAAACCAGGGAGGCAGGTTGATTATCCGCGAAGGTAATGCCGATATGAAGGAACGGCATAAGGGCACGCAGCTGACTGAGTTTTTTTCCGTAAAACTTCTCAAGTTTAATAAATCAGTAAATCCCCTGAATTTTGTTTCGGGTGAAACTATCAGGAACCTGGCAGTGAATAATGGAATGCGGGTCAGGGTACTGGATGATGCAAAATTTACTTCGAATGTTATTTTTGTGGTTGAGGAAAATTCATAACAAAACTACCGGTGCGCTGGTTATCTTGTCACTCCGGCAAAGGGATTTAACTATCAGAAAGTAAGCATGCAACACTTTGATGTAGTAATCGTTGGCAGTGGGTTAGGCGGCCTTGCATGTGGAACAATAATGGCGAAGGAAGGCCGCAAAGTCTGCATCCTGGAAAAGAACAAGCAGATTGGCGGAATGCTTCAGATCTTTGTTCGTAAGAAAGTAATTTTTGATACAGGCGTGCACTATGTGGGCGGATTGAGCGAGGGTCAAAACCTGAACCAGCTCTTCCGGTTTCTCGGGATTATGGATAAGGTCAACATCCGCAAAATGGATGATGAATTTGTTGATGGATTGATATTTGACGATGATCCGGTGATTTATAAGTATGCGCAGGGGTACGACAATTTTATCAGGGTCATGTTGTCCTATTTCCCCGATGAAGAAGCAGCTATTCGCGCCTTTTGCGATAAAATAAAAAAGATCTGTAAACAATTTCCGCTCTATAACCTTCAGGCGGGAGTTTATACCGACACGGAAAATGCCTATGAGACGGATACGAAAGCGTATCTGGAAACGTTGACTTCAAACAAAAAACTGCGGTCGGTGTTGGCAGGTACTAATCTCCTATATGCCGGCCAGGCGGACAAAACGCCATTGTTTGTTCATGCCCTCATCGTAAATCATTATATCGAGAGTTCCTGGAAATTTGTGGACGGAGGCTCTCAAATAGCAAGGTATCTTGCTAAGGAGATTACCTCACGCGGTGGAAAAATCCTCAAGCATGTGAATGTGGTGAAGCTAAAGGAAGAGGCAGGAAAAGTTGTCTATGCAGAAACGGAAAGCGGGGAACGGTTTTATGGTGAAACTTTTATATCAAATGTACATCCGGTAAAAACTCTTGAGATGACGGAGAGCAATCTGTTTAAGAATGCATACCGTTCAAGGTTAAAAAGCCTGGACAGCACAATCTCTGTTTTTTATGCCAATGTGGTTCTGAAGAAGAATACATTCAAGTACCTGAATAGTAATATCTATTGTTTTGCTCAGGAAGATCCATGGGGTGTACATGAATATACGGATGCCAACTGGCCTCAGGGCTGGGCGCTGTTTTGTACACCCTCTTCTAAATCATCCGATTATGCGGAGGGGCTTACCATTATGTCATACATGCGTATCGATGAAGTACAGCAATGGGGTGATACGTTCAATACCGTTTCTAAGGAGCGTGAACGAGGTGCCGAATATGAAAACTTCAAGACGAAAAAGGCTGAGAAGCTGTTTGATGCTGTAGAAAAAAAATTTCCGGGATTCCGGGAATGTATTGATTCCTACACAACCGCGTCGCCCTTAACGGCGCGTGACTATATTGGAACGGATGATGGGTCGTTGTACGGTTTTGCCAAGGATTACCGGGAGCCGATGAAAACGTTCATTTCCCCCCGCACGAAAATCCCCAATCTTCTGTTAACCGGACAAAACATAAATATGCATGGTGTTCTGGGTGTAACGATCAGTGCGGTGGTCACCTGTAGCCAGGTTCTCGGTTTAGAATACCTCGTTGAAAAAATCAGAAATGCTTAAGAAAGTGGTAAGAATTGCAGGGTGGTTTCTGGGAATAGTACTGGTGTTATTGCTGGTATTGGCGGTTTACGTGCGCCAGGTGTCGCGAGTCAGGCCACCGGCAATGGTACCACAGGTCGCTATCGATACCGTTGTGAGACAGCCACATCCGGGATTGTTTACGTTGGGTAACAACTGGTTCCGCAGGAGTGAGAGCGGTCTGTATGAAATGTATGTGGAGGGAGAGCCATTCGAACGAGGCATTGTTATCGGTCAGTTGACAAAAGATTTAGTACGGTATCAGGAGGAAGTCTTCACCGGACAAATACGCCAGTTGGTACCTGGTGATTTCTATCGTACGCTGCTGAAGTATTTTGTGGGGTGGTTTAACAGGAACCTGACAGACCATATAGAACAGGAATTTCAATTGGAAATACTTGGTGTCGCGAACAGTGCGTCCAGCGAATTCAATTACATCGCCGAACCGTATCAACGCATTCTGAATTACCACGCGGCCCATGATATCGGGCATGCGTTGCAGAATATGTCGCTGGTAGGTTGCACATCTTTCGCAACGTGGGCAGGCAAGTCAGAGGATAGCACCCTGATCATCGGCCGAAATTTTGATTTTTATGTCGGTGACGATTTTGCCCGCGACAAGATCGTAGCGTTTTACAATCCTTCACAAGGATATCGGTTCATGATGGTAACCTTTGGCGGAATGACGGGTGTACTTTCCGGCATGAATGACCAGGGCCTTACCGTAACCATAAACGCCGCGAAATCAGAAATTCCTTCCGCGTCGGCAACGCCCGTGTCACTAGTGGCAAGAGAGATCCTTCAGTATGCTTCTACTATCGGAGAAGCTTATGCCATTGCCGAAAAACGTAAAATGTTTGTTGCAGAATCTTTTCTCATCGGGTCTGCCAGGGATAAAAAAGCATCTGTCATTGAAAAAACACCCGAAGGAATCGGTATGCGTGAACCAACAGATGACTATATCGTATGTACCAACCACTTTTTGGGAGAACCGTTGGGAAGCACGCAGGGAAACAGGGAACATATGAAAACCAGTGCTTCTGTTTACCGGTTTGAGCGTGTTGAAGAATTGTTGGACATTCAGCCGAAGAATTCGGTTGGTAAGACAGCAGCAATTTTGCGCAATCAGTTGGGCAAGGGCGGCGAAGATATTGGAATGGGCAACGAAAAAAGTATCAACCAGCTGGTCGCTCACCACAGTATAATATTCCAGCCTGAAAAAGGATTGGTCTGGGTATCGTCATCGTCCTGGCAATTAGGAAAGTATGTTTGTTACGATTTAAACAAGGTCCTTTCACACAAGCCGACTACCAATGAGGAGATTTATGAAACTAACCTTACTATTCCGGCCGATTCGTTCCTGCTGACGCGTCAGTACTCCGATTATGTGAAGTTCAGCAAGTACAGGTTTCCGTTTAATCCGCGAAGTGATCTCGAGCCCGATAGTGTTGTAAAGTGGAATCCAAAATCGTATCATGCCTATCTACTGGCCGGTGATTATCATGTGGAACAGGAGAATTGGAAAAAAGCGTCGGACTATTTTGAAGAAGGACTTAAAATGGAAATCGCCACCGAACAGGAACGAGAATACATGCAACATGCTCTTCAACGGTGTAAAGAAAAAATGAAATGATTGTCGGTGTTGGAATCGATATGATTGAAGTGGATCGGGTGCTGGAGAAAATAGACAGCAACAAGGGATTTAAGGAGCTGGTCTTCTCGGCAAAAGAAATTGCGTTTTGCGATTCAAAAACTCAGCGCGGAGAACATTACGCGGCTCGTTTTGCGGCAAAGGAAGCATTTTTAAAAGCTACGGGACTTGGATTGGCGCTTGGTTTCGCATTGGCAGAAATTGAGGTGGTTCATGATGACAAAGGGAAACCATCGTTTAACCTCTGCGGAAATGCGGGTGCAAAAGCGCTTCTGCATAGCTGGAATAAAATACATTTGTCTATTTCGCACCTTAAAAGTGTGGCGTGTGCCGTCGTTATTATTGAGCAATGAATCAGAAACCAATAATTGAGTTCCAGTCAGCCGAAGAAATTGAGAAATTTCAGGAGAATCGATTAATGCGATTTCTCCCTTACGTTTTCGACCACTCCCCATATTACAAGCGACTGATTAACGCAGCAGGAATAGAACCTGGCGCTATACAGAACCTGCTTGATTTTAAGCGGATTCCACCAACATCAAAGGATGACTTCCACGCTCATAATTGGGATTTCCTCTGTGTTCGAAAAAAGAGTATTGTCGAATATACCAGTACCTCGGGTACGTTGGGTAGCCCGGTAACGGTGGCTTTAACGGAAAATGACCTTCAGCGACTATCCTATAACGAGAGCATTTCATTCGCATGTGCCGATGGAAGGAGGGAAGATCTGTATCAACTGATGCTCACCCTCGATCGCCAGTTTATGGCAGGCATGGCTTACTATGAAGGAATTCGAAGGTTAGGCGCCGGCCTGATTCGCGTTGGTCCCGGACTCCCGGCGATGCAATGGGAGATTATAGAGAGGCTTAAGCCCACGGTATTGGTAGCCGTTCCATCCTTCCTGGTAAAGCTCATCGAATATGCAAAAGAAAATGGAATAGACCTTGAGCACAGTTCCGTTCAAAAAGCAATTTGTATTGGTGAAAGCTTGCGTACAACGGGTTTCGAACTAAATACCCTGGGGAAGAAAATATCAGAAGCATGGGGTATTCATCTGTACAATACCTATGCTTCCACCGAAATGCAGACTGCCTTTACAGAATGCGGCCATGGAAGAGGAGGCCATCACCACCCGGAATTGTTACACCTGGAGTTGTTAGACGAAAACAATAATCCCGTGGGATTAGGAGAGCCTGGCGAGATTACAATTACCACAATTGGTGTCGAGGCGATGCCGTTACTTCGATATAAAACAGGAGACATAGCGGTGGCACATCAGGATGCATGTCCCTGTGGAAGAAATACGCTGCGTCTGGGTCCGGTAATTGGCCGGAAACAACAAATGATCAAGCTGAAGGGAACCACACTCTACCCGCCGGGTATTTTTGAATTGCTGAATCAAATAGACGGTATCATTGACTACGCCGTTGAGGTGTTTACAGGAGAACTTGGTACGGATGAATTAAGACTTTATCTGCTGGCAGATCCAGCAGCGCATCTTGAAACCGGTGAGATCCTTAAGTCGGCTTTTCAGTCCCGGCTAAAAGTAGTTCCAATAACCATGTTTATTGATCAGCCACAAATGGAGCGTATTCAGATGGTTGGGAAAAGCAGGAAGGTCAAACGATTTATCGACAGCCGTCGATAGCGCTAAGAGAAGGTCACTCGTTTTGAAATAAAAAAAAGAGTGATACCCGGAGGCACCACCCTTTTTCAGTTTACAGGATACTAAATATCAGCTAAGTTCTTTTTGCAATTCGTCAATTCTTAACTGTGCTTCAGTTTTTCCAAGAGAAAGTGACAACTTGTAAAGCTCAAGGGCTTCACGCTGAGTTTCTTTCTTTTTCTTAGGAGCAAATTTTGTTCTATCAGCCGCAGTTTCGAGAGCTTGTGCTTGTGCGAAATAAAGGTCAGCCTGGCTTGCTTTTGAAGCGGTGTTGACTTCAACAACTTTTGCTTCGAGAGTTGCAACATCCTGTTCCTTCATTCTGATGGTTTCAAGCTTGTCGTTGATTACAGAATCTTTCTGAGTAATGGTTGTTGCCAGAGCTAGATTCTCTCCGCGCATTTTCTCCACTTCACCTTGTAAGGCAGCGATTTGAGATGTGCTTAATTCAAGATCTGCCTTCAGTCTTTTGATGGTAATAGCATAATTTCCTTTTGCAGTCTTCAACGACTTTTCCAGTTCAGTAATTTTTGCTTGTGTTTCCTGAATGTGTGTGTTGATACCTTGTAAGCGGGTTTTATAATCTGCATAAGAGGTTCCTTCAACAACGTCTGTACGCAGCATCTGGCGGTTAACATCAATTGAATCAATCAATACACCGATCTCTGCCAAATTCTGAGCCATTACATTGCTTGCTTCCAGCTCGGTTCTCAAAGAATCATTCTGAGCTTGCAGGGCTTCTCTTTCTTTCTTATCGCAGCTCCAAAGCATGGCGACTACAGGTACTACTAAAATTAAACTACGGATGTTCATGGTATTATTTATTTAGGTTGTAACAGCCTATTAACAAACGTGAGGCGGATTATAAGCATTTGTCAATTTCGCCGTTGAATTGCGGATACAGCCGTTAAGTTGCATAATTTGGGTTTTTTGGACTTCTGACTGTTTATCAATCTGCTGAATATTTCCACACATTGTGGTTTGTCCGGCCATAAAAAAGGCAGACTTTTCAGCCTGCCTCTCCAAATCGGTTGAAAGGTATACTAGTTTATCTTATCCTGAATAAATTTACCTAATTCTTTGCCGGACTTGGCATACGCCTCTTGCAATCGTGCGCCAGTCTCAAAATCATATCCCATCGCATCGCGTCCCGGGGCTTTCGTGATGGTAATCTTGGCATGCACCTTTGACGGATTTTTCGTATCCACTATCCACACCTCGGCATCAATGTAGGCTGGGGCACGGGAAATACCGATGTTCCATCCAGGCTCGGTTTTAACAGTTTTAAAAATGAGCGTGTACGGAGAGTCTTCTCCAACAGTAGAGATCTTGCCATATTCAGAAAACAACTCGCGAAACTGGGGTTCAAATCTTTCCTTGCGATCTGATACCCATTTCTCCTCCCATGCGTCACCAGTTCCCGGTTCTTTCTTATTATAATCAGCCTTCTTCTGGGCAACGTAATCGGCTTCCTTCGGGAACTTTCCAACGGACATGTTGTCATACGTGAATTCTGTTTTTACAGCTTTCTGTCCTTTGAGGACACTAACATCCCCTTCTGTCAATTTTAGTTTCTGACCATAACCGGAGAGGGATATGCAAATCAGCGTGATTAGAAATACTTGTTTCATGGTATTGGATTTTTGATTTTAATTACTTTTTGAAGCCAACTGCTCAGGCGATTTTATTTCGTAAAGGCCATCCTCTAAGGAATGAAAAATTATTCAATGTTAAACGGGAAGGTGCATAAATATTTCAGGTTTCATTCACACTCGACATCAATCCTTTCTATTACATCGCCAGCTACGCCGCTAGCTATTCCCTGGCGCAATCCCATTGTATTGGTCTTTCAAATCACTAATTTCCACTCTAAAAGTTTTTGACTATGCGTTTTGTTTGTCTGCTGTTTTTTTCTTCCACCCTTTGCACATTTGGAAACGCACAGGATACCCGGAAAGATTCCATCTACATGCGCGAGCAGTATGAGAAAATGGAATACCAGATTTCCATGCGGGATGGAATCAGGCTATTTACCGTTGTTTATATTCCTAAAGACAAGACAAAGAAGTACCCGATACTGTTGAACAGAACCTGCTACAACGCTTCTGGTTATGCAGATTTCAAAACGAAAGGACATCCATCTACCTTTTTGGTGAGGGACAAATACATTTTCGTGTTTCAGGATGTACGTGGGCGCTATATGAGTGAGGGTACTTTTGATAATATGCGGCCAAATGTCCCGGGTAACGACCGTAAAAATAAGTTGGCCATAGATGAAAGTTCAGATACCTGGGATACTATTGACTGGATGATTCGGAATATTCCGGGAAACAATGGCAAAGTTGGTATGTACGGAATTTCATACCCTGGATTTTATACGGCAGCTGCCCTGCCCGATGCTCACCCGGCCCTGAAGGCATCATCCCCACAGGCGCCTATATCTGATTTCTTCTTCGATGATTTTCATCATCAAGGCGCGTACCTGGAGAGTTATACCGCCGCTTTTGCCGTGTTCGGCTATCAAAAGGACGGACAAACCAGCAAGGATTGGTTTTCAGATGAACTGAAACGTTTGGAGGACAAAGGGATTAAGGATGGATATGACTTCTATCTGAAATTAGGCCCACTAAAAAATATCACCGAGAATTTTCACCACGACAATTTCTTCTGGCAACAGATGGTAGATCATCCCAACTACGATGACTTCTGGCAGAAGCGGAATTTGTTACCTCATCTCAACAACATCAGGCATGCGGTAATGACCGTTGGTGGATGGTATGATGCAGAGGATCTTTATGGACCCCTGAACATTTATAAGACCATTGAAGAAACCAGCCCGGCCGCTCAAAATACATTGGTTATGGGCCCGTGGGGACATGGTGATTGGGCAAGCGAAAAAGGTAAATCAGTACACAACCACATTTATTTTGGTGACAGCATATCAACATTTTATCAGCGGGAGATTGAACGAAAGTTCTTTGCATACTACCTAAAAGAGGAAGATGTAAAAGGGCAAGGGTATAATTTGCCGGAAGCGTACATGTTCGATACGGGTAAAAAGGTATGGAAACAATTTGCTGTGTGGCCTCCCAAAGATGTTGCGCCAATCCGGCTCTACTTCAGCGAAAAAGGGAAGTTATCGATTAATGCACCTACAGATGAACAGGCGGTGTTTGAATACGTGAGTGACCCGGCAAAACCGGTGCCCTATACTTCAGAGGTTGAGGCGCTCACCTTTACACCCCGGAGGTTCATGAGTGATGACCAGCGGGAAGCATCTACCCGTCCGGATGTATTAACATTTGAATCCGATGCGCTTACCGACGAAGTAACGGTTGCCGGTGAGATCATGGCGAAGCTTAAAGTTTCCATGTCAGAAACAGACGCTGATTTTATCGTTAAACTCATTGACGTCTATCCTCCGGATCACCCCAATTATAATCACAACCCTGCCAACGTTGTCATGGGCGGATATCAGCAACTGGTGAGAAGCGAGGTGTTTAGGGGCAGGTTTCGGAATAGTTTTGAAAAGCCGGAGCCGTTCCGTCCTGATCAGATCACGGAAGTAAATTTTCCTTTGCAGGACATTCTCCACACTTTCAAGAAAGGCCACAAGGTGATGATTCAGATTCAGAGTACCTGGTTTCCGTATATTGATCGTAACCCACAGAAATATGTGGAAAATATTTACAAGGCGGAAGAACGCGATTTTGTAAAATCAACTATAAAAATTTATGGATCTTCCCTGGTCGAGGTTGGTGGCGGGCAGAAAATGAAAGCGAAAATTGATACAAAAAAATAAACTCATGGGGTGAGCGTTGCTGTTGAACAGTGGAAGCAACCCGGTTTGTTACAATTGATTGTTTCTGCGTAATTTCACACCTATGAAAAAGTTTGGAGTCTTGATTTTAATCTGTGTATGCTCGGCAGGCGTTGAAGCACAATTCAAAAATATAAAACTGGATGAAGCGGTTTCCGGAGATCGGGTGGTTGAGCCAGGTATTACCGTGAATAGGAAGGACACGAAGAATATTGTTGCGGCCTCTATGCGCGGTAATATCTATTTTACGATGGATGGAGGACTGAAGTGGGAAAAGACAAAAGTTTCATCACCCTATGGTGTTTACGGTGATCCCGTACTCGTGTCGGATGATAAAGGAACAATCTATGCGTTCCACTTGTCAGATCCCACCGGTGAAGGGCGGGATAATGAAAAAAGTCTGGACCATATTATTTGTCATGTCTCCAGAGACGGAGGAAAGACGTGGGACGAAGGGACTTCCGTTGGGTATAACCCTCCTAAAGATCAGGACAAACCCTGGGCAACCGTTGATGCTAAAGGCAATGTGGTTGTAACCTGGACGCAGTTTGATAAGTTCGGCAGCAAGGACTCCGGGTGTGAGTCGAATATAATGCTGAGTACATCGGCAAACGGAAAAAAATGGAGCAAACCTGTCAGGATCTCGCAGACTCCGGGGGATTGTATCGATGCAGATAATGCCGCTGTAGGTGGTGTACCAGCCGTGTCGCCTGATGGAAAAGTATTTGTTACCTGGGCCGTTCAGAACAAAATTTTCCTTGATCGTTCTTTTGATGGTAGCATGTGGTTGGAGAATGACATCAAAGTTGTTGATCAGCCCGGTGGCTGGGATTTCAAAATTCCTGGACACGATCGGTCCAACGGCAGGCCCATGCTGATGGTCGATCAAAGTAAAGGTACGTGTCGCGGATGCCTATACATGGTCTGGGCAGACCAACGAAATGGAGCTAACGATACGGATGTTTGGTTTATGCGTTCCAATAATTTCGGCGACAACTGGTCGTCACCTGCAAAAATCGGGATCGACAGCCTGAACACCCACCAGTATTTACCGTGGACGGTTGTTGACCAGGCAACGGGTTATATCTATGTTCTCTTTTACGGGCGAAGTTCGCATAACGATAATCAAACCGATGTATACCTTTCTTACTCAGTCGACAGTGGTGGCAGTTTTAAAACCGTAAAGATCAGTGAAAGCCCATTTACTCCGACAGAAAACGCTTTTGTTGGAGACTATACGAACATTGCTGCTCACAACGGTGTCATTGCACCGGTCTGGGCGCGGGTGGATGATGGTAAAACGAGCATATGGACTGCCGTAATTAAACAGAGTGAACTAATACCTGTGGCAGAACCGGTAAAGAGTAAAAAGAAAAAGTAAAAGCGGTATTAGCAGGCTTCGTCAATGGAGCAGGATGCACCTTCCTGCACGGATATTTCCGAACCGATTTCTTCGAGTGCGTTTACAAAAGTTTCTGTCGGTTGTGCCCCCGAAACGCCATACCGATTATTGATGATATAGAAGGGCACACCGGAAATGCCAATTTTTTGCATTTCCTTTTCAGCCAATGCTACCGCCATTTGAGAGGCTTCGTCAGCTAAAATGCGCTTTACCGTTTCTTCTGGCATTCCTGCCGCTACCGCCGTTGAAATCAGATTTTCTTCTTTCGACAAATCGAGGCCATCGGTAAAATACGCTTTAAAAAACGCCTCAGTTACGCCCAGTTGGTTGTCGTCGGATTTAGCTGCCTGAATCAGACTATGTGCTTTCCGGGTATTGGGCGAAATTCGCTGTTTGTCGAAATTGAATAACAACCCCTCGTCAGCAGCAACGCGGGTGGTGTGCTCTGTGATCTGGAAGTATTTTGTTTCGCTTCCGAACTTGCTAGCCAAATATTCTTTTTGATCAACACCCTGGGTAGGCATCTGAGGATTTAATTCAAACGGATGATATTCCAATTCTATAGTGTATTTATCTCCGATTATATCGAGTGCCTTTTCCAATCGGCGCTTTCCGATATAGCACCAGGGACATACCACATCCGACACAACATCAATTTTTATAACGGGTTTCATAACCTGATTTTTTTATTAATTCTAAGGATTTTGCACATGACAGCCAACTTACCTATTGGTTGCCTAATAAACACTTATTGGCGAACAGGACGGGTGCCGTAATAGTTCGTATTCATTGCTTTTTGTAGGGGGCCAGATCAATGACGATGCCGAATCCATAGTTATTTAGTAACCTTTGTCTTACTTTTGTGTTCCAGTTAAAAGAAAACCAACACAAAAATGACTGTTGACGAGAAAAAACTAACATTTAAGGTCAAAGACCTTTCCCTGGCTCCCTGGGGTCGCAAGGAAATCAAATTGGCAGAAGCTGAAATGCCCGGCTTAATGGCCCTTCGTGAGGAGTTTGGTAAGCAAAAGCCTTTGAAGGATGCCCGTGTCGCCGGCTGTCTTCACATGACGATTCAAACCGCTGTATTAATTGAAACGCTGGTGGAACTTGGGGCTGAAGTGAGCTGGTCTTCCTGCAATATCTTTTCAACGCAGGACCATGCCGCAGCAGCCATCGCCGCCGCCGGAATCCCGGTTTATGCCTGGAAAGGCATGAATGAACAGGAGTTTGACTGGTGTATTGAACAGACGCTTCATGCCTTCAAGGGGGGTAAGCCACTAAATATGATCCTTGATGATGGGGGTGACCTTACCAATATGGTGCTCGATCGTTATCCGGAACTTGTTTCTGGTATTAAAGGTATTTCCGAAGAGACGACAACAGGGGTACATCGCCTGGTTGAACGTATGCACAATGGTAAACTACCGTTGCCTGCGATAAACATCAATGACTCCGTTACAAAATCAAAATTCGACAATAAATACGGCTGCAAAGAGTCTTTAGTAGATGCAATACGCAGAGCTACGGACGTAATGATGGCTGGTAAAGTGGCCGTCGTTGCCGGATATGGTGACGTTGGAAAAGGTTCCGCCGCTTCCTTACGAGGTGCAGGTGCACGCGTTATTGTTACCGAGATCGATCCGATTTGTGCGCTGCAGGCAGCCATGGATGGATTTGCTGTGAAGAAGATGGATGATGCGGTTAAGGATGCTGACATCGTTGTTACCGCTACAGGTAATTTTGGAATCGTGTTAGGTCGCCATTTCGAGTCGATGAAAGACAAAACTATTGTTTGTAATATCGGTCACTTTGATAATGAAATCGATGTCGCATGGCTCAATAAGAATGCTTCTAAGGATGAAGTGAAACCGCAGGTAGACCTTTATACCATGAAGAATGGCCGGCAGGTAATTTTGTTGGCGGAAGGAAGATTGGTAAACCTGGGATGTGCTACCGGTCACCCTTCTTTTGTGATGTCAAATTCCTTCACGAACCAAACGCTGGCACAGCTGGAACTGTGGACCAACTCCGGTAAGTACGAGAATAAGGTTTACATGCTGCCCAAGCATCTGGATGAGAAAGTTGCCCGTCTTCACCTCAAGAAAATCGGTGTTGAACTGGAGGAATTGTCTTCCGACCAGGCCAAGTACATTGGTGTGGAGGTCAAAGGGCCGTTTAAGCCTGATTATTACAGATATTGATAGTGATAGTGAAACAAAAAAACCTGAGACACCTCAGGTTTTTTTGTTTTGTGGCATAGTGGTTGTTTTTACCTTTGTAAACCATCCCCTTTTATTATGAACCTTTTTCGAAAAGTCCTTGTAGCATTGGCCGTTGTATTTCTGATGTCATTCTCGGCCGACCAGGGAGAAAACATCGAGTTTTCCTGTTTCAAGACACACAAGGCTTCAAATACATGCCATTTTAATTTTACCGTTGACGGCGCCAGGTACCGATATGTTGACATAGGCTGCAAATACAGCAAACAGGTGGATGTGGTGATTAAGAAGGTAAAAGAAGGAACCCTGGCCCTGGCTAAGGACTGGAAGATCGAATGCCCGCCAGCGAAGGAAAAGTAAAGTCCGCGGCTAAAACAGGGCCAGAAAACTAACGTCCTATTTGCAACCTGCGCCTGAACAATGGCTTTAATATTGCCCGATCAAAAACCAGCCAGCAAAGTCCGAGATTCAGTAATATGGTGATATTGATAATCAACTTGCCATCAATCGGAATAGATGGCAGTGTACGCTTGAGATTCAGGCTGGGCAATTTGACTGTATTTAGATCTAATGTCCCAGTCGCCTGATCAAAAACTCCGGACGACACAAGAACAGTTGCGATCGCCGACATCAGAAGCACTCCAATCAACAGCCATATTCCGTTTAGCATATTGAAGCTGGAAGGTTGGGCTGGATACTGGTCCAGTTTCTGCATTACGAGATGTGTGAAGTTTTTGGAAGGTATTTCGAGGAAATTGTTTTTCACGGAAGATTCCATAGCCTCCAACTGCGTAAGCCGCTGCCTGAGTGCTTCATCCTGTTGCAGCGCAAGCACGATCTTTTCCCTGGCAGTATCCTTTAATTGCCCATCCAGGTAGAGGAGCAATTCAGTATCAAGTTCTTGAGATATCTTTTTCATTTCTTTTACAAAGTTAATGCTTCGTGGTTCAATATGTTTTTAAGTTCATCCGCCAAACGCAGTCGGGCCCGATGTATTCTCACTTTAGCCGTGTTAGCCTGCATTCCCGTTATCTCAGCAATTTCCTCCAGGGAGAATTCTTCCAGGTAAAATAACGTTAATGCCCCGCGATCGGCCTCCGAAAGCTTCAGCATAGCCTGGTTTAGGTATTTCTTTTTGTCAATCTTTTCCAGCATACCATCTGCATCCTGATCATATTCAATTATGGTGGTTTCAATACTCTGAAACTGTTGCCGGTTCTTACGCCGGTAGCTGATTGCTGTATTAAATACTATGCGGTAAAGCCACGTGCTGAACTTGGACTCCCGGTTAAAACTCGCAAGATGGTGGAACGCTTTAATAAAGGCATCCTGTGCCGCCTCTTCCGCTTCCGGCCTGTTTTGGAGTATTTTCTGTGCGATGGTAAATGCATAGCTCTTGTATTTATTCACAAGAACGGCATATACTTCTCGGTCACCAGCTAGCAGTTGGTCAATAAGTATGTGATCCGGATCGTTGGTCATGACAGCCTTTGGACGCAGCCTTCTTTGTCGAAGTTACACAACTGACGGTGAAATGTGCGTCTTGTGATTACCTGAATAAAATACGAAGAGATTTGACACCCGCCTGTAACCGGTTTGAAGGAGGCTGCGTCATAGGGGCATAATCAACTAAAATACAAAAATATGGAAGTCGAGACATTAGGGGTTATGATACCAATAATCTTTATCATCGGAGTAGTAGTAATCGTATTGTATCTGCGCAAGTACGAAAATCAGGAACGTATGGCTATGATCGACAAGGGCGTTGATCCGCAGTTCTTTAATGTTAAGAAGACAGGAAATAACACGTTGCCTTTACGGGCTTCTCTTCTCTTTATCGGCGCTGGATTGGGGATTTTGATGGGTTATTTTCTAGACCGCGCATTTGACATGGAGGAAGTAGCGTATTTTTCAATGCTCTTTATTTTCGGTGGAATTGGCTTGGGTGGTTCTTATCTGATTGAGGAGAAAAAAATTAAGGAAGAAAAAAGCGCAACAGGGCTCAAATAATCGCCTGCCGGTCTAATCAAGCCGGCATGTACTCAAATAATCTTGCCGGGTTTGGCCTGATGAAAGACGGATAAAAAGAAAGCGGAGATATTCCCGCTTTCTTTTTATTTTAAGGCCCATATGGCCGCTATTTTAGTAATTGAAGATGATTTAACCTTTTCGAGAATCCTGGAAGGCTTCCTACAAAAGCAGGGCTTCACGGTAAGTGTTTCGCATAAGGGAATGGAGGGTCTGAAGCTTTTTCTGGCGCATCCGGCTGATCTGGTGTTATTGGACTATCGCCTGCCCGATACGTCAGGTATGGAGGTTCTTACAGAAATTAAAAAATCCGCGCCTTCAACGCCTGTTATTATAATGACCAGCTTTTCGGACATCCGGACAGCCGTGAAAGCCATGCAGGTTGGGGCGTTTGAATATATTACCAAACCTGTGAACCCGGATGAGCTTTTGATGATTGTCCAACAAGCAATCGGCAACAATAAAACAAACGCTGTCACTCCGAAATCTGTCCAGCCACAGGAGTTTATACAAGGCAAAAGCGCTGTTGCCCAACAGCTGTTTGAATATGTTCGGTTGGTAGCACCGACCGACATGTCAGTAATCATTGAAGGTGAGAGTGGAACGGGGAAAGAAAACGTAGCCCGTAATATTCACCAGCTCAGTGCGCGCTCGAAGGCTAAATTCGTGGCGGTTGACTGTGGCGCCATGTCAAACGAACTCGCGGCAAGTGAACTCTTTGGTCATGTTAAAGGAGCTTTCACCGGGGCTGTCCAGGACAAAACCGGCCAGTTTGAAGAGGCGCATAAAGGAACACTCTTTCTGGACGAAGTGGGTAACCTTTCTTATGAAGTACAAATCAAACTGCTACGCGCCTTACAGGAACGTGTTATTCAGCCAGTGGGTAGTACCAAAGAAGTCAAGGTAGACGTCAGAATAATCACCGCCACCAATGATGATCTTTTTGTCAGCGTCAAGAAAGGAACCTTCAGGGAAGATCTTTATCATCGTCTGAATGAGTTTAAAATCCGCGTACCCGCCTTACGCGAACGATTTGAAGATCTGGAAGAGTTCCTGAACTTCTTTCGTGAGTCTGCAAACCTTGAATTAGGTCGCAGTGTGGTTGGCTTTGACACGGAAGTAGAAGAAATCCTTCGCGCCTACGATTGGCCCGGTAATCTTCGCGAAATGAAGAATGTGGTGAAACGTGCCGTGTTGCTCACGAGCGAAGGCAGGGTACACATAAGCGCATTACCCCATGAAATGATTGAAGCAATCCGGAACCCGCCTCAGGAAAGTGATTCAGTGGCACCGGTATATGACCTGAAGGCATTGCAGGAGTCTCAGGAAAAGGACATGATTATTAAAACGTTGAAAGAGGTGCGGTACAATAAGTCAAAAGCAGCGCGCATACTCAACATTGACAGGAAGACGCTATACTTAAAAATTGAGAAGTACGGGATTGAATGAATACATTGTCCTCCTCTGCTAGCCCTCCGACTGCGCCATAACCTGGCCTCTTACTGTCCTAAGTAGATTTTCAATTTCGTTCTTCGCCAGACTGATTCTATCCGTCAGTTGTACCAACGGTGTTCCATTCACCAGCTCGGTTTCAATATCGCGAAGGTTGGAAGAAAGGGACAGCGCTCCTACCTGACCGATGCGGCCAGCAAGTTTATGAACAACGTCCCGTGCTATCTTGGGATTGAGTTGTACAAAATCGACATCCAGGTTTTTAAGGTCATTTTCAGTTTCATCTACAAATTGCGCAAGTATCGATTGAAAAAGACCTTCATCTCCGTGCGTCATCTTCTTTAGTGTGGAGAGATCAAAATCTTTATAGACTTCTATTGGTGTATTATCCTCCGCGGCGGAAACAATACCAAACAGATTTAGTAGTTCCTGTTCCCGGAATGGTTTCGGTAGAACCGCATCAAATCCTTCTTTTAGAAGTTCCCGTTGTTCCTGTGGAAGTACATGGGCGGTAAGCGCAACAAATTTTACCGAAGCATCATATTTCGCGCGCAGAATATGGCACAGTTCAACGCCATTCATTGATGGCATCCGGATGTCTATCAGAATGTGAGAAACGTAAGGATCCGGTTCCATGTCTGCCACTTTTTTTGGATCGTTGTAGACAACGTGTGGGATTTTGTTGCTTTCGAGAATCAGGCTACAAAGCCGGACTATCATGGCGTCATCATCCACAACGATTACATTGTTTACAACGGCTGGGGTGGTGATTTGCCCTGTGGTTGTGACATCCGGTTCTGTAGCGCCGGCCATATCAAAACGGAGTGTCACCGAGAACGATGAGCCCAATCCTGGTTTACTCGTAACTTTTAACGTGCCGCCCTGCTCCTCCACCAATAGTTTGACTATCGACAAGCCTAGCCCCGTTCCGCCATAATTCCTCGTAATCATGGAACTGGCCTGTTCAAACTTATTAAAAATTCTGTCCAGGTCTTCGGGATTGATGCCAATACCGGTATCTGATACATCGAAAAAGCAACGAACAAAGTTTCCCTCAACCGCAGTTTTCAGCGAAAGTTTAACGTGTCCGTTGGATGTGAACTTAATCGCATTTCCCAGCAGGTTGTATAGAATCTGACGAAGTCTGAACGGGTCGGCGCGTACGATGAAGTCGCTTGTATTGTCCAGGTCAACAATCAGACTGAGATTTTTTTTCTCCGCCTGTATTTCTAACGCGGCGGCTACTTCTCTGATGAGAGGAATCAGCGGGAAATTCTCTATACTGAGTGTAAAGCTTCCATTCGAAATCCGGCTATAATCCAATATTTCATTAACGATTTGAAGAAGATGCTCGGAAGAACTGTTAATCGCGGCCACGGCTTCGGGATTCGTACTCTTACCACGCTTTAATTGTTCTGAAAATCCAATGATGGACTGAAGTGGTGTGCGGATTTCATGACTCATATTTGCCAGGAACCGTTGTTTGATCTGGCTGAGCTCCACGGCTTCGTCCTTGGCTTTCTCTAATTGAGCCTTGTAGTAGTTGCTTCTACTGATATCGACCCAGATGAGATAGACAAGCGATGCTGCACCAACAAAAAATACGATGAGCAGCGTGGTGATGCGCGAATTGCTGAGTGCCACCAGAGCCGCAGCCCGATCGTTGTTTTGTTGCATTTTCGCCATCTCCTCGTTTTCGACTTCATGGAGAATGCTAAGAAGTTGGTTGATCAACAGGCTGTTGACATGAATCAATTCCAGTTCCTCGCGCAATAACCTGCGGTTCTCTTCTTGCTGATCATTTTCCAGATCAACAATGATCTTTTCTACTTCCTCCAGCGCTTTGTTTTGACGCGCAATCGAAAGGGTATCGACGATCACCCGAAGCTCCTCATGGACTTTGACATGCGTCGTTTGAGGTGTGATTTTTTTCTTCTTGCCAAAAAGTTTTCCCAGGCGTGATCGGTCGTCTTTTTGGGATTCATTTGAATCCGTGGAGTAGGTCGTTATTGTTTTTTTCTCCGTAGTGACTACACTGGTATCAAACACAATTTTTTCATGCTCCAGGATTCGCGCTAACGTATCCAGTCGGTTTGTTAAACTCCGGTTGTCAAGCAGTTCCGATTTAAGCGTCAGGTAGGAAAAGAAAAACTGGTTTCGTTTCGTAAGAATTTTCCGCAGCGCCAGCAGGCGCACTTGTTGCGCACTATCCCATTCCATCATCCGCAGAGAATCAATTTTATCAATCAGGGATTTGGATTGAGTCAGAAAGCTCTTGTATGAACTTTTGGGATTTTTAATTGCTTCTTCCCGCTGCAGTTGGTCCAGGGTTGTAATTTCCTGAAATATGACGTTCAGCGCATTTAGCTCCTTGTTGGGTGTTGATAGTTTGTCGATCGTCGCCATCATTTCCCGAAAGGCAAAGTGTGTTATGCCTAATGCGAGAAGAATAGCAATGAATACGAGCAGAAAGCCTGCAACGACTTTTCTTTTAACGGATGCTGGGTGTAGTTTATCTTTGAAGTAGCTCATAAAAGAACGATTCTCATTCACCGTGCAATGGCAAGTTAGCCAGATATTGTAGCAACTGCTTGCTACCCGTGGCAATTCTGTAGAAAGGCCGCGAAAATCACCTGAAAGCGCGGAATACAGGCGTTTCACACGGTATACTTTAACGAAATTTGACGGGAATTATTAAGTCATCGGTAACGGAAATAGTGAAGTTTCACGATGTCGATAGGTTATACCTTGGGTTTCATTATTACAATTACATGAATTACGGTAACAGAAGCTCCTGTTTTAACGTTGTTCGGAGTTATTGTTTCCAGTCGCGATTGGGTAAATACTGCAAATATTTTCAGATGCCTACAATATTAGATGGTGATGCCCCGACTATGAGGTCACAAGCAGAAAGAAGGCAATGGACATGGCCATGCAAATAAAGGAACAGACATTTCTCAGGGAGAAAGACCGGTTGTTGGGTTTTATACGCAACCGTGTTTCGTCTGTAGAGGAAGCAGAAGACATTTTACAGGATGTCTTCTATCAGTTTATTGCGGGTTATGATACGATTGAGTCACTGGACCGCGTCACCTCCTGGCTCTTCTCAGTAGCGCGTAACAAAATTATTGATCGTTACCGAAGGGACGCGTCCAGGCCAAAACGTACTGATCTTGGCCTGTATCAAGGAGCCGACGATGATGCGCCACTAACCCTTCAGGATATCCTGCCCGATCTGGGGAACACGCCGGAGGATGCTTACCTGCGTGATGTCATATGGGATGCCATCATGGACGCGCTGGATGAACTGCCTGCCGATCAGCGTGAGATATTTATACTCAATGAGATTGAAGAACGGAGTTTCCGTGATATTGCCGAAGAACGTGGTTTATCGATCAATACCTTATTGTCCCGGAAACGATATGCCATACTAGCACTGCGAAAAAAATTACAAAGATTATATAATGACATTTAAAACATAGTAAGGCTATGAACAAAGGTTTGAGAATTTTGGCGTGGGTTGCACTTGGCTTACTGGCTGTATTGTTATTCGGTCTGGTTACCATGTCACTGTGGAACTGGCTTGTTCCGGTAGTATTCAACGGGCCCGTTATTAATTTTTGGCAGGCGTTGGGATTATTCCTGCTGGCGAAAATTCTGTTCGGCGGCTGGGGTGGCAAAGGTCATTGTCAGGGGCACCATGATGGACGTTCAGGCGCACATTGGAAGGCAAAATTTTACGACAAGTTTTCGTCCATGAGCCCTGAAGAGCGTGCAGCCGTCAAGGAGAAGATGAAAGAAAAATGGTGCAGCTGGAGCGAAACCACTTCAAAAAAGGATTCAGACGTTTCAAACGATTGAAGTAACACTTCAGAAAATATTTCAGCAAATTTTGGCAGAAAGGTAAACAATGAATGCGCCTTATGCGTTCAAGGAAACTGAGGAAACTATTGTAATGTAAAAAGTTTTCTTAGTTTTGTGCCCCTTATGGAAGAGACAGATATAAAAAAGAAGATTTTGAAAGGGGCTGAAAGTCTCTTTATGAAGTACGGGGTTCGTAGTATCTCTATGGACGACATTGCCCGGCATTTGTCGGTATCAAAAAAGACACTATACCAGCACTTCGAGGACAAGGAAGATATTGTGACAATCACGTGTAAGTCACATATCGAAAATGTTTCCAAAGAATTTCTGGCGATCATGCACAGCGCTGCAAATGCAATTGAAGAGCTCGCGAAGATCTCTTTTTGTCTGAAGCAAAACTCAGAAGAGATGAACCCCACGTTGCTATTTGACCTTCAAAAATATCATCCGAAGGCCTGGGGCGTCTGGCTGGATCACAAAAACAAATTTATCCGTGACTCTGTCATCCGCAACCTGAAACAGGGCATTGAAGAAGGATACTTCAGACCTGAAATAAAAGTTGAAATTATTGCCGCCATGAGACTTGAAATTGTACAGCTGGCATTTGATGATCAGATTTTCCCACCGTCACAATTCAAGCTCGCCGAAGTCCAGATGCAGATCTTTGATCACTTTGTCTACGGGATTGTCACTGAAAAAGGAAAAAAACTCTATCAGAAATACAAAGAAAGTCTAGTTGAACTATCAAACCCCTAATATGAAACGCTTATTACAAACCCTTTTATTGTGCATCGTTGTGCCGGTTGCGTCGTATGCACAAACAACCGCTGTGCCGACTTTTTCCCTTGATGATTGCATTAAGTATGCAATGGAGAATACCATTGATGTAAAGAATGCCAGAGTGGACCAACAAATCGCTCAGTCGAAGGTGAAGGAGACTTTTGGAATAGGGTTACCTCAGATCGACGGTACAGTTAGTTTGCAACACAACGGGGAGTTGCCCCGGTTTTTTGCTAACTATTCTGTGGCGCAGGGTTTCGACCCGAATCTCGATCTTCCCGGCGTTGAAGACAACGATGTTGTCGCCTCCCAGAACTTTTTTCAGTTGCCTAGCAATGGAAATGCTGCAATTACAATCAACCAACTGCTTTTTAACAGTACGTACCTGGTAGGCCTCAAGGCTGTTGGAACGTACAAAGAGCTGGCGTATAAGACCACGGAACAAACGGAGATTCAGGTTATTGAAAACGTAACGAAAGCGTATTATTCGGTGTTGGTAAACAACGAGCGCATCACTCTTTTCGATAACAACATCGCTCGTGTCGATTCATTGTTGCGGACAACCAAGGCCTTGAATGAAAATGGTTTTGCAGAAGCAATTGACGTAGACCGAACTCAGGTGACACTGAATAATCTCAGGTCGGAGCGTTTGAAATTTCTTAACCTGCAGAACCTGAGCCTTGGTCTGTTAAAGTTCCAGATGAATTATCCAATGGAGAAGGATCTCGTCGTTTCTGGTAGCCTGGCAGACCTTAAAGTCAACGAACACCTTTTTGAAGAGTATGAGAAAGACTGGGACTATAAGAACAGAATCGAGTTTAAGATACTCGATACACAAAAGAGGCTTCAGGAATTGAATATTAAGAACAAGGCCTCCGCTTCACATCCGAGCCTTGTGGCATTTGCCAATTTAGGGTATTCAACTCAGTCACCAAATATTGGGGGGCTTTTTACGACGAATACGAACACCGCCGATGATGGCCGAATCGGCCCGGATAAATGGTATTCGTTTAATTCGATCGGAGTGTCTTTACAAATTCCCATTTTCAGCGGGTTGCAGCGATCGTATCAGGTTCAGCAGGCAAAGCTTAGCTTGTTAAAGATCGAAAATAGCTACTCCTCTCTGAAGCAGGGAATCGATCTCAGCATTCAGCAGAACACCATTGTTTATAAAAATGCTGTCGAGACATTCCGTTCGCAGCGGGAAAATATGGCGCTGGCTGAACGTGTAGCACGTATCACAAAGATAAAGTATGAGCAAGGCGTAGGTTCCAACATTGAAGTTACAGATGCAGAAAGCAGTCTGCGGGAATCACAGGTAAATTTTTACAATGCTTTATTTGATGCCATTGTAGCCAAGATTGACCTTGATAAGGCCTATGCGAAAATTGATCCGACACCGTACCAACCCACTTCCAAATAATATTAATCAACATGAAAAATAATCTCGATATGAAATCAGCCCTCTACTCCCGTTTGTCTTCACTGGCAGTTGTTCTCATTCTATCGGCATGTAGTGCCACTACTCCCGAAAACGATAAGCAGTTACGCCTTGAAAAGCTGAAGGGCGAGCAAGCCAGTCTGGCTAAGGAGATTAAGACGCTCGAAGATGAAATTGCAAAAACAAATCCGGAGGCCGTTGCAGTTAAGTCAAAGGAAATTGTCATTGCGGAACTCGCGCCGAGGTCCTTCAACCATTATGTGCAGACACAAGGTAGTGTGGAAGCCGAAGATAATATTATGCTGAGCGCTCAGTCCATGGGAGTTGTTGATAATATTTATGTAAGGGAAGGTCAGCAGGTATCCAAGGGACAGACCCTGGTGCAATTGGATAACGCCGTTATCGAGCACAGTATTGATGCCATGAAATCCCAATTGGATTTGGCGGGCGTAATATATGACCGTCAGAAGAACCTTTGGGAACAGAAAATCGGTACAGAAGTACAATACCTGCAGGCAAAAGCCAATAAGGAAAATCTCGAAAAGCAATTGAGTTCACTTCAGGAACAAAGCAAGATGGCGAGGATCACGTCACCCATCAATGGAACGGTAGACGAAGTGATTGCCAAGGTCGGCGAGAATTTGGCACCGGGTATGCCGGCTATGCGGGTAATAAACTCTTCCAACCTGAAGCTAAAAGCAAATGTTTCTGAGGCATATGTCACGGACATCAAGTCGGGAAATAAAGTACTTGTAAATATTCCGGAACTAAAAAAGGAGTTGACGGCATACGTTTCTTTTGTAGGAAAAAATATCGACCCGCTTTCGCGTACGTTCGCAGTCGAAATTAAGCTTCCGTCTTTACCCGACCTTCGTCCGAACATGACCGGTATAGTAAAAGTTATATTTCATAATGAACCTTCAACAATCGTGGTGCCTGTAAATATTGTGCAGGATATCAACAAGGAGAAAATAGTATTCGTAGCAGAATTAGACGGCAAACAAATGGTGGCGAGAAAAAAAGTGGTTACCGTGGACGCTGTTTATGACAACCTTGCCCAGGTTCAGGGTCTGAAAGCCGGTGACAAAGTTATCACGTCGGGCTATCAGGGACTAAATGATGGCCAGGCCGTTAAACTTTAATTCGTGTTTTGTCCCATAAATCCCTAATGTAAATATTATGCAAGACACCAATAAAGAATTCAGACCTACCAGCTGGTCAATCGATAACAGAGTCGTAATCTATGTGGCTACGGCAATCATCTGTATCGCTGGTATGATGACGTATAACAGCCTGTCGAAGGAGAATTTCCCTGAAGTGGTTTTTCCTCAGATCTATGTGGCAACTATTTATCCGGGTGCGCCGGAGGACATCGAGAACCTGATCTCCAAACAGATTGAAAAACAGGTAAAATCCATTGCTGGTGTAAAGAAAATAACCAGTAATTCTTTTCAGAACTTCTCGAACGTTATCATTGAATTCCAGACCGATGTAGAGGTCAAGGAAGCGAAGCGCGAAGTGCAGGAAGCAGTTGATAAAGCGAAGAATGATTTGCCTTCTGACCTTCCCGATGATCCCACCGTTGTGGATATTGATATCTCGGAGGTGCCAATCATGTTTGTTAACCTTTCCGGAGACTATGATCTTCAAACGATTAAAAAGTATGCCGAGCAAATGCAGGAGCGAATCGAGGGGCTTAGGGAGATCCGGAGAGTTGATATTGTCGGAGCATTGGACCGTGAGATTCAGGTAAACGTAGATCTGTTTAAGTCAGCCCAGGCCGGTATCAGCATGGATGATATCGCCAGCGCTATACGATTTGAGAACGTACTCATTGCCGGTGGGCAGCTTTCGGTAGATGGAATGAAACGTTCGATGAGCGTAAACGGAGAGTTTACCTCCGCAGAACAAATGGCCAATATCGTAGTAGGCTCAATCAAAGGTGGTAAGGTCTACCTGAAAGATGTCGCTGAAGTGATCGATACGCACAAGGAACAGGAAAGCTTTGCGCGCCTGGACGAGAAGAATGTGGTGACGCTGAACGTGGTGAAAAGGGGCGGTGAAAACCTGGTGATTGCATCGGATCAGATCAATGAAATTGTCGCTGAATTTGAAAAAAATATTCTTCCCAAGGGCCTGACGGTCACCATTACGGCAGATCAATCCGACAACACTCGCGTTACGCTTCATGACCTTATCAATACGATTATCATAGGGTTTGTCCTGGTAACAGCAATCCTTATGTTCTTTATGGGTGCTACCAATGCAATTTTCGTTGGTTTGTCGGTACCGATATCAAGTCTTATCGCTTTTTTATTCTTCCCTGCAATGGGCTTTACACTCAACCTCATGACGCTGTTTTCATTCCTGCTGGCGTTAGGGATTGTTGTGGATGACGCTATTGTTGTGATTGAAAATACGCACCGTGTTTTTGATAATGGAAAAGTTCCTATCCGCAAGGCTGCGAAGCTTGCTGCAGGCGAAGTATTCCTGCCTGTATTGTCCGGCACACTGGTAGTGCTTGCTCCGTTTGTTCCATTGGCATTCTGGCCTGGCGTTATTGGTAGCTTCATGGTCTATTTACCAGTGACCCTTATCGTTGCGCTCCTTGCGTCATTGGTCGTTGCGTATATAATGAACCCTGTGTTTGCTGCTGATTTTATGAAGGTTCATGATCATGGGGCCAAACCAAAGGTCACAAAAGGTTATAAAATAGCAGCCGTCGTCTTTTTTGCAATCGCCTTATTGTTCTACGTGACAGGTTCTATGGGACTTGGTAATTTTACGGTATTTATGTTTGGTATCTATTCGCTCCATCGCTTTGTGTTGGAGAAAGTGATTTCAAATTTTCAGACGAAAGCTTGGCCTTCCGTGCAGACCGGTTATAAAAATATGATCGCCTGGTGCCTGGAAGGCAGAGCAAAGCCACTCTTGGTCGTGGCCAGCGTTATAGCCCTCTTCATATTCGCAGTGATTTTCACCGGTATCCGGAAACCTCCTGTCGTATTCTTCCCGGAAGGAGATCCCAATTTCATTTATGCATACGTTCGGATGCCGATTGGTACAGACCAGCGTGTTACGGATTCCGTTACGAATATTGTGGAAGACAGAGTCATTCAGGTAATCGGGAAAGATACAGCAATCGTTGAGTCGGTCATTTCAAATGTTGCCATTGGTGCTGCGGAAGATCCGTTCGCCGGAAGCCAGCTTCAGCCTCATTTGGGAAAAGTATCGGTCGCATTTGTCCCCTTTGCAGAACGAAACGGAAGGTCTTCCACGGAATTTTTAGATAAAGTTCGCGAAGCTGTAAAAGGAATAAAGGGTGCTGACGTTTCAGTAGGCCGGGAGCAAGGCGGCCCGCCCACTGGTAAGCCCATTAGCGTTGAGATAGCTGCCGATGACTTCGATGCATTGGTATCGACCGCTGACCGTGTAAAGCGATACCTCGATTCGTTACAGGTGCCAGGTGTTGAGGAACTGAATTCCGATTTCCAAAGCGACAAGCCCGAGATCATCATCAACATTGATCGCGAGAAAGCAAACCGCGAGGGCATTTCGACAGGTCAGATCGGAGGTATTTTAAATACTGCGATTTATGGCGATGAAGTATCCAGGTTCAGGGACGTGAATGATGATTATCCCATTCAGCTCAGAATCAAGGAAAGCCAACGGAATGATATTAATACCCTGATGAATTTGCCTATCACGTTCAGGGATATGGCCATGGGAGGAGCCGTACGGCAGGTTCCCCTTTCTGCAATTGCAAAAATCGAATACTCGAACAGCTTTGCGGGCATTAAAAGAATAGATCAAAAGCGCGTCATCACGTTGTCGTCAAATGTATTGAGTGATTTTAATCCCAATGAGGTGGTAGCCGACGTTCAGGGCCATTTGAATGAGATCAGTGTTCCGGACGGTGTTACCATGAAGATGACTGGTGAACAGGAGGATCAGGCGGAGACGTCAGCATTCCTTGGTATGGCGGGTATGCTTGCCTTAGGATTGATGTTTATGATCCTCGTTATCCAGTTCAATTCAATCAGCAGGCCGCTTATTATTCTTTCGGAGATCCTGTTCAGCGTCATCGGTGTATTGATCGGTTTCTCACTTTTTAAAATGGAGATTTCGATCGTGATGTCGGGAGTAGGTATTATGGCCCTTGCGGGAATCGTGGTGAGAAACGGTATCCTCCTTGTTGAATTTACCGACCTGCTGGTATCACAAGGTGTCGAGTTAAGGGAAGCCATCATAGAAGCCTCCAAGACCCGGATGACGCCCGTATTATTAACGGCGATGGCGGCAACATTGGGACTTGTTCCTCTGGCAGTGGGCTTTAACATAGACTTTGTTACCCTGTTTTCCGAATTTAATCCACACATTTATTTTGGCGGTGACAATGCAGCCTTCTGGGCACCACTTTCATGGACGATGATTTTCGGGTTGATCTTTGGTACATTCCTTACTCTCTTCCTTGTCCCGGTAATGTATCTGATCTCCGTGCGACTAAAAGCTAGAATAGTTGCCTGGTTATTCGGATCTGAGAAGAAAAAATCCGAAGGACCCGTGACGGCAGTTTGAAATAGCAATTGTTGATCGTCAGTCCGTTAAGATTGTGGTCTTGATGGCCCTGAAGGTTAACTCATAGTAAACTAAAAAATTCAGGAAGTCGTCTTATGAGAGTAAGACGACTTCCTTATTCCATATGAAAACCAGAATTATGACTTTGCTCTTCGTTACTATCATATTTCTACTGATCGACCTCTACGTTTTTCAGGCAGTGCTGACGATAACTCAGAAGATGCCTTCAGGTTGGAGATCCGTCGCTCGTTATGGATTCTGGCTCCCAACATTTTTAGGTTTCCTTGCCCTCGGCTGGTGGATGTTTGACGATCCGTACAAGTACAGTTCGAATGTCCGGAATTGGGTTATTACCGGATTGTTTGCGATGTATTTCTCTAAGGTGTTCGCTGTGATTATCCTTTTTGTAGATGATGTCCAACGCGGCATTCGCTGGATCGTTGGCTATTTTTCCAAAGGATCAGACAGTATTCCGGGAGAGGTTATTCCGAGATCCGAATTTCTGGCTAAGACAGCGCTAATCGCGGCGAGTGTCCCCTTTGGAACCATGGCGTATGGAATCATCTCGGGTGCACACGACTACCGGCTGCGCCGCCAAACGGTCAGGCTACCCAACCTTCCGAAAAGTTTTGATGGCATTAAGATCGCTCAGCTTTCTGATATCCACAGTGGCAGTTTTTTTAATAAGACCGCTGTGATTGGAGGAGTGGAAATGGTGATGAGGGAAAAACCCGATGTAATCTTTTTCACAGGTGATCTGGTTAACAACGAGGCCTCGGAAGTCAAAGATTACATCGATGTTTTTAATAAGTTGAATGCTCCGCTGGGTGTTTTTTCGGTTACCGGTAACCATGACTATGGTGATTACCACCGGTGGTCCAGTACGCAGGCTAAAAAGCAAAACTTTTCAGACCTGATGGAAGCACATCGGCTTTTGGGCTTCAAGTTGCTCATGAATGATCATCGCTTTATTGAGCTCAACGGCGAAAAGATTGCTGTTATAGGAAATGAAAACTGGGGTGGTGGACGTTTTGCAAAATATGGCAAGCTTGACCAGGCCTATGCAGGCACGGAAGATGCGGCCGTGAAATTGCTTCTTTCACACGACCCAAGTCATTGGGATGCACAAGTACGTCCCTTGTTTCCGGATATTGACCTGATGTTTTCCGGGCATACGCACGGGTTTCAATTTGGCGTGGAGTTGGGAGATTTTAAGTGGAGTCCCTCACAGTATGCCTATAAACAATGGGCAGGGCTTCATCAGGAAGGATCTCAGTACTTATACGTCAACCGCGGCTTCGGATTCCTTGGTTATCCGGGACGAATAGGCATGCCTCCGGAGTTAACCGTACTGGAATTAAAGAGGGCGTAACGTTTAAGTGGTTTATCCTGACTTCGTCAACTTTCTGTGAAATGGTAATTAGTGGCTGTATAATTCATACTCCATCACATGCACACACCCTAGTCCCGGAGTGACTGAATGTGAACCATCTCGTCCTTTAATTTAGGGTAGAGCCTTTCGTATATTCCATAGACCTGTTCATAAACCTGGTGGTTTTTTTTATTTGGAGTGAACGTTGTCTGAAGGGTTGGTTTCAATTGGTTGTAATCGGTAATATACCCCGCTGATTTTAGTCCGAGGAATGCCGCTCCCATGGCGGAAGCATCTTCTTCATGAATCAGACCTATCTCTTTGTCGAAAATATCAGCAAGGATTTGGAGCCACACTGTTGAGCGAACGAAACCTCCGCTGACATTTATGCGGGAGATATATAATTTTGTTTCCTCCATAGCTTTTGCAATGCTGTATAGTGCCATGGAGATTCCTTCAACAACGGCCCGGGTAAAGTGTGCCTGGGTGTGGTAATTTCTTACGCCAAAAAATACCCCGCAGGAGTCACTGCTCCATATCGGAGCACGCTCCCCCAGAATATAGGGAAGGAAGATTAATCCATTTGAGCCCGGGCTTATTGATTCAATTTCGCCAAGCAGGTTTTCATAATCTTCTCCCGAGGTGAGGCTTACTTTTAAGAAACTTTCAGCATACCATTTTAATACTACGCCCCCGTTGTTGATGGGCCCGCCACAGATGAATAGATCCGGGAAGAGGCAATAGGTGAAAGTCATGGCTTTAAAATTGAAGACGGGTTTTGAATTGGCAACACGGATCGCTCCGCTGGTACCAATTGTCAGGGCGGCTGTGCCCGGTTCAATAGCGAAGCTTCCAATGTTTGCCATACATCCGTCGCTTGAGCCGATGTAGACAGGGGTTTCAGGGGCGATCTTCAGCGCTTGAGTTACGCTGAGGTCGGTAAGCGTACGGGGATGGTCGGGTGGAACAGGCAGACTTAGTTGATCGTCCTGGATACCACAAACCTGTAATGAGGCGGCATTCCACGACAGTGATTCAATTTGAAACAGCCCGGTAGCCGATGCGATAGAATAGTCAACTTCGTACACTCCGAAAAGTTTGTACCAGATGTATTCCTTAATGGAGATAAATTTAGAAGCGCTGTTAAATAATGTGAGATTATTTTCTTTAAGCCAGACGATCTTGCAAAGGGGGGACATCGCATGGATAGGTGTTCCGGTTTGTTCATAGATCATTTTCCCTTCAGGCGAATCTTTGATACGTGTGGCAATGGCGGCGCTTCGATTATCGGCCCAGGTAATCATATTCATTAAGGGTGTACCTGTCTTGTCTACGGCGATAACGCTGTGCATGGCACTGCTCAAAACAATGGCGGCAGGTTTTGCCTGCAGAGAGTCTACCGTGCGGCTGACACATTTTACAAATGCCTGCCAGATAAGTTCAGGGGCCTGCTCACTGTAGTCAGGCTGGGGGTGCAGGGTAGGATAGGAGACTTGCGTGTTGTAGATAGCCTCACCGGAAGTGCTAACCGCAACTGCTTTCGTACTACCGGTTCCGATGTCAATGCCAATGATATAATCCATGCTGATAGGTTAGTTACGTCAATATAAAGAATAAAAACAAAAAGGGCACCTGTTGCCAGATGCCCCTCGGTTTAGGTTAGGTAGAGGTACTATGCGTGAGCTGCCTCGTTCTCTCTTCTTCTCTTCGCGTCAATGGAAAATTTCCCGGCGCCAAATACGATGAAGACAATTAAACCAACTAAGACAAGTATTGACGCCCAGAGTTCCATGTGTTGTCCAATGGAAAGAAAGCCTTTTGGATAGTTAACCATGAATACGGCACCAATAAGAATAGGTAATTGCACTACGCTGACAACCCGTGTAAAGAGGCCGACTGCCAGGAGCGGTCCGCCAAGAATATGGGCGAACACAACATAGTGGGCTACTGTCAGGCCTGCGAAATACACGTTTATGCCGGATGTTGTCATCTCAAATTCATCCATGTGTGTAACAAAAAACAGACCCTTGTACGTGATGAATAATCCGAGAATGATTCGAAAGAAATCAAGGAACCCAGGGCGATGACTATTACCCCACCGTTCAACATTGGTGATAACACTCATAGTTCTTCCTTTTTGGATGAATACAAAGTTTACAAAACTATTGTGCCAAAATCAAGGATTTCCGTCAGAATTCCGGATCCGTACCAGCCAGTATACCGGGAACGCTATAATTCCAAAAAATACAAACAGAAGGACCCACATCAGTTGTTCGATGCGTTCCAGCTTTTTGTTACTCACCGCATGAATGATGTAGAAGATCAACAATGCAATAGAAAGCATGGAGAGCACGGCGATGGGAAAGATGAATGAGAATACAGCAACCACGATGGCAGATGCATCTGGCTCTCTTTCTCCCAGGGCAATCATTTCCAGAACAAATTGAAAAACCTTCCAAAGGATTACAGGGAAGAAAACAAAAGGGACGAGCGTAAAAATCCCCAGGATCGTCTTTTGTGTTTTGCTAAGTTCCATGTGAAGGCAGGTGATCGTTTAGTCCTGGATATTCAATTATAATAAACAAAAAAAATGCCCACACGGGGCATTTTTTTATACAATATCGGTTGTGCTTAGTAATCGCTATTGCTTCTGCGGTTGAATCCACCACCGCCACCACTTCTGTAACCACCGCCACCACCACCGCTACGGGGTGCATCAGTTCTGGGTCTTGCTTCGTTCACAACCAAGGTCTTCCCGAGGAAGTTGAATCCGTTGAGGCTAGTGATAGCTTGACGGGCCGCAGCGTCGTCCGACATTTCGACAAAACCGAAACCACGGCTGCGCTGTGTAACTTTGTCCATGACAATCTTGGCAGAAGAAACTTCGCCATACTCTTCGAATAATCCCTTCAATTCCGGTTCGGATGCCTTAAAAGGGATGTTGGCAACGTAAATGTTCATTGTTAGAAATGATAAATGAGAAAATAAGTTAATGTCGATTGACAACCTTCAACTTGAGTACTCACAACGTGTGAGAGGGTCTTAGTCAAAAATGGCAATCAACTATTAAAAGTAATAAGAAATTTTGATTTAATGTAAAAAGATCAATTTTCCTCGTTTTGAGCATGTTTTCGCAACATTCTTTCCTTTCCCGGACTCACTGGGTGATAGATATACCCCTAAGGGTACCCGTAAAATCAATACGCGCGTTCAACGCTCCCGGAACCATAAATCTTTTTCTGTGCGCTTTTTGTGTTCCCTTTATGTTTCACTTTCCCGCTCCCCAACACAAGTGCGTCAAGTGTGTTGGTAACGTTAAGCTGGCATTCACCTGATCCACTTACTTTTGCCTTTGCGGTTTCCAGTACGCAGTTGAAGCCATTCAGTCCTCCTGTACCACTGACCAGAGCATCAATAGAAGTTGCATAGCCGCGCAATGTCAGGGTGCCGCTGCCACTAACTTCCGCTTTAATGGTATTCCCCTTTAGGTCTACGTCCATACTGCCACTGCCGGAGACACCAACGGATACATAGTCTGTCGCGATTGAGTTTTCTGATACGATTTTCCCGCCACCATTCACCTGAAGATCATTTATGTTTTTCACACTGACGTATAGCTTCATCGTTGGATTGAATTTTACATCATCTATTTTCGCCCAGAGACTCTTGTTCGGGTTGTCAGGCTTGCGTTCAACATTCACCATCAATATTCCATTTTCGACTTTGATATCCGTAACGGAGAAAATTTCCGTGAGGGCCTCAACAGTAACTTCCTGTTTGTTGGTTTGCTTGAGGTATATGGTATAGTTGGAGTTGACGTAGATGCCTTTAAATTCCGGAAGTTCCAGTACTTTTTTTGTGGTTTGGGCAATAGACGTATGGGTCAATGATGTGAAGGTGGCTAGCACTACCAAAATAATGATTCTCATAATTTAAAAATTATATTTTTTATGACTTCAAATAACCGTCTGATACGGGAATAATGAAATCATCCGGCCGATTAATAGTGTATTTGGTCGGTAGAAAGCCGTGATTATGATTCAAACTACCGGAAAATATTACTTCATCTTTCTGAAAATTGCCTTGAAGATCAGGATAAAGGCTATTCCTCCTATGCACATGATGAGCAGGATTTCAGGCGTTATTTGATTGACGGCATGCATCGTTTATTTTGGGAACCCATTTAGAAGGTGATCCGCATCTGAAATTTAACTTCGTTTTTGGTATTTCCTGCTACCCGGTCTGCCCCTGATCCAATATATTCTTCATGCGGGTAGCGCGTGTTGGCATACCGAACCCAGAAACGCAATTGCCGGTTGAACGTATATTCAATCATTGCCATTCTCCTGACACCAATTCCATGGTATGCCGGCAACGAATACGCCAGCAATACATCATTCTCGTATACATAGTGGCGGTTGTCATAGTCATCGGTGTCAAAAACGGCATACCGTGCCGTGGCTTTAACACTGCCCAGATCCGCCTGGATGTCTTGCGACAATACGAAACCACGTGTGGTGATGGTGTTCAGCCGGAATGAACTGAATTGTGCCCGGGTTTTCAGTCGTAGATTTTGACGAAGACCATAATCACACTGTAGCCAATAGTTGTGTTTTATGCCTTCGCCCCGCGTAAAGAGTGCAGGGTGTTTACCTGGCACATTTCTTTCTTTTGATTCCTCTCGAATCTGAAAGTACAGCAAAACGTTCCTCGATGGCTGCAGTGTAATACGCATTAACCATTCATGTCCATCTGAAGGGGCATAGCTTCGGTATTTCAGCCATGGAAACCGGAACAGATCAACATATCCGGTCAGGCTTATTTTTCTACTGAAGCGGTATTTCCATCCCCAGTAAATCCCCGTTTCATTTTGGGTCGTACTGTTTTCAGCAAAGGCATTTGAAAAAAAAGTATAATAATTCCGATCCAGCCTTCTGTATAGAATTGAAAGGTCAAGTTTGGTTGTCAGACTCCAAAGAATCCCTGTTGTGAGTGCTCCGCCATGGTTTATTGAGTGAGAAAATTCGCTAAAGAATGTAAGGTTCTGAAAAGTGTAATTCAGGAAGATGCCGGCATTCCGGTTTGTTGTCCCCTTGAAAGCAAATTGATTGTACGGCGTAGGGTCACGAAGGAATGATGCGTCGAAGCGTATTTCGGTGAACATGATACCCGCATCGATAGTATTGTTTTTGTATTGAAGGACAGCACCCCAGTTTTTCTCAGCGATCTGTCTTCTGCCCGATAGTTCTTTCTCGGTGCGATGAAGTCCGGTTCTTTGGAGTGAGGTTATTGCGTGGTCCGCCAGGGTGTCTGTTGCAAGGCCTCCATCCCGGAGGTTGTTTGAATAAAATCCGGTGAAGAAAAACCGGGGAACAACTTCAACTGTCGAAGCGATGCCACGCAGGGAGCCGGCTTCGTAAACTGATGTGAATGGAAGCACGCCGATGTTGCTTCGCCTTGCTGTTGTGATGGTCTCACCTCCTTTACCCATACCATAAATCCCACCCAGCATTTGCCCCTGACCAAATTGACATTGAAAATCACCGAGTACAAGATTCTTAAGCCTTCCTTTATTTTGCAATTGAACATGAAAGGAGACGTAATCCGCGCCATAATACCGTTTGCCCGGACTCCATTTTAGCGGTTCACCGGCGTCTTTCTCAAGGGTTAATCCAAAACTAAAATCACCGGGCCTGCTAGACCTGAACCGCATGTATACATTGTCGGGAGAACCTGCAAAGGAAGAGGCTGTCTGGCTGTTGTGATAACCGTTGCTGGGTTCAAGGGTTCTCCCACAACGCAGCAGAAAATAGTTATCGCTTTCAGATACAACTCTTTTCCAGATGGATGCATCCACGGTAGTTGCAGGATCAACAACTTTTACAAATGGCGCCAGGTTGCTGATTGTAGACAAGTCGAGTTCAGGGACTGCCTGAAGTTCATAGATGGAAATGAATTTTTTATGTTCATTCCGGTACGTCAGTAGACTATTGATTTGTACTTCGGTCAATAGGTTGAGAAATCTCAGATCTTCTTCCGTAGCCTTGTTGAGGTTTAGGGGTTGAGACAAGAGCTGAACCAGATTTTCATAGAGATCTTCATAGTTAAGGTCAAGGTCCTGGGTTCCATACAGATCATCCGCGACCCTGTTCAGATCAATATCTTTCCTCGGGTAATCCTGACCAATCGCAGCCAACGAAATCAGGGGTATTAGCAATGTGGTAACAATTCTCATTTTTTCTGCGAATTAAATTTGTACCCGACAGTAGCCTGATGGCGAGCGCCATGATTAAATCTGTATTGGTAGGAGTAATCGAGTGTGAATTTCCTTGGCTTGAAGCCCAGACCCAGAAAACCGGCGGCGGGGCTGACGTTAAATCCGGTGCGGGCGATAAATTTTTTCTGTATCACGCATTCCATCCCGGTTTTCCAAGTGAGGGGGTAGTCAAGGTCCTTTTCGAGTTCTGTCGATAGGATAACCTTGTCGGAAGCTTTGAAGAGGATTCCCGCTATCAGCAGGGTAGGTAAACGTTCATCATCAAGTGTGGAGAGTTCAGGTTGATTAATATTAACAATATGGGCTCCGACAAAAAGTTGAGGAGTTAACTCGGCCACTCCTCCAAGGCTTACGCTGAATACGCCTTTCCGTCCAAATCCGTCAACGTTATACTGAATGTAGTTTACTTTTAAGCCGAGGGAGGCAAGTCCGAAGGTGCTGCTGAATCCAGTGGAAAATACTTGCTCATTATATAGTTTATCACCAAACCGGTAAATTCCAATTCCGGCAACACCGATGCTGAGTGGAACGGTAACAACCGCTGCGGCTTTGTTAAAAGGTGCAAAAGAAGGTTGTGCGTCGTAGGTGAAACCCGTCTTGATATTTTCCAAACGTGCAAGTGCGCCGATGTTGTTAAAAATCGCCCACTCATCTGAAAGGCAGGAGGAAGCATATCCCATACCGGCTGCGCGTGCACCAATAAGCATCGAAGAGCTTTGGGCATACGCAAAGTATTGACATGACATTATCATAACGGCCAACGGCAACAGTCTCATCACAACGGGTAAACAATTTGTACTTTTAAGTAACTAAATCTAAGTATGATTGTCAAGGTTGTTGCCCTTCTTTTCTTTTGTATTGCAGGGTTTGCTCAGGAGCGAAAGGTGGAATACTATCCCAACGGAAAACTGCGTAGCCAGGGTACACTGCTGAATGCGCAAAAGGAGGGAAGATGGGAATACTATTATCCCACAGGTCACCCGCTGGCCGTCGAATATTTTAGCGAGGGCAGACTTCACGGAAAGGTTACCTATTTTTTCCCCAATGGAAGTATTCAGGGCATGGAGAACTGGGAATCCGGAAGCCTCGAAGATTCTTCCCGATATTTTTACCCTGATGGTGTTTTGGAAAAGACAGGCGTTTATCGCAGGAGTGTTTATGCTGGTGAATGGCGGCACTTTTATAACAACGGCCTACCCGAAAGAATACTTCATTATAAAAATGGGTTACCAAACGGCGAAGTGAAAGTTTTTAGCGAAAAGGGGATCTTGTTGCAGCAAGGCTATTATTTGCAAGGAAAAGAGCATGGGTTCTGGAAATTTTATTCTGAAGCAGGCTACTTGACCTATTCCGGTTCATACAATCTTGGTGAGCGTACCGGCGAATGGTTTGAATATGATAAGAAAGGAAAAAGAAAAGTGTGGAAGTACTAAAATTCTTTTTTTACGTGAAAGAAAAATCCACGTTCCCCCTCACCGTTAAAGGTGTATTCAAACCGGAACACAGCATCGTAGGATGCCACGATATCTATACCCGCGCCGACGCCAGTTAAAACTTTGTTGGTTAGACGGGTACCGTTTGTATAGCCGGAATAGTTTTGGACGTACCCCAGGTCAGCATAGGATTTCAGGTAGACGGATAAAGGGACATACCGGAATTGTTTGAGGGGCATAAAGCTCCAGTTATACGTTTGTGCAAAAATTCTTTTCTTAAGAGTGGTCTTATTCAGAATGTGATATGGCCCCTCGATTAAATAGATTTCATAACCTCGTACGAATTGCTTCCGGTAGCCCAATGCGCTATAGTTTGCATAAGCAATACCATCAGGTGTACTCCAGAAACCAACCGTGTTGTTGGAGATGAAAAAGTTTTTTTTCAGGCTTATGTATCCTGCAAATGTAGCGTTGAAGTCAAGCTTGTTCACATCATCACTGCCGCTGAGACCCAATTTGGTCGCTCCTGCGGTTAAGAAGTATCCGGTTAATGGATAACCGATGTAATCGCGATGGTCGGCTGTAAATTGATAACTGATAATACCATACTGTTGGTTTTTTTTGTCGTCGCCAAAATATTCGGAGTTTAGGGAAACGATAGTATCGTTAATAGAGGTGTTCCGATACTCCACGCGCAGAGAGTGCGATGTGTAAAACGAATTTCGGTATGTGTAGGTGAGCGCTCCACCCCTTGTGTTTCTCAGTATTTCTTCCGATTCTTCGAATTGAAGTTTATGCTCAAGCGTCTGATAGGCCAGGTTCTTGGTTTCTGAAAAATCAAAATCTATGATCAGCCCGTGTTTCTGTTTTTTATCGATGTAGGGAAAACGGTAAGAGATTTCGAACCGTCGCTGAAATCCCAGCTGGGCCGTAAGCCGAAGTGTTTCATTTCGCCCGCGCATGTTATATTGATAGAGTCGCAACCCGTAGTTTACACGGCTGAAATCGTGATTGTAGGTTTCCCACCATTCATTAAAGTTGCGGTCAGCAAGTTCGAAAATCGGAGCCGGAAAAGTGTACCATCGTTCATCGACATCGATAAGCAGATCGATCTGATCGTCCTGAAATTCAAGTATCTTGATTACTGCGGTGTTGAAGAGACGGGTGTTGATGAGTTTTTTCTGATCAAGGTCTACGATGATGGGCAGTTCGGCACTGTAGACGACGTCACCCGGTTTAAGTGTCAGTTCACGTAAAATGATCCGTTCTTTGGTTACCCGGTTCCCGACAATAAAAATGCGGTTTACGCGGAAGAAGCTCCCGGTGGTATCGGAAGCGGCTTTCGTTTTAAGACGTTTTACAGAATCGGGTAAAGATTGGTTCTCAGGCGATGCAAAGACCCCTTGTGTGATCAGAAAGCAAATGAAAAAGAAAATAAATACCCGCATCTCCGTATCGCTAAGACTCCAGCTGGCGCAACACGTTTAACGTTGCCGTGTCCAGAGTCAGGAGTTTTGCTGCTCCTTTTTTTGATAAGATAACAGCAAAATTACAACCCCCGCAATTACCAGCGGAATGCTTAAAATTTGCCCCATATTCAATACCATGTCGTCTTCAAATGCCTCCTGATTTTCCTTTAGGTACTCAAACACAAACCGCAGACCAAAGCACCAAATGAGAAATATTCCGAGGAGTCTTCCTGCAGGCAGATTTTCTCTTTGCCGGGACCAGAGCCAAAATAGCAACACAAAAAGAATAACGCAGGCAATAGATTCATATAACTGCGCTGCATGCCGCGCAATCCCGAAAGTACTTATCCGGGCGGCCAGCGTGCCGTCGTCCTGGGGAGTAATGCCTATTTGTGTATTGTCACCCGCGGCATCAAAGTGTTCGTAAAGGGTGTTGGATAAAATATTTCGGGTGGTAAAACTGGCGAAATTATTTGCCTGTGTCTCGGATGTGCCCTTCTTGAAAAATATATAAATATTGATCGGAACTCGTCCATTACTTCCTCTGGGAAGGGAGTCATTTGCTTTATAGGCAACGGACTCAACGATACCTTCGCGGTCCACACGTTTATCGACAAGAGCGTCGGTTAATTTATTTACAAAGACTACTCCGTAACCCTTGTCGGTGGGAAGACCGATTATTTCCGAATTGAAGAAATTACCTAACCGGATAAGTGCGCCGGTAATGGCGACTAAAATCACAATCCGGTCTACAATCTGGAAGTAGCTTTGTCCAGGTTTGTTTTTCCTGCTATACAACCACAGAGCAAAAAGAATCCCTATAGCCGCGCCATGGCTGGCCAGTCCCTGAAGCCCCGTAAATCGAAAGGGATTGAACTCAAAGGGCAGGAAAATGCTCAGCGGTTCTTCCCAGATTAATTCAGGCTGATAAAATATCACATGGCCAAGTCGCGCACCGAGGATGGTGGCCACCACCATGTAGATGGTAAGGGTATCAACGTCTTTTTCGGGTTTGCCTTCCTTTTTAAAAATATAGTACAGGATCTGCTGGCTGATGAGAAATCCAAGGGCAAAAAACAGCCCGTACCAACGCAGGGCAAACGATTCAAAGGAAAAAATTTCGGGACTACCGTTCCAAATGATGTAATTGAATATGGTCATAAGCGGCAAATATAATTACAATTGACAATAGGTAAAGCCTGAAATAGTGCGTGAGGCGTTCTCATAGGGGAAACATACATTAAACCACCTGAAAACCAGCTTGTTCAGGCAAAACAGGAGCCGTTTTAAACAAGGTTGAAGAGCGGATGTCCGACAGGGATGGAGTCTAGATAGTGATGTTGTCAAGGTCGTTCAGTTCCTCCAGGTAGCCAGAGGAAAGTATGGGAAAGCGGCACCATGTTCTGGGATCCACATTGATATCGTCCAGGTGGAAAGACGGGGCAAGCCGCTCGCGTTTCCATTGATTAGCGCACCATAGCCGGAAGAATTTTTTAATTTGATGGATGAGTAACGCCGGTTCATGGTTGCCTTTCATGGCTTCAAAGACTTCTCTGGGGGATTTTCTGAACTGGATAGCATGTTTTTCGATTTCCACCAAAACAGCATAGGGCATCAGGTCATCCTCATCCGTCTGGTGATTGGTTAGCGGTCTGAGTTCCGCCGTTGGTTGCAGGGAGTTGACCCAATGGAGTCCATCATGGCCCAATACGCGTTCGGCCCATTTGAGCCATTGTAAAAGAAACGTTTTACTGAGGCCGGCGATAGGAGCAAAGCTTCCGCTGGTATCACCGTCCATGGTAGCATAGCCGACATCACCTTCACTCCGGTTCGAGGTTGTTAGCAGCACGGCACGATGTACGTTGGCAAGCATCCAGATGATCGGAGAACGGGTGCGAGCCTGAATATTCTGCAAGGTAACGTCATCATTTTCCCATAAAAGCTTTCGGTCGATCGCCTGTTCAATTTTTTTGGTATAGGAAGCAACTTCTTCATCAATTACCCAGCTGTGAAACTGAGCGCCCAAAAATTGGGCAAGCGTCTCCGCGGACTGGAATGTTTCGGAAGATGAGTTTTTGGTTCCCTGGTAGGCGCATGTCAGCAATGCTGAGACGGCTGACTTCAAATCGCGAATCGAGCTTGTGATGGCTAGGGTAGAATTGAATTTTTCCCACCCCAGCTCGTTCGATGCGCGACGCACCATCTCGGCGACGAGAATAGCACACGAAGAGGAATCGGCTCCGCCACTGAGCGACAATACAAAACCCCGGGCCTTGCTTTTTCTCAGGTAGTCAAACAGACCGAGCGCCACAGCTTGTGTCAGTTCCTCATTTCTTTCTTTGTTGTCTGTTAGTGCAATAGATTCGGTACCGGATGGATCTTCAAAATTAACATCGACAGCCAGTACATTGAAACGAAGGAACGACAGCCGTTTGTTAACCGCTTTGATTATTCCATGCTGAGCGATGATTATGTCTCCATCATAGATCATTCTACCGGCTTCATTACCCAGCAGGTTAGCGAAAATGTACGCGCACCTGAAATTCTGTGACCCCTCTGTAACCACTTCCTGTTCGCGCAGTAGACTTTTTCCCATGGCAAAGTGACTTGCACTGGGATTCAATATCAGGTCCACATTCCTTTCAGCCAGCCGGTATCCCGGGCGTTTGTTTTTCTGCCAGGCATCTTCACAAATCTCGAACCCAAACTGAATGCCATCAACGGAGTAGATAATGTCGCCTACCGGAATCTTGATGTTATCGCGTATGATTTCGGCAGTCTCGTTGGGTGGCCAGGGGTTGAACCAACGGGGCTCATAGTGGACACCGTCCCTGGCCAGGTTTTGTTTGAGTGTGATCCCGAGAATTTCACGGTTGCTGATCACGCAGGCTCCGTTATACGTTACTTCGTTTATCCGCAAGGGCAGTCCGAGGGTAACGGTGATTTTATCGCAAAATCCTTTAATATAGTTTAGCTCTTTCCAGGCTCGGGCAGGCAGCCATTCACTAAGGAACAAATCTTCGCATCCGTAGCCGGTGATACAAAGTTCAGGCAGGCACAGAATTTTTACACCCTGATTTTTGGCTTCCTGAATAGCACCCAGAATATTTGCAGAATTGTTCGTCCAGTCGAACGGGATCTGATTTACTGTTGCTCCTCCAATTTTCAATTTTCTCACGTTTCGTACAACAATTGATATGGTTGAAAGATATCTGACTTTTCTGGTGCTCCCGGGGATGTCTCAGGGACCGTGTTGATTTCGTTTATTCGATATTTAACAAATTCAGCATCTCACAAGTTTTTAAAGCGGCATCCTGTTCAGCTTTCTTTTTGCTGTTGCCATAACCAGTGCCTTTAATTTCACTGTTCACCAGCACCTGGGCGGTGAACTCTTTATGATTGCGACCTTTCTTCACATCTACAATTTCAAAACGCACGTCCTTGCCTTCCCGTTGCGACCATTCTATGATTTTACTTTTGAAATTAGAGTCGGAATTGACAAGGTCATCGACATTGTAATACGGGTTAATCAGTTTGGAGATCACAAATTTCTTGGTTCGCAGATACCCTTTGTCCAGGTAGATAGCGCCAACGAGAGCTTCCAGCGTATTTCCCAGGATTACCTGTTGGAGGTGTGAATTTTTTTGATCGAACTGAACGATGTTGGCGACCCCGATTTTCCGAGCTACAAGGTTTAAGGACTCGCGGTTGACGATTCGGGACCGGATTTCCGTGAGAAATCCTTCGGACTTGAAGGGAAACTTCTGGAAAAGAAAGTCCGCTACGGCTGCACCCAGGATGGCATCCCCCAGATATTCCAGCCGTTCATTCGATTCTTTGTATCCGGTTCCGTTCTCTTTCGCAATCGAACTGTGGACAGTGGCAAGCTTGTACAGCGCTAAGTTTGAAGGAGTGAATCCCGCGATATTATGAATAGCGGCAATCAGCATTTTGTCTGTTTTCGATTTCCCCTTCGGGATCTTTAGAATCTTCCAAACCAAGCGTTAATCCATTGAAAGTTAGCGGTACGAAGTTAGTAAATAAGTGCAATCGATAAAGGCAGGCTTTCTGACAATAATTCGGGCACCTGACAGGAGAGAAGGAAAGTACTTAAGATATCATCTTTTTGAAGATGATCGAAAAATTATGACCACCAAAGCCGAAGGTATTGCACAAGGCGATATTGACATCGCGGTGCTGAGCTTCATTGAATGTAAGGTTGAGTTTCGGGTCCAGTCCCTGGTCATCAGTAAAATGATTGATCGTTGGAGGAATGATCGATTTATTAATCGCCAGCAGGCAGGCTATACTTTCAATAGCGCCAGCGGCACCCAATAAATGACCTGTCATGGACTTGGTAGAACTGATGTTCAGTTTGTATGCATGAGGTCCGAATACTTTCTGGATGGCTTTAATTTCTCCGATATCCCCCAACGGGGTAGAGGTCCCGTGTGTATTTACATAGTCGATTTGTTCCGCAGTGATGTTTGCTTCCTCCATGGCATTGTACATCACCTTGGTAATACCAGCTCCTTCCGGATGTGGTGCTGTAATATGGTACGCGTCGGCTGTCATACCACCACCCAGTATTTCACCATAAATTTTAGCGCCTCTTTTTTTGGCGTGTTCGTATTCTTCGAGGATCAGGGCACCGGCACCTTCACCTAAAACAAAACCATCACGGTCCTGATCGTAGGGGCGGGATGCTGTTTCCGGCGAATCATTACGCTCGGAAAGTGCTCTCATGGCGTTGAAACCGCCTACTCCGGCTTCACAGACGGCTGCTTCTGAACCACCTGAAACAATAATATCGGCTTTTCCCAGACGCAGGTAGGTGAAGGCGTCATAAATGGCATTCGTTGAAGATGCGCAGGCGGAAACGGTTACAAAATTTGGGCCTCTGAAGCCATACTTGATCGAAATGTGACCTGCACTGAGGTCTGGAATCATTTTGGGGATAAAGAATGGGTTAAATCGGGGGGTTCCATCACCTTTGGCATAGGTTTTAACCTCTTCCTGAAAAGTCAATAACCCCCCGATACCTGAACCCCAGATGACACCGACCCGATCGGGATCGAGCGTTGCAAGCGGGAGGTTTGAATCTATGATAGCCTCATCGACAGCAACCATGGCATATTGAGCAAAAGGATCCATTTTACGGGCTTCCTTTCGATCCATAAAATTGCCGATATCGAAGTTCTTAATCTCGCAGGCGAACCTGGTTTTGTACTTAGAAGCATCAAAATGGGTAATTGGAGCAGCACCACTTTTACCGGAACTTAATGCTTCCCAGTAATCCGGCGTATTATTGCCTATGGGAGTAAGTGCACCAAGTCCAGTAACGACTACTCGTTTCAAGGTCATTTTAGATGGGGTGTGGTTGTAGTGAGGCTGTTATCAGTTATTTCTTCACATTCTGCTCCAGGTAAGAAATTGCCTGGCCAACAGTGGAAATATTTTCGGCCTGATCATCCGGAATAGAGATATTGAATTCCTTTTCGAACTCCATGATGAGTTCAACGGTGTCAAGAGAGTCCGCCCCAAGATCATTGGTAAAGCTCGCTTCTGGAGTAACTTCAGATTCTTCAACACCAAGTTTCTCGATGATGATCTGTTTTACTTTTTGTGCAATTTCAGACATGTTTTTACGGTTTAATGATTTTAAAATCTGTGCAAAGAAAGAGATTTGCGGCAATATTGTCAAACTTTTTTGATCTTGCCTGCGAAGCTTCGAAACACGCTCCAAGCGCTGAAAATGAAGAAAAGCAAATTAGTCATTGACTATAAATTTGATTTTGAATTGTTAGGGGTGATATCATCAGCCAAAGGATACAAACTGGCCTGGGATATTAATCAGGTTCTCCATATCCAGCTGGTTAAACAGCCTGATTTGGTGGTTGGATTCAAAAATAACGACGAAAAGTCCTTTTCCTATTTTGCCTACGAGACGCAACTCAATCGATTGAAATTGTTCAAAAACAAGCCTTTGGAACAGGAGGGCGGAAAGTATTTCTTAATCCCTGAGTTTCCTCACTTCGATTTTATAATTTTGGCCGAAATGGAAGAGCAGGGCTCATCACATCAGTTGATTCATTCACTTCGAACAATTCGCTCCATAGAACTAGCTTCTTTAATCCCGGTTGATGGGTTAAAGTCAAAGTCGAATTTTGTCTTCTGATTCTCATGGACCATTCATTTCATTTCTCCATCTTCAAAATTGATTTACCTGTAACCCTATGATAGAAAGAATATCGTTTAACAAAACGAAAATTGTTGCCACGGTTGGTCCTGCCTCTAATACCAAAGAAATGCTTCATGCACTCATCAAGGAAGGCGTGGATGTTTTCAGACTGAACTTCTCTCATGGTACGCATGCCGATCACCTCAAGGTTATCAAACACGTGAGGGAACTGAATCGTGAGTTAGGTACCCGTATTTGTTTGCTGCAGGATCTTCAGGGGCCTAAAATCAGGGTGAATGAGATGGAGCCCAATGTCGTCATTGAACGTGGTCAGGAGCTTATCATCACCACCCGTGAGGTGCTTGGTAACAGAGAGCTTGTTAGTACCTCGTATAAAACTCTTCCCCGGGATGTGAAGACTGGAGATATGATCCTTATTGACGACGGTAAGATTGAATTGAAAGTGACGGAAGTAAGAGATATTGATGTGGTAACAGAGGTTGTATACGGCGGTCCACTAAAATCACGAAAGGGTATCAACCTTCCGTTTACAAAAGTTTCGGCTCCTTCCCTGACGGAAAAAGATCTGGAGGATTTGAAATTTGGTTTGGAAAATGACGTTGACTGGATTGCGTTGTCCTTTGTGCGAAGAGCAGAGGATATCACGTCTATGCGCACGATCATCGATGCACATAAATCTGCTGCCCGTATTGTAGCAAAGATCGAAAAGCCGGAAGCCCTCAGTAATATTGACGAAATTATTGCAGAAACGGATGCCGTGATGGTAGCACGAGGCGACCTCGGTGTGGAAATCTGGATGGAAGAAGTTCCAATGGTTCAGAAGATGCTCGTGGAGAAATGTAACAAAGCTGGAAAGCCGGTGATTGTTGCGACGCAGATGATGGAGAGTATGATTGAAAACCCACGTCCGACGCGAGCAGAAACCAATGACGTTGCTAACGCGGTGATGGACGGTGCAGATGCCCTGATGCTGTCCGCAGAAACGGCTTCAGGTAAATATCCACTGGAGGTGATCCGAAGTATGGTGCGAACCATCGCTTCCGTGGAAAAGAATCCGTCCATTTATTTCCGATTCCGCGAAGTTGACAAAAAGTCACCGACCTACATTCATGATAATTTTGTACTCGCCGCCTGTAAGCTCGCAAAAGACGTAGGGGCGAAAGCTATTGTTGGAATGACGCAGTCCGGCTATACCGCTTATCAGTCATCTGCGTATCGCCCCAATGCAAATATTTTTGTATTTACCAGCAATGAAGCCTTGCTGAATAAAATCAACCTGGTATGGGGTTCACAAGCGTATCATTATAACAAAACCAATTCAACCGATGAAACTATCGCGGATGTTGAAAAGGTATTGAAAAGTGATGGTCATGTGAAGTCCGGTGATATTATTATCGTAATGGCAAGTATGCCTATCAAGGAAAAGGCGAGGACAAATACACTAAAAATCAATATTGTAAAGTAGTCCTTGGTTTTATCCTTGATCGCGGAATAGCTGAGCTGTGTATGGTGCGCTATTTCACCTTATGGCTGGGGTGTTACCAGGATAACTTCTTCGCGCTCAACGATGACCGAACCCGCGGGGTCTCCTTTGCGCTTTCTAACAAATTTTCTTGGCGTGACGGCGACAGGGCACAGCGACTCGTTTTTTCGCTTTGAAAAGTATGCCGCCAGCTGGGCTCCCCGTTCAATCACATCTTTGGGAAATTTTTTACCGGACTGATATTTTATCAGTACATGGGAGCCTGGAACATCCTTCGCATGAAGCCACAGATCTTCCTTATAACTGTGTTTCATCGTGAGCTTATCGTTGCTGATGGCATTTTTCCCCACGAGAATCTTGTATCCGTTGTGCTCAAACTCATGGTAGGGAAGTGGCTCGGTTTGTTTTTCTGTTGATTTGCCGATTCCAAGATCTTTGAGAAGACTCCGCAGGGTTTTTAAATCAGGTGCCCCTTGCACCTGTTCCAGTTTATCCGTTAATGTCGCGATTTCCTCCTCCTTCTGTACCAAAGCTTGTCTCAGCCTGGAGACCTCAACCTGCTGCTTTTTGGCTTTGGTATAAAACACCTCCGCATTCTTTTGCGGACTTAATTCCCTTTTGAGTTTTATTTCGATCAGCTGATTTTCACGGTAAAAATCCGGAAGTGCAACCCGTTCGGCACCGGTATGAACATCATGCAGGTTTGCCATTAGTACGTCTGCCCATATTTTGTAGTTGTTTTCAGTCTCCAGGGTATGGATTTTCTGCGCCGTCTTGGTTTTGTAGTTTTCACTTCCCTGCAAGGTTTGTTTTAAGGTTGTCAGCGCCGACGATTTTTCGGCTTCAAATGTATCGAAGTGCAGGTAGGAAATATAAAAATCAGAAATTGCTTTTAATGGATCGTCGTACACCCGGATCGTCTTATCTATCGGCAATATCGAGAAGGTGAGCGAGCCGTCTTTTTCTGAAATGTAGTATGTTGGATTCTCCAGGAGGTGGCGAACTCCCTGTATCTGTTTCCACTGTTCATCGGTTGTACAGGTGGCGAAACCTTTTTCATTCAGGTATTCCCACACTACTTTCCCGAAGGTAAAGTAGATTTTCTGCAGATTGTTCTTTTGATTCACAAACGTTTCGAACGACCAGTCGATTTCACGATCGAGGTTTGTGAGGGTTATACCAAAATCACCTTTAATGCTATTCTTAAAAACACTGTGCAAAACACCATCCTTGAACAACAGGATATTAGCGCGGTTGCCGTGAAGTTTAAAAAGTAATTCAAACGAATTGGTAAACTGAATGCTAAAACTTCTTTCATTCCTGAATTGGCGCAAACCTTTTACCCGCTGGCCGATGAGGTCTGCGAACAGATCAACGCTATTCGCACGGGCGCGGTTATGCTGCTCCGGGAAAGAAAGGCAGGAGAATGTTGGAAGTAAACTGGCTCTGATCAGAAAAGGATCGTCAGATGTTTCAAATTGAATTATTAATTCGTCCCTGTTCTGGCTAAAGCAGGTTGAGACAGGGGCATTGCTTAGCCTTTTTTCAAGGACATTGGTAACCTTGTTCAGAAAAAAGTAGCTATTGTGCACGTTGTATGGTGATCGATATTCTTACCGGAATCTAAATGAAGCAAACGACGTGCGAAATAACGCTTAGTCCAGCGAAATCTCTAATCCATCGTATGCCAGGGAAACATTGTCGGGTAAATTCTTCTCTGTGTCGGCGTGTCGTCCCAGTTTATGACTGATGTGTGTGAAGTACGTCTTCGCTGGCTTTATTACAGAAACCATACGAAGGGCTTCCTTCAGGTTAAAGTGCGAGACATGAGGAGCATGCTGAAGAGCATTTAATATGAGTACTTCTGTTCCTTTCAGCCGTTCAAGCGTCTCTTCAGGAATAAAATTGGCGTCTGTAATGTAGCTGAAATTTCCGAACCGAAATCCGAGAACCGGCGTGTTTAGGTGAAGCACCGGCAGGGGAACAATTTTCACTCCATTCACTTCAAATACCTTGTCTTCAATCAAGTTCAGCGCCAACCGGGGTATTCCGGGATAGCTGTCCTTGGCGAAGGCGTAAGCAAATTCAATTTGCAACTGATCCAGTACCATCTGAGTCCCGAATACCGGCATATCCATTTCTTGCAAGAAGTTAAAGGCACGAACATCATCCAGTCCGGCAGTGTGATCACGATGGGTATGGGTGAACAGGATGGCATCCAGACGTTGAACATGTTCCCTCAGCATTTGCTGCCGGAAATCAGGACCTGCGTCAACGATAATGGATTGTCCGGAGACCTCCACGCGGATGGAACTGCGCAAGCGTTTATCCCGATAGTCTACCGATTGGCATACCTCACAGGAACAGCCAATCACAGGAACGCCCTGAGAGGTACCGCTGCCTAAAACGGTAATTTTCAAGCGGGTTCAGTTTGTTGCGTCAGCTCTTCGTAAAGTTTCTGGCTTTTTTCCGTGAACCGGGTGCCATCAAGTTCAACATTTTTGAGAATCTCCAGCAACGCGTTTATCTTGCCTTCTGTGGTATAGAATTTATTTACGATGATGATCTTCTGATCCCGAAGTACGCAATACCCTGACTTGAAATTCCCCTTTTCGTACCGAAGTGTATAATCCGACTCGGCAATCATGTCTTCAAATTTGGTCAGAAATTGGGTAGTATACTTTATCATGTCTGGTTGTATATTTCGCGGCGGAAAGATAGGGAAATTGTACGGAAACCGGAAGGACGCAGGAGTCCTTATTCTTCCTATCTGTTGTATTTGGTCCTGTTTCCCTTTTGTGATTTTAGGGAAAAACTTCATTATTCACTATGCAAACTGTTTCAGGCTACTATTCTACCGGGAATGATGAATAAAAAACTTATCGTCATTGTTGGGCCCACGGCAGTGGGTAAAACGGATGTGGCTATTTCAGTGGCGAAATATTTCGGAACAGAGATTATTTCGGCTGACTCCCGTCAGCTGTTTAAGGAGCTAACAATTGGTACTGCGAAACCGTCCGACAAACAACTGGCTATTATTCCGCATCATTTTATCAGCAGTCGTTCCATCCATGAAGAATATGATGCTGCGCAGTTCGGTCGGGACGTGCTGACCCTGCTGGAAAGATTATTTGAAAAACATGATCATGTTGTTCTTTGCGGAGGATCCGGATTGTACATCAAGGCTGTGTGTGAAGGGTTTGACGATATTCCTGAAATTCCGGAAAATATCAGAGCCTCATTGGTGCGTGATTTCGAATTGAATGGTATCGGGCATCTGCAGAAACAGCTGCAAGAACTTGATCCCTTGCACTTTGCCACCATCGATCAACAAAACCCACACCGTCTGATCCGCGCCCTGGAAGTTCTTGTGGGTACGGGCATGTCGCTCGGGTCGTTTCAGAAGAAAAAAAAACTCGAGCATAGTTTTTCCATCGTAAAGATTGGACTGGAACTTCCCAGGGAAGAATTGTATAAGCGGATTGATCAGCGGGTGGATAATATGGTTGAGGAAGGATTGTTCAGTGAAGCGGAGTCGCTATACACGCACAAGAATCATCAGTCCCTTCAGACCGTGGGTTACCAGGAGATATTCGATTTTATGGATAAGAAGTACGATCGTGATGAAGCGATCCGGTTAATTAAACGGAATTCAAGACGCTACGCTAAGCGCCAGCTTACCTGGTTTAAACGGGACCTTGAAATTTTTTGGATGAATCCTGCTAATATTGAAGAAATTATCACACTGGTATCAAAACCGGCTATCAGTCGCTGAGTTGAATGGCAACTTTGCGCAGACGCGCGCTCTAATGGAAAAAAAAGTATTGATCATTACATATTACTGGCCTCCTTCCGGGGGAAGTGGTGTTCAACGTTGGCTTAAGTTTGTAAAATACCTTCCCGGGTTTGGTTGCGAACCCTATGTATTTACGCCGGAAAACCCGGCCTTCCAGCTTCGTGATGAATCACTTCTATCTGACGTTCCCAAAGAGGCCGAGATTATACGGCTGCCGATATGGGAACCGTATGAAGTATTTTTCAGACTTTCATCTCTGTTTGGAAGTAAGAAGTCCACACAAGCTTCCGGACTTGTCGCCGGATCAAAAATGACCTTATTTCAAAAGCTCAGTACCTGGATCAGGGGTAACCTGTTTATACCGGACCCGCGCGTTTTCTGGGTGAGACCTTCGGTGAAGTTTCTGGACGATTTCCTGAAGGAGAACAACATCAACACCATCATCACAACGGGACCTCCACATAGCATTCACCTTATTGGCTACAGGCTGAAAAAGAAAAACCCTTCCCTTAGGTGGTTTGCCGATTTTCGTGATCCGTGGAGCGAATGGGGACTACTCGATAGTCTGCAGGTGGGAAGTATCGCGAGAATGATCCATCGGAAAATGGAAGCAAATGTCCTTCGGCTGGCTGACAACGTGATTACCATCACGCCGTTTTATGTCAGAAGGTTTGAAAAACTTTCAGCGCGCAAGGTATCGCTATTGACTAACGGATACGATGAGGATGACTTTAAGAATCTCACGATGCAAGCCACGCAGCGATTTATACTAAGACACGTTGGAATTGTAAATGAGAAGTGCGATCCCCGTCCCTTTATGGAAGCGTTGTCTCAGTTGGCTTCAGAGTATCCTGAGTTTGGCTCATCGGTCCAGGTTGACTTTGTAGGAGATGTTCATCCGCAATTCAAGTCATTCGTAAAGGAATCATCAATGATTTCAACCTTTACCACTTTTACAACGCCCGTGCCGCATAAAGAGTTGATCGGGTTGTATGGAAGTTCGTCCGTGTTGCTCATTATTCTTACGGGATATAAGGATGCAGAAGGGTATATGCCTGGCAAATTGTTTGAATATATTGCTACGGGATTGCCAATTATAGGTACTGGTCCCGTGGATGGTGATGCTTCCGCGCTGTTGAAAGAAGTGGGAGTGGGGGAAATGATAGACGTCAAGGACGTGGATCAGATCAAGACAAAAGTGTTATCTTATTTTGATGCGTGGAGGAAGGGTACAGTTTTGAACTCCACAAAAGCAGGAGTGAAGTACTCCAGAAGGGAAATCACCAGAGCACTGACGGAATTACTCTGATTCAAGGGTTTTGTAAGGGCAGGGTCAATGCACTTTATTATCCCATTAAATCGGCTTATTTGTACTGCGGAATAACAAAGGAATTTTGATCAGTAAGAATTTTCTAAAAAGCTCGCTCATCTATACGCTGTCCGGTATGCTGCCGATGGCGAGTGCGATCATTTTACTTCCACTTTACATTCATCATTTAACGACGGAGTCGTACGGTGCGCTTTCGGTTTACATGGTTTTTACGTTGTTGGTGCAGATCCTGGTAACGTTCAGTTTTGACACGTCGGTTTACATACATTTTCAGGAGCTGAAAGGAGATCGCAGAAAGCTTTCTGCTTTTATGAGTTCGGCATTTATTTTTATGCTGATCATCGGCCTGGTGGCTGCCCTTTTCTTTGCCGTGGCCGGTAGTTTTCTGTTCAGGATCGCCTTGCAGGACAGGGATATTTCATTCTTTCCGTATGGTATGGCATCCGTTGGGGCAGGGATATTTCAGGCAATCTTTAAGGTGCATAGCAATCTGTTACAAAGCCGGGAGAAACCGGAAACATTTTTTTGGTCGAACGTCGTGTCCTTTTCGCTGATTGCTTTTTTTATTGTTGTCGGATTACAACTCTACCCGAACTCGTTGGCAGGACCGATCCTCGGCAGGCTGGTAGGTGCCATTATTCCCTGCTTGTGGGCTTTGTTCCGCATTTTCAAAGAATTCGGGTTTCATTATGACTTTTCCTGGCTTCGGTCATCGCTAAGTTTTAACACCTATACATTTATTTACCAGATGCAGCAATGGGTTATCAATCAGTTTGACAGAATCCTCATGTTGTTTTTCCTGTCGCTTTCCAATGTGGGGGTATACGATTTTGCGATAAAATGTCTGATCCCTGTCGAGTTGCTCATGAACAGCCTGCATAGTTCGTTTTACCCCAAAGTGGTAAGCTCAGTTATGGCTCAGCCTGTGAAAGGCTCATCGCCCGACATAAACCGGTATTATCATGGACTCACCGCAGTGGTTATGTTGCTTATTTGCGGCAGTATACTGGTACTACCCTGGGCTATTGAAACGTTTGTATCGAAAGCAGATTACCACGAGGCAATCCGGTATATTCCGTACATAGGGCTTATCTATTGCTTCCGGACTATGCGGCTGTATTTTTCAGTACCCTATGGCATTCTGAAGTATTCAAAACCTTTACCTGTTATTTACCTCGTGGTGTCCGCCCTCAAAATTGTGTTGATGATCGCTTTGATTAAACAGTTGACTCTTTTCGGAGTCATTGCTGCCTCTCTGGTGAGCGCGATGGTGGAAAACATGCTGCTCCGAAACAGTATTAAAAACATGTTTGAGTTTAAATTCAACCTGTTCAAGATCGTGCTGGCGCCGCTGATTCTACTGGTATTGATTGTGGTGATGGAGCCACTTTTCGGAACGGAGTATCCCTTCGTGACGCATTCCTTTTACCTGGTGAGCTGTGGTGTTTTGTTCTGGTGGGGCTACCGGAAAGAGCTTCAGCTGATGAATCCATTTCGTTCCTGATGAGATACTTCAGTCTTTGTGCCATCCTGTGGGGACGCAACATCCAACATGCTCTCCGTCTTTGTGCCATCATGTGGGGACGCACATCCAACATGCTCTCCGTCTTTGTGCTATCCTTTGGGGACGCATCATCCAACCTGCTCTCCGTCATTGTGCCATCATGTGGGGACGCAAAATCTTGCGTCCTTACAGGTATGAAGCCTGAAATTAGTCTTACTTTGCGTACACATCAATGATACCAGTTACGAAACCATTTCTACCACCAATTGAGGAGTACGAGCAATACCTGAAGGGTATCTGGAACCGAAACTGGCTTACCAACAATGGGCCATTGGTAAACGAGCTCGAGTTGAAACTCAAGGGCTACTTGTCTGTCAAGCACCTCCTTTTTGTAACGAACGGGACCATAGCCATCCAGCTGGCTATCAAGGCGCTTGGATTAAAAGGCAAGATTATTACCACACCATTTTCGTATGTAGCAACTACCAGCAGTATTGTCTGGGAGGGATGCGAGCCCGTATTTGTCGATATTGATCCGGCATCGTGTAATATCGATCCGAAGAAAATTGAAGAGGCCATAACAGCCGATACTACAGCGATTCTGGCGACGCATGTCTACGGGAATCCCTGTGATGTTGAAGCGATAGGTGAGATTGCCGCCAGGAGAAATCTGAAAGTAATCTACGATGGTGCGCATGCCTTTGGGGTTAAGTATAAGGGGAAATCCATATTTGAATACGGTGATATCAGCACCTGTAGTTTTCATGCTACGAAGCTTTTTCACACCGTTGAGGGAGGTTCGATCGTGACCAAAGATCCAGACCTGTTAAAGAAGATGGCTTACCTCAGGAACTTCGGTCACGACGGCCCCGAACGGTTTGCTGACCTGGGAATTAACGGAAAAAATTCGGAGCTACACGCAGCGATGGGGTTAGTGAATCTTAAGTATGTGGATGAGATTATACAGACCAGGAGGAAACTGTCACAGCACTACGATAAATTTCTTAAGACCTTTCAGGGTGTTAAACCTTCAATAGGCAAGGATGTTGAATACAACTATGCGTATTATCCGGTTCTTTTTAATACCGAGGAAATGCTGGTGAAAGTGCTTGAAACCCTGAATCAAAACTGGATTCATCCGAGGCGTTATTTCTTTCCCTCACTGGAAGATCTTCCTTACCTAAATAAGCATGCGAGATGTGAAGTTTCGGATTCGGTTTCCAGACGTGCACTTTGCCTGCCTCTTTTCGATACGTTAACGCCGGAAGAGATCGATATGATTTTCAGATTGATTCTTCGGGTCCAAAACAACTAGGTAATGGTGATCGTTGGTGCAAAAGGTTTTGCCAAGGAAGTGCTCGAAATCTTTTCGCAACGCAAGGCATTACAAAATCTGTTTTTCTTCGACAATGTTTCTAAAGATTTGCCAGACAAATTATACGGTCAATTTCCGATACTCCATACGATGGAGGAAGTAAAGAATATTTTTCACAAAACGGGCGATGCGCGCTTCACATTAGGGCTGGGGAATCCGGTGTACCGGTTCCGGTTTCACCGCATGTTTACCGATGTGGGTGGGGAACTGGTTTCTACCATAAGTCCACATACTGATATTGGTTCATTTGGTACGTCGATAGCGGCCGGATGTAACATTTTGTCGGGAGTAGTGATTACGAATGATGTTACTTTACGAACGGGTTGCCTGATTAATCCGGGTTGCACCATATCGCACGACAGCGTGTTAGGTGATTTTGTTCAGGTATCTCCCGGTGCCCGAATTACCGGCAATTGCCAGATCGGAAACTATAGTCAACTGGGGACCAATTCAGTAATCCTTCCCCGGGTAAAGGTTGGAACCAATGTTATTGTGGGTGCAGGGGCTGTTGTTACCAAAGATGCGCCCGACAACTCCATGCTTGCGGGTGTCCCGGCCGTTATCAAAAAGAAGCTGAGGCCATTGGAACTTTAACCGCCATGAGCGAATGAACCTGCATATTGTTCCGGATAGCAAGTACATCAATACGTTTTATGCCAATCTCGTGGAGCTGGGCATTCTGGAAAACAACAAAATAATCGTCAGGTCAAACAGGAAGCTCAAATACATCACAAAGGATATTCCCTGGGCACCGTTATATTCTTCCCGGTTTACGGAGTTGGCCGGCAATACCATGAACTACGAAAAGGTATTTATACACCTCTTTTCTCCGCTGATGTACCGGTGGGTGGCGGGCCATTCATTTAAAGAATTGAACTGGATGGTTTGGGGAGCCGATCTATATAACCTGCCTTTTATCAAAGAAAATTTCCATGAGACAATCACTGAAAAGAATTTATCGAGAAGCAGTTCGGTTGGTGAATGGCTTTACCTGCTGAAAGTGTGGGTAACCAATATGCCCTATATGCGCAGCGCCTATGCGAAAGTGGATCATCTTCTGACGTGGATGAACGCTGAGTATACGTTTGCCAGAATAAAGATCCCCGGCTTGCGGGCGAAGCAGCAGTTTTTTTTCTATGAGAATCCATTGCCGTATCAGAAATTGGATACCCTTGGATTGCCTGATAGTGCGACTGAAACACGCGCGATTCCATCAATCGTTGTGGGCAATTCAGGTTATCCCACAAACAATCATCTGGATGTGGTAGAACATCTGATGAAGAACAGGATCGAGGCAAACCTCTTCTTTCCTGTTTCCTACGGTGATGTGAAGTATGTGAAATTCTTAAAGAAAAAACTTGCCCGTTATCCGCTAGGGAGTGTTGAGTTCATCGATCAGTACATGAGTTTTGATGAATACCTCACGTTTCTGAAGAATACCGATGCGTTGGTGATGAATAACATCAGACCTCAGGGTTATGGCAATGTTTTAATGATGCTCTATTTAGGCAAGGCCGTATTTCTGAATAAAAAGAATATCTCGTTGCCTGATCTCGAGGAGAACGGAATTCGTACGAATGATTGGAGAGAAATGACATCCTTACTGCGGATTGATAAATCTGACGGGAACAAAAGCGCAATTATCAACCTGCTGTCGCATAACCGGCTTCTTGAAGTCTATCGTGATCTTTTTGCTTAGCCCAGAACCGATGAAACCAGGGCGTTTATTTTAAGGGCATTACGCTCTGCGTTCAGTTCTTTCGCGGCGTTACCGGCATTGTGCTTGAAAAGTTCAATTTCATTTTTCGAAAGAGCCGATAATTTCGCAGCCAGGCTAGCCGCAGTGAACTGGTCGGAGACTACCCCGATCTTGTATTGATTTGCAATTTCTGCCATTTCGGGTGTTGGACCGATCGCTACGCCCAGTCGTGCCTGAATAAAATCAAACAATTTGTTTGGCAACGTATTTTCATAATTGAAGTTGATGGGGGGGAGGAGAAAAACGCCGATGTCATACGTATTAATGGTCATAACGACTTCCCTGCTGGTAACGGGGGGAATTATTTTTATTCTCGGATCCGGTGCTGCGAGTTGCCGGAGTTCATCTACGTAGCCGCGGGTTTTTTTGGATGCAAAGCCCGGGACCAGCAGCATCAGATCAAGCGTAAAGCGGTCATCGAGCAGCGCCATCATATCAATCATCAGCTCCAGCCGCCGCGATGGTGTGGCTATCCCGTGATGGACCAACCTGATTTTATGATCATCAACCGAAGCGGGTTTCAATTCCACATAATTATTAGCATTGGTGATGACAACAGGTTTTGACTCAAAATGGGTTTCGTACGCTGTAGCAAGTCCTTTCCCCACCGTCATCATTCCCGCCGTCAGGGGAATATACTTTTGACACAACCATGTGTTGAAATCCTGAAAAAACAGTCGCCACATTCTTTTGTCTTCAAAATGTCTGGGAGCATATTCATGGGCGTCGAATAGTACTTTGGGATTTCCGGGAAATTGAAAGGCGATAGGAAGTGTTTCCACGTCATTGGCGATGATCATATCAAACTTTCGATCCGCCAGTTGGGTAACGATGAATTGGTAGTGATGAAGAATTCCGTGGGCAGTGGAGTGGAATTTCATCAACAGGAAAAACGAGGCTGCTGCTTTGCGAAGGAGGGTAAGGTTAGTCGGCTTAATCACAATGAGTTCATAATCCTCGGAAGGGTCACCACCGAAACAAACAACAGTAACCTTATACGCGTCCTTGAGTGCCAGAACCTGCCGTCGTACACGGGCATCGTGTTTGAGATTGCTGAGCACAATAATTAGTATCTTCTTTTTCATTGCGCTACCTGGAAACGGGTTTGCGGATCTTTCCCGGATTCTCTTTTAAAAATGAAGCCCAGGATTTCGATTTGGTTTTTAGTTCGCCCTTTTGAAAATGGTGGCATACTGCTACCGCTAACGCATCCGTTGCATCCATTAGCTTGGGGAGTTCCCTGATCGTGAACAATGTCATCAGCATTTTTGCCACCTGCTCTTTAGAGGCATTTCCATTTCCGGTAACCGATTGTTTGACTTTTTTGGGTGCGTATTCAACTATGGGAATTTCACGGGAGAGTGCCGCCGCCATGGCAACACCCTGGGCGCGGCCAAGTTTCAACATCGATTGTACATTCTTTCCAAAGAACGGGGCTTCCAGTGCTACTTCATCGGGGTGAAACTCTTCTAGCAAGCTGATAACGCGTTCAAAGATTTTTTTAAGCCTCAACTCGTGTCCCTCGTACTTGCTAAGGTGAATTACGCCATATTGCAGCAGATTAATTTTCGACTTTTTGATGAGGATCAGACCGTATCCCATTACGTTTGTTCCCGGGTCAAGACCGAGTATTATCTTTTCTTTTTCCACTTTTCCCACGGGGCAAGATAGCCAGCGTTTGTAAATTTTTGAAATTGCAGGTTCATGACACTTCTGTTGGTTCCCATTTTCGTGCTTTATTTCGCCCTGGTGATGATATTGATCTTCGGCTGGAACCGGGCTGTGAAGAGGAGTTACAACAGCAACCCGTCAAAAGAAAATGAGCCACTTATCTCCGTAATTGTTCCCGTCCGCAATGAAGGGCAGAACATCGGAAATTTGATGCTTGACCTTTCGCGACAGCGCTATGGTCATTTTCAGGTGATCATCGTCGACGACCATTCGGAAGATGATACCGTCGAAGTTGTTCGCCTATTTGTCCAAAAGGATGACCGTTTTGAGCTGAAACAGAGCAGCGGGATTGGCAAAAAGCAGGCATTGGCTCAAGGTATCGCTGTGGCTGCCGGCTCCATTATTGTCACCACGGATGCCGATTGCCGGGTAACGGAAAACTGGATCAATGGATTACAGCAATACTTCGGGAAAGAAAAGACAATGATGGTGTTTGGCGGTGTGCGGATGGAAGGGTCGTCCTTTTTTGCCAGTGTGCAGGCGATGGAATTTGTAAGTTTGATTGGATCGGGTGCGGCAACAGCAACGTTAGGGATGCCCACGATGTGCAATGGCGCCAACCTGGCATTTCGTAAATCCGCATTTGAGTCGGTGAACGGCTATCAGGGGAATTTTCACATTCCTTCCGGGGACGATGAATTCCTGATGAAAAAGATTCATCGCCAATATCCCGGCGGGGTAATTTTCGCATCGGATCCCCGAACGGTGGTGACTACGTCTGTCAATACCAGCCTGAGACAATTCTGTCATCAGCGTATTCGTTGGGCGGGAAAGTGGAAGCTTCACCAAGCCGTCACCAGCAAAGCACTGGCGCTTTTTGTTTTCTGTTTTCAACTCGCGGTCATCTTTCTTTTTTTGGGTATGGCCCTGCATGAGGTCACTCTCAAAGACGGGTTATTGTTATGGCTTCCGAAAATATCTATCGAGTATATTTTTATACGGAAAGTTTCTCGTTTTTTTCATGTTTCCTGGAAATGGGGGGGATTTATCTTCTTGCAGCTTGTATATCCCTTTTACGTAACGGGTATCGGTTTGATAGCCAATATATATTCATTTGAATGGAAGGGAAGAAACCTTAAATCGTTGATGGTTAGTAACACATGAAAACATCATTTTATCTCTGAAAGCGAGTGGTGTACAATTCCCTTTTACCGTTAACTTTACCGAACAATGACAGAACCATCCCTCAAAACTAAATTTGAAATTAAAGAGCTGGAGCTCAATGCCTTGCTGGAGATCACGCAAGCCATTAACAACAATCTCTCCGAGGAGTCACTGTATAAGATTTATAACTTCACCCTGCGATCGAATCTGAATATCCAAAAGCTTGCCCTTTTTGTCCTGGATGATGAGTGGAATTGTAAAGTAAGCTTTGGCACGAATAAGCAGTTTCACAGGGCTAAACTGCTTCCAGCCTTTAGAACCATTCAGGATATTACCCACCTGAAGGAATTTGAAGAGTGTGACTTCACCGTGTTCGATATTATTATTCCGGTAACGCATAAAAGTACGACACTGGCGCTGGTATTTGTCGGAGGCCTGGAAAAGGATGCCCGCTATCAAAATGAAGACAGTATAAAGTTTATCCAGGCGCTGAGTAATATAATAATCGTTGCTATTGAAAATAAAAAACTGGTCAGGAAACAACTCGATCAGGAATCCTTCAGAAAGGAACTGGAGATTGCCAGCGATGTACAGCAATTCTTGTTTCCAGATAAGCTGCCAAACACTGACGTTCTGAAAATCGAAGCCAGTTATTTACCGCACGATATGGTGGGAGGTGACTATTACGACTATATTCCAATTAATAAAAATCAGTTTCTGATTTGTGTGGCGGATGTGAGTGGAAAGGGTATTCCGGCGGCCCTGATGATGTCCAATTTCCAGGCTTCATTACGAACCTTGTTACGTCAGACCCCTAATCTGACAGATATTATCGAAGCGCTGAACTTCCAGGTATTGGAAAATACCAAGGGTGAAAAGTTTATTACCTTTTTTGCGGCCATCTATGACATCCGGTTGAAGACGATGGTATACGTGAACTCGGGTCATAATCCGCCAATTTTAATTGATAAGAAAAACGGACTGCGGTTGTTGGAAGAGGGATCGACAGTGTTGGGGGCCATGCATCCGCTTCCCTTTCTGAACGAAGGATTTGTTACGGATATTGATGACTTTTTGCTGTTTTGTTATACCGATGGACTTACCGAAACGGTTAATGAGGAGGGCAACGAGTTCAGTGTTGAAACCCTGCTAAAATATTTTCAGCTCGAAGAGACGTTTAACAAGGATTTAAAAACAATTCATCAGGATATTATTGTAGCCCTCGATAACTTCAAAGGAAGGAAAGGCTACAACGATGACATCACTGTACTTTCCTGCCGTGTGGGATAATGGGTTGAGTTGAAGATTCTACATTCTACTATGGTTCATCGCACACCTTTCTTCCTTCCGTTGCTGTACCCATCGTTGATCTGGCGAATTCCTACCGACAGAAAAGAGTTATTTCTGACATTTGACGATGGTCCGGTTTCGGGACCCACTGACTTTGTGTTAGAAACTTTAATGAGGCTTAAGGCCAAAGCAACCTTTTTTTGTATTGGGGACAATATCAGGAAGTACCCGGAGGTATTTAGAAAAATAGCTGCGCATGGACACGTCGTTGCCAATCACACCTTCAACCATCTGAACGGGTGGCAGACCAATACGGAAAACTATGTGGAGAACACGCGGAAATGCAACCAGGAGATCCATGAAAATCTGTTCGGAGAAGTAGCGCAAGGCACGTCAACGTACCTGTTCAGGCCGCCATATGGAAGAATTACCCGGAGCCAGATCAGCGCGTTGTCGGATTGTAAAATAATCATGTGGGACGTTCTGAGTGTGGACTATAATAGCAACTTGTCGTCTGAAAGATGCTTACGGAATACGATCAGCGCTACCCGCAACGGATCGGTTATTGTCTTTCATGACAGCTTCAAAGCAGAGAAGAATTTAATGTATGCGTTGCCGAGATTTGTTGAGCACTTTTCTTCGCTGGGATTTGAGTTTAACGTTATTTCAGGATGAAGCGGGTTTTAGTAGCTCCGTTGGATTGGGGATTGGGACATGCAACCCGATGTATTCCGATAGTCCGGGAGTTGCTCAGGAGTGACTGTGAGGTGTATCTGGCCGGGAGTGGAGCTTCGTCGAGGTTGCTGAGAAATGAATTTCCTCCACTGAAATTTTTTTCGTTGCCCGGTTATCATCCGGTTTATCCTGCGACGGGATCGATGGTATGGAAAATGGCTTTGCAGTTGCCAAAGTTTATGCGTGTAATCAGAAATGAACACCGGCAGATAGAAGCCATTGTCCGGGCACATCAGATAGATCTGCTTATTTCTGACAATCGGTTTGGGTGTTGGTCGGCGTTGATACCTTCGGTTTTTATTACGCATCAACGGAACATTTTCCTTCCGGCTGGATATCAGTGGTTAGAAAGCTGGGTAAATCGTTTAAATGATTCCTTCATAAGAAAATTTTCCTGTTGTTGGATTCCTGACCGTGCAGATCCGTTTAGCCTGGCAGGTAAACTGGCCGCTTCAATCCGGGGACAGTCATATCCTATCAAACACATCGGTAACCTATCCAGATTCGGAGCCTCGTTAACCCAGGTGGTGCGTTACGATGTGGTCTGTATTTTGTCTGGACCTGAACCACAGCGGAGTATTTTTGAGGAGCTGGTAACGCGACAGCTTCGCAATTCCGGACTCCGCTATTTTCTGATACGCGGGTTAATTGATGGAGCAACGTCACACACCGATGTCCATTGTACTGATTTTTTATCGGGTGTGGAACTGCAGAAAGTCATTGAACAATCGGCTTGTGTGGTTTCACGAAGTGGCTATAGCACGGTGATGGATTTGGCCAAGCTGGGTAAGATGGCAATCTTTGTTCCGACTCCCGGACAAACGGAGCAGGAATACCTGGCAGCGAGGCTGATGGAACGGAAGATAGCGTTTGCCATGGAGCAACAAGAATTCGACCTGATGGTTGCCTGGAATGAATTAAAGAATTACAACGGGTTTGAAAGATCAGAGGACCATTCTTCATTACTGAGGGAAGCTTTGGATCAGGCACTGTCCACTTCAATTTCTGATCCTGTTGAAGTTGAAATCAGTGAAACCGATGACACACCCGTATGAAGCGATTCATCCAAAGTTTTAAATATGCCATTCAGGGTATGCGGACCAGCATTGCCGATCAACTGAACCTGAAAATTCATCTGGCGGTTGCTGTTGCTGTGGTGATTGCTGGCTTCTATTTTCAGATAACGGCCGTTGAATGGAGTGTGGTGCTCTTGTGTATTGCTCTGGTTATTGGGTTGGAGATGATCAATTCGGCACTTGAGGGGTTAGTAGACCTCGTAACGCGTGAGCGATTGCCGCTTGCAGGTAAAATTAAGGACATAGCAGCTGGTGCAGTCCTTTTCGTTGCCCTGATAAGCGTCGCGATCGGAGTAATAATTTTCGGAAAGTATATCGTGCAACTAAATCTATGATACTTTTGCGGACAGTTGACACTTAGGCATCTATGAGCTACTACATTGATACGCACGCACACATTTATCATCAGGATTTTGTCGTAGACCGTGCTGATATGTTCTATCGTTGTGAAGAGCAGCGTATCACAAAGATATTTATGCCGAATGTAGATCACACCTCTATCGATGCGATGTTGGAGCTGGAAAGCCGGTCGGAGCGTAATTGCTTTCCCATGATGGGCCTCCATCCCTGCTCGGTTAAGAAGGATTTTGAAAGAGAGCTTTATATTGTGGAAGAGTGGCTTTCAAAGAGACGATTTTCCGCCGTCGGAGAGATCGGCACAGATTTGTACTGGGATAAAACATATTTCGAGCAACAGAAAGAGGCATTTAGGATACAGGTAGGCTGGGCCAGGAAGTATAGCCTGCCCATTGTAATTCACTGCCGCGAAAGTATAGACATAACTATTGCGTTGGTTGAGGAAATGCAGGTTGGTGATCTCCGGGGTATATTTCATTGTTTTTCAGGCACCGCCGAACAGGCAGAAAAAATCACCAAACTCGGTTTTTATCTAGGAATAGGAGGGGTAGTGACCTTTAAAAACGGTGGACTTGATAAGGTTATGCCTGACGTTGGACTGGAGCATCTGGTATTGGAAACAGACAGTCCTTACCTCGCGCCGGTTCCTCATCGGGGAAAGAGGAATGAACCTGCCTACATTCCGTTGGTGGCCGCAAAATTAGCAGAGTTAAAAAAAAGTTCGATTGAGGATGTACGAGACATCACTACGAAAAATGCAGAAAAGTTATTTGGTGCATGATGAATCTGAAACAAGTAAGTATTAATACCGCGCTACCGGGTAAGCCCAGGGCGCGAATCCTGATCATTTATACCGGTGGAACGTTTGGAATGACCTATGACCGGGATGGTGTACTGGTTCCGTTTGACTTCACCTACATTCTGGATCAGCTGCCAACGTTAAAAAATCTGGCATTGGAGATAACCGCGTTTTCGTTCGAGACACCTATTGATTCTTCCAACATCAACATCGGGCATTGGCAACTAATCGGAAAGATCATTTTTGATCAGTATGATCAGCAGGATGGGTTTGTCGTTCTTCATGGTACTGACACGATGGCGTATACAACTTCGGCGTTGAGTTTTATGCTTGAGGGATTGAGCAAGCCGGTGGTGTTTACGGGGGCACAGTTGCCCATCAGTGAACCGCGTTCCGATGCCCGTGAAAACCTCATTACAGCACTTGATATTGCTTCTGCCAGCAGCAATGGTCTTCCGTTGGTGCCCGAGGTATGTATCTATTTTGATTATGCATTGCTTCGGGGTAACCGTGCCAAGAAAGTGGAAAGTATGCAATTCGATGCCTTTGATTCCGGCAACTATCCACCGCTGGCAAAGGCAGGTGTCAAGATCGATTACAATTTTTCGGTCATCCGCAAGCCGCAACAAGCATCGAAGCTGGTACTCCGTTCATCCTTTGACACGAATATTGCCATCTTAAAATTGTTTCCGGGCATAAATCAATCGGTGGTGAAGGCTGTATTAGGGGTTCCGGCGTTGACCTCTGTGGTGATCGAAACCTATGGATCAGGAAATGCACCGACATTGCCATGGCTTCTGGAAGAATTAAAAAAAGCGATCGACCGGGGAGTAATTGTCGTGAATGTTTCGCAATGTCCAGGTGGTCGGGTGTTGCAGGGGCGTTATGAAACCAGCAGGCGGCTGGAGCAAATTGGTGTCATCAGCGGAGCAGATATGACGACTGAAGCGGCCGTAACAAAACTGATGGTGTTGTTGGGTGAATATGGACAAGAAGGAACACGTGAACGGATTGGTATTTCTCTGGCTGGTGAATTGACTGCCGGATAAGTTGCAAACGGGCTAATTTATTAATTTCTTTGTGCCCCATTTCCAGGAAACATATAAGGAGAGGTGTCCGAGTGGTTGAAGGAGCACGCCTGGAAAGTGTGTATACTCGAAAGGGTATCGCGGGTTCGAATCCCGCCCTCTCCGCATAGCCTTGGCATTTTTGCCAGGGCTTTTTTTATCTACAGACTCTGAACTTCAATATATTACAAAGATTTTAACAATTGCGTGACTTTCTTTGGCATGAGTGATTATAGACCTAAAAAAAAGAAAGTAGCGACCGCAAACAGAAATATTTTCTAAAAAGTGTTTAGAAATCGACAAAACGTTTAATTTTGGCGCTTTCAAAGCTACTTAAACCTTTAACTATGAAAAAATTATTTGCGACTATCGCTCTTCTGGGGGTACTGGCGTCCTCTTCACTTTATGCACAAGAAACAGACACAACAGAGACTGAGCCCGCTCCGGTGGAAACTGTTGAACCTGCGGAAATCGCCAGCTCGGATGCATCGGCTGTGGCCGAAGAAGAGCAAAGTTTCCATGAAGTATTAAAAGACCTTTTTATTGCCGGTGGTGTAAATTTCATGACTCCCATCCTGATATGTCTTATCATCGGATTGGCGATTTCAATTGAAAGAATTATTACGCTGAACCTGGCAACAACGAATACGCAAAAATTACTCGTCCAGATTGAAGATGCCTTATCAAAAGGAGGCGTAAACGCTGCATTGGATGTTACACGCAATACCCGTGGTCCTGTGGCTTCTATTTTCACGCAAGGCTTGATGCGATATCACGAAGGAATTGAGATGGTTGAAAAATCAATCGTTTCTTACGGCGGTGTTGAAATGGGCAGACTGGAGAGAGGTCTTATCTGGATTTCATTGATGATTTCCCTTGGCCCCATGCTTGGTTTCTTTGGTACAGTTATCGGGATGGTGTTTGCCTTCGATGACATCGAAAAAGCGGGTGATATTTCTCCGTCGATTGTTGCCGGTGGTATGAAGGTAGCTTTGCTTACAACAGTTGGAGGTCTTGTGGTGGGTATGATCCTTCAGGTTTTGTATAACTATTTGGTTTCCAAAATCGATGGCCTGGTAAACAACATGGAAGATGCTTCCATTTCATTGGTAGATATTTTGGTAAAGCATAAGCTTGTTAAATAATTAAAGTATGCTGGATATTGGCTTATACTTGCTCTACGCGCTGCTGATCATTGCATTGGCGGCTGCGATAATTTTCCCGATTGTTCATCTTTTGAAGGACCCAAAGGCCCTGGTGAAAACGGGAATAGGTATTGGAATTATTGTGGTCGTGTTTGGTTTATCCTACGCGCTTGCTGACTCGGCTGTATCCCTTAAGGCTGCAGCATTAGGAGTAACAGAGTCGTCATCCAAGTTAATTGGAGCAGGACTGAACATGTTTTTTATAGTATTGGGTCTTGCAGCGCTGTCGCTACTTTATTCGGAAATCAGTAAAGCCTTTAAATAAATATGGCACGATCAACACCAGATATCCCTAATGCCTCGATGGCAGATATTGCCTTCCTATTGTTGACGTTCTTTTTGATGACCACAACAGTAGCAAGCGATAAGGGATTATTAATTTTCTTGCCCCCTCCTCCGGAGGCACTGCCGCCTGACGATGTGGAAATTCAGGAACGCAACTTGTTTAAGATCCAGATCAACTCCTCCGATAAGTTATTGGTGGAAGGTGACCCTTGGTTTTCGACAAACCGGGAGTTAACCGATAAGATTAAGATCTTTGTCCTTAACAACGGAGCGGACCCTCTTTCCTCGGACAATCCCGGAAAGGCCATCGTATCGCTAAAGGCGGACCGTGGAACGACGCATAAAATGTTTATTGACATCCTTGATGCCTGTCAGGCAGCGTATCATGAGATCTATGCAGAGCGTGCCGGTGTTAGCGTCGTTCAATGGCGTGAAATATCCTCTGATCCGAATGTCTCACCGGAGGTCCGCGAAGCGTACGATAAAGGCCGTGGCACGAAGCCTGACGGAACAGTAGAGATTCCGATGGCACTTTCAATTGCAGACCCCACGAAGGTGGGAGGTTAACTAAATCAGTACAGGTATGTCAAAGTTTAAGAAAAAAGTAAGTACCGAGCAGAAAATTCCAACCTCCTCGATGCCTGATGTCGTGTTCATGTTGTTGTTCTTCTTTATGGTGACAACAAAAATGCGGGAGACCAGCATCAATGTGGAGCAGAAGATGCCGCAGGCTACGCAGTTGAAGAAGCTTGTTAAGAAATCACTCGTTTCGTATTTGTACATCGGAACGCCTAAGAAGATCGAAGAGTTTGGTAAAGAAGCCAAAATTCAGGCGAACGATGTTTTTATAGAAACTAAGAACGTTATTCAGTGGGTAAATGCTGAAAAATCGAAGCAGGACGAAGTAGATCGCGATGCGCTTACCATATCGCTTAAAGTCGATGTTGAGGCGAAACGCGGACTCATAGCCGACGTTGAAACTGAACTGAGAAAGGCGAATGCCAGGAAGATCCTGTATTCCGCCAATCAAAAGCTCGATTTATAATTTAATCAAAAGGTTTTAGCTTAAAAAGCCCCGAAACGTTCGGGGCTTTTTGTTTTTCAGAAAGTCACCTGATATGATCGGCCCTCACTCCTTAGTACCTGAGGTGCTTTACGGTCATTCCGTTGTTGATCAACTGCTTCAGTGAATCGATTCCGATTTTTAGTTGGATCTCTACAAAGTTTTTTGTCACTACATGATCACTGGCTTCCGTTTTAACACCCTCTGGAACCATGGGCTGATCTGAAATAAGGAGTAGTGCACCGGTTGGTATCTTATTTGAAAAGGCCGTGGAGAAAATGGTGGCGGTTTCCATATCAATGGCCATAACTCTGATTTTCCTCAAGTAGGCTTTAAATTCTTCGTCCCATTCCCAAACCCTCCGGTTTGTTGTATACACGGTGCCCGTCCAATAGTCCTGGTTGTTATCGCGGATTGTCGTCGATATGGCTTTCTGAAGGGCAAATGAAGGCAGGGCAGGGACTTCTGGGGGGAAGTAATCATTAGAGGTACCCTCACCGCGAATGGCCGCAATAGGAAGAATTAAATCGCCAATTTCATTCCTTTTCAAGCCACCACATTTTCCAAGGAAAAGAGTGGCCTTTGGTTTTATGGCACTGAGGCAATCCATGATCGTCGCAGCATTCGGACTTCCCATGCCGAAATTAATGATGGTAATGCCCTCAGCTGTGGCACTGAGCATAGCACGATCGGTTCCCTGAACGGGTACGTTGTGCCATTCGGCAAACTGGGTAACATAGTTGTCGAAATTGGTGAGCAATATGTACTCTCCAAATTGATTAAGTGGTACACCCGTATAACGTGGTAGCCAGTTTTCAACGATGTCTTGTTTTGTCTTCATACCCTAATGTACTAGATAATCGTGAATGACTAAACCATTCTCTACCTCCTTTAATAGATTCTGTATCACCGTTAAAATTGGTTTATTTGCGCTCATGGTTACACTCAACCTGCCATCCTTTGATTATACACTCAGGAAAGAGAACGGCCAGGTATTTATTCTGGATATCATCCGAAAAAAATACCTTGTCCTTACACCAGAGGAATGGGTGAGGCAGCATTTTGTTCATTTCCTTATCAGTTCCCTTCAGTATCCCAGGCCGCTGATTAAGATTGAAGGCGGATTGCGCTTTAATGAATTAAAAAAACGATCGGACATTGTTGTATTCAACCGGGAAGGAGTCCCATGGATGGTAATAGAATGTAAAGCGCCCGACCAGAAGTTAAGTGACAGAACACTACACCAGGCCTCTGTTTATAATCAGACGCTGAAGGCAAAGTACCTTACAGTAACCAATGGGTTGGTGCACATCTGTTGTGAAATTGACTGGGCCGCCGGAACTACGTCCGTGCTGGAATCTTTTCCGGCGTATAGTTGAGAATTGAAGCGTGAATTCTTATAAAAACTTCTTTACGTCGCTGTACGGTAGGCTAAACGTATCGGCTACAGCCTTGTAAACCACTTCACAGCGCACGACATTTAATCCGTTGCGCAACTCCATACTTTCCTGGCAGGCTTTTTTCCACCCTTGATTAGCAAGCCGGATAGCATAGGGAAGGGTTGCATTGGTTAGGGCCAGTGTGGAGGTATACGGCACTGCTCCGGGCATATTGGCAACGCAATAGTGAACAACATCGTCAATGATATAGGTAGGATCCTCGTGGGTAGTAGGTCTGCAGGTCTCGATACATCCGCCCTGGTCAACAGCAACGTCTACCAGTACGGTGCCCGGTCGCATGGTCTTCAGCATATCTCTCGTGATAAGCTTGGGGGCCTTTGCACCCGGAACCAAAACACCGCCGATAATGAGGTCATGGTCTTTGATCATCTCACGAATGGTATATTCATTTGACACAACGGTGTGAACATTTTTCGGCATGACATCATCCAGGTAACGAAGACGGTTGATGTTCAAATCCATGATGGTTACATCGGCACCCATTCCTGCAGCGATCTTGGCTGCATTTGTTCCTACCACACCACCACCAAGAATGAGTACTTTGGCAGGCTTTACACCTGGAACTCCACCCAATAAAATTCCCCTACCTTTTAAGGGTTTCTCCAGGTATTTGGCACCTTCCTGTATGGCCATTCTGCCAGCCACTTCCGACATTGGTACAAGTAACGGCAAGCTGCCATCCAATCGCTCGACTGTTTCATAGGCCAGACAAACTGCGCCGCTCGATATCATCGCCGTGGTTAGTGGCTCGTAGGAAGCAAAATGGAAGTAGGTAAACACGAGCTGATCTTTCCTGATGAGTTTGTATTCTTTCTCAATAGGTTCCTTCACCTTCATGATCATCTCTGCCAGCGAATACACTTCTGCCGGGTCGGAAATCATTTTTGCACCGGCTTTGATGTATTCGTCATCGGCGAAACCACTGTCGATGCCGGCAGCAGTCTGCACATATACGACATGGCCGCGTTTCACTAATTCCTGCGTACCGGCAGGGGTCAGCGCTACACGGTTTTCATTATTCTTAATTTCCTTGGGAACTCCTACTATCATGATGATTTCGCTTTCGGCACTGCTAATATAGTACTAGCTCCTGAAAGCATCGGGGAAAAATTCAATTTTGCTGAACTGAAAACCAGAAGGCGAACACGCGGGTTGACTGTGCGTTAGTTCATCAACTACCCGGGAAACCAAATTTCGTATCCCTGATGAAGAGTTGGATTTGATTTAATTCTTCTATTGCGAAGAATTCAAAAGAATCTGGAGCTTTTGTCGGTTCAATGCCAGTTCGATCTTCATTGATAAAAATATTATTGATTAAGTGCCGAATTGGTTAAAAAAATAGTTGGATCGACGATTTATTGGTAATAATCCTCCTGATTTGATAGAGAAAAGTACCAGGCTTTTTGAAAGTAACCGGTATTGTCTATTTTTGAACCTAACAGTTGTTCACTTATCAAACCCACGAACCTTGAGTGTAATTAAGGAAGTTAAGATAAGGTATTCGCAAGCGAGAGTTAAGGAGATTCTTGCGGACTACCGGCTGGCGGTTGAAAGCCGAGAAGCAAGCCTTATTGGGCGCAAGGAAGTTTTTATGGGTAAGGCGAAGTTCGGCATTTTTGGTGATGGTAAAGAAATCGCGCAAATCGCCATGGCAAAGGTTTTTCGCGCGGGCGATTTCAGGGCTGGCTATTACCGCGATCAGACGTTTATGTTTGCTATTGGTGAATTAACAGTTCAGCAATACTTTGCTCAACTGTATGCCCATACCAGTGTAGAAGCTGACCCTGCGTCCGCGGGAAGGTTGATGAATGGACATTATGCTACCCGCTTATTGGATGATGCGGGCAATCTCAGGAATTTAACGGAACTCAAGAATAGCAGTGCGGACATTTCACCTACAGCAGGTCAGATGCCGAGACTTCTCGGGCTGGCGTATGCTTCCAAGTTGTTCAGAGAAAATCATGCACTAAAGCAGTACAACAACCTGTCAAACAATGGCAATGAAATTGCCTTTGGTACGATAGGAAACGCCTCCACTTCGGAGGGAATGTTCTTTGAGGCGATTAACGCTGCCGGCGTTTTACAAGTGCCCATGCTCACCTCAATCTGGGATGACGAGTATGGCATTTCTGTGCCGCAGGAATACCATACTACGAAGGGAAGTATTTCGAAAGCATTGGCAGGATTACAACGAACAGATTCTGAAAAGGGATATGAGATTATTACCGTAAAGGGCTGGGACTACCCGGGCTTGATCGATGCATATCACAAAGCGGAAAAGATATGCCGGGAAGAGCACGTGCCTGTACTCTTTCATGTTCAGGAAATGACACAACCTCAGGGTCATTCAACATCAGGCTCACACGAACGGTACAAATCGAAGGAACGGTTAGCCTGGGAAGTGGAACACGACTGTATTCGTAAAATGCGTGAATGGATTATTAATGATGTTCTTATTCTTCCCGAGGAGGTAGACTCGATTGAGCAGGAAGCCAAACTTTCCGCGAAGCAAGCCAAGGAGCGGGCCTGGAAAGCATTTATGGAAGATGTCCGCAAGGACCAGCGTATTGTGACAGGAATTCTGGAAAGAGCCGTTCGTCAGGCCAAGCGAGGGTCAGCTATAGCATTGATCAAAGAGGACCTTGTAAAAGCAATTAACCCTACGCGGCTGGAGACCATGCGCGCAGCGAAACAGGCCGCCAGGTTACTTGCCGGTGAAACATCCGCTGAGCGTGATGATTTGTTAGCGTGGCTTAAAGCTATGGAAGCGGACAACTTTGATCGCTACAGTTCTCACATGGTAAGTGTATCGGATGAGTCGGCCCTGAAGGTTGAGCGGATTGATCCTGTCTATTCCGATTCATCACCCCTGGTAGATGGCAGAGAGATTTTGCAGGCATGTTTTGACGCTGCATTAAGCCGGGACCCGCGCGTCCTGGCATTTGGAGAAGATGTGGGAAAAATTGGCGATGTGAATCAGGGATTTGCCGGGTTGCAGGCAAAACACGGAGAACTTCGGGTGACCGATACCGGAATTCGTGAATGTACGATAGTTGGCCAGGGAATCGGCACTGCGCTTCGCGGGTTGAAGCCTATCGCGGAAATTCAGTATCTCGATTATTTTATTTATGCCTTGCCTACGTTGTCAGATGACCTGGCATGTTTGTATTACAGGACAAAGGGCGGTCAGAAGGCCCCATTAATAGTGAGGACACGCGGTCACCGACTGGAGGGTGTTTGGCATGCCGGTTCCCAGATTGGAATGTTGCTGCATTCTTTGAGGGGGATGTTTATTATTTCGCCGCGGAACATGACACAGGCTGCGGGCTTTTACAATACCATGTTAAAATCCGATGATCCTTCTGTGATTATCGAATGTTTGAATGGTTATCGGTTAAAAGAAAAGCTTCCGGATAATATTGGCGAGTTTACTATTCCGCTTGGCGTTCCTGAAACCCTAAAGGAAGGAAGTGATGTGACGGTGGTAACGTATGGCTCGATGTGTCGGGTTGTGATGGAAGCCGCAGAAGCATTGGAGGAGTTCGGTATTTTCTGTGAGGTAATTGATGTTCAGACGTTGTTGCCTTTTGATGTTCCTCATTCCATTCTTGAATCGGTTAAAAAAACCAACCGGATCGTATTTGCCGACGAAGATGTTCCCGGTGGAGCCACGTCATTTATGATGCAGGAAGTGCTTGAGAAACAAGGAGCATTTCAACACCTCGATTCAAAGCCTGTTACGATCACAGCAAAGGACCATCGCCCGGCCTATGCGTCGGACGGCGATTATTTTTCAAAGCCTAATCCAGAAGAAGTATTTGAGAAAGTTTATGCGCTGATGGCTGAAGCTAATCCAGGCAGATTTTCACCTTTATATTAGCCGGACGGAGTAATTACTCCTGATACGGAAATCAAACTACTTTTTGATCTTGTCGAGCGTGAATTCGGGAGTTTCAATAGTCTCACTCACGTTCAAACTTCGATCGCGTATTCGTACCCTTAATTTTAGCGTTTTAATACTAAAAATACTTTTAAACCCCGTGGTAACCATCGCATATTGAAGGCTTCCTTCAAGCGGTCCGGTTTTTTCAGTCAGCACCGGAAAGCGTTGATTAAAAGAAATTGTGCAGAACTCCTTTTCCCAATCGAACAGCGTATAGCCATTTGACTCTTTCACCCAAAATTCTACTTCGATATTTACATGGTTTGGATTCCTCTTGTAGTAAAACGTGTCTTCCAACACAAATACTTTTGGAAAGTTTGGCACAGAAATTACGGAATCTACATTGTAAGTTTCCTCATCAAAAATATCAATATCGGCTTCATTGACGTAAATTTTTGTGTAGGCGTAGAAGGTACAGGAATATGGATCTGTAAACGAAGGTAGATCGTCGTCGTAAGCCGGGTCGTCATCTGTTCTTACGGTAACGAGTTTTCCGGTTACCCCGGGCGGAATTTTTACGAACTGAGGTAAGTTGGAATACACCGATTCTTTTTCGACCGGTATGATATTCCCGTTGCTAGCAAGATAATAGTTAAGATCGTGGAAGGGTGGTTCAATCTGGGTGCCGGAAAGGCCTAAGTCACCGTTGCCATCCTTGAATGAAATGCTTAGCACAAGGGAGTCACGTTCACCAATTGCTTTGGCTTCCCGGTAATAGATACTTTCATAGTCGATGAGTGGCACAAGGCCAAATTGCGGTGGATCGAAGCAGGCGCTGACAATCACCACGCAAATTCCAAATAATAATGCCCCTTTTGTAGCTTTCATCCTTTACCTTTGAATGGGTTAAGATACTTAACGCTTGAATACTTTTAAAAGTTTTGAATCGAAATTATATACCGTAAACGATCACTCCTTTACCGATATTGCGCTCGAATTATTTCATTTTCAGGCTTCAAATAACCCGGTTTATCACGCTTTTATTAAAAACCTCTCCATCGACATCAGGTCGGTGAAGAATCTGGAGCAAATCCCGTTTCTGCCTATTTCGTTTTTTAAACACCACCTACTGAAGTCCGGTGATTGGAATCCGGAGGTGATATTTACGAGCAGCGGAACCGGCAGCAGTGTGGCTAGCCGTCATGCGGTAGCGAGTATGGAGTTTTATCTTCATCACGCCCGGCGATGTTTTGAGTTCTTTTTTGGCTCGCTTACCGATTTTCATTTACTGGCCTTGTTGCCTTCTTATCTGGAACGTCAGGGGTCATCCCTCATCGCGATGATAGATCATTTTATCAAGGCAAGTTCATCTGCTTATTCGTCCTTCTATCTTCATGATACCGACCGATTATTGGGGGATATCCAACGACTTCATGACGACAACCGGAAGATTTTATTATGGGGAGTATCGTTTGCCTTATTGGATTTAGCTGAGCAATGCAAGGTTGATTTGAGCCGGGTGTTGATCCTTGAAACGGGGGGAATGAAAGGCAGGCGGAGGGAAATAACCCGGGCGGAATTACACCAAATCCTTACTAAAACACTGCGCGCAGGGAAGATTTTTTCGGAGTATGGGATGACAGAATTACTCTCCCAGGCGTATACCCGTGGTGACGAGCGATTTGTTTGTCCCCCCTGGATGAGGGTATTAGTGAGAGAACTTACCGATCCGCTGGAAAAGGGGATCAAGGGCCAGACGGGAGGAATAAACGTAATTGACCTGGCGAATATCCACTCTATTGCATTTATTGAAACAGAGGACCTTGGGAAGGTTTATGATGATGGGACGTTCGAGGTGCTGGGACGGATGGACAACAGCGATATTCGGGGGTGCAACCTGTTAGTCGAGTGATTGGTTCAAAAACCCCCTGATTTTGGCTATTTGGGGTTTGTTTTATTATAAAAGAATTATAATTTTGTTATAACCAAAGTCATAACAAATGAAAAAGCTTCTTGTATTTGTTGTTTTAGTAGTCTTTATTTCCGCGTGCAGTCAGTATACCTGCCCGACGTATTCCAAGAAAGAAGCCCCAAAAAAGAGCACCACTCAAAAGATCTAAGCAACGACGTTACCTGTTATGAAACAGGTAGATCGTTCATGCATTCGAAATTCTAAAAGCTTGCCAGGGAGATCCCGATTGTATAGGTTGGGAAGTTGTTGTAGGTGGTATTATTGTCCTTCAGACCCTTGTTTTCCTCGAAGAGTGGAGAAAGGTTATAATATCCGAATATACTGAAGGCGCCGAATCCAATACGTCCGGTCAGTCCATATCGAATCTTGTTCAGGTTAAAATCCTGTTTATCCTTCAACTTTTTTGTCTCTGTATTTTCCTTGTACTTTATTTTGCTGAACGAGTCGTACAAGTAGCCAATCCTTCCCCCAATAGCGGTTTTAAGACTTCTGGAGGGGTCGTCAGGATTAAGCGTAAACATGATCTCAAGGGGAACGTCGATGTAATTTGTAATCAGCATTGACTTTTGAATATTAGGAACAACGGCATTTGCCGGAGGGATCATAATGACATCGCCACTGGTGTTTGAACTGTAGCCGATGGTATAGTCGTTGCCGAATTTAAACCGTTCCATGCTCAATCCGATCCCCGGTACGAAGCTGAAATTCGATTTGAGGATACGGAACTCATATTGATAGTAAACATTTGCGGTGCGTGATCCCCAGAAATTCAAACTGAACTCATTTGGACCGCCAACATCCTGGTTAAACCCGAATTCCAGCACAAATGTACCTGGTATATCCGGGCGTGCGGAAGTTTTACTGGGTGTGGTAGCCGTTTGGCAGAATGCCGTGAATGATATTGCTGTTAGAATGATAATACCCGCGAATTGCTTGATCATGTAGTACTGTTAATCATTAATTAGCCGCAAAAATACCCTTTTTGTGGTCAGGGCAAAACCGTTTTCTTTTGCTGAGTGAAATTATTCTTTACATTTGCACTCCAAAATTCACACGCACACTGTCCTATTGGACCCGTAGCTTAATTGAATAGAGCATCTGACTACGGATCAGAAGGTTCGGGGTTTGAATCCCTGCGGGTCCACTTCTAACTCAGCTAGTTGTACTTTATTGTACAGACTAGCTGTTTTCGTTTCATGCAGTTTTGAAGTCAGACTGGCATTACCATGAGCCCAATCTTGGTATTGAACCATTTGGTTGATGATTGACTTCATTTGCTCCGCCCATTCTTGAGTTCTCGTCCAGGACCAAAGCTTAGGGCAAGTCCTGTCAGATAAGGATGCATCTACTGGAAGTAAAGTTTTATCGATGGAAATTAAATCGACGATTAATTGCTTCAATACTGAGAATGAAAAGTTATGGAATCTTCTTCGGGGCAATCAAGATTTATTCTCGCTTTACATACTTCCACGGGTTCCAGTCGGACATGTAGTCTTGTCGGCTGATGATCAGTGCTTTTTCTGTTTGGCCTTCCATGATGGGGAGGTAGCCGAAATCATAGCACATATAGTAAGCCTGCCTTGAACCGGTGATGAAAATGGAGGTAAAGTTATTCAGGTTGAACCCCATTGAAATGAGGACTTCTTTTCGAACGGTGGCTTTTCCGTGAGGGCAAAGGGTTTTGAGTATTGTCCTGTTTTTGCGCAGTATCTGATTGGTGATAATCAGGATTTGCTGCGTTTCGATTTTCTTTTTGTTGTTTGCTACAGCCCGGCACTGGTCGCTGCAATACTTTTTATCCACCCGGCCCAAAAGGGGATCCTGGCAGATTGGACATGTGCGTTTATTCATAACGGTAATAAAAATGATTTTACACAACGTTGTTCGTGTCTCTACCCGGAAGTTTCCGGATTTACACGCTTCACCACACACCTAAAATACTGCCTTTGTCTACTCTTGCACAAGTGTTAGCCAAATTTTTTCCATCAATATGAATAAGCTTCCTATTATTACTCTCCGCAACCTGATGATAACAGGCGCCAAATGCATCGGGTTACAGTATTATCCCACGAAGGTGATTGACCTCATGGTAGACGGCATGGATAATGTTCAATATTCGGATGACCACAACATGCGTTTTATTCTCAACACAGACGCTAATCTTAAGGATATTTTGGAGCGGTTCCGGGGTGTTGCATGGATCAACTACAAGTTTTTTTATAAGAACAAGCCGATACATACCTATGGAGGAGATGAAGACTTCGGCCCCTTAAAGGAAAAATGGGAAGTGCCAGGTCACGTGCTACGGTATTGTCCGTTGGAATACATTCAACTCCTGGAGACCAGACGCTACAGCTTCAACACCGCGCGTTCATATTGTGCCTTGTTTGCGGATTTTGCCTATACCTACAGGACCCGCCCCTTGCGCGACCTGAACGAGCAGGATATTAAGGCGTACATCTATGGGATTGTAAAAGCCGGGAAATCATCATCCTATCAAAATCAGGCAATTAATGCGATCAAGTTCTATTACGAACAGGTGCTGGATATGCCGCAGCGTTTTTACGAAATAGATAGACCCAATAAAGAAAGGAAACTGCCCCTGGTATTAAGCGAAGAGGAAGTTGTTCGCCTTTTCGACGCCGTGCATAACATTAAGCATAAAGCCATCTTGGTGACGATGTACAGTTGCGGCCTTCGAATTTCAGAATTACTGCTGCTCAGGTTGACAGATATCCAATCTGACCGAAAACTCGTTTTAATCCGTGAGGCAAAAGGGAAGAAAGACCGGACAACGGTTCTTGGTCCGACTACCATTGATTTACTACGCAAGTATTACTTGGCTTTTCGTCCCAGAGTTTACTTATTTGAAGGCGGGCCAGGTATTCCGTACAGTTCAAAAAGTGTTTCTAATATTTTGAAACGCGCACTGCAACGCGCGGGTATCAAAAAGCCGGCCACTCCCCATACGTTACGACATTCATTCGCCACCCATTTGTTGGAGAACGGAACTGATTTGCGTTATATTCAGGTATTATTGGGCCACAATTCGCCTAAAACCACAGAAGTTTATGCGCACGTCAGCAATCGACATTTGCGGGATGTTCGGAGTCCGATTGAAAAACTTTCGATCCGGTTTTGAAATGTTTACAAATACAATCACTTTGGCTCTTGAAAACATCTGTGTCACCCACTCACGACCCTCCAGACAAAAGGGTTATATCAGACATACAGATACACAGATGTTGGGCGTAATGCCAAATAGTTCCCACTAACCTTTGACAAGTAGATAGACAAATGAGACAAATCAGGCATATAAACCTAGACACAAAAATGTATAAACAAGCTATTATTTTAACTGGATTTTTCCTGATGACACTTTCGTTGTGTGCACAAACTACTGTTATCAAAGCCGGACATATGTTTGATGCGCGAAGCGGTAAAATGTTAGACAATCAAATCATTATTGTACAAGACGGCAAAATAAAGGAGGTAGGAACTAGCCTAAAATTCAGTAACGCAGACAAATTAATTGACCTATCTAATTCATGGGTGTTGCCAGGATTGATGGATTGCCATGTTCACATTACAAGCAATCTATCATACAGAACACGAAATTGGAATGACGTTAATGTTACAGAAAGCAATGCTTTACGTGCAATAAGGGGTTCAGTTGTTGCCAAACAATTTTTAGACAATGGTTTTACAACCATTAAAGAAATTGGTAATGACGCAAACTACGCAACAGCAGACATAATTAAAGCAATCAACAATGGATGGATACAAGGACCAACAATAATCTATGCTGGAAAAATCATTGCACCATACGGTGGACAGTCCTCTAACATTAACCCAGAACATGAACATTTTTGGGATTGGGAGTATATTGATGCTGACACTCCCGAGGAAATCATAAAAGCCATCAGAAAAAACATTTATAACGGAGCTACTGTAATTAAAATGGTGACTGGTGACAACGGTATTTACAATGCTGAAGACATAAAAGCGGCAGTTGCTGAAGCTAAAAAATATGGTCTAAAGGTTACGGTTCATGTGAAGATGGGTGGAGAAGAAGCTAATAATGTAATTTTAGGAGGTGCTGCTGCAATTGAACATGGTTTTGGGTTAGACAACACCCAACTTCAATTAATGAAAGACAAAGGAATTTTCTTAGTCGGTACAGACTTTTCTTTTGACAATTGGTATGCCTATGGAATGGATTCTACAAGAGCTAAAACTTGGGAGAACATTGATATAGACAGACTTAAAAGAGCTTATGCAATTGGAACTAAGATGGCGTTTGGGACAGATATTGTAATCGACCTTCCTGGATTCAATCGAATTCAATCAAATCTTAAAGTACTGAATAACTGGAAAGCTGCAGGAATTCCACCTTCTTATATCTTGCAAAGTATGACAATGAATGCTTCACAGCTATTAGGCTTAGAAAAAGAAAGAGGTTTTTTAGAAAAATCTTATTATGCAGACATTATTGGACTTAAAGAAAATCCGCTTGACAATATTGATGCAATTAAAGAAGTTGCTTTTGTAATGAAGGACGGAAAAGTAATCAAACAGTAAAGCTGGGGACAGGCACTACGCCCAACAGTGTGTTTATGCCAGCTGCGGGTGACGTGTTAATTTTGAAGTTTAGTTTTATATTTCGTTCGGCCTCGTGGACAGAAACGCGATTCGAAAACCGCAGCCGTCATAAACACGGATTGTTAGCCGTCAGTGTAAGAAACCAGACAGAGACAGAATGACAAAGGATTTTTGCTGCATAAAGGCAATGAAAAAGGAACCCCACCGCACTTTTAGCACATTAGGTTGCCCGACACACTGGCGACCACTTCGCAACCAAAAGAGCTAAAATTTTTCCACCGCACGACAGAATATTCAGAATAA
>JBGSQQ010000038.1:0-97496 GCA_041737945.1 Chryseolinea sp.
AAACCCCGCCCCTTCTAAAAATAAAAACTATATAAAAATGGGAAGAAAGACATTGAATCCCAAACGGGATTCTACGCACTAAACTCTTTTTTCCTCCTCATCATCAATTACTTAACAAATTAGCCTGACGGCTATGGCCTATCGGCAGGCAAGCCTTCCCTTCTCCATTAGAGAAGGACAAAAGAGTTTTTAGAGGTGCCCTAAGAGAAAGTCCTCTTCCAAATATTACAATAGCGTTGGATCAGGCTTTCCCAATAATTTCTACCTGACGGATGAAGCTTGATATCTTTGCGTCCGCATCAGGTCCATACGCATCAATCAAGGTCCCTTTCTTGCCATCATTCGTTTCAATCAAATAAAGAATAGAATTGTCCTGAGGGTCAGAGAAGCCTTCAAAACGATAGAAATTTGAAATTCTTATGTCTTGTGGGTTATACACTATGCTACCGTCTGCCGTGGAAAGTCCACTGGTTACTACCTTAAAACTTTCTGTGTATCCCTTAGAAAAGGCATCATTTGTAAGTTCGGAAAGAGTCTCCATTTTTAATGTTGTGTCTTTTGTCTTCATGTGATTTCGTTGGCTCTCGCCCCTCGGTTATTGTTATTTATAATTTTGAGTTGTCGAAAAGCAGAAGAGGCCACAACCGGTGACCTCTTTTAACAATAAGTGAATAGTCCTACTTCAACTTCCTTCATCAATGCATAAAATCAAATTTGCGCTACCGCACGCTTACACATGCACATTAATTTCCAGCATGTTTCAGCAGGGCATCAGCCAATCTTCGGACTGGAAGGAGCATGTGCGCCTGCCTGCCGGTTGCCTGCCGGTAGGCAGGGATTGGGTGCAGCCCTGATGGAACATGCGGGGCCTCCCCGGCCCGTGAGGGGGGCGATGAAATGAGACTGGACTGGTTCTGATGAACTGTCCTATCAAAATAAGATACAGAATATTTCAACATAAGTTGTAAGTTGAAGTAAGGAATAGTACTATTTAATTAGTTAAACTGACTATTCGACTTCTGCTACTTCCATTTCTGCGGCCAGCTGATTTATTTTTTCAGCGAGCTCCGTAAGGTTAGCATCGGTTTCAGCTTCCTCATCTTTCGTCATTTCCAATAATTCGGCGCATTTGGTTTTCGCCAGCACTTTCGCCATAGTTCGCATGGTGCCATAAGCCGAGATCTCGTAGTGTTCAATTTTCTGCGCCGCAGCTATTATCGCGGCATCACGCGCATGACCTTTTTCATACTTCTCAATAGTATCTTCTCCTTCTTTTATAAGACCCTTCATGGCTTCACATTTACTTGCCGACGCCTTTTTCTCCAAAAGTTCGAAACAATCCTCGATCCGCTGGATCTGAACTTGCGTCTGTTCCAAATGTAAATTGAAGGCCTCCGTGAGTTCTTCGCTATGGGATGCTTTCGCCATTTTAGGAAGAGCTTTCAACAGATTTTTTTCTGCCCAGTAGATGTCTTTCAACATGTCTTCGAAAATATCTTCCAGCGTTTCCTTCGAAGACTTAGACCCTGACTTCACATAAGAGGTCGATCTTGACGCATTGGTGGTTTTAGTTTTCATACTTGTAGTGTTTGTTTGAAAAACATTGCCCAAGAATAGGACCACTCGCAAAAGAACAGTTTATCGGTGTCGTGGAGGCAAATTGCCCTTCGTGGTGTGAGGAATTAATTTCTCTATGGGGAGTTTTATTCGAGATTGAATGGGAGTGCCAAGGCTGACTAATACCATGCCACAGGCTTTCGGGGAATTTTTTAACGAATTATAACACGCGCGATGTTTCTCATTTGTTATGAATCAAGGCAGTGACTGTGGAAAAAAGTACCCGGCCAGTGTAGAAATTTATCACCTTACTTATTAATTTCTGCCGGGAACATCTATTGCTGAACTGGCAGCCTAATTGTACTACCTTGAGAAGTGTTACGTATGGTGCTTATCGCACAAATGTTTATATCTTACATAGCTATGCCCGCTCACACACTTCCGACAATTACTATACTCCTGGCCGATGATGATGCAGATGATTGTCTTCTTTTCAGGGATGCACTGGGCGAGCTACTTCTGGACACGAAACTATCCACCGTGCCTAATGGAGAGCAACTCATGGAAGTCCTGAGCCGGATGGACCCACTGCCAGATCTCCTTTTTCTTGATCTGAACATGCCACGCAAAAATGGATTCGACTGTTTAAAAGAAATTCGGGGAAGCAAAAGGCTCCACTTCCTTCCGGTAATCATTCTGTCTACCTCGGTGGAAGAGAATATGGTCAACGTGCTGTATGCGAATGGGGCAGACTATTATATCTGCAAGCCCAACGAGTTCTCTCAGCTTGTGAGCGTAATCCGCGTCGCGTTGACAAAAACCTCAGAGACAGACCATCCGCGTGCTTCCCGAAAGGAATTTTTGCTTTCACCTGAGTCCTGTACTAATGAAAGCAACTAAGGAAAAAGCAAAACAACTTTCGTCCAACCTGTTCCCCGTAGTGGGCATTGGTGCTTCAGCCGGAGGCCTCGACGCTTTTAAAAGACTTATCAAGGTGATTCCAGAGCATTCAGGAATGGCGTATGTATTGGTGCAACATCTTGATCCCAATCATGAAAGCATCCTTCCTGAGTTATTGCAGAAGGTTACCCCTATACCGGTAGTGGAAATATCCAATGACATTAAAGTAGTACCCGATCATATTTATATCATACCCAGTAATAAGATGCTGGTAGCGAACGACGGTGTGCTGCAACTAAGTCCGCGTTCTATGCAGGGCCGGAATGAAAGAAATCTATCCATCGATCTGTTCTTTACTTCATTAGCGGAGGTACATCAAAGTCATGCTATTGGTGTGATTTTGTCGGGTACGGCCACCGATGGAACGGCAGGATTAAAGGCTATCAAGGATCACGGCGGTATTACTTTCGCGCAGGATGGTGAATCTGCGGCGTATGGAAGTATGCCCAATAGTGCAGTCCAGGCGGGTGTTGTCGATTTTGTTCTTTCACCAGAAATGATCCCGCAAAAAATCCTGGAACTCAACAAAAGATTACATGGTGATGGGAATGGTGAGCTAAACCTGCCTCCAAGTGATGAGGATGTATTCAGGCAGATAATCTCATTATTGCGGATCCGAAAGGGAACAGATTTTACCCATTACAAAAAAACCACGATCCACCGGAGACTAGTTCGAAGGATGGCGTTGAGTAAGAAGGAAGACCCCGCCAGTTATCTGAACTATTTAAGAGATCATAAAGAGGAGCAGGATATTTTGTATATGGACCTGTTGATTCCGGTCACTTCGTTTTTTCGCGATCCCAATTCGTTTGCTTATTTACTTGATTCCGTTTTGCCAGTCATCTTCAAGAACAAAAAGCCCGGTGAACCCATTCGGGTATGGGTTGCAGGCTGTAGCACCGGCGAAGAGGCATACTCTATTGCCATATCCCTACATGAAATGCAGGGCGAACAAAATGAGAAGAAAGTGCAGATCTTCGCTACGGATATAAGTGAGCCAGCTATTGCCAAGGCCCGTAGAGGCGTTTATTCAAAGCATGAAATGGCAGGCGTAACACCACAACGCGAGGCTGAATATTTCACCAGAACAAACGAACGGTATCAGGTGATAAAGCCTATCAGGGATACGTGCGTTTTTGCCGAACACAACTTTTTAAGGGATCCGCATTTTGGCAAGATGGACCTGATATGTTGCCGCAACGTCCTTATTTACATGGAACCTTACCTGCAAAAGAAGGCACTTACCACTTTTCATTACTCATTAAACCATAAAGGATTTTTATGGCTGGGTAAAACGGAGACAATAAGCAGCGTCCCTGAGTTATTTGCACCCGTCAGTAAGACTGATAAGTTTTTTTCACGAAAGGATGTGCCAGGAAGACCCATACAGGCACCTAACCCCCGCGTTGATCAGAGTTTTTTTCAGTTTGAAGTTAAGCAGGAGAACAAGCCAACCCATACCGATTTTCAAAAGGCGGTTGACGAAATTCTGCTAAGTAGCTATACGCCCGCCGGGGTAGTGGTGAATGAGGCCATGGACATTGTACAATTCCGGGGAAGCACGGGTAGATACCTCGAACAGCTGGCCGGAAAGCCAAGTCATAATTTGCTGAAAATGGCAAAAAGGGAATTGGCGTTTGAATTGCGCAACATTCTCCACAAGGCAAAAACGGATAAAGTCTCTGTTATAAGGGAAAATATTTCCCTGCCGGTAAACGGAGAGTTCCACAAGATTTCTCTGGAAGCTGTTCCACTAGCCAATACCATTGAGCCCCATTATTTAGTTCTTTTTCATGATCGTACCGATGGAAAGACTGTACCCCTGTACCGTGCATCCAGGAGCTCATCATCTAAATTTACAGGGGATGAAAAGGATTTGCGCATACAACAACTGGAACAGGAGCTGATCCAGACCAATGAAGACATGCGAATTGTAATGGAGGACCAGGAAACGACAAATGAGGAGTTACAAGGCGACAATGAAGAGTTACTGAGCACCAGCGAAGAATTGCAGAGTTTGAATGAGGAGATGGAGACGAGCAAAGAAGAACTGCAGAGTACCAATGAGGAGTTGATGGTAGTCAATCAGGAGATTATTAATCTCAACGAACAAATTACAGAGGCAAAGGATTATGCAGAAGCGATTGTGGCAACCGTACGTGAGCCATTCCTTGTTCTGGATAAGAACATGCGAATAAAAACTGCCAATAGCGCATTTTACAAAACGTTTCACGTGACCCGACAGGAAACAGAAGGCAGGTTAATGTATGAGATGAGTGACCACCAATGGGATATTCCTGAATTGCGCGTGTTACTGGAAAAGGTACTTCCGGAGAAATCAAAGATTCAGGATTTTGAGGTCAGGCACAACTTCAAAAATGCCGGTGATCGGATAGTGCTGTTGAATGCAAGCGAGATAAAGCGCGATGCCGGTGCTGAAAAATTGGTGTTGCTGGCGATCGAAGATATTACAGTCCAACGGAAACACCGGGACAAGGAAAGCGAACTGCTAAACAGATTTCAAAACCTGGTGATGCAGGCACCGGTTGCCATATGTATTCTAAAGGGGAAAGATTACACGGTTGAGTTGGCGAATGATTTTTATTTGCAATTGGTGGATAAGGAAAAGAACTTCATCGGTAAACCGTTATTTCAATCCTTACCCGAACTCCTGACTCAGGAGATCAAAGAGCTATTGGAAGGGGTGCAGGTAAGTGGTACTTCATTTATTGGGAATGAGATCGAAATTCATCTGTCCAGGAAAGGAAAATTAAGACAGGGATTTTTTAACCTGGTTTGCCAGCCATTACTGGAGGCGGACAAAACGGTTACCGGAATTATTGTTGTTGTTGCCGAAGTTACCGATCAGATAATGTCCCGGAAGAGAATGGAAGCTCAGGCTGCGATGGTACAGGACTTACTCATGACGGCTCCCGGATTTATTTGTACGCTTGTTGGACCCGATCATGTGTATGAGTTAGTGAATGAGCGGTATCAAAACTTGTTCGGGAAACGCGAAATACAAGGGAAGCCGATTATGCAGGCGCTTCCTGAATTGGAGGGTCAGGAATTTAACGAGATTCTCGACCACGTTTACCTTTCAGGCGAGCCGTATGTGGGGGTTGATATTCCCATTTTATTGGCCCGTGACGAAGGGCTGGTACCTGAATTAAGGTATTTCAATTTCAGCTACCAGCCCATCTACGATGAGAATATGAAAATACATTCCATTCTGGTTTTCGGCTATGAGGTTACCGATCAGGTAATTGCCCGCGAAAAAATCCAGGTTATACAGCAGAACTTTGCCAGGGAGCTGGGAGAAAAAGTGGATCAACGCACTGCCGAGTTGAGCGAAGCGAATGAATCACTGATTCAAAAAAATCTGGAGCTCCTGAACCTCAACAAAGAGTTGGAGTCATTTGCCTATGTATCCAGCCATGATTTGCAGGAGCCGCTCCGCAAAATCCAGACTTTTGCTTCGAGAATAGTGGAAAGTGAACAGGAAGTATTATCTGACAGGGGGAAGGATTATTTTAAACGTATGCAGGCGTCGGCCAGTCGGATGCAGTCTCTCATTCAGGATTTGCTGGCGTATACGCGCGTAACCAACACGACAAGGGTGTTTGTGAAAACGAATCTCAATGACGTCGTTGAGGAGGCAAAGAAGGATCTTTTAGAGACCATTCACAAAACACATGCAACGATTGAATCACATAATCTCGGTGAGCTTTACGTGATTCCTTTTCAATTTTATCAATTGATGAGCAACCTTATTGCCAACGCACTTAAATTTTCAACCGATGAGACTCCCCCCCGTATTGTCATTACAGGCGAAGTTGCCAGTGGTGATCAGCTTCAGAAAGGTGATTCCGGGGCCAGGTTGATGGGTACAAGGCAGTATTATCACCTTACCGTTGCCGATAATGGCATCGGCTTTGAACCGGAGTACAACGAAAAGATTTTCGAAGTATTCCAGCGTCTCCACGAGAGAGACAAGTATCCAGGAACTGGTATTGGGCTCGCGATCGTAAAAAAGATAGTCGAAAATCACGATGGTTTGGTTACCGCGAGAGGTGTACCAAACAAGGGATCCACATTTGACATCTATATCCCATCTCCGGGGGGGGGGGGCGCAGCCAAATATGAACACTGACTGACTTTTCCCAGCTCACGCAGTTTCCGGATTTAAAATTACTATCCTTTCTTTTTGCCCATAACAAGGATCACAAGGCCGGCTGCCGCCAATATCCCTCCAGTAATGGGCGACCAATAGATAGGTGTTTTTTCCGTGCTGTTAATTTCGATAGGTCCGATGTCAACAACTTTCTTTTTTGTCACCAGATTAAAGCCAGTGAACACGGTCATAATTCCGCCGATGACAAGTAAAATAATCCCAAGGGTTTTCATATTGTATTTAGTTTAGTTCTGCGTTCTGCAAACCTGAATAATTCCAGGTTTGTTGTTGAGAAAGTTTAGTGATGCCCCACATTACTTTTCTCTTTCTTTTTTTGTTGATGAGTCCAATACACTGGATTTTAGTCCGGAGAACAACGATTTAACCCACACATTGAAGATGGCCTTTTTTCGGTCTCTTTCAAGATAAATGGTGCCTGTCCGCCGGACCTTGTCTACACTTTTATCTTTGTCCGATTTAATTGCTGTATTAAGAATCCAACTCTTGAATTCATTCTTGGTGGATTCTTTTTCTTTTGTCATACTGACAATTTTGAGATTGTCGTAGTTAACCACAAGTGATCCCCTGGATACAATGTCATTATAATCAAAATTGAAGGTTAACTGGTTCAGTGTTCCGGAGGAGATACTGATGAAGGCCAGGTTTTCCAGTATTGGATTGAGTTGGCTTAATTCAAGGTTTGTAATGCTTCCCTTCGCGTTGTAGATCTGCGGATCCCCATAGGGTAATGAAAACTCCGCGTTGATCACCCCTTGGTTGATGTTGGAAGATACAATAAGTGTTGATTGTTTGTAGTTAGAATAGTATTCGCGGTTGCTGATATGATCGAGCGAAGCATATAATTTGTCAAAAGTGACCTGACCAGTTTGAAAACCTTTTTCGGGGAATTCCTCGTACGTTATTTTAGCATCCGTAATGGTTACCGTGTCTATTGCAGCACCGAACGGAAGTGTTCTGAGCAGCGCCATGGGAAGAGGTGTATTTTCTTTTTTAATAAACGGAAGGCGCTTGTCGCGATATACAAACAGTTCGGCTGATGAGATGACTACTTCAGAAGCTGTAAACAGACTGTCTTTTAATTTATTGAAGATCAATCCGGTGACAGAAACTTTAGGGAATGACGCACTAAACCGGTCTACCTGCTTTCCGACTTTTCTGGAGAAGTCATACTTGGAATAGTTTGGTATAAGTAAAATAGAATCCATAATGACTTGCTTTTCAGCACTGCTAATATAGAGTTGGGAGATCGATGTGGTATACATACTTCCTTGCTCATGTATCTGGATCCGGGTGATATTCCCTTCAATTGATTCGATCAAATACTGCGATACGTCGTTGGCTTTTTTGATATCTGCCAGCTCAATATCGTTAACCGTTAAACTAATGGTGCCTGAATATTCGGGAATGGTGTCGGAGAAGATAGTGGTATGGATGTCTTTCAGCGAAATCTGACCGATGGATATACCGTTAATTTGAATGTTCTTTTTGCCGGTTTTCGTGTCCTTAGGGCGGTGCATCCGGTTGTAATGAATCGTTGCCCCCTCCACTAACAATTTGTTGATGTGCAGTTTTTTGCGGAGAAGAAACTGGTAAATACTGACGCCTCTAATCCGGATATTTTGAGCCTTAATAAAATAGGGTACATGGGCCAGGCTATCTTCCGGATATGACCACACGAAGTCGTTTATAACTACCGATCTCGTAAATAGATTTACGCGAACGGAAGAAACCTTCGCATTAGATGACTTCAATGCTTCCTCAGCTTTTTCCTGGGCGAAATAGGAGAGTATCCCCAGGATTATAGCCAGAAGTACGGCAATGCCCAGCAGTACACTTAAGATTATCTTGAGTATCTGGTTTCGAATGGTCATAAGTAAAGAGGCTGTTAATAGTTTAAGATAAAAGTAAACGTACCAACAGCCTCTTTTCCTTTCCTAAATACGCTGACCCCGAATGACACGGAAAATAATTGCTATAACAGCAATTACCAGCAGTATATGGATGATTGACCCTGCGCTGTACACAAAGAACCCAAGCAACCATGCAATGATTAGTATGACTGCGATAACATAAAGTAGGTTTCCCATAATAGTATTGTTTTAATTTCAGAAGAGGGAAGTACATTTTCGTGCCATTCGAAAAGTGGTGATTTAAGGCCGATCAACTCATGTTGAGGGTGCCTTATGTTGAGGTATTTCCTCAGGTTTGTAGAGAAGTTGCCCCATAGAAAGTGTGGAATACCGTACCCTGCCAAGTGTGGCCATATGGCATGGTTTTTACACTTTAAAGGAAAATGACAGAGTTATGAACGATATACTACTACTAATAGCGACATTTGCGGGCACTTATCTATCCAGCCTGGCGTTCGTTATTATATTGACAAGGCTGATATTCCCCTTTAAAACAAAGGAGGAGATGGCCGCTGACGATATCAGGCGGATTGAGTCTCAGGCACAGATTACCCGGAAGCGGCATCAGATAATGCTACCTTTATTGAAGCGTCATGGCGATTTAGCTTTGAATCGGTAAATATGGGCAGCATTCTGGTGGTTGATGATGAGCTGGACATTTGCCAGCTGGTAACCCGGCATCTTACGAAACTGGGGTACAACGCTTCGTTTTCCCTGACAATGGCAGGAGCGCTTGCGAAAATAGCAAGCACATCGTATGACCTTCTGTTTGTCGACTTGAATTTGACTGATGGTTCCGGATATGAACTGATGAAGGTTTTACAGGATTCCAAAAGCTCCTCGAAGGTGATTGTAATAAGCGCCATGGACAGCGAACGACAAAGGGCGTTGCAACGAGGTGCCAATATCTTTCTGTCAAAACCATTTTCAAAAAGATCGATAGAGGATTCGCTCCAGAAATTGAATGTACACGCAAAATAAAAATTACCCTTCCTGACTTATTCCACTATGCACAAAATACTTATAGTAGACGACGACAAAGATATTTGCCTGATCTTATCAAAGTTCCTCATCAAGAACAATTATGGGGTGGATGTAGCGTACCGCGGCGACGATGGACTTCAGTTATTGAGAAGTTCAGAGTACGATATCATCCTGTGCGACTATAGACTTCCTGATCAAACAGGGGTTGACATGTTGCGTAAAATAAAACTATTACAACCCTCCGCGGCCGTTATTATTATTACGGGATATTCTGATGTGCGGACTGCCGTTGAAACCTTCCGGTACGGTGCAAGCGACTATATCACGAAACCATTATATCCGGATGAACTGCTGGTAACCATAAAGGAAACCATCGCAAAAAACCAGAAACGGAATGCGGCAGAGGTTGTATCCATAGAGGCAAAAGGTGGGAGACATGGTTCTAACGGCAATGCCTTTATTGTCGGTAAAAGTATTCAGTCACAGACCGTTCAGAAATACATCGAGTTAATTGCACCTGCAGATATCTCCGTCATTATACATGGGGAGACCGGCACAGGAAAGGAATTCGTGGCGCAGGCTATTCATCAGTTTAGTAAACGCGGCGACAAACCGTTCGTGGCAATCGATTGTGGGGCGCTGCCCAAAGAATTGGCCGGCAGTGAATTGTTTGGTCATATTAAGGGGTCGTTTACCGGAGCGATTAATGATAAGTCGGGAAGCTTCGAAGTGGCCAACAGTGGGACGATATTTCTGGATGAAATAGGGAATTTATCCTATGAAAATCAGGTGAAGTTACTTCGTGTGATCCAGGAGCGGCGAATAAAACGCATTGGTGCCACCAAGGAGATTCCGATCGATGTACGAATTATAGCGGCTACCAATGAAGACCTGGCCAGGGCGGTGAAGGAAGGAAAATTCCGGGAAGATCTGTACCATCGCTTAAACGAATTTAAAATCCAGCTTTCTCCCCTCCGCGAACGAAAGGATGATATCGTAATGTTTGCCACTTATTTTCTTGAAAAGGTAAACAAATCACTGAACAAGGAAGTCAAGGCATTTTCACCCGATGTTGTCCAGCATCTTACTGACTACTATTGGCACGGAAACCTGAGGGAACTGCTGAACGTGGTGCGGAGAGCAGTGTTATTGACTTCTGGAGACATGGTTATGGCTGATAGTTTACCGCAGGAAATAGTTCAAACCAGCACACCCGCTGTAGCAGTTGGTGCTGCTTTTGAAGACCATGTGGGGTTATTAAAATCTATAGCAGGATCGGCTGAACGGCAGGCAATTATTGAAATACTGGAAAGAGTGAACTACAACAAATCAAAAGCAGCAGAACTGTTAAAGATTGACCGCAAGACGCTCTACAATAAGCTGAAGCTTTATAGCATCAACGCGTAAAAAAAGTAACGTTATCCCGTTGCCGGGATAACGTTACTTTAACCAACCTACCGACGATTAATTATTATCTTCTCTTCCTCTGAAATTCAATGACAGATAGATTTGTGCTACTGAATTTTTTGAATCTCCCAAATAAAGTTCTGATGCAGCGTTGTCTGCAATTTTTACCAATCCATAGTTGTACCGGACTCCCGCTTGCATCGGTCCAAAGTTCAACCCGAAACCACCGGCCAATCCGTAGTCATATGATTTCAAATCATCTTTATCAATCTCATCGTCACCATTTATGACATCACCGGAATAAGAGATATTGGCATTTAATAGATAACTCACATAAGGACCGACATGAATTTCAGCCGATCTGCCCAGCTTGAACACGGCAAGAACAGGAAGATCAATGTAATTGAAATTGTATTTTACAGTCTGATCACCAAGATCTTCGTAAAATGCCTTGGAGCCTTTCGTCGAGTATAACAATTCGGGCTGTATAGCGAAGAAATCGGAAGAGAGAATCTGACCATATAAACCAACATTAAACCCGTAGCGGGCATTTTCATCATGGATATTGTCAATGTACAGATTGCTAACGTTCAGTCCGCCTTTAATACCGACTCGGGCCTGAGCCGACACGGTATGTATCATCGACAAAGTCAACAGAGACATGAGGAGGATTGCAACGCGTATTTTCAATTTGTCTGTTTTCATTTTCATAATAATTATTAGTTATATATGTGCCATAGTATAAATACTACGCCAACTGACGAAATACGCTATTGAAGGAAACAGAGAGGGAATACGACAATTATGGGCGTTTAATAAAACAGACTTTTCTCCACACGTGTAGACACCGTACCACATCATGAAGAGTTTTTATGTTAAGTTGTTGTTTCTCTCAACCGCAACCTTGCTGCTGTCTATAAGTATACTGACTTATAGAAACCTGAATTTGTATAGTAAAGAAGCCGGGTCCGCCAGACACGCTAACCAAATCCTGGAAACGCTCGCGGGTATTGTTTCGTCTTTAGAGGATGCTCAAACCGCGAATCACCGATACCTACAAACGAACGATTCATCCTTCCTGCCACTTTATCATGAATCCCTGCAGGCAATACCGGTTCAGCTGAAGGCATTAGACCGGGTTGTCGAGGATGATAGGCAGCTATCAGGCATGGTTGACACGCTTGAACAGGCTATTACTAATCAGCTTGCCCTAATCACGCGAACTTCTGCTTCTCAGAGTAGTAGAATACGCGGGGAGCAAGCGGAAGATAGTTTGTTGGCGGAGGATTTAAAAAACAGGGAGGATATCAGAAACGTAACGAGGAGAATTCGCGACGCACAGCACATGCATATTAAGACGAACGAATTTGATGGCCATTTTGGAAATATTGCTCCAATATACCTACTCATTTATGGGCTCGTAGCGATTGCCGGACTAGCATTTTTGTTTGCCTGGGTACTGGAAAGCTTACAGAGAAGGAAGATTTCAGAGAACCTTTTGAACGAAAACATTGAAGCGCTTAAAAAGGAAGTGAGCATCAGGGAATTCACCCAAAAGACCCTTCGGAATGTATTGGATAATTCACTGAATGGAATAATGGCGTTTAAGGCTATTCGAAATGAGGAAAATCAAATCGAAGACTTTGAATGGATTTTGGTTAACGCAGTCAGCTTGCAATTGTTTGGGACGTCCGAAGAGGACATTCTCAAAAAGAGGCTGCTGGATGTCATTCCCAGAAGTATGTCGGAGGAGTTGGTAGAAGTCTATAAAGACGTTGTGGAGACTGGCAAGGTACGGCAATTTGAAAAATATTACGGTGCTGATGACGTTAACAAATGGTTTACTATTTCAGCCATCAGGCTGGGGGATGGCCTGGTCGTCACTTTCTCCGACATTACTAATCAGAAGTTGCAACTGTTATTAACCGAAGAACGCGAGCTATTATTGAAGGAGGCTGAGGAAGTAGCCAATATGGGCAGCTGGAAATGGACTATTAAAAATGATCTCCTGGTCTGGTCCGATGGGCTTTATAGAATATTGGGTTATACGCCTGGTGAGCATGAACCGTCCTGGAATTTATTCATGAAAAATATTTTTAAAGAGGATCGTCATTCGCTCGAAGGTTTTGTCAATGAATTGAAGGTCGCAAGAAGCGGATTAAAGACGGATTACCGCATTACCCTTGGCGGTGAGATTCGCCACCTGTCCATTATCACAAACGCAGCCTTAAAGGATGATACTCTTCTGCCGGAAATTTTAGGGACGGTGATTGACATTACGGACAGAAAAGCATATGAAAACCAGCTGAAACAGCATTGGGAAGAATTGAAACGGTCTAACGAGGATCTTGAACAATTTGCCTACGTAGCCTCCCACGACTTGCAGGAACCGCTTCGAAAAATCAGGGCGTTCGGTGATCGACTTGTTTCAAAGTATCAACATCAGTTGGAGGGTTCAGGAGCGGATTATATTAATCGCATGCAATCGGCGGCAGCAAGAATGCAATTGCTCATCGAAGACCTTCTCGCTTACTCAAGGTTATCGAGAAATGCGAATGTATTGGAGCCCCTGGACTTAGACGCTTTGATGGTGGAAGTGATTGATGATTTGGAATTTCAGGTTAAGCGTGAACGGGCTGTTGTACGGGTGGGTAAACTGCCCATCATACGGGGCGACCGAATACAGATTAAAAGACTTTTTCAAAACCTGCTCAGCAACGCCATTAAATTCCATAAGCCGGGAATAGCCCCTGTCATTTCAATCGAGGGTAAAGAAACTGAGACAGCAGAAATGCCCGAAGAGTGTGGTGTAGCCTTGTCGGGAAATGATTACGTCTGCTTCCATGTTAAGGACAATGGTATTGGGTTCGATGAAAAATACACGGATAAGATCTTTCATATTTTTCAGCGACTGCATGGCCGGAGTGAATATGAGGGCACGGGTATCGGACTCTCCATTTGCCGTAAAATAGTGACAAACCACGGCGGATTCATTACCGCCAAAAGTAAGGAAAATGACGGCGCCGAATTTATAGTTATATTACCCATGGACACAACAAGGCTGTAAATGAAAGCGGTGCCCTGATTATCCTGAAGGTAGATGATCCGGATGCCAGCGTGCCGAAGCGAGAAGAGCACTATTCCCCATTTTAAGTCTCCGTCGGATTTGAATACCGTTTTGAAAGAGGAGGGTTTGTCTTCAGGAAAAGCATTCTAACGTCTCCGTCAATATTGGACCTAAATATGCCTGAGTTTCATAGCCGGGTAGTACGTATAATCGGTAATTACTGTCTTTGATCAGTACGGTTACCGGAAAACTGAAATAGAAATGAAAGCACGGTTAATTAAAGTGTTGTTAATAGAGGATGACGAGGACGATGTGCTCTTGGCAAAGGAATATTTACTGGAAAGTGAGTATTATCGCTTCGATATTAGTTGGGAACCTAACATCAATCAGGCCCGTGAAAAGATGACGAGCAATGAGTATGATATTTTTCTTGTTGATTACAGGCTGGGAAGTGAGAATGGACTCGACCTGATAAAGTATGCGCAGGACCAGGGAGTAATTACGCCCAGTATTCTATTGACCGGACTGGGGGATATAAAAGTGGATTTGGACGCCAGCAGATACGGCGCAGCTGATTATCTTGTTAAATCAGAACTTAACCCATCTGTCCTGGAGCGTGCCATGCGGTATGCTCTTGGAAGGGCGGCCACTATACGTGAACTGGATGAAAAGGAAAAGAAGTACCGCTCACTTTTTGAGCGTTCCATAGACCCTATTTTTCTGGCAAGCGAATCACTCGAGCTCACGGATGTTAACAACTCATTTCTCGGTTATTTCAATTATTCGGTTGAAGATGCTTTATCAATGACCATCCGGGATATTTTTGCGAATGAAGACGATTACAACCATTGTCATTCGACACTGAAAAAGACAGAGCAAATACGGGATTTCGAAGTGGAGCTGATCAATAAATCCGGTGAGCATAAAATTTGTTTGCTGAACTGTGTATTTATTCCGGATCAGGGTTCGCAATTTTGCTGTTATCAGGGCATTATCCATGATCTCACGGTTCGAAAAAAGGCCGAGAAAAATATGCTCCTGGCTGAGAGACTTTCTACGACAGGACTCATAGCCCGCACGATAGCACATGAAGTCAGAAACCCGTTGACAAATGTTACGCTGGCCCTCGGCGAACTAATGGATGAATTACCCGATCAGAATCAGTCAATTAAGTTGTACCACGATATTATTGACCGGAATGTCAATCGTATCAATCAGCTGATTGATGAAATGCTGAATTCGTCCCGGCCGAAAGAACTGAACCTTGCGCTGGTTGATATTAATGAAGTACTTGATGAGGCGATTGCCCTGGCTAATGACCGTATCCAATTAGCCCAAATAAAATTGGAGAGGGAATTGGCAAGTAGCCTGCCTTCATTACTGGTGGATCGGGAAAAGGTACGGATGGCGTTCCTCAATGTTATTATTAATGGCCTTGAAGCCATGCAGCCGGGAAAGGGTATTTTGAAAATTGTTACGTCCCTGTCAGACGGCCATATTATCGTAGACATCACAGATAATGGAAAAGGGTTGTCTTTGGAAGCGCTCGATAAGTTGTTTGATCCGTTTTATACTAGCAAAGAAAAAGGCATGGGCCTTGGATTGACATCTACTCAGAATATTTTGAATAGTCACAATGCGACGGTTGATGTAAAAAGTAAAATCGATGAAGGGACAACCTTTATGATCTCCTTTAAGCTGGCGGAAAATTGAATAGATTTCCTGCCAGGTAGATTACTATTTATGTTTGCTGCGTTTAAAAATCGCATTCCCGAATGTCAGGGAAACTACAGATAATGCCAGGAATGCAAAGAAGCTTACTCTGCCGGCCAAAGCAGCACCAGAATCAATTCCGCCGTATCCGAAAACGGAAGACAATAATGCAATAGCCAGAAAACATACCGTGAGGCGCAGCATAGGTAAGAGGTTTATAGGTTGTTTGCTTATTCTCAAGCCGATCTTGCGGCTCATTTTATACGGGTAATGTTTGTGAGCAGGCGATTCTCATACCAACTCTTCCGCATGTAATGAAGTTCCTTTCTTGGAGGACATAGGGGTGGCCATCGCTGAATGGTGTAGAATCCTGTACACAACGTGTCAACAACTCCACAACGTTGCCGTTTGGTCAGCAGGTACAGATGATACGCTTCACCATCGCGAGTTGTTTCCTCAAACGGGCATATGTAGAGTTAATTACACGAAAAGTAAAGGAGATACGCCCCAGAATCTAGTCATATCCATGTTCGCCTGCTGGCACAATGTTTTCTTAAGATTGGATAACCTGAAAGGTTAACAGGTGTAAAACTAAACTATATCAAATCATGAAAGATTCAAAAAACTTAATTGGTGGCTTAATAGCTGGAACTGCAATGGGTATTGCCATCGGAATGCTTCTCGCACCGGCATCAGGAAATGAGACACGAAAGAAAATAGCGGATGGCTCTGTGAAACTTAAAGATGATGTGATGACCTCGGTTGATGAATCGATTGAGTCACTCCGGAGTCAGTTCAACAAAAGGGTTGATATGTTAGCGAAAGGTGGAAAAGACCTCGTCAATCACGCCAGCGATAAGGCTAAACTATAGTCGATATACATCTGGTTAAAGTGAAAGAAATGGTTGACGTCTTTTTCGAGGATGATAGGCTCTTTTCTGAGACAGAGGAGGGGGATGATATGGTTTTTTGCGAGACAGAAGAAAAGGAGTTAATCAGGCAACTGAAACAACGGCTCGAACAATTAGAATGAGTTACAACCATTAACGATATCTAATTAGAATTGGCTTAATCTGGTTGGGAAAGCACCATCATTAAAACATGATGGTGCTAATTTAACTAACTGCAAAAAAGACAATCATGAGAAAGACTTTCACAAGAGCGCTTATTGTTTTCATCGCCGCAGCATTTTTTCAATGTAGTCCGGCGACAGACCAGAAGGTTGCGGTAGCTGAGGATGAGCGCGACATCAGCAAAGAGAGGAGAGATGTAATAAAAGATTTGCGATGGCTGCGTGATGACATCAATGATCGCCTTGATGAGATTTCGATAACCCTTGAAACGGCTTCGGATGAATCAAAGGCAGGATTGGAAGAAGCAAAGCTGAATCTCATCGATCAGCGTGGCAGGGTTGAGAAATCATTACGAGATGCCACTGAATCTGCAGATACCAACTGGGATACTATTCAGCGAAATGCCCAGAATACGTCGTGTCAGGTGAAGGAGGAGTTTGACAAACTGAGCGGAAGAGTTGCGAATGCCCTTGAGGGCGATTAATAAAATTTTATATGAAAAATCTAACTACAAATTTACCTCTGGGTCCCATACTGGCAGTATCATTGAGCCTCATGATATTTTTAATGGGTTGTCAGGCGAGTAACACAACCAAAGGAGGAGCAATTGGTGCCGGCGCAGGAGCCGTGTTAGGAGGTGTCATCGGACACCAATCGGATAATACGGTTGTGGGTGCCATTATAGGTGCCGCCGTGGGAGGAACTGCCGGAGCATTAATAGGCAGGAATATGGACAAACAGGCAGAGGAGCTACAGAAAGATCTGGCAGGCGCCAAGGTTGAAAGAGTGGGCGAGGGTATATTAATAACTTTCGATTCCGGGCTTCTCTTCGAACACGATTCTTTCGGACTTGCACGCGCAACGAAGGACAACCTTTCAGCGCTTTCCAAAACGCTGAATAAGTATGATGACACGAATATTCTGATCGAGGGACATACCGACGACACAGGAGAAGACGCGTACAACTTGTCGTTATCGCAGAAGCGGGCCAGGGAGGTAGAAAACTTTTTGGTTAGTCAGCAAGTCGGTAATAGTCGAATAAACACGCAAGGTTATGGAGAAAAACAGCCTGTGGGTGACAATGCAACAGATGTCGGAAGACAGGCCAACCGCAGAGTTGAGGTTGCAATTTATGCAAACAAGGAAATGCAACGATTGGCAAAGAAAGGTGATTTAGGCGCTTTGTGATTTCCGATGAGTTTGAAATCCTTAATACTGTCCGTATAGTATTAAGGATTCGTCTTTTTTCCAGTGGGCAATAATCTCTACACTTTTGCTGAATTATGTACCGGTATCACGGCCAGGCAATTGTTTAAATTCAATTAAATCAGTCCGTATTATCTGGCACATTATTTCCAATGCATTCATTCACCATTAATCACTGAAGTGAATGAAATTTAAGCAGTTCCTTGTCCGATTAGCCAACATCTTCAATTTTGTCAGGAGCTTTTTTAAAGCTGCTTTTTCTCCTCCTTTTGAGACAAAAGAAATTTTGAGGCAGTGTTTTTCTGTTGGTAACAAATCCTTCTTTTTAATTGCTTTCACATCCTTTTTGGCAGGTATCGTTTTTACGAAGCAATCGCGGCCTTCACTTGCTTCTTTTGGGGCAGAGTCATGGCTGCCTTCTTTGGTTGCGCAAGCCGTCGTAAGGTCACTCGGACCGCTTATTACGGGACTTATCTGCGCAGGTAAACTGGGTTCAAACATCGGAGCGGAACTGGCAAGCATGAAGGTAACAGAACAGATTGATGCGATGGAAGTTTCCGGCACTCGTCCATTCTCGTACCTCATCGTTTCCCGTGTGGTGGCGACGACGTTAATGTTGCCTATCCTGGTGGTGTTTTCGGATATGATGGCATTAACGGGATCTTTTGTAATGGTGTACAGTATAAATAGAACAGGCTTTGTGCTTTTTTTTAGTGAGGTATCCGCGGTGATCACTTACCTGGATATTTTTTCGTCCATCATCAAGTCAGCCTTCTTCGGACTGGCGATTGGAATCGTAGGAACTTATGCGGGTTACCATGCGGAGAACGGAACTACAGGAGTAGGGAAAGCGGCGAATACGGCAGTAGTTGTTTCAATGGTATTCATTTTTGTAGTCGACCTGATGGGCCTACAAATCCTAAACCTGTTCAGAAGATGAAAGTGGATACTATGGTAGATGCAGTTGAGTCGGGTACGGCGCCTGTGGCACAGTCGAAAGTTGTCGAGATCAGGAACTTGTACAAAAGCTTTGGAGAGCGAAAGGTTTTGTCGGACGTAAACCTTGATTTGTTTGAACGCGAAAACCTCGTAATCCTCGGCAAATCCGGAACAGGTAAGTCTGTATTGATCAAGTGTCTGGTCGGTTTACTTAAGCCGGACTCGGGTGAAATAAAAGTATTGGGATACCATGTGGCTGGATTGAATTCCAAAGAACTCAATGAACTGAGACTTCAGGTGGGCTTTTCGTTTCAGGGCAGTGCTCTTTATGATTCCATGACGGTTCGTGAGAATCTGGAATTTCCATTAAAGCGAAATCTGGGAATCTTTAACCGGACAAAACTCAATGAATTCGTGATGACGGCACTGAAGGATGTGGGACTGGAGTCGGCGGTCAATCTGCGACCGGCGGAACTTTCGGGTGGTATGAAAAAGCGGATTGGAATTGCACGGACACTAATCCTTCAACCCAAAATTATGCTATACGACGAACCCACCGCAGGGTTGGACCCGGAAACTGCAGCTGAAATTAACGAACTCATATTGTCCGTCAGGGAGAAGTATCATACATCATCGATCATCATCACGCACGACATTAGTTGTGCACGTCAGGTTTCGGATAGAATCGTGGCGCTGTTTGACGGACGTAATAAACTGGAAGGCACCTTCGAACAATTGAAGACGGGCAATGCAACAGAACTACAACCATTTTTCAACTACTAAACAATTTTACAATGGAAGATCAGGAATTTAAACAGAATATAAAACTTGGAGCTTTTGTATTGATCGGACTTACGCTTCTCGGGGTCGCGTTATTCGTAGTGGGTAAAGAGACAAGTTTTTTTAACAGGACATTTACCATATCAGCTGTATTCAAGAATATTGAGGGCCTCAAAGAAGGAGATAAGGTTTGGCTTTCCGGAGTTAAAATCGGAACCGTGAGCACTGTGGAGATTGTGGCAGAAGGAAAAGTTATTGTTGGCTTGTCGTTGCGTGACAAACAAAATGAGTTCATTAAAACAAATGCTACCGCGTTTATCGGTTCGGATGGTCTGGTAGGAAACAAAATAGTGATCATCAGACCCGGCAATGCTGCCGCGATTGTTCAGGACAGTGATACCATAAACACATTGTCTCCGACAGACACGCAGGAATTAATAAATATAGCGAAAGAGGTAGGAGCCAATACAAGAGGCCTGACAGATGATTTGAAGCTTATCACGGCCAGACTTAACCGGGGTGAGGGTATCGTTGGCGAACTGCTTCATGAAGGTCCGATCTCGAAGGACTTGCGTGAAACCATTTTTTCCCTGCGGTCGGCGGGTGAGAACACCAACCGGGCAACGCAGGATCTAAAATCAATGCTGGCCCAGATTAATTCGGGTAATGGATTGGTGACAAAGTTGATCACGGATTCAACCTATGCCGATACGTTCGAAAAAGCACTGAATAATGTCGCTGAAGTCGGGAAGAACTCAAAAATAATGTCGGAGGATCTGAAGGCAGTCATCTCAAAGTTCAACGATAAAAATAATGCCATTGGGGTGCTACTGGCAGATACCGCATTTGCAAATAAACTGAGGCTGACACTGGGCAATGCTGAATCGGCTTCTGTTAAATTGGATGAAAACATGGAAGCACTTCAGCACAACTTCTTGCTGCGAGGATATTTCAAGAAACAAAAAAAGGAACAGGATAATACAAATAACTAGTCCTGCTTGTCACCTTCCTGCCAGATATATTTTGTAACGGTTGTGCATTCTTCACTCCCCTTCAAGCCCGCGCAAACCGCCAGCCTGTTCCAAAGGCCTGGACAAAAGTAAAGGGCTGCCCCTGGATTTTCCAAAGACAGCCCCTGCAACGATTAATTAATATTAGTCAGATTCAACCTCAGTTAATGCGTCGCGCAACGACTTAACTGTATCATGATCAGCCTGAATTAATTCAGACTGTTCCTCAATCAAGTCTAGCTGTTCGTCCGTCAGCTCCTCGCTGTAATTATCCAGCACATCCTTATACGTCTTCACCGCAACGTCCTCACCATATTCACATGAACTGAGAATAGCACTGCGATCCTTGCCGGTAAGGGCAGCTTTCACATCCATCCAGGCCCTGAAGAATTTTCCGGTGGTTTTTGTTCCCTCCGTATGCGTTCCACCAAGATGTTCCACCTCGTCAATAAGTTCTGTTTTACATGCTTCGCTGGTGCTGGCCAGCTGTGCAAAAAGGGCTTTCAAATCGTCCTCGTTTGTTTCCTTCGACGCGGTTTCATATCCTTCAATCCGGTCGTTGTTAATTTCGATAAGCGTGTTTAACACTTCGATTGTTTTTTCGGTATTCATTTTTTTTCAGTTTAGTGGTTAATGTAGTATTGATTATTAATGTATTTGCCAGGCACATATCATATGCACCTTTTCGGTTGCCGTCCCGTGCGGCTTATTTTCGTGCTCGAACAATTGTTTTTGCAGGAGTAAGATGATTGCCACGCATCATTGTTTTCGCGCTGATGTGTGAATAGTTTTAATAATGTGTGGATTTTATTTCCGTAGAGCAGTGTGATCTTCACTACTAAAGTTGCAAAACAACCAGCTGTAGGTTAAGTCGAATGGCTCTTGCCGGTAGAACGCCTGGTATCTGGAGACCTCTCGTGAGATGAAAATAGAAAAAGCCAGAAATGCTTCCGGCTTTTTCTATTGAAATTAGTCTTTTACGGGTTTTCCCATGGCGTCAAAACGATAACGCTTTGTTGTGTTGGTTGCGTCACTCATTTCGACAACATATCCGTCGCCTTTTTTAGACTTGTAGAGCATCGCATTTTCCCATCCTTTGTACTTGGCGTCTTCGAGCGAAGTCTTCAGGCCATCAGGAATTTCACTTGCCATGATCTTTACCATATCCTGCTGCTCATAATTTTGCTGAACAGTGGTATCACTCTTAGGCGCTACTTGCGCGTGAACTGCGACTGTACTCATACATAGCGAAGCGGCAGCAATCAAAATCATTTTTTTCATAGTTAAACTTTTTAATGTGTAATTAATTTACAGTTGTTTATTGGGTCCTAATGACATATCCATGCCAATGGCTAAAATGGCACTCACGGACATCATTATGGAATTATTTCTAACCCCTTTGCGCTGCTTTTCTACAGTTTGGGTTATGATGGGTAGGCGATTCTACTATTCGGTGCGCATGGATTGATGGTTAATTAATGTCGATTCAAAGTCATTACGTTAAGAGGAAATATTCCCAGGCACACCCTGTATCCCTAAACGGGCCAGCGCGCAGGGGTCCTCCCTTTAGGGAGTAAGAGGGTGCGTGGTGAGCTTACCTTAATGACATGGAATGCGAATCATGGTATGAACAAAGCAGTTTTTGAGAGGTCCGTCTCGAAACAGAGTTAGTCTTCGCAAATCCAGGTATGGCAAGCAGGATCCAAGCCGTCATAAAACTCCCCGTTGCGTGTAATAATTCTACAGTGGAATGACAACAGCTGGAACATGGTTCAAGCGTAATGACTATTGGAGTACACAGAGGCTGTAAATAGCAGCCAAATCGTTTTTGCTGTTTTGGAGTACTATTTGAATATGTAATAAGGTTATAAAAACATTTTAGTATGGAAAACAATACATCAACGATCAGGAACCTCACGCAGCAACAGGCCATCGATAAATTTAAAGAACTGGTTAAGCACGAGCCGATATGCCTCTTTACTACCTCCTTAACTCAGATACCACTTAGGACCCGGCCGATGAGTGTGCAAAAAGTATGCGACCAGGGAAATTTCTGGTTTATAAGCTCGGGCGACAGCGATAAGAATGAGGAGATTGCCAATGATGCCAACGTGCAGCTATTCTTTAGCAATACCTCGAATTATGAATTTCTCACAGTAAATGGCAAAGCATCCATCACCCGTGATCGCGCGAAGATTGATGAGCTATGGAATGATATCGCCAAAGCGTGGTTCCCTGAGGGAAAGGATGATCCGCGTGTTACCATTATTAAGGTTACTCCGGAAGAAGGATTCTACTGGGATACCAAGGATGGGAAGCTTGTTTCAATAATTAAGATTCTTGCCTCCGCTGCGACTGGCAAAACCCTGGTGGAAGGCGTAGAGGGAACACTCTCTGTAAGATAGAAACACCCTTAATTCATTTATGAAAACTACAACAAAAGTCATTTTAGGAGTAGCCGTTGCCGCTGCAGCGGGTGCTGCGATAGGAATGCTGCTTGCGCCAGAGAAAGGAAAGGACCTTCGACTGAAAATTGCTGACGGGTATAAGGGTTGGCTGGCCGAACTTTCATCCATGCTTGCGTTCGGCAGAGAAATGGTGACAAACGTTAAAACGTACGACGACAATGAATCAAAAGCTGTTGACCCCGAATTCACGCTTACTAAAAATTCCTGATATTCGGGAGGGAAGAAGATTCGCTTTAAGGCCAGGTTCACTACTCAAACTTAATAACCAGCGGCGCGCAGTTCGCCTATCCACCTAAGACACCAAGGTTAGCCACCCTGGAGGTATCAGGCTCATTGGCTTTTTTAATTTTCATTTTTCGGTTATATAATACTTCCAAAAACGTCTCTTTAGGCGGTACAATTGACGTGTCGGACCGTATCAAAGAATCTCTCAAAAAGGATATCCTTTTGATCTTTTCCTGGAGCTCCGGGGTCAATTCGTACAAGTCACAATCCAACTGCTGTTGCAACTCTCTGGATAGTGGTTTGAATTTGGCATTCGAGATGTCTTTAAAGGATGTATCCTGGTTGATTTGTTTTAAAAAGTACGCTACCATAGGCAAGGCTGTGCTTGATCCCTGACCAAGTTCTGTAATGCGGAACCGTATACGCGGATCATCTGCACCTACCCAACTTCCGATTACGAGATTTGGCGTCATGCCAATAAACCAACCATCTGCATTCGCCTGTGTTGTGCCGGTTTTTCCAGCCATGTCGTTGTACACCCCATATCGCCACCTGATCCTAGAAGCAGTTCCTTCCTGCACGACCGTTTGCATCATGCGTGTAACAAGCTGTGCTGTCTCTGAAGATAAAGCTCGCGTAGCCTGGGATTCCGGTTTAAAGTTTCTGAATTCATTACCCTCCAGGTCGCGTATAGATTCAATGTAGTACGGCGAGACCTGCATACCATCGTTCGCAATACAGGAGTAGGCAGTTGTCATTTCCATAAGAGAGATGGAAGAAGCTCCCAATGCGATAGACGGGACTTCAGGCATTTCACTGGTGATACCCATTCTCCGTGCCAGTGCAATAGTGTTGACCACACCGGCTTCCTGAATCAACTTCACAGAGACTGTATTAACTGAATACGCCAGCGCACCACGCATAGTATATTCAACTTCGTAATCATTTTGCGTATTTCTCGGTGTCCATTTCACGCCTTCTTTATCGATATAGGTTTCCCTTCCGGCGGACACAGGTTCACAGGGGAGCACTCCTCTCTCAATAGCCATCGCATAAACAATAGGTTTGAATGTTGACCCTACTTGCCGCTTGGTGGATGTTTTTACGTGGTCGTATTGGAAAAAGTCGTGCTCAATACCACCTACCCAGGCCTTCACTTCACCAGTCACCGGGCTCATGGCAAGAAAACCAGCATTGAGATATTGAAGATGATGTTTTATGGAATCAATCGGGCTTAACGTAGACTCTTCTTCTCCCTGCCATGTAAACAGCCGTATGGGTATGGGCTTGTGTAATACTTCCATTATTTCATCTTCACTCAGGCCCTTCAGCTTCAGGTTGCGATAGCGGTTGGAACGATGAATAGCTTCCTGCACAAGTTCTTCCTTTCCTTTCCACGGTTTTTCTTTTCCCCAGTGTTCGAAGAATTGATTTTGAACTTGTGCCATCTGTTGCGTTACAGCGTTCTCCGCATATTCCTGAAGCTTTGAATCAATGGTTGTAAAAATCTTGAGACCATCCGTGTAAAGATTGTAATCCGACCCATCGGGTTTTTTATTGGTCTTACACCAGGTCAATAACTCTGCCTTGACATACTCCCTGAAGTACGGTGCCAGCCCGTGGTGATGGGTGATTCTGTTAATGCTGAGTTCGATTGGTTTTACAAGCAGGGAATCTGCAGCCTCTTTTGGTAGATACTTGTATTTGACCATTTGGCTAATGACAACATTCCGTCGGCGAAAGGCCCGGTCAGGATATACCCTCGGGTTGTAGTATGTAGTGGCTTTTAACATTCCCACAAGTATGGCCGCCTGATCAATTCCCAGTTCCCTGGCTGTGGTAGAAAAGAAACGTTGAGCGGCAGCCTGAATGCCAAAGGTGTTGTCGGCAAATGGAATGGTATTCAGGTACAGGGTGATCAGCTCTTTCTTGGAATAGATCAGCTCAAGTCTGCGGGCGGTGATGACTTCGCGTAACTTGTTTATGAGCATGGAAAGTATCCAGTGTCGCTTCCGCGGATATAGGTTCTTTGAGAGTTGTTGGGTGATGGTACTTCCACCACCAGAGGATTCATCCTGTTGAAGAATAGATTTGACGAGAACGCGTCCGAGGCTGATGTAGTCAACGCCCTGGTGTTCGTAGAACCGGATGTCTTCGGTTGCAATCAGAGCATCTATTACAAAGGGAGAGATATCTTCGTACGTCACTTCGGTACGGTCTTGTGTATAGTAGCGCCCCAACAGCACACTGTCTGCACTGTACACCTCAGAGGCTACCTGATTTCGAATATTGCGCAGCTCCCTGTTGCTGGGGGTTTCAATCCACACAACGATCAATAACACGACGAAAAAAATAACCGGCGGACCAAGTATTAACGTACGTTTTCTTGCTTTTGGGTGTGTCTTATAATACTGCGTAATTCGGGCGATCTGATGACTCGTTGCCTGCAGCGTAGGCCGCAACTTTCTGTACCCCTGAAGATAGAAATAGCGGAGTTTTCGCCTGATACTCTGAATGAAGTCTTGCATACCCAACCACTAAAGGGGGTTGGAAGATAGTAAGCCCCTGATTAGGGCGCAAGGGAATTCCAAACGCAACCTGTAATGGGCAGTAGATCAACGAAATGAGGTGACTAAGGAATTGAATATTGCCGCGTGACCATACGCCAGGACGCTTAAAGCAGGAACTAATTTGACTTTCGAAACCCAAAAAAAAGTAATTTGCGGGAAACATGGTATCCTGCCAGCGGAACCGTAATTAATAGTAATGCTTCGCAAATGAACAACGAAGTTGATTTCGGAAAAATAAAACAGAAGAAGGTAAGAAGTTTCGTGCGTCAATACGGCCTGAGTAGCCTTATAGGATTTGCCAGAATGCTTCCTATCTGTTATGATCCGCTAAGCAAGTCTTCTTACCACAAACATCGGAAATCATTCGTGATCCGGCAGAATATCGAATCGGTCTGGAATGTATACAAGACCATCCATCCCAGGGAAGCATGGAACGGTGAAATGGTTGGATTCGGGTTGCAGTATTCCAAGCGGAACAATAAGGTCAACTATATCAATGATGAGTATACAGGAATGGAAAAAGGCCAGATTATTATCCTGAATCTGAGACTTTTTTGGGGAGCGCTGAACATTGCTGTGGCACATGAGGTAGCCGAGGTTAATGATCAGGAGAGGCGAATTAAACTATGTTATATGGCAGGTGGTGCCTCAGAGGGTTCTCAATGGATCAGACTTCGGGAAACTAAAGAGGGCTTTACGCGGGTTTCCCATCACACCTATTATAAGAGCACATCAAATTTCAGGGATACACGAATCTATCCGAGGTTTCATACCAAGGCAATCTCCGAGTTTCATGAGAATGTGAAGAAAAAAGCAGAAAGTAAGACTACCTGAACGGTACCCTTATCAGGCCAGCTTATGGATTGCTTTTTCGGCGCGCCGTCGAGCTACTTTCTTTTTGTAATCAAACCACTTTTCATCGATAAGCTTGCGCATAACATTATCCGTTGTACGCTGTACAGTCAGGTTCCAGACGCCGCCTATCTTCATCGGTAAACTATGCGCGATGGTGCGCACAGAGAGTGCGAAGCCCCCTTCCATGTATTCGATGTGATGCCAGTATCCACTGGGCATATAAAGCGTATCTCCATGCTCCATGATGGTGCTCATGCCCCGTACATACTTCAGGCCCGGATACGTTTCGTAATCCGGATGATCTACATCAACCGTAGAATGTACGTTGAAGGGTAACCGATACAACAAGGTGGATTGATCAGGGGCAAACAAAACAACTCTTTTTCTACCGTGGAACTGCGTGAGAAAGACGTTGCTCATGTCAATGTCCTGGTGCATCCGGACGATCGATTTGGGAGGACCAAAAAACATAAATGGCACTTTAATGTATCCCTTTACAATGTCTGGATAGCCAAAATCTTTCAGCAACTCGGGCTTATGCTTAAAAATCGGAAAAAGGAATAAGCGCAAGTCGGTTGGTTCATGCTGAATCAGATTCAAATACTCGTCAAAACGCATTTTTGCATTGGGTACCTGAAGCGTTTTTGAAATATCTTCTTTTCGGTTGCCAAATAAGCCAACCTCAATATTGCCCATGGTCTGTTTGAAGAAATCCATCGTCCACTTGGTGTAGGCCGGATATTGCTTCCATAAGCCACGCAACACGACGGGTTTCTGCGGTTTGTAAAACTGGTCGTAAAACTCCTCACGGGTAATCGTGGTCCCATCAACTACAGGAACCGGAGTCTGAATATCTATCGCCATAAGCTGTTACTCTGAAACCACAAAGTTAATGTGATTTATCCTAAAATCACCAACCAAAAGGCGCGTTTTGATCTTTTTGGGCTTTAAACATGGAGCATCATGCCCTTTTGAAGCCTGCATAGGCTTTGCAATAATTCAAAACAATCGAGTACCGCTTCATAATATCCATGCCAACGGATGCATAGTTATGCCAGGGTGAGTACACGATCCCGGCCGTTATGTTTTTGACCTCAAATTGGGCCAGCATTAACTTATCTGCCAGAGCCTCCGTTCCCTGAAGGCGGCCGTTAAAACCCCGACCAAGCACACTGATTTGCCCGTCGGTTGGGTATCTCGTGAGATCGCTGGTTTTTAACAGCAGGCCCAGCGAAGATCCTGTATCAATCATCAGATCGCAGGATTGTCCTTCCCTGCCAGGAAAAAAGACCGTTGAGCCAATAATCGGCCTGGAATCTTCAATACGAATCGGGATTTTTTCATAGAAGGGCGAGATATTGGCAAGGTTGGCCGGCCGGAAGGTAATTATTTGCCTGGCCAGATTAAGTTCTACTTCGAACTTGATAAAGATGTCATACCCAATAACACCATCAACATTTTTATACGATTCAAAAAGGTTTTGATCAGGAACAATAACAACAGGAATCTTTTCACCCAATACCGCATTGATCGATACCTTGTTTCCGAGCGAAAGACCTCCTGCTATGGGACTTCCGTCTCCCAACCCCGAGAACTGAATCTTTCTTGTGGGGTGTTGTTTAAAGAGTTTGGTGAAGCGCTTTCCAAATAATACGAGATTACGACAGCCGGTATCGAGAATAAGGTTAACATGAATAGTATCATTAATGGTAACGGGAAGCAGAATGAGGTTTCTTACACTCTTGTAGTGGAAGGTTACTTCGCGAAGCGAATCCGGCAGCGAAAATCCCGCCGACGGTAAAACGTTTGAGAAGGATTGTATCGTGAACAATACCAGGATTTGAAAGAGAAAAATTTTCAAAAAGATCTTCATGTCGATAGCGTTGATGCTTGTCAAGCTACCTCCGGCACAGAAAGGGAAAAACACGCGTAATGGCTGATCTTTGGCGAATCAGAAAACGCCGCTGGCTACACGATCACGGGAAGGTTACACTAAATCGTGGTAGGTAGAAGGGTAATTATAGCACGATTACTTACCGTGTATGAGGTGATTTTTGAAGGTATCGATAAAAAAAATAGTGCAAACAATCTGTTGCTTGCACTATTCTGTAGCAGAACCGGACAGTTTATGTACGCTATTTGGTTTTAGGCTGGCTCTTTGTAGCCTGCGCTAATTTTATGGCTTCATAGGCATTAACTAAACCGCCTGTAACACTCAGTTGGCTGAATGGAACCTCTTCTGCTGTGCCTGGTTTTGAAACTTTTAATCCATCAAACTTCCGTGTCGACTGCTTGAGGATACTCTTAACTTCATCGGCAGTTAGTTCCGGAAAATAAGAAAGCAGTAGAGCGGCCACGCCAGCGGCGGCGGGGCATGCCATGCTGGTACCCTGAAGGTCTTCGTATTCGTTGTTTGGAACAGTAGAGTAGATCTGTACTCCGGGCGCAAATAAGTCGACTGATTTTTTTCCATAGTTGGAAAATGATCCTACGAAGTTCTCATCCACACCCCAGGAAGAAGCACCGATTTCTAACCAGCTCTTTGTTTCTGATCCGTCTTTACGCGTTTTGCTCGGATAATTAGTTTTCAGGTCAAGATCATTTCCGTCGTTTCCGGCAGCGTGAATCAGGAGTACACCTTTTGATTCCGCATATTTTACAGCTTTGTCAACGGCTTCTTTTTGTGGCGAAAAGGATTTTCCAAAACTCATGTTGATGATCTGTGCTCCATTGTCCACCGCATAGAGTATAGCGTTCGCAACATCCTTGTCCCTTTCATCTCCGTTGGGTACAGCCCGCACAGACATAATTTGAACATTGTCTGCAATACCCTTTATACCAAGTTCATTCTTTCTGTTTGCTCCGATAATTCCCGCAACGTGTGTACCATGGCGGGCATCCGGACCTTCAACATCATTGTTGCCATAACCTTTCTCATACAAATTGTCAGGATTGTCGCCAACGATGGTTCTTGAATTGAATTCGAGGTTGTAGCCATACTCAACAGCTGTGGTATAATGATCAACCCCTTTTTTCAGTTCGATGAGATAGGCCTGGAGTTCATCAAAAAATTCATTGATGGCAATATCCCCTTCAACGTTTTCCATTACTTTAGTCAGCGTTTCCTTCGCAAAGAGAATGGTGTCATTCGGAGCCTCAATCGTGGCGAGCATTGACTTATATACGGTTTTCCCGCCAATGCTCTTACTGAGAATACTGTCGCAAAACGAGAGGGTGCCATAGGCATTAGAGTAAAGCTGGTATTGTTGATTATACTGATCATACTGATCTTTATTGGACTTGAAGTCGCGGTCATATTTAGCCTTTACCTGTTGCCACAAGGCATACTCTCCTCTTTCTTTTTTTGGAACTTTCTTCTCTTCTACATTCTCAAATCGGGGCTTCAGCCGGCCATACTCGCGGGTTACCTCATAGGTGTCCTGATTCACATTCCCGCTCTTGCCGCCGATGAAATTCCAACCATGGATATCATCCACATATCCATTTTTGTCGTCATCGATTCCATTTCCGGGAATTTCATCCACGTTGATCCAGATGATATCCTTCAGATCCTCGTGTTCAATATCCACTCCGGAATCTATGACAGCTACAATTACTGTCTTTGACGGCTTACCCGCCAATAGGGTAGTGTAGGTTTTTTCAACACTAACTCCCTGCAGGTGATCTGTCTCAGGATCTTTAAGAAACCAATCTTTGGGGATATTGACGGTGTCTTTGAGTAAGTTATGGCTAAAAACAACGGTTTGGCCGGATACCAAACTCATAAAAAAGATAAACAACATTGAGGCTATTCTATATAACATAAGGCATTGGTTTTCAATTATAAGAGGTCAATATAACAGTTGAAGGTTTAATTGCCATGGGGAATTTTTTCCCCTTCAGTTTTCAAAATTAGGCAAAAGTCTTGCCGATCTTACCTCTGTGCCCCAGAAGCTAAGTCTGCCGTAGTCAGGTTTATTGGTTCAGTGATCTTTGCCATACGAAACCACTACACGTATGTTAATAGTTTTTACTTCATTCCTGCTGTTTTTTGCCTTTCTGATTGGCTATGCTGAAAAGCAAAATAAAAGTGTCCATGCAAACCGTTTTGGGAAAAAGGAAAATAAACTTTTTTGAGTTCCAGCCTGACCCTATTTTTTTTTAGGTGCTGCTTGCCTCAAGAGTAACCCTTCAGATCGCTTCGATCTCAGGTTGTCCTGTCTTTGGATAATCGACCAGTCAAATGGGCAGAGTATACGCCGCATTGTCCGACAAATTCCTTGTGGTATGGTGGTTGATCTTGTTGTAACTGAACAAGAAAGGAACATAGAAATGGAAAAGAACAATTATTTGGACTTGCTCACTTCCGTTGACGTAATGAATACATTAAACGGAGGGAAAACAGAGCCCATCATCAAACTCAGTCAGACTCAGAATTACCGGGAGATTAGGGTTAGAATTCCAGGGATTGATTCGGAGATCATTGAAGTGGAGGTGAATGATAATCTGGTTGCTATTTACTATATGATGAGTGTCCTATCTGCCGATAAGCTGGTGAAATTACCGTATTCAGTGTATAACCGAAAACAACCTTATTTTATTGATGTAAGTAATATCAAGGCGCAGGTGGAGGTAGATGAATTAGTGGTAAAGCTTCCGTTTAACCAATTGGCAAACGGTTATCACAAAAAAATCAGGACTCGCGAGGATTGAATTGAAAGCAGGTGATGATGGTAAATGAAAAGGCTATCTCAGAAGTAACCTAAGGAGGATAACGTCTGGGATAGCCTTGTGGTTGTTAACTAAACTCTGACATGCCCCCAATTCTCACCGGTCTTTATACGGTGGATTTGCATATCGGAGACTTTATATTTTTTAGCCAGTGCTTTTAACGTTGGTTGTTTTTTGGATTTAAAAAGAGCTGTCTTTATCAGCTTGACTTTTTCTGCAGTAAGCTTAGGGCCTTCTTCCGGATTCATACGAACAAGCACATTCGGATCTTTCAACGCATGCTTGATCTGATCGTCATGGCTGACCCACTTCAGGTTCTTTGCTTTATTGTTCTCTTTCTTGTGGTCCAGGTGAATAACAAAGTTCTGACTCGAGTTCTGCTTGCAGAAATATTCGGCAACAAGACGATGTATGTAATAATTCTGTCTGGTTTCTTCGCGGCCGATAGTTATACTGGGATAGCCCTGTGTTAGTCGTGGCTTGAGAATATAACCTTCATTGAGTTTACTTTTGAAACTTACAATACGGCCTTTGTCTGAAACGGCATACCGTTTTGTAGTAGTGCCTTTCTTTAGTTTCAATTCCTTCCAGGTTTCGCCTGCCAGGAATTTTAGTTGGGGTTCTTTAGTTGTTTTTGCCATAAGTTTAAAATAATAGAGGTTCTGATAATTCTGGTATAGCAGCGTGAAAGTGATGCTGTATTTTTTCTACAACTTTTGTTTCCGATAGATTTCTGATTCGCCGGCCATCTATTTCTGTCACCGGTGTAAGTTCACCCATTGTTCCCGATGCAAATACCTCGTCAGCATTATAAAATTCCGTCAGCGTCAGGTTGCGTTCTTGTACTGGTATTTCGTTGGCGTGACAAATCTCAATCACAAGCCCGCGCGTTATACCGTGCAGGCAAGAATCCGGAAAAGGTGTTAAGACTACGCCATCTTTTGCCATAAAAAGATTTGTATCGTTGAGTTCAGAGACAAAGCCATAATTATCGAGCATAACGGCAGCATCTACACCCGCTACGTTGGCCTGAATTTTAGCGAGGATATTATTTAACAAGTTATTATGATGAATCTTAGAATCCAAGAATTGTGGGCTGTTTCTGCGTTGCGAGGAGGTAATGACGCGAATACCCTTACTGTTGTCATAGACCAGCGGCTTCCATTCCGCGAGCACGATAAGGCATGGCCCCTTCGTGTTTAAGCGCGGATCCATACCCGATGTTACCTTTTCGCCGCGCGTAAGGGTCAGGCGAATGTGTGTATCATCACGCATCCCATTGGCTTCCAAAGTCTCGAATATTGCTTTTTTGATTTCCGTTTTCGAGGGAATATTGACAAAAGCCAGCGCATGTGCAGAAGCCTCCAGCCGGTCAAGGTGCCGGTCAAGACAGAATATGCCATTTTTGTATACACGAAGTCCTTCCCAGACAGCATCGCCGCCCTGTACAGAACTGTCAAAGACTGAAATGCGTGCCTGATCCCGTGGCAGTAACGCACCACCAATGTGCACGAAGATGTTGGTATTTTTAGGATTGAACTGTTGTAACATTTTTTATCAATTTTCAACCTGATCCCTATTGTACAAGCGAACGCTGTAAGGCAAGGCAGCGTCGTAATCATGCGGTATACTTCGGAACACCCAGCCGCTACTATTTAAGATTGCATCGCATTTAGAAAACGGCTTGGCGGATACGGACCCCGATATAAAGATAAATATTTTTGGGTATCCATCAGGGTTGTACTGAAAATGGCAGCAGACGTTGATAGTAGAACTCTGCCTTTTCAGTAAGTGGAACCAAGTGGTCGGGTAGCGGCCGGTTGCTGGTAGGTTGTTTTTCAAAACCCGCAGATCGGTGGACGTTACTGTACCAGTATTTTGCCCACACACCATCGTAAGACTTTGGTCCGGGTTGCCAGCGGAGCATGCTGCTTTCGAACGGTATTCCAACATGTAAACAGGCTTGTCTAAGGACTGATTCCGGATTTTGCAATAAAAGCCCCGAGTCTAATACTACGGGAACCTGGCCCTTATCCTTTAAGGTATTAAACAACGTGTATTGATATTCGATGCCGATGTCTGCCAATGTAGGAGCTTCAATTACCTGTGCATAGCTTGATATGATTTGCTTTGGACTTCTGATGAGAAAGATATTGGTGACTTTGTCCGGAAACGACTGGTCCATGAGGGCAAGATGATGAGCCATGTTTTTGACAAAAACAACTGGCTTGTCCGTTGTAGAAAATAGCGTAGCAATAACTTCATGTTCATCGGCGGGCTGACTTTCCAGCACTTCTTCCTTACCCGGGTGGTGAATACCGCTCCTTGACAGATAGAACGCATAGAATGGCTCATCAAACACCAGGGTGTCGGCGCGTTGGGCGAATGAATACATTAACGCTGTTGAGATGTTTCGGGGTCCTGAAATCAGATTGAGAATCATATCGTACTAAAATTCTTTTTTCACCACCAGCAGAACAGCGTTTTTCGCCAGGGGGAGATATCCCTGCTCGTAACAATAAAAATACCGGGCTCCCTCTTTGCTGATATACATGCTCGTGAAATGCGAAAAGTCGAAACCTTTCTCCACAAGTTTATCCCGACGAATGCGCGATTTACCCCGCGGATTCAGCTCGATAAGAATTCGCCTGTTCCTTCGCAAGGTAAAATTTGTATGGGTAACATAACGTGTGGCATCCTTGTTCAGACGGTTATTAAATGTAGCGCGGCATTGGTCTGAACAAAACTTTTTATCAATACGGCCAAGGATGAACTTCCCGCATTCCGCGCAGGTTTTTTCAACGTTTAATGGCATACAACGGTCCGTTTAAATGGATTAGAAACGAAAATAAACGAAAGTAAACGTTTAACAACGAAAAAGATAGTATTTATCATACGACATTTATATCGTCAGTCGTAACTGATGGCCTTAAACCATGTGCGAATGGCGTCAAATAATTATTGTTAACCTTAAATTTTTACCCGTTATGACAAACTTAAGAAACAGCGTTAAGCTGATTGGACACCTGGGGAAAGACCCGGAGGTAAGGACTTTCGAAAGTGGAAAAAGAGTGACAACATTTTCCATCGCGACCACGGACTCCTACAAAAACCAAAAAGGCGAAAAAGTCCAGGATACACAATGGCATAATATTGTGATCTGGGGAAAACTCGCAGATATTGCCGGGCAGTACCTCAAAAAAGGAAGCGAAGTGGCCGTTGAAGGAAAACTGGTGCACCGTACCTATGAAACGTCGGCTGGTGAGAAACGGAATACCACGGAAATCAATGTGAATGAAATGCTGATGCTGGGCGGGAAACATTAAAATTCCCCTGGTTGCTCATCGTAAAAGCCTGGACTCTGCCGAGCCGGGCTTTTTCGTTTACAGCGCTTCTGGTCCGATTATCCTATTTGGTTACTCGAACCGTGTTTTTTAGTTAGTTTTGTTAGCATGACTTTTTTATATCCTTCGTTTCTCTGGGCACTAACAGCCCTCTCTATACCGATCATTGTCCACCTTTTTAATTTTCGGAAAACAACGAAGGTCTATTTTTCGAACACCCGGTTTCTAAAACAGATAAAGGAGTCAACAACAGCAAAACGAAAACTGAAGCACTACCTCATTCTGGCTTCCCGCCTCCTCTTTCTATTCTTCCTGATTATCGCATTTTGCCAACCGGTTATTCCCGCTGAAGAACAATTGGGAAGCGAACGGAATATTGTATTCTACCTGGATAACTCTCAAAGTATGTCGGCCCAGACAACCGGCAAAACCAGAGGTCTCGATGAGGCACTGAGTTTTGCGAAAAGCATCGTAGAGGTATTTCCACCCGACACCCGGTACAAACTGATCACAAATGATTTCTCGCCATTTTCAAACACATACAAAACGAAGCCTGAGGCACTTGACTTGCTCACACAAATCCGGCTATCGCCTGTAACCAGAACATTCAATGAAGTATTCGATCGGATCAAACAGGAAAGCGGAGCCAGAACCCGCGAAATATTCTGGATATCGGATTTACAAAAATCAACACTGGGTCCGGTTTTGTCATCGATTGATAGTGCATCACGACTCCAGATAGTACCGGTTCAATATGGACTGCAGTCAAACGTATTTGTGGACTCCGCGTACCTGGACAATCCATTCTCTACGGGAGGAGGGAAGAATGTGCTGCATGTTAAAATCCGCAATGATGGCCAAAAGAATGTCAGCCAGCTTAACCTGAAACTGATGCTGAACAATGTTCAGGCGGCTATTACAGCTATCGATATTCCATCAGGCGGCACAACTGAAGCTACGTTTGATCTGACGGCAGGTCTTTCAAAGTTTAACGAACTCAAGATCAGCTTCAATGATTTTCCAGTGAGTTTTGACAATGAGTTTTATGTGGCCTTAAACTTTGCTGAAAAAATCAATGTCACTGAAATCAGAACGGCGAACTCAGCAACCGTGATTGAAAAGGTTTTCGGCAATAAGGAAATATTTAACCTCACGGCTTTCCCCGTTGGAAATATCAACTATAACGTATTGGGACAATCAGACCTGTTGGTGGTAAATGGATTAAATACGGTGGATGCCTCGCTGATGAATGCACTGCGGAGTTATGTGAATAACTATGGAACCGTACTGTTAGTGCCCGGCACCCGGCCTGATATTGAAAGTTTCAAAACACTTCTTCAGTTGCCAGCACTAAAGGCAGTCGAGAGCAAAATACCATTGGAGTTGGGCAAGCCCGATTTTTCAAATCCTTTTTTTGAAAATGTATTCGAGGAACGGGCCGTATCAATGGCTATGCCCAAAGCAAGTAAAGTACTCGACTGGGGTAACGACCGAACCGCGATTTTACAATTCAAAAATGATCAGCCTTTTTTGTCCAGATTTACCCAAAGAGGTCAGATTTACCTGCTAAGTTGTGCCCTTGATCCAACTCAAACCGATTTTTTTAATCACGCCCTGTTCGTTCCGGTTATGTACCGGATAGCAGCCTCCGGAAAGAGGGATGACCTGAAGCCCTATTACGGATTACACGAAAGTCTGATCAAGCTGCGCATTGACAGTATAAATGGCGATGAACCCTTACGTTGGATAGGTGCCGAAGAAATTATTCCGGCCCAGCGAAAAGTTAACGATGAGGTGATTTTTGAAATCCCGAAGTTTTCAATGAGCAAGGGATTCTACAAAGTAGTGATGCAGCGTGACACGGTAAATCTGCTGGCTTTTAATCTGGATAAAGCCGAATCACTTATGGAACAATATCGGGGCGAAGAGTTTAAGAGGATGCTCGGCGGGGGCGACTATGTTGCTGTTTTTCAGATCGACTCCGAAGAAACTTTCAGCAACGAAATAAAGGAGCGATATTTGGGCAAACCACTTTGGAAATATGCGCTTGTCATGGCGATTTTTTTCCTGCTGGTCGAAATTCTGCTGATACGATTTTTGAAGTAGATGATGGCGGGAATGACTTTAATTTGATAGGTAAACGAAAAATTGACTAATGAAAATATTGATTCAGAGTCCTGAAATCATTGATACGAATTCGCCTTTTCATCGGCAGGAGAAAAATGTCCTGATTAATAATGGGAGGATAGTGGAGATTGGTGACAAGAACTTTGCATCAGATAAGGTGATCAAGGCAGAAGGCATGAAACTTTCGGTCGGTTGGTTTGATCTGGGAACATTTGTTGGTGATCCGGGGCTTGAACATAAGGAGGATCTGGAATCGGTCGTTAAAGCGGCTTCATCAGGAGGTTTTACCGGCCTCGCCGTCCTGCCCAATACCTCGCCGTGTGTGCAGACAAAAAATGAAATCAGCTACCTCGTCAAGGGGAACGCCTCCAACATTGTTCAGATTCACCCACTTGCCGCCGTCACAAGAAACAACAAGGGAGAGGAACTGACGGAAATGATTGATCTGCATGAGGCGGGGGCCGTTGCATTTACAGATGGCCTCAAGCCCATATGGCATACCGATATCTTGCTCAAGTCCTTGCAGTATCTGCAGAAATTTGACGGCCTGCTGATCGATCATCCGGAAGATATCTGGCTTAATTTGTTTGGGCAAATGCATGAAGGTATCAACAGTACACTACTGGGACTAAAGGGAATGCCGCGAATTGCAGAGGATACAGCGGTGGGGAGGAATCTTGAACTATTGGCTTACGCCGGCGGGCGACTGCATTTTTCGAGGATATCTTCCGGCAAAGCCATCGACATGATCCGTGCGGCGCGGAAAAAACTGAACATTACCTGTGACATCGCTATATACCAGCCGCTGCTGGATGATTCATTACTTTCGGATTTTGACACCAACTATAAGGTTAACCCACCGCTTCGGGAGAAACCAGATAACGACGCCCTGCTGAAAGCGCTTAAAGACGGGACCATTGATGTTATTTGTTCGGGACACACGCCTCATGAAGAGGAAAGCAAAAGCCTGGAATTCGATCTGGCGGAATTTGGAATGATTAACCTGCAGACTTTCGCCGCACACCTAACGACGCTTTCTTCACTGGTAGACAGTGATGTGCTTATCGAAAAAATAACGACCAACCCCAGGAAACTTTTGGGGCTGGAAATACCTACGATCGATGTGGATACCAAAGCAAACCTCACGCTGTTTGACCCGGCCAGAACCTGGACTTTTGACGAGAAGACGAACTTCTCGAAATCCAAAAATTCTCCCTGGTTCAATATGGAGATAAAAGGCAAAGCAGTTGCGGTTTTTAACAACGGGCGAGTGCGGACAGAGGAATAACATCCTTACACAGCTCCTTACGAACAGATCAAAATGACGAATAAATTACTCCGCATAGCCGCACGTTATGGAGCCGTAGCCGGAATCGTTGCTTTCGTGTTACTGGTTGCGATGTATTATCTGGGCAGACACCCGCTAATGACCTCCCCCTTTCTTGACTTCCGTATATTGTTGTTCGGTATCTTTGTATTCTTTACATTAAAAGAGTTCCGCGACTATGAACAAGACGGCGTATTGTATTTTTCTCAGGCGATGATAGGTGGCCTTTCTGTTGTTATGGTTACATCCATCATTACGTCGTCTTTACTGTTCCTGTTTGGCAAGTGGGAGGATAGATTTGTAAGCGATTACGTTACACAGGTAACGGCCTACCTAAACTCCTTTTCAAAAGAAGAAATTGACCGGATCGGAAAGGATGTATATGATCGTAATTTAGGTGCTTTGCCCGCGACTAACATATCGAATCTGGCAATTACGTACTTTGTACATGGTCTTTTGATCGGTTTTTTTGTCAATATTGTATTGTCAGTAATTTCAAGAAGAGAACCTAGAAACTAAACCCTAATTTTTATGGAAGAGAACACAGAATCGCAACTCGTAACCACGCGGTCGGTCGGTATTCGCTATGGTCTTATTTTCGGCGTAATCTCAATCTTCTATTTCGTCATTTTTGCTGTGGCGGACCTTGACATGTCCAAGGGAGTCGGTCGATGGGGTACTACAGTAATCGCTATTGTGGTCGTTTTCCTGGCACACAAATTCTACAAGGAGAGTGGCGACGGCTTTATGAGCTATGGGCAGGGAATCGGTATTGGATTCTGGACAGGCCTTATAACTTCCGTTGTTTCAAGCATCTTCACGTACATTTATATAAAATTTATTGATGATGGATTTATCACCAAAATCCGTGAAAAAGCGATTGAGGACATGGAAGCTCAGGGACAGTCAGAAGAGCAGATTAATATGGCCATGAAATTTGTGGAAATGTTTACCAACGCAGAAGCAATGCTTTTCTTTGGACTGTTTATTGGCGTCATCACTGTAGTTATAATAGCTTTAATTATTACGATCTTTACGCAGAAGCCAAAGCCTGAGCAATTTGTCTGAATTTTCTAATGAATCCTGATATCTCTGTCATTATCCCCGCGAAAGACGAAGAGGAGTCAATTCCTGAATTGGCAACTTGGATAAGTCGGGTGATGGAAGCCAATGGCTTTTCCTATGAGGTGATTTTTGTTGATGATGGCAGTTCGGATGCAACATGGCAACGGATCATGGGAATCTATGAAACGAATCCAAACATTAAAGGTATCCGGTTTAACAGAAATTTTGGAAAATCGGCGGCCCTGCACACCGGCTTTCGGGCAGCATCAGGAAATGTAATCATTACTATGGATGCCGATTTGCAGGATAGCCCCGATGAAATTCCAGAGCTATACAGAATGATCACAAAAGAGGGCTACCACCTGGTCTCCGGTTGGAAGAAAAAGCGACGTGACCCGCTATCCAAGACTATACCCTCCCGGTTTTTTAATTACATAACCCGGAAATTATCAGGCATAAAACTGCATGATTTTAATTGCGGCCTGAAAGCCTATCAATCTGTTGTTGTTAAAAATATTGCCGTATACGGAGAAATGCACCGTTACATTCCTGTGATCGCCAAGTGGGCCGGCTTTTCAAAGATTACAGAAAAGGTAGTTGAGCACCGGGAGCGAAAATATGGTTACACAAAATTTGGATTGGAACGATTTATCAATGGCTTTCTGGATTTACTGTCCGTAACGTTTGTCAGCCGCTTCCGGCAAAAGCCCATGCACTTCTTCGGTACATGGGGAACCTTTTCTTTTCTGGTTGGATTCATTCTGACTACTAAGCTTTTCTGGGACAAACTCGATGCACTTTACTTCACCCAAATCCCAGTCAAACGAGATATTACTAACCAGCCCATATTTTATGTTGCACTGGTAGCCGTTGTAATTGGCGTGCAGCTTTTTGTGACTGGGTTTCTCGCGGAAATGTTTGCTATGCAGTCATTTTCGAAACGCGAGTACCTGGTAATTGAAAAGATTGGACTGGCGGAGAAAACTCCCATGATAAAAATCGAGGCTTAGTTGACCCGCAGCGGAGATTGTTATCTGCCCGTCAATTAAAATTTTGCGCTACATGTCCAATCCACAATACTCCATCATAATACCGGTATTCAATCGCCCACAAGAGGTAGAAGATCTGTTGAAAAGCCTGATCGCACAGGAGACAAAAGATTTCGAGGTGGTTATTGTGGAAGACGGATCAGAAAATCGATGCGATTTGGTTGTAGACCGGTATCGCGATAAGATCGACATTCAATATTTCTTCAAGCCAAACTCAGGACCTGGCCCCAGCCGAAACTTCGGCTTTTCACAAGCCAAAGGTCAGTACTTCGTCGTTTTTGACTCCGATTGTATTATTCCTACGGGATATTTTAAGGCTGTTGAGAAATCTCTTGCAACTAACCACTGGGATGCGTGGGGTGGTCCCGATAAAGCCCACGAGAATTTTACCGCACTGCAGCGTGCAATGGGTTATACCATGTCTTCCTTTTTAACCACGGGAGGAATCCGCGGTGGACAGAAACGGGTGGGCTGGTTTCAGCCGCGGAGTTTCAACATGGGTATAACGCGGAAGATATTTGAGGAAACAGGGGGATTCAAACTCTCCCGCTATGCCGAGGATATTGAATTCAGTATCCGCATGAAGCAGGCAGGTTACAAAGTCGGCCTCATTACTGAAGCCTTTGTTTATCACAAGCGCAGAACGAACCTCAAACAATTCTATCAGCAGGTTTTTAACTTCGGAAGAGGGCGTGTTATGGTTGGCAAGGTTCATCCCCGCGAGGTGAAGCTAACACATTGGTTTCCTACCTTTTTTTTAGCGGGCACCATTTCAATAGGAGTGACACCTCTGATCAGTCTCCATTTGTTTACCGTGGCCGTTGGTATGTTTGTTTTTTATTTGCTGGCGATTCTCATTCACTCCTATAGGGAGAATAAGGACATAACTGTTGCGCTGTTGTCTGTACCCGCTGCCTTGCTGCAATTGTGGGGCTATGGTGCCGGATTTATTAGCGAAAAGCTAGGAATCATACATTGAGAAAAATTCACTAAATTGGCTGAAAGCTTGACTTGACTGAAAAAAGAGATATTTTTAGAAAAATAGTACGACAAAACCCACCCTTTCCTTACATGAATAATTTCACAAAATCAGTCTTGCTGTGCGGGCTGTTGTGTATTTCAGTTCAATCGTTTTCACAAAATCCGAAGGAGTTGGCGCCCGGCTATTACGTTGTCGTGGGGGCATATGCCAGGACGCGCGAAAATGTGGCCCAAAACTATGTCGAAGTTCTCAGGCTCAAAGGACGCCAGGCAATGTATGGCTTCAATTCGAAACGCAACCTCTATTTTGTTTATCTCAAATATTTTGACAATCTCAAGGATGCCCTTCATGAAATGAAGGAAACCCGTAAACAAAGCGAGTTTCCGGATGCCTGGGTTCGTGTGGTCAGCGGCGATATAAAGCACCCACTTCCACCCGTTGCGGAAACAGCAGCTGACCCTGCCCCCGAAAAAGCGGAAGCCCTTAAACCGGAAACGCCCGCTATTGATAAACCCGTCGATGAACCCGTCGCTGTTCACCAACCCGAAATTGTCGTAGCCGAAAACCCCACAATTGTCCAGCATCCCGTGATGACATTGGGAAACACGGAGGTTTTTCTCAGTCTATACAATGCCAGAAACAATCGTATTGTCGACGGCCAGGTAAATGTGGTTGATACGGACCGGGCAAGACTAATAACCAGTGTTAAAGGCAATGAATACCTCGTATTGCCGGACCCTAAAAGTAAATCTGGTCAGCTTACGTTGATCTGCGAGGCTTTTGGATACCGAAAGATTCAACAGGAAATCAACTACCCGCTTCCGCTGGCAGATACTGTGAAATCCTATATTGATTTGATGGGCACTACACTGGTTATCAACTTTGATTTAGTGCGCTATCAGAAGGGAGATATTGGTACGTTGTACAATGTTTACTTTTATAATGATGCTGCGCTCATGTTGCCGGAATCAAAGTATGAGCTGAATAGCTTACTTCAACTGATGAATGAGAACTCCCGGTATAGGATCAGATTGCATGGTCATACAAATGGAAATTATACAGGAAAAATATTTACAGCTGGACCGGAGAAAAATCTCTTTTCTTTAGAGGGCGCAAAACAGGGAATGGGTTCAGCAAAGGATCTGTCTCGTAACCGGGCCGAGGTCATTAAAGAGTTTCTGGTTGGCAACGGAATAGAACCTTCCAGAATGGAAATAAAGGCGTGGGGAGGAAAACGACCAATTTTTGATAAGAATAGTGCCAATGCGAAAAAGAATGTTCGCGTAGAAGTTGAGGTCCTGGAAGAATAGAAATTGTATTTCGATCGGAGCCCGGCTAAAAGCCCTTTGTTTTGGGCTTCTAGCTCTTTAAGCAGAAATCGGAAGTGGCCGTGTGCTTTTTGTGCCTCAGACTATTCTAACACATGAGTGATGGAAACCAAAAATCAGCCTGACAACGGAGCCGGAAGAAAAAAGTCAGGAACGTATTTTACCCTGGCGTGTATATTTCTTATAGCCATGGCGTTGTCCTGGTCAGTCGACGCATCCCTTGTTTACATTTTTCTCGGTCTTGCATGCTTTTTTATCTTCCTTGGCTTCTATAATAGTCCTCGCGCGCCAATTCCTCAACGGGAGGAAACACGATTTCGCTCAACCGCGAGAGAAAGACAGGATGTTACCGTTCCCATTGCAGAGATAATCCGTAATTTTTTCCAACGAACAAATATTAGGTTCCCTCCCCGTGGAACCGGAGGACGTGTTGATGCACCAAAGCTGGTTAAGTTTGTTGGAATCGGATTCTTTTTGGTTTTTATAATCCCCATTATCGTATCCATCTTTCGCGGCGCAGATGGGTCGGGTAGTGCGAATGATTATTTTTATGCTGGTGAGCAATTTTATTTTTCCCAACAGTACGACTCTGCCTATATAAGTTACAGGCGTGCGATGCAGGGAGATCCAGAAAACGCACAGGCTATTGTTGGATATGGAAACGTACTCGTGATTCGAAATGAGCGTGACTCGGCTATTTTGATGTTTAACCGGGCACTTGAAATAAGCCCGGACTATAAGGAGGCTTCCTACAACAAGGCATTGGCAATGTATGATCAAAAGAAGTACAACGAAGGTATTGAAGTCCTGCAGCCGGTGCTTGAGCAGAATCCTGACTACTACAATGCTATGCTTCTGATAGGCGATTGTTACTATATTCAGAAGAACTACGACGCGGCTATTTCATGGTATGAAAATGCTTATCAGAATGGCGGAATGAGAAGCAGCATGTTGTGTTATATAATGGCTTACATATACGACACCAAAGGCGAGCCTGAAAAGGCGATTAACATGTATCAGGAAGCGCTGAGTTACGATAGCACTATAGTAGATATTTATCGCCGTCTGGGCGAATTGATTCCGGGTGAAGACGGAAATTTTTACAGGGTAAAGGCTGCGCAAATGCCGCAATAAGCCGTGCCTTAAAAATCAAACAGGTATAATGGGTCTGAGGTTTTAGGTGGCAAGCACATCGCGATATTCTGACTTGCGATCAAAGACAGATTTTGCAAAGGGGCATAAGGGCATTATCTTCAGACCATTCTTACGCGCATAGTCTACGCCGGCGGCTACCAGTTTTAATCCGGCGCCGGTGCCACGTAGCGCATCCGAAACTTCCGTATGGTCGATAATAATCAGGCGGTCGCCCGCTTTACTAAACGTCATTTCCGCCAGGCGGTTTCCGTTTTCTTCCATGTAAAAAGACCCTTTCGACTGGGATTGTTCAAGCTTAATATCCATGTGAAACTGTTTTAAATCGAAAACCCAGCAGGGTCATAGTTAGAAAAAGTAATACTACAAAAAACATTGCCAGGCGCAAGGTCTGCCAATCGGCAATAAATCCGATAATAGGCGGACCAAAAAGAAAACCCGAATAGCCTACCGTGGTCACCATCGCCAACCCAACCCCCGATGGAAGGTCTTTCGTATTCCCGGCAATACTATAGGCAATGGGCACAATAGAGGACAGTCCAAGGCCAACGAGGAAAAAGCCGGTGATACTTACATAAGGGAGCGGAAATAGCAGCGCCACGGATAAACCAGATAAAGAAATCATCCCGCCAAGGATGATCATTTTTCGATCGCCCAGAATGTTTCGTATCCGGTCGCCAAAGATTCTACCCAGGGTCATGGCTGTTGCAAATGCCGAAAGCCCTATCGGCGCAAGTGTCTTGTTTGCCTTTGCAACATTTTCCATATAATTGACGCTCCAATCAGATATCGCCCCTTCGCCAAGCATACAACATAGGGCAATTATTCCGATACTGACTAATGAACGGTTAGGCAGCCTGAACAAGGGCCCTTCTTGTCGGGTCACCGGATCTGGTTTATCGTGAATCAGATTCCGAACCATCCAGGCGACGGGCAATAGCGCTATCCCGACGACAAGTATGAAGTGACGGGTAAGGTCGGCACCTAGTGCTGTAAAAAAAGAGGCGGAAACAGCTCCCGTCATCATCCCAATACTAAACAGGGCATGGAAGGAAGTCATTATGGATTTTTTATAGGCCCGTTCGACCAGGATGGCTTGCGCATTCATGGCCACATCAAGCACTCCGGTAGCAATGCCCATGAAGAAGTATAATACAAAAAGAAAACTGATTCCGGGAAGAACAGGGATGAGAGTGACAATAAGACAATACAACAAAGCGGCATAGATAGTTACCTTTCTGCTTCCATTTTTTATAATTACCCACCCTGTAAAGGGCATTGCCACAACGGCTCCGATAGATAAAGAAAGAAGCACCAGCCCGATTGTTCCGTTGTCGGCACCATATAGTTCCTGAATCCTCGGTAATCTGGATACCCAGTTCGCGAAAATAAATCCGTTAATGAAGAAGGCTATTTTAACAGCGATTCGGCGGAGCAGCACGTTTGATTTGGAATTGATTTCGTTCAGCAGAATGTAGTCACTCAGGCTGACCTCCATTCAAGCAGAAAGATACTGAACTCTGGTGAACCGAAAGTGCCTGGTGATTAATTATCGTACGCCATGACCTGGAAGGTGCCGGAACCACTCCCTGCTACTCCATCTTTTGTCAATCCTTCAATGACTACCAGAAAAGTTCCTGTCAGATCAGAACTGTAAAATTCCACATGTTGCTTTCCATCCTTGCCAGTAATCACCGTGGGGGACCAATGTAACAGATTCCGCTGATCTGGCAAACGGGTATCCCGTTGTTTGGCCGTTTCATATTTTGGAGAATAAAACTCCCGTTGCTGCTGTAGTCCTTCATAATCCAGCGTTACACTTTTTGGCGGGAGCGTAAATCCGGACAGGTCCCCTGTATAGGTAGTGTAGCTGACAATGCCGGGCATCGAAACAACACCATGATAAATCCTGCGGGTTAATACCTCCAGTTTTTTTATTTTCAAAGGATCAAATTCCATGATATCATCGATGTCAAACACGGGAATTCCGTCTAGCAAAACCATCGGATCCTCGTCGAATAACTTCTTGTTCACCACATCAAGTGTCATAAAGTGAAACCCGTCCTTTCTTTTGCGGACCATAACACCGGGAACATATTCGCGCATAATTTCTTCCATTACAGGAAATCGCGTATAGTCATCCAGGTTATATGTGGCGTCCGCCTTGCCGTAAAAGGAAGTGGTATCTATGGTTGTACTTTTTAACGGGGAATTTTTATCCTGAAAGAAAATATCCTGGACCTGCATACCAATACTTCTGGCTGTAAGTTCTTCCTCAAGTTCGGGAGACAATTGAAAAGACGGCAGAATCAGTGCCGATGGCGATTCAGAAAATGGATTCAAAACCTGAATTCGGCTCGTGCTGTCCCTCACACTATTGGTCTGTAATACTATCTTCCTGGATCCCGTAAAGTCTTTCATCTCGTACTGAACATCCCCTTGTCCATTGCTGGTTGACCCGTAGATCTGGACATTTATGCTGGGTGATGCCAGATAGGTAGTTACGCCGCTCACAGGTAAACCCGCGGGGCTTGTAAGCTTACCTCTGATAATGTGACCCCGGTATTCGGGGAAGTAACCAGGTGCTCGTGTCGATTTGGCAAACACATCCTTCCACTGAAATCTTCGCCAGCCATGAGTTAACATAACATTATCCAGGGACTGAAGTACCTCCGGGCTGTCACTATTCGTATAGTACTCAGGAGACTCAATGGAACCGCTCAAGTCGGAGTTCAGTAGCAGGTAGCTCAGAATATTATTTTCTGATTTTTGCTGGAGAGAGTCTGTCCTGTACACGGCGATAGAAAGATTCGCTACCTCGGGTTCATTGTTGTTATTTTTAGTAGTGATATCAAGGCCGATTTTTCTGCGAACTCCGAATTCACGCTGGCTCGGTTGAACGGCTACAGACAGTCTTGTCCTGACAGGTATGAAATAGAGCCGCTCGCAAACCGGGGTTAAATCATCGTCAAACAAAGTGATATGGGAAACACCCTCCTGTAACTTGTTTTTCTCGATAGTTACAACGGTATCGCCAGGCGATAAATAATATTTGCCGGCCATCGATACCATATTTCTAGTGTGCATGAATAGGTGAACCCCTTTTCCCGGTGTTAGGCTTACATTAGAACGTATTGAAACAACGATCAATTTGTCGGTACTATCCTTCACCTGAATAACATAGCCAGCTTCCCGTATCTCCGGAAGCTTAAAGATGTTTAGCCGCCCCTTTTCATCCTGAATTACTGCCTGGTAAGAGTCGCCCGCAGAAGGAGTCAGGTAAAAACTACCCATTCCAAACTTATGTGGCTGAAACGCGGTAATCGTGTCGCCATGATTATTGAGGACAACGCCACTGAAGTTAATTCCGTTGCCGGAGGGGTTAATAGCGCGGAAAGCAACTTTACTTTTTAGACCGGACACGAGATTGCCACCTTCCGGAAAAAACTGAACATCCGGAGGTAATACCTTCGCGGATTTTTCAAGCTCAAGTTTCTTAAAAGGATTAATGATGGTGATACGCTTTTGAAAATAGAAATCCGCCCCCAGGTTCTTCATCCAGTTGGTGTAGGCCCTGAACGTATAGTTGCCTGCTACCAGCGACGCCGGAAGAAACAGTGATCCATTGCCAAATCCATCCTGGAGGGAAACTTTTGACTGCAGTACGGGTTGATTGGCTTTATCCAGAATTTCCAGGTATGCCACCTTGCTCAGGTCTGCAGGCCTGTGAAGCGATGCGTCAACCAGATAAAGTTTAAACCACAAGGTTTCGCCCGTAAGGTATAGTTCCTGGTCTGTATGCACATATATTTTTTCAGAAGCAGTTTGTATACGATAGGTATTAAATTTCTTCTGAAGACTGTCAACTTTTGCGTCTTGTGAAAAGCTGGCGATGCCTGTCGATGTGACGAAAGCGACGAGCAGACAGATCCTGGAGATGAATAAATACATCTTTTTTGATTTCATGAACCTATTCTTCCGGTATTTTGATGGGCTAGTCATGATAATTCTCAGGGCCAATAGGAGGGTTTTGTTAAAGTCCCCCCCTGCGATCGACAATCGGCGCAATTATAGGAGGATAAGGTGTACCCGGTTACAAATGGCCCTGTATATAAGGAACTGCCAATTATTTCTGACCCGCTAAGGTCTGGTAAATAAAGTACACACTGATATAAGGCAGGTATAGTTTGCGAAACACACAGCGTGTCCGGCTGACAACCTGACTTAAATGGAAATACCAGCAATTGATCGGGTAAGTCGAAAAAATCAATAAATATCCTTTGTTCCTGGGTAGCTCCGGCGCTAAAATAGCCCAGCACGGTCGAAGAAGGGTCGGTAAGATTGTGCATGTTACCTGGCACCTGGGACGGCTGAGGATCAAATAAGCCGCCTATACTTTCCGTTGTTTTTTGCAGTTGCTCAAGGAAGTTGAATTCATCTTTGCTGATCGCACGTTGCCTGACGAGAATGCTGTACTTAATGCCTACTTTGTCTGATCCTTTCGGTATAAAAGCGAGCGGAAAATTGGAAACAACGTCCTCAGCCAATCTGACAGTAGAGCCGATTAATATTTTTGTAGAGGCCGCGGTGTTCCAGCACCTGTGCATGCTCTCATTGCCGTTCCTGTAAACTATCTCCTTGTTTTCAACCTTGAACTCAGAGTAGACAGCAGCAGTATACTCCCAGGTTTCAATATAATCCCAGCGGTAGTACCTCGTGTTTGTGGTGGCGTCATGTGAATTAACATAGACAGTAACGCCATCATCATCTCCTTTCCAGATTACACTGTCGATTATAGGAGTAGGTCTGATGTCAACATAGTCGGAGTAAAATTCCTGCCCATTTGCCGTGCGGACATTTAACAGGTATTTTTCAGTAGGATCGAGAGGCAACCCTTCAGCAGTATACGTCCCTGGAGACTGCTCCGATAAATTGTATTGCGCACCTCCTTCTGAACGGATTGACAACGTGGCGTTGGATTCTGTAAGGGTTTCCTCGTCACTGTCAAGGGGTTTGGAATGCGACAAGAAGACACTGACGGAACCATCGGCGGTATTGAGAAAACCATCTACAACCAGTATATCCACAACGTTAGAGCTGGCAGGAGGGTCGTAAGGTTCGATACAGCCAGCCAGCAACACGATCAGTAACATGACATAGGTAAACTGGCTTTTGAATTTATCTGCGGTGCGGTATAGGCAACAAGGTATCATCGTCAGAATTTAAAATTGTATGTAACGGTGGGAATAGCCTGACCAAAGATGGATAGCTTGTATCCATTGATTTGCCCGTTCTCGGACTTGAAATATACCGAGTAGGCATTTTTACGTCCGGTAAGATTATAAACGGCAAAGGTCCATGAGCTATGAGCCAGTTTTTTGATCTTGTGATTCCCTTCTACGTTCACTGAAATGTCGGTCCGGAAATAGTCAGGGATTCTGAATTGATTTCTTTCTGAATAGTATAGCCGGCTGCTGCCACCCAGGTCATACTTCACCAACGGAAGCGTAATGGGTCTTCCGGTGCTATAGGTCATATTCAGGGAAAAGTTAAATCTGCGGCTGAATTTATAGTTCCCGATAAAGTTTACGGCGTGTGGCTTATCATAACTGCTCGGGTAGTACTCCCCGTTGTTAACGGTTTCGGTAGGGTAAGCATTCCGGGCCTGCAGAAAGGATCTTGAATACGTGTAGCTAACCCATCCATTTAATTTACCACTGGATTTTTTGATCATAAACTCGGCACCGTAGGCTTTGCCCTTGGCATTAACCAAATCGGTTTCAATATGCGGATTTAGTAATAAGACGGCACCGTCCTTGAAGTCGACTGTATTTTCTGTTGTCTTGTAATAGGCTTCAATCGATATGTCGATGGAATGTTTCCTGGTGCTCTTGTAGTAGCCCACGGAGATTTGGTCTCCAACCTGAGGCTGCACATAGGTATCGGTTAATTTCCAGATGTCGGTCGGTGTGATTGCCGTGGTGTTCGACAACATTTGGATGTACTGCCTCATGCGGTTATAGCTGAACTTAATAGAGGCGTTGTTTGAAATGCTGTAACGAATCGAAAAGCGAGGTTCCGCACCGTTATAAGAAGCAATAGACTTGCCGGCACCGTAACTGACCGTGTCCTGGATGGTGGATTCTTCCCGAGGAGATCCTTCCGCATAGTTGTAGATATCTTTTGGTCCCATGAATTGATAGAAGGAATAACGAAGGCCGGCATATAGGGACAATTTTGGGGATACTTCGAAATTGTCGCCAATATACACTGCACTTTCAAGCCCCTGTTCTTCCTGCATAACATCGGGCAGCATAAGGGATTCACTACCACTAGGCTGAAGGTTGCCCGGCTCCAGCATATAATAAATGGTGCTAAGGCCGCCGGTGATGGTGTGTTTGGGGCTTAGAAAATAGTTGATATCAGCCTTAGCATTCAATTGCTGAATAGAGAAGTCCATCAGGAAGGCGTTCACCGGGTTGGCATCACTTTCCACTGAGTAACCGTACTTGCTAAAGCCGGCTGTCACCAGACCATAAAGCTTATTGTTGACGATATGTTTCCATTTCAGCGAGGCGTTCCGGTCGCTGTAACTGTATGCCGTGTCCCCGTCAAGCCTGAATTTATCTTTACTCATATACCCTGAAAGGTAGAGGTGGTTTTTGTCGTTGATCTTGTGACTGATGTTTGCATTGACATCATAAAAGGAAGCTTCACTGTTCTGAAGAGATTCGGAGTTGAGCCGCCCGAGTATCCAATCCGAGTAAGTTGAACGGGCACCCAGCAGAAAACTGGTTCTCTCTTTTATTATCGGACCTTCCACGGTGAGTCGACCAGTGATCGGACTGATACCGCCCGAGCCGGAAAACTTCTTGAGATTTCCTTCCCTCGACTGTACATCCAGCACTGCGGACAAGCGTCCGCCATAATCAGCGGTAATTCCGCTTTTATAAAGTTCCACGTTTTTTAGCACATCGGGATTGAACGTGGAGAAGAAACCAAAAAGGTGAGAAGGGTTATAGACAATAGCATCATTAAAGAGTATTAGATTCTGATTGGTAGCTCCTCCTCTGACGTTTAGTCCTACGGTACCTTCACCTACGGATTGTACGCCGGGCAATGTGAGGACTACCTTCATGATATCGGTTTCGCCGAGAGCAAGGGGCATGTTTTTCATCGTCTTGATATCAAGCTTTTCCATGCCCATTTGCAAGCCAGTCACCCGTACATCGCGTTCCGACTGAATAACAACTTCTTTGAGTGGGGTAACTTCCTCTTCTAACTCAATTTCAAGCTGGCCATCCGAATAAAGCATTATTTGGCGCTGTGTTGTCTTCATGCCAATACTCTTGATCTGAAGTTCATGACGACCTTTTGGTAACGTAATCGAATAATATCCGAACTGATCAGTAGCGACACCAATCAAAGGTTTTTCAAGAAACAACGCTGCGCCGATTACCGGCTCACCATTGGTAGCATCGCGGATATGTCCTGCTACGGTTGCATTGCCCTGCAGATTACCAGACTTGATTCCAATTGAATAAAGTTTGCTTTCGACTAATCTTTTTTGCTTCTCCCGTTTTTCATAGGCGGTGTAGTCAAATGCAGCAACTTCCTGGTTTCCGGATTTTGCTCCCGTATCAAAAAAGTCTGAGGGTAAATCGGTCATGATTTCCCGACCTTCCGTAATAAATATATTCTTGGTTCCATCGGCAACAAAGTGAAGTTGTGTGCCCGCAAAGAGCTGATTGAGTACATCGCGTATATTTTTTCCCTGTACGGACAAATTCACCTGAAGACTGTCCACTTTTATGGGGTCGAAATAGAAATGGTAGTCGGTCTTTGATTCAATTTCCTCAACGAATTTGCCAAATGAAATGCCATTGAACTCTCCGGAAATCAAATCTCGTGTTTGTCCGTGGGTTTCCTGAATAAGGACTATAAGAACGGAGCAAATGGCAACTACCTGACGAACCAGACTCATGATCATTTATTTTTTTGGCTATCGTAATACCTCGTTAATTGAACAATGGCTTTTTCCCGATCAGCTTTATACACAATCTTACTATCATTCATATGCGATTTCAGTTCCTGTCTCCTGTCATCCAGTAGGTCGAATAGAGATCGTTTGCTCCTCACCGCATGGTAGACGCCATTCTTCATAATGAAAATCCGGTTCCTTTCATCGAAACGTTCAATAATATCGTCTGATTCAATTTTTCGCTGAAGGAGTTTTTCACGACGACAATACACTTTGGTGTTGCCGTCGTATAATAAATCGTAAAATCCGGCCGAGATGGTTTTTCCTTCGTCTTCCCGGAGTCGTACGAAGGTGTGTCCTGAAAAAGAAAATCTTGCGACCTTCTCGCTGATGAGCTCCAGTTTGGAACCGTTCAACAGGTGTTCGGTGATTACTTTGTCGCGATAAATATCATAAAACAGAGGTGTATCCTTGTAGAGTTCTTCGTCGTAAAGAATGTCACCGAAGACCCAGTCATCCACTCCAAAATACGGATGTTCGTCATCTTTCGAGAGAAAATCCCGATACTCGCTCCCGTTATAAAGTCGGGACTGGCCGTAGATATATCGATTGTAAAGGGCTAACTGATGCGACTTTGCTAAGGTTAGGAAGGATGTATCGGGTATGGCAGTTTGGCCAATACAATGTGATTTGACTATTACACAACACAAGCAAAGGAGGATACAAATTCGCATTCTCAGAGGATCACAACAGTTGACATCTGCTAAAAATAGTTTTTAAAAGATTTGCAACCTAGACCGTTCGAAGAATAGTGGTGCATACAAGACAATCACGTTGCTTCATTAAACGAACACGGTCAATTAATCGACGTGCAGGCTGTTGATTAAAATGAAAAACCCCGTAGACCGGGGTTTTTCAATTGTTGACTGGATCGCTAACTCTTATTTAGCGTATGCTACACTTCTCATTTCCCGGATCACAGTGACTTTTACCTGGCCAGGATATTGCATATCACGTTCAATTTTTTGGGAGATGTCAAAGCTTAGTTGTCCGGCGCGTTCGTCGCTTGCTTTTTCGGCATCAACGATAACGCGGAGCTCGCGGCCGGCTTGAATGGCGTAGCATTTGTCTACTCCTTCGAAGCTCAGTCCTAACTGTTCCAGCTCTTTAAGCCTTTTGATGTATTGTTCCATCACTTCGCGTCGCGCTCCGGGGCGCGCACCGCTAATGGCATCACAAGACTGAACGATAGGGGAGATAATGCTGGTCATCTCAATCTCATCGTGATGGGCGCCTATAGCATTACAAATCACAGGATGTTCTTTGTATTTCAGGGCCAGTTCCATACCTACTATGGCATGTGGCTTCTCCAGTTCCTCCGGCCATACCTTTCCTATGTCGTGAAGTAAACCTGCACGTTTTGCTTGTTTTACATTCAGGCCTAGTTCCGTCGCCATTATAGCGCAAAGGTTTGCAACCTCGCGTGAATGTTGAAGTAGATTCTGTCCATAGGATGAACGGAAACGCATTCTCCCTACCATTCGTACCAGTTCCGGATGCAGCCCGTGAATACCCAGGTCAATTACTGTTCGCTCACCGATTTCTATAATTTCATCTTCAATGTTCTTTGTTGTCTTGGCAACAATCTCTTCAATTCGAGCAGGATGTATCCGTCCGTCCTGTACAAGCCGGTGTAACGAGAGCCTGGCGATTTCTCTTCTCACGGGGTCGAATCCTGATATGATGATTGCTTCGGGGGTATCATCTACGATTATTTCTACTCCGGTAGCGGCTTCCAGGGCGCGGATATTACGTCCTTCCCTCCCGATTACCTTTCCTTTGATATCATCGCTTTCAATGTTGAAAATTGAAACACAGTTTTCAATAGCATGCTCTGTTGCTGTGCGTTGAATAGTCTCTACAACAATTTTCTTTGCTTCTTTCGTGGCGGTGAGCTTGGCCTGCTCCATAATATCCTTGATATAGCTGGACGCACGAGTCTGCGCTTCGTCTTTCAGTGAGGCAACTAGTTGTTCACGGGCTTCATCGGCTGTGAGTTTCGAGATATTCTCCAATACCTGAATCTTCTGCTGATTGAATTTATCCAGCTCTTCTTTCCGTTTTTTTGTGTGTTCCAACTGCGCCGCGAGGTCAAGGCGAATGTCATCCAGTTCACCTTCTTTGCGTTTCAGATTCTCAATTTCCTTGCTCAGCGTTTGTTCCCGTTGTTTGATTTTCTGCTCGTTGCTGAGGATAAGATTTTTTTTCTTGTTGGCTTCTTCCTCGAATTCAGTCTTCATCTTCAGCAGTTTCTCTTTTGCTTCGATAATTCTGTCTTTCTTGAGAGTTTCTGCTGCAATCTCTGCTTCTTTAATGATCAGCTTGGCTTTGGCATCGGCATTCTCCTCGGTTTTTTGAAGTTTGCGTTTATAAAGCAGCGAACCGATCAGAAGGCTCAACACGATGGTGGCGATGATGCTGACGACGATTACTATAACGGTCATTGACATAATAAAATAGGTTATGATCTGCCCGGGATAGCCGCTTTGGCTCAGGAAGGGATGGAGTGAAGGGTCAGAGGATGGATTGGGAGACCAGGTGATTGATCTGACTCAGTTTTTCAAAAACCGTCTGATCAATTGCCTGATAGGAATCTTCGGCCGTCATCTTGTCGATGAGGCAATCGAAAGCTACCATGGCAAGCAAATCCTGCTTGTCCTCAATCCCAAATTGTTCCCTGTAAGACTTTATTTTTTCATTGATGAGTTTCCCGGCTATCCTCACCCGCTCTTCATCCGCAAGCTTCACCTTCATAGGGTACTCGCGGTCTGCTATCTTAATCTTTATAGAGAGGTCCTCCATGAAATATTCTTACAGGTTCCTTTATCTGCTTAAATGGGCGATGCACTTGTCTATCTCACGAATGTAATCGTCCACTTTTTTCTTCAACTCCGAAACACTTCCGTCTTCCGGGTCTAAACTGTCCACAATTTTAGTGATTTTCAACTGATTATGAAAGCCGGAGATTTGTTCATCCCTGACCTTAATAGCCGACTTAAGTTCGAGGTTTTCTTTCTTCAAGGCTTTCACCTCGTCTTTTGAGTTCTTGTGCTCGTTAATGAGCACCAAAATTTTGCGCTCCAGCCCACTAAGGTTGGATTTTAAGAGTTCTTGATCCATGAGAAACTTTTTTGCTGCGGGCTCCTAGCCGAAGCTGTTAAAACCAATTCTATGTTTAACGCAAACTATCCAAGTCTGCCCTCCTCATCCAACTCTTCATGCTTACTTCTTAGTCCGTATAAAGCCTTACGCTCCTTGCATTACACGCACTATTCTCATTAGCGTTCCTATATGTTACTTCCTGATAACGGCGCCAAGTTGATGTTCAAAAGCGACCATCAGCTGATCCATTGTCTTTTCAATCTCCTCATCCGTCAACGTCTTGCTCTCATTCAGCAGCGTGAAGCCAAGTGCATATGCTTTCTTTCCTGCCGGTATGTTTTCGCCTTCGTACACGTCAAAAGCAATGATACTTTTTATCAACCGCTTCTCCGTGTTCATCACAAGCTTCCTAATTTCTTCGAAGCTAACCTTTTTATCGATGACGAGAGATAAATCTCTCCTTACTTCCGGAAACTTTGGCACCTCCTGAATTACTAACTTAGGGTTTGCCGCGTTGAAAAGCAAGGATGTGTTCAGCTCGGCATAAAATAATTCCTGCTTGATGCCAAAATCTTTCAGCAATGAGGATTTTACTTTTCCAATCATTCCAATTTCATCTTTCTTCAGGAACAATCTTGAACCATATTCCAAAAGTTGATCGTTTGTGGTCTCCTGTGTTGCAACGATACCTGATTTGTGCAGAATGTTGCTCACCGATTGTGCCAGATCAAAATAGGTGACAGGTTGTGTCTTATGTTGCCAGTTCTCTACCTCCCTGTTTCCTGTGATAAACAGAGCAAGCCGCTCTTCTTCCCTGTACCCGTTAACATCCTTATAATATATTTTCCCGAACTCAAACAACCTTAAATCTTTTTGACGTCGGTTAATATTATATGCGCTTACTTCGAGGCCCGTAAATAGAAGCGTCTGCCGAAGCACGCCCTGCTCTTCACTGAGCTTGTTGAGAATTTCAACGGGACTTCCTTTAAAAGTGAGCTGATGTTTTTCCTGGTAAACCTGGTTGGTAAGGGAATTTGTCCATATTTCGAAAAAGCCGTTGGAAACGAGAAGTTCACCAATAGTGCGCTTAAAGGCGTCCAGGTCTTTTGCGGGGAACTCCGCAAGAAAATCGGCGTGTGCTGTAGCCGATAGTTCTATGTTGTTAAAGCCATATATACGGAGTATTTCTTCCACCACATCGGCTTCCTGAGTAACATCCACCCGATAAGGGGGAACTGAAACTTTATAGGACTCAGCCGTTTTCTCCAGGACTTCAATATCCAGCCTCCTTAGAATGGAATGAACTTCTACTCTGTCAATGGACTTCCCGATCAATCGATTAACATTCTTGTCCTTTATTTCAATTACCCTGTTCCCGACAGGCGAAGGATAAATATCCATCACTTCAGATGATATAAGTCCGCCGGCAATCTCCTTGATGAGTAAGGCTGCGCGCTTCAGTGCATATACCGTTATGTTCGGATCAGTACCACGCTCAAATCGAAACGACGCATCGGTTTTAAGTTGGTGATACATGGACGTTTTCCGGACATAATCCGGTGAGAAACATGCACTTTCAAGGAAGATATTTTTAGTGCCTTGCGTAATCCCGGACTTTGATCCACCGAAAACGCCGGCGATACACATACCTTCTTCCGTATTACAAATCATCAGATCATCGCCCTGAAGTTTTCTTTCCTTGTTGTCCAGTGTTACAAACTTGCTGCCCGCAGGTAATGTCTTTACAAGAACCTTTCCACCGGTAACCTGATCGGCATCAAAAGCATGAAGCGGCTGTCCAATTTCGTGACAAACAAAATTGGTGATGTCTACAATATTGTTTATTGGAGTCAGGCCGACCGACAACAATCTATTTTTTAACCAGTCGGGTGATTCAGCAACGGTAACACCGGAAATGGTTACACCGGAATACCGGAGACAGGCCTCAGGATTTTCGACTTCCACAACAATCGTACGGTCTCTGTTTTCGGTCTTGAATTGATCGACTGCAGGCCATCGAATGTCCCGGTTTTTTATGGCTTTAATATCGCGTGCAACGCCAATGTGAGAAGCAGCATCCGCGCGGTTTGGTGTTAGTCCGATCTCCAGAATAAAGTCCGACTGAACATTGTACAAGGCAGAAGCCGGAGTTCCGTTTGGCAATTCTGTCTGAAGAACAATTATTCCGGCGTGCAAATCGCTTAGTCCGATTTCATCTTCAGCGCAGATCATACCTTCAGATTGCTCTCCCCGGATTTTGGCTAATTTAATAGTAAAAGGTTCCCCCTTCGTCGGATAAACTGTCGTGCCAGGAAGTGCAACGATCACTTTTTGCCCGGCGGCCACATTCGGCGCGCCGCATACTATGGGTAAATGTTTAGGTCCACCTACATCTACCGTAGTGACTGATAGCTTATCAGCATTCGGATGTTTCGAACAGGAAATTACTTCTCCGATAACAAGTCCTTTAAGTCCACCCCGGATAGTCTCAAAGGATTCAACACTTTCAACCTCAAGACCTGTGGAGGTAAGCACCTGACCTATTGCCTCCGGGGATTCGGAAATATCGATATAATCTTTAAGCCAGTTGTACGAAATGGTCATAGTGTCAAATAGGAGGTCTGCATATCCCGTTAGGGAAAATTAAAAGATCAAAAATAAGGTCTTTATTACAACTTTTCTAAGGTTTGCAATAATACCATTTGTATCACACCGGGGATGGATGTGATTAATCGTGGTATTTCTTTTCCCCTGCATTAATCGGCACTTTCAATAGATTCTCTGGTGGGGGAAAGGGGCACGAATATTTTTCATTATAGGCGCAATAAGGGTTGTAGCTTTTATTAAAATCAAGTGTAATGGTGTTGCTACCAGGTGCTTTGTTAACGTCAAGGTACCGGCCGGCGCCATACGTTTCTACAGCGCTTGTTTCATCTCCGAAAGCCAGAAAGAGTTTTCCCCGAAAGGGGCCCATGTCGACTACCTCCAGGATCAACAGGCTGTGGTGATACCCGTCCAGGTCAAATTCGGCATGAGCATATTCAATATACCGTTGCTCTTTGCCGTCATTTGTTCCCAGTACAACAGGCTTTTTATTTTGTACCGGAATGAGATCGGCTGTGATTTTATACCGTATATCCGGAGAGTAATATTGAAGCCCTTCAAAACCTTCGAGGTTTCCTGCAAAGGGTGATTCGGGAGATGTTGTCATGAATCTTTCTTTGTCCTCCCGGTCTTTTTTTATCTCTTCGATATAGCCTGTCTGGTCCTGACTTCCGATGAACGAGTAAATAACGCTAATCAGGGCAACGACGATGGCAATGAGAAAAATTATGTTTTTGGCTTTCATGGAAGCAAAGACTGTTTAGTACGAATTGTTTTTTCTAGTTCCTGCCAGCGACCAATACTATCTCTTCTGGCATTAAATAGTTTAAAAAATAAAGGTATGCCGTTGTCTGGCAACTCACCGGGTGCATTGGCCAGAATACAAACCGCTATCTTATGCGAGGGATTAAACGCCACCTCACTTCGATATCCATTCACGTACCCACCGTGATAAATCAACGTGTCGTCAGGATAAAATAAGACACGCCAGCCCAATCCATAAAACGAATTGTTCAGCCGATGCATCCGCCCATAATTTCTGTTTTTGGACGGTGCTTTTACTAAGGGTTTATAAAGTTGTTTGAGGGTTTCCGGCGAGATCACGTCCGGGCGATTCCCGAGCAATGCAATCATCCAGTTGGCCATATCTGAAATGCTTGCATTAACACCTCCGGCAGGGGCAACGTTGTAATACGTATCAGAAATAAGGGTTGGTTTCCATCTTCCTCTCACCAATTTGTGAGGTCTTGCAATATTTGTGTTCTGCATCATACTTACATAATCGATAGATGCAGTTTTCATATTCAAAGGAACAAAGACCTTTTCTTTCATCTGGTCTTCATACGGTTTGTTGGTTTTTGATTTAATCACTTCCCCCACAATACTGAATGCTACGTTTTGATAACTATAAGCCTCGCCAACCCCTGTTGCCAGCCGAATATCCTTCAACCAGGATAGCATAGTGTCCAACACTATTCCCTCTTCAACCATGTTGGTATAGGTATGATAAGGCAGTCCTGTGGTATGGGAGAGTACATGTTTGATGGTAAGCTTTTCCGTTTCTTCCCGTGATTTCAGGTTGAAGTCCGGCAGATACGAGATAATGGAATCGTTCCAGGAAAGTATGGAGTCTTCCACCAGAATTCCCGTAAGAAAGGATGCAAATGGTTTTGAAACAGATGCGATTCGAAATACTGTGTTAACATCTATTGAATCAGTACCATCCGTAGTACTCTTCAGGCCAAATCCTTTGAGGTATACGATTGTCGAATCATAGACGACTGCAATGGCTGCTCCGGGTGTATGCGCCTCGCGTGATAGGGCAATTATTTCTTTCTCGTAGTCGGCCAGTAACTGTTGTAGGTATGGATTGACACGTGGAGCCGTCTTTTTTTTAGCCTCAATAACAGGAATCTGCTTTCTTTTGACTTCCTGTCCAACGAGGATAGGGACAACAATACAAAGTAGCCCAATAAAGAATGGATGTTTTATTTTCATTTTCAGACCTTAGAAAATCCGGGCTTAGCTACCCTAAATCAAACCTTCGTCTGCAAAGCTATAATATTTCTGACCGGCAATTATAAGATGGTCCATTACTTGGATTTCCAGTAGTCGGCCGCCTGCCACCAGCTTTTTCGTTAGATCTATGTCTGCCTGGCTGGCGGTGAGGTTCCCGGAAGGATGGTTGTGTGCAAGAATAATACCGCTGGCCAAATCGTCTAAAGCGGCTTTGAAGATGATTTTAGGGTCAGCTACCGTACCCGCCACTCCTCCCTGACTGATTTGGTATTTTCGAACAACACGGTTCGCACGATTGAGCAGAATAACCCAGAATTCTTCATGGGGAATGTCCTGAAGGTCGCTTTTAAGCAATTGATAAGCGTCATGTGAACCGTTGATTTTGGGCTTTGTTTCAGCCTCATAATCTTTCCTTCGTCGGCCCAGTTCCATCGCGGCAATGATGGCGATAGCTTTTGCTTCGCCGATTCCTTTTACTTTGACAAGGTCCTTAACAGACTGGCGCGCAAGTTCATGCAGATCATTGCCAGCATGCTGAAGGATTTTTTTTCCCAGGTCTACGGCACTCAAAGTCGCAGTTCCTGTTCCTACCAGGATCGCCAGTAGCTCAGCATCTGAGAGTGCCGACTTTCCTTTTAAAACGAGTTTTTCTCTTGGTCTGTCCTCGGGTGACCAGCTTTTGATATTAAAGCTTTTTTCGGGCTTAAGCATAATGGCTAACGGTTTGTCCTTAAAAATACGGACCCGCAGGCTAATTTTGAAGCCGAAGTGGCTGTAAAAAAAGAAACCCTGCCAAAGACAGGGTTTATATGCTGATAGGATGGGTTATCGCTTATGCAAGCTTGTTCACCACTTTAGTAAGCTTTGATTTTTGGTTAGCGGCTTTTTTCCAATGGATAATATTTTTCTTAGCCAGTTTGTCAATCATGGAAGATACTTCCTTTAACAGCGCTTCAGCTTCCGATTTTACCGTGGAAGTCCTTAATTTTTTAATTACGGTACGGGTGGTTTTGTGCTGATAACGGTTTCTGACCCGTTTTGCATCGTTGGCACGAATTCTCTTTTCTGCTGACTTATGGTTTGCCATATGTTTGTTCTAAAAATAAGGACTGCAAAGGTAAAGGGATTTGCCGGAAATGCAAAAGCTAGCGCCAAGGAATTCTTAGCTAGACGCCTCAATTGATCATTTTTAAACGGTTTCGGGGCATTTTTTACAATTTTCCCACTTCCCAACTACCAAAATTTTTCAACCTTACCTGAAACATAGGGGCGATGGGATAGCTGTGCGAATCTTTCTAAGCCCTTATAGTCAAATCGATACGCTGAAAAAATCAGGTCGTGTCGGATTTATTCAGCTATTGAATAGTAAATTACCGGACAGTTTTTCGATCGCAATACCGTTGTACGCAAATTTTTGTTTATGAGACGACCTGTCGCCTTTTTGCTCCTTTTCGGAGCCTGTATCCTGTTTTCAAATTGGGGATTCTTTGCTCACCAGCGTATTAACCGACTAGCCGTTTTTATCCTGCCTCCGGAAATGATCGGGTTCTATAAGGCCAATATCCAATACATCACAGAGGCTGCCGTCAATCCGGACAGAAGGAGGTATTCCGTGGTGGATGAAGCGCCGCGTCACTATATCGACCTCGATCATTATGGAGATAGTGCCATGTTCAAGATGCCGGTAAATTGGCAACAGGCAGTATTGAAATACTCGGAAGATACCTTAAAAAAATACGGCATTGCACCCTGGCACATTAACCGAATGTATTATTCCCTTCGAGATGCCTTTATGCTTCGCGATCCGGATTTGATCCTTAAACGTTCTGCAGACCTGGGCCATTACATTGCAGATGCCCATGTGCCTTTGCATACGACTGAGAATTATAATGGTTTGCTCACCAACCAGGAAGGTATACATGCTTTTTGGGAATCGCGTCTGCCAGAGTTGTTCTCGGATGATTTTAATTTCCTGGTGGGAAGGGCGACGTACATTTCTAATCCGCAACTGGCGGCCTGGAGGGCTATTCAAACGTCTCACATGGCAGTAGATTCTGTGCTGAGCTTTGAACGGGAATTGTCCGTACGGATGGGGGAAAGAAAGTATACTTTTGAAACGAAAGGAAAACAAACAGTCAAGGTGTATTCGCAGCCCTATGCGCGGGCATATTACCTTCAACTCCACGGCATGGTTGAGCGCCGGATGCGCGCGGCTATAAAGGCGACAGGCGACTTCTGGTATACCGCGTGGGTGGAAGGCGGGCAGCCGGATTTAAACGCACTGATCGGCTATACTCCAACCGACGTTGAACTGGCTCAAAGGAGACGGGAACTGGAGCAATGGAAAGAAAGGATTATTAAATCCAGGGACCACGAGACTGAAAAGTAATTAGCGAAGCAAGGTGCCGGCAATTTCTTCCCATTCCTCGGAAAGGTCCTTATTGCATACCGGTTGTTTAGCGCGATGGTACCAGTAACCCGCATTTCCCGGGTCACCTTCCTTTCTGTGCAGGTAGGCATGAATCCACGACCCTTCCGGAGTGTCAACTTCCTGCGCGAGCTGGTGAGCTTTTTCCCAATTACCTTTTGCATCAAACCACAAGGCCTGCAGCAGAATGCTCAGGTTAGAAGGTGGGGTAGAATTCTGGATGGATTTCTTAAACTCAGATAGTGTCATGCGCCAAGTTTAGCAAAAAAAATAAGGACTGCTTTTGTGCAGGCATCAGAAACTTTACAGACTGAAAGAACTATTCAAACTTTACACCGAGGCAGTTCACTTCGGGGAAGGTCATGGATGCCGGCTCTATTTTGATTGGAAATTTTTGGGAAGTTTGACTCCGGCCGATGAAGGACACTCGCCAAATCACGAATGGCAACCATCCCCAGCACGGTGATGCCAATGATTTGCGGCGTTTTTATAGTAAACGAAAATTGTTGCCCTTCTTACAAATTATAACCTCCGAAAACGTTGTAAATGTCTTGAAAAATGCAAATATTCGGATGCACCAAAACCCATATCCATGAACTTGTTCTCAGATCCAAATCGCATACCCGAAAATTATGGCCTTCGCATCGCAGGTGGATTAATCGTTTATTTCCTCGTCATGAAAATTGTGGGATTGAGCCACCATGTAGAACTACGCCTGATGAATCTGGTAATTCTAACGGCCGGTATTTATTTGGCGCTTAAGAAATTTAAGCTAACGCATACTGATCACCTGAACTATTTCCGGGGATTGATCATGGGGGTCGCAACTGGCGGCATCGGATCGTTGGTATTCGGTCTGTTTCTATTTATTTATATGCAACTCGACTCCGGCATGATGCAATCGATTATAGAAAATGAGCCTATGGGCAGGTATTTGAATCCTTATATGTCGGCTTTTATCGTCGTGCTTGAAGGTTTTTTTTCGGGGCTATTGGTGACGTTTGTGTTGCTCAATTGGGTAACTACGGATGAAGTGAATGACCCTTTGGATAAGGAACTTTAAGTCTTAATTTTTCTCCAGGTTTCCTTTTAATTTACACAAGGTAGGCAATGAAAATAATGCTGTTTGCCTGGGTATTTTTTGTCTCGGCACCGACGACTTTTGGTCAAGTGTTGACAAATGACGAAAAGAAGTTTGTCATCGAAATGCTGAATGAGAACAGCAAAAGATTTCTTGCTGCCGTCGAGAACGTCAACGAACTGCAATGGGCGTACAAACCCACATCGGAATCGTGGTCTGTTGCGGAAGTTTCAGAGCACATCGTGTTATCAGACGGACTGTTGCTTTCAATCGTGCAACGATCGCTGAAGTCACCCGGAGACAGCTTAAAAGGTGTTGAGCTGCAAGGAAAGGAAGATGTGGTGATAGCAAAACTGAAGGACAGAACCTACAGGGCGAATGCGCCGGAATCTCTTAAACCCACTAACAAATTTGCTACGAAGAAGGAACTTATCGATGCGTTTAAGGCGACGCGAGAAAGGACCGCGCTTTACGTCGCGACAACAAACGATTCATTAAAAGACCATATCGCACCACACCCGTTGTTTGGAGAGCTGACCACTTATCAATGGCTTGTAATGATTCCTGCACACGCCAACCGCCATGTAGATCAGCTGGAGGAAGTGAAAGTCGTAGAAGATTTTCCTCTGAAATAAGACAACCGAGATTATTTCCCTGATCATGTATTTCCGGTTCTGTTTTGGTTTCTGCTCGATTGGCACTCGTCTTTTTTTTGGAGCGGGTATAGGGTATTCATTCTCCTCTTCCGGATTTCAGCGCTAGTTGATATCTGAAAACGACATAAGTGCCTATGGTTGGCGGTTGGCTTCATTGAGTTTTGCATTAAATTGCGTTTCGAAAAACAGGGATTCACATGAGATATAAAAAAATTGACAACGAACTCTTCGTGACTAACCGGAAAAAACTGGTGAAAGAGCTTCAGACTAACTCCATTGCGGTAGTTAATGCAAATGATATTATTCAAACAAACGCAGATGGTACCACGCGGTTCCGGCAGAACAGCGACTTGTTTTATCTTACCGGAGTAGATCAGGAAGAAACGATTCTCGTGCTGTGTCCGGATTTTCCGGATAAAAAATACCACGAGGTGCTCTTCCTTAGGGAAACCAATGAACAGATTGCCACCTGGGAAGGTCACAAGCTCACCAAAGACGAAGCACGGCAAGCAACAGGGATAGAAACGGTGCTTTGGATGTCAGAATTCCCCACGTTGTTCAAGACCATGATGGTGATGGGCGATGTAGAATATGTGTACCTGAATACGAACGATCACTATCGAGCTTCCGTGGGGGTGGAAACGCGTGAAGCACGGTTTGTAAAGGACTGCATGCGGCAGTATCCTCTCCATAAATATGAGCGTCTGGCTCCCATTCTGCATCGGCTGAGATCGGTTAAGTCTCCCCAGGAAATTGCGCTGCTTCAACAGGCCTGCGACATTACTGAAAAGGGATTCAGGCGTTTGCTGCACTACGTGAAGCCAGGCGTCATGGAGTATGAGATCGAGGCTGAATTCGCTCATGAGTTTTTAAGAAACGGATCACGCGGTTTTGCCTACGAACCGATAATCGCTTCCGGAGCCAATTCATGCGTGTTACACTATATTGAAAACAGCGCAGTTTGCAAAGATGGGGAAATCTTGTTGCTGGATGTGGGAGCGGAGTACGCAAATTACAATGCCGATTTGACCCGCACGATTCCCGTGAACGGCAAGTTTTCAAAGCGGCAAAAGGATGTTTATAACGCGGTTCTGAGAGTTATGCGGGAAGCGATGAAATTATTAAGACCCGGAGAGAAGTATTACGATTATCACAAACAGATCCAGATGATAATGGAACAGGAACTTGTCGGGTTGAAACTCATCGATAAAAAAGACTTAAAAAATCAACCAAAGGAAAAGCCCCTGTTTTCGAAGTATTTTATGCATGGCACAGGTCATCAGCTTGGCCTGGATGTGCATGATGTCGGGAACATGTATCACAAGATGCAGGTCGGTCAGGTTTGGACCGTTGAACCGGGAATCTATATACGGGAAGAAGGTCTTGGTATACGAATTGAAAACAATGTTGTTATTGGCAAACACGGCGTTACAGATTTGATGCAGCATGTACCGGTTGAAGTTGAAGAGATTGAAGAACTCATGAATCCGTAGCGGTATTCGCTGGGATATTTTGATGTATGAACAGAAACATTGTTTCAACGGCTTGTATACTAGTGTGTATTACGGTGGTACAGGCACAGGAATTCTGGTTACAGCCCGACAAATTTATCTTTCGGCCTGGGGAGAGCCTGAAGCTGAATTTTAACGTGGGGGAGAATTTTATGGGGAGAACGTGGAATATCGGAAGGCAGGCCATCACCCGATTAGAACGACATCAGCTTGGAAGCAAGGACAACCTGTCTGCCCTCGTCCGGGATGGTGACAAGACTCCGGTATCAGTTCCTTTAAAGGAGGAGGGAACTCACCTGATTCTGATGGAGAGCAACAATTCGTTTCTGGAAAGAGACAGCGACTCGTTTACTGAGTTTCTCAAGTCTGAAGGACAGGATGAAGCATTAGCCATACGGGAAAAGTCGAACACCACGACAAATCCGGGAAAAGAATTTTATTCATGTCATACCAAATTGTTGGTTCAGGTGGGAAATAAAATGGACGATACGTTCCGTAAGGCTGATGGATTTCCCATTGAAATAATTCCGGAACGGAATCCGTACACGCTGAGAAAGGGTGATCCGTTGCGCTTTACAATACTATATCAGGGTAAGCCCATGTTTGGTGCCCGGGTAAAAGTCTGGAACAGGTTTGATAATCGAACAACGCTCCAGAATATCTACACAGAGAAAAATGGCGTTATAGAAACGCGCATCAGTAACCCGGGCGCCTGGATGGTAACGATTGTTAAAATGGTACCCTCAAAACTGGCAGGCGCGGAATGGCAGAGTTACCGGGTGAGTTTAGTATTTGGTATCGAATATTGACATGGATAACATACTCGACGACAGCGCCCCCGAACCTGTAGGATCTTACCCACACGCCAGGCGGGTAGGCAACCTGCTTTTTTTGTCAGGTGTGGGTCCCCGGAAAAAAGGAACAGCAGAAATTCCCGGTGTCACGCTGGACGCCCATGGCAATGTCGTGGGTCATGACATTGAACAGCAATGCCATGCTGTATTTCAGAATGTGAAAAGTATCCTTGAAGCGGCTGGTTCAAATTGGGCAAACCTCATCGATGTGACGGTCTACCTTACGGATATGAAAGGAGACTTTTCAACATTTAACAGGATATACGGAGAGTATTTTCGTGACAATCAGCCCTGCCGCACTACCGTGGAGGTAAATGCTCTACCAACGCCTATTGCAATTGAATTAAAGTGCATCGCGACTATTTGAATAGCTTGATCATTTTTGGTGGCTATAAAACTTTCTCCTAATGAAAATTGTATCTTTAATATAGTTTCCAACCGATTTAAGATTTTGAATATGGATGCATTAGTGTTAAAGGATAGTATTACAGGAAGTATGACAGATAAAGAATTTTTGAAATTCTGTCTGGAAAATCCCGGCCTTCGCATAGAGAGAAATAACCATCTTGAAATAATTATTATGTCACCCGTTACATCGTTATCTGGATTTTTTAGTGCAGAAGTTTGTGGCCAGTTAAGAGATTGGAATAAGAAATCTAAAACTGGAATTGTGTTTGATTCTTCCGCTGGATTCACACTTCCCGACAGGTCGGTCTTTTCACCTGACGCCTCCTGGATTTCAAAGGATAAGTGGAATTCTCTTTCAGAAGAGGATAAAAATACTTTTGCCCCGCTTTGCCCCGAATTCATTATTGAAGTAAGATCGAAATCAGATAGTCTGCTAGATCTAAAAAGAAAAATGGGGATTTGGATCGCTAACAATGCCCAGCTGGCCTGGCTGATTGACCCCATTGATAAAAAGAGCTATTATTTTCTTTCGGACGGATCCATTCAAGAGATTGAGGGCTTTGATAAAAAATTAATCGGTAGAAGTCCTGTTGAGGGATTCGAACTAGACCTTTCTTCATTGGAAGTCTAAACCGAAAAGCTCTCCCCGCAGCCGCAGGTCCGGGAAGCATTCGGATTGATAAATTGAAATCCCTTCCCATTGAGACCATCCGAAAAATCCAGGGTTGTGCCGAGCAAATACAATAAACTCTTTTTGTCAACGAGAATCTTGATCCCCTTGTCTTCAAAGATCTGATCAGCCGGCTTTATTTCGTCGTCAAAGTTAAGATCGTACATCAAGCCTGAACAGCCACCGCCCTTAACCAATACCCGGATGTTGTTTTGATCCGCCTTTCCTTCTTCTTTGCGAAGTGCGATGATCCTTGCTTTTGCTTTATCGGTTACGTTGATCATAGTCAATTATGTAATTCATGAAATTGGGTTCAGTACAACACTAAAAACCGTGATCGTATTCATGTCGCGGCCATAGTACAATTTATGTAACGCATTCAGAATATTGCTAGCCTTAAAATAGGAGGTGTGCAATTCTGTATCGCCCTTTGCTACCCATTGAATAGTGTACGAGTTTTCTTTCTCCTTGTAATTCTGAACATAGGTGAGCATTTTCTTTAGCGCGTCTACCTTGTCGGCTCCACTTTCGCTGTGGAACAGGAACGCCTGGTTGTGTCTTGGATTGATCGTAATCAGATCGAGCTTCACTTTTCCTTCCACCACCGAATACTCAAACACAAGGTCAGAAGTTCTCAGGCCCAGGTAGTCTTTTATTTCCTGCTGGATTCGGGCAGCCTCCACATGTATTTCACTCAGGGTCTCTAACATGGATTATAAGTTTCAATGGTTAAACTTTCTATTTCGGTAAAAAGTTTCTTCATTGGGTACAAAGTTAATAATTATGGAAAGACTTGAGCACATTGGCATTGCAGTAAAAAGTATAGACAAAGCAAATGCCACGTTTTCATTGCTTTTAGGCACAGAGCATTATAAAATTGAGGCGGTGGAGTCGGAGGGTGTGCGCACTTCTTTTTTTCAAATTGGCGGTGTAAAGCTTGAATTCCTGGAAGCTACCCATGCGGATTCGCCGATAGCTAAATTTATTGAAAAACGCGGCGAGGGTATCCATCACCTTGCCTTTCAGGTTTCAGATCTGTCCGAAAGTATAGCGGACTGTAAGACGAAAGGATTTGAGTTGATTAATGAAACTCCAAAAAAAGGTGCCGATAACAAAATGATCTGCTTTCTTCATCCTAAATCTACCGCAGGAGTTTTGGTAGAATTGTGCGCCGACGCGGATGTTATTTCATCTTCATCTCACTAGCACTCTTGCCGCCAAACTGAATGTCATTGTAATACTTCTGTTTCTTTTTTCCTTTAGCGGTTTTATAGTACGGCTTAGGTCCGCAAGAGCCCAGGACAAAAACAAGTATTAAACCAATTCCAACTATTCTTTTCATAGACCAGTATTCTCGCACAAGTTCATCTATTTTTGGATGCAAATCCACCATATTGAGGGTTAATCTTACTTTTGCAGCACGAACGGCTTTCCGGGCCGGTAAACGTTTTATGGACTATTAGTAAAAATATGAGCGAAAACAGGGTAGAAATTAGTCAGCTTGGGGAATTCGGGCTGATTGACAGAATAAACTCAAAATTCACCTTAAGTAATGCCAGCTCAATAATGGGTATTGGTGACGATGCCGCGGTGATCGATGCCGGTGAGGATTGTCTTTTATTTTCTACCGATATGCTTGTAGAAGGTATCCACTTTGATTTGTCCTACATGCCTATTCACCACCTCGGTTATAAATCCGTTGCCGTAAATGTATCAGACATTGCTGCGATGAATGGGAAAGCCGAACAAATTACGGTGAGTCTTGCGCTGAGCAACCGCTTTTCCGTAGAGGCCGTCGATGCCTTGTACTCTGGTATCCGAATGGCTTGTGAAAATTACCGGGTAGACCTGGTTGGTGGTGATACGACATCCTCTACCTCCGGCCTTATAATTTCGATCAGTGTATTGGGCCGGGTAAAAAAAGACCGTGTTGTTTATCGGAAGGGAGCGAAAGTGAACGATATTATCTGTGTAACCGGTGACCTCGGGGCAGCCTATATGGGTTTACAGGTTTTGGAACGTGAAAAAGCCGTTTACCTGACCAATCCGGAAATGCAGCCGAGCATCGAAAAGTATGAGTATCTCGTGGGCAGACAACTAAAACCCGAGGCACGAACTGATATAGTTTTTGACTTATTGGACGCTGGTGTTTTTCCTACGTCCATGATTGATGTTTCCGACGGGCTTGCATCCGAGCTCTTCCACATGGCAAAAAATTCAGGGGTAGGGATCAGAATTTATGAAGACAAAATACCCATCGACCAGATTGCTTACGAAACGGCTATCGAGTTTAATCTGGATCCAATCACCTGTGCATTGAATGGCGGAGAAGATTATGAATTACTTTTTACGATTAACCAGTCCGAGCAGGAAAAAATAAAAAATCACCCGGATATCCACTTCATTGGTTATGTTCACGACCAGAAAGACCAGCATGTGCTGATCACCAAAGAGGGCAACCTCGTGCCATTGCGGGCTCAGGGATGGGACCATTTCAGGTCCTGACCTTTCTCCGCTTAATCCGTTTTCTTTTTAATCTTCCGGAAAGGGTATGTAGACAATCCTGGTGAACTGCAGATCGATGACAAACAAACAACAAAATTCATCCGGGTCCTTGTAGGTATCTTTGAAGTCCTGAATTTTTTCCGGAAGGATTATCCCACGCTGAACGAACTCATCCAGGAATGAGGCATAATAGAACCAATCCGTTCCGTTGACGGAAGGATCCAGCAACAATTGCCCGATGGGCTGTTCCTGTTTGCAAATGGGAAAGATGGGAAATTCAAAGCCTGCCTTATTAATTTGATACGCTGCTTCCTTGAGTGTATCCGACACCTTTACAAAGTCCTGTGAGATGGACCCTAAATATTTCCCGCTTAGCTCCGGATCGTTTTGCATAGACTAAAAATGAAAGCGCTAAGGTAACAGGTTCCGTCAACGATTTTGATTCGAACTGGAATTAAACATCGGGATACAACTTCCTGGTATACTCCTTTATTATGATGTCTCTCTAAGAAAACGTTCAGATTGACGAATCAGATCTGGAAAGAACAACTCAAATTCGTTTTTAAACTCCTCATAGTATTCCTCCAGCTCAACGATCGATTGTTCCATTTTCGATTCGTGCCGTGTTCTTCGCGACATCCCGGTAAGTGCCTGCGCAATTCCTTCCAGTTTTCCATAGTTCAGCAACCAGTTATCCTTTTTCATATGTGGAAGCATGTATTTCACACCATCGGGCAGGATTTCCCAATGGTGTTCCAGTGTACTATAAGTGTTTGACGTATAAGTCGAAAGTAGTTCAGTGTGGTAGTTATTCCAGTACCTGGAGAGAAAGTGATCATAAAAAACATCAATGATTACGGCGGCGTAGTGCCTGTATTTGGGACGTAGCCGGCGTTTGCTTTCCGAGACAACAGGATGATGGTCTGTAAATTCATCTATTGCACGATGGAGCGTGATGCCTCTGACAATTTCGGGTTCAAATTGCCCCAGCAAATTTCTTCCTTTTACGAAATCACCGATAAAATTCCCTACCATAACTTTCGGATTGTCAAAGCTTAGATAAATGTGCGCCAGGAAATTCATCAACTGTAAAGGTATTGGTTATTTGTTATTAAGTTGGTAGGTTGGAACCGCATCGCGAATTGTTGCGCAGCTCAGGTCAAAACTTTATAACGTTAAACGAAATTATGCCAGCTCTTAATCAGATGAAATTACTAATAAGCCTGGCCCAGATTGACGGGACAGTCGCAACACGCGAAAGAAATTACATCGTTAACATTGGCAGGGCCAACGGTTTCTACCCCGATCAGGTTGAACCGCTGTTTGAACAGCGCCATAATCTTATTGTTCCGCACGACTTGCACGACGATGATAAATTCGACTACCTCTTCAGCCTGATTCAGCTCATGAAAATTGATGAACGCATGTATAAGGAGGAAATGATGTTCTGTTCAAAAATCGCCTCCAACTTGGGCTATGAGCCCCAGGTAATGTTTGAATTATTGCTCCACGTTAAATCCGTTGCCATGACGGAAGCTGAGAAGGCTGACCTGAAGATACTGGTTCAGGATTATCTCAAGCGCTAATCATTCAACTCCAATGACAATTATCCAACAAATGCGGATGAGGAAGGTATTTCATCTGGTAATCTTCTTACTGACTATTGATGTGGCAGACGCCCAGCAAATCTATTTGCATTGTGGCAACCTGTTGGATGGAAAAAGTAATGAGGTGAAACCGGAGATGACGGTTGTGATAGAGGGTAATAAAATAATTCGCGTAGAGAAGGGTTTTGTGAAACCTGGCCAGTTGGACAAGCTAATTGATTTGCGCGCCAGGACCGTTATGCCCGGACTCATTGACATGCACGTGCATCTGGAAAGTGAAGTCGATAAGGACTATACCCTTCAGCGTTTTATTCTGAATCCCGCGGATATCGCATTTCGATCTACGGTCTTCGCAAAAAGAACCCTCATGGCAGGATTTACTACCGTGCGTGACCTGGGAGGAACCGGTGTTAATACGGCGTTGAGAAATGCTATCAACCAACGGTTGGTGGACGGCCCCAGGATTTTTTCAGCTGGAAAATCAATTGCGACTACCGGCGGCCATGCCGATCCCACAAACGGGTATCGTAAAGATCTGATGGGTGATCCGGGGCCGGCAGAGGGTGTTATAAATTCACCGGAGGAAGCCCGGCAGGCGGTACGTCAGCGCTATAAAGACGGAGCCGATTTGATCAAGATCACGGCTACTGGAGGCGTGCTGAGTATTGCGAAGGATGGATCTGGCCCGCAGTTCACCGATGAAGAGCTTAAAGCAATTATAGAGACAGCCAGAGATTATGGAATGCATACAGCCGCTCATGCCCATGGAGCCGAAGGTATGAAACGTGCCGTGCTGGCGGGAATTACCACGATTGAGCATGGAACGAAAATGACGGAAGAAATAATGGACCTGATGAAAGCAAAGGGTACTTTTTTTGTACCGACTATTTCTGCGGGAAAATATGTAGCTGAGCAAGCTAGGTTGCCAGGCGTCTATCATCCGCTAGTAGTTCCGAAGGCGTTGGAAATTGGACCGCAAATTCAAGAAACATTCCGGAAAGCGTATAAGCGGGGTGTAAAAATTGCCTTTGGTACAGACGCCGGGGTCTATCCCCACGGAGAAAACGGCAAAGAATTTACCTACATGGTGGAGGTAGGAATGCCGGCCATGGAGGCCATTAAGTCCGCTACTGTCGTGAATGCTGAAATTCTGGGAATGGCCGATAAAATCGGCGCTATTGAACCGGGCATGCTGGCAGATATTGTAGCGACAGATGAAAACCCCCTTAAAAACATTAAAACCCTCGCGAAAGTAAGCTTCGTAATGAAGGATGGAGTGATATACAAGCAATAGAGTTCTGAGTCTAGCTCCCCTATACCCTATACCTTATTCCCTATACCCCGCATTTTTTGGCTGATTGCTTCTAAAACCTGAATAATCCTCTTATAATTTATACTTTTGCAGTCTTAAAATCGGAGCCTGACCTTTAGGAGTCGCGGTTTGGCCTGTTTCACTATTCAAATGGTTCCTGATTTATATAGCTATTAGAGGAGAGAGCATGGAAAACATCCGGAATTTTTGCATCATCGCGCATATTGACCACGGTAAAAGTACGTTGGCTGACCGGTTGTTGGAATTTACCGGCACGCTCAATGAGCGTCAGATGGAGGCCCAGGTTCTGGATAATATGGACCTCGAGAAAGAAAAGGGGATAACGATTAAATCCCACGCCATTCAAATGAATTATACCCTGGATGGTGTCAAGTATGTCCTGAATCTTATTGATACACCGGGTCATGTCGACTTTTCATACGAGGTTTCCCGTTCTATTGCCGCGTGTGAAGGCGCCTTGCTGATTGTGGATGCAAGCCAGGGAATAGAAGCCCAAACCATTTCCAATTTATACCTCGCACTGGAACACGATCTGGAGATTATTCCGGTGTTAAATAAGATTGATCTGCCGCATGCAATGCCTGAGGACGTTACGGATGAAATAGTTGAACTCGTGGGATGCAAACGGGAAGATGTGATTCGCGCCAGTGCAAAGGAAGGAAAGGGAATAGAAGAAATCCTGAAGGCCGTCGTGCATCGGGTAAAAGCGCCAAAGGGAGATCCTAAAGCGCCGCTGCAGGCAATGATCTTTGACTCTGTATTTAACTCCTTCCGGGGTATCGAAATCTACTTCAGGGTTTTTAACGGAACAATAAAAAAAGGCGAACGTATCAAATTTCTGGGTACCGATAAGGAATATGGTGTGGATGAAATCGGAATTCTAAAGCTCGATAAGCAACCGAGAAATGAAATCAGTGCGGGAAATGTCGGTTATCTGATCTCAGGTATCAAGGTTGCCCGTGAAGTCCATGTTGGTGACACAATTACAAATGCTATTAATCCCGGACAATCACTGAAAGGATACGAACAGGTTAAACCCATGGTGTTTGCCGGCATTTATCCGGTGGATACGACAGAGTTTGAAGAACTTCGCGCCTCGATGGAAAAGCTTCAGCTCAATGATGCATCATTGGTGTGGGAGCTCGAGACTTCCGCTGCCCTTGGATTTGGCTTTCGCTGTGGATTCCTTGGGATGTTACACATGGAGATTATCCAGGAGCGACTGGAGCGGGAGTTCGACATGACCGTGATCACGACGGTACCATCGGTTCAGTTTCAGGCTTTTTTGACGGATGGATCCCAGGTATTTATCAATGCTCCATCGGAGATGCCCGACCCAACCCGCATGAAAGCAATCGAAGAGCCTTATATAAAGGCTCAAATTATCAGCAAGTCGGAGTACATCGGTCCAATCATCGGGCTTTGTATGGACAAGCGGGGAGTGATTAAGAATCAGCATTACCTCACTACCGATCGGGTTGAGTTGTCCTTTGAGATGCCGTTATCAGAAATTGTATTTGACTTTTTTGACAAGCTCAAATCGATCTCACGGGGTTATGCCTCTCTCGATTATCATTTGATTGGTTTTCGGGAGTCGGATATGGTTAAGCTGGACATTATGCTGAACGGCGAAAAAGTTGATGCGCTAAGTGCCATTGTACACCGCAGCAAGTCACAGGATTGGGGAAGGAAGCTGTGCGAAAAATTAAAAGAACTGATCCCCCGCCAGATGTTTGAAATTGCTATACAGGCTTCAATCGGACAAAAGATTGTTGCGCGTGAAAATATAAGTGCTATTCGCAAGAACGTAATCGCCAAATGTTACGGTGGCGATATTTCGCGAAAGCGGAAACTATTGGAAAAGCAGAAGAAAGGGAAGAAGCGAATGCGCCAGGTGGGAAATGTGGAAATACCGCAGGAAGCATTTATGGCTGTTTTGAAAATTGATTAAATTGGTATCCGTTATTCATTTAAATTATTACCGTTATGCAAAGAGATTTTAAGGACTATGATGATGTAATTTCCGGTATGTTGATCCAGTTGGCCGAGATCGAGCAAAGTCGGGAGCGGGAGAACACACGGATGGACGCTTTTGACAAGCGCCTTGCATTGACCATCAAAAGGATGGTAAAGGCGGAATCGCGCCTGGAAGCTTCTGAAAAGCGGATGGAACTCTTTGACCGCAAGCTTGAGCAGTCTATTCAGGAGCAAAAGGAGTTTAGCAAAGTTCAATCAGAATTGAATCGGTACTTTCTAAATGCTATAGGAAAAAAAGGTAAAAACGGGAAATAGCTGAATATGGCAATGGCTAAGAAGCGCATAGACCGAGTACGTATCCTGAAGGGCCTTCGTGAAATAGATGAATGGAATAAAAAAAAAGAGAAGGTGACAGCTGCTCCTGGTGAGACTGAGTTGAAAAGGAAGGAAAAGCAACTTTTAAGGGCAAGAGAGAAATATTATATCCAGGCAAGAGAATTTATTGAGCTATGGCAAAAAGTAAAGGGGGCCCAGCGGAAACCGAAATAAGTTAATGATCACAGAAATGAACGAAACCCTTCAAACAACATACACGCTTATTGACGGCAAGAAAATTTCTACTGACATAAAAAGTGAGATTTCTCAAAAAGTTGCCGAGCGTAAGCAACTGAATAAAAAAGTCCCTCATCTCGCTATTATCCTTATTGGAGATGACGGAGCAAGCCAGACTTACGTGGATAATAAGGTAAGGGCATGTAAAAGCGTCGGGTTTCATTATACCATGATGCGTTTTGCAGATACCATCAGTGAGGAACGGCTAATGAAACACATTGATCACGTTAACAACGACGACGATGTAGATGGGTTTATTGTCCAACTGCCGCTGCCGAATCATATTTCCGTTGAGCATATCACAGAAAAGATCCGTTCCGATAAGGATGTGGATGGCTTCACAAATCACAACTTTGGAAGCATTATATCAAAAAACCCGTTACTCATGCCGGCTACTCCTTTTGGAGTAATGGAATTACTACGGCGATATAATATTGAGACAGAGGGGAAACACGCCGTCGTGGTAGGAGCCAGCCGAATTGCAGGTGCTCCACTAAGCATGATGCTGACGGAGCAGGGCCATGCCACGGTAACCATTTGTCATAAGTATACAAAGGACCTGGCAAGCTATACACGTGCCGCGGATATCCTGCTCGTTGCAGTAGGGAAACCCGGACTAATTACTGCGGATATGGTAAAGGAAGGTGCTGTTATTATTGATATTGGAACAACGCGTGTGGAAGGGCCTGAGTTTCCGAAAGGCTGGGCTATCAAAGGGGATGTGGATTTTAAAGACGTAGCGCCCAAGGCCTCCTACATTACTCCGGTCCCGGGTGGTGTCGGACCCATGACTATTGCCTCCTTACTGTTGAATACGTTAAAGGCAACTGAGCTACGCCATCCTTAGAATTTTATCAGCTTACAGCAAGCCTAAACTTCAAACTGTTGAAAATTGCCCATTGAGCATTGATTATTGAATATTTACTCCGGCACCTTCGATAACAATTCTCAATATTCAACTCACAACGCTAACATCATTAACCATTCACCATTTACCATTCACCTTTCACCATTTACCATTTACTCCCATTGGCAACACAAAAAAAAGCCTCCACTACCATCCTTCCCCTGATGGAAGATTTCTACACCATTCAAGGTGAAGGATTCTACCAGGGCACAGCAGCTTATTTTATTCGTCTCGGCGGTTGCGATGTAGGTTGTGTATGGTGTGATGTTAAAGAGTCGTGGGATGCGTCTATTCATCCATTGGTCAGCGTTGAGGATATGGTGGCTCGTGCAAAATCAAGCGGAGCTGAAGTGGTTGTGATCACGGGCGGTGAGCCAGTGATGTATGATCTAAAACACCTGACAGAAACCTTGAAAGCGTCGGGATTACGTTCGCATCTGGAGACCTCGGGTGTGTATCCCTTAACAGGTCGTTGGGACTGGGTGTGTTTCTCCCCCAAAAAATTCAAAGCACCCGATCCCTCAATTTATGGTTACGCCGACGAACTAAAAATTATCATATACAACAGCAGTGATTTTGCGTGGGCAGAGGAGCATGCTTCAAAAGTTGACAGCCGGTGTCAGTTGTTCCTTCAGCCTGAATGGTCAAAAGAAAAGGAAGTTCTTCCGTGGATTATTGACTATGTAAAGGCCAACCCACAGTGGCAAGTATCCTTACAAGTACATAAATACATGAACATTCCCTAAAGCGGCTTTGGTAATGATGAGTATCGAAGCGTTTAGGCAACGAATGAATAAATTGGGACAGGCAAAAGTCCCTTTTTTGTTTGTTGTTGACTTCGAGATGGAGAAGCCTGTTATTCTTACTTTGAGCGAGGTAGATCCTGATCGTATTGTTTTTGATGTTAATGGTTTTACGAATGCCCGGAATAAGAAAGGAGAGCCCGGAATCCTGCGGATGGAAAAGTTTCCTGTTGCGTTGGAGGACTACCGCCGTAAGTATGAACAAGTGGTTGCTCACCTCGGGTACGGTGATTCGTTTCTTACAAACCTGACGGTCAAAACTGAAATTGAAGTTAATCTTACCCTTCGTGAGGTTTTTATGTATAGTCAGGCAAAGTATAAACTTCATTTCACAGGCCAGTTTCTTGTATTCTCCCCCGAGACTTTTGTTCAGATCAGAGAGGGAAAAATTTTTTGCTATCCGATGAAAGGAACAATCGATGCATCGGTACCTAACGCAGCGGAGAAAATTATTCGCGATAAGAAGGAAATTTCGGAACACGTCACCATTGTCGATTTGATCCGGAATGATCTAAGCCAGGTAGCTTCGAAGGTTTCAGTAACGCGTTTTCGGTATATTGATGAAATACGAACTGAAACAAAAAGCTTGCTGCAGGTGAGTTCAGAAATTGTTGGCGACCTGGAAGGTCCTTATCTTTCACATCTGGGCGACATATTGGTCCCCCTCTTACCGGCAGGCTCTGTAAGCGGTGCGCCGAAGCCAAAGACTGTGGAGATTATAAAAAGTGTTGAAGGTGAGAAACGCGGATATTATACCGGCGTGTTTGGTGTCTTTGACGGCAGAAACCTGGACAGTGGAGTGATGATCCGTTTTATTGAAAAGGAAAATGATAAACATTTTTATAGAAGTGGCGGTGGAATTACGACTCAAAGCGTGATGACTGCAGAATACCAGGAAGTAATCGACAAAGTATATGTCCCTGTTACTTGAAACGATAAAATTGCAGGATGGTGAATTCCGTAATTTGTTCTTTCATGAACAGCGGATGAATAACGCACTCAAAACTCTTTGCGGAGTTCGGGATCACTTTAATCTGGAGGAATTTCTGCAAAATTTTGATTTTCCTAAAAAAGGACTTTTTAAATGTAGACTTGTCTATGACGATCAAACCAGGGACGTGGAATTCCTTCCTTACCAGGTAAAACCGGTCAACAGTTTGCGAATCGTTGAGCACGACCGTATTTCCTATGAGTATAAATATGTTGACCGCACGACTATCAACCGGCTATTTGATCTGAGGAATGATTGCGATGATATCCTGATTGTTAAACGTGGATTTGTAACGGATTCATCCTATGCCAACATGGTGTTCCGGAGAGGCAGGCGATGGTATACCCCCTGGGCTGCTTTATTGAAGGGAACAATGCGGTCGAATCTGCTGGAAGCAAATAAGATATATGAAGAAGAAATAAAAGTTGAAGACCTGCGTTCGTTTGAGTCATTTAAACTTATTAATGCCATGCTGGAGTTCGATTCCCCCGAAAGGGATATATCAGGCATAGTTTTTTAGTCCTACTTTTGCACCATGCATCGACCAATTATTTTGCTTCTTTTCCTTGTGGTTTATTCCAACATTTCGGCTCAGACAGAACTTAGCACGAAGTCAAAAAAAGCAATTGAGCTGTATACTATGGCTGATAATTACCGCGTACGCCGGCAGTTTACCGAAGCCATTCGTCTGTTGAATGAGGCAATTGAGAAAGACAAGAACTTCGTGGAAGCCTATCACCGGCTGGGGCTGACGTATTTTGCGATGAATCAGTTTAAGAAGGCTATTGCGAATTATGAGAAAGGCCTGAGTCTGACAACGGAATTGCGGAAGCAAAAGGTTTTTTGGTATGACCTGGGTGAGCCCTATCTGCTGTCGGGCGAATATGAAAAAGCAATGAAGGTAACAAGCGCATTTATAAACAATGAAACGCAGAGCAAGACCCGGATTGATCGCGCTACACGGGTCTTTCGAAGTGCCGAGTTTGCCATGAATAACAGAGTCGCCGACTCGGCTTTTAATGTGCGACCTCTCAATGATACGGTGAACCGGTTCGTCCTGCAGTACTTCCCGGTTTTGACGGCAGACCAAATGCAATTGATCTTTACCCGAAGAGAAGGAAGCGGGCCGAATGACGATGAAGATTTAGTGGTTTCCAACAAAGATGACCAGGGCAGGTGGAAAGCACCTGTGTCCATATCGGCAAATATCAATACCAGGTTGAATGAAGGAACCAGTACCATTTCGGCCGATGGGAGGAAACTCATTTTTACCTCGTGCGCAGGCAGAGACGGAGTTGGAAGCTGCGACCTGTATGAAACCGTGAAGATTGGTAACGACTGGACTGTCCCCAGGAACCTGGGGAGGAATGTAAACAGTGTGGAGTGGGAGTCACAGCCTTCCCTTTCTGCAGATGGGCGGAAACTGTATTTTGTCTCTGACCGGAGAACCGGACTTGGGCAGCGGGATATCTGGGTTTCAACCCTGGATGATAACGGACAATGGACCAAAGCAGTCAATGTCGGGAAACCCGTAAACTCGCCTTATGATGAAATGTCACCTTTTATTCATGCAAACAATCGCACCCTGTTTTTTGCCAGCAATGGGTTGCCCGGTTTTGGAGGGTATGATATTTTTTTCTCAGAGAAAGATTCAAGCAGCTGGACTGCACCAAAAAACATTGGGGGCCCCATAAATGATCACCAGGACCAGTATTCACTTTTTATTACCGCCGACGGGCTCAAGGGTTACTATTCTCATGAAGAAACACTGGAATCGGGCCTGTCTAGATCAAAGATTATTGAGGCTACCATCCCCATGCAAAACCAGCTCAAGTACCGCAGCAACTATGTTAAGGGTATAATAAGGGACAGGCTTACAAAAGAGCCTCTTGCTGCAAAAATCGAACTTGTTAATATTGGCAATAATGGCGTTGAATCACTGGTTGAGTCGGATGCCGTAACGGGTGAGTATTTGATGGTGCTCACCCAGGGCGCGGAGTACGCCCTGTACGTCAACAAAGCAGCCTACCTTTTCAAAAGTTACTACTTTAATTACTCTGAGGTCACCAATTTTGAGCCTATCATTATAAATATTGACCTGGATAAGGCAAACATTGGGTCTCTGGCGGTGCTAAACAATATTTTTTTTGAAATTAACCGGTACGAATTAAAAGAGAAATCTGTTCCTGAACTGAAGAAAGTAATCCGTTTTTTACAGGAGAATCCGGCACTTCGGGTTGAAATAAGTGGGCATACCGATAATGTAGGATCGCTGGAATACAACCTCAAACTCTCAGATAATCGAGCCCTTTCCGTCTATAACTATTTGGTTTTGAATGGGATAGATAAAAAGAGACTAAGTTTCAAGGGATATGGTCCCAGCCGCCCGGTGGCCTCGAATACCACTGAATCAGACCGCCAGTTGAATCGCCGGATTGAGTTCAAAATCATACAGTAGCTCGAATTTTCCCGTAATCGTTTGAAAGCCTCAAAAACCTAACAGAGATTAGTGCAATCGATTCCAATAGCCCATTTTGGGGGATTTTTTTTGCTTTTTTATACTAAAGTTTGATGTAGTAACCTTTTGCCACATTATTTAATTGTTATAGATTTGGCACACATATTTTAAATCTCATTAACCTAAACTTTAAGTATGAAGAGAATTCTACTAGTATGCTTGACAGCGGTGTTAGCGCTCGCCAGTAGCGAGTTGTGGGCACAGGACCGAACGGTCACCGGAAAGGTGACCGCTGCGGAGGACGGATCAGCACTTCCCGGTGTAAACGTCCTGGTAAAAGGAACCGCAAGCGGTACAGTGACCGATGCGAATGGATTGTACACGGTTTCAGTGCCATCGGGAGGCCAGGTCCTGGTCTTTACGTTTATTGGCTTAAAATCGGAAGAAGTAGAGATTGGTGACAGAACAACTGTTGACATTCCTTTATCCCTGGATATAACCCAACTTGCGGAAGTGGTCGTTACCGCTACCGGGGTTGAGCGAAATTCCAAGGAAATCGTGTATGCAAACCAGACAGTTTCTGCCAAGGACCTGTTATCAACACCAAGTAAAAACACCCTTGAGGCGTTGCGTGGTAAGACAGCGGGAGTTCGCCTATCGACCGGTTCTGGTTCCGTTGGTGCTTCTACCCGAATCGTCCTTCGTGGTGAAGGTTCCCTTACAGGTAATAACAATGCCTTGATCGTGATCGACGGTATTCCGATTAATAACGAATCGACTTCAGGTGGTGAAGGAACTTCAACAGCTGGGTATGCCGATCATGGTAACCGTTTTAATGACGTTAACCCTGATGACATTGAATCCGTAACGATTCTGAAAGGCCCTTCGGCTACATCTCTTTATGGATCACGTGGATCTTCCGGAGTTGTTTTGATTACAACAAAAAAAGGTAGTTCACGTAATGGTAATGTTCAGGTTGGAATCAACTCCTCTTTCTCACAGGAAGAAGCCTATATAGTTCTTAAGAGACAAGATAGATTCGGCCAGGGTTACGACAACCTTCACTTTGATTCAGGCGAAAACTGGTCATGGGGACCCCAGCATGATGGCGTTGTTCGCCCCTGGACAAGCCCTATTGATGTAGATGGTGACGGAGCTCTTGAAGCTTTAACAAGACCATACAGCGCGGCGCCTGACCAGTTGCAAGAGTTTTTTAATATTGGCCGGACTATATCGAACGGTGTTTCAATTTCCGGAGCGAGTCCAAACAATGGTTTCACATACTATGCGTCATATTCCAATACGGATCAAAAAGGTATCTTGGAAAACACCTATTACAAGCGGAATACATTTACGTTAAGTTCTTCTGCAAAGTTTACGAATAAGCTAAAATCTGACTTCAAAATTTCCTACGCCAATATTGATCAGAACACTGCGCAGGAAGGCTCAAGATCGTTTGAGGGTAACAATGCGTATGCGATGGCTATCCAGTCTCCTGTGAATATTCCATTGAGTGAACTAAGAGACTACTCCACCTTCCATGGTATCGATGGCTATTGGGGTTCTTACAATTCAGTCAACCCGTACTATATCTTGAATGAGTATGGTAACCGCGGCCGGATTAACAATTTTCTTGGAAATGCATCCGTAACCTATAATATTATCGAAGGGTTGGATATCACAGGTAGGTTTGGAGCCAACGTGATAAACAATACCATTGATACCTGGACTCCGGTTTTTACGCCTAAACAACAACTTATTTGGGGTGATGACCTCGCGCTTATCACGAGGGATACTAAACACAGTTCAATAGGAGAGTACGTTAACTATTTCAAGCAAAACATAAATCTTGATGTATCGGTGCTTGCATCCTATACCAAAAAACTCTCTGAGGACTTTAAGTTAGATATCGCCGGAGGTTACAACTGGTTCCAAACTCAGGCCGAGGATTTGACTGGTGAAACGTTTGGTGGTTTGGTTGTTGATGGCGTTTATAACCTCAACAACAGTGTTTCGGCAGCCCGTTCATTTGCCAACAGAGACAAGTATAGACTGTATGGTGCATTGGCCAATGCCAGAATTGGATTTAAAGATGCTGCATTCATCGAGTTATCGGCAAGAAATGACTGGTCATCTACTTTACCAAAAGAGAATAATTCATTCTTCTACAGCGCGATAGGGGCTTCAGTTGTTGTAACCGAATTGCTGGCTCTTGAAAGTAAAATACTCAGTTTTGGAAAAGTGAGAGCGAGTTACGGAACAACAGGTAAGGATGCAGGATTGTATCTGCTCAATTCATATTTTGTAGGTAACCCAACAATAGCCGAATTAGGAGATTATAAAATTAACTATCCGTTAAACGGCCAACCTGGATTCACTGCAGGAGATCGTATTGGAAATCCCACACTGCAGCCCGAGTTGACGACTACGTTTGAAGTAGGTGCTGACATCGGTTTGTTTGATGAAAAAGTGAATATGGCGTATACGTATTATAGCGCAGATCACTCAAATCAAATTGTACAGATAAGCTTACCGAGATCTTCAGGATATACGTCGACAGTTAGTAACATCGGGTCCATGACCAACAAAGGTCACGAGTTTACATTTGGCGTTAAACCTATCGATGGGTTGGTGAATGGCTTGAAATTGGAATTATTTGCTACCTACTCGAGGAACGTAAATGAAGTAGTAAAAATCACCGATGAAATCGATGAGTTGTCAGTGGGCGGACCTTATACTACTGGTGTGAGCATAGTTGCAAAAGAGGGCCTTCCGTTTGGAACATATAAAGGACTTGCGCCGAAGACAAATAGCCAGGGTCAGGTAATTGTGGGTGCCACAGGCTTCCCGGAATACACGGATCAGGAAGTGTACCTTGGCTCATATCAGCCTGATTATATGGCAAGTTTTGGTGCCAATGTTGGTTACAAAGGCTTTGGGTTTAACATTCTGTTCGATTCAAAGCAGGGTGGAGAGTTTGCATCTCAGACGAAGTTCTTTACTGAGTTTAATGGAACGGCAGACAATACGGATATCTACAATAGAGAGAGTTTTGTCTTCCCCAATTCGGTAATACAAAATACGGACGGGACTTTTGCCGCAAACACTACTGAAATAACGGAACAGGATTATTTCACTAACTACGATCCGTCTACGGCTACATATATGATTGATGCCAGCTATTTAAAGCTGCGCGAAATTGGCGTAAGCTATACGGTTCCTTCTAGTATCCTAAGCAAAACACCATTCAGAAGCGCAAGAATTGCCGTCTTTGGTAAGAATTTGAAATTCTGGTTGCCGGATGAAAATATTTATGCTGATCCGGAAGTTAACGGTCCTGCATTGATTGGAAATGCTCAGGGTATTGAGACGACTCAGACGCCTTCGCAAAAAAGTGTTGGTGTGAACTTGCAGCTTACTTTTTAATTGTCTTAAATAAGAGAAACCATGAAATTAATTTTTAGAACATTAATAATAGGGCTTCTACTTTCCTTTTCTACTTCCTGCGAGGATAAATTAGAGGATCTTAGCGTAGACCCGGATACTTTCCCTATAGCGAATGACGCACAAGTGTTATCAAGTGCCGAAGGTTTTATAGGGTATATAGTCGATGTCGATCTCAATATGGGCTCATTCCTTTGGGCACAGTATTACACCTGGGGTATAGGTGTGTCCATTGGTAACCAGGAAAGATTCGTTTCAGAACCAGCTGATTTTGACGGATACTGGGAACGTTCTTACTCGAATGCGCTGACTGATCTGAGTTTTTTAAACAAGAGCGAAAGCGCTGCGTACCGGGGTGTAGCGAAGGTTTTGGAGGCCTTCCTTTACCAGAACCTGGTAGATCATTTTGGAAATATTCCTTACAGCCAGGCCGTTTCTGGCAGCGAAGGGGTATTAACTCCTGAGTATGATGATGCTGCGACAGTATATGCTGCACTCGTCACAAAATTGGATGAAGCGCTAGAAGAACTCTCGCTGGCTTCCGCTGGTGATATTGGAGTTGACGATTATATCTATGGCGGTAATTTGGGTAAATGGATCAAGTTTGCAAACTCGTTGAAGCTTAGAATATTGTTGAGAACGTCGGAAGTTGCTCCTCAAGCTTCAGCCATTCAGGCGTTGATCAGCTCGGGTACCTTCATTGAGACTGCTGCCGATATGCCATTTGTGCCTTTTTCCGGCGTGTCAGGAAGCCAGAACCCGATGTATGCCAGAGCTGAGTGGGGCGTTGGCGACTTTTATTTTGCCAGCAATGCCACGCTTAATGTATTGAACGACCTGGGAGATCCAAGAGGAACTGCTTTTTACTCTCTCGCGACAACGGGAACTTTTGCCGGTAGCCTTCACGGGATTGACCAGGGAACAATTGACGACGAACCATTTACAAACCCGGACACGAATTATAGTGGATCTTCTGCCATCGCTTATGGCGAAGCTAATTCCGTTATCCTGATGAGCCCCTGGGAAGTTTGGTTCCTAAGGGCTGAAGCAGATGCCCGGTATGCAACAGCTGATAATGAGGTAACGGCTTTTACAAACGCTGTTACTTCCAATTTTACTTACCTGGGTGTTGCCGGTGCTGCCGCATATATTACTTCGCTAAACTATAGTGCTGCAGCAGCATTAGACGCCAGAATAGACCAGATTGCCGTTCAAAAGTGGATTTCAATGAATGGAACCCAGGAAGGTGAAGGCTATCTGGAAACCAGACGTTTTGATAGAGCTGCCAGCCGACTGTTTACGGATGGTATTTTCCAAAATCCGCCATTGTCAGTACTGCCGTTAGTAGGTGGTAAGGCTCAATATCCGGGGGCTTGGTTAATTCCTTCTACCGAAAGAAGCTTGAATCCGAAGGCTCCAGCTCAGCGGGTTATTACTGACAAAGTATTTTGGGATAACTAATTAAAGATTCAAACATGAAAAAGTATATAATACTAATGTTTTCTTTGCTGACGTTAATCGGCTGCGAAGAGATCACAAACACCGCTGAAAAATCAGCAATAACGTATTTGCCGGTAATTACAATTGGTGCTGAAGAGGACGTTTTTCTAGCGTGTGATGATACCGAAGGTTTTACAGATCTGGGCGCCGAGGCAAATGAGGGAGGTAGTCCAATTGAGGTGGAAACAGTCGTCACCGGACAATATTTTGGTGGTTCTATAGTGGATGTGCCTGGTGGTGTCTGGGAGTATGAAAATAAAGCGGCTGTGGACACTGAAGATTTCTACACGATAGCTTATTCGGCTGTTAACAAAGATGGAATTCCAGCCGCGGCGTTCCAGCATGTAGAATGGCCCGTATGTAATGAGAGCTTGACCGTGGGATTTGCAGGTACGTATTCTTCCACTATCATCAGAACCCGTCCCGATGGTTCAGCAGCAGGGTCCTATACCGACCTGGAGGCGGTTTTGATAAAAAAAATTGGTGCAAATCAATATCAATTATCAGATGCTCTTGGAGGCTGGTACGACCTCGGAAGAAGATTTGGCTATACCGGTAGTGCACCGGGAATGACTGTAACTGTGAATAACTTCGCCACAAATAGTTTTTCATATGGGGCACCGGTATTAGATCAGACTTTTGGAGACTTGGTTGCAGTGAGCGATCTCAAAGTTGATGCGGTTGCAGGTACCGTTACATGGACTGCTACGTGGGACGCCGGTTTTAATTTTAAAGTAACGCTTAAGCAAATAAATTGATATCAAGTAGCTTAACGAAATGAAACAGGAGCCGTCTCAATAGAGACGGCTCCTTCGTTTTTTAGCATGTTACTTACTGAACGGGATGCAGGAATGAAAAATAGGCCCTTTTGATTCTCAATTATAACCATCAGCCAGGACCTGGTGTGAGGTATTACAGACTTGATTAACTTTGTGTTCATATGCTTTACATCTCCCGTAAGGAACACTTCAACGCGGCACACAAGCTGTATAATCCGCAATGGACCAGGGAAAAGAATATCGAAGTCTTCGGCCCATGTGCGAACGAGAATTGGCACGGTCATAATTTTGATTTGATTGTAACCGTGAAAGGGATGCCAGACCCTGAGACTGGTTTTGTCGTGGACCTTAAGAAGCTTAGCACACTGATTCGGAACGAAGTAATCGAAAAGCTGGATCATAAGAACCTCAACCTGGATGTTGATTTTATGGAGGGCAAGCTCCCAAGCTGTGAGAATCTGATTGTAGAAATCTGGAAAATTCTCGAAAATAAACTTCCATCTATCAGCTCCCGTGGCAGGCTGCACGCAATCCGTCTCTATGAAACACCCCGCAATTATGTTGAGTATTTTGGGGAATAGCCTCTAAAGTCGTAATTCGAAGTCTCCACAAAATCACTTTCATGAAGTACTATGTAATTGCAGGGGAGAGATCGGGCGATCTACACGCAGGAAATCTTGTAAAAGCGCTTAAAGCAATGGATCAATCTGGCGAATTCAGAGGCTTCGGAGGCGAGTATATGCAGGAAGCAGGAGTAGATCTCGCCGTCCATTACCGCGATATGGCCTTTATGGGTTTGGCGGAACTCTTTACCAACATGAACAAGATCAAGAGGTACATAAGGCTTTGTAAGGACGATATTCTTGCGTTCAAGCCGGATGTCATAATTCTTATTGACTACGGAGGCTTCAACTTGCAGATCGCAAGATTCGGTAAGAGAAGTGAATTCAAAATATTTTATTACATCCCACCAAAGTACTGGGCGTGGTATGAGAATCGGGCGCTGTGGCTGAAGCCTTACGTTGACAGACTTTTTGTTATTCTTCCTTTTGAAAAGGAGTTTTTTAAGAAGTTCAGCTGGGAAGCTGACTATGTTGGCAACCCGGTATTGGATGCGGTTAAGGCACACGTGGAAGACCATCAATTCGTGAGCAAAAATCAGCTGACGAAGGAACTCCCTTGTATAGCCTTGTTGCCCGGTAGCCGGAAGCAGGAGTTAAAACGTATAATCCCGCTCATGGCAGCAGTCGTAAAACGATTTCCAAAATATCAGTTTGCCGTCGCTGCTGTTAATAACCTCGATCCATCGTGCTATCAGGAGCTGAAGGGCTACGAGAACGTGAGGTTAATTTTTGAGGACACCTACAACCTGTTGCTGAATTCATCGGCTGCGATTGTAACATCCGGGACAGCCACGCTGGAAACGGCGCTTTTTCGAGTTCCGCAGGTGGTGGTTTATAAAGCGAACACACTTTCCTATTGGTTAGCCAGGTGGCTTGTAAGTGTTCCTTTTATTTCACTGGTAAACCTCATTGCTTCGAAAGAAGTCGTTAAGGAATTAATTCAATCCAACGCATCCCCCGATTTGCTTTCCATGGAACTTACCAGAATAGTGGAAGATAAATTGTACAGACAAGGGATAGCATCAGAATACGAAAAGATCATCAAAAGGCTGGACACGGGTTCTGCGTCAGAAAACGCCGCGACGCTGATGGTGAAATATCTGAATGAACAGAGCTCAACTGCAGGCCAAAATTAAAAGTGAAATTGTATTGAGTGCTTAGGGCTCGGGGCAAGGGCATGTTAACCGCGAAGTCGCAACGGCGCAAAGTATCGCGAAGACCATATTATTAGCCTTTGCGTAACATCGCGTCTCTGCGCCTCGGCGGTTAACATGCTCGCAACCACTCCTCAACTAAATGACAAATTGTCAATATTCAACGCTCAATAATCAAGGTTCAATGAAATGCCAGTATCATATTTGGCATTGAAAACTGATTTAGAACCTTCAACAATGGCCTTGGGAATTTGATTGAAATGGTTAAATTAAATTAGTCGTTGACTGATTCGTTATTATTGCTGTTTTATGTTAGCCAGAAAATATGATTTAGAGGAGAGGTTGATAGACTACTCCTGCAAGATGATCGACATTGTTGAGGCTTTGCCAAATACACGAACTGGCAATTATATTTCCGCCCAATTGGTTCGCGCCTGTAATTCTCCGGCCTTTAATTATGGTGAAGCCCAGGCAGCGGAATCTGTCAAGGATTTTGTCCATAAAATGGGTGTTATTCTTAAGGAAATTAAGGAGTGCAGGGTCGTGCTAAAGATAATCACTAAGAAAATATTGATAAGCCCGACAGAAAAAGTGAAAGTCGCCTCTCTGGAAACCGAAGAGCTTATTGCTATCTTCGGAAAGAGTATTAGTACCGCCGAAAGGAACAACAAACTTTATACTACAGCAAAAATCAGAATGGTCAATAGATGAAGCGGAACGATGGGTTCCCTTGAGAATTGAGCATTGAACATTGATTATTGAGCATTTTTGATGAGGGATATGAATGTTCAAATTCAACGCTCAACAATGTTCAACAAATCCCAATTAAGAAATTTTCCGTTAGGCAACCTTCAGCTTGCTGTATTGCGATTTGCTGAATTTGTCTTCGGCATAGGCGCGATTGATGACCAGGTGTTTTGTGTTCTTATCGGAAGGCAACTCGAACATAGCATCATTAATAATCGCTTCACAGATGCTTCTTAACCCGCGGGCACCCAGTTTGAACTCAAGCGCTTTCTCTACAATAAAGTCAACCGCCCCATCCTTGAATTCAAGTTCGATATCCTCCATTTCAAAAAGTTTCTTGTATTGTTTCATCAGGGCATTCTTGGGCTCTGTAAGAATCTTGCGCAACGCATCGCCGTCAAGGGGATTCAAGAAGGAGACAACAGGCAGGCGGCCGATTAATTCGGGAATAAGGCCAAAGCTTTTAAGATCCTGAGCGGTGATAAACTGTAACAGGTTGTCTTTATCAAGTCCGGGGTGTAGTCCATCGTGACCGGCCACAAAACCAAGTGGTCTCGTATTCAACCTATTTGCAATAAAACGTGAAATACCTTCGAACGCGCCTCCACAAATAAAAAGTATGTTTTCGGTGTTCACCGTAATCATCTTTTGATCAGGATGTTTTCTTCCACCTTGTGGGGGAACATTTACAGCCGTGCCTTCCAGTAGTTTAAGGAGCGCCTGCTGTACCCCTTCGCCGCTCACATCACGTGTAATCGAGGGGTTGTCAGATTTCCTTGCAATCTTGTCGATTTCATCAATGTATACAATGCCGCGTTCCGCCGCCTCAACGTTATAATCAGCCGCCTGAAGGAGTCTGGTCAAAATACTCTCCACATCTTCTCCCACGTACCCTGCCTCCGTCAGCACCGTTGCATCTGCGATACAAAACGGAACCTGAAGCAGTTTCGCCAAGGTACGCGCCAGATACGTTTTTCCAGTACCCGTCTCACCTGCCATGATAATGTTTGATTTTTCAATCATCACATCATTATCCAGTTTTCGCTGAGTCAACCGCTTGTAATGGTTATAGACAGCCACAGACATAATCTTTTTGGCTTCGTCCTGACCGATCACATATTCATCGAGGAATTTCTTAATTTCAATTGGCTTGATGAGTTTAAAATTGGGGGAAAAGCCCGCTTCGGTCTTGCTTTTCTTTTCTTCACCAAGAATTTGATTGGCCTGCGTTACACATTTATCACAAATGTGGGCATGAATGCCGGAAATCATTAAGTCAACATCCTTCTTGTTTCTACCACAAAAGGAACAGGTCACTTCAGCCATAACATTACAATTTTAATTAACGGACGTGCAGACACATCACAAAGATAGGCAATTATTCAGGAATCGGGCACTTAATAGCCCATAGTCCAATGGTCTGGGCTTCCATGGACTATGGACCATCGACTATGGACTTTTTTGACCTCAGGCCTTTTTACGTTCTAGTACTTCGTCAATTAACCCGTAGTCTTTCGCTTCGCTGGCGCGCATCCAGTAGTCGCGATCTGAGTCTTTTTCGATTTTTTCATAGGCAACCCCGCTGTGTTTCGACAGTATGCTGTAAAGGTCTTTTTTCACTTCCAACGTTTGTCTAAGCGAAATTTCCATGTCTGAAGCCTGGCCTTGCATGCCACTCATGGGTTGGTGGATCATTACCCGGGAATGAGGCAACCCGGACCGTTTTTTTGACGCACCTGCGGTGAGCAATACTGCGGCCATAGACGCTGCCAGACCAGTACAAATGGTGGCTACATCCGGGTTTATGTATTGCATGGTATCGTATATCCCCAGGCCGGCATACACCGAACCACCCGGACTGTTTATGTACATAATGATATCCTTGCGGGGATCCGAGGATTCAAGAAAAAGCAGTTGGGCAGTGATCAGGTTGGCAACCTGGTCGTCAACACCCATACCCAGAAAGATGATTCGGTCGGATATTAGGCGCGTAAAGACGTCTATTGCGCGAAAGTTTCCCGGACGTTCCTCAATAACGTACTGGGTCATGTTGTCGATCCTCTGGGCGTAACTGTCAACGGTATTGCCGCTCATGCCCAGGTGATGCACGGCATACTTTCTGAATTCATGGTTAATATTCATAATATAATGTTTACAATATGATTTTCAGGTGGTTTGACTCGTTTTGGCCAGTATGATACTGGCTGAGCAATCATAGCTAACCTGAAGCTAAAATACAACCTTAAAGCCGTCATGAAAGAAAATGGTTTTAAGTTGCCTTAAAACCATTGTCGGATTTTCGGGGAAATTATTGCAATCGTTTCAAAGACTCCGAAAATTCCGGAACCCAGTACGCTAGTGCTTGTGTTCCTCAACGATTTTTTTGAACTCATCCAGCGATACACCCTTTTCCTTTATGGTAATATTCTCGCGAATGTGTGTCATGATTTTTTCTGCCCGAAGCTGGTTGTAGAGCTTCATAAAATTTTGGCCATTGTCATTTTGAAGATAGTTGTCAGCAATCCCGTCAAGTTTATCACTGATCTGCGCAGCAAACGCCTGTCCGCCAAATTGTGAGATAATCATGTCTTTCGCCTTGGCCCTCACTTCATCTGCTTCCACCTTGATCTTATTATCATCGGCAATACGGTTCTTAACAAGATCCCATTTCAGCCCCCTTTTGTACTCTTCAAATTCCTTTTCCAGTACGGAATCTGTAACCTGCCCTTTGCTTGACATTTTTAGCCAGGTTTTAAGGAAATCGTCCGGTAGATTGATTGACGTATTGGCTATAAAGTGGTCTTCAATGTGGTGCTCGAGGAAGTGGTCTGTTTCACGCTTGTAGTTCTCTGAAATGGTTTCTTTTATTTTGGCCACGAACTCCTCCTCATTCTTGACAGTATCTTTTCCAAAAACGCGGTCAAACAATTCCTGATTCAATTCTGCGGGTTCTGTACGGCTAATAGTGTTCACTTTAAGAACGTATTTTCCTACGGCTTTTGATGCCTCTTCCGGTGCCTGGTCGAGCAGTTCCGCGGTTTGGGTGGCATCTTCGTATATTTTAGAAATATCAAACTCCACCTCGCCCTCTTTCTTCAGGCCGATGAAATTCTTTTGTTCCTTTTTTTCAACCTTTTCGATAGCGATAAAAGTGTTTTCCTTTTTGAATTCACCCTCAGCTGCCCTTAGTTCACCGTACAGGTTATCGGTCGCCTCGCTGACTTCAGGATAGTTCACTTTGCCAAATCGTTTCTTAAGATCAGAGACCGTTTCCTTAATGGTCTTTTCATCAACTTCGATAGCGTAAGATTTTACACTAACCGTTGAAGAAAGATCATACTTGAATTCTTCTACCATTCCGATCTGATATTCAAAGTCAAATGTCTTTTGTGTTTCCCAGTCGATTGTCTGTGCCTTATCCTGATTTGGAAGAGGCTCGCCCAGAATTTTAAGGTTATTTTCCTTTATGTAATCGGACAACTTGTGTGAGAGGAGGTGGTTGATCTCTTCAACAAGAATAGACTTGCCAAACATCTTCTTGATCACCCCGGTCGGAACCTTACCCTGACGAAAGCCTTTGATACTGGCCTTGCGCGCGTAATCTTTTACTTTTTCTTCCACATGGGGTTGATAATCACCTTCGGTTAATTTAATTTTAATTAAACCTTCCGTGTTGTTCGTTTTGTTAAGTGTTATTTCCAAAGCTTAAACATTTGTTGTTTCACCAGATAAACCAAGAACCCTCAACGTCCGCCATGGTTACGAACATCGAGGGTTCAGTAGTGCGGATGAAGGGACTCGAACCCCCACGCCTTTCGGCACCAGATCCTAAGTCTGGCACGGCTACCAATTACGCCACATCCGCAAAAGGAGGCGCAAATTTATAGATTATTCGCAAATAAGAAATAGTTTGTGTTTGTAATACGGTAAAACACGCCTGACTTCATCAAGTAATATAAAAATAACGAATAAAACACGATAACCGGCAATAGAGGATGGTAATAGACGCAGAACTGGAGAAGAAAGAAATCATTGGTCGTTACAGAAGATTATTGCGAAAGGCAAAGCCAATTCTGAATGATGGTGATGCTAAACTGATAAAAAAGGCCTTTACGATATCACTGGAGGCGCATAAGGATATGCGCAGAAAGTCAGGCGAGCCCTTCATTTTTCATCCGCTCGCGGTAGCGGAAATCTGCGTGGAAGAAATTGGGTTGGGAACTACCTCCATTATTGCGGCATTAATGCACGATGTGGTAGAGGATACTGATATTGAGTTAGCGGACATTGAGCGGATGTTCGGAAAGAAAATCACCCGTATAATCGATGGTCTTACCAAGATCCGAGGTGTTTTTGAATACGGAACATCCCAACAGGCGGAGAACTTCCGGAAGATGCTGTTCACGCTTTCGGATGATGTTCGGGTTATTCTGATCAAACTGGCTGATCGGCTCCATAACATGCGAACTTTGGATAGCATGCCGCGCAACAAACAACTAAAAGTGGCTAATGAGACGATCTATCTCTATGCTCCATTAGCCCATCGGTTAGGGTTGAACGCTATTAAAACGGAACTGGAAGATCTGTACCTGAGATTCACCGATCGTCCGGTTTACGATGCAATTGCCAAAAATATCGATGCGACACGCCTTGCCCGTACGAAGTTTATTAAACAGTTTATGGTCCCCATCGGAGATGAGCTTGATAAACTAAAAATTGAATATGAAATAAAGGGCAGACCAAAGTCCATCTACTCGATTCGGAACAAGATGAGGAAGCAGAATATCCCTTTTGAGGAAGTATTTGACCTTTTTGCTATCCGGATTATCCTTGATACCTCGCTGGACCATGAAAAGGCACTTTGCTGGCAGGTCTATTCGATCGTTACGGACTATTATACTCCTAACCCTGACAGGCTCCGCGACTGGATTAGTACCCCGAAGTCAAATGGATATGAATCCTTGCACACCACGGTAATGGCGAAGAATGGGCAGTGGGTAGAGGTCCAGATCCGCAGTAAACGTATGGACGAAATAGCCGAGAAAGGGTACGCGGCGCACTGGAAATATAAAGACAGCAATACCACGGCCGAATCGAACCTGGAGAAATGGCTCGCTCGTGTTCGTGATCTGCTGGAACAGAATAAACACTCGGCCCTGGATTTTGTGGACGATTTCAGAGGAAATCTGTTCAGTGAAGAGGTCTTTGTCTTTACACCGAAGGGGGAACTGAAAACCTTGCCGTATGGGGCTACTGCGTTGGATTTTGCTTTTGAGATCCACACGCAGGTAGGATCAAAGTGTATTGGTGCGAAGGTTAATAACAGGCTGGTGCCTATCAACTATGTACTGAAAAATGGTGATCAGATCGAGATTCTGACCTCTCAGAAGCAAAAACCTCATGAAGACTGGCTTCGATTTGTTGTCAGTTCAAAGGCAAAATCCAGAATTAAAGATGAATTAAAAGAAGACAAACGTAAATCTGCCGATGAGGGCAAGGAAATTCTTATTCGAAAGCTTCGGTTGTTAAAGGAGGATGCAACTCAGCAGCTTCTGGAGCAAATGCGCGAGCATTTTAAGGTACCAGCAAATTTTGAGTTGTACTATCGGGTGGGCAGGGGGTTTATTACTGCCGCGGATATCAAGAAGTTTGTTGAAAACAAACCTGTTTCCAGTCCGAGATCCAAGACTGCACCTCCCGTTGAGAGTAAATCCCTCGATCAGGATATTTCACCTCTCAAAGGAAAGTACAATGATATCCTTCTGATTGGCGAGGACATGGATGTTGTGGACTATAAGCTGGCTAAATGCTGTACGCCAATTCCGGGTGATGATGTTTTTGGGTTTGTTTCTGTAAATGAAGGCATCAAAATCCACCGGACAAATTGTAAAAATGCTCCGGAGCTGCTCTCCCATCATGGAAACCGTGTTGTGAAGGCTAAATGGACCTCACAGCACGAAGTTGCTTTCTTGACTGGTTTGAAGATTCTGGGAACCGACCGCGTTGGCCTTATCAACGACGTAACAAAGATTATCTCCGAGGAACTGAAGGTAAACATGAGCTCGATGTCAATTCATACAGATACCGGTATTTTCGAGGGCGAAATAATGCTTTATGTAAATGATACCCGCCACCTTGAGCAGTTAATTGAACGGCTACGGGGGGTTGAAGGTGTAGAGAAAGTAAGTCGTTTTGATTCGAAGGAATAAGAGTACCGTAAATTCCTTTATACTGTTATCTTTGCCCGTTATTTCAGATGGTGCTCAACGCAAAAATTTACGAAGAAGTAAAAAAAATCTTCACGGCCTACCTTGAAAACAAGGAATTAAGGAAGACACCGGAACGTTATGCGATCCTGGAAGAAATCTACTCACGCGAGGGGCATTTTGATGTGGAATCACTCTACATCAGCATGAAGAATAAGAATTACAGGGTAAGCCGGGCGACAGTTTACAATACACTCGACTTATTAGTCGAATGTGATCTGGTGAGCAAGCACCAGTTTGGTAAAAACCTGGCGCAATACGAGAAGTCATACGGTTACAAACAGCATGATCATTTAATTTGCACAGACTGTCATAAAGTAGTTGAATTTTGTGATCCGCGAATTCAAAACATCCAAAACACCGTAGAAGAGATTTTACATTTCAACGTGATGCACCACTCGCTGATTCTGTACGCAACGTGTACACGGCAAAATTGTGAGAATAGAAAAGCTTCAACTTAATTTATGATATGAACTTCAAACATGAAATCAGGAATAACACACTCATTCTCAGGCTTGCCGGAGATTTGATTGGTGAAGACAGTGGAGCCGCTGTCATCGAAGTTGCTACGGATGCGATTCATGAAAATTTAAAAAGTTGTATTGTTGATATTTCAGGACTCCGCTACATAAATAGTAGTGGTATAGGTTTGCTGATCACCGTGCTTACAAAGTTTAGAAATAAAGGCGGCGAGGTATATTTAATGAAGCCTTCTGAGAGTGTTCAGAAGTTATTGGTAATCACAAAGCTGAACGCAATTTTTCAAATTGTTCAGTCGGAAGAAGAAGTAGTAAAGTAATCAAGATAAGCGTTCAGATGTCTAAGGTTGATGTATTATTGGGTCTTCAATGGGGAGACGAAGGCAAGGGTAAAATTGTCGATGTACTGGCCCCTAAGTACGATGTGGTTGCCCGGTTTCAGGGTGGACCAAATGCTGGTCATACGCTTGAGTTTGATGGCATCAAACATGTCTTGCATCAGATACCTTCCGGAATATTCCGGGAGAAGACCAAGAACATAATTGGTAACGGGGTGGTTTTAGATCCGTTTGTTTTTCAGGTGGAGATCGAAAAACTTCAGAAATATAATCTCCCGGTAAAATCAAATCTATTCATCTCAAAAAAGGCAACATTAATTCTGCCTACGCACAGGCTTCTCGATCATGCCTACGAAAAAGCTAAAGGTGTTAATAAAATTGGATCAACGCTGAAGGGAATCGGACCGACCTATCAGGATAAGATTGGAAGGCAGGGATTGAGGGTTGGTGATATTCTTTCGGGAAACTTCAGAGAGAAGTTTAACACGTTAACCGATATCCACTTTAAGATTCTGAAGGATCATGATATCCAATATTATTGGAATGAGTTGGAGACTCAGTTTTTTGACGCGGTGGGCTTGCTGAAGGATTTTAATTTAATTGAAAGCGAGTACTTCTTGAACAACGAGTTAAAAGCGGGCGCCTCCATCCTTGCTGAAGGTGCGCAGGGAGCATTGTTGGACATAGATTTTGGAAGCTATCCATTTGTTACAAGTTCAAATACAGTGACGGCGGGTGCTTGTACCGGGTTGGGTATTGCGCCGCGACATATTGGTGAGGTCTATGGTATTTTTAAGGCCTATAGTACGCGGGTGGGAAGCGGGCCTTTCCCCACTGAATTGATGGATGAAGAGGGAGATTTATTACGTAGCGAAGGGAGAGAATTCGGATCCACCACGGGGCGACCCCGGCGATGCGGATGGATTGACTTACCGTCATTGAAATATTCCATCATGATTAATGGGGTTACAAAACTACTCATGATGAAAGCTGATGTGCTCAGCGTTTTTCCAACCATCAAAGTGTGCACAAAATATCAGCTAAATGATGGGTCGATCACTGAAATGATTCCGTATGAATTGGTGAATGAAAAAATCACTCCTATTTATGAACAGTTCAAAGGGTGGAGTACGGCATTGAATTCCAATGGCGTTTCCATAGAAAATTTGCCCACTGAGCTCAATGACTACATAAACTTTCTAGAAAGGAACCTTGAAGTTCCTATTACACTGGTCTCCACAGGTCCGGATCGGACGCAGACCATTTACCGTTGAATTAGGTTCGCAAATATTTTTGGTTTGCACTTGCACTGATATATGCAAAACGATACCTTTGCATCCCCTTTTAGAAGAAGAGGGGCAAAACGTATTGAAATCGGGGTTTTTTGGTTAGTTCCAAGATAATCCCCAGTTGATTCGCCAGTGGCGAACTAACACGTTCATTGAATAGATGGAAATTGATAGCGGACCCGCTTGACACTTTGCGAGAGGTGTTAAGCGATTAATTCTTGAGAAAGAATAAGATTAGAGAAGAGTTAAGGTTTCAGACAATTACTGTAGGCTGGGAGAATTTGAC
>JBGSQQ010000048.1:0-116172 GCA_041737945.1 Chryseolinea sp.
CAGTATGATCGGAAAATTGACCATTATCGAACCTTGAATGTCAATCCGGCACTCAAGCTAATTGATTCAATATCAGGCAATTTTGACAAAGAAAAAGCGGATAAACCAAAAGCATTTTTTGATTTATCCGCTTCAGTAGCCCCGGCAGGAATCGAACCTGCATCTTCAGAATCGGAATCTGAAATTCTATCCATTGAAATACGGAGCCCTAGTGCGTTTACTCGTCTAAAAAACCTCTCCAGAACCAAGAAATCGCATATTTGATCGCAAAAATAAGGAAAGGTTGCAGGGTAAAAAATTAAAGTCCAAAAATCCTACACCTATCTGTTTCCTGACGCTAACAGTTAGGTTTCGTTCCTACCGTGCAACTTCGACCCTGAGGTAGCCGAAGCCAACCCGTGTGTCTGAATGTGAACAGTAAGACATCGGGACATACGCATTGTTGTTTCGTTGCGCTTGCTCGAACGTTCTTTTGATGTCCATGACAACATCCGGTGTGACAAAAGATCCCGCCGCACGGATAACGTGCATATCCACTTCTCTGCCCTGTTTTCGGAAAGCCGCCGAAGTGGTTCCCACTGCATCCAACTGGATTTGATTAAGGTCGCGGGCATCAGCACAGCCAATCAAAATATGCACTTGCTTTTCCTTTATCATTCATCTTCTGACTAAACTTTTTAAATTAAGGCAAAATACTCCATTGAAAGGAAATCACCATACAGAAATTCTTGAACTGATCCGACAGCATTCCGGAAAGCCAACACAACATACTTTTCTGAATAATTACCTGGGTAATGACCACCCCCGCTATCCCATCAGCGCACCAGTCCTTCGAAAAATAGCAAAAGACTGGATGCGCGAACATCGCACACTATCGGCCAGCAGCTTCAGTTCGCTCCTGACCAGTCTGGCAAAAGGCGAATCCTCAACAGAAAAATTTATGGTCGGCATTCTTATGGATTATTCCACAACGGATCAGAGAAAATTTAACCCCGCACTTTTTGAAAAATGGTTAGACCACCTTGTCGGATGGGCTGAAGTAGATGCCGTATGCACCAGCAACTATACGGCTACTGAAATCCATAACCAATGGAAAGTATGGAAACCACAATTAAACAAATTTTCGCGAAGCAAAAATATAAACAAGCGGCGCGCATCACTTGTCCTGCTCTGTTCACCACTTCGAAAGATTCAAGACAACCGACTTGCTGATCAGGCGCTCGCGACCGTTGAAAAGTTAAAACATGAAAATGAAATCCTCATCACAAAGGCGATTTCCTGGGTGCTAAGAAGTATGGTTAAACATTATCGGAAAGAACTCGAGGTGTACCTTCAACAAAATGGAAACACGCTTCCGAAAATTGCCTTTCGGGAAACGATGGTGAAATTGAAAACGGGAAAAAAAGTAAATAGTCCTTAGTCCTGAGTTTAGTTAATGGTCGATGGTTTAAAAAAAGTCAATAGTCGATGGTCCATGGTCGATGGTAGAAAAAGTCAATGGTCGATAGTCCATGGTCCATGGTTAATCCATAGTAAAAAGTCGATGGTTAGAAAAAGTCAATAGTCCATGGTTAATTCACGGTAAAAAGCCGATGGTCGATCGTCAATGGCACTTAACTAAGGACTAACTACTAAGGACTATTTACTATGCACCACTCACCCCCATCAACAATTAAGGGCATCTCTAAAAACTCCTTTGTCCTTCTCTAACGGAGAAGGGTAGGGATGAGGCCAGTATAACAACCGTTTTTAGAGATGCCCTATTATACCATGTTGGAGCGTTGTGTGGGACTATTGTTTTGGCAGATCCTTCGCCAGTTGTTATAGCTGGGGCATTCTCAAGTTAAGAGCTGTTTGTTATAGCTCAGTCGTATTGGCCTTCGAGCTCTGGATTCAGCAGTACGGCTTTTGTTGTGGGCTCATATTCCCTATTCCCTATTTCTCCATACCCAACATATCCTCCTCTCACGGATAACGATTAAAAACGTACATGAACAAAGCTAAAGACCCTACTATGGACCATCGACTATGGACTATGGACCAATTTGCTTCCCACGTTATTTGATGTAAATTTATTTTAACAGCCGAACCAATCTGCCCATAAACCGCCCCATAAATATGAAGAATAGTATTTATCGTACGTTACCCTTTCTTATAGCCTTTACCTTTCCCTTCCTTATCAACAGTTGCGATAAGCCGGCAGAGGATGATAGCAAGTATAGCGGCCCTCTTTTTAAAGAGAATATCCGTTCAACCGAACCCCTGACCGCTGAAGAAGAAAGGCTGGGCTTCAAACTTCCTCCGGGATTTGAAATCCAACTGTTTGCCTCCGAGCCCGATATTGATAAGCCTATCAACATGACGTTTGATGCCAAAGGACGGATGTGGGTCACCCAATCTTTTGAATATCCATTTCCCACTTCTCCCGGTTCAAAAAGTACGGACCGCCTGACTATTCTCGAAGATACCGATCACGACGGGAAGGCAGACCGCTTTACAGAAGTTTCAGATACGTTGAACATTCCCATCGGCGTGCTTCCGGTTGTAGACGGAGTAATGGCATTCAGCATTCCTAATCTCTATAAGTTCACCGATACCAATAATGATGGTAAACCGGAAAGCAAAGAGAAAGTCTACGGCCCCTTTGGATACCAGGATACGCATGGCATGGTCAGTAATTTTATGCGCGGCTATGACGGATGGGTATATGCGTGTCATGGTTTTACCAACTACTCCCGGTTTGCCGGCGCTGACCGCGATTCCATTACATTGGTTTCGGGAAACACTTTCCGTTTTCGACTCGATGGCAGCCGTGTGGAACAAATGACCTTCGGTCAGGTAAATCCATTCGGGTTAGCCTATGATGAGCACGGCTATATCTATTCAACGGACAGCCACAGCTCACCGCTTCATCAGCTGATCCGCGGTGCCGACTATCCACACTTCGGAAAACCGGAGATCATGGCTTTTGGTCCGGATATGAAACCATTGGAAACCGAGTCGACAGCCCTCTGCGGAATAGCCTATTACGGTGATACCAGGTTTCCGAAAGAGTTTCAGGGCAACTTTTTTATTGGTGATGCCGTGAGCTCAAGAGTTCATCGGTATACCTGGGAGAATAAAGGTTCTTCACCTGTGGGTAAATCAGAAATAGATCTTGTCCAGAGTGCTGACCCATGGTTCCGTCCGGTGAATGTAAAACTCGGTCCGGATGGTGCCATCTATATTGCGGACTTTTACAATGCTATCATCGGTCACTATGAAGTACCGCTAGGACATCCGAAAAGGGACAAACAACGCGGAAGAATCTGGCGAATCACGTACAAGGGCGAACACAATGATGTTAGCGACCTCACGACCGCCTCAGTAAATGATTTGCTGGCTGCGTTGGATGCCGATAACATCACCACCCGTTTAGCCGCAACCGATCAACTGGCGGACCGGATCGGAGCGCCGGCAATTGAATATTTACAGGCAATAATTGCGGATAAGGAAGTGAGTGCGAGTCCCAGGAAATTTATTCATGCCCTCTGGATATTGTATCGCCTCGATGCATTGAATGAAGAAATTCTGAAAGAAAGTATTGTTCATACGTCGCCCCTGGTCAGATTACATACAATGCGCATCCTCAGAGAATGGAAATCAGCTGCTGCTGCATTTTACCCGGAAATCCTGAAGGCGGTGAAAGATGCTGATCCACATGTTCAGCGCGCTGCTGTTGAACTGTTGATGGGCTATCCTGAAATGCGATCTGTTGAAGCCGCTCTTTCTGTTTTGGGAAGCACGCCAGCCCACGACACGCACCTGATCTATACATCCCGGTTGGCGCTGCGAAATCTGCTACGCAACAACCCGTTGATGAAGCAGGTGGCTGCTAAAACATGGAGCAAAGAAGATGCAACGTTTATCGCCGGAACATTGGTAGATGTAGCTTCACCCGATGCCGCCGCCTTCCTGGCAATACAGTTGAATAACGGGTTGGTCGCCGACAATAAAACACAACTGGCTTACCAGCAAGTAATCCGGTACATACCGGAAGGACAGCTCGATGGCGTCATTCAGAGCGCCAGGGAGAAAAAAATTGCGGATATCGATTTGAATGCACAAGTCTTCAGAGGTATACGGGAGGGAATCGCACAACGGGGCGGCAATGCAAAAGAGAAAATAATGCAGCCCTGGGGAGCAGAAATAGCTGAAGGCCTTCTTAAAAAATATCCAGCAGATTATGATTCGATATCGAATCAAATTATTTCGCGGCAAAATTTTGGTATCCAGTTGGCGGGTGACTATAAAGTAAAATCGCTTGAGCCTGCACTGATAGCCTTTCTCGAAAACGGCACTAACGACAACGTTGAACTAAAAACATCAGCCTTGAAATCCCTGATGAAGCTTGCCTCGGACAATAGTGTCATCGAACTGGCGGGTAAAATGCTTACCGATGATTCGGTCTCCCTATCGTTTAAGAAACGAATTGCCACTGTCTTGGGTGAGTCACCCGGTCCGGAAGTCAACAAAGTTTTAGTGGCCGTTAAAAAAGCGCCTGCTGATCTGGAAGCCTCCATTGCCACTGCGCTGGCTAGTACGTCAGAAGGAAAGGACATTGTTTTCAGCCAGGTAAGGAATGGTTCATTCACGTCACGAACATTGGTGGATCCCCATGTCGAGGAAAGAATCCTGCTTAATATTTCACCCAAACAACAGCAGGAATACAACAGTCTCATCGCGAATGTAGAACCAATCAGTACCGAACGGCAGGCACTTATCGAAGAAAGGTTAAAATCTTTCAAGACTTTTACGGCCTCAGCGGCCCAGCTGGATTCCGGAGCACGACTCTTTAACGCGAACTGTAATGCCTGTCATCAGAAATATACGATGTCGGGAATTGGTCCGCAGTTGCACGGCATCGGTAAACGCGGAGCGGATGCCATTGCTGAAAAAATTATTGATCCCAATCGCAACATCTCGGAAGCATTCAGAAACTACACGATTAAACTAAAAGACGGCAAAGTACTCACCGGGTTGTACCGGAGAGATCAGGGAGCCGTGGTCATCTTCGGGGACCTCGGCGGAAAAGAGTTTTCGATTGCAAAAAAAGATATCGCGGAACAGAAACCTTCGCGATACACGATTATGCCTGATCATTTTGGCACTACGCTTTCGCAAAAGGAATTTAACATGTTGTTGTCGTATTTGCTGACCTGGTAAACACCCTCAAGAATTAATTCAACCATGAGAAAAATAAAATACATCGTTTCTAATTTTCTGTTGGTGTCAATCCTGTTTCTATCAGATGCAACAATTGCGCAGACTGCCGGAAAAGATGTTCAGTTCAGGATGGTTCATCTCTGGGATGAATTCTACACTGAGGGAGCTACCGTGGCGGACGTCAATAAGGATGGGAAGACCGATATCATCGCCGGGGCGCGTTGGTTTGAAGCTCCTGATTGGAAAGCGCACGACATCTGGAAACATAAAAAATTTTACTACACAAAAGGCTACAGCGATTCATTCCTCAACTTCGCTACCGATGTTAATGAGGACGGATGGGTCGATCTCATATGTTTCGACTTTCCGGGAAGAGAAGTGTATTGGTTTGAAAATCCAGCTGGCACAGAATCGTTGTGGAAAAGAAACCTTATTGATTCCATGGCTTCCAATGAATCGCCGATGATGGTGGACATTGACAGTGATGGCAGACAGGACCTCGTATTTGGCAATGAGAAACTTGGACAAATGTCGTGGTTAAAATCTTCGGTCAAGGGAAAGCAAGTAACCTGGAAGAAGACTCCGATCAGTGAAAAAAATGCCAAGGGCGTCGGATTGTTTTCGCATGGCCTGGGATGGGGTGATATCAACAGTGATGGAATTAAAGACGTCATCATCCGCGGTGGATGGTGGGAAGGACCAAAGGATATGAAAACATCGCCCTGGAAATTTCATGAAGCCGACCTGGGAGAGTCATGCGCGCAGATGATCGCCTATGATTTCGACAGTGATGGCGACGCGGATGTGGTTTCCTCTTCGGCACACGATTATGGATTGTGGTGGTATGAGCAGGTTTTTGACAAGGATAAAAAAAGTTCATTCATCACCCACCTCATCGACAGCACGTTTTCAGAAGCGCACAGCCTGGTGCTTAAAGATGTAAACAATGATGGTTTACCTGACCTGATCACCGGCAAACGTTACTTTGCCCATCAGGGAAAAGGACCGGGAGGTATGGAACCGGCGGTGTTGTATTGGTTTGAACTGCTAAAGGATGGAAAACAAAAGCCTGTATGGGTACGTCATTTGATTGATGACAATTCCGGTGTGGGCATTCAGTTCGAAGCGGAAGACATGAATAAAGATGGACGGCTGGATATTGTTATTGGGAATAAGAATGGAGTGTTTTACTTTGAACAACTTCCTGTCAAATAATCGAGCAACGACATATCAATACTACTTATGTCTCTCCGATACCAGCTACCAATCCAGACAGAGCAATAAAACACCCTGTCGGGGAACCGTGACTGGAATATTCACACCTCCCTCATTCACGGTCTTTCGTCCTTTTCCGCTAGTCTTTAACTGGCCCGCTTCCTCCAGTTCTTTAATCTGCGCCGGGGTCGGATTTTGTGGTGACCCCATTTTCTTCCACGTTTCATAGGAATTCGCGTGCTCACGGTCAATACGGTATTCTGTAATGCTGATCTGACGGGATGGCACACCGGTAATTTTCACATCCACATCCGTTTTCTCTTCAATATTCCGATCATTGTCGTGATAGTTCCACACCATAACGGTTGCCCTATTCTTCTCCCTGGCGGCCAACCCACCAATGTCGGTCTTGTCCCTGCGAATGCTTGAATCAACAACAACCGGCAAAGGATACATACTGTTTCCCTCAACCTGCACCCGCTTACCCTTCATCATTCCAAACATGCGGAATACATTAAGCACAGGCTTGTCCACTCCATTGGTAGCCAGATCGCGGAACCCATAAAACCATGGCTGATTTTCAAACTCGAAAGACCAGGATACAGCCCCCTTAAGATTGACATCAAAAGAATCCGCTAATGCATACTTGCGCGCGAATGACGCAGCTGTATAACTGGAGTACATCGTGCCATTGCGATAGGCATTTTCCGGACTAGTAGCCATCCCACACGCGGCACAACCCTCCGGATCCGATTCACCAATTATAACCGGCAAAGATTTTAGTTCCGGATAAGAGGCTACCACTTCAAAGCCCTTGGCAATGTCGGTCAATTGCCTGCCCATATTCATTTGCACATAACCGTCTACTACTTTTGGTGAACCCTTGGCATGAAAAGCAATAAAATCAATTGGAGAGCCCGTCTGATCGGTGACATAATTTGCGCCGGAAACACAGTGCTTTAAAAAGGCATGTAGAAATTCCCGTCCCCGTTGTCCACCCGGACCCGTTACATGCGGCCCTCCCATCTTTGCTGTGGGCAACGCCCGCTTTACTGCATGAACGGAATAATCATAGAGTTTACTGTACTCCTCCACCGATCCACCCCAGTATTTTGAATCCGGCTCGTTCCATAATTCCCAATACCAGCTTTCGACTTCTTTTTGACCGTAACGATCAACACAATGTTTCACCCATTGATAAACCAACTCGCCCCACTTCTTATAGTCCTTCGGTGGGTAAGTCCACCCGGTAAGAATTTTCTGATACGGGTCACCCGGTTTCCAGTCGTGCTTGTAGGGTTGTGGCCTGACCGACAAAGCTTCTGGCATAAAACCAATTTGTGCCAGCGGCTTCATACCACGGTCCACATAGGTGTCGAAGATCCTGTCCACGATGGTCCAGTCGTATACCGGCTTGCCATTCGCGTCCTCCGTATATGCGTTGGTTGACCCCCACTTCAATGCCGGAGTACCATCGCCGGTGGTGAGTAAATTGTGTGCACGAACATAAACTGGTACCGGACTTAAGTCTGCCAATTCAGACAACAACTTCTTTCCGTCTTTCATGTAGGTATAGTTCGGTTCATCATATCCGAACCAGGCCCAAATGGGGTCGAGATCTCCCAGTTCCTTTTCCAGAGAAACGTTGAGCGTGGCGTGTGGTTTTGGCTGACCGTTTGAAGGGTAAATAACCGCCAGCATCAAAACGGAAATAATGATCACGTGTGAATATTTGTTCATAAGTCCATGTTGCCTTTTTAGTACATCTGTTTCCTGTCGTTCAACTTCTTGTTGGTGAGGAACACCAACAAGGGCTAGACAACGGCGCACCAACAAGAGTAATCATTTTTGAATAAGCTTTATACGATTCAAAATAAAACCCGTTCTTTTTTCATCTGTTTTGAATCGGAATGTTAATGTGTTCTTAAACTCACGAATATCGATCTCAGTTATGTAAATATCCCTTATACGTTCCTCCTTCTCCTGATAGGTAGATACCCAATCCGACACCGGTGTTTGCCGTTGCCAGAGGGAAATATCACAACCGAAAGGCTCTTTCATAACGTCAAGATACAAATCATATTTCCCAGCGGGTATTTCTTTCAATGAAATCCTTAACCACGAATCAAGGGCCGATGTAAACGTATAACTCTGTCCACCGGTGCCGTATTTCCAGGTGGTTTTTATATCCAGGTCACCGAATACATTATAATCCATCAACTGCGGATAGATGTACAGGGTGTCAGGTAGAAACACCTTGCTTAATTCAGGTGTTGGTTCCATTGCATCTTCGGGAGGCGAGTCTGAATAATATAATCCCAACGACGTGTAATCCACGGGGAACCGGTTGCCAACAGGACCATGTTCAATGCTGTGATGAATACTTTTTTCGAATGAAAGCTTATCGGTAATAAACAACCGATAACCACCCGTTCGGCAAAACGGAAGGGAATAGTCAAGCGCACCGTGTAACGGTAAACTCATTTTGCCTTCCCATTTGTCCATAAGCGCGTACCATCCGCCATTAAAATAATCCTCCGATCCAGTTCCATGCATGCTCAAATTACCATCAATCGTAGTTGAATCATCTCCTTCAAAGAAATATGTCATACCAGCCTGCTTTCCTTGTGCCTGCAGGATTGTGCCCACATAGTGCCCTCTTCCCTTTCCCTCAAAAAACAGGTGTGGCTCTCCGGCTACCGACGTTAATTTTTTGTTCAAGTGCGTATAAAATTTCCCTTCCTTCTCCCCCACACGTTTCTCCGTTGAGTACCAAATATGTGCATTGATTCTAACGGGCACCTGATCGTTCCCTTCACCACGTCTGTAAATTAGTTCGATACGCGCTTTCGAATCAAAAGGCATCGGGATATAACAATACACTTTGTCGTCTTGTGTGCCTAATAACAAACTTTGCATGGAGGCAGAACCGAAGGCATATCCGAAAAAGTCCGCTACCGGGCAATACACCGCAGGAGTATTTTCTCCGTCCCACGTGATTCTGATGTCAATATCTTTCGTGAGCCCTTCAAACGCACTGGCTGGATCAAGCTCGAGGCCCAGTATCCGGCCACCGTTGTTAAGTTCAAAAACGGACCTGGACTCTCCTGGTTTAAGTTCAAATTCGGTGGATTCCGTCAGCAACTCCGGATAAAAATCCTGAACCGATTTTTTATCTTTATTCCAAAGCACGCGTATTTTTTCAAGAGCCTCCTTTTCATCGGCACTCAAAACCGGTGTAAAGGACTTTACCTTTGTTCCCGTTTCATATAGCCGATACTGAATCTGATGAAACTGTATTTTCTTTCCTCTGGATTCTATACGGCATCCGTCTGAAAACGGAATGGGCAGGTAACAGAAAAATCCGCCTAGCTGATTGCCGCACAACGGCGCAACAAATGGAGGCTGTTCTCCTGAAAACAGATCTGAAAACTTAATCGAGAAGGAAGGCGCCAAACCCTGATCTATAAAAAAATCGAGCGTATCTTCAGTTGGCGTGGGGGTCCATATCCGGTTAATAACACCACTTCCTTGAACATCAAAAATCACCAGGGTACTGTCCGCATTTCTTCTTAAAAATGAATACTTGCCACTAAATCCGTCATCATTCTTACCGGTGGTGTCGTAAGAGGATACCTGTGCTACAACTGTGTTACTTGCATATTCGGGAAGAGAACTGAGATTATAAAAAGCACGCAGCTCGCTGGACAACGAATGTTCCTTCGGCTTGTTGATCTCATGTTCAGGAAGTTGTTGTCCTTTGTCGCATGACGACAACATGAATACAATAATCAGGATTGAGTAAATGAACTTCATAACAGCACGGAATCTAACTTAAAACATAGCTTCAGCGAAATACAATGGCGCAGGGATTCATTTTTCGCTCCAGGCTCAAGCCCACGCCTTCTTAATAACCCTCAGCCAGTTATCGGAAAATATATTTTTTCTGTCCACTTCCGAATACCCGCGGCGCGTAAGTATCTCTTCAAACTTAACGATATCAGCAATGGTATCCATATCATACGGCGTTTGCTCGGTTCCAAAAAGGCCATCCAGATCGGTTCCAAATCCGATATGCGACGCGTTCCCGGCCAGCTGACAGATGTGATCAAAGTGGTCTACCAGTTTCTCGAGGTTTATGCCCAGCTTCTTCGGATCGTGATTACCCATTTCAAATTGCGGACACAACATCCAAGTATCCAGTGCGCCGCCAATCACACCATCCCGTTCAATAATAAGTTTGATCTGTTCGTCGGAAAACTGTCTTTCTCCAGGTACTACGGTCCGGCAGTTTTGGTGGCTTGCCCATACTACTCCATTATAAATATCCATCGCTTCAAAAAAACCTTTGTCGGTAAGATGCGTCGCATCCAGAATAATTTTTAGCCGGTCCATTTCCTGCAATAATTCTTTACCGATTGCAGTCAGTCCGCTGCCGTCGGAGTGTGTTCCTGCTGCATATCGTCCGGGGCCGAAATGTGCCGGGCCGATTGCCCGTAATCCCTGTTCATAATACTTGTCAAGATATTTCAGATTGATAATTGAATCGGCACCTTCCAGACTGAGTATATAACCGATTGGTTTTTTCGCATTGTCAATGCTGGTGTTGTTCCACAATGCCAAATGGTCCTGTATCTGCGCCCAAGTCGTAATCTGAACCATTTCACCCCTCTCCTCCATCACCGTATACCATGCCCGTTGTCCCTGACCGTAAGCAAATGCCTGTTCCGGTGAATGCCAGCCCGGTAAATTGAGCGTTGCTAATGGATTACCTGCTTCCGAAAAACGAGAGATGATGGTTGCCACCACCAGCCCAACATTACCCTTCCGCAATTCAGGAAGTGCCACTGTTCCGTTGCCACGATCCTGGGTATCTTTCCAACCCAGCTGCTTTTCTTTTTCGCGTATAGCTTTAACAGGTTTCGTCAGATCCCTGTTTAGGGTAATGGCGTTGGTTGCGAGATCTAAATGTGCGTCTACGGTGAACATTCAATGAGGACTAATTCTAGGTGTTCTTCTTTTTAAGTCTTTTTTCAACGAGGTCAATAGGATACTTTCGGGCCAGTGAGTTTATATCATACGCAAATTCTTCAAAGGCCTTCTCCCATTCCGCCGCCTCTTCTTTTGAATACGAATAGAATCCACGGCCATTGGTGATTCCATTACCTCCCTCCCTGGCGATTTTATCAATCAGCTCTGGTGTATCCGTTTGATTGGAAAGGGTTGGAAACAAATCTTTAATAACATGATGATAGGCCCGAAGGCCGGTAAGGTCCATGAAGCGGAACATGCCACAAAAGGTCATCCAATAACCCGCATCGTTTCTGCACGCCCGATCGACATCTTCAATGCTGGCATACCCATTTTCAACCAGATTAAATCCTTCCCTGAACATAGCATACATCAACCGGTTGGTTATAAATCCACGGATATCTTTGCGAACCAACGTTGGTTCCTTTCCCCAACCTGAAGCAACCTTATACAATGATTCGGCCACCAACTGATCCGTTTTAGGACCACAAATGATTTCAAGAAAAGGCGTTGTAAAGGCAGGCTCCGCCCAGTGCATTCCCAGAAATCGTTCGGGATGGGTTAATGTAGATTGTAAAAGCGTGATCGGTATGGCCGACGTATTGGTAGTTATTACAGCATTATCCGAAACCGAAGCTTCAATCAACGCATACACATTCTTCTTGATGTCAACATTTTCAACGACACATTCAGAAATCAAAAAACAGTTTCGCAAGTCCTCGTAACTTTTTGTAAAATGTACTTTCGCCTCCAGGGATGCCACATCATGGTTGTGTATTCCCTGTTTAAAGGACTCCTTAAGCGCGTGAAGAACACGTCCGGGTCCCTGCTCCATATCAGACTCAAGCGGAGCTACGGCAATAACTTTATAACCTTGCATCACCAACGCAGCCACAATACTGCACCCCATCAACCCCAGGCCTATTACACCCAATTCATTTGATTCACTGTTCATAACACTATGGTAGTTAAAACATTTTCATACAGTTTCAAAAACTGCCCTTCCAGGTTTTCTTTTTATATCCGATGGTTGCATAAAAAAGAATGCCTACATAAAGGGTGAGCAGCAAAAAAACACCACCGCGCGCGCCAAATGCAGTATTGAGCTGAGCATACAAGACCGGAAATATGGCATCACCGGCAATTGCCATAATCAAAAATGCAGCTGCTGTTTTCGTAAATCTTCCCACCCCGCGTAAGGCAAGTGGCCAGATACACGGCCAGTTGAGTGCATTACAAAATCCCATGGCAACTACACACATCACGGAGGTGAATCCGGTTGTAAAAATTGCACCCAGAGAAAAACAAATTCCAAGGAATGCACAAATGGCTAGCGCCTTATTTTGAACAATATATTTAGGAATCAGAAGGATACCCATAAAATAGCCGGCCAGCATGGCATAAATTATATAATCCACAAAAATCTGAGAAGCTGCCGTTGAAAACCCCATACTTTGTCCGTAGGGTATGATGTAATAGCTGGTGATGGACTCTGTACCTTCCGCACAAAAGAGTGCGAATACACCCAGTATTAAATTCGGAAACTGCCAGATGCTGGCGTGTGACCTGCCTTCCTCCTCTGCATTCGACTCCTCCTCATGAACAACCGGAAGTGCTACAACCCACATGACAATCGCCATAGCCAATAGTACTATGGTGATGATGATGTATGGGTTAATGACACGCAAAGACATCGTATCCAACGCCGCTATTTTTTCTGCGTCGCTCATCTTCGTTAACGACGACATGATCGAGTCTGCATTCAACAAAAGTATCGGCCCTAAAAGACGTTGACTTAAGATTCCGGCGACCTTATTAAAGATACCCATGAGACTATTGCGCTGACCTGCACTTTCCAGTGGTCCCAGGATGGTTACATAAGGATTAGCTGCCGTTTGTAACAGCGCCTGTCCCGTGCCCATAAAAAACAGACCCAACAGGAAAATGCCATACGTCCTGGTCATGGCGGCTGGAATAAATAAAAGCGTCCCAAGGGCCATAACAACCAGACCGGCGACAATTCCTTTTTTGAACCCAATTTTTTTTAGCACCCAGGAAGAGGGCAACGCCATTACTACGTATGCAATAAAGAAAGAAAAGGTCACCAGCGTCGTCTGGACGTTGTCTAGCTCAAGGGTGATCTGAAAATACGGAATGAGGATACTGTTCATCCAGGCCGCAAACCCGAATACACCAAACAACAAGCCGATCATTAAAAGCGGGACAAAATACCGGTGGGTCGGACTCATTTTTTCTGTTGGCTACAATTGCTTAAAGACGGCAGCGGAAATATTCAATGCCGTATCTATATCCTTTTCGGTATGTGCCGCCGAAATATACCATAAACCGCGGCCAATAATCCTAACGCCTTTATCATGCATGCCTGAAATAAATTTGCTCAACTTCACTTTGTCGTAGGCAAGCACATCCCTGAAATCATAGACAGCGGGAAGATCCGTAAATCCGGAATGGAACATAGGTCCCAATCCCTGCACCAAAAAATTACTATTGTGTTTCTTGCCGATTTCAGATAAACCCTCCATCAATTGACGTCCGAGTTTGGATATCCTCTCCACTACATTTTCAGATTCCAACACTTCCAATGTGCCCATCGCCGCGGCTACCGTTGAATTGCTGCTGTTCATGGTGCCTGCATGAATTACTTTACCTTCAACAATCAGGTTCATCCACTCCTCCTTGCCAACGATTGCCGAAATGGGATAACCACTGGCGATGGCTTTGGCAAAAATGGATATGTCCGGCGTGATGCCGTAGTATTGCTGTGCGCCGCCCAACGAAGTTCTGAAACCGGTGATCACTTCATCAAAAATAAGTGTTATCGTGTGCCGGTCGCATAACTCTCTCATACCCTGCAGGTACCCTTCACGTGGCAAAATGCAGCCGTTGTTGCACATGATCGGTTCGGTAATGATGGCGGCTATTTCAGAATGTCTCTCGCGGATTGTTTTCTCCAGTAAGGAAAGATCGTTCCATGGCAAAATAATAAACTCATCGTCAACCCGATCGGGTAGACCCGCAGTCCAGGGAAACACGGCGGGGTGTTCTCTCGATCCAAGCTGTTCAGCAGAAGGCGTTGACAGCCCCCAGGCTACGTTATCAAGCCAGCCGTGATAGTGTCCTTCAAAGCGCAAAAACTTTTTCTTTCCTGTTTTGGCCCGGGCAAGACGAAAGGCCGTTTGTACCGCTTCGGAACCGTCCAGGCAAAAGCGCATTAGCTCAGCAGAGGGAATCAGCTGCTGAAGTTTTTCCGCAAGTTCAATTTCCAATATATGCTGACCGGCAAACAGCTGACCTTTTTTGGCATAGTCTTCGACTCGTTTCACTACATGCGGATGATTGTGTCCGACAATCATCGGACCCTGGCTTAGGGTAAAATCGAGGTATTCATTTCCATCAACATCAACAATGCGGCTGCCTTCGGCGTGCGAGTAAAATATCGCATGGGGATGGTTGTATTTCCGGAACTCTGAAGAAACACCGCCTGCCAATGATTTTTTTGCCCGTTCTAATAATTTCGCAGATTCTTCGTAGCTATACATTGGCTGGTGTTCTTGAATATTATAGAGTGCCTGTTTTCAAAACCCGGCAGGAGGCCGTATCGCTGATGTTAAAATAATACCTCTAATTGTTTAAGGGCTGATGCCGTTAACTTTTCACCTGCGCCGATTTCATACCGGGTTGTACCCGGAGTTGTTTCATATCCCGTGATCATCGGTGTAAAACCCTTTGGCCCCTGGGTAAAAGACTCCTTGGTTGGAAAATATCCCTTTTCGTCATTCGTCAACCCCATCACCATGGTGTTTCTGCAGGGTGACTTCGCCTTGATTTCGATTCCAAACTCCGTGAACATTTCACCGGGTAATCCAACAAATGCCGCATCTCCTACCCTCACCACCATAACTTCCAGACTGTCGACGACATCCTGAACACGGCGCATTTCAACCCAGTCCCTGGCATACTGCGCGTCCGGAATACCATCCGCCTGAAGCGGTGGCATACCTTCCTTCTCAACTTTTTTCAGAATAGCCTGTGCCCAGGCAAATTGTTCATCCGTAATAGTGATGCGTTTCACCGGAACCATCTCTCTGGAAACCGCAATGACATCGCTGTCGATCGGTTGTTCACTTTCAATGGCTTCCAGGGCAGAGACACCGAGGATATATCCTATCCGTTGACATTCCTGGTACGTATCCGGGAATCCCACGCGATAATCAACCTGCGTCACGTTGCCGCAGCATCCGTTGAAAAACATCGGCATATAATTCTTACCCTTCACCCTTCTTATTGCTTCCCCCAGATAGCCGGGATAGTCGGCCGTGTACAACCAGTTATTACCCGTTAACGTGGTGGCATGACAGGCGAAATTTACAATCACACCTGCAGGCTTTCCTTCCTGAGCAATCGACAAGGTGATAAGTTCCGGGTCAATGGGACCCCAGGGCTCAACGACAAACCCGGGCTCAAATTTTTCCCAACACATGTGCGTTGTGCCATCTTTACACTTCAGGCGTCGGTTGTGAGATACCCGGTCTTCAGAAGAACGGCCCACGGAAAGCACGGTCGGCTTCAGGTCTTTGTCAGCCTGAACAACAGCGTCCGCTGCTTTAGAAAGATATTCCTTGGCGTTCGGCGCACTAAGTTCCGCCACCGGACCACTGTGCGTGTGTGTCGCCATGATCATAACGTTACCGGGTTCTATGGTGGTTTGTGATGCAATATGTTCCCGCATCATTTCCACGGATTCTTTGGGTATATAACAAATATCAACCGTGAGCATAGCCGCTTTTTCTCCTTTTTCATTAGAGGCCACAATGGCTTTTGCATACAGTGAATCATGAACGCCCCGGGAAGCATAGTCATCGCCCCGGTAATTTCCCGCCATATCCATCCCCACTTCCGGCGTATAATTCACCTCGGCAATGCCGATCAGCAGCGTTGACTTTACACCTTCCCCACCGCGTTCTGTACAAGAAAATATGAAGATCAGGAGTCCGAGAACCGCCGATGATTTGATCAATTTAAGTTTCATAAGTAATGGCATTAATAAAAATTAAACACAGAACCATCAGACACCTACCCCGGCATTTTTACAATGGCATCAATTTCGACTTTAATATTTTCAGCCAGTACAGATTGTACTGTTGTTCTTGCCGGCTTTATTCCTGTAAAGTAAGTGGCGTAGACTTTATTATAGCGATCAAAGTCTTTTATGTCGGACAAATGCACTGTACACTTCACTACATCGTCCATCGTTGCACCGGCAGCTTCAATGATCGCTTTGACATTGTTCAGCGTTCTGACTGTCTCTTGCTCAATCGTTCCCAATACAAATGATGAAGTCTTGAAATCCACGCAGGCCTGGCCGCTCACAAAAAGAAATCCATCGACCAAGACACCGTCAGAATAGGCACCTGTAACAAAATTGGGGTCTCTGTCGGGATGTACAATCTTTTCCTTACTCATATTTAGATAGTTTCTTAAAAATAACAATTGCTCATCGGTTGTTCACCGTCATCAGAATATTTCTCTGTCCGAATTCAGATTATTTTGAAACGCCACGCAAAATACTGAGAACTAACCAACTGATTTGTGCCTTGGGTCGTAGCGCTTCCCGGTTCAATACCTGGTCGTAATATCCTGCGCCAGTGCTACTATTCTTTTATTCAGTTCCCTGATGTAACTCACGGTCGATTGATCTGGTATATAGGCTGCCTTTCGCGAATGACTGCTCGTGAGAACTCCCCTGGCCATCAACAATTCCTTTTCAGCATAGTGAAACAATTCCATATTTTGAAGTGAAAAGAAAATCTGTGGCATTACCCGCTCGAATACTTCAAACGCCTTATCGTTTTCTCCCTTTTTGCGGAGTTCAAACACCTTTTGCAGAATATCCGAAACACCCAGCCCCGGCATGACACCGCTGATTCCAATGGGAATCAATTCCATAAAGTAAAGACCTCCCCAACCTTCAAAAACACCGACCGTGCCCTCGGTTGTTTTAATGATGTCTTCAAACTTTGGTGCGCACAACGGCTCTTCAAGCTTAAGATATTTGAAATTAGGGTGTGCCTTTCTCAGGGAGTTGATCAACGGAACGCTTAAAGATGCTCCGCCAGGGTTGAAGTCCTGAATCAAAACCGGCGTATCAGGAACAGATTCCAGAAATCCCGAAAGATAGGCGACTACGGAAGTCTCTGGCAAACTGAAAATCCGGGGGACGGCCAATGAAATAACGTCTGCGCCAGCCGATACGTTTGCCTGAGCCAGTGTGATCGCAATTTTTAGTGACGGGCTGTTGGACTGGGCTATGATCCGTGTTCTTCCTGCCGCCTGGTCGACTGCAATTTTTACGACGCCCAACTTTTCTTCATCGGTCAGTTTATAAAATTCACTGGCATATGCTGGCAGACAAACGGCCTGCAATCCCGAAGATATGGCAAACTCAACGAGCCTTCTCAGCGCCGCTTCATCAATCTCTTCATTTTCCAAAAAGGGTGTAGGAATAATGGGAACTACTCCGGTTAGTGGGCTCTCGCTTTTCATATTTTGAAATTTAATGAAATTATTATCTGTAAACGATGGTAGTTCACAGAAACGGCACCCGGCTCAACCAATCAAACCAGACTTTACGTGCCAGGCCTTTTCGGTCGCCGAATTCATTCTTTTCATACCTTTTACAAAATTTATATGCCGTTTGCATGATTTTACATCATTCATGAAATCAGACCTTATTAGAATTAACGATTCTAGTGACCTTTAAACTCTAAAGAATACAACCTATGAAGTACCTATTATTACTTTTTGTCGCCGTGCTGGTAGCTACCTCACAATCGCTTTTTGCGCAGGAACAGGTTACCGATGAAGAATTAAAGAAATATGCGGTCGCTATGGACTCCATTAATGATATGAAGGCCTCCTTATTGGAAGAAATCAGTGAGATGGTGAAGGCGAATGAAAGCCTCACCAATGCGCGCTACAACGAGCTTTCAAAAATCATGGATGATGAGGCTAAACTTGCGGCAGCTAAAGCCACACCGGAAGAAATTGCATTTATGAAACAAGTAGCGGATAAAAAAAACGAAGGTACCGCAGAGATAACGCAGACTTTCCAGACACTGGCAAAAGAATATGTGGGTGCGGCTTCCTACAACAAAGTGAAGAAGGCACTGGCAACCGATACAGCGTTGAAGTCAAAGTATCAATCCATGCTGGATGAACTGGAAAAGAGTGAAGTGAACTAGCAAGCACGGGATACCTTCATTTATCCAAATCGTTTTCATTTTACAGGGGTAGAAGTCAGGCAGGAATGTCTGGCTTCTTTTTTTTATTCAGCTTACGCTACATACCCTGGTAATTTCAAGTAAAAAGGCACTCGAGGATAACTCGAGGCTAATAGAAGCGATTTGGCTGAGAGAAGTCTGGCTTCCATGATCTTGCAAATCCTTGCCAATCAGGACAGTTTTTCCACAGGTTGTCCAATTACCTCTACAGACACTTTTTACCGGGTACCCGATCACACCCCGAACATCAGGAAATTGTAACCGTTGCCCTCCAATTAGTCTGCTTTACACCATTTGTTTCTTTGGTGTGAGTCTTGTCTAAGCTTGTCTACTTAGACCCTCGAGCTCATTATGACTATAAACTCTGCAAAAAGGAAAATCAAACCCTTGCCCAAACCAAAGCCAACCGCTTATACTTATAGGAATAACGAAATAAAGATTCCGCTATTAACAGCCTTGCTTATGTTTATCGTTTTGGTTCATCCAATATTTGCCAATGCACCTACTGGAGGACGAACTGAAAGAGTCTTTACAAATACACCGCCGGTCCCGGTCCTTGACAAAGTCACCACAAATGAAGACGTCCCGGTGAGTGGTAATTTATTGGCAAATGACTATGACCCCGATGGGGGTCCATTGCACGCCATCGTGGAAACAAAAACCAGCAGTAATGGCAAGTTGGTTATCCGTGTTGATGGGACCTTCACCTATACGCCGAATCCAAATTTCCACGGTGCAGAAAGTTTTTCCTACGTCGTTTGTGACTATGAAAACAGTTGCTGTGACGGAAAAGTAGAAATACTCGTAACCGGTACTCAGGATGCTCCGGTTGGGAATCCGGATTTTTTCTCGACGAACGAAGATTCTCCACTAGACTCCTCACCGGGTTCGGTATTGGAGAATGATGTGGATACCGACGGAGAAATGATTACGGCGGTGATCGGCAAACCTACACAGCATGGAACGATTGCACTAAATCAGAATGGAACCTTCACCTACCAGCCTGAACTGAATTTTTATGGGACAGATACATTCACGTACTATGCCAACGATGGTGTTGCAAACTCAGGTGAGACCTTAGTGACGATCACCGTTGTTCCGGTAAACGACGCCCCCCTTGCGGTGGACGATGCCATATCGACTAATGAGAATACGCCAGTCAACATTCCCCTGCTCACCAATGATTCAGATGTGGATGATTTGCTGGTGGTCTCGATGATACTAGTTGTGGCTCAGCCTGCGCATGGTACGCTGGTCATCAATACTACCGCCGGTACCGTAGTCTATACCCCGAATTTGAATTTTAATGGAATCGATTCTTTTACCTATAAAGTCCAGGATGCAGGTGGTGCGGTCTCTAACATTGCCGTTGTCACGATAACCGTCATTCCGGTCAACGACGCCCCCATCGCAATCGCCGACCTTGCCACTACACCTGAAGATACACCCGTAGTAATTTCTGTGTTGGCAAACGACACGGACAGTGACAATGCGCTGGATGTTGGCTCGGTGACGGTGGTAACTGGTCCTGCACACGGCACCGTCGTTGCGCAACCTGCGACTGGTACGTTTTACTACACACCAGACAAAGATTATAACGGGACCGACACATTCACATACACGGTTAAAGATGCAGGTGGCGCAGTATCCTTACCGGGTACGGTCACCATAAACGTAACGCCCGTCAATGACGCACCGGTAGCCGTCGGCGATGCGGCGACAACAAACGAAAATACGTCAGTGGATATTCCCGTGTTGTCTAACGACTTCGACGTGGATAACACCATCGTGATACAATCCCTGAAGATCACAACCATTCCGCAGCATGGAAGCATTACCACCAATACCACCACTGGTGTGGTAACCTATACACCTGTGACGAACTTTTCCGGACCGGATTCCTTTACATATACCATACAAGACGAGGGTGGCCTGATTTCAGCTCCTGCCACGGTAAGTGTATTGGTTGTAAATGTCAATCTCCCGCCCGTTGCCGTAGACGATGGACCATTACTCCACGAGTCAATATCATCGCTCACCATCGATGTGCTTGATAACGACTATGATCCTGACAATACGCATGATGAACTATCCATCGTATCAGTTTCGACACCGACATCAGGTAGTGTCAGTATAGTTGATGGGCAGATCATATTTCAACCGGAAGGAATGTTAACTGAGACGGTGACCTTTACCTATACCATAACAGATCCCGAAGGGCTTACCGATGACGCTACTGTAACCATACAATACCGGTACATCGGAATCACTGTCTCCCAGGGTTTCTCACCGAATGGCGATGGGAATAATGATACGTGGTTTATTCTGGGGATTGAATTTCATCCGAACAATCTGGTCAAGGTATTTAACCGCTCGGGACTTCAGGTTTACCAAAAATCGGGCTATGAAAATATAATAGCTCCCTGGGATGGCCGCGGCAACACCGGGCAGTTTGCGGGCAAACTCGTAGAACTGGGTACGTACTTCTACGTGCTGGACCCCGGGGATGGATTAAAAAATCTGGAAGGCTATGTGGTGATCATCCGCTAACAGCAAAAATGATCATGAGCAACACACGATACATCAATTTCAGAAAATCAAGAGTGATTCAATCCTATCTGTTTCCTCTTATGCTTACAGGGCTCATCCTGATTTCCCTACAAAGCGCCGGACAACAGAATCCGCTTTTTAGTCAGTATATGTTTAATGGACTGTTGATCAACCCTGCTTATACTGGCAGCCAGGAATCTATGGTGTTGACTGCCGGCTCACGATCACAGTGGACGGGGCTTAATGGTGCACCGCAGACACAAGTAGCATCCATACATTCGCCAATAAAATTATCACGTTCGTCGGCAGGTGGTGTTATTGTACACGATCAGATTGGTGTCACCAAACAATACACGGTTTATGGGACGTATGCCTATGCCATACCGGTCTCCGAACATGGCAGGATTTCCGTAGGTGCGCAGGCAGGGGTAACGTACTATCACTCCAATATATCAGACCTTTTTATTGTTACCCCCAATGGACAGTCGGATCCGGCCTTTGCTCAAGCGGAAAGCCGATATTTACCGAACCTGGGGATAGGCGTCTACTACTACACCCAACGAAGTTATGTTGGCTTGTCAGCACCGACGTTGATCAACAATCATTGGGAGAATCAGGATGCTATCGCAAAGTCAAGGCAAACCCGTCAGTATCTTCTCTCCGCCGGTCATGTGTTCGATATAGGGCGTAATCTTAAATTAAAACCAAATGTGTTGCTGAAGTACATAGAAGGTGAGTCCTTTCAGTACGATCTGAATGCCAACCTTTTTATTCATGACGTCATCTGGCTAGGAGTTTCATATCGGGTTAAGGATTCCTTTGACATGTTGGTGCAATGGAATATCACCAACCAGCTAAGCGTGGGCTATTCATATGGTTATCCCGTAAGCAGTCTCGCATCCACGCAGTTCGGTACACATGAAATTGTGCTGAACTACAGAATCAAAAATAACCGGAACGTCATATTTTCTCCACGATACTTCTAAAATGAAAAAAATAGTAACCGTCTTTCTGCTGCTCTGGATATCTGCATTACAGACTTTCGCACAACGCGGCAGTAGCAGCGAGGCCTATCGCAGGCACGGCGATACGCAATATCAGTATTACTATTACCGGTCGGCCATAGATTTTTACGAGAAAGCACGTAAGAAATCACCCGATATCGGGTATGTCATGCTGCAACTCGCCAAAAGCCACGTGAAAATAAATGAACCTGTTGAAGCGGAGAAATGGTTTATAGAAGCCAGGGAAAACAATGGCCCATTTACGCTGGAAGATTACAATCAATATGCGCGTGTACTTGTAACGTTAAAGAAAAGGAACCAGGCTGAGGTATTGCTGGAAAGTATTCTCGAAAAAGATCCGTTTGCCTACCTGGCGCGGGCAGCCTTGTCCGATCTCAGGGACTTCGAAAAATATTACCTGGACTCTGCCAGCCTTCAGGTGGATACGCTTTCCATCAATACATCGGTTGCAGAGTTTGCCCCCGCTTTTTATAAGAAAGGCATCGTATTCACGTCTGCCCGGCTGGAAGGTCCGTGGAGGAAAAAGTATCATTGGGACAATAGTCACTTTTTAAATCTTTATTACAGTCCACAGACAAGTGACAAAAGTCTTGGCAAGCCCATCCTGTTTGAAAATGAACTAAGCACCCGGTATCATGAGGGACCGGTTGTGTTCTACAGTCAGTCGGAAAGAATGATCTTAAACCGGAACCAAACGGCGACTGTTGAGGGGAGAGAGAATGTCTATGAAAGACGCCTGGCATTATATGATGGCGTGTTTGATGAAAAAAATTCCCGGTGGGACGTTACGCCACTGCCGTTTAATGAGGTGGCCTACTCATTTGCTCATCCCTCCATTTCGGAAGACGGCAATACGTTGTATTTCGTCTCCGATAAGCCGGGAGGTTATGGTGGAACCGATATCTATCGTGTGTTGCGGACGGATGGCGTATGGGGGAAACCTTATAACCTGGGGCCTGTGGTAAACACCGCTGAGAATGAAGTCTTTCCCTACCTCGTTGACAATACCTTGTACTTTGCCTCCAACGGCCATGGTGGCCTGGGCGGTACTGACCTCTTTCAAAGTTCAAAAACAATGAACGGATTTAGTCCGCCTGTGAACCTTGGTTATCCGCTGAACTCAACGGCAGATGATTTTTCATTGATCACCACAACAGATCAGCGCACCGGATATTTCGCTTCCGCACGCAATGGAAATGACGATCTATTTTCTTTTCTTAAACCTATTCCTAAAATCAATATCCTGGCTGAACTGTATGATAGTCTGGACTCCTTGCCGCTGGCCATGGCTGTGCGGGTATTCAAAGGTGATGACAATCAACCCATCGCAAATGCTAATGTGGTAGTGATCACCTTTGGAGAAAAAGATCAGGAATTGACGACAGACTCCGTCGGAATGGTGGATTTTATCCTGAAAGAAGGCAATGCCTTCCATATCATTGGCACGAAGGACAGTCTGAGCGGGATGACGTCCGGCATAGCCGAACGGGGAAAAAATGATAAGGCTACACTCACAATTCCTCTTCCCTTATATGGTGAAAATCCCTCCCAGGTAATTGCCATTGGACTGGTAACCAATACCCGCGGAGAACTTGTTGATGCCAGTAAGGCTACCGTAATAAATAAAGAAACAGGAGAGACAATTCCTATTCAGGCCGGGAAAGGGATATTAACGTTCAAGGGTAAACATGGAGACGGGTATAACATTACCGTGCCACATGATGATTACCTCACAACGCTGCAAGAACTCCTGCTTCCCGACAACGGGCCCGATATCGAGAAATTCACCGTAATCCTTGAGGATAAACCGGGGCTTGAAAAGATTTTGCCTTTGGCGACAATCGATGCCGTTAAGATTGCGGAAAATATTAAGGCTGGTAAATCAACGCTGCTTCTGGTTGACACGGACAAAGGCACTTCGAAGGTGTTCCTAAAGTCAGGCGAGTCATTAAGTGAAATTACAGAACGCGATAGTCTTCTTTATCTTCAGACCCACCGTGGAAATGAACTTCTGGGCAAGGGAATGCTTTTCAAGCTGAGAAAAAAACCATTCGAAGTGTTAAAAGGCCTGGAGAAATCGCATGTCACGTTGTTGAGAAATATCTACTTTGACTTCGATAAATCCAACCTGGATAATGAAGACAAGAAATATCTTCGGCACCTGAAAAGTGTTCTGGATCTCGATATTATGACCAGGCTGATTATTGCAGGTCATGCCGACGATCGCGGCACGGATGCATATAACATAAAATTATCACAACGGCGGGCACAGGCGGTAAGTAAATATTTAATCAGCCTTGGCATCCCAAAAAACAGGATTGTCCGTAAAGCCTATGGGGAATCACTGCCAGCTGTTAAATGCTTTGATGGAGATTGTTCAGAAGAGGATCACCAGATGAACAGAAGGGCTGAATTTGTAATCAGTCCGGATGAAATTATTGCAACACCTGCTGTGCCCTTGTCAAGACTCAAATAAATAACAGTGGACTCATTTATCGCGTCTTTCACCTGCAACACTTCCGGGTCGACTATCTATTTCGAATAAAGTCGAGAAAATAATCAAACGGGTACTGGAGATAGATGATCACGAGGGGAAGGATAACAAAGGGCAATTCAATCAAAGCGCCTTTCATGTCCCGTTGATGTAAACACAATGCCGTCAGAAACAACAGACAAACCGACATTATAAAATTACCGGTAAAGAAAGTCCTGGGAAAAAGTGTCATAACGGAAGCACCAACGCCTATAATTCCAAACGTTATCACACCTGTTTTCCCAATATCCCATTTAGAAAACATCGTCAGCATCTCAGCTTTGGCTGTAATCATGGAAAACCCGTGTTTTACACCCATAAAAAAACTAAAAAGAACCAGTGCCGCGTTAATGAGTTTTATATAATTCATACGTGAATAGATTGCAGTTGGATGTTTAAGATAATTCATTTTTTGCGAAAATCCAGCGTATGGAGGCATGCTGAATCGCACGGTTCGATTTGCCCGGGCAACAACAATAAAGAGATTAACTTCAGGAAGTTTGTTAAATTGAATTTCGAAACTACACTAAAATGAGAAACCTGTTAACCACCCTACTGAGTTGTCTGTTCTGTTTCATTCACAGTTTAACAAGTGCACAGGTTGCACAGAAGCCCAGTGATTTTCTCACTCCTGCATTTCATCAGGCGAAACGGGATGAACTCCGGCGGATTATGCCTCCCAACTCCGTCGCTGTTTTCTTTGCTAACCCAATCCGAAGCCGGTCGAATGATGGCCTGTACAAATATCATCCCGACCCGAATTTTTACTATCTCACCGGCCACACAGAGCCCAACGCCGTTCTGTTGATCTTTAAGGAAAAACAAACGATCAATAAAACAGAAGTGAACGAAACCATATTTGTCTGGAAGCACGATGCCCTGAAGGAATTGTACGACGGCCCCAGACTGGGCAAAGAAGGAACCATTGAAAAGCTGAGCTTTAAATTGGCGTACGAAGGCACGGAATTCGAAAAGTTTACTATTGACTTCTCCAGGTTTGACAAGGTATTGTTCTATGACTTCTTTAATGATGTCAGAAATACGGACGAAGTGGGAGACCTCTACGATCTCATTGAGCAATTCAAACAAAAAGTCGGCTACAGTCAGAAGGAACTCAATGTGACGGTTGAGCCGAAGAGAAACAATATTGATCTGGTTGCCCTTGACGGACTGATGAAAAAGCTGCGCGGCATCAAATCGCCAGAAGAAATTACGCTACTAAGAAAGGCCGTAAACATTTCCTGTGCCGGTCAACTTGAAGTTATGAAAGCCATTAAACCCGGAATGTCTGAAATGCAGATTCAGGGATTGCACGAATTTATTCATAAGAGTTACACGGCAGAAGACCAGGGATACCAGAGTATAATCGGGGCAGGCCATAATGGTTGTGTCTTACACTACCAGAATAACTACAAGCCTTCCATACAGGATGGTGAACTGATTCTTATGGATGTCGGTGCAGAATACCGGGGGTATACGGCCGACATAACGCGGACCATTCCCGTTAATGGCAAATTTTCGAAGGAACAGAAGATCATCTATGACCTCGTCTATGAAGCACAAACCGCCGCATGGAAAATCTGCAAGGAAGGGACAACGTTCGCTGCTTTAACCGCCATTACGCAAAAAGTTATCAATGAAGGACTGGTTGAGTTGGGCCTCTATACGAGTACGGACCAATCGGTAATCGTTGATCCGGCTACCGGACGAAACCGTTACTACCCGCATGGATGCTGTCACCACATCGGACTTGATGTTCATGATAAAGGAGACACCGATTTATTAAAGGAAGGTATGGTGATTACCATCGAGCCCGGAATTTATATACCCAAAGGCAGTCCTGCGGATCAAAAGTGGTGGGACATACCCGTGCGTATTGAAGATGATTTCTTAATCAAAAAAGACGGATGTGAGCTTTTGTCTACGATGGCTCCGCGGAAAAGTGAAGAAATTGAGAAGGTAATGAAAGAGTCAAGTGCGTTTCAGAACCTGGAACTGCCGGATATTGATGGGAAGTGAGAGTTAGGAGTTAGGAGTTATGAGTTATGAGTTATGAGTTGAGAGTTGAGAGTTGAGAGTTGAGAGTGAGAGTGAGAGTGAGAGCGAGGGTGAGGGTGACGGTGAGGGTGAGGTGGGTGTGGTAGGTCAAAACATGAATCCAATTCGGGAGGCGAGGGTACGGATGGTGCCGTTTTCCGGAAAGGTGCTTGCCTCATAATTGATATCCAGAAATATTGCCTTTTTTCCGGACAACCGCCATCTAATTCCGGCTGCTGCCCATGCCGCCAGGGACATCGAGTCAGTGCTCATTTCAAACTCCTCGGTCTCCACCGATGAATTGATTTCAGTCGTCTGATGAACATTGGATTCTATAGAAAGGAAAGCCTGTGTCGCTACACCCAGAGCAAGGTATGGATGCAACTTATTAGCTCTACCCGTAATTCGTAATCCACCAGAAAGTGAAATCCGGCTGTATTCAAGGTCTGTTACGGTTGTCTGTTTGATCAGGTAGTCATCGCTCAGGTTATTAACGTACACATACGTAGCATTGAAAGTCGCCTTTGTATAAACAAGCTCGGTTTGAAACGCTAACATCGATGATGGCTTTCCTCCCGAAAACAGCGCAAACACCCCAGCCGTTGGATTGGCCGACGTGCCAAAGTCTGACCCATAAAGGTATGATGATGCGGGAAACAAATCTGGTTTTTTGAACGAAATACTGGCGAAGGATTCACCCGCAAAGAAACCAAATTGACGGACCGGTTCCCCTTTCTGTTCGCGCAAATCCTCAAACGGCAGGCCTCTGCATTGATGATACGATTTTACCAGGCCCACAAGCCTTTCTTCTTTTATGGGTATTTCCTGCGCTGCCTCTTTTACAGATGGACAATCCTGAAACAAAATATTAAAAGCTCCCGTGTTGGCTTGATAGTTTTTTATTGCCAGCGAGGTATCAGGCGTTTTCCCTTTTACCAATTTAAACATTCCCTTTTCCTCTGACCTGAGCAAGTAAACACCCTCATATGCAAGTAAATCGATTTCGCCATCAATAAGCACCAGAGCAAACACCATTTCTTCAGCTGCCCCCTGCACCGTGGCATACCGAACTCTGTCAAAGGTACTGCCTCCGAAAAATCCAAAACTTTTAACCCGGTCGGGAGAAAAATTCTCTGTTGTCCCATCAGCCTGCGCACGAAACAAAAATCCGCTGCCATACTTTGGCTTGTATTGTATAAACCCACGGACCGTATCCGTCGCATCGGTGACATAAAATCCTGAACCAAATTTATCCTGAGCGGCAGTGTAACCAATAGCGGCAATAAAAAGTAATAACGTGGTGAGTAGTCTCATGCCTAACATATAATCCTGATTTAATATAATATACAACCTTCTGAAAATTCAATACTATAACAATTACAAGATCGCAAACCCGTAATTTTAGGGCATGCGTCATGCTTTGGTTTCGGTGGCAATAAAGCGGGAGGCTTTTTTGTGGACTCAAAAATATGTTTTTTATTATGATCCGCAAAAAAAGTGGCAGTTTCCCTTGAATGTGCTATAGTCTTGCCTCATGCGATTGCAAATAAAACTTGAGAGAATCTACCTATTACTTCGGATACTTGGCATGCGCTTTTACTTTCCTTAGCTGGCGCAGATGCCTATCGGTATGACCGAAAATCATAAGGTAGTAGTGATGCACATTGAGACCCGTGCGATAATCGTATTGTAACCTTATATTTTTGCTTTCTTGTTTAAGGTATTCAATGGATTCATTTCGCATGGTAGTGAGCCATATTACATTGTTCTTTCCCTCATTGTTACCTAAAGGAACCGCAAAGGAAAAAGGTTTTGTATACTCTATTGCGTTTTTCCTTTCCACTCCCTTCGGACCATTCACAAAGACGCTATCCGGAGCATAGTGTTTAAAAGTGGAATCGGGCGCCGTTGCCAGTGCTCCAGATACTTCACGCATTAAAAGTATTTCCCACAAAGCTATATGCTCAATGATCTGATTAATGTTCCACCGATCAGGGCTTTCCCTAAAATTCCACTGTTCTTTGGTTAAGTTTTTTGTTTCATCAATAATTTCCTGCTTAGAACGAATGAGATTATCTACTAAATATTTTCTATCACTTTCTGTCCAAACCGGTACTTTTGAAGGTTGACCAGTTGTTGGTTGTGCCTTGCCTGGGATAAGAAGTCCAAAAACAAAAACCAGTGTTATCAGAGGTAATTTCATAATTTGGCAATTTTCCTGAAGATAAACATTTCATGATTATTGTCGCTGGTGGACGTTTTGAATCGCGGTTAAGCAGCTTATCTTAATTATTCCTGCCACTCTAATATGTTGGCATTATGCACACAACCTGGGAAATTTTGAAACGGCTGAAATCGTTCAACATGCGGAATTTTCAAAATTCATTTACCAGGAATCCAGCAGTTGTTAACAAGAGGCAGTCGGTCTGCACTTCCGTGGAAATCAAAAGGTCCTTCATTTTACCTTCTTTCCGGGCGTTTGACGCCCATCCATGGTAAGGACGAGCCCTGTGACATTTTGCTTCTCATCTCGCAAAAATTCGACAGTGACATCGGCTACAGATAAAAAGAACTTCCGATCACTCTCCGGAAAAATTTCATACACGGGTTGGCCGGTTGCCTGAGCTTTATATACAGACCCTTCGCGCCAAACGGTAACTGTATATTGAGGTGCCAGTTCGTATTCACCCACGTACTGATCGAATAGCGCGTTGTCTATGGGGATACTCCTTTTTCCTTCTAATTTCAGCTGACTGGTTTTAGAGGCTTGCGTATTGATCCAACCGTACCCCTGGTATATGAATGATTGAACCGTTCCTTTTGGGTCCCTGCTAAATGCAAATTTGTCAGACCATTTTTCCACAAAAAATTGATCTCGCTCAAAAGGCACAAGAACCTCTTCGGATCGAGAGCGTTTTGCTACCAGGCCAGTATCGGTAGAGATGATTTCCCATAGTTCCTTGTCGTTCGCCTCGTATACACCCTGGTATTCATCAAGAATATTCTTAGGCACAGTAATAGGCGCGGGGATTTTAATAGGTTGATGAATGGCAATCCGGGCAATGTCAAACGCCTCAGCGCCCACTTGCGCACTGGCGCTATTGGAGAGGATACAAACCATAAGATTTCTTTCTGGTACATTTACTACGTAGCTGAAAAACCCATCGATGAAGCCTCCGTGATCTATTACCTTGAGGTCATCAATACGCGCGAGTGACCAGCCATAACCATAGTTTATTCTAGACCCATCCTTTAAGGTAAATGGCTCCCACGCTTTCATTATAACCGAAGCGGGCAACACCTTGTACGTGAATACAGCCTGATTCCATTTCAACAGATCCTCTACGCTTGTAGTTAACGCACCGGCAGAAAAAGGCAACAAAGGATGCACATAGTCCGCTACCTGGAACCCATTCTCTCCTTGCTTGTAACCTTTCGCCATCCGGTCAGCCGGGGCGCTGTCACCAAAATAGGTTGAATTCAAGCCGAGCGGCTGCGTGATATTCTTCTTTAGGTAATTGGCATACGAAAGTCCGGATACTTTTTCGATGATTCTGCCTAACAGGAAATAACCCGAGTTGCTGTATCGATACGATGTTCCGGGTTCAAACTCCAATGGAAGGCTTTTGAAATCATTCATCCGTTCATCCAGCGACTTATTCGCTGTCTTATTCGCGGCACTTCGAAGCTCTACGATAGTGGTGTAACTCTTGATGCCGGAGGTATGGGTAAGCAAGTTTTCAATCGTTACGGCCTGAGCATGTTCCGGATAGTCTGGCAAATACGTCCGAATAGGATCGCTAAGTTTAAGCTTCTTTTGATTAGCCAACTGCAGAATGGCGACAGCTGTAAATTGTTTCGTAACAGAACCAATTCGAAAAATATGATCCATGGTATTTATTGTACGCGGATCAATTGAAGCAAGCCCATAGGCTTTCCCGAAAATAACCTTTCCATCCTTTGCTACCAAAACAGTGGCTCCGGGCTGGTCAGTCGGATAGTGCCCACTCAGAAGTTGGTCGATTGCTTTCGCAGCAGCGGCATCCTGCGCCCGGATACGCTCAGACGGCAGAATGCACAATCCAAGGATAAAATAAATTACGAATTGAAGATGGCTGTTAGCCTTTTGCGATGGGATCCTGATCATAACTGTTTTTTTAAATTATTGAACAAGTGTACGCCAATGCAAAAAGTGAAACTTTATTTTATGACCAACCAAACGCTTTCAGCTCAATACAACATGAACACAAGGTAAAGTGGCGAAAGGGAGATAGACTGGGTCGAAAGGGGTTCAGAAAGCCCGACTGCTCCGGGACTTGTTGCGCAGAAGGCACAGGCACCAAGACCGGCTAGAAGTCACAACCATCATTGTTAAATAATTTTCGTGTCAGGTCAAGGACGGTGCGGTCTGTATTCGTAATAGTCACGAAATATTTTGTCTGCCAATTTTGAGTTTTCTCTGCTTGCCTGTTTGTTACAGTGTCCCACGGTGGGTACACCCTGATTCCTCTTTTTCCGCCTTTCCCGCTTTGTGATAAAATTCCTTTGTCCGCTAAAACAGATTTCGGAAAAATAAACTGACCAATATTGTCGCCGCTTTTTGATGTTATTACAACGAAGTCAATGTTGTCCGAAAAGTCAAAAGGTGCTGTTACGCCATTCTTGTTTCGTTTCCAGATCGTTACAAACTGTCCTGCTTTTGTAGGTGTAATCTTAGAAACTCTATGTTCTATTGTATGTTCGTCTAGTTTAAATGAACAGGCACCATATTCAACACTTTCTGAATTTAACTTAAGATTTGTCAATTCAAAACCACATTTGTCATAGACCAATTCTTTTGCCGTTTTCAGGTGCGGACTTAGTGAGCTTTCGGTTATCATTATTTCTACTTTTTTCGTTTGGCGCTTATATACAGTGACGACTAACGTTTCAGCATATGACTTGTGGCGGCTTCGAAGTTATTAAACCTTTATGAAGAGGGAAAAACTCGATTTTCACTTTACAAAAGTAAAGGTAAATTAGAAAATAAGTTGGGGGACTATTTTAATGAAATAAGGGCAGAAATTCAATTAATAGATTTTTGAGATGTTAGCGGAATGAGCAAAGTTCACCAACGAACGAAATTGTGCGAACGCGGGCGAATGGGCCTTACGTTGTTACCGATAAGTTTTTATTGGGCGGCTTAACGGGCTGTCGCTACTCGCCACCTTACCCACTTGCCACTTCGGGCTCAAACATGCCCGCCCGTACCGAAGTTCTTTACTCATTGTTAACACATTGGTACGGTACGTTCGGGCGGGCCGCTCCATCCCTGCCGCGGAGTACGTATTCATTTCCTCAAAGTAGTCTCGGGGTTGGAATTTTGGCTCTTGCCATATAGTCGAGGTCACAAACAGTATAGTGGATTTTAACTATACGAGGATAGCTTGTTCCAATTATTCCCCGTTAGCCTACAGCCACCCTATTTAAAATGGTTGAATACTTACGGAAAATCTTATTTGTCGTCCGGCAGGTTCTCAAATTCCTTTCTCTTTGTATCCATCCACGTACTCATAGCGTCCGGTGACTGCATCATCTTTTGCATATCATTCATTGCTTCAAGGTGCGCGTTGTCACCCATTTCCATGCCATGCTTTTTGCTCAGCGCCGCTATTTCGTCAAAAGTCATAGCGCTGAATTTTCGGTCGCAGGCTCCTCCTAATTGTTTACAAGTCATTGTCTTCATGGTCGGGCTATTTGGTGTTCGGTCAGTTTAATGTTTTGCCAGCGGTTCGATTATTTCTTTTTTAGTTTCATTTTCTCCACTTTCTCAATGTTTTCCTTTACTTTACACTTAACAAGCTTAGTAATCAAATGTAGGGGCATTGGTTTGTTCAACGGAAATTGAATGGCTCCTTTGCCTGAAGTCTTATAAGAGGCAAAGGCCTTATCTACTTTATCAATTGCACCTGGGACAGGATAAAATCCAATATGCTTTTTGTACGCTGTAAAGTAAATCAAGTACGTTCCGTTAAGATTGAAAGTAGGTATCCCGTAGCTAATTGCTTCTTCAGCTTCAGGAACAACTTTTTTAATTGTCACCCGAATCCCTTCTAAAATTTTTTGAATGTCTAATGAAAACCTGGCAATGTATTCGTCAATATCTTTTGGTTTAGATGTCGTCATAAAACATTTTCTGTCAATATCTCCGGCCCTAAACTGGTTGCTCTACAATATGAGCACTAACGTTTGAAATTTCCAAAAATGAATTTGTCTTGATCACCTATTCGTATCGTAAACTATCAATCGGATTTATGCTGGCCGATTTCAACGTTTTTATACTTACCGTCAAAGCCGTGAGTAGTACAAGGATTAAAACCGGAACTAAAAATAGTGATGTATCAAGCGGCATCTGATACGCATAGGATTGAAGCCACTTTTTAATCAACTGGTAACCCACGGGCAGGCCGATTACACATCCCAAAATAACCAACCTCGCGTAATCCTTTGATAGCAGGGATACGATATTTAATGCAGACGCTCCCATTACTTTTCTTATTCCAATCTCTTTGGTTCTCCGGTTAACCGTGTATAACGACAACCCGAACAAGCCCAAAAAAGAAACGATAACAGCCAGCAAAGACAACACCCCTACGATCATCCTAATTTGATTGTCCGATGCGTACTGCAGGTCAAACTTATCGTCCAGAAAATAATAGCTGAACACATTTCCGGAATAGGTTTCCTTCCATTTTCTTTCAATGTCAGCAATTGTATTTGTCATATCCTGACTGGCGATTTTAATCGCGTACGCCGGGTTACGGGGATAGCCCTGCATATATAAAATGGGTTGTAGCTGATGTTGCAGCGATCTGTAGTGATAGTTCTTAATTACGCCAATAACTTCAAATCGCCTGCTTCCGATAAAGATTACTTTCCCCAAAGCATCCCGAATGTCCGGAAACCCAAACATTTTAGAAGCCTCTTCATTGATCAACAGTGCCTTCCTGTCGCTCTCCACGTCAGGATTAAAATTTCGACCCGTTAGTATATCAAGCTTAAATACATCCAAAAATTCTGTACCGATGCTCACGATACGACTATTGTAACGAAAAGGAGCATTTTCTTCGTTCAAAGTAATGTCCGCCCGATGCCAGTCAATTTCAGATCCCGGAAAACTTGATGCATAGGTAACCCCTGCAACAGAAGGCATCCGAAGAATTTCATTCCTGAATGGCTCGTACTTATTCACCGTTGTCCCATCAGTCAGAACAGGAGAATCTATTATCAGGGTCTGTTCCAATGAAATTCCCAGGTTTCTATTTCGTAAAAAATCGATTTGTTTCTCAATGGCAAAAATTGCCGTTATCAAAATCAGTGAAACAGCCAGTTGCGTTACGACTAATACTTTTCGAAGAGCCGAACGGTCAGCAAACTCATTCAGCTTTCCATTTATTGATTGAAGAGGTTTAACTGACGAAAGGAACAACGCGGGATAAAGTCCTGATATTAATACTCCCACCAACAACGCAAACAACAGAAACATGTACACCAGGGGTATCTGAAGGATAAATCCCGAGGAAGGCATTTGGAAGTAGGAGGCCGCTAACGGCGCTATACTGGCAAACAGTAAAATCGCGCATAACAAAGACAGGGAGTTAAAAACAAACGCCTCGGCAAGAAACCGGAAAATAAGTTGTTTTCTGCTGGCGCCAATAAGTTTTCGAATGCCTGCTTCTTTTATACTTTCCAAGAATCGCGCTGTTGAAAGTCCAATGTAATTGAACCATGCGAGCAGTAAAACAACCAGGCCCAGTCCCAGAAAAAAGTTTACCATAGTCGCCCTGCCACTCCCATCCAAAGCGTGTAAACGAATGTCACGGATAGGTTCTAACAAGTACTTGTCCCCCGTGTTATCCTGATGATATTGTTTTATTATTCCCGCCAATCCCTGCGTAAGGCTCTCCGTACTCACATTAGCATTCAGCCGGACGTAGGTGGTCACGTTGCTCCATGCCCAGTTCTCGTTCCATTCCTGCTCGTTCCGCGGTGGCAATACAATATCAAACTGTTCATTGGCGTTTGCAGCAAGCTCAAAAACACCGTCGACGACGAATGGCTCCATTTCAATACTGGCACCTGGAAACCCGATCTCAAGAGATTTACCAACAACATCTGCTGTGCCAAAATATCTGATGGCGGTTGACTCCGAAATAATGATAGACTGAGCAGATGTGAGAACCTTACGATTGTCGCCGACAAGAAGATGAATTGCCAGAATATCAATTATAGCGTTGTCAGCAAATATGATTCGGTTTTCAAGATTTCTTATCGCTTTACCAGCGTTGTACACAACCGCCCCCTCTTTAGAACTGAGTCGTCCAATTGCCTCAATACCCGGAAGGGTTTGTTTCATGGCATAGGCCAATCCCGAAACCGTGCCTTTCGAGATTTCATCAAAAACACCATTACTGGTGTTGTACAGATTTACCCGGAAGGTTCGGTCTGCGTTTTTATTAAAGTTTTCAAAGCTGTATTCAAACAAAACAAACTGAGCGATAAATAGACAAACCGTAAGCCCGGTAATTAACCCAAGCAGGTTAATAAAAGCGAAGGATTTATTTCTTGTCATCTGACGGAGAATAATCCTGATGTTATTGGTTATCATTGGAAGAGAATTATGCGGGGAACGGTGGTCAAAGGCAATACGATTGGGTTTGGTGTATGAATATAAACATTAAGTTTCGAAATCGTTAATCGTTAATCGTTAATGGTTGTCTGATGGTCTATCCATGTCAGTTGATTTAACCCGGCAAACCCATCCTGCACAACGGATAACGGTTAACGGTTAACGCTGCCGGCAGGCAGAATCACTCCGACCTCAGGCTCTTCACAGGGTTCATCAACGCTGCCTTGATCGCCTGAAAACTGACAGTCAGTAAAGTAATCACCAAAGCGCCGGCGCCGGTCACTACAAAAATCCACCATGAGATTTCCGTCCGGTATTCATAAACGCCAAGCCACTGATGCATAAAATAGTACGCTAACGGAATAGCTATCACACAGGCAATAATTACCAGGAGCACAAAATCTTTCGATAACATTTTCCATAGATTAAAAACCGAAGCACCCGCTACTTTGCGGATACCGATTTCTTTGGTACGCTGCTCGGCAACAAAGGATGCGAGCCCGAATAATCCCAGGCAACTGATCAATATCGCCAGCACCGCAAAAACAGAGGCCAGTTTTCCCACCCGTTCTTCAGCCGCAAACTTTAAGGCATACTCCTGGTCCGCAAATTTGTACGCGAATGGAGCGGAAGGAATTACCTTCTTAAAGACGGCTTCGATCTTTGGAAGCGCCTCGGCAGTACTGGATTGTGGATTAATCCTGATGTTGATCGAGTTGGTGCCATGTTTACTTAAAAAGAAGACCGAAGGAACAGTGGGCGCATACGGAGATTTCATCACCATATCTTTAATGACGCCGATAACGGTAAAGCTGGAGAACTTGCTTCGCCATCCGTTTTGCCATCGGATCGTTTCACCTACGGGATTTTCAAAACCCAATAATTTTGCTGCAGCTTCATTGATTATAAATCCAGCGGAATCACTGGCGATGTCCCTTGAAAGATCTCGGCCACTTACAAACTGCCAGCCTAAAGTCTTACCATAGTCCGCTGTTACCGTCACGGTTGCCCATTGAGGTATAAATGCCGGGTCCTTTCCGTTCCAGTCAAAACCACCGTTTTCATACTGTATGCCTGTCGGAGAGCCCGACGATTCCGCCATGTCTAACACCACCCCTGTATTCTTTAATTCCGTAAAAAGCACATCGTGCTTACCATAGAACTCCGGTGTGGTCATCGGTACCATGAGCAAGCCTTCCCGGCTATACCCTACGGGGCGGTTTTTGGCAAACTGGATTTGCTGGTAGACGATTATTGTACCGATGATCAACGTGACCGACACCGTGAACTGGGTAACAACAAGTACTTTACGGGGAAGGGATGCAAGCCGGCCAACGCGTATGGATCCCTTCAACACTTTGACGGCGTTAAAAGAAGATAGATACAGAGCAGGATAGCTCCCCGCCACTAATCCGGTAAACAAAATGAAAATAATGCTGCCCACCCAAAAGTAAACATTCATCCAGGGCATTTCCATTTGTTTGCCAGCCAATTCATTGAACCAGTTCAACGACGTCGATACAGCGACAAGGGCGACTACAAAAGCAAGACCGACTACTAAAAACGACTCGCTGAAAAATTGATTCATCAATTGTGCGCGTGCAGATCCGACAGCTTTTCGGATGCCGACTTCTTTCGCCCTTTTTTCAGAGCGAGCTGTACTGAGATTCATGAAGTTGATACACGCCAACAGCAATACAAATCCGCCAACCAATCCGAAAAGCCACACGATCTGAATAGCGCCGCCCGCCATGACACCATTCTTCCATTCGGATCGCAGATGCCAATCCTTCATGGCGTGTAAGGCAAGCTGGGGGTTAACAGAGACATAGTTCTTGTCTTCCCGAACGTTATTCAGGATCGCATCCCTGATCTGAGCTGAAGCAGATTCAAAGGTGCTATGATCGCCCACCTCCACATAGATATTGAGAAAGTCGTTGGTGAAGCTAACGTTTTGCATCCACTCATGGGCCGAAAAAGCCAGGTCGAACGGTGCATAAAATTTCATGTCATGGAAATCGCTGTTATAGGGCAAGTCTTCGAAGACACCCGTAACCTTTACGTCCATTCGGTCGCTATTATCGATCCTCAGGAGCTTGCCCATAGGGTCTTCGTTGCCGAAAACCGCTTTGGCAGCAGACCGGGAAATTAGAATCGAATGCGGATCCTTCAACCCGGACCTGGAACCCTGAAGCATGTTCAAGGTGAACAATTCAGGTCCGGCCGGTTCGATGAAGCCACCACGCAGCGATAATTTTGTCTCGCCGGCCTGCCTGCCATTAGGCAAGGCCGAAAGGATATGGTCGTGAGCCGAAGCCATCATCACCACGTGTTTGAAATGATCTCCGTATTTTGTTCTCAGCTCTTCGCCGAGGGCGTTGGGCAAGATGGGCGTGGATAACGTTTCCCCATTCATGCTGAGGTTTCTCATCACTCGCGCTATGCTGCTGTAATTCTGATGATGTTTGTTGAATTCCAATTCATCATAGATCCACAAACTTATGAACATGGCCACCGCCATACCCATTGCCAGTCCACCGATATTAATGAATGAGTATCCTTTGTTCTTTGCCAGGTTTCTCCAGCCGATCTTAAAATAACTTTTATACATACTGTAGTTGTTTGAATTTTTATAGTCGTCTGCCGGTCTGATGATACCCGGACGGAAGAGCAACAACACGTCGATTATAAATTTCCAGTCCGCCGTTCGCTTCCCTCCTGTTTTCAGCCGCACCCCGTAAACCTCTATCAGGTCACCCTCGATGTAATCAAGCATCTTCGGGTGACAGTACCAGCGGAAGAAGCGGAGGAAGAGTCTGGGGGGATTCATGGGAGAATGTTAATCGTTAATCGTTAATCGTTAATCGTTATCCGTTATTAGTTAATCGTTATACGTTAATGGTAATGGTTAATGATAAATGATTAGTGGTATTTTAAGTCCGTAATAGTTAATCGTTATCCGTTAATGATTAATTGAGGCAGGTACTTCCCATGTTGAATTGGAAGACGGTTTTTGGGATAGCGTTCCAGAGTTCCTCTCGGGTCTGCTTCGCATAGAGCATTGCTTTTTTGCCCATGGCGGTGATTTCGAAGTAACGTTTGGGGCGGCCGGCCCTTTCTTCTGTTGCTTCACCGGCAAATGATTTCAGGTAGCCTTTGTCTTCAAGCCTTTTGAGCGCGGTGTGAAGGGCGCCCATACTTACGCTTCTTGACAACCTGGACTCGATTTCATCTTTAATGGATACACTGTACGCCTCGTTGTTCAGTATACCGATAGTAAGGATTACTATTTCCTCAAACTCCCCTAACTGGTATTTCTTCATAGCCGGACTATTATATCTAAATGTAGGAATAATAATTATGCCAGTATTTTTTCTGAGGATTCTGGCAGTTTCAAGAGTCTCTGCAAAATTTACAGCCCGTGGCCGGACAGGCGTTGACCGGATTCGGTCATTGGGATAAACAGGACCAGACTTCTAGCCTGCTCCACCCCTTGAAAATAATTAGTTTCTTTTCATCATCCGCCTACAACTGATTTCTACCCAACTCTTGCTTGCGTCATGCCATGCTCCTATTGCGTGTTTAAGATAATTTCGGGGTTCGGTCGGCAGAAAAAAGGCATTGAATACTTCAATAACAACCCTTACTTGTTAATTTTAAGTCCTTGAAGTATTGTTGAATACTCTCTTCCGTCCCTAAGAACAAACTTAATTGTCAAGTCGTGAATATTATTTTCGTCCGGAGGAACATTAAAGGTTATGTAACTATTCCCTACAATTTCACCGTTTGTCAGGAATGCAAGAATAGATTCACCGGCCACTAAAAAAGAATTGAAACCTTGTCGGATTGACATCAAATCCTTTAGATTGGTCCCGGATGGAAAAGAACTAGTGTAGTCATGATTCGAAATAATTATTAAATCAGCGAGCATTTCATAATTCTCGGCCGGGCTGCATGCATAAGAATTGAAAAACACTTCTCCTTTGGAATTAGATGAGAATGTTTCAATATCATTGATTAACAAAATACCAAGACTATCATAAGCGATTCCATCTACTGAATAAGCATATGGTTCGGTTTCATAGTACTCTTCGCGATAGTCACCTAAATACTCAACGCCAACGATTCGCTCGACACCTCCAGTTACCGATTTTAGTCTGTAGTTTATGGGATCCGGATTGCAACATGACTGAAATATCCCGAGGCTTGTTGAAAGCATCGTCCATGTTATCAATAGTAGTATTGTTTTTTTCACTTGTCAGTTTCCTCATTGGTCTATTTCATGTATGAAATTTAACGATAACCGACGAGTAAAATTAATAACTCAATATTAAGTTTAGCAATGACTATAAAAGGGAAATGATGTGCCAGGCCGAAATCATATCACTGAAACGTGCGGAAATCCTGTTCCGGAACGAATCTTGCCCAGGTGTGTAGTGGCACGCATGAGCAGCACGTGCATTTACTTAGCCAGAAGATCAGCCTACTCCTTCCCTGACACATTAATCATTTCCGCATCATCGGGGGTCAACACAATTTTGGTATTGTCTTTATGATTGTAAATTGTCATGCCAGCAAACAATACGCCGCAGCATACCGTAATGATTTTTGATTTTAAGTCGAGAGATGCCTTATATACCAAGACTGTACTTTGGTTACTTTTTCGACTCGTTGTTTACTTTACATATTAAAAACACCGTTTCCGTTGGGCGGAGAACCAATTTAACACCAGCCTATTGCACGATCAACGAGGCATCATCGAAGTAAACGGTGCCTACCGTGTTGTCAAGCAACAAGAAATAGATGGTCAACGATTTGATATCGCTTTGAATTCCATCAAGACGCACCTCGTAGGTAGTCCAGTCGAAATCGCCTGTTATGGAGATTCTGTCTTCGGTGGTGCTGAATTGTGCGGCATATCCATTTATAGAGTTCGCTTTATCACCCCGTATGGCTATGGAAATACCCTCACCAGTTACGTTTTTGCACTTCACTTTGATGGCAAGCACAACATCTTTTCCTACGGGAATGGTGCCCACATAATATTGTGACCAGAAAGCAAAGTTAGTGGGATCTGATTGTGTCGCACTTATCTTCAACGATCTGGTTCCCGAGCTGGCTTCTTCGGTCGTCCACTCGGCGGTATAGACCGTTTGTTCCAGAGCCCCCCAGCTGTTGGGTGATGTGGCACCAGCTTCCATATCCGTATTTACCAATAATTGATTAGCTGGCTCGGGGTCGTCCTTGCAACCCATAAAAGTTAAGAAAAGTGCACAGAGAATAAGACTTTGCTTCATGACCGTAATGGTTAGTTATGCCGTGATAGTAGTCTGGCAGTTATGCCGATGCAAGGAAAAATTGCAATACCAAATTTACTCAGTTCAACGTTAAGTAAAAACAGGTTTGACTAAAAAGATTGTTTGACTGCTTTCTCATTTTTGTCCTTTGTGTCAAATATGTCTTTTAAGATTGATAGTAATTTATTAGGGCAGTCGCATAAACACTGGCGCCTGTTAGGGTTCAATTTTTCACTTTAATGGTCGTCCAATTTCCCAAATATGTCCAAATGGGTCTTTCAACTTTCCTATTTGCCATTCTTCTTCCATTGTAACCGGGCAAATTTCGAGAGCGCCAGCTTTCACAGCCGTGTGGAAAATAGCGTCCGGCTCGCTAACTGTCAAAACAATCCGAACCGCAGTTCCACCTATTGTATCAGGGCTTAGGTTGCCATATTCCGGTTCTTCATCCCCTACACAAAATTCTGCGCCGGCTATCGCCAACTTTGCCGTCAGTTTTCCATCAGGCCTGTCGTATTTGACTATCACGTTAGCTCCAAAGCCGGCCTGGTAAAATTCAATCGCCAGCTTCCCATTGTTTACAACAAGGAAGGGCATCATACTGGAAGGTTGATTTTGTGCCATAATATTTTATGAGTATCCCGGGTAAAAATGTCACCACGGGGAGTTAGACTGTCTTTTACTTTTCCCAGGTGAATAGCCTCTCCTAAATCAGTATCCTAAGCAACCCGCAATATCTTTTCCATCTTACGGCCTTTCGCTAATTCATCTACCAATTTGTCAAGGTACCTGACCTGTTGGGTTAACGGATCTTCGATTTCCTCCACACGGTACCCACATATTACCCCGGTAATGAGGCGTGCATTCGGGTTTAATAAAGCCTTTTCAAAAAATGTTTCAAAAGTTACTTTCTTTTCAATTAAGTCCTTCAACTTCTTGTTATCGAAGCCCGTTAGCCATTCCAGGACCTGGTGCAATTCCTCTTTAGTCCTTCCTTTCTTCTCCACTTTTGCCAGATACATCGGATAGACAGAAGCGAAAGTCATTTTTGCAATACGCTGATTATGGGTGTCGGAAGTATTCATACCTTATTTTAATTGCGTCAATCTATCTTATTTATTTCAATTTCATTTCTCCGGGCTTAGCCCTGGCAGTCAGGGAGAAATTCCATAGCTGGCGAATGTACTAAACTCAATCGTTTACGGGTTCTTCGCGGATGTTTCGAGAAACGCCATAAGATCCCGTACTTCACTGATGGCAAGATTTGCTTCAAGGCCGGAAGGCATCAGTGACGTTTCGATCATCCCATAATCGGAGACGTCTTTTTTGGAGAACAATCTGAATCCGGCGTTGTAGGTGTAAAGTTCGATGGCCTCTTCGCCGATATCGATCTGCCGTCCGCGCACCTCCTCGCCATTCGCCAATCGAACAAACCATCCCTGGAATTCAGGACTGATCTCACCAGATGGCTCAATGGTTGCGCGCAGTAATTGAAGGCGTGTTTTTGATAGCGCTACTTTCGTAAGGTCCGGTCCAAGATCTCCACCCGTCGCGTTGATTGCATGACAGGAGGAACACATGCCCTGCGGAGAATAAAAGACGCGTCGGCCGCGGTCAGGATTGCCCCCCGATGCCACGAGCTTAGACCATTCGTCAACAGAACCCGGGCGACGGGTTCCTCCGTTTTCATTTTTGTCTACGATCATCTGCAGCTGTTCCTGCACCGCGCCACTCTGTGTTGTGCCATTCGTCGCCTCCTTTGCTATCCGGATCGCGTTTGAAGAAGTTGACTTTAAACGAATGTAACGGGCCGCCTCAAGCGCCACATCCTCTGCCGAATCTGAAAGCAAAGCGGCTACCTCACTAACAAAGTCTCCAGGTTGCCGCGAAAGAGCGACCACGGCATCTGCCCGCAACGAAGGGGCTTCCAGCCGATCGAGCGCAATGCGAAGTAAACGATCTTGCAATTCTCCCCGGACAACGCTTGCCAGCAGCCGGGTCGCTTCCGCACGCAGAACCGGATGCTGTTCGCTTGATAAAGCGTCCCCTAGTAGTGTAGCTTGCTCCTCAGGATTTTCAACGTGCTTCATGGCCAGGGCCCGGATCGATGGCGACAACTTTTCGTCGCGAATCAGGTTGGTGAGGTATCCAGTGGGCAACGTACGCGGAATCGACTTCGCATACGGCTCCCTGTGCATCCTGTAAGATTCTATGAATTCCGGCTCAAGGTGTCTGACTGTCTCAAGGTAGACACCAAAAAGTGCAGCCGAGACGTTCGGGTACCTCAGAACGTCATTGAGATCCTTCCTGTGGGCAGTGAGTGATCTCTTTCCGATCCAGATCAGTGCCTGCATGCGGATTACCTCTTCGGGATCATTGATTAGCCTGCGCATTGCGGAAGTCGGGATTGCATATCCTATCCGTTGCATTGCCAGCATTCCGCCCAGCCGTACTTTGGGATCACTGTCGGTGACCGTTGCCCGTAGGGTCTTTTCATTTGCCAACTCACATAAACTCATCACGGCGGCATGCCGCTCAAATGGATCCTGGGAAGTCAAGGCCTCTATGACCTCGTCGGCATGGCCAGTCACGGGTCTGTGAATTTTATTTTTAGTCGACGTGGTATCCGATTCTTCCTGAGCATCCGCTTTGATCGCTGATATTTTCCAGATTCTGCCTTTGCCGTGATTCGGGTACTTCCGCAACATCCAATCAGTCAGGTAGACCTCGCCATCCGGACCAGCGGCAAGTGCAACAGGACGGAAGTCCGTTCCTCCTTCAATAAGGACGGAGGCATCACCTTTCAGAGATTGTCCATACGGGCTGAGACCGACTCGTACAACTTTACTCTCTTCCCAAATAGTCACCAGCATCGCTCCGTTGTGATTGAACGGAAGCGAAGTAAGTGCGGCGTCAAGCAGTCCGGACGGTGCTTCTCCTATTGCTGCGGCGAAGGGAAGCTTACCCGGAAGCTCGCCATTCCACGCGAGGTATGGATGAATTCCGCTTCCGCCATATAGCGACTTGTATCCATAGTCTCCACCGGGCACGACATGCACCAAACGGTTTGGGCCGCGGCTGTCGGGATCATTATCTGCGGCGAACAGCTGCCCCTCCGTGTTAAACTTTATGTCGACCGGATTCCAGAATCCTGTGGCTACTTCTTCAAGACCTGCCCCGTCCGGCCTTGCCCTCATAATATTTCCACCATCACCATATCCTGAAAGGGTTGAGCCATCAGTGCCTTTCACTTTCCAGAAGGCACTGCCGGTATTACCCCGAGAGATATACATCCAGCCGTCCGTCGAAAAAGTTACCCCCAACAGCGCGGCATGGGCATAGACTTTCTTAGGTTCATCGAGCACAAGAATTTCTTTTTTTTCATCTGCACGAAGATCACCATCATGGTCAAACACCGCATAGACTGCCCGTGATGTCACCACATATAGCTGCCCGTCGGGGGAGAAGGCAATATTAACTCCTTCATTGAAGCCTTCGGCAAACACGACGTTTTTTTCAGGGCTGCCATCGCCATCCGAATCGGAAAAGATCCGTATTCGGTCCGTGTCCGGTCCCTCATAGTTTTTTGGTGGAGTGTGTGTATGGGATTCCAAAACATAAACCATCCCCCCTTGGTCTACTGCAATCCCAATGGGAGTAACAATGTCGGGGTGCTCGGCAAACAAGGTCAACTTCAGACGCGGATCAAGCACACGCGGATACCCGGGGTTAGGCTCCTCCGGCATTTTTGTGTTACATGCGAAAAAGAGTAAACATACGCCTGCCAACAAGCGGGCAATGTAGGTGCGCCGTCGTGGTTGCTCACAGCGTTTGACTATTAGAATTTCAGTAACATCAGCGCTCATACTTTGAAAAAAGCTCGTATGCTTTTGTTAGATCCGCATGAAGGGTTTGCTGGTCGAGCGGAGGTGCCATCTCCACGAGAAGATATCCCTCATATCCATGCCCAAGCATACGTTCAATAACGCCAACGTTGTTAGTAACGCCTTCACCAAAGCGAACAACTTTGTGGATTCCTTTTCGCTCCGTTTCCTTCAGGTCGATGTGCAGGATCCGTTCGTGGAAGCGATCAACAACATCCATCAGATCAACATTGGCGCCATCAAAGTGGGCGTTATCCATACACATGCCGACGTGACGTGAGGGAATAGCATTGAACACTCGGTCGTAATCCCCGATGTTTTCCAGGTTGTTATTCGCATGGTTTTCCACAAGAATGAGCATATCCATTTCTTCCGCCGCAGGAGCCAGCTCCTTCAGCACCTCGATAATCGCATCCAACCCTCCCTCACTGCCGCGACCAGCACCTGTGAACTTTACCCGGCGGCAGCCGAGCTTTCGTGCAGCCTCCATGTTCCATAGTTTGTGCGTAACATCCTTGATTATGTTTCCTGCCGCACCGAATGAACTCCCCTGGATGCAGACGGGCGTCAGACCATGTTTTCTGCAGCGCTCCCGGATGCTGTCGATACCCTGAGGCGTAAGGTTGCGCGCATACCAACAGTTCAACTCAACGTTCTTAAAAGGTAACTGCGGAATAATTTCGAAGGCCCGTTCAAAGTTAATATCTCCAAAACCATCACATGTGATAGTAGCGATGGCCATTTCGACCTTTTTCGTTTTCAGTAGTTCCCCTTTTACTGGAGGTTCCCTTTGGGGACGAACCATACCCAGGCCTGCGAGACCCAGTCCGGTATTTTTAATAAAATTTCTTCGGTTCGACTTCTCGTTCATTGTCTAAAATTAAAAAAAAATGGTGGCAAGTTAGAATTGTGTCAGTCAGTCCAAGATGTTTATAAGAATTTTACAGGAAGTCGACTGATTAGGCTTTCAACTAATGTTTATCCCAAGGTAGTGGCTAGATCTGGATTTAGGAATGTTGGTGGTGGTTTTCATCTGGGTTCTTGCTGAGTACCACAATGTATCCCCCCGCCTTCCCAATTGAGTGCCATTGTCTCAATAAAGAAAAGTTTTCTGTCAGGAAATATTTCTGCGAAAATCTGCTTCACTTGCTCTTCCTTTGAAATAGAAGAACCCTCTTTGATATACGTTGGCAATAACACGGCACCATTTGTCACAAAATAATTCAGATAACTTGAAGCTGCGACTCTGAACACTGAGTCACCTCCGGCTAGTTCATGTTTTTTCGAAAACACAGATACAGGAATATTCAGACTCTCATCCCAAAAATTTGTTAAAAGAACCGGTTTGACAATTGGATCAGGTATTGGGACCTTAATGATTCTGAATGGTTTTCCATTTTCATCCCGGGATCGCATCAGAATTTCGAAATTCTCGCTCATCCGGTCATAATTGATTCTATTCAACGGATTCAGGTCTTTCTCTGATTCTTCTACCCATGCCAAAAGTATGGTGTTGGAATTTGCGAATCTGACAAACTCATCAGTATGACCCCCGGTACCGATGCCAACATACTTACCTGAAATTACTTGCCAGATATGTGGATCCTCGGCTAAGCCATGCATAAGCCAAATAATGTTTCTCACGCCTAAAGCCTTCTTAAATTCCGCTTCGATTTCATGTTTGGTTTTACCTTCGTTTCTTGAAAGTGTTAATGGTTGATTGAGGATCAATGTGCCTCTTCCATTAGTTTCTATAGATCCTCCCTCCATAAAAATGGATGATTTTCTCACCGGAATATTTTCAGCTACAGCCATCAGGCTGTCAACTTTGCCTCGCTTGCTTGCCAGCATCGAATTCGTCAGTGAATCTACCTTTTGTTGGTCATTGTCATACAGGTTCATTAACCATGACTTGACGCCGTATGTATTCCACCCAAAATCAACCACTTTCTTTTCACCTGACCTATTTTTTAAAAAAATAGCTCCATGGTCTCGTATCCAGAACTCATTGTCCGGGATCACGTAAAACTGAATGGCAGTTGTGTCGATATTTCGATTGGTCAGATAAAGTCGACAAACGGATTTAATGCTATCGGATTCTGTTACAACCTTTACACGAACAAAAGGCAAAAGAGCCTCTATCATATCTGCACCAGTCTTATAATAAGGTTCGTATCCCTGCCATCCAAGCCACACCGCTTCTTGTTCTTCAAACTCTCCTGGCAGGTAGTAGGCTTCTTCCTGACTTTTAACAGAGCATCCGGAAGTGCAAATTATTTCGATTATTAAACTGAGAAATAAAAACCATCTGGTTTTTATAACCAAATTCTTACTATTCATTTTCTCGGCATTTGGATTTCGAAACTATGGGCATCGCTTAACTATTTTTACTTAAACTCAGCAAGAAATCCAGTAACGCTTCACGTTCTTCATCAGTCATGCCAGACAATAAATTCTCGAACATGAGTGATTTTTTTTCCTCCTCCATTTTTTCTACTTCGCTCTTCTTCACATTGACAACCTGATTGCCTACAACCATGAACGCCAGCTGGTCGTTGTCAGAGTTTAAAACCCGACCCAATAAAATTGACCCATCTTTCTTCGTGATACGGACGCCACCCATACTGGGCTTTATTTGCTTTGATGGATACTGTATCGCTTCCAGTATTTCAGCTCTGGAAAAATTTCTGGCAATATCTTTAAGGTTAGGCCCTAACAATTCAGTCTTGCCATCTACCTGATGGCAACCGAGGCATCCGGTGTCTGCAAACAACTGCTTTCCCTTTTCAACCGAATTCTGAGAGAATACTATGCCCTCTTTGGGTCGGGTATAATTGGCGGCCACCGAACTGGTGGAGTCATAGATAAGTTTATAGAAACCACCCTCCTCTTTGTAAATGGCATTATACCAATAGTCGGCTTTGCCGTGGTGAGCCAGATACAGGTTACCGTCTTTCCCGAAAGCGAGGTCAGAAATTTTGGGAATATCGGCAATGGTATACTCCTTAAATTGATAGGTACTGTCGGGCTGACGGGTTAAAACAACCCTGCCAACGGCACCGCGCGTCCAGCGTTCTCCAGGGCCGTAGTAGGAAACGAAAAGATCACCACCCGTGCCACCATAGGAATTGCTTACGTGATTAAACTCAATTGACGATGGGGCCACCTCTGATAGTAAACTGAAATCAGGCTTCTTCACCCGGGCAGAGTCGGCCGGATATTTTTTCTTATTATGACCATAGAACGTATACTCTTCCAAACGATTTAACTCTTCTGTCGGATTTCCACCACCCTCATTGTCAATAAAAAATAAATCACCGTTGGTGCTAAAGTCCATGCCGGGTACGGATCGGATTCCACGCGCCACGATTTCAGATCTCTTTCCATTGGGGGAAATCCGGATGATGCTTCCACGAATTCCCTCAGGATCAGGTGCAGCACCCGCATTCCATGAATCGGTGGTTATCGCAGCATAAAGCCAACCATCCGCTCCGAATTGTAATCCGCTGGCCCACTCATAAGGGTGCTCACTATTGGGTATTTTATCAAAGAACATCCAACTCGTATCTGACCTGCCATCATTATTGACATCCAGAAAGGCGCGAATCTGTTGAGCCGTACCAATATAAATTGTATCACCACGGTAAGCAAAGCTAGCGGGCGAGCGCAGTCCTACTTCAGTCACGTTACAGTATAAGGCCGTACTGTCTTCCAGCCCATCTCCATTGGAATCATGAAGGGTATAGACTTCACCAGTCTGATTCATGCCATACATCAGATCCTTAGGGCCTAATGCAACCTGAATGGGATTACCCATCTTAACTCCCTTGTTGATGGGAAGCTTTACAGCTATATACGGACCATATACTTTAACCGTAGTGTCTTGATAATTCAGATAGGCACTTGTTGTCCGATCTGGCTGGCAGTTCCAAAACGCTACTGACAGGATTAAAGTAAGAATAGAAAGTGAAACGATTCGAGGTAAAATCATAGCGTTATTTTATGCTTTTCTTGCTCCCATATTTTGTGTCCAAAAAGTCAATAGTTTCTTTCATGAGCTTCTTTAGTTCATTTTGGTCGATGTCAGAAAGCTTTTTAATATAGATGCAGGCTTTGCCCATTTTAAACTTTCCAAGGTTTTTTAGTAAATGCTCGTGTTGCGGACTTCCTGTAAATACGTAAAGTGAGATAGCTGATTTGCGTGGCGAAAAGCCAACAAGTGGCCAGTCTCCTTCCTGGCTACTTCTTTCAGACTTGTAGTGATAGCTTCCAAATCCGATAATGGACGGTCCCCACATTTTTGGTTTGTGGCCTGTGAACTTTTGCATCAGTTTTAACAGTTCAAAACTATCTTTGCGTTTCTGTTCCTTATCAGCAAATGAGTTGATAAATTCGTGAACATCCGCGTTGGTTTGTTTCGTCTTTATTTCTGCCATAAACTCAAATTAACGGATCCAGTATTTTTGACCCGGTTTCTAAGCAATAGTTATGTCTTGTTACCAATATTACGGTCAATTTTCACAAATGGACTTATAATCAAATACCAAAACGTTTGTCTTTTATCAGTGTCAAATTCTTTCAATCCATAACGAATATATTTTACCGGTAAATATTTATACGTTTTAAAAAGTTTGTCCCAAAAAATAAATATGTCGGCAAAATTCGAATCGGTATAAAACTGGTTTTGTTCATGATGCACTTTGTGGATATTTGGTGTTACGAATACTCTGCCAAAAACTTTATCCATCCAATCGGGCAATTGAAGGTTGGCGTGTTGGGCCGCAAAGAAGGGCAAAATCACAAAGAGATAGACACCTAAAATCGATAGGTCAAGACCAAAAATAATGCACGCTAAAATACTTGACGTGCCAAAAACCAAAACTTCCAAAGGATGCGAACGGAAGAATGTAGAGGTATCCATAGTGGTGTCACTGTGGTGAACACGATGTAACCTCCATAACAGCGGTGAAGTATGTGCCAGGCGATGGAACCAATACGAAGTAAGGTCCAGACACATTACTCCAACAATGACTTTGATCCAAAGTGGTATTTCAATCCAATAAAAGAGACCTATCTGATTTACAGACGACCACGTAATAATGTGCACTTGAACAACAGCAAAAGCGAGGCTAGCAAAGAAAAAGGCGATTTGGAAAAGAAGATTGTTGAAAAAGTGACTTAGACGCCTATCAAATTTAAAAGGAGTGCTGAGTAATCGTTCAAGACTGTAAAACAAGGCAATTAGGAATACAGTAATGTAGTTACCGTCAATTGAATTAATAGACCTGACTATGTTCTCCATCATGTGTTAGTTGAAGTAAATGGCACTACACTTTTAATCTTTTTTAAGAAAATTTAACTCTAATCCTAATTTATTCTGTCCTTGGTCCTTTCATATTTTTTGACTTATACCGACCCAATAAATGAGTCTTTCAATAGTCTCTGCCCTCGGAGTGCCCGGTCAGGTGCTTTTAATGTATGAATATATGCAATACGGCCAAATCAATATCGATGGATCGGGGTAGATTTACCAGAATACTTAAGCATCACGGAGCAGCCGGAGGAACACCCGCGCCGCGTCAGTTGGCGGCGGGCCGTTTTATTCTACTTTCCTGTTGAGGAATCTTTCAATCAAAGGAACAACGACGTAGCTTTCGTTTGAGCCGGGTTTTAGGGTTGTTATCTCTCCGATATATTCTCCATGCCCACCTGGAATTATGGCCAATTCCGAGTTGGCGATTCGTCTGTGTATTTCAATAGCGTGTTCGGGTGTGATAATATCTTTGTCGCCTGTAATGATTAAACTGGGTACTTTGATGGATTTGATCTGCTCGTCCGGAATATCTTTAAAATTCACCATTCTCTTAGCGTCCCTGTCATGCATGACTTGCAACCCATTTGTGTCCGGTGCAACCTGTCTATATGCCGCTTTCAGTTGTTCGGGCATATTTTCCAGTCGCGTCTGCTTCATAAAGTCCCAAAACCATTCGGGAACACCGTTGCGTTTGGCCAGCGCAGAACCTAAAATGATCTTACCCACTATTTCAGGATGACGAATAGCAATTTGTAAACAAGTCGTACCTCCGTTACTGAAGCCAAAAAAATCAGCCTTGTGAATGTTCAGGTTTTTGAGAAGGGTTGCCACGTCGTCGGCGTCTTGTTCAAATGAAAGATCTGCATCCCTGTCAGTCGTCCGTCCATGTGCCTGTAATTCCATCGCTATTACTTGTCTGTTTTTCGCGAATAATGGAATAACTCTTCCAAAACTTGACTGAATCGTTGACCCGCCACCGTGAATCAGTACAAGCGGTTTGCCGCGTCCGTATATCTCATAATACATTTTCAAGTCGTTCACTTCAGAGTAGCCACTTTTGAAATCTAAAGTGTCCGTTGCGCTTTCCATTTCGTTAGTCGTTGCTTTTGTCTCTTTCTCATTACAAGAAGTCAATATCAAAAAAGTCCAACAGAAAATTGTGAGTAGTTGCCTCATCATTCCATTTACATTGCTGAGTTGATCCACATTATGCTGTCAATCCCATATTTCGTTCGTCGCTGTGAGGATGATAGGTTTTCCATCAGTAACTACAATAGTATGTTCGTGTTGTGCCATAAAGCCTCCTTTATCTCCAACCAATGTCCAACCGTCATTCAGGATCTCGGCATACGTTGAAGTTGTTGATATAAATGTTTCAACGGCGACGACTGAGTTTTTATTAAACCTTGAAGTATTGAAACGGTCTCTGTAATTCGCTACTTCGCCTGGTGCTTCGTGAAGGCTTTTTCCTATTCCGTGCCCTGTAAGGTTCCTGATAACTTTGTAACCACGTTTTTTGGCTTCCGTTTCTATCAAATTCCCGATGTCCGAAATACGAACCCCGCCTTTTATATTATGAATTGCTTTATGCAAAATCTGCCTTGAAGCGTCTATAAGGCTTTGATGACCTATGACATCCTCGCCAAGTACAAATGAACCTCCGTTGTCAGACCAAAAACCATTAAGCTCGGCTGAAACATCAATATTCACAAGGTCGCCTTCCTTCAGTATTCGGTTATCCGACGGAATGCCGTGGCAAAACTCATTGTTTATACTAATACAAGTCCAACCTGGGAAACCATATGCTAAAGACGGAGCTGATTTGGCCCCAAAATCTGATAATATTGCTGCTCCGTAATCGTCCAATTGTTTTGTTGTCATCCCGGGTTCAGCATACTTTCTCATTTCCTTTAAAGTGTAAGCAACAGCTTCACTAACTTTTTGCATTCCGACTAGTTCCGCTTCTCTTGTAATTGACATCTTCGTTAACTTAGTTTGTTTGTGTACTTACAGCCCAGTAATTTCCGGCAAAGTCGTAGAATGAGCCTCTGGTGTCCGCGTCGCCTTTTTTGTTTATTGGTTTTTCAATTAGTTCGCAACCGACTGCCATGGCTCTGTCAAATGTCTTGTGAACATCAGGCACATAAACATGAAGCATCGTCTTGTTTGCTCCATAATTTTCAGAGCTGTCACTGATCATAATAACCGTGTCATCCAGTTTCAATTCTATGTGAGCAATCTTTCCATTCTCATGGTCAAAACGTCTCAAAACTATCGCTTCAAAAATTGTGGCCAATTGGTCCACCAGTTTTTGCGCGTTGTCAACAATCAGGTAGGGTGAAAGGGAGTTGTAATTGTCCGGCTTGTAGGTCATCTTATTGCTCTTAATCTATCGTTTGAATGGTTCTTTATTCAATGTCAATTTCTTTGGACCTACGTCCTGAGGGACCAACAATCGTCAGCAAATAGGTCCCTTTGCGAAGTTCTACTTTAACAAGTTGTTTCGACAATGGAAGGTACTTCGGTTTTTCAATATAGTCCACAATTTCCATTTGGTATTCGTTTCCAGTCCGGAAGTAGTATAGGTCTCCGAATATCTGTTTCCTGTCAGATGTGTCAAAATCAATAGTTGAAAGTTGGTATCCAAAACCAGTGAGTTCAAGATTCAGGTCCCATTCCGTAGTTACTAACCTTATAACTTCGTTAATCTGTCCAGCGGGAATCGTAGTTGTTATATATATCTGAATCGAATCCTTCTGCTTTAACAGCAGCGTGCGCGGCTCTACTTTTAATTTTTTTTGCGCTAAAACGGTTATGGCTATTTCGTTATCAGAAAGGTTCTTCACGTTTGTAAAGACAACAAAAGAATCACCAGTTCGCTTTGTTACAGAAAAACTAATATTGCTAAATTCAACCGAGTCTTTGCCTCCAATTTTGTATGCTGTTTTATACCTTGTATTGATCCATTTACCTGAATTGACACTTCCCTTCTCGGCTAATCTGATCTTGTTAGTTTGCCCAAGTAAGGCTGCTGTTGACAAAATCGTCAGTATTACTGTGGCTGTATATCGCATACAAAGAAGTTTGTAGTCTGAACAAAACTTACAGCTAGCGTATTGCTATTAGGTGTTTACCTTACCATGACAAAAATAAACAAAAGAAGCCAAATGATTTATTGCGTGTGATGGTGCCTGTGCCATTTACCTTGTAAAGCCAGTGTTTTACCTGCGATATAAAATATAATAGTCACCTTCTAAATGCCCTGGTACTTGTCACACACTTGAAGGCTTCCGCGTCACAAACTTTTCAAAATACATATACCAATTCCATTCCCAGGTTTTACCATTGTCCTCAGAAAATGCCTGGCTCCAAATTGGTTTTTCCCTGTTTCTAACATCCCAGCGAAATACCACTAATATCTCACGGTCATTAAAAGTGTCTTTTGTGAAAAAGTGGCCAACACTATTCTCAAATGAACCCACAACTGCCGGCTGTAAAACACCCTCGTTCGAGTCTGCCCAATAAATACTCCACAATCTTGTCTTCGGGTTAAAAAGTCTAACCGACATCCCCTCGAACGGTACACCGTCAAATGTTGCCAGGTAGTTGTCAATATTGCCAACGCCGTTCAATACTTTATACATTTCTTGTGTTGATTCAAACTCTGTCCACTCAGAGCAGTTGCTCAAACGTGATTTCAATTTCTTGTTACGAAGTCTCCATTTGCCTTCATAAAAGTCAAAATCATGTTTTGAAGAATTCGGCGAAGCTGTAATCATCAAGTCCCCATTGGCGTCAAAATTCAATTCAGGAATCTTCAAGTTCTCAAGATTTGTCATACTTTTTTTGTTAATCAAACCCAACTAAACTTATTCTGAACACCCCTATTGCAAATGCATTTTTGTAATGAATTGCCGCCGGTGCCACTCAGCTCATCTTATATTTGCGGCAGGCACGAGTGAGCAGCGCACAAACGGCCGCACAACACTCGCGCCAGTTGGCTCGCGAATACTCGATCCAGTTTGAGTTTCTGAATTTAGTCTGTTACGGCATTAATTTTTTCCCAAAGCGCATTATCAAATCCAGATACCGCAAAATCAGGATTTGCAGGGTCAGAAGCATCACCCATTCGTATCACCACCATATTTTCGCCCGGAATTAAATAGATACGCTGGTCCATTGCTCCCATGGCAGCATACATGTCCCCCGGTGCGTTTGGCACCAGCTGGCCTGGGTAAACTGTTTGCCCACCCGGAATCATAAAACTTGTTTTCCCGTTTAACCACCATAAGTATCCGTATGAAGGATTGATACTTTGAGAAGAAGTGATGCTCTCATTAAAAAACGGTTCATTGATTATCTGATCATTATTCCACTTCCCCTTGTTTAATGCTAACAAACCGAATCGGGCCATACTTCGCGTATTGCTATGATAAATCTTAAAAATCAGTCCATTATTCCAAAACCCATCCATTCCAATTTTATTCTTCAATTTGTTGGTAAAATATACTTCAAAGTCCTGATTGCTTGCCTCAGCAACTACATCCATTAATTTTTGAAAAACATTGTGATACGACCACCTTGTGCCTGCATCTGCCAAATAGGTTAAATTGGATTTTATAACCAACTCACTATCATCGTCAATCCCCGAAGTCATGGTGAGTAAGTGTCTCGAATTGATTAAATCCTCCTTCCCGATAGGCTCACTCGTCCAGCCTGGACCTAAATACTGTGAGACTTTATTGTTAATAGATAAGAGACTTTCTTGTTGGGCAATACCAACTGTAGCTGTCACAAGTGTTTTTCCGGCACTGTTCCATTCCCAGGCTGTTGTTGGGGTGTGACCATCAAAATACTCTTCCATGACAATTCTACCATTTACAAGTATCATAAAAGACTTTGTGTTCTTTTGGATAAGAAAGTCCTTCAATGGCTGAACAGCGTTTTGATTCCATCCCAAATCAGAAAGAGATTTTGTTTCCCAGTCAGTATTTGTAGTTGAAGGAAAATACATCGAATCTGGCTGGACTTCATCGTCATCCTCCTTACAACCCGTAACGGATAGTAGTAGCACGAAAAAAAACGGTGATATTCTCATAAATGTTATTTCCGAAAACTTAATCACTGGACAAACCATTTTCTACACATCACCTTTATTCTAATCAAGTGATATTTTAAATGACCACGAACGATATGTATACGTAGCCTTCGTAACCGATTGCTAACGGAAACCTGGCCCGACTTGCGGTCACTTGTCGGCCGTTGCTAACGCAAAATAGTAAAAGTATGCTGAAACGAATTGCGGAATACGAACCATCATATACATGGTTGGGAGATATTGACCCTTCGTTATCATTTACAATTGTGTGTTGTATCTTTGACCAGCAAATATTTTTATATGATCCAATCGCAAGTGAAGAGGTGTTACACGTTTTTGATAATTCTCCTAACCTGCTGTTCACACCCCCCCAACCTCCCCGAGGGCGATCCCGGCAACGGTGGTTTAGTGTTGCCTTCGGGATTTGAAGTTCTCACCGTCGCCGAAGGAGTTGGTCTCGCCCGCCATCTTGCTGTCAACGACAATGGTGATATTTATGTTAAGACCAGAACGAAGGGAAATCTTGCGCTTCGCGATACGACCGGCGATGGAAAAGCCGATATCATACAGTCGTTCGGTGACTACAAAGATGAAGGCTATTTAGCCTCAGCGATGCGTATCCATAACGGGTACCTCTATTTCAGTTCAATCCGAACCGTCTACCGCCAGAAGCTTACTCCCGGAAAGCTTGTTCCCGAAAGCGAAATCGAAACCATATTAACCGACGACCACGCTCATGGTGTCGACCATTGGCATATTTCCAAACCCGTAGCCTTCGACGGCAAAGGGAACATGTACGTTCCGTTTGGTGCACCCTCGAATAATTGCCAGGTGATCAACCGCATGTTGGCCGCTACACCGGGAGCGCCGGGATTGGATCCCTGCCCCGAACTCGAGGATCACGCCGGCATCTGGCGATTCGATGAAAACAAAACCAACCAAACACAAAAGGACGGCGAACGTTACGCCACCGGTATCCGGAGTGCTGTGGCTATAGCCTGGAACACAACGGATGAAACACTGTACACTGTCGTTCATGGAAGAGACAACCTTTACACGATCTTCCCTGAAAAATTTACACCCTGGCAAAGTGCGGTACTACCCGCTGAAGAGTTTATGAAGGTCACAAAAGACTCGAACTTCGGATGGCCTTACTACTACTTCGATTCTTTTAAAAAAACGCGCATGCTATCACCGGAGTACGGCGGCGATGGGGAAATCACCGGCGAGGCCGAAAAATATAACCAGCCGCTTATGGCATTTCCGGGGCACTGGGCTCCCAATGACCTTTTGTTTTACACGGGCGATCAGTTTCCTGACCACTACAAAAACGGCGCTTTTATAACTTTCCATGGTTCGAACAACCGGTCGCCCTATCCGCAGTCAGGCTACTTCCTTTGTTTTGTTCCCTTCAAAGACGGCGCTCCCACGGGCGAGTGGGAAGTTTTCGCTGACGGCTTCGGCGGCGACAAACCACTTGAAACGACCAGGGATGCCCCATACCGGCCAATGGGACTTTCACAAGGTCCCGACGGATCGCTTTACTTGTCCGATTCACAAAAAGGAAGGATATGGCGAATCATGTTCAAAGGAGATAAACGGACTTTTGGAAACGATCAACTGGCTCCAATGGAGGAAAGAAAGAAACTTGTACACATCAGGGTTCCCGATCCTGTTGAAGACAACCTTAACAAAGATGCAAAACCCTCGATCGGTGGTACGTTTTACGATACCTACTGTCTCTCCTGCCACCAGGCGGATGGCAGAGGTGACAGAAGCCATTTTCCATCATTGGTGGGTTCGGCTAAAGTCGGTAGCAAGGAGTTGTTGATAGCCACTATTCTCAACGGGGTCTCCACACATGCTGCTGACGGTAACGTCACAATCTTAATGCCGTCGCACAATTTCCTTAATGACGCGCACCTTGCCGAGGTCGCCTCGTATGTCCGCATGAACTTTGGAAGCAATGCATCCCCGGTCAGTGCCGCCGATGTTGAAAAGATACGGAAAGCTTTACATTGAAGTACAGGATAACTCAAGGCCTGGAACATACATATTCCTAATCTTTCTCTGGCTGCGCTTATTTCTTCGTCAGTTTGTATCTCAAATGCGTTGTTAGGTCGGATGGAATTACTTCTTCAATTTGAATATCATAAATGTCCTTTCTAATACCATCAAACAGTCGGATACCACTACCTAAAAAAACAGGAGCAATGTGGATAAAACATTCATCGATAAGCCCTGCATTGAGAAATTGTTGAATTGTATAAGCACCACCCTGAATTCTTATGTCCTTTCCTTTGGCCGATTGTCTGGCTTTCTCCAATGCACTTTGTATTCCGTCATTGATAAAATAAAAAGTCGTCGTTCCCTTTTGAACCCAGGGTTCCCGTTTTTCATGTGTCAGGACATATACATCTGCTTTGTATATATCTTCACTCCAATGAACCTCGCCTTCTTCAAACATTCGTTTTCCCATGATATAGGCACCTGTTCTTGCAAAAACATCATCAATTAATTTACTATCTGCACCATATTCAACGCCACCTTCCATATTGATGTGTTTCCAAAATGCTTTCTGTTTAAGCATCCAGGGGTGAATTTTCCCGGAAACGCCACCCATTGGGTTGTTTGGACCTCTGTTGTCGCCTGCGAAAAAGCCATCAAGGGATATGCCGCTGTCAAAAATAATTTTGCTCATTTTTCAATTCGTTTCAATTTGTACTGTTGTCTTTATTTTTTACCCAATGTTTTAACATAGTTCACCAGGCGATTTAAAGTCTGCTTGCCGCCTTCAATGGCATTTACCTTTCTGTTTAGTTCGTCAATAATGGCTTTTGACTTAAATACTGACTTCATGGTCAACAATGTTTTCCCTTCAACCTCTTCAAAGAAAACTGAGACTGTGAAATTATAATCCTCGTTTTCCGCACCAGAATGTTTATAGGTTAACAGCGAAGGCTTTTTCACTTCGACATACTCAATTTTGTTATCCCAATCCCGTCCCATACCGTGCATGATGAAATCCCAGCTTTTACCGGATTCTACAGCCATTGATTTAGTCGTCAGCGAAAATCCATCTGGTCCCCACCATTCTTTTAGATGTTCCGGGGACGTCCATACTTCCCAAACCAAATCTCTTGGAGCATCCAGAATTCTTGTATGTATAAGAATGTTGTCTTCCTGTTTAAATGTATTATATGCTTCCATCTTTCTATTTCTTCTTTTTTTGAATTTTTGCTAAATAAGTTTCTAACGAATCAAGCTTCTTTTCCCAAAATTGTTGGTACTGACTAACCCAATCAGATACTTCTTTCATTTTGACCGGATTAAAGTGATAGTATATTTCACGACCCCTCTCCTCTTGTTTTACGAGTTGGCATTCGGTCAAAATCTGGATATGCTTTGAAATTGTCTGCCTTGAAGAATCAAAGTTTTCTGCAATTGCCCCGGGGGTCAATGCTTGAAATGCCAATAAACCCAGGATTGCTCTACGTGTCGGGTCAGCGATTGCCTGAAATACGTCTCTACGTGCTTCCATTTTATGCAGTTACATGGCTGCAAATATAATGCAATCATCTGACTGCGCAAATTTCCACTCTTAATAATTCAGTGCCGCAGATGTTAGAAGTGGCCGGAACAGGAGGGCTTGGTAAATGGTCCCGATAGCTATCGGGAGAATGCCAAGCCCAACTAGTGTGTCACTATCAGTCGTTGCCGAAGGTAATTCAGTAAATTGAATGTAATGGCCTAGGCTGCTGCCGGACAGTGCCGCGCCTGCACACTCTTAACCACACGGATGCCAAAGCTTTGGTTGTGTGTCGGCATGTGTGGCATTGGTGTGGTTATTTCGAAGGCCCTGATTCTTGGTACTGACCACAATCTACCTAATCATTTGAAGTACAAACTCCAACTCTTTGTCGATCATTGCTCCAATGTCCACAGTAGTATAGTGTATTGGATGGTCAGGAAGCACACCCCGTCCTTGGACTGTCCCGCTCACCGCATTGGTAATCATGAAAATTGGTATTCGGAGACGAATTTTTGTATTGGGGAGTGTTAGTATGAGTTCACCATTACTTGTGCTTCCATTTGCAGCACCTCCTGTCTCTTCACCAACAAAAATTCCTACCTGATCCTGTTGACAGATCGCAGCAAAATCTGACGCTGCCGAAAAAGTATTTCCGTTAATCAAAAAATAAACTTCTCCACGATAGGCTGGCTGTGATGTTTCATGCTTACCGAGTGTAGGGTGAGAATTTCTGAGAAGAAATCTGCCTAACGAATCTTTAGATGTGATTTTTTCCATTGTTCGGTTCAGGGAACTGTCCTGGTCAGTATCCGATAAAAATGAAAAATTATCTGTAGAAGCATGTAGCGAGGTATGATAGGCAAAACTATGCTTGGCAAGAAAAGAATAAAGGTAGACAGCATAATCGTCTCTGCCACCGGTATTGTCACGAAGGTCAATTATCAGGGTGCCTATAGTATCATGTTTGATTGTGGTGAATGTCTTCCTGACCCAATTCCTAAAATTAAGTTCGGGTTGGTCCATAAATGAACCAACTTTCATCATGGCAATGCCTGGTTTAATAATTGTAAATTGATTTGTGGATTTCTCTTCGTCTAGCTTATTGAAGTCAGAAAGTGAAACACCAGGTATCCTTTTCTCTACATCCTCCCCTTTTGCGTTCTTTACAGCAATCATGAAAAAGTCATTATTTCCAAAGTGAATGTTATACAATTCCGAAAAATGTTGTCCGAAGATTTTATTTTTATATGTTTTAATGTATCCGTCTGCTTCGATTAATGGCATTAAAGTTTCAGCAATTTCCCGAACTGATCTGCCATTGACAGAAACTATTTCATCACCTCTTGATAGACTACTATCCTGAAGATTATTCACTACAACCAGTCTATCGTTTATAAAGGTAGTGTGTACGGGCAAGAAGAATTTGTGGTAATTGACGAATTTAGAGTAATCCAAAGATGGTCGACATTGGGTATGTCCACAACGGATACTCGCAACTATCAGGCTCGTTAACCCGTAAAATTCCTTTTCAGTCATGGGTCTTGACAGTAAATTATAAATGCTGTCAAACAATTGATTAATTCTTTCGTTGCTTGTATACCGATAAAGAGCCGGATAACCTTCTTTTAAACTTCTCTGCAATAATTGGAAATCCTCCTTTAATTCATTGACTCTATATTTTTTGCCAGGCTCATACAGTGTGTGGTTATTTGGATTTGATAGGAATTGGGCGTCTAGATTTTCCTTTTCAGCTAACTCTTTAGTAACATCCCTAAATAACTGAGTATCCGAAACCAAAACTTTTTCCCAAAAGGAGCTGTTGTAGGGCTCGGTCATTTTGTAGATATCTTGATCCCATGCTGATCGTACCTTTTGTGCCGTGGCAAAGGAAACTTCGTGAATATTTAATTCCTCGCTTCGTTCAAAGCTGATCACTTTACCTCCACTCTTTTCTTCAACCACTTCGCCCTTAAGATTCCAGAGAAAATAGTTTAGGTATAGCCTCCCATCAACATCTTTATATTTAAGAATTAAGTGATCTTTTAAAATTTTGGTCTCCACGCCCTGCTCTTTAGCCCAATTTGGTCTGGCAAGACTATAGTCACGGTCAACTCTAACAATTGCCAAATCCTCAGCCCGAATATAAAATGTCGCATCATAATTGGGCCATTCATACGCAATGTTCCTTTTGGCTGAAATAATGTAAATCTCTTTATGATCCAATGTTGAATAACCTTCGAATGTATAGAAGAAACCTTTTTCGAATCCATTCTGATGAGTAGCACGGGTCGGTCTTTTAATCAGATCTGGCTTCAGTAATTCTTCAACTGTTCGTGAATTGGTCTTATCCATTTCCCAACGAAATGTTCTAAAATCTTGGCTTTGCCGCACGGCAAGATAATCCACAACCCGACTCTCTTTCTTCATGTAGTCACGATCGTATATATCGATTGCAGCCTCAATAAGGCGTACGTATGTTCCATTCTCTTTGTCTGCAATTCTGTACACACCTGTAAGCTTATGCGCCTCTGTTCCATAAGTCGCTTCCCGGTTTCGCATGGCCTGTCTGATGATGTCAACAGCTCGCTGCGCCGATACAGTTACCGTATTGAGTTCAGCAACATTTTCCTCCAGGTAAATGGTTTGAAACAATGTGTCTTCTGCCGGACTTGTAATCTTTAGAGTTCTATACCCAATGGCAGAAAATATCAGCGTATCCGAAAGATCGTTTCTGATGCGAATGCTGAACTCGCCACTCTCAGAAGCACTTGTCCCTTGCTTTGACTGCTTCAAATAAATGCTGACATATGGAACCGGCTTTTGGGTTTGCATATCATATATGATACCTCTAACCAGTGCACCTCTATCTTGACTATGTGAATAGGAGGTGACAGCTAGTAGGAAAAAAGCAGCAAGCAAAATGAGTTTTCGTATGTTCATTCTGACGTCTTTTGAACATAATTAGGATTATTATGGGTATGAAAAAGTTCTGCCAAGCAAAAAAATAGCTTTATTCTCGGATGGGATGGTATTCTATAAATAGCAGTCGCAAAGATTGGCTCTTTTGCTTGCTTTGGTGTCGCGCGGGAAAGTGCGGCAAGCAAATGTGCCAATGCGCGGTGGCCGCTACTCTGTCCGCGCGGCATTGTGCATAACGCATGAATATATTCAATATGGCCGAAATCCACTCCTGGACCTTGGGGGAATTTAACAAGTGCATGGCGTTCCACAGTTACAATCGGTTTGAAATAAAACCGTCCAATTCGAAATACTTTTCTTTCATCAAACCCAACGCGAATGCGCCAGCCGACGCGCTAAAAACCGAATAGTCAAAAGCTCCCTTTATTCCTGTTGAGAACGTCATGGCCAGTCCGAAAGCGAGTAGCAGAAACCCACTTAGTCTGGCAACCAATTCTGTTCTGAGTCCGATGAATAAAAACAATGCAAACAATACTTCCGCTCCCGTCGCAATTGCTCCGACAACAGAAATCAGTCCATCGGGAAACCAGGGATTTATCAGGCGGGTATATTCCAGGAAATTATTCCAATTTCCCCAAACGGATACGGCTGGACTCCACCATCCAAATCTGTCTGCCACTGCGGACAAAAAGCCCGCGGCAATTGAAAAACGCAGGAATAGTTTGATTATTCTATGTGTCATATAAGCATCGTCTACTGGTATAAATAGGGTTCATTGGCATATGCCAATTTTCTTATATTTTCCAGTACTCTTTTCATATAAATTCTCCAAAACGTATTAGCAAATAGAAAATTCAAAGGGTACAGCAACGTACTATCCGAGTGTAATGTATAGGTATATTCTATTAGAACCTTATTCGGCTCAAGTTCGGTTGTTTGCCATTCTCCAACAAACGTTGAAAATCCCATCATCCACGACTTAAAATCACTAACCTCAATTTTCCAGTATGTATTTTCTACCCGTTCAATTACTTTATCGACGGACGCCCAGCCCCCTTTTTGTGTAAGTGATCTAGCCACAAATACTTTTTTACTATAACCAGGCTTTCCCCAATGTTCGTCGTCTGTGCAATGGGTTACTTTTGGCATAATTCCATAGCCCGTGTGAACTTTAGAAATGTCACAAAGCATAGGTGTTTTAAAGGCTCGTTCCAGTGAGCAATGGTAAATGGTTGTTACTTTGATTTTTGCTGTCATTTTTTTTCAGCAACATTGAACAACGGGCAAACAGCAGCACGAACATTCGTGGCAGCTAGTGGGCCATTATACATGTCGTTGCCGGCAGTTACATAACGTTAAATTCTTTTTGTTTTGCTTTGTAATCAGTCACTGACCGGATATTGTCAATTATATAGTAATTGATTGCTCTACCGGTCAATGTCTCATGCTGAATAAATGCCTTCTTGTCGGGTAATATTTGAAAATTGGGTAATGCTCTCTGTATTGTAGACACACTAACAGGTCGTAGTACATTGAATACAATTGTCAAAGTACTTTGTTCAAGTATGTCTATCCCTGCGACCTTTCTTATAATCCAACTGAAGTTGTTAAAGTTTGAAAGTTTTTTTAGGGTCAAACTATCGTAAGTAAATACCATAATAACACTTTTCTTATCTCCGTCCTTTTTCCAACCAGTAACAAGTCCTTCTTCTTCCTCTCCAATTTTGTACTTCAAATTTTTAATAAAAGTCTTTGACTCTGTTTTAATTGCCCCGATTTTACTAACAAGAGATAGAGTATCGAAGCTTTTCTCTTCCTTTTCTATTGCTTGAATAGCTCTCTTTTCGGTTAATATTGGCTTGGTAATTAGCGTAATTCTTGATTTCAACTTTTTTTGAAATGAGGTCTTATTATCTGTCCAATCTATTATGTTTTTGTTTGCTAAGTCAAAATGGACCCTTCTATTACCTTCAATGTCCTTTTCGTTTGGCTTAAAATGGTCGGCCCGTACAGTAAAGATTACCTCTTTTCCTAATCCATGAATGTAACCGGCTTCATAGTATACCGAAGGTCTTGCGTATGTTAAGTCTGAAATTCCAAAGTCACAGTCACGAATTAGTTCGATAATCTTTATGTCAATATTCTTATTGTGATTTATTGTGTCGACCCTTAACGCTTTTACTTTTAGTGATTTCAAAGTCGGAACAATAATCTTTTTAAACATGTTGTCCACGTCTGTTCTGCCAAACGCGCATGCAACAAAACATTTTAATTCTCTGTCCATTTATGATTTTGTAATTGCCACCAAACGCTTGAATATATGCAATATGGCCGAAATGATATCCTTGAAACCAGAGAGAAATTCATAAATACGCCGCAATCCGGTATTGTGCAGCAGGCACGAGTGAGCAACCTCAGAAACAGACGGCACGCACACTCGCGCCAGTTAGGTAAATACTGCCAAAACGTTGCTTATTTACTTTGTTACCGGCTGGCCCTGTTCAACTAATCTTCTTCGTGACCTCTTCTTTCAGAGGATCAAGATGTCGTCTTACGATTGTCCAAATTATTCTATCGTCGATATTGTCGTAAGAGTGAATCAGCCTATTTCGCAAGCTTACTATCTGCCTTGAATTAGACAAATCATTTTCAATTGACTCTTTTGAAAATTTGTTAATCGCCTCACCGATAATTGCAAGGTGCCTTTCGACCGCTCCTTTAACTAGGAAGTTCTTCTTGTATTGGTCAAATGATCTCAGATCTCTTGTAAAAGATAAAATATGATCTATCGAATTTAATATGTCAGACAAATACTTTCTCTCCTTGTCCGTCATAGATCATTTTTTTTGTTGCATCAATACTCTTCCTCAGATAAGGATTACGTATTGAGTCGTCAGTTAACAAGTCCACTTTCCTTTCAAAAAATACTTCGAGTTTGTCCCAAAGCGAAAGAAGGGTTTCCCCGTACTCTGCCGGGTCTTCAATGTCCAAATCTACTATCAAATCAATGTCACTTTTAACTGGATCAAAATGGTCAGTTATTGATGATCCGAAAGCATAGATTTTACTGACTCTATGCTGCCTACATAGATTAATGAAGTCATCATACTTATCTTTTATCAGCGAATTTAAGTCCATCGTTCAAATATAGTGAAAATTGCACTTTTAAGGGCTTGCCGGTAACGCATGAATATATGCAATATGGCCGAACTCAAATCCCTGAACCAGGGGGAAATTTGCAAATATTAGATACCCAGCAATCGGTGTCGTTGTGCAGCAGGCACGAGTTAGCAGCCCGCGGCCAGCCGCACGAACACTCGCGCCAGTTGGTTTGTTGTTTTGAAATTGTGTCAATTTGACAAAGTAATTGCAGTTATATAATCAGGTTTGATTTAGGAAATTTGTCCAGCGATTTCTGGACTAACCTCCTTCTTCAATCTCGTCTAGGGTAATGAGCATGTGTTCATATCCACCGAACTCATAGTATACGGATTCAATATATTTAACATCTCCAGTAAACTCTACATTAATTGATTCGGGATATTCGGGAATAGTCATGTCATCTAGAATCGAATCATTACATATGAAAAGAATCCATTCCCACATCACTCCATCCGTGTAGGCGCTGATGTAATAATCATACGGATTGTTACTCCGGTTGTTTTTGAATAATTTCCCTTGTATTGTTTCAAATTTTGTAAGAGCAGGAGCTCCACAACCTCTTACACGGTCAATTGAGGTAAGTCTAATAACTTTGAGTGTATCATTATTCTCGCATGATTTACCAATGTATCCTGAATAACTTACCTCAGCATCGATATCCAGGTTTATTGGTAGAAGCAAATCTTGATTACATATCAGCATATGTTGAGTGTACTCGTCTAAATGAAAGTCCAAATAAAAGTTATTGTCTACTGTGTTTAGATAAGCTAGACTACTTCCGGATACCAAAGAATCGGATTCAATTTCACAACCACATTTTTTTTCTGGGTCATCGCCGCAGAATTGGAATATAAATAATAACAATACTAATGCTATTGAAAAGCGACCTGATATCTTTATGGGTTTCAATATAATATTTGTTAAAAGCTCGATCCGCCTTACCTACAACGATTTAATATAGGCAATATGTCCTATATCAACTTCATCACACCCCCGAATTCAGGGAACGTGAGGTCAAAATTCTTTTTGTCGCCACACCTATTTATGAACTAGCTCACGAAAGTCATTCACTGTTATCCTGCTTCGATGCCGATTGGCTGAAACATGATGGAGGTTTGTGTGAGCGTCAGTGTGAATGGTACGGGCATATTTATCCGTTAATTAAAAATGTAGAGCAGTTCCATCGACCAAGGCCCGACACGTCGGGATGAACATGCTAGAAGTTTGTGCGAGCGTCAGTGTGAGTGTGAATGGTACCAGTATTATTTATCCGTTAGTTAAAAATGTTGAGCAGTTACCATGGACCATCGACTATGGACCATCGACTTTTTCCATTAATCATTAACCCTTTATCACCCTTTATCATTTCAACACAAACGCCACATACCACCCCCCTGCCTTCGCTCCCCGCGCGCCACCCGCCGCAATCGCAATGTATTGTTTACCGTCTACTTCATAAGAGATCGGCGTTGCAAATCCACCGGCAGGAAGCTGATATTCCCAAACCACTTTACCGGTCTTCTTGTCAAAGGCACGTATCCGTTCATCTCTCGTACTGGCAATAAAAATGAGTCCGCTGCCGGTTACAACGGGTCCTCCATACGTCTCTGTACCGGTGATGGGTATCCCTTTTGCCGTAAGCTCCGGAAATTCTCCCAGCGGCACAGTCCATAGATAATCACCTGTATTCAGGTCGATGGCATTTAATGTTCCCCACGGTGGCTTGATGGCGTTGTAACCGTTCTGATCCGTGAAGCGCTGCCAGACTTTAATGGTATAGTCCGGTATATAGGGGAAGCCACCGGTCTTTGCAGGTGCTGCCGCTTCGGGCATATGTTCAACGGGAGGTATAACCTCGTTGTTCAACAAAAATCCAATCAGGGCTTTCCGGTAATTTTCAGAGAGATAGGGGAAGGCCGGCATTCGGCCATTGCCCATTTTGATAATGCCGTCGATGTTATCTGTAGTAAGTTTCTTACCCACGTCCACGAGACTGGGAATAATCGTACCACTTCCTTTTCGATCGTCACCGTGACAGGCAGCACAATTTGTGTTGTATAATGCATTTCCCGGTGACAGGGCCGCCGATTCTTTCACACGGTCTTCCTTACTGATCATCTTCAATTCCCAGGGAGCATGGTTCGCATTCTGATAAAGGATTCCATCGGGATCAACGGCATTGCCACCCCACTGCGCTCCTCCACTATATCCGAAGAGTAACGTACCCTGTTCCGTGGGAGGCTGAAACCGGCTCTCCATCTTCGGAAACTCCGAAAAGCGTTTCTTCACAAACGCATTGGCTTCCGGGGAAATGTCGGTCAGGTCTTCTTCTGTGAGCAGTTGTTTGGTGAGCGACCGCGGCTTTTCAACAAACTTCTGTGTGGGGTACGGAGATTCGCCCGGCAGGCCATCCGTTGGAACCGGTTTTTCTTCTACCGGAAATACCGATTCACCGGTGTCGCGGTCCAGTACATAAACGAATCCATCCTTACTCGCCCCTACCACCACATCTGTCTTTTTTCCGTTGCGGTTAATGGTCGCCAGGTTCGGCGGACAGGGGAAGTCACGGTCCCAGAGGTCATGGTGTATTCCCTGAAAGTACCATTTCATTTTTCCCGTTTCCGCATCGAGCGCCATGATACAGTTTGAAAAAAGATTCATGCCTTCGCGGGCACCGCCGTAAAAGTCGGATGCCGGCGAGCCGGTACCGAAGTACACGACACCTCGTTTTTCATCCAATGACATACCGCCCCAGTTGTTAGTACCGCCGATCAGCTTATGTGCATCCTTCGGCCACGTATCATACCCGAATTCACCGGGTTGTGGAATGGTATGAAATACCCATTTTAATTTTCCCGTCACTACATCAAAGGCGCGGATGTGTCCGGGCGCAGCGTTGCCGCCTTCCGATACCGTCGATCCCATCACCACGGTGTTATTATAAATTACGCCCGGGGTAGTGGCGGATACGGAAAGTTCGTTTACGTCGTGGTCGAGGTTATCGGAAAGACCCTGGTGAAGGTCCACTCTTCCTGAATCGCCAAACGTAATAACCGACGTTCCCGTTATCGCATCAACCGCATACAAGAATGATCCCGCTGTAAAAAGGATTCTCTTCTCATTGTCACTTTCCCAATACATAACGCCTCTCGTTGTCCGGAAAGATTGTTTCCCTTTCCCGGGACTAAACTTCCACATCTCATCACCTGTAGCAGCATCTAATGCAAACAGGTTCATTTCAGCAGAAGTGCCATACATCACTCCGTCCACTACGATTGGCTGACATTGTATTTCCCTTGGATCGGGTAGTTGCTTTGTAGAATCAGGTTTATCATTGGCAAAATACGTCCAGGCTACCTGCAGATCCTTTACATTCTCAGAATTGATCTGAGTTAATGGTGAGTAGCGGTTATTCGCCTTATTTCCCCCATAGGCCGGGTAATCAACACCGGCTTGCCTGGTCCCCGGCACTTCCTCTTTTGTTTCCTTACAACCTATTAAAACCAGCAATCCAAAAATCAAGTGTAGTCGTATCATATAATTATTTCGTGTCTTTCGTATAGAACTGGTATAAAATTTTCCATGTGACAGTTTCACCGGGCCTGACTTTTATCATTGTATAGGGTTCCGGACATACCGTCCTGGGTGCTGACCAAAAGACCAATTTTGATATAGGTAAATCGCCGGTAATCCTTACGCCGGCACCTGTTTTTGAGTTTTCAATTTTTATATCGTAGTCGGATGCCTTGTCGCTGAATCCTGTCAATGATCGGTAAAACAGATGATCATTGTTTACCAGTTCCTTCTCAAACAGAATCTGATTATCCTGTAATTTTCCTAAGGATGGCGGAGCCTCGGTTTCGGTGATCAATTTAAAAGGAAAGGTCACCACAAAGTCCGGTCCGATGGGCTGCTTATCCATCACAAAAAAATTGTGATTATAAACCGTTGTTTCAATGACTTGTTTCCCTGTATTCTTCAGACTGTATAACAACACCATCTCCGGCTTACCTTTTATTAACTGGACTGTTTTTTTGTACACATAGGAATAGGCTTTGTCGTCCAGCGTATGCGTAAACGTTACCTGATCAGCCTTCTTCTTCACTTTCCGGACACCGTAGTTTGTTATCGGGTGGGAAGTGACAAACGAATAGGGTTTTTCTTCAGTCTTCGTCACCATGCCGATACCGATCTTTAAAAAGTTTTCACCGGCCTTAGCCTCCTCGTATCCTATCGGTGTAAAAGCATCCACGGGTCCAACAATAGCATCGTGAAGTGTCGGGCTGTATTTCTCAAACCACAAACCGAAGTAGGAATGTCCCTGATATTCCAGTTCAGGCATTACTCCCGCCCAGTCGAAACGGGAACCCCGGTAATAGCCTTTTTCTTTATCCGGGAGGTAAAGGCGGGCGCGGATTAATCCGTTTGTTATTTCCGCTTCGGGGTATTTATCGGCAGGGGTGCTGCTGAGGAGGAAAAGAGAAAGGATTGTTACGAGGATAATAAGTTTATTTTTCATAAGTGGGTGTCTGAAAAAATTTATGTGTTTGACTCCAGGCAGTGATGCGAGAGTGAGTGTGAGTGTGAGAGCGAGAGTGAGAGTGAATGGTGGTAAAATGAGTTTGTGCGTATAGCCTATGCCTTGCCGGAGCTTTTGCTGATGGACTCGATTAGGCCGCGCATGTAGCCGAGGGCGTATAACGTTCCGATAGTGCTGTAGCCAGGAAGGTCATTGTTGTCGCCGGCCATAGTCGGTACGTGGTCGGGACGAATGGGTCCTTTATAACCGATGTCGTAGTACGATTTCATTGCGGCATACATATCAATCTGACCTTCGTCATGAAAGGTCTCTGTAAATTTGGTACTCGGCGTCTTACCACTGAGGTCCTGTACGTTTCTGAAATGGACGTAGTTGATTTTACCCGCTTTGCCCCACCGTTTCACCAGAGAGGGAATGTCAACGCCCATCAACGAAAAATTACCCTGGCACATGGTAAGTCCGCTGTATTTACTGGGCACCAGGTTCAACATCCGGTCAAAATTTTCCACGCTGGTCATGATACGTGAAATACCCTTCAAGCTGTCCACCTGAGGGTCATCGGGGTGGAGTGAAAGGTTCATGCCGATTTTTTCCGCTTCCGGAACAACAGCTTTCAGGAAGTATTCAAGCGTTTTCCATAACGTTTCCTTGCTCACTTCGCCATGTTGTGTTACGGGTAATTTTTTTGCGTCTTCATAATCAAAAGACGTAACCAGTGCGCCGGCCCTGCCAATGCTGTCCATCTTAGTTCTGAACCAGCTAACTACAGGCATCCAGTTGTAACAGATCAGATCAACACCGCCATATTGTTTCAGATTCTTCATAAACGTGATGAAGTTGTCAATTTCTTCATCTCTGCCCGGTAAGCCCAGTTTTGTTTTTTCGCCCAATGTCGGCGGACCTTCCACGACATTCCATTTCATCCCAAGTTTCTCCCAGGATTCTTTCGTGGCTGTAATTGCTTTTGGATCCCAGGGTTTAAGATCACCACCTGCGCTCCTCACACCGCTTACGGCGCCAAATACATCCATTTGTTTTGCCAACGCTATTCGGGGTGAATCGTAGCTGAAGATAAACAGCGAAAATTCCATGCCCCCGTCTTTGGCGACACGCGCGAGGCGCTTTGCTGAATGTTCGGTACTCTGTAGATCTGTTGTGCCGGCCATTCCTGTACCCAGCCCTGCGAGAGAAACAGATGCTGCGAGCGATGCGCTTTTCCGGATGAAGTTTCTGCGATTTTCTTTCATAGCTTATTGCGTTATGTTGAATTCAATCCTGGTCATTGTTGGAATATATAGATTTTCGTGATTACAGAAAATTAGAAATACTTAACCGGACGTGACATACAGCAACGGTACGTCAACTATCCAGCGGAGCCCAGTACGTACAGGACCCATTTGTTTCCACCGGACCTTTAAACAACGTACATCCTCCACACTTCTCCCCCGTTTTTGGCGGCAGGTATAACTTACACGCCTTACACTGTTTTTCCATGTCCGGTGCCTGCCTGGTATAAGCAAACTGCTTGCGCTTCTCCAGTTCACTTTCGCTTACATCTGTATAGTCGTCGCAAACATCGGGTGACTTTTTGTCGTCGGTGGTTTCCTTTTTAAGACAGGACCCTGTTGTTAGTCCAATGCTCAGCAGCAGTGAACCCAATCGCAAACTCCGTGTTACAAAATCCCTACGGGTACACATTCTCGTCATCGTGATTATTGAGTCAAGGTTGAACGGAACCATATAACTGAGACAATTGTACTACCGCTTCATTAGCATGCAGCGTAGAATCAGACGCTATACGTGTCGCTACTTCCTTCATTTGTGGCGTAGCCGTCCCTGACTTATTTATCCCCGCAGTAAGACCTCGCACAACTACTTTCTGCCACATCGTTTTTTTTTCCATTTCAGCAACGGAAAAAGCTTTAAGCAAAAAAATGACCTGATCGTTCTGATTTCGCGAACCGACGATGTGCGAAAATGATTCCAGGAAAACCGTCCTCCACGGATCATCGGCTACAAAAAATTTCTGGTCGATCAGAAGTTTCAGCAGCGCAGGTGATGATCCATCCTCCGAACTCAATACAGCGGTTTGAAACCATGGGTTGTGACCATACTTTGAAACGGCGTGTGCCAGGGCCGTGACAACTTGCTCTCCATGATAATTGCCGGTAGTCAGCGTTGCCTGAAAAGCTACCTTGATGGAGGGGTCGTTTATTTTTGGAATGACCAGATCCAGCAAGTCCGGAAAGCGCTCGGATAAAATTATTCCGTGCTCACGAATTTGGGGAGAAACATCGGACAATGCTTTTTTTACCAGATCATCCGTTAATGAGTTCAAGCCTTCCAAAGCATACAGGGCATGAAGCCGGACTTTAGGGTCTTCACTTTGCGCGAATAACTTCAAAAGATCCGGAACTGCAGAAAGGTCTTGTCGTTCCAGAAGAAGACGCTGTGCCTGTAGCCGCCACCACCGCCCGGGATGAGTCAGTAGCGTCACCAGTTCAGATGTAGCCTTCTGCCGGAGATTCACGGCGAGGTTAACAGTGGCCGGTGCGTTGGACGGCAAAATGCGATAGATCCGTCCGTGTTGACTGCCGTTCATAAAATCCATTTCCGCTTTCAGATCATCCGGAATGGAAAGCGGTGTCTCTATGTGCTGCCTGTAAAAATCGATGAGGTATAAGAAACCATCGGGGCCCTGTGCAAAATTAGTGGGACGGAACCAGGAGTCTGTAGATGCCAGAAATTCTTTTGTCATTTCCGCATCGTCCCGGCTTGCTACAAAGGTTGGACTATCGTCAAGCGCCGTGAGCACATCTCGGTGCACCAGGTTACCCGCCACATCACCTGTAAATACAGTTCCATAGAATTCCTTTGGAAAAGCATCACCAGTATAAATCGTACCCCCACTGCAGCCGGTGAAGTGATCCTCAGCATATTCAACGCGATCCAGGTTGCGTTCCTTAAAATCTGCATTACGGCGCCGGGTTCGTTCGGCCCGCCAATACGGGGGAGGTGTCCTTTGATACATCTCCAGATCATGATCGGAAATGTTCACCACTGCCTTTGGAGAAGGGAGATGGGGATGTCTGTGTGTATACTTCCAGCGTAAAATAGTGTGTTGAATGTGGAGTGTATTCTGGGTAAAAAACCGGTTGCCCCAATCATCGAGTGTCTGTCCAAACTGACCCGAACCCGTAGTGCGTTCAAATTGGTTACGATCCAAACGGAACCGGAAATCAGCTCCGCTCATATTTAAAGGTTGAGTACCAGTATCCAACGGCGAAGTTACTTGTCCAGCCTGTCCGTTATTAGAAGCATAAATCCAGTTGTCCACTCCGAAACTGAGGCTAGTTATTTGAGCTTCTGAATTCTGATCGAAGAATCCGGAGAAAAGTACTTCACGGGTGTCCGCCCGTCCGTCTCCATCGGTATCTTTAAGATAAAGTATGTGAGGGGCGGTGGTTACGATCAGCCCACCCTTCCAGGGCAAAATGCTCGTTGCTTCCATCAGGCTATCTGCAAAAACAACAGATTCGTCCATCCTGCCATCTCCATTGGTATCCTTTAGTTGAATGATTCTTCCCTTCTGCTTTCCCGCTTCGGGCTTGAACGGATAATCGGGCATTTCCACCACGTATATATTTCCCAATTCATCAAACTCCATACATACCGGATCACGCACCAGCGGTTCTGCCGCAACCAACTCAATGCGGAATCCTTCACGCAAGTCGAAACTCTTAAGTGCCTCGTCTGGAGAAAGTGGACCTGGATATCGTGATGTGCAGGAAACAAACAGTAATAATAGGATTAACAAATACTTTTCACCGAGGTGAGATTTTATAAATCGTCCCGGATAGCTGTATCTTGGTGAATCCGATAAACCTGGCAAACATTTACAGAGATTGGTGCGCAATGGGTATTATTGGTTTAAGTCCTAAGAAATTTCCAAGTATGAAAATATGGAATATTTTATCGATGGTCACCATCTGTATTATGTTAACGGTGGCAGGTTGTTCAACTCATTCGGGTGAAGGCCGTTCCACGCAATCAGAACTACTCACGTTCATTGATTCAAATGGCATAAAGTCCCCGGTGACAACAAAGGAAGAATGGGCGCTGAAGCGTTTGCAGATATTACAAAGGATGCAAAAAGTGATGGGACCGCTGCCGGGACGAATGGAGGTACCTGATTTTGGCTTACTCTATACTGATAGCCTGCTGGAGAATAATTATGTGCGTTACTCCATAAATTTTCAGGTTGCCGTAGATGAACGTGTTACGGCTTACTTATATGCTCCCAGGAATAAGAAAAAGGGAAAACAAATTCCGGCAGTTCTTGCGTTACATGAAACAGATTCTCTTGGAAAAGGAAGTGTTGACGGGCAGGGGAAAAATCCCAATCTGGCCTATGCTAAAGAGCTGGCTGAAAGGGGATACATGGTTATTGCGCCGGACTATCCCAGTTTCGGTGAGAGTCAGGAGTCTGATTTTGAGAATGACCGATACTTGTCCGGAACAATGAGAGGCATCGTTAATCATATCCGTTGTATTGATTTGTTGCAGCAAATGGCAAACGTTGATCCGGATCGTATTGGGGTAATTGGTCATTCACTCGGCGGTCACAATTCCATATTTGTCGGAGCGTTTGATCAGCGTCTGAAAGTGGTGGTGTCCAGTTGTGGATGGACTGGATTCGACTTTTATAATATCGGGGAGGAACTCGCCAAAAAATACGGCGGCAGACTAGGGCCATGGGCTCAGGAAAGGTACATGCCGTTGCTTCGCGAAAAATATGATCTCGATTCGCATAAAATACCTCTTGATTTTGATGAAATGATTGCCACTATCGCTCCACGGGTATTTTTTTCCAGTTCTCCCCTCAACGATAGCAATTTCGATGTCAAGGGTGTACAGCACGCGATAGCCAATGTTTTACCTGTTTACCGTTTACAGGGCGTTTCCGAAAATCTGCATGTAGTCTATCCGGAAGGTGGACACGATTTTCCACCTGATGTGCGTAAAAAGGCCTACGCATTGATTGATTCAGTACTTCAACATGAAGCTGTAAAAAAATAACAATTGTTCAATTCTAATAGCATTACCAATGGGTTCACACAACAATGAGTTAACCGAACAGGAGAAATCAAGTTGTTTCTCCCGAAGAAAATTTATAATGACCTCCGGTTTACTTCTGGCAGGTACTGCATTCAAACTACGCGCGGGGAGCCCGAGTGAAAATGAGTCTGAACCCATCATCGACATTCACCAACATACCGACTATCTTGGTCGCAACAACACTAACCTTCTGATCCATCAACGGTCCATGGGGATAAAGACAACCATTCTTTTACCTGCCGGGCGTCCTGCCAATTCCCCATCCACACACAACGGTGTGTCCAATGGACTGGAAGCGAAAGCCAGTGGCAACCGCGCCTGTCGCAAGTTTGCCGGAAAATATCCCAAGGAATTTCTCTTTGGAGCCAATGAAGTGCCCGACAGACACAATGCGGTGAAAACAATTGAGAAATATCTTAAACGGGGCGCCGTGGTTATCGGAGAGCTAAAATTCGGTGTGGAGTGCGATTCTCCAGAAATGCAACAGATCTATCAACTAGCCCAGGCGTACAATGTCCCGGTGCTGATGCACTGGCAACATCAACGATATAATTATGGATTTGACCGGTTCCACATGATGCTGGAAAAATATCCAACGGTTAATTTTATCGGACATGCTCAAACCTGGTGGGCAAATATTGACAAGGATCACGCCGACCAGACCGTTTTATATCCAAAGGGAAAACTGACACCGGGTGGGTTGACGGATCGTCTGCTGCTTGACTATCCGAATATGTTTGGAGATCTTTCTGCCGGCTCGGGACTGAACGCCTTGACACGCGATGAAGATCAAACCCGGGAATTCCTCACCCGTCACCAGGAAAAGCTGATGTTTGGCAGTGATTGTGCGGATGCTGACGGTTTAACACCTTCCCTTTGCCAGGGAGCTCAAACTATTGCAGCCATCAGAAAATTAAGTGGAACCAAAGCGATTGAGCGCAAGTTGCTGTATGAGAATGCAAAAAAGCTATTCCGCATATAAGCCGCACAGCGACACGTCCTATCGTTGGATCTGATTCACCCACAAGTGTTATTTTACGGGAACAAGTTTTATCGTGCGGAGGTCGAGCAGGGAGCCTTTCTTTGACGAGCCCGGTTTGAACACAACCTTATGACTACCTGCAGGCAAGCGCAGTCGGCCGATCTTTTCTGTCCGGTAGGTAAACCAGGAACCTGACTTCGCAACCTTTCCTTTGATACGCTGACTGCCGGCCTCCAGGACAAATGCTTTACCCGCGGAATCATCGGACACCGACCAGTCGAGGTACACATCGAAGTTGCCGGTATGCTTCACCTCCACTTCCCATTCTACCCGGTCCAATTCGGTAAACCAGCCGAAGGCTTTCCATTCAGGCATATATTTGATCTCAGGTCCAATGGCCTGTGCTACTTCTGCCTTCAATAGCATAGTACCATCACTTTCAGGGCGGACGATTTCCGGGTGATTGGTTGCAGGCACGGTCGCATAGTGCTCCCGAGGCATCAGATCATGTACGCCTTTTACAATTATATCCTCCACTTCCAGGGCAAAAGGTGAAGGTTTATCGTAGTAATACATACTGGACTCAGCTTCATAACCCCCTTCGCGTATAACACGGGCCGATGCGATATAACAAGGCACATCGTTGGCATACGCGTTTATCCATACGCGGTCCGCACCAAAGTCGTTTTTGAGCCGCGTAGAGTAGTCCACTACCACTTCACCGGGAAGATTGATCATCACCAGCTTGTCGCCAAAACTCCAGGTTTGTATGGGATAATTAAGTTCCGCAGGAATCGTATTGCCTCTGGCTATCCGGTCAAGCGCCAATCGTGCATAGTAACCTTTTACCGTTTTGTCCTCCGTTTGTTTCATTAGCTCCGCTACCGTGGGAACTTTCGCGAAGGGTAATTTCACCCACTTCATTCGTCCTACCGGCGGAGTCGTCAACGGCTGGAGTTGTCCGGTCAATATTCTCTCCACATTATTGAATATTTCCATTCCATGCATTGCTGCGTTTTCCATGGTACCGCGTGGGGAAGGATTTGCGTCGGCACCACAACCGATAGCAATCATCGCGACAACGCCGGGATGTTTTGCTTCAATACGTTGTTGCGCTTCACCCATCCAATCGCCGTGTATTTTATTTACATCCCCGAAGAGCGTAGTTCCATGACAGGCATAGTTCACCAGGATCGCCTTCAGTGCTCCATCCGGATCGGTAACACGCAAGACAGGAAGTGCAACATCTACTGGACCATCGGGAGTTCGGCGGTTTTTCGCAAAGAGCGCCTGACCTTGTCCCCACGCCACGCGAGATGGTTTTCGATCTTTCATCGCGGCCACACTGACATCTTCGAGCTTCTGGTAAAGTTGTTCCGTGTACTGGGTTATATGGAGCAAGTGGTCTAATGAAAGCAACGAATCACTGAAGGACTCTTCACCTCTGTATTGAAGAATGTTGAGCAGGTTGCCTACCTCGGGACCGCTATGCGTGTGTGTTGCACAAATTACCAGCTGGGCAGGATTGAGTCCCATTTTTGCCGAAAGTCGGTCCGCTAATTTTGCCGTGATATGCCATGGAATTCCCACCAAATCTACGGTGATAAGGATTGAGGCCCCCTGTGCATCACTTCCAAATGCCAGGGCTTTTGCCTCAAGCGGCTGCAATACGCCATCCGACTCTGTTTTAACCCTGGCGCCATACCCTGCCAGGCGAATGGGCCCATCCGGTGTAATGTCCACCCGGGCAACGCCGACCTCCATCGTTTCACCCTCCCTTGCGGGGGACTGTGCAAGACATGGGGTGTTGATCAGAAACAAGACTACTATCAGGTAGTAGAAAAAGTATGAAGGACGCTGATAAAAAAACGTCTCGGTGTTCGCGTATTGTTTCATAGTGAATGATATCCATTAATAATTGGTAAAAAATTAATTGCTGGAATCGAAATATAAAACATTATTGTAATAATACTTTAGCCGGCGATTCTTCAATCGTTCTGTTTCCAAACAAATCAATTGCCTCTAATATGACCCTGTAAAAACCGAACTCCTTCTCCGGAATTTTTGCGCTATAGACATTGTCACCGCCGACGCTATCCCCCTCACTACCCGCATCATTCAAACTCACTTCAAATCGCTCCATATTTTTTCCTATAAAAGCAGCTTTCACCTGTCCAATCGCAGCGCCATCGTAAATTTTTACCCTTAGCACATTATCACCTGTGGCATTCATCCAATTCACCAATGGTGGCGTAGTGTCTTTACCCTTTACTTCTATAAACACCCTTCCCTCCTTAATTGTATGAAGGGGATTATCCGGAAGCCAGTATTCCGCAAAAAATTCCAGACGCTGGTTTTGCGGACAATCAGCGGACAACAGTGGGATTGAAAATTTGGCGGAACCACCGACATGATCGTATTGTCCCCAGTAATCAGACTTCCGGACATTTATCCCAAAAGGATTCACGCAATGGTCTGCTGAAAAAAGATTGGTGCGATAGTATACATTACCTTCCCGAACAAGTAGTTCGATGGACTCTCCGGGGTTTGCTATGCCGTCACCATTTCCAAAACCAACAACGGTTGTTTCCGTATCGTTACCCCCTTTGACGACGGTGAATTTTCTGCCGTCGGCGATTTCAACATCTTTTATTTCAGGGAGGTCTCGTCTCAACTCTACTTCAAAAAAATCAACCCACTCATTTTTGCTGTCGTCCGTCAATGTTAATTTAAACTTCACCATTTGCTGGCTCTCGCTGGTCGATTTAAAAACGAATGGCGTCTGGCAGCTTTGCTTCTCGTTCACACCAAGGCTTAGAACAGAAGATACCCCCTGGCTGATGGTTATGTTTTGATTCAGCGTTGAAAGCTTTGCCGTTACATTCTTACTTCCGACATTGCCCTTATTTAGTAGGTCTATAGAAATGCTGACGTCTTTATTAAACGCGGCCCAATTCATGTTCTCCGTCTTGTGAGAAACAACTGAAATATTCGGTTTGTCCTTCAGCTTGTTAATTCCAATTTCCTGAACTCCGCCATGAACGGTTATTTTCAATCTGCCCAGGTTATCGGAACGAATTGTTTTTTGCGTGGCCTTCTGCGCCTTCAAGTCGAATACATTGATTTGATACGGTTGATTTTTTTCATAGATAGCCGGAGTAGTCACTGACAACGTAACAAAAGCAAGTAGTTCGCCATTTGGCAGAAACTCACGCACTGAGCTTTTGAATCCTCGTTCATTCACATTTTCGAGTATGGTAAAACCCGGCATATTCCGGTCGGAGCTAACATTATAATCCCACACCGAAAATTCCGGATATATATCAATATGGCTCCACTTAGAGGGCTTTTTTGGTGGATTCTTAAATGTAGAAAAAGCAGCCTCAAACATTTCACCAAGTCCGCTGGTAGTATGTTGGTCGCCCGGGAAAATCTTAAATCCATAATTATCCATCACCTGGGTCCATACGCCATTGAGATCCTCATGATAATCGCGGATAAAATCCTGGTCGCCATAATGAAGGCGAACATTCATACCACCGTAATTTTTATACATATCCATGTGGCGGTATTCCACGGGAAAATCTTTTGGTCCGATAGTGAATTCAGGCGATCCGCAAAAGCTTCCGGCAAATGAAAATAAATGCGGATACTTGCCCCCGATCATATAAGACATAAATCCTCCCATAGACAGACCGGTAATGGCGCGGTGCCCGCGGTCACTCATTGTATTATAGGTTGCATCAATAAAATTGACGAGTTCCGGGAAATAGATTGGAAACTGACGGAAGGTCTCCACCGGACCAATATTGTACGGGCGCAGGTAATATTCCTCATTGGGGCCGCGGTTATATCCATCAGATTTTACAACAATGACGTCATGGGTAGAAACAAATTTTTCAATGTTATCCCCTTTTCTATCATCACCCTTATCGTATTCAGCATACGTATCTGCACCGCTGCCAAAGTAGCGCTGGGACCAGCCGTGCAAAAAGTAGATAACCGGATATTTTCTTTCCGGAGAATTGTTGTAGCCAGGCGGAAGAAAAATCCGGTAATTCCTCGTCTCTCCAAACACCGTGCTGTAATGGCTGGCATCAATAATATTCACCTGTCCCTGGGCAGATACGTTTGTTGGAACAGCCATCAGCAAAAGAATCAGTCCAATGTGGAAAAGCTTATGCATACTTTTTTCAGTTATTCAAACATAAATCAAACATTCATTTTGATAGGACAGTTCATGCGAACTTTGTTCGGTCTCATTTCATCGCCCCCCTCCCGGTCCGCCAGCTGGCGGATGAAACATGCTGGAAGGTTGTGTGAGCATGTATGGGTGTTGGATCACCAATATGATTTAATTATCAATAAAGAAGGTTGACAAGTTGAATTAGTTACTTATAGACGCCCGGGTGTTCATACTCCGACTGCAGCGCAGCTACATCCACTTTGGCGGCATTGCCTTTGTGAATAATGACGCGGTACCGCAAGACAATTGGTTTATCCACGGGTATCTCAATTCTTTGTTCACCAGGAAATACAACATTCTGCATACTTCCCGTTTGACGCAGAATCCATGGTGCCGGATAATTCGGCGTGCTGGGATGACACAGAATTGACAGTCCGCTTTCAGCGTGATCCGTACTATCATAAAATGCGGAAAAATCCATCCATGCCCCGGCGACGACCTGCCCCTCAAGCGGGTCAACGGAACCACCCGACGAAGTAAACACCAGACTCTTTGGAAGTTTGATACGTGCACAAAAACCGCCATATCCTTTCACATCTTCCGATCCGCCGATCTGTACGCCAGGCACCAGTGATTTTAAAGTAATTTCGAAATCAATTTTTCTAAAATCGGGTTGCTGCCTGTGCACGACGATTGAGGTATGCTCCTCTAAAAAAGGCTCTTCGATAGTTGATGACTTCCACAACACCTGTGCTGTTAACGTTGCGAGTTCATTATCCAGCGTTGCAGCAGCCTGTACAACGTCCTGCGAAATATTCTCCATCATCCATCCGTCGCCAAGTCTTTTGTCTTGAATATAAAGCTGATGCCAGGCCCAGAAAATGCCGCGATGATGCGGATGATCTTTCGGAAACTCCTCCGTCAGCGTATCACCTTCCAGGTCGTATAGTGGATGCAGGTAATTGTTAAAAAACGTTCCTGCTGATGGTTTTGGCTTGCGTTGGTAAAAGAAAACAGGATGACCATCTTCCAACAATTCCAAACCGTCTGCGCTTTCATTCGTGGTAAATGATGATTTCTTATTCTCCGGACGTGAGCAACTAAAACTCACCAGGATGATCAACGATAGAATGAATGCCGTACGACTGTTCATGAACAATTATTTATCAGATCTACAGAAGTTGTTTTCTGCATCAGGTTTATCCTTTACTCAAGCTATTAACACCGGAGATAATTCGTTCGCTTGTTGATACCCATCCGAATTTCATGGCAAAGTTTTTAAGGGTAGCGGCCTGGAGGTCGGGGGCAAAGGAGGAAACACCCTCGCTCATAATCGTCGTGCGGAACCCGTGATGAAACGCTTCACGTGCAGTTTCTTCGACACAAATTTGTGTTACCGTCCCGGTTATTACCAGCGAGGATATTCCAAGCGTCTGAAGTGTTTTGTTTAACGACGTTTCGTGAAAAGCCCCGTAACCAAATTTCTCAACAATAATATCTCCGGACGACGGCGATAATTCGTCAATGATTTCAGTACACTCACGGGTTGCGCCGAGATCCTTATAATGACGTTGGTGGCCCTTCCAGCAGCACTTCGTTGGAGGCTGACATTGTGGCGACCATTCCCAGAGCAAATAATAATGCGGATGGGAAATAAATTTTGTAAAAATAACGGGCAGTTTATTTTTACGAAACGCCTGGATAAGCGCCTGTTGTGCAGGTACAGTCCGTATGGCATCAGGAACCTCGAGTGGTGCCCCACTTCGCACAAAGTCATTTTGCATATCCACTACAATGAGGGCTGTGGTTTTCCAATCCACTTCCTTGTCTTCGCTGTAGTCATCTGGTTCAAGGGAACCTGAAGAAGCCGCACGGGTAATTTCCGGCAAGGCCAGCAACCCAGCCGTGACAGCCATTCTTTTCAGTGCCTGCTTCCGATCAATTCTATTCATATCATTAACATTTAGAATCGTTTTGAATTTTTATCACGACCAGTTCCTTATCCAATATCCTCGTCCTGGCGCAGCATATACTGATTGAGCCTAGGCAATACGTTAAACAAAGTCCGGCTCGTACAGATGCTTAAGGTATTTGTTCCAAAGCACGGAAATATACCGGAATGTCTGCCACATCGGGTCATGCTCAGTACCTGTTTACTAAGGTAGTCAAATAGACATTTGGATCGGCTATTAAGCGGCATAAACACGATCAGGCAGCCGATAATTTATGACATGAGACCGTTGAAACATCCTCCCTGGGACGTACCTTTGAGATTGGTTCATCCAAATCAAAAAGCAGGATTGCTGGCTTGACAATTTGCAGACCGATTTTAGACAAACCAGGCAGTCAAAAAGAAATATGACCTCATGCATGTCCGCCCGATACTCTTAAGAATTTCCAAATTCCTGGGGAAAGCGATACTCGGCCTGCTGGCAGCACTTCTAATCCTCGTCATCCTCCTCCATATCCCGCCTGTCCAAAAGCAGGTTACCTATCGACTATCAAAATACCTGTCCTCAAAAATTGAAGCCCTGGTTGAAATTCAGCGTATTCGTTTCTCCATATTGGGCAACGTCGGGATTGAAGGGCTAGAAGTGTGGGATCCCAGCAAGAAAAAAATTCTTTCGGTCGGGAATATCGATGTAAGCACTTCCATTCCAAATCTTATTTTCGGCGATTTTATCTTTGATGATATACAAATCAAAGGTCTAACGGGTCAGCTGATACAACATCCTGAAGGGCTGAATATCCAATTTATAATCGATGCCTTCGCGCCGACCGAAAAGCAAACCGGTCCATCGAAGGAAGTAATACTTCAGTTCAAAAACATCCTTCTTGAAAATATACATTTTGAATTTACTTCCCGGGTAAATGGAACAACCGTTGCTGTCGAGCTGGGAAAATTTATCAGTAACGATGCCAAATTCTCCACAACTCCCAATAAAATCAGTGCAAACAAATTTTATCTTGAGCATACCACCGTAAACGTACTAACCCTTGATCGGGCGGATACGATAATAATTCAGCCTATTGGTTCAGGAAACAAATTTCATCTTAACCCGGACCTTGGTATCGGTATAGATTTGGATATACGTCATTTAGAAATGAAGGGCAATGACTTCGCCTTCCACACGAACGAAGTGGTAAATACTCCCAAGTTTGAAACAAGCCACATCTCTATAAAAAACATTATTCTCACCCTGTCCGATCTTTTGCTGGAAAAAGACACGATAGCCGGCACGTTAGCGTCATTTTCCGGCAACCTTCCCGGATTTGAGATTGATGAACTACGGGCTGCCGTACAAATGAATCACAACCGCCTGGTGCTTTCCAACCTTCACCTTGCCTCCAACACAAACGAAATCACGGCCGACTTTGCAGGCGGGTACCCACTTGACTCAGCCGACGCACAACATCAGCGTGAGATCGAAGTAAACGTATCCAGCAGGATCAAACCCGGTGACCTTGGTTATTTTTTCAGCGACTCAATTATGAACTACTTCAATTCGTGGGAAACCACCGAGGTAAGCATCGATGGAAATTACGCCAGGGGAAAGGGTGAGATAAAAACACTGAACATCAACACCGGAAACAGCCGACTTCAGGCAGCTGCAAACGTTTTTGATATCTGGGACATGAAAAAGCTGACTTGGAAAGACCTTGCAATACAAACAAACGTAGGCGCTGACTTCAAAAAGCTGCTGACTCCCTTTCTTGGAGATATAAAGGTCCCTCCGGCTGTCGCACTGGAAGTAAGGAGTTCCGGAAACACAAAAACAATACAGGTAGATGGAAAAGCTTTTACAACCTGGGGTGATCTGGAAACTGCCGGGCTTGTAACATGGACTGAAAACCAGCTTGGATTGGATGCTAACATCACAGGTAAAAAACTAGAACCAGGAAACTGGCTGGTGTTGCCATGGCTCGGGCCTGTTGATCTGTCGGCCGATGTGAAAGGAACTATAAGCAACCATTCCGATCTGGAAATTAACGGATTGATCAACTCCATAGAAATACTGGATCAAACGATAAACGCAATAACACTTCATAGCTCGTATAGGAAGGACAGCCTGACGGCCGACCTCTCCATTGCAGACCCGATGTATGGTTCAGAAATTCATCTGGGGATTCAATTGTCAAACCCTTATAAAATTACCAGCGTCGTTCAGTTAGATAGCTTCCATGTGGGCAGGTTGCTGCGGTTGGACAGCACGCTTTCTATTTCAGGAAGTCTGAGATCCAGGATCAACATAGACCAACAAACTATAGATGGTTATGTGGAGGGACTGGATCTTTTGTTAAGAAATCAGTCCATGTCGTATTTACTGGACACCATGGTATTCCGTGCGTTGCTTTCACCCAACGCAACTGATATCTCATATTACAGTGACTTTGAGAAAGCCAATTTCATCTCAAACTTTGACATCAGCGAATTGTCGGGTTTAGTTCAATCGTGGTCCCGGAGTATTGTGAAATCAGGTGACCTGAATAGTCAGGTGCCGGGATCCAGAACTTTTCATTTTGATCTGGAACTGGAAAACGAGAGCCTTCTGCAGCTATTGAATATTCAGGTTGAGAATTTATCCTCTCTCCGTATCACGGGAGCGCTGGACGAGGAAAAGCAATCTGCAACATTACAGGCGGCTACCGGGAAGTTTAACGGATATGGTGTCTCGCTGGATACTTTGCAGTCTGATCTCCATACACTCCAGGATAGCGTGAGCGGCGGCATGCAGACAGAGAACCTGGCGTATAACGATTTTCATCTTGGCGATGTAAATTTTAAGATGCTTACGGCGGGAGACACAACCGCATCGAAACTTTTGTTGTCAAACGATTCCATCTCCATCCTCGGACTGAGCACGCGTTTTGTGCTTGGTGATTCCGGTGTTTTTATCCATCCCGATAGCTTGCGGCTATTCGAAAATGATTACGTCACCGACTGGAAAAATCCACTGTACCTAAAAAAGGGGAATCTGTTTCTCGAAGATTTCCGGATTAGCCGCGATAGTATGCTGATACGTCTTGATGGTGATCTGAATGCCTTCAATGCCTCAATAAGGAATGTAGATCTCACTCCACTGAACTATTTTCTTTCACCTGATACTACGCTGATCAATAAGGGGCGTCTCTCAGGAACAGTCACTTACTCCCTTAATAAACAACTGGACCTCCAGGCAACTATCGATAGCCTCAGTGTCTATAATTCGAGCCCGTTAACCATAGTCGCTACTGCCGTAACTGAAGGCAATCAGGTGCCCTTTGAGTTTCACCTTACCAATGCTTCCAATAAGGTTGATATGGAAGGGCAGTATTTCTTGAACAGCAGCGAGCTGGATGCTAAACTCGCGCTGGATGTAAATAACCCGGAGCTGTTTACCTTTTTGGTTTCAGATATTATTGAAGATATGAATGGAAGCCTGGAAGGAGAGGCAACCATCAGTGGTACTCTTAAAAAGCCTTCGCTTAAAGGTCGGCTGAGATTTCTTGATGTGGGATTAACCACTGTTAATCCCAGGCTAACTTTTGACATCCCGGATGACATCCTTACACTGGATGGTGCAGGTGTTACGTTCAATGATTTCACCATATATGACCCGGAGCACAATCCACTTACCATCGATGGTAATGTTACTACAACAGACTACGAATCGTTTTCCTACGATCTGCGGCTGACCATGAAAAACTATAACCTGATCAATCATCCGGATTCTGCTTCAGGTAGGTTAAGGGGACTGCTGGTGGTTGACAGCGACATAAAACTAACCGGGAATGAGAAGGATACTGATGTGAAAGCCGCCATTACCCTCAAGGACTCGACCAATATCACCTTCGTGATTGCCAATGATGATATCGAGATGCTGAAGACGGAAGGTATCATTGAGTTTATTGACCCTCAGCTCCTGGTTGACTCTATCCGTATCGGGCCAACCGCCGATTTTTATGATTCATTGATTGCCAGTCTACCCGATTTCAATCTGAATTCAACGATTGCCATCCAGGAAAATGCTGTGCTCCGCGTATTGGTTGATGAACAATCGGGAGATTATATTGAGACTTCCGGCGAGGCAAATCTGGAACTGGGTTATGACCGCACGGGTAACGCACGCCTGTCGGGAGATTATATTATTAAGAATGGTGTCTATCGGCTGTCCTTTTATGATTTGGTAAAGAAGAACTTTCAACTGGCAAAAGGTTCTTCCATTACCTGGAGTGGAAGCCCGGAAAATGGAGTGCTGGATATTAAGGCGGTTCATACCGTTGAAACCAATTCTATCGGGTTAATCGGTCATGAGATTGGCGAAAATGAAAAGTCGATCTATAAAAGGTCATTGGATTATGAGGTAGGGATCATCATCAATGGAACCATTGAAAAACCTATCATATCCTTTTCTCTGGATCTTCCTCAGCGGGAAAAAGTAAATTATCCGGTGTTGTCGAATAAACTGGACCGCCTGCGACAGCCGGAGTATGCATCCGAATTGAATAAGCAGGTATTCGGGCTCCTGGTTCTTGGAGGATTCCTTCCGGAGACCAGCGGCGCTGATATCAATTCAAATCTGATCGCCACGACTGCCCTTTCCAACAGTGTGAATAGTTTGCTGGCCAGCCAGCTTAACCGGTTTGCAAGTCAATACATAAAGGGTGTAAATATTGATGTTGGAATACAGTCGTACAGTGATTACTCTTCTCCGGGAGGGAAGACGCAAACGGCTATGGACTTCCGGGTATCCAAGAGTATCATGAATGACCGGTTATCTTTTGAAATCGGAGGTGATTTTGACCTTAACCAGGACCAGTCCGGAACGAACACGGGCAATAAAAACTTCCGGGGAGATATCGCCATCATATACGACCTGACTGGAAATGGAGATAAGCAGCTCAAATTATTCAACAATGAAACCTATGATATTATCTATCAGGAAATACGCAATACCGGCATATCACTGGTCTTCATTCGTGAATTTGCCAGCAAGGAGAAGAATACGAGCAAGGATAAATGATCAGACTAACTACATATCTATTGGTTCTATTTGTTGTTCTGACGTTGGCAGGATGTACTGGCATGAAACATATATCGACTGATGACCCTCTTTATACAGGCCATGAGATAAAATTCAGTGTACGTGATGATAAGAAGAAGAAATTAAGTTCTGTCATAAAAAGTGTTCTGAAGCCACAACCCAATAATACCTTTCTGTGGATGAGGCCGGCACTCGCCCGCAACAATATGCTGTCTGAAAAAAAGAAGAAAAAGAAGTTCTGGAAAAATAAAATTACGGCGCCGGTACTCCTTTCTCAAGTCAATCCTGCACAGGTTTCCGCTGCCATTCAGAATAGAATATTTCATCGTGGCTATTTTCACAACACGGTAACATTTGATACGGTACGGATAGGCTCACGGAAAGCGAAATACCAATACACGATCACACTTCATCAACCTTACCGGTTTGAGTCCATAACATTTCCGAAACCACAAAATTACTTAACTGAAAAGATAAGCAGCAACCAGGATAAATCACTCTTAAAGAAGGGAGACATCTACACACTGGAGGCTGTGAAAAATGAACGAATCAGAATTGACCGTGACCTGAAGGAAAATGGATACATCTATTTTAATCCTGAATTTATAACCCTTCGTGCAGATTCAATATCAGGTGCTCATACCCTGAAAACAGAAATTACTGTAAAACCTGAAACGCCGCCTGAGTCCAGAAAACCTTACAGAATACGAAACATCTATATCCATGACGACCACGTATTGGGGACAGTGCCCGCTGATACACTCGCATTTGACAGGTATTATCTCATTTCGCAATCCAATTCACTTCGTTTTGATGCCCTGCAGGAAGGAATCTTTCTCAAGCCAGGTGAGCTCTACAGCCGCTCCAATTACATGCATACCATTCGGTATATGAATGAACTTCCCGTTATCAGAAATGCGAACATGAAATTTTCACCTGTTGGGAATACAGACGAACTGGATTTATCTCTTTATCTGTCGCAACGAAAGCGATATGCCTATACGGCAGAGTTCAACGCTATATTTCGGTCAACCAACTATTTTGGTCCAGGCGTGATTTTCAGCTATACGGACCGCAATATGAATAAGGGTGCCGAAATGTTAAAAATAAATCTGAGGGGCAGATTTGAGATGCAGATTGTAGATGGCGAAATTAATCCTGCCTACGAAATGGGACTGGAAATAAACTACAGACTCCCCAGGTTTTATCCGCAGTTCTTATTCCATGCCGGTAAAAAGAGCCTTCCGAAAACTAATATCTCTGCCGGATACAATTTGTTCAACCGACTGGATCTTTACCGGTTGAATTCGTTGTTTACAAACTTTGGTTACCGGTGGAGCAAAACCGAGCGCAGCAGTCATTCCTTCAATCCGGTAGAAATAATTTTCACTCAAATCCCTGAATCATCAAAATCGGAAGAATTCAACGATTACCTGAAAGAGAACCCGGGAGTTCAGCGAAGTTTTGATGAGCAATTTATTGTAGGCTCAGGGTATGAATTCACTTATCAACCTCCTGGAAGCGGGCATAATGAATTCTTTTTCAGAGGAGGAATTGATGTGGCCGGAAATATTCTTGGTGGGCTGTATTCCGCCGCCAATGCATCCAAAGACAGCCTGGGCAGGTATACGTTGCTGGGCGTTCCCTTTTCCCAATATGTGCGCACGCGCATTGACCTGCGTTACAGTTTTAACTTCAATCAACGGTCAAGGCTGGTGACGCGGTTTAGTACGGGTATTGGAATACCGCTGGGCAATTCCGATTTACTTCCCTATATAAAGCAATTTTATGTAGGTGGAACCAATAGTCTGCGCTCTTTTATTGCACGTTCGGTAGGACCAGGAAGTGAAGTGCCGCCTGAAGGATACAATGACCTCACCGGAGATATCCGATTAGAATGGAACCTTGAATACCGTTTTGATATAGCGGGTAGCCTGAAGGGAGCCTTGTTTATTGATGCCGGCAACATCTGGTTATATAACGAAGATCCATCAAGGCCCAATGGAACGTTCCGTTTCAATACCTTCATGGACGAGATGGCTGTCAGTTCAGGTTGGGGGGTGAGATGGGACTTCAACTTTTTGGTGGCCCGCCTTGACTTCGCTTACACGGTCCGCACACCCTACTTGCCGGTGGGGGAAAGATGGGTAAGTGATGTTAATTTCTGGAATCCGGCTCTCAATATTGCCATAGGATATCCTTTTTAACGACAACTCTTTCAGAGTCTGCATTCATCTATCATCCATGTTCAGGTCTTTTGCCATCAAAACCTTACATGGATAAGAACAGGAATTTGTTTCAACGGAATGCCTGACATGCCTCCCCTACTTTTGAGCAAAAAAAACAATGGCTCAAAAATTATATGATTACTTCTTAAAGGCGGGTGAACTGGGCGGCGTTCAGGCCCGTACACGATTATCCATCCTTGCCAAAATGACTTCCACAGAAGCCAAATCAATGGCCGACGATCACGAAAGAGTTAAGCTGATTGAAGGGCATTTTCAGACAGTCCTAAAGGAATTTGGTAAAACCGTAAGTGGAAAAGCAACAGCGACAGTTGTTGACTCCGGTTCCAACCTGGTGGAGAAGTTACGCAGGCAAATGGGAATTTTTGCTGACCTCACCGCGTCACGCTCCGTTTATAGTGATGACCTGACGGCTACTGCCGAACGAATTACAGAGGCATTGGTAGACGCCATCGATGTTGAACGCGCAAGTATCTGGCTTTATAATAAACAACGCGAAGCTATTCAGTGTCTTGACTTATACGTCCGCACGAGGAAAGATCACTCATCCGGAACGATACTGAATGCCTCTGACTTCCCGAACTATTTCAAAGCGGTTGCTACACAACGAACCTTAGTGGCTGAAAATGCGCACACGCATCCGGGAACATCCGAATTCTCTGATGTATACCTACGTCCGCTCGGCATCAATGCGATGCTGGATGTACCTATTTATGCTAATGGGGAAATGATTGGTGTTGTTTGCCATGAACATACTGGCGACTACCGAAAGTGGACAACAGATGAAGAAACATTTGCCTACTTGATGGGAAATATCGTTGGTATGGCTATTGAAAAGGCTGTCAGTAAAAAAAACTCCAATAAATTAGAAAATGCCATAGCGTAAGCTGTGGCATTTTCATTTCAAATCAATTTAGGTTATTTAGAGTTCTTTGTCTGCGTACAACGGATTTGGGTTAGCCCGGATTAAATTGAGTTATTTAACATATCACGCTTCGTCTTTGGTTGTTCGCACCAGACTAATGCCGGAGAAGAGAAACACTAGACCAAGTAAACCGTAAATAATCAACGCACGTACATCTCTCGCGCCGCTCGTATGGTTAACAAAAAGGATCGCCCCATAAATAAGACCCACTATCCCCAGTATAGTTAGTATAGCGCCAAAAATTCTTTTAATGTTCATAATACAAAAGTTTCGTAGCAAGGTGTTCGCTGAATCTCCTATCAAATACTCTTCCATTCTTCAGTTTTTGGCTATTTCTTTTGAAATGGAGTTTTAGTATTCGTTTGAAGGGAAAGCTTCCGTGCCATCAATTCAATCCCGAGCGTTCTGTCACGATCAAAAAGAGAGTGGGCAAGGCTATACCCACTAACGGGAATTTTTATACACACCTTAGAGTCTCGACAGGGGCCAATTGGCCCAGGCTATTTTTTCAATTTGTTGACTGTGTAGCAAATGAGTTTGTTCGAAAGGTCTTCACCGGAGGCTGATTTAATATTGGAAAGGTTTAGCTCATAAATATAACCGGCCTCCAAGAAAGGCAGCGTGATCGATACTTTTTTGTTGTCCGGAGAAATTTTTATATCGGTGATGGAATCCGTCTGCACATCAAACTGATCACTGCCATACTTCATATGATACGCATAGTAGTAATGATGGAGTGAATAGTTTTCCGGATTACGGGCGAGTTCCGGATCAACCGGCTGCGTAAACGTTAAATCAAAGCCTGTTGGTGTTATGTTCATGCTGTAGATATCCATCGGCTCACGACCCGTGAATACTATTCTTTGAATGCCTCTGTCACCGACAAAAAAGTGCTCGACCTGCCCAACCCACAGGCTACCATCCGGGGAAAAGGCTAGCCTGTTATTTCCTTTGCGCAAACCAAAACCGTCGATGAAGGGCATACAAGCTCCCTGGTACTCACCATCCACCTGCTCCAGCATCACCCGCATGATTCGTTCGCGATTCATTTCGCCAACAAAAAACTGGCCTGCATAAGGACCGAATTTTTTGTTGGTGTCATCTATAACCGGCTGACCGGGAGACGAACTCATTATACCATGGGGAAACAACACGCTTGCTTTTTTCCTCATCCGATCGAGTTCATCGATGGGAAGTGCGGAAGGATCCCCTCGATCCCAATTCTCCTGCCAGAGTAAACTTGCCGGATGGCCATAAAAATTTCCCTGCCGGACATGAAACATGGCACTGGTTCCCACCCAGTCTCCCTGATTATCGGTGATAAATAAATTTCCATGCCCATCAAATCCTAAACCATTTGGCGACCTGAAACCGCTTGCATGCGGCACCAGCTTTCCGTCTGGCGTATACTTCATAACCCACCCCCGATAAGGCACGGCTGCAAATTTCTGTAAAGGCTTAAAGGGTACTAACGTGGTGTCTAGCGGACCCCTCACTTCTTGCATAATCGCACCATATTCCGAAGCCGTATTGAATGAGACAAACAAGTTGCCTTCCTCATCCTTCACAGGACCATAGTTCCACTCGTGGTAATTGCCCGTCATTCCAAAATCATCCGTAAGGGTTTCATACCAATCGGCATGGCCATCACCATCCGTATCCACCACTCGTGTCAGCTCCGGACGCTGCATCACAATCAGTTCGGATTCGCTGATGGGCAAAACACCCAATGGCTCATGCAACCCTTCGGCAAATAAACTCCACTCCTTTATTTTCGGATTATAAAACATTATCTCACCGCGGAGGAAACACGCTACCAGGCGACCGTCTTCTAAAAATGCAATTGCCCCCGTTTCCCCGACGAGTCCATCCGGCAACGATATGTTCTCGACACGATACGACGTTTCAGGCTTCGGCGCGCAACTTCCAACACACAGGACTGCAATCAAAATAACGATGCTTAACCTCATAACCTCGCCCCCTCCACTCTGGTCATTGTTATGGTAAACTTTTCGGCTTCCGCCGGAGACAACACTAGTTTGTTATCAACAAACCTGCCTGCCGATGTCGCATAGTGAACACCATCTTTTGGATCCACAATGAACACAATTGTGCTGGTGGCATTCGGAATTCGGAAAGTCCTTTCCAGTCCGGAGCCATCCGCTTTCGGAAGAATCAACTCGTAAACATCCAGCCCATTAAGCCTGTAATGGAATTCCGGGTAAGATTTTATGAGGCGATAACCTTTAAAGTCAACCTGCGGAATACTGTCCGTATCTCCTATCCGAATAGGGAATTCTGTTTTGTCGCGGTAAAAAACAGTGCCGAGAACTTTCGCATAGAGTTCGCCCTTCTTATCCCAGTAATCAACGGGGTCTAAAAAGTCTCCATACCATGCATAACGCAACCGGCACACCCCGGCATCCCAGCAGTATGAAACGTTGTGCGGAAGGCTTACAGCAATCGCCGCTGGCCCCGCATCCGGCATCAGGATTCTGTATAAATAAGGAGGAATAGGATTATAGGGGTGGTTTGAATGTCCACTATGCGCATTACCTTTTCCAGCCGTTTCAGTCGCTTGCCGGACTGGTGGAATGTGTAGATCATTTTTTATGGGCGGCATACCGCCCTCTGTAACATACATGGCTCCAAACATGACAAAGCCATGTCCGGGAAACGTACATACATACGGATAGACTCCTTCGGCTTTGGGAACGGTAAATGTTATGGATTTGGATGAACCGGGATCAACTACAGGAATGGCCCAAAGGATTTTGGAAGAAGCCGGTATGTAATTGAGTGCAGGGCCTTTCTCACCTAATGCCAATGCCTCCCGCACTACTTCTTCACGCGCACCGGGTTGAGTAATTATGAGATTATGACTCATTTCATCGGCATTTGTTAAAACAAGTCTTACCGTAGCACCGGGCCTGACTTTAAACCGCACCTGATTGTACCTGAGTCCGGCGACGGCATTGAGGGAAATAACGGTAACACTATTGGCCTGACCATTGGTCAATATCGGTGCCCATACCAGTAGCAATAGCAGGATGACCCTCCAATTAAATGTCATAGAAGTTATACTACCTCCGAATTTGCCGAATCAATCATTCCTTTGATATAACCGAAGGCCTGGGCAAAAGCCTGATAACCGCCCGGATCATCCGGATGGGTTGGCACATGATCGGGGCAAATAGACCACGCATATCCGGAGTCACGCAGGATACGAATCACTTCAATGAAGTTGGCTTCACCCTCGTCAATATAAACTTCCTGGAAATTATGAAGTCCTCCGCGGATGTTGCGCATATGTATCTGGTGTATTTTTCCTTTCTCCGCAAAATACCTGACAATAGGTAACAACTCGGCACCCGGGTTTTTCAAACCTTCCATGACAGTCCCCAGACATAATTGAAATCCATTGTACGGACTATCAACGATTGCCTCATAACGTTTCAGTGAATCAAAAACGGTTGCAGGTGCAGCGTCCCAATTATCAACGCCCTGATATCCGCGTGGAAGTCCGGGTGGATCGTATGGATGCACAGCCATACGCACATCATACTCTTCACAGACGGGAATCACTGCCTTAAGAAAATAGGTAATACGCTCCCAGTACTCGTCGTAGGTTATCCTTCCATACTTTTCCACAGGAAGATCTTTCCAATTTTCCTCTAGTTTAAAAGTGTGATAACTGGATCCCCCACGTCCGTCGCTATGTCCGTTTCTGCGTATTGGAATAAGCGTCCAGTGCATGGTAATTACTTTTACTCCTACACCCGATGCTTTCATGATGTTGTTGATAATCTCTTCTGTTTTTCGTTTCCGCTCGTCTCCCGGAGGTAAATAAATATAGCTGGAATCCATGCGGATCGCTTCCCATGTGGCGCCGGCCTTATCGCAGTCATCCTTCCAGCGTTTCATCACATCGGCGTTCCACTCCTTTCCCATGATATTGGTAAAATGCCGGATTCCACAACGCTCATGATACTCAAAATTTCGTTTGGAAGTCCAGGTAAGCTGTCGTTCATCCCACTTTAAGGAAGGTTCGCTCATTATGACATGGTAATCACTACCCACATGAAGCTTTGTATTTTTCTTCATTGGGTATTTAACAGGTGCCGTCGCCTGGGCGTCTGACGGCAACAAACTTCCGGCTACTATGCCGCCGGCAATTGTCCTGGCAAAATCCCTCCGCGCCATAGGCAGAGAAAGATCATGGTTATTGGCTGGTTCCATCATCAAAATAATCGTTAGTATATAATAAGGCGTGCTGCTAATCAAATGTAGGGTAATCACGGTCAATGGCCAGGGGAATTATACGGTTGGAAAACGTTAAGGAAGAACGGGGGTTGGTTATTGGATGAGCAATCTTTTATTGGTGAAGAATGCCAACTTTGGGAAGGACTAATAAGGTGGAGTCGGATCCTTCCCTAACTAATTAATGATGCCATCATTCGTTTGTTGGTGAAGAACACCAACAAAGGCCGGAACATCATCAAAGACGGAAGAGTAAAAGGCGGCACGGCCGAATTTCTTTGTTGGTCAAAAAAGCAGGCAGTCAAACGGGCCTGCTATTTTCTTGTTGGGCAGTCGTCATTCTCTTGTTGGTGAAGAACACCAACAAAGGCTGGGGTGCGGATGAACACCATAACATGCGGCTAACATCCATGACAAAATGAAAAATTATTCATAGACAATATTAATAGCTAAAAAAAGTTTGGTAATTTCAATCACCTATGAATCTTTCTCCCGAACAAAAAGAGCATGCTATTGGACTCATTGAGATGGGTGAAAAGCTGGAAGCCGTACGGTATTTTCAGCAAACGCTGAACATCACTGCCGAGCAGGCGCTCGTTCTTGCCGAAAAACTTGAAGAAGAGGTGGAGACGTCACCCTTGCTCGAAACTTTTAAGACCATACAACAAGCCGTGCAACAAAAGCCAGCAACAAATGTGGGGCGTTTGGTGGGAAGTATATTTATGATCCTGGGGGGCATCATGCTTACTATTGTGGTTTATCTGATTCAATCCAACTATCAATTCGCTCAACGCGCAATACCTATAAAGGGCGAAGTAATCGGCTACGATAACCATCAGAGCAGCAATGACAATGGCGGATCCACGACGATGTACACACCCACATTCCAGTATGATTTTGTTGGCAAAACCTATACCCACAAAAGCAGCACCAGCAGTTCCAGTCCGAGTTACGAAATTGGCGAAGAAGTAGATGTGCTGGTTGATCCGAACGATCCAAACGAAATTTTGATCGACAACTTTTGGGAGAAGTGGTTTCTTCCGGCTTTGCTGGGATTCATGGGCTCGATGTTTACGGGTATGGGATACCTGGCCTATCGCGTTATCGGCAAACAAAAGTAAAGTTTCCTACATCCCCCTCCAGTTGATTGTGAAGAATAACATCTCGCGCTGCAGTCAGCAGTCACCATGCATTGTTGGTGAAGAACACATACGGCGGTACCAGTTTGTAGTCACAAGGCGTTGCTGATGAAGAACACCAACTATGGCGGTGGAACAATATCGGCAATGTCTAGTCTATTTCTTTTTTGGTGAAGTAAAAAAGCAAGACGGACCCAGTCGCATTTCGTTGTTGGTGAAGAATACCAACTAGGCGGACTTAGGTCGTCACTTAATAGTAACTTTGAATTTCAGCTCTCCCTTGGCCTGGTTAAATCGTATCATCGAAATAGTTACGCCTGATTTTTTACCGCCGGGAAAGTTTGTTGACACCTTTCCAGCATCCGATAGCCTGACTTTTCGTGAACTTCCGGGAAACGGATCTCCGGCATCGCCTGCATTCCAGTCATCCGGCTTCTCCAGATCCTGCTTGCCGTCTGCCTGAAGGAGTAGTAAAGCAGGATTAACGGAAGAAACTTGTTCCTGCGTTTCATCCACACGCCATACCAGCAGGCCTTCACCGGGGAGGTGGAAATCAAATCCCTTACGGGTGCGATTCTCCAGCAGAAGGTATTGTTTCGGTTTATATTTTGTGCTGACCACTTTTATGACCTTGCCATATTTTTTTGTAAAGGATTTTAACGAAATGGTTTTTGATTTTTTTAACGTTTCCACGGTGACCCATCCATGCTGACTCTTATGAAGTCCTGCGGGATGTGCTGGCGTTATCCCTCCGTTATTCCACGATCCACCTGCCATGAGATCCCACACTCCCGACCCGTCCCATTCCGAACCATCCTGGTCATAATTCGGGTCGTAAAAATCCTCCCATTGAAAAGCCAGGTGTCCCAATTCGTGCGCACAAACACCTACTTTACAATCATTCGGGACAGTCAGATAAATACTGGCCATCAGATTGGGCCCAACAGTAACAGGATTGCGAAACGCCCACTTATGTGACCAGATTTCCTGTTTGCTTTGCGGACCAACGATCTCCTCTGCACCCCGGCCAGCATGTATAATAAAGAGTGCTGTGATAATACCCTGATTGAGTTTGTCAAGCTGTGGCTCAAATGTTACTCCATTGTTCAACGCAACTGTAACCGCATCCTCGGCCATCTTCTGTGCATTATGAGGGTACGGCGCATCCGTACCGGAGCCATTAAAGGTATAATAGCCATACGGTTGGGGCATTCGTAGCCAGCCGTGCACACTTCCCTTAAGACTAACCTTGCCCAGTGATATTTCTGAATAATAGTCCATCATACTACCCGTTGGGTAGGTGTCCTTCGAGAAGAGAATATTCTCATAATGTTCTCTGGGTAGGATACCGGGTCGGTCAGAAAAATCCACCAATAGAACTTTCACGCGCAACTCGCCCAAAACCTTAATTGATGGAACACTTATTAACTCCGGACCCATTGCCGAGGTACGATGATGCGCGGCGTCATCCATTCCGACAATAGAAAGCGCCGGATCAACAAACCCGATTGACTCCAGATATTTTTTAAATGAAATATTCAGTCTGGCTTTTTTGTACTGCGCAAACAGCGAAGCCATAACATGAGGTGCGGGTGGTACTCTCTTGTATGAGTTTTTCATAGGGATCTTGTTGTTAACGTTTATCAAAATTGACACATCATGTAAAAAAAATGAATGGTTGTCTCCAACAATACTTATTTACTCGTTGAGTGCACGTATTATCAGATGTATTGTTCTCGTCACATAATACATACTGCTTACATTTGTTGCATCACATATAAAAAACATCTGCACTATGAGAAAACTAATCGCTTCCCTAGGGCTTGTCATGTTTTTGGCTTTCTCTAATCTAGCCTTCGGGCAATTCAATTCAAAGGAATACCTCTTAACCATAGGGGATCTCGTTACCAAAAAGGGATTTAGCGAACATAACGCTATCAACCCCTTGCAAAAACTATATTACATACATCTTCTGCAACCAGATTACTTATGGAAAGACCTGGCCACCATGATTCGTCTGAATGCTGAGATAGCAAATGATGGCACCTGGTCGTTCGTCGACAATCTGAGTAACATCGTGGAGAAAATCCGGTGGTCGGACGATGAACCTGTCAAAACATCTGCTAATGTGCATGGCAATACGTTTATGGCGGCGCCACTCCGTGAAACTTTTGCCAAAGAGCCAAATGCGTACATGACTCCTATTGTACTAAAGGAGACTGCTGAAGAAGTTAAGCCTTTAGAGAAAAAGCCGGTGCTGGTTAGCAAAAACACAAACAGCCCAACTAAGCCTGCCAATCCTGTTCCTGTCACAACCGAGCCGGTTGCTGAAGAGGAATTGATGGTGCCTGAAAGTCTGGAAGGCGTCATCAGTGACGACTACATTGAGTATGGAAGTATAGGCTTCTATGCGAATGCGGCAGTGATACATCCATCTTACAAATCTGAAATGGCTAGTATTGCTGAGCACCTGAGAGAAGCACCAATGTTACACGTGATCATACACGGACACTGCAATGGTACCACTCCACGGACGATTATAGCACCAGGTCTGCTTACCCGCTTTTTTGAAATTGACAATTATCATGAGCAAAAAACAGCGTCAGCCGAAGAATTGTCGGAAATGAGGGCTGAGTATGCCCGAAGATACCTGGTTTCACAAGGTATTACTGAGGAGCGTATTCAGATTGTTGGTGAAGGCGGCGGCATGATGATTTATCCTGCTACCAGTGAACATGCACGTTACAATGACCGTGTTGAATTTGAAATAATCAATCCAGCCACCCGGTTAGAATCAGGACTGGGTGCACTAAATATTGATTGAGTTATAAGAGTTTGATCAAAGCAACCCACCACTACAACGAGCGAAGGACCGTCAAACAGGTTATTCGCTCGTTTCATCGTTATCCGTTATCCGTTAATAGCTAATAGTTATCCGTTTCCCTGCTTACCGGCAAGCAGGGGTTGATCGCTTTCAGCTGTCCGTTATCCATTAATCATTAATCATTAATCATTAATCATTAATCATTAATCATTAATCATTAATCATTAATCATTAATCATTAATCATAATTAATCATAATTAATCATAATTAATCATAATTAATCATAATTAATCATTAACTGTAACCATTAATCGTTAATCATTAACCATTAATCATCCAACCTTCTCTTTCCTCCCCGACTCAATTGCTTTGTGGATAGCATCAATGATTAACATATCCTTCCAGCCTTCCGTTGCACCGACTATCGATTCCCTGTTTTCAAGAACACAACGCGCAAAGTCATCCACTTGCAGCTTTTGCTGAAACACTGACTCGAAATTTATTATACCTTTTGTGGAGCTACCTTTCACACCGTTGAATTGTGTCGCAGGATTCAACTCGATGAAGCCATCGGTACATCCGGCAAACAACCTGTCGAGAAATGCAACAGGACCAGAGTAGGAATTACACAATGTGCCATCGGCCCATTCCAGCTGCCAGGTAAAGGTTTCCGGAATTTCCTTAAATATTTCCTTGCGCCTGGTAGTCACTTGTGCCGTGGCAAACGCCGGCTCAGACCCTTTAACGTGACGTGAACTTTGTATCGGGTACACGCCGAGGTTATAGAGAGAACCACCTCCCATCGACTTTTTTACTTTCCATGAATCCGCCTCCGGCGCAAAGGAATAACCCAGTGCTGCTTCTATGTAATTGATGGAACCAAACGCCTGACCTTGTCCCAGTCTTTTCATTTCTATAAAATTCGGATCATAGTGCATGCGGTAACCAATAGCCAGTTTCCTGTTGGCTTTTTTTGCAACGTTGATCATCTGAATGGACTCCGATGCGGTCATTGCCATAGGCTTCTCGCAGATTACATGTTTGCCCGCCTCGAGCGCGGTAATGGTATGCTCCGCGTGCAAGCTGTTAGGCGTCACTACATACACGATATCGATGTCCTTGTTGTCGGCAATGTTTTTGAAGTTTTTATAGTCATAGATGTTCTTTTCCGGAAAGCCATATTGTTTCGACCATTCCTTTGCTTTGGCCGGAGTTCCGGACACAACACCGGCGAGGTAACACAACTCCGCTTCCTTCAGTGCTTTGGCGAGGGTGATGCTATAATTGCCCAACCCGACAAGCGCGACGCCGAGTTTTTTCTTTCCCTGGGAGACGTTCGATCCGCAGGCGACCGAGGGCATCACCAGTCCGGCAACAGAAACCAGGCCTGCACTCTTAATAAAATGGCGGCGGGAGAAATTTGATGCATTCATACAGCTAAATTTATAACAGGAAGGTAATAATTTTTTTCAGCTGCTCATCGCTCCGCATAGCGGTAATAACAGAATAGAGGAATACCCGTTAAATGCTTTCCTCCGATCCTGCAACGTCAACGTATAAATGGCTCCAAATCGATCCTTTTGAAACTTAATACGCACAGCCTGTAACACAAGCACCAATTTCCGCGTCTCATCGAAAAAATCCTGCACTGTTTACCATAGAATAACATGCTCAAAAATTACATTATCGTTGCGTTGAGGAACATTCTCAAACACAGAACATTTTCATTTATCAATATTTTTGGTCTTGCATTGGCGATGTCTATTTGTATGGGTATCGTCATGCTTGTTGCTGACCAAATGATGGCCGACCGGCATAATACGGCGGGCCACCGAATTTACCGTATAAACACGATTCCCTATTCTCATGAGGGAACCAGAGTAAAGAGAAATGAAGCCGCCACCACCACGCTTCCGATACGGGATGAGCTATTGTCCAATTACACCGGAGTAGACAAAGCTGTCCGCTTCGTAAGGGGCTTTGGAAATAACTGGCTTGAAATAGAGCCAAACTATGATATCAACGTGCCCGTCAGTGGTCTTTTCGCTGATCCTGAAGTGCTGGATGTATTTCAATACGAGTTGGAATTCGGAGATCCAAAAACTGCCTTGGTAGAGCCATATTCCGTAGTGCTAACCAAACAAGCCGCTGAAAAACTTTTTAGAATTGAAAACCCAGTCGGAGAATCCATTAAAGTTGGGAAACTTGGCTTGTACAAAGTAACGGGTGTAATCAAAAAAACAGAAAACCGTTCGCATATTATTGCGGATGCCTTTGCCAGTATATCAACCGTGCGCAGTCTGCAAGCTGCTAAAGTGTTGAACACAGACCTTGACAACTGGTATAGCTACACCTCCGGTTGGGTATACATTCTTCTGCAGGAGGGTAAAACTATAGAGGATATAAATCCCCATCTGGCCAGAATCAGTAAAGACCATTTTTCCAAGCTTCCACCGGAGCAAACCATTGAACCAACCTATTCGACACAGAACCTGCTGGATATCGTGCCGGGTAGAATGATTAATAATCCCATCGGACCTTTCATGCCCTGGTTTCTGATTTACTTCCTGACCGGAATGGCAGGCATCATACTGATTACATCCTGCTTTAATTTCACCAATCTTTCTATCGCCCGGTCGCTTACCCGTGCGCGCGAAATTGGTGTCCGTAAAGTAACAGGGGCAGCCAGGTCACAAATTTTTTTCCAGTTTATCAGCGAGGCGATCGTTATCTCTCTCTTTGCGTTGGTGGTGGCCATTGGTTTGATCTATGCGTTGCGGCCATTTATTGTTGATCTGGCATTTGCCCGGTTCCTCAAATGGAACCTAAGTGCAAACTATCTGGTATATGGAATTTTTATAGCCTTGGCGGTTATGGTAGGCATTGTAGCAGGGTTGTTCCCGGCGGGCGTGCTGTCTGGCTTTCAGCCGGTGAAGGTCCTTAAGAACCTTGGCAACACGCGCATGATGTCAAAAGTAGGATTACGGAAAGCCTTGCTGGTCGTTCAGTTTTCACTTACCATGATCTTTATACTCACCGTGATCGTTCTGTACAATCAATTGAATCTATTCCTTCACAATGACAATGGATTCTCCGTCGCAAATAAGGTAATCATTCACAAAGGAAATACTTCGCTGGAGAGTTTGAAAACCGAGTTGGAGAAGCAAAGCACCATAAAAAGTGTGTCGGCTACATCTCATGTTCCCATGGTTGGTATTTCACATGGCTCAGGTTTTAAGAAATCCCTTGATGAAAACGATTGGAAATTTCTAAACCATTATTCTGTTGATGAAGATTACATTCAAAACATGGGACTGACGCTGCAGGCGGGAAAGTTCTTTTCAGAAGAAGCCGGACAATCCAATAAAGACTTTATTGTGCTGAATGAGGAAGCGGTAAAGGCATATCAGTTTGAAAGTGCTCTTGACGCAATTGGCAAATCATTGATCATTCAGGACGACTCCAGTCAGAGGCAGGTAATCGGAGTGGTAAAAGACTATCAGCATGAATTATTCGGTGAACGCCTGGTGCCAATGGCTCTTATTTACAATCCTGAAGAATATGCACTACTTCAAGTTGAATACAACGGTGACTTTATCCATGCTTCCAGAACGATTGAGCAAACATGGGCGCGGATCAATCCGGGAGTAAGACTGGATATGCGCCTGTTTGAAGATGAACTGGGAAGGATGTATGAAATTGTTTTTGGAACACTCGTAAAAGTGCTTGGTTTCATCGCATTCCTGGCTATCACCATTTCATGCCTTGGTTTATTAGGAATGGCGACTTATACCATTGAATCGCGGAAGAAAGAGATTGCCGTGCGCAAAATACTGGGAAGTTCCAATTATGCACTTATATACATTTTGTCGAAGGGATACGTTAGTATTTTGCTGTTGTCGCTGGTCATTGCACTACCCATCGCCTATTACATGAACATGTTCTGGCTGGAGAATCTGGCAAACCATGTGACTATAGATATAATCACGGTAGCTTCAGGAATTTTTGTCCTTATCTTCTTCGGGTTATTTACCATCGGTTCACAAACCATACAGGCTACCTTCCTGAATCCAGTCGATAACCTGAAGAATGAATAAGTGCCAGTTTATTTAAGCTCATAACTACATATCTCATCGTGCAACAAACCCTGGCAATTTCAGGCAAGGCTGGAAATACGTAAACCAACTTTAAAACCACAGGTCGGAAACCGTAGAGCCGGAACGGGAGACTGATTCCTGTTTCGCGTGTAATCAACACCAGAAGTCCGACGAATCTGGAAATCGGCATCCCTGCCACCTTTTTCAGGAGTTTCCTGGGGAAACACCGCAACAAGTAAGATTCAGACGACGTCTCTATTATAATATAGTAAGGGAAAAAAGGCATGCACACGATTGAAAACCAACCTTTGAAACTCGTCGGGAGTCGCAAATCAAGATAATGTACTATAAGTCAACCGGTTAAACATTTTGCTAGTTTTTATAGGCGTTTTTTTCGCTGGATTGACCTGTCCACCGATATGTGGTTTTTTTTTCTTTAAATGGGTTACAATTCTCTTTAATATTTCATGTAAGGAATCGGGTGGAATTCCATAAATTAGAGGTCATTTTATCCTGTGTCTTTACGACTGACTCCTTGTTTGAGTCTTTACAACGTGGAAACCGGCAAAGAAACGATACGCCTGATGAAGAAAGATATGAAGAAGAGAAACATGGAAGTACCGAAGCCATCCACTACTAACTGCCTGGTAAATAAAGGGTTGTATGCAGTTATTTTAATGCTTGCACTGCTTTTCACCAATCCGTCATGGGGTAATACGGTGGATAAAAATGGGAATTCCCTCACCGGGAACCTGCCGCCTATTGCTGTAACGGATGAGGTGGTCACAGATGAAGATAAGCCGGTGAATGCCAATGTGCTTCTGAATGATTGTGACCCTGAAGGCGGCCCGATGGTGGCCACACCGGAAACAAAAACCACCCCTCACGGAGTTGTCGTGATCCGCGTGGACGGAACTATCACCTATACTCCAAATCCAAATTATAATGGCACTGACACGTTTACTTATAAGGTATGTGATCTGGGTATACCAAAAGGATGTGACGTCGGAACGGTTATAATATCAGTTTGCAGTATTCAGGATGTTCCTGTGGGAAATCCAGATTCCTTCACTACCCATGAAGACACAAACTTAATTACTTCACCGAATTCGGTTTTGAGTAATGATACGGATGCGGATGGAGAATCACTCACTGCTGTATTGGTTAGCACCACACAGCATGGTACCCTGGTTCTTAATCCCGATGGGACTTTCACCTACTCGCCGGCTCCAAATTATAATGGAACAGACTCCTTCACCTACCGTGCATACGATGGTAAAGACTACTCTACTAACCAGGTGGTAACCATTACCGTAGTGCCTGTGAATGATCCCCCGACTGCCGTGAACGATGCCATCTCAACCGACGAAGATGTCGCCGTTAACATTCCGGTTCTGGCGAATGATACCGATGTTGATAATGTGATCACGGGGTCTATGATCACCATTGTGACGCAACCTACACACGGTACGCTGGTTGTAAATACAGCAACAGGCATAATCCAGTATGTTCCGAACCCTAATTATTTTGGCGGCGATACATTTACATACAAACTAAATGATTCAGGCGTTTTCTCGAATGTAGCCACCGTTTCGGTTACGGTAAACCCGGTCAACGATATGCCAACTGGCAACCCGGATACCTATACCGTCATTGAAGACACCCAATTGGTAGTTACCGTGGCGAATTCAGTGCTGAAGAATGATACTGATCCCGACGGCGACCCAATCACCGCCGTGCTGGTCAATACCACGCAGCACGGTACCCTTGTCCTCAATCCTAATGGAACCTTTACCTATACACCTGTTGCCAATTACAACGGGACAGATACCTTCACTTACCATGCGAACGACGGTACAGGAAATTCTACCGATCAGGTAGTAACGATCACTGTGACACCTGTCAACGATCCTCCGGTTGCCGTGAACGACGTCATCGCGACGAATGAGGATGCCGTTGTCAACATCCCAGTATTAGCCAATGATACAGACGTTGACAATGCACTCACCGGATCGATGATCTCAATTGTAACGCAACCGGCACACGGCACGTTGTCAATTAATACCACTACGGGCGTAGTCCAGTATACCCCAAACCCGAACTATTTTGGCAGTGATTCTTTTACCTATAAACTGAATGATGCCGGCGTTTTTTCTAATGTTGCTACCGTTTCGATCACAGTAAACCCGCTTAATGATGCGCCAATTGCTAACCCTGATTCCTTCAGTGTGAATGAAGACACGCAACTGGTTACCAACCCTAATTCGGTTTTAACCAATGATTCAGACCCGGACGGAAGTCCGATTACAGCGGTACTGGTCAACACAACACAACATGGCAATCTTGTTTTAAATCCGAATGGCACCTTCACTTACACTCCAGTATTGAATTATTATGGAGCAGACACATTTACGTATCATGCGAACGATGGTACCAGCAACTCAACGGATCAACTGGTGACCATCACTGTTGTTTCTGTAAATGATCCTGCTGTTGCTGTCAACGATGTAGTAGCAACGGATGAAGATGTCGTGGTTAACATTCCAGTATTATCCAATGATACGGATGTAGATAACGTTCTTGTGGGCTCTATGATTACCATTGTATCACAACCGGCGCACGGTACGGTAGTGATCAACACGACCTCAGGTGCAGTACAGTATACTCCTAATCCTGGCTATTTTGGTCCTGATTCTTTCACGTATAAGCTGAATGATTCAGGCTCTTCATTCTCAAATGTGGCCACCGTGTCTATTACCGTGAACCCGGTAAATGATGCGCCAATTGCCGCTCCTGATCAGGCTACCACACCCGAAGATGTACCCGTGGTAATTTCTGTTTTGGGTAACGATACCGATAGCGACAATGCCATCAATCCTTCTTCTGTAGCAGTGGCAGGCAGTCCAGCCCATGGCACCGTTGTGGCGCAACCTGGAGGAACATTCTTGTACACGCCGGATAAAGATTTCTATGGCACGGATACATTTACCTATACGGTTGCCGATGTCGCAGGAAAGACTTCGGCCCCGGTGACAGTGACTGTCACCGTAACACCGGTCAACGATGCACCCGTGGCTGTAAACGATGCCGCCTCTACAAATGAAAATGTTGCTGTGAGCATTCCTGTTCTCGCCAATGATTTCGATGTGGATAATGTTTTGGATCCGTCGACATTAACCATAACCGTAAGCCCTCAGCATGGAACCGTATCGATCAATCCATCTACCGGTGTGGTTACGTATACGCCGACGACCGGTTATTCCGGGAGCGATACATTCTCGTATACCATCAAGGATGCTGCGGGATTGGTTTCAGCTCCGGCCGTGGTAAGCATCACGGTTATCAGCGTCAATTTTCCCCCGGTTGCAGTAAACGACGGGTTACAACACAATTCTGTAGCACCGATAACCATTGATGTGCTGGGCAATGATTATGATCCGGATAATTCCAAGGATGAGCTAACGATCGTATCAGTAACCAATCCATCAGTAGGAACCGTTAGTATTGTTGACGGCAAGATTGTGTATACCCCGAGCGGAAATACCTCCACAACGGTAACCTTTAGCTATACCATTTCAGATCCCGACGGACTCACTGATGATGCTGTTGTTACTATCCAATACATCTACAACGAATTGGTGGTTTCGCAGGGGTTCTCACCGAACGGAGATCGCAACAACGATACCTGGTATATAAAAGGAATTGAAGGTTATCCGAACAACCTTGTTAAAGTATACGATCGCTGGGGACTTCTTGTCTATCAGAAATCAGGTTATGAAAACACGATTGCCCCGTGGGATGGCCGTGGTAATACAGGACAGATGGCTGGAAAATTAGTGGACAGGGGTACGTATTTTTACATCCTGGAACCCGGCAACGGATTGAGTGCAATGAATGGTTATGTGGTGGTGGTTCATTAAACCGCAAGAAATAAGACATGAATGATTTGAGCTATACGATAGTCCCGAAAGCAGCGACAAGGAAGGTATACCGAAATGTGGCTTTACTCCTGGGAATTTTACTGATCTCCCTGCAGGGTTTTTCGCAACAAAATCCGCTTTATAGTCAGTATATGTTCAACGGATTGGTGATCAACCCCGCATATACAGGAAGCAGCGAAGCCCTGATGATGACGGTTGCATCGCGCGCTCAGTGGACTGGCTTGTCCGGTGCACCACAGACGAACGTGGCGTCGGTGCATTCTCCGTGGAAATTATCGCGTTCTGCGATAGGCGGTGTTTTTATACATGATGAGGTAGGTGTAACGAATCAGTACACCGTATATGGCACCTATGCCTATCGGATACCAGTGTCTGAAAAAGCAAAGATAGCCGTAGGTGGTCAGGCCGGTGTAACGTACTACCGGTCCAACCTTGATGATTTGTCCATCGTCACACCCGGTGGAATACCTGATCCGGCATTTGCTCAAACAGAAAGCCGGTATTTGCCTAATCTCGGAATTGGCGTCTATTACTATTCTGACAGAAGTTATTTAGGACTTTCCTTGCCAGCGATAATCAACAACAAGTGGGATAATCAGGATGCCGTCGCTACGGCAAGACAAACTCGTCAGTTTTTTCTTGCTGCCGGACATGTATTCGACATGGGGCCCAATTTCAAATTGAAACCGAATGTTTTGTTGAGATGGGTTGAGGGTGGGTCCTTTCAATTTGATCTGAACGCCAACCTGCTTATTAAAGAGATTGTGTGGGTTGGTCTTTCCTACCGGTTAGATGATTCCTTTGACGTGCTCCTGCAATGGAATATTACGAAACAGCTAAGTTTAGGATATTCCTACGGTTACCCCATAAACAGCCTGGCAACCACGCAATATGGCACGCATGAAATAATGGTGGGTTACCGTCTCAAACACCACAGGAACATCGTTTTCTCACCGCGTTACTTTTAAGACTAAAATGTTTGCGGCGGATCGCGAATTCGCAGAAAGCGGAACAAGAATGTTCCTTACATTTGCTTTGAAGCACGTGGCTTAAGGCTTTAAAAGATATACCGATGAACAAAATACTACCAGCTCTATTGCTGATATTATTATTCGCACCACAGGCTTTTTCACAGCATGCCAGCGTAGCTTACCGAAAACACGGGGACACGCAGTACCAGCATCACCACTACCAGTCTGCTATAGATTTTTACCTGAAGGCGCTCAAAAAATCTCCCGAGACTGGATATGTCATGTTGCAGCTTGCCCGTTGCCACCTCAGGACAAACCAACCCGCTGAAGCGGAAAAATGGTTTCTGGAGGCTAAAGCTAACCAGGCTGTCTTTACCATGGACGACTATTATCAGTATGCGCGGATATTGGTCATTTTAAAGAAGAGGAATCAGGCAGACGCGTTGCTTGAACAAGTCGTTCAAACGGACCCCAATTCTTATCTGGCCAGAAAAGCGTTGTCTGATCTCAGAGAGTTTGAAAAGTATTATAAGGACTCATCCAACGTCATGGTCGACAGTCTTTCCATTAATACTTCTGTTGCAGAATTTGGTCCCGCATATTTTAAGGAGGGCATCGTCTTTTCCTCTGCACGCATGGAGGGGATATTGCGGAAAAAATATCATTGGGACAATACGCACTTCCTGAACCTCTATTTTAGCCCCGTGACCGACGGTAAACAACTTGGGACGCCTCAATTATTCGAAGAAGACCTGAACACCCGTCACCATGAAGGGCCTGCCATGTTCTACAATCAGTTCCAGAACATGATATTGAACCGGAATCAGACAGTTACCGTGGAAGGAAGAGAAGATGTATATGAAAGGCGACTGGCATTATACGAAGCGGTCGCTGATGAAGCGAAGTCCACATGGAAGGCAACACCCTTGCCATTTAACGATCCGGCTTATTCATTCGCACATCCCTGTATATCAGAAGATGGTAATACGTTGTACTTTGTTTCCGACAAACCCGGGGGTTATGGAGGAACAGATATCTATCGCGTTGTGCGAACCAACGGCACCTGGGGCAAAATGTTTAACCTGGGCCCTGTCATTAACTCGGCTGAAAATGAAACCTTTCCTTTTTTCATCAACAACACCTTGTATTTTGCTTCAAGTGGTCACGGCGGATTGGGGGGACTTGACCTTTTCGAGTCAAAACAAACTGTAAATGGGTTCAGCCCACCGGTAAACCTTGGTTATCCGATAAATTCCACGGCGGATGATTTTTCGCTGATTACCAAGGCTGACCAGCGCAATGGCTATTTCGCATCCTCACGTTGGGGAAACGATGACCTGTTCTATTTCGAAAAACCTGCGGAAGTCGAAATTGTCACCGTTGTATACGATAGTCTGAAAGGAACACCGCTTACGGAAGCTTCCGTTGAACTGGTAACCAGCACGGGCACTGATTCGACCCCGCGCGCAGATGGCAATGGGAATTTTACCTTCACCGTGCCGGTGGAAACTGCTTACGTAATTGTAGCCACGCAGGCAGACAAGACCGGATTGGCGTCCGATATCGCGGATGAATCCAAAACAAACCTGATTACTTCCTTCAGCGATACCAGCCGGATCGCTTGTATTGGTTTCATTCAGAATCAGGATGGACAACCTAAAAAAGCTGCGGTTGTATCCATTGTCGATGAGACTACCGGTGAGAAAATACCGTATCCCGGGGATACCTCACAGATTACTTTTCTAGGCAGAAAGGGGCATCAATATCAAATTGATGTTCAAGGTAATGACAGTACGAGAGCCAGCCACAAACTGGTTATCGGGAAAAATGATAAAGATCCTAAGATCTGGACGATGATCTTGCCGGACGCACAGCCGGTGCCAATGGCTGCGCGGGTTTTTAAAGGTGAAGACAATCAACCGCTGGCAAACGCCACCGTGAAGGTAATTACCTTCGGTGAAAACGAACAGGAACTGACAACCGACGAGAACGGAATGGTGGATTTTACGCTGAAAGAAGGAACGGCATTTGTGATTGTAGGTACGAAGGACAATCTGACGGGCAGCACATCAGGAATGGCAGAACACGGAAAAACCGATAAGGCTTCAATGATAATCCCCGTTCCCCTGTATGGGGACAAAGTCAAAAGCGTACTGGCTCTGGGTTTAGTAACCGATACGAAGGGGAAACCCGTCGAAGGTTATAAAGCTACCGTTGGAAATAAAAAAACCGGCGAGAATATTCCCGTGGAGATCAAGGATGGTTTGTTGACTTTTAAAGGCAAACCCGGCGAATCCTATAATATTTCGGTATCGCATGATGACTACCTGACTACCCTTCAAGACCTCACGATTCCTGAGGATGCAGCTGATATCCTCAAGTTCACGGTAATCCTGGAACAAAAACCTGATACCGGTATAAAAAAAGTTGTTCCACTGGCAGTGGTGTCATCAGTTAAAATTGCCGACGATATCAAGAGCGGAAAATCGGAACTGCTCATGGTCGACACAGACAAAGGCACTTCAAAAGTATTTATTCAGACGGGCGAAACCCTGAGCGAAATTACGGAACGCGACAGCCTTCTTTACCGGGAAACTCCTCGTGGTAATGAGTTAATAGGAAAGGGGAATCTGTCTGAATTCCGAACCAGGCCATCATCTATCTTACAAGGGCTGGAGAGATCCGACATGACCAAGCTAAGAAATATATACTTTGATTTCGATAAAGCAGACCTGGATCCCGCTGATGAAGGATACCTGAGGCAGGTTAAGCAAATTCTTGACCGCGATCAAACCAGCAAGCTGATTATTGCCGGACATGCTGATGACCGCGGAACAGACGATTACAATGTAAAATTATCTACGCGGCGGGTTCAATCGGTGAGTAACTTCCTTATCGCCGCAGGTCTCCCCAAAGAAAGAATTGTACTAAAGGCCTATGGCGAATCATTGCCGGTAGTACCGTGTCACGGTGCGGATTGTTCAGAAGAAGAACATCAGAAAAACAGGAGAGCTGAATTTGTTATCAGCCAGGAGGAGATTACAGTAACCGCTCCGGTAATACAAGGAGCTGCAAAGTAAATCATCCAGGTGAACCAACATTCATGTCGGACGTGCCACCGAATAGATACGTGAGTCATTCTTACTAATCTGATCTATAGTATTCTTCGACCGGAGATAGGATTGACGAAGACTCTTTGTAGACAATTTCTTTTGTGTGATATTTAGCAGTGTTTCAACAGTCCTAACTCATTTTAATCTATTTTCTATGCGTGCAGTAATTCTAGGCGGTGGAGGTTTCCTTGGCAGAAGGCTTGCGAAAGAACTGATAGAAAAAGGCGGTCTGTCACGTGGAGAACTTGTCCATCTGACACTCGTAGATATCGCATTTCCTGACAACATGCCGCAGGATTCAAGGCTTGAATGTGTTGCTGGAGATTTCAGCGAAGAGGCTGTCATCAAAGACATTGTTCAACAACGGCCGGATGTGATCTTCCACCTGGCGGCCATCGTGAGTGGGGAAGCTGAAAAAAATTTCCCACTAGGGATGAAAATAAACTTTCATGGCTCCTTACGACTGTTGGAAGCCTGCAGAGATCTTGCTTTTCATCCACGGATTGTATTTGCCAGTTCATGCGCCATTTTTGGCGGAGATGTTTCCAGGGCTGTTCAGGATGATACCAGTCCGAAACCACGGAGCTCTTATGGTACGCAGAAAGCCATGGTAGATCTCCTGATGAATGACTACAGCCGCCGCGGCTTTGTCGATGCCCGGTGTCTGAGGTTGCCGACTATTGCCGTACGGCCCGGAAAACCAAATGCGGCTACGTCCTCTTTTGTCAGCGGCATAATCCGTGAACCCTTGAACGGAAAAACGGCGACTTACCCGGTCCCTCCTGAAACACCGGTGTGGATTCAATCTCCGAAACGTGTGATTCAAAATTTTATTCACGCGGCCAATATTGATGAAGAATTACTCGGAGACGACCGCACGATCAATTTACCGGGATTGACTACAACTGTTCAGGACATGATAAATAGTCTGGCGCGAATGAGCAGCCCCGAGATAACCAAATTAATATCTCACCAGCCGGATGCCTTTCTGCAAAGTATTGTGCTCACCTGGCCTCCGCACTTTGAACCGCTGAAGGCCACGACGCTAGGATTTGTAACCGATCGCTCCACAGACGAAATTATACAAACGTATATGGAGGAAGAGGGCATTGTGACAGGGACAAACAAAATAACGAATGAATCAGAGCAATAGGATTGCCATAATAACGGGAGCAGGCTCCGGCATCGGCAGTGCTGTGGCGGCAGCGCTTTATCAGGATGGCTGGTCAGTTGTTCTTGCAGGGCGACGAGAAAAAGAACTTATCGAAACGGCTAACGCCTGGGGTGGTGAACGGACGCTGGTGGTCCCGACGGACATAACCATTCCTGAAAGTGTAAAAAACCTCTTTACTCAAACCATCAAAACCTTTGGTCGCCTTGACCTGTTGTTTAACAATGCAGGAATAAATATTCCACCAAAACCACTTGAAGAGGTAACGCTGGAGGAATGGCAAAGGGTAATAAACACGAACCTGACAGGTCTCTTTTTATGTACGCAGGAAGCATTTAGCATTATGAAGCAGCAGAACCCAATTGGGGGGCGTATTATAAATAATGGTTCCATTTCCGCCCATGTGCCGCGGCCGCAGGCAGCACCCTACACAGCGAGCAAACATGCCGTGACAGGTTTAACCAAGGCAACGTCATTGGAGGGTCGCGCCTTTAACATTGCCTGTGGACAAATTGATATCGGAAATGCCAACAGTGCCTTAACAAAAAAAATAGAAGCAGGAATACTGCAGGCTGACGGATCGGAGAAAATCGAACCCACTATAGATCTAAAGGATGTAGCGCGTGCGGTGGTATACATGGCGAGTCTGCCGCCTGACACAAATGTTCCCTTCTTGACTGTTATGGCTAATAAAATGCCATACATCGGGCGCGGGTAAAAGTATTATTAACCTTTCAACACCTCAGGATTTATTATATGAGGAACCTTTCGACTCCTATAAAACTCAATGATATTAACTGCGGCCTTACGTGCCATTTCATTTCTGGCTTCAACTGTTGCAGAACCAACGTGTGGCAGTACGGTTACATTTTCCATTTGTAACAACGGATTATCCATTTTCATCGGCTCCGGATTTGTAACATCAAGCCCCGCGCCCCAAATCAAGCCTGTACGCAGTGCCTCGATTAAATCCGTTTCATTATGTACTCCACCCCGCGAGGTATTAATAAATATGGATCCCGGCTTCATTTGAGAAAAGGCTGCCATATTAAACACCTCTTTGGTTTCAGCGCTTAGTGAACAATGAACCGATATCACATCGCTTAATGCCAGTAAACTTTTAAAGTCGACCAGCCTGGCTCCAAACTTTTGTTCAGCTTCCGGATTAGCTTTGCGGTTATGATAAACTACCTTCATGTCATACGCACCAACACATCGTTTTGCCATTTCCATTCCTATCCGTCCTAGCCCAAAGATCCCCAGGGTCTTGTTCTTCAGTTCCATCCCAAGATTTGCAGTAGGTCTGAAAAAACTCCATTCACCTCTTATAATAGATTTGTGCATGTAGAACATCTTCCTTGATGTTGCAATCATCAATCCAAATGCTATATCCGCGGTCGCGTCACTCATTGCGCCAGGGGTAAACCCAACCGGGATACCCAGCCTTGTCGCCTCAGCAATGTCAATGTTATCATATCCCACAGCAAACTGAGAAATGATGTCAAGGTGCGAACATGCATTTAAAAACTTCTTATCAATCTTTTCAGTGGCTGTAATAAGCACTGCATCATGAGTCCTGGCTTTTTCTATTAACTCATCCTGCGTTAACGGTCTATCCTCGCCCGAGGTAGTCACAGCGAAACCGGCTTCTGTCAATAATTCAGCTCCCAGTGAAGGTATTATTCTGGATATGAATATCTTTTTATTCTCCATCGTTTATCGGGTCGAAGGTTTAATTCGAAGGAATGATTAACGGTTCAATATAAATTAAAAGCAGAATATTTCCTTCAGGCGATTTACGAGTAAGTCAATACCTTATCTTATTGGTAAAGAACACCAACAAGGGGTCGGGCAGGGCAAATAAAAAATTTCCTCAGACTGGGTAGACGACAAAGGTTGATGCAATTACCATTCATCATACGTTGTCAACGTGATCTCCCGGTATTGTTTCAAAAGTCTTTCCATCAATCCATCTTCGCGGGTGTAACCTGTAATTTTGACAAGGTCTTTGCTTGACGTTTTATTCGTTACCGGCGGTGTCTGGCAGCTTACATTCATTCCGACCCTTTGCATGGCGTATGTCTTGTTGGTAAACGAATTTTCATTGGGCACCTGACCACACACTTCAAAAGTTCTTTTGGAGTCATCCCGTATTATCTGCCAGAATCTGGTAATCATCATAAGTCTGCCCCTTAAAAAGTTCAGGAATGCAGCAAAGGTAACGTTAAAAGAGCAATTTGGAGAATAGGGGATGTTTACACGGTTCTCAAGGTATACAAACGCCGCATGACAATCTTTTGAAGAAATCTCATGCTGAGAGGCTAGAATCTGGGGTACAAGCCCTAAATTGATTCTTGTCGCATTTGATATGTAAATTCAAGTTCATTACCCACAGTGAATACGCTGAAGGTGGGAAAAATATCTAACACAAAAAATTTATGATCCTAGTTCACGACATATTTATTTGCAAACCTGGAAACGCATCCAAAATGGCGAAATTGTTTAAAGATTTAATGTCCCCGAGAAACGAATTTGTCAACATCATGACTGATGTAACCGGGCCGTTCAACAAGGTTGTCATGGTCACCAAATTTGAAAGCCTGGCAGCTTATGAGAATACCTGGAAAGAGATGGAGGGAACCGACGAAATGAAAAGAATGCAGGAAGGGATGAAGGGTTATACTGAAATGTACGTTACCGGTTCAAGGGAAATTTACCAGGTTTGGTAATTGTGCATCACTTCGGTATGCGGCCTTGTTACTAAAGCGTGTCTGCTTCATAGGTAGGGATTGCCACAGCTGCAATCCTCACTTCGTGAGAAAGCAACTTCGCAATGACGCCAGGGTAGCAATGCCGTCGATGTGTTCCATCATTCTATTGCGTAAAGTTTTATATTTCAACGCTTAAATTTCAGGAATGCAAATACCCAAGACATCTGCAATTATACCTAAAGAGTTTACGCTCAGCTGCCTGTTTGCCTTTTTACTTTTTAGTCTTGTCAATGCTGAGCAAACGGTAACACCCAATGACAAAAGAGATCTGGTAACGCAACTCATCAAGCTAAATGATGAAAGCATACCGAGGATACTTATCCGTCAAATATCCGATAAAAACAATCCGTATTATGGGGTGGTGTTTGACAACGACAGCGTCGTATCCCCTATCGGAACATCGAATCTCATTCAAACGTTAATGTGCAGCTATGTGTCGCGTGATTCAAAATACTATCAGTCCAAAGAGATGTTACAGCGGTTAACGATGGCAGCTACCGGACTGTTGAGTTTGCAACACGAAGATGGTACGATCGATTTGTTGTCGACAAATTTCCATTCGACACCTGATCTGGGATTTACGATCTATCCGCTGGCGTTAGCCTATTCCATTATGTTACAAAACAACAAATTAAGCTATGGTGAATTTCCATCGCTGATAAAACAATACCTACTCAATGCTGGAAAAGCCCTCTCGGTTGGAGGTATTCACACACCTAATCACCGCTGGGTTGTTTGTGGTGCGCTGGCCTGGCTTCATACCTTTTTTCCAAATCCCGCATACAAATCGAGAGTGGAACAATGGCTTGCGGAGAAGATTGATATTGATCCTGATGGACAGTATCATGAGCGAAGCACGGCCGTCTATACGCCTGTCACCAACAGAAGCCTGCTTGACATCGCTGAGAAAATGAAACTGAACTACCTCTTTGATGTTGTGCGCAAAAATCTGGATCTGACCTTTTATCTGGTACACTCGAACGGCGAGATCGTGACAGAGTCTTCTAACCGGCAGGATAAATACATTCAGAACAATATGTCAGCCTATTATCTCGCGTACAATTATATGGCCCTCCGGGATAAAGACAGCCGTTACTCGGGAATGGTAAGTTACATTCAGCGCACGGCTAAGCCAGATCAGCTAGGCTATATGTTGCCGCGTTTTCTGGAAAATCCGTCGTTGCTTCAAAATCTTCCGGAAGGTACCCCCCTACCGACAAGTTATCACAAACATTTCAAGCACTCCGATATGGTGCGGATACGGGAAGGAGAAGTTGACATGTCTGTTCTCACTAATAATCCGGCATTCTTCACGTATTTCAAAGGAGAAGCGGCTTTGGAAGCCGTGCGACTTTCATCTGCGTTTTTTGGAAAGGGGCAGTTTGAAAGTACTCAGCTAGAAAAGGTCGGGGAGACGTACATCCTTTCATCCACTCTTTACGGACCCTACTATCAGCCACTTCCCAAAGAGAAAATTCCAGCTGACTCCGAAGCCTGGGGCAGCGTCCCCAGATCGGAACGGGCTCAGTCGGATGTACAAATACTGCGCACAAAAATATACGTGACTCCCGGCAATGGAAAAGCAACGATAAAAGTATCCGTTGATGGTCCGGAAAACCTGCCTGTTACACTGGAACTAGGATTTCGTGTGGGGGGTACGTTACAAAACGTTAATCCAAAAAAGGGTGTTGAGCATGCATATCTTATTAAAGAGGGAGACTATGCAACGTATCAAAAGGGAAAGGACCAGATTAAAATCGGGCCGGGTACCAGTACTCATAAATGGACACAGCTGAGAGGTGCACTACCCAAATTACAAGCCGATTGTTTGTACTTTACCAGGTATGCACCTTGTGAATTCGAGTTTACGATTGAGTAGTGCCAGCATGAAACGTCTTTGCACTGATTCGTCTTTGCGAGCTGAAGCGTTGGTCGCGCGCCGGCGCGAAGCCTGCCTACCGGCCATAGCCGTCAGGCTAAGACTTGAAGTGCTTTATGATGCGAAGTCTTACAATCCCTTTCTTCTAGTTTAAACTGGGTAAGAGCTATCCTAGCTACGTCTAGTAACAAACATATCAATTTTTGGGGTTT
>JBGSQQ010000041.1:0-128544 GCA_041737945.1 Chryseolinea sp.
ACAGGACTCGAACCTGTGACCTTTGGGTTATGAGCCCAACGAGCTACCAACTGCTCCACCCCGCGATATATTTTTTTGAAGATCATCTATCTTCATTACTTGACTCGAACCTGTGTCCGCCTCTGGCGGATATGATCCCAACGAGCTACTCCCGATAACTATCGGGACTCCACCCCGCGATATATTTTTCAGAAGATCAAATATCCTCTTTTCTATACGCGAACCTGCATTTCAGATACCGTGTTCGGTATTTAAAAAGCGTTTGCAAAAGTAGGTCGCTTGCATTTAAAAAACAAGTTACCTTTGCAAATCATTATGGATCAGACACCCTTTAAATCAGGTTTTATAAGCATTGTTGGCAAACCAAACGTTGGCAAGTCATCCCTAATGAACAAATTAATGCAGGAAAACCTTTCCATCGTTACGCCAAAAGCTCAAACTACACGGCACCGGATCATGGGTATCCTGAACAGCGATCATTTTCAGATAGTGTATTCCGATACGCCGGGAATATTAGAGCCCAAATATTCTTTGCATGAAGCCATGATGAGCTATGTAAAAGTTTCGCTGGAAGATGCAGATCTGATATTATTGGTGGTAGCGCTGGAAGATAAATATGAGCCGGAGTTGTTCGGACGTTTTCAGAATAGTCAGACTCCGGTAATGCTGGTCATCAATAAAACGGATTTAGCCAAAGGATCACAAGTAGAGGATAAAGTAACCTACTGGAAACAACAACTTCCGGCCCTTAAAGACATTGTAACCGTATCGGCAAAAACGGGTAAACAAGTAGATGAGCTCCTTCCCAAGCTGCTGGCTTTTATGCCTGAACATCCTCCGTATTTTCCAACGGACGAGTATACCGATCGTACAGAAAGATTCTTTGCCTCCGAGATTGTGCGCGAGAAAATATTTCTGAATTATGAACAGGAAATCCCGTATAGTACGGAGGTATCCATAAACTCCTTCAAGGAAGAAGACGATATCATCCGGATCAGCGCAGTAATTTACGTTGAACGGGATTCACAGAAAGGCATAATTATTGGGAAAGGTGCCAGCTCAATTAAAAAGGTTGGCGTTGAGGCCCGGAAGGATATGGAGTCATTTTTTGGAAAAAAGATATTTTTAGAAACACACGTAAAAGTAGCCGACAACTGGCGAAAACAAGCCTTCAAACTCAAACAGTTTGGATATACAGAATGACAAGAATCTACAGGTAAGTATACCTGACAAATAACAAGCAGGAAATGGCAAACATAGTAGCAATAGTAGGCAGACCCAATGTCGGTAAGTCAACTTTTTTTAACAGACTCACCGAAAAGCGTGAAGCAATCATGGACAATATGCCGGGTGTTACCAGAGACCGGCATTACGGGTATGCAGAATGGTGCGGAAAATATTTTACAGTTATTGATACAGGTGGTTATGTAACGGGATCCGAAGACAAATTTGAATCCCAGATCCGTAAGCAGGTTAAACTTGCCATTGATGAAGCGTCTGCTGTGATTTTTATGGTTGACTGCCGGGATGGTCTGACGGGCTTTGACAAGGAGTTTGCGAACATATTGCGCACCAGTAAGAAACCTATTTTCGTCGCGGCAAATAAAGCAGATACACCAGACAAAGCGTTTTTAGCTGCTGAGTTTTATGAGCTAAGCCTGGGGGAAGTATATCCCATCTCTTCAGAGAACGGTGGAGGGACCGGAGAGTTGCTGGATGAATTGATCAAGACGTTTCCATCGGAAGGTGTTGAAGATCCAGACGCGGGTATTCCGAAAATAGCGATCCTCGGCAGGCCAAATGTTGGTAAGTCATCGTTCCTGAACGCATTGCTGGGAACGGAGAGAAGTATCGTTACCGATGAAGCTGGAACGACACGTGACGCCATTCATTCATACTATAAAATGTTTGGTAACAATTTTATTCTTATCGATACGGCAGGTGTTCGCAAGAAAGGAAAAGTGAAAGAGGACATTGAGTTTTATTCCGTGTTACGCTCCTTACGGGCATTGGAGGAAAGTGATGTTTGTATTATCGTGATCGATGCTGAACGTGGACTGGAAGCACAGGATGTTAACCTGATTAATCTGGCCGAAAGACAAGGCAAGGGAATGGTCATCATGGTTAATAAGTGGGATTTGGTGGAGAAGGATTCAAAAACTGCCGACAAGTTCAAAAAAGAAATAGTAGAAAAGCTTGCGCCCATTGATTATCTCCCGATTATCACGGCATCCGTGATTACCAAACAGCGTATTTTTCAGGTTATTGAAAAAACGGTGAAGGTGTATGAGAACAAAACCAAAAAAATTCCAACTGCTAAATTAAACGACGTTATGCTGCCTGAAATTGAGAGTCATCCACCACCATCAATTAAAGGAAAGCATATCAACATCAAGTACGTAACCCAGGTAAATGCACGGTTTCCATCGTTTGTTTTCTTCTCCAATTTGCCGCAATATATACAGCCCTCTTATGAGCGTTTCCTTGAAAACAAGCTGCGAGAAAACTTTGATTTTGAAGGGGTTCCACTCAGGTTAATATTTCGAAAAAAATAAATTTTATTACCCCCTTGACCAAGAGTGGGTTAGTACTGTTATATTTGCGGTGAATTTTTTAAAACCTGTAAACTATGAAAAAATTGATCATGTTATTAGCGGTTTGTGGCTTTGCTGTTGCATTTGTCGCTTGCGCTAAGAAAGCTGAAACTGCTGAAGAAACTGCAGCTCCTGCTGTTGAAGAAGTAGTTGATTCAGCTGCTGCTGTTGTTGACAGCGCTGCTGTTGTTGTTGATTCTGTTGCTGCTCAGTAAGCAATTTAGTTCAGCACAATTCTCGGGAAGGCTTTAGACAACTAAAGCCTTTTTTTTATGAACGCAAATCAGGTTTTTACCATATTGCAAACGCATGTTCCAGCTGCAGCGTTGGAATACTGCTTCACCTTGTGGAAGACAAGTCCCTTTGAGCTGAAGATCACAAAAAGCCGTCAGACTAAAGTAGGCGACTTTACAAGCCGTCACACCAGAAGGCATCCCCGAATAACCCTTAACAATGACCTTAACCCCTACCTCTTTTTAGTGACCTATGTCCATGAAGTAGCCCACCTTCATGTCTACCTTCAGTTTGGAACCCGGGTTGACCCGCATGGAGAGAAATGGAGGTCCACCTTTACCAACCTAATGCTCCCCATACTCTGGGAAAGTGTATTTCCGGAGGAAATCTTACATGAGCTCCGAAGGCATATGATCAATCCAAAGGCCAGTTCTTTTGCTGATTCCGAGCTTACCCAGGCATTTCGGAAATTCGACAAGAATTCAAATCAAATGGTCCTTTCAGAGGTGCCGGAAGGCAGCATTTTCAAGTTGCAGGGTAAGTATTATAAAAGGGGAAAGATCAGAAGAACGCGTATCCTTTGCCGTGAAATGCAATCAAGACGTGACTACCTCGTTCCTGCCGATGCACTGGTCAGCGATGTTCAGTTGAGTCTCCTTTGAATCAATGAGTCGACAAGCTCGAAGAAACTCATCGGATGTAAAGTCCTCCAGTTTTCAATCTGTAAGGTCCCGCCCATATTAATGTAACTGTCGAGGTGATACTTCCTGAATTCATCCTGAACGAAAGGAGGAAAACAGACTGCAGCCAGCCAACCATCTTCGACCTCGTCGAACCATTCTTCGTAATAGCAATCGTCTGATCCATGAAAGTTCAGTATGTTTTCCCCAATGAGAATAAATCTGGAGATTCCTTCCTTCAACATTACCTCAAGTATATTCCGTTTAAGCGTCATGATGTCGTTGTTAATAGCATCATTCCACTCTCCAATAAATTCAATAACCGTGAATCCAAGATTGTAATCGGTATATAGAATTTTTATGTATAATGTTTCAGAGCCAATAGAATCCCAGGAAGGATCGATGTAATAGCCATAAACCGTTTCGGAATATAAATCAAGATTATACTCCTTACCGTGAAAGGGAGATAATTCATCAGTAGACGGGTCGTAGTATTTTAGCCAGTTATAATAAGGCTCAATGTCATGCATGGTCCCTTCGGCTGTCGACAGCCTTTCTTACAGAACCGAATTGCAGGAGCAATTGTTCGGCATCAGCATAAGAAATACGGAGTTCTTCCATTATCATTTTCACTCCCCTGTCAACCAGCTTTTTGTTCGAGAGTTGCATGTCAACCATTTTGTTGCCTTTAACATGCCCGAGCTTAATCATCACAGTTGTAGAAATCATATTGAGAACGAGCTTCTGAGCTGTTCCTGCCTTCATTCGTGTACTTCCTGTAACAAACTCCGGACCCACAACAATTTCAAGAGGAAAATCGGCGTGTTTTGATACCTCCGAACCTTCATTGCACACAATACAACCAGTAGTAATACCGTTGGTTCTGGCGTCTTTCAAGCCCCCGATCACATAAGGCGTTCTGCCGGATGCAGCTATTCCAATCAGCACGTCCTGCTGGTTGATTGCGTGTTCTTCCAGATCTTTCCAGGCTTGTGAGGCATCGTCCTCAGCATACTCAACCGCTTTACGGATGGCTTTGTCTCCTCCGGCGATAAGTCCGATAACCTTGCCGTGCGGCATTCCATATGTTGGTGGGATTTCAGAAGCATCAACTACTCCCAGGCGGCCGCTGGTGCCTGCACCAATGTAAAAGAGCCTTCCCCCGGAACTCATCTTTTCAACGATATGGTGAATCAACGGCTCCATGCGCGGGATAATTTTTTCTATCGCAATCGGAACGGACTTGTCTTCCCTGTTAATATTCAATAACAGGTCTTGAACACTCATGTGCTCCAGATCTTCGTAGTTAGAGGTTGATTCGGTGGTTGTCAATATATTTACTTCAAGTCCTTCTGATGATACAGTGTAAGTCCCGCAATGGGCCCTTCCAGAATGTTTTTTACAGTAATGCCTTTATCGTTGGCTACTTGTCTCAAGATGTCGCTGAAGTAGAACGAAATCGACCCGGTAAAATGGACTTTGAGGCTCCGGTAATTTTCGTATTTCATGACATTGTTTTCATAGAACTCCGCAAAGCTGTCATATATTAATTTATAACAATAGGGATGCTTCAGATGCTGGAAAATAAATTTTGTAAAGCTTGCCAGAAAGGCACTGGGTCGCTCTTGCTGATATACCTTCTCCAAAAATTCTTCACGCGTTAGCGGAAAACGTTCACGAAATTGTTTTCTAAGATCCTCGGGCATGACCTCGCGGAGGTAATCGACCAGAAATTTCCTTCCCATGTTGGCGCCGGAGCCTTCATCAGCCAAAATCCAACCCAGGTTTGCCACATTACCAATTATCTTTTCCCCGTCATATAGGCATGAATTTGACCCCGTTCCCATGATGCAGGCGATACCCGGTTCATAACCACACAATGCCCGCGCAGCAGCCAGCAGATCCCAGCCGATTTCGACGTGTGCAGAAGGAAAATACTCGAGAAATGCACTTTTAATTGTATCCTGATTTTTTTCAGAGGAAACGCCAGCGCCGTAGAAGAATATCTTTTTTACCTGCTCGTGAATCTTCGGAAGCAATAATTCCTGCACACTTTTCTTTAAGTCCTCGATCGGTTGATAGTACGGATTAAAACCCGGTCCGCTTGCCTGCCCGATTGTACCATTGTTTTCAATGATTCTCCAGTCAATCTTGGAGCCTCCGCTGTCAGCTATAATAATCATGTTGTCGGTTGTCGCAGCTTATAAATGGAATATGTCCTTTTTGGTAATGGATAAGAGGGCAAATCTATAACTTGAAATTTACAGAAAAAACAATAGATAAGAATGTATTGAACTTTTGTAGAGTTTCACCCTCAGCTTTTCAGCTTGCCGATAATCTTGAATTTATCAAACACATTCGCGTTGTGAGGAGCGTCTTTTAGTTCTTCGGTCAGGTCCTGTCCTGCCCAATGCTCATAATGTTTGCCGTCACGCCATAATCGGGAGCGCGTGACGTCATAAATGACGCCATCCAGTGCCACCCATATTTCAGGCTTGTCCTGCCCGTTTCGAAGCGCAAGATGTGCCAGTGTGTATTCAGGAAGGTTTTCCATTGTCAGCTGCCGGCAGTTAGACTGTTGTAATCTTTTATGATCGTATACAAGAACTTGACGGGTGGTAAGTCGCTTTGAATGCCCAATAGGGCTTTGATTTTTTCCGTAATAGTCAACACCGGTTGGATATTACCCTGGTCCCGATTTACCTCAAGCGCACGCTGTATCAACTCGATGTCGTTGCTGCTCAGTTGGGTAACCTGAAAAAATGTTGGAACATGTATCTCATCGGCAGTTACAAACACATCCTTTGCTGATATCTCATGTTGCTCTACCAGTTTAACCACCGTTGTTCCCGCCACGATATCTCCTAACCGTTGGCCTTTGCCACCCATAGCAATAATGACTACCGCAATTGCTCCTGAAAGTACATAAAAGTCAACAAGGCCAAAGATCCAGCGTAATAAATAGTCACCCACGGTTGGGGGAGTACCGTCCAGGCGTGCCACCTTGGTCTTCATGACTTGTTTACCAGGGCTTTGGCCATTCATGAAAACTTCAAAGGCCAGATTAAAAAACAGCCAGGGGAATCCGAGCAGAACTAGCCACACATACCATTGGTCAACATTAGAGTTCAACAAAGCGGCCACAACGGCAACAGTGTACAGAATGAGGATAATTCTGTCGATTAGATGTCCCAGAATACGATCGCCGACACTGGCTACTGGATAGTCAATAAAAACATTTTGAGTTGTGCGTACACGAACTGTTTGCATCCACTTTTAAATTTGTGCAATTTTCAAAATAAAGCATTAACAATGAAAACTTATCAGGCGTTGCTAGTTATTTGTGTATTCCTCACTGCCTGCCAGGGGGAAAAGTCAGATTCAATCACGGAAGATGAAAAACTTCGAGCGCAGGCAGTTGAACTGGCAAATAAATTTATTCTTGCCGATACCCACGTAGACCTGCCTTACAGGCTTCAAATAAAACGCTTCCGGCTTGAACGCGAATATTTAGGGATTCCTATCAGCACAACAGAAGGAGATTTTGATTACGAACGTGCCCGAAAAGGAGGTCTTGATGCGCCCTTCATGTCCATTTACATTCCATCGGAAAATCAACTGAAGCCGGATCAGGGAAAACCTCTCGCCGATTCGTTAATCAATTTGATCGAAGGCATAGTTGCAGCTCATCCTGATAAATTCGCATTGGCCGGAACTCCGGGGGATATCGAGGCAAATTCAAAAGCGGGAAAAATATCACTTCCATTAGGTATGGAAAACGGTGCGCCAATCGGAAATAGCATCGATAACATTGAATACTTCTACAGCCGGGGCATTCGGTATATTACGCTCACTCATGGTAAGGATAACCAAATCTGTGACTCTTCCTATGATACACTCAACACGTGGAACGGTTTGAGTGCCTTTGGCGAAAAGGTAGTGGAGGAAATGAACCGGGTTGGAATAATGGTAGATGTGTCCCACATATCGGATAGTGCATTTTATGATGTACTGAGAATTACAAATGTACCGGTAATCGCCTCGCACTCCTCATGCCGTTATTTTACTCCCGGTTTTCAGCGTAATATGTCAGATGACATGATAAAGGAATTGGGAAAAAATGGAGGGGTAATTCAAATAAATTTTGGAGCATCATTTCTGGATTCTCTTGCTCGCGTAAACAGCAAAGCACTTGATTCGTTAGAAAAAATACTGATTGCGAAAGGACTGACTTCCAGAGATTCCGCTGCGCAGCCCGTCATAGATCAATTTGCTGCCAACCATGCTGATCTGTATTCGGATGTGGAACGGGTTGCCGATCATATTGATCACGTTGTTAAGCTCATTGGAATTGATCATGTTGGTATTGGCTCGGACTATGACGGCGTTGGCGACAGTCTGCCACTCGGCCTGAAAGATGTTTCCGATTATCCGAATTTAATCTTCGTTTTGCTCAAGCGTGGCTATACACCTGAGGATATCGAAAAGGTATGTTCTAAAAATATATTTCGGGTATGGAACGAAGTCATTAAGGTTTCTTCCGGGGGATAAGCACCTGATAACACGTTAGCATTTGAAGATAAGAAGTTATGAAAGAAGCGGCTTTTGTAAAACTCAATAAACCCCGCTGGGAGGAATTCGAAAGAGTTGTTCAGCACCAGCAACAGGCTGATCCTGATCGGATAGCTGAGCTGTTCATTCAGATTACGGATGATCTTTCATTTGCCCGTACCAAATATCCTAACAGCAGAACGGTGAAGTACCTGAATGCCATCGCCAGTAAAGTACATACCGAGATTTACAAAAATAAGCGCGAGGACAGCAACCGGTTTATCACATTTTGGAAGTATGAAGTTCCGGAGGTAATGGGCGAAGTACAGAAACCCCTGCTGTATGCATTTATTATCTTTGTTGCAGCAGGAATCATGGGAGCCGTATCTGCGTATTACGACGATACGTTCGTCCGGCTGATAATGGGCGACGGTTATGTAAACATGACGCTGGAAAACATTAAGAACGGAAATCCTACCAAGGTTTATGCGGGCGAGAGCGAACTAATGATGTTTTTCTCCATCACCTGGAATAATATAATGGTTTCATTCCGGGTATTTGTTTTTGGCGTTTTAGCTTCGATAGGAACAGGTTTTTATCTATTCTACAATGGCCTGATGGTAGGAACATTTATAATGTTTTTCGCCACCGAGCAGCAGTTGAGTCAGGCATTTCCAGTTATTATGCTGCACGGCACCATTGAACTTTCGTCCATAGTAATAGCCGCAGCTGCGGGATTTACCATGGGGAACAGCCTGCTTTTCCCAGGTACCTATGCCCGGTTAACTTCATTTAAGATGGGTGCTATGAAGGGTTTGAAAATAATTATGGGGCTTGTGCCTTTCTTTATTCTCGCCGGTTTTATTGAATCCTTTGTTACCCGGTATGCCTTCATGCATTGGAGCCTCAAAGCAGGGATCATCGGCTTATCTGCCATACTCATGATTTATTACTTTGTCATTTACCCCTTCCGACTGAAACGAAATGGAAAATATTAACATAATCGAATTTCATCACGCCAGAGATTTTAGCAAAAAAATGAATGCAACGTTTGAGTTCATTCGTCAGAACTTCAAACCTCTGGGCAAGAGCATACTTTTTATAGCAGGCCCCCCCGTCCTGATTGCCAGTATGATGATTGGGTCTTTCATGGGCGAATTTTTAAACCTTACCCAATCAGCAGCAACGAACCCCGGAGACACGGAAACAATACAGAATTATTTTATGTCGGTGAATTTCTGGCTTCAGATTGCTATGGTAATGATCTTTTTTATCGTCAGCGGAGTGATGACAATTGCGACCATAAACAACTATCTCGTCCTGTATGGGCAAAAACAATCGAATCGAATCGAAGTGGGGGAGGTTTGGGAAGCTGTTCGTTCAACCTTCTGGATGTACTTTGGAACGATGTTTTTCTTTTCATTACTGGCAATTGCCGCTTATTTGGTAATGATCATCCCTGTAATTCTGCTGGCCACGATCTCTCCAGCCCTCATATTTTTTGGGATTTTATTCCTTATTGTCGGTATTTTCTATTTGTTGATTAGTGTTTCACTTACATTCATTGTCAGGGCATATGAGAACAAGGGTTTTTTTGAAGCGATTGGCCGGTCGTTTTCACTGGTTCAGGGTAAATGGTGGAGTACGTTTGGGCTCATCATGGTTCTCTATCTGATAATGATGACCATCTCCTATATTTTTCTGATTCCCTGGTATACTGTCACCTTTGTTTCTGCGCTGCACAACACCTCCGGAGATACCCTCCAGGAGCCTACAACCGGCCTGGAAATACTAACCATCGTCCTGTTTACGCTTTATTATCTCGCCCAGATGGTACTGGCTACGTTGCCCAATATTGGTATTGCGTTTCAATACTTCAACCTGGTGGAGTTGAAGGAAGCAAAAGGGCTTATGAATAAAATCAGCACGATTGGGCAAGACCAGGGCACGGCACCGTCCCCAGAAGAGCAATTTTAATTTTAAAAGATACTTTGAAGCGAATTTTCATTCTTCTCCTCCTGCAGTGTATTGGCACCGTTGTATTTTGTCAGCAAGAAGACTCTCTGGTTGAAAGCGCCGTTTCCGGGGATGCTGAAGAAGTGCTGGAGGAAGACAAAGACTCCTACGCCCTGCCGGATACAAGCACGATATTTCTGAGGAATTTTGACACTGAAACCGTTGAGGAACTGAAGGAAGATTCTGAGTTGCAGTACAAAGAGACACCGACAGTTGCTGAGAGTATATGGGACAGGTTCCTGCTCTGGCTTAACCAGTTGGTTCAGGCAATTTTTGAAAGCGCCGTTACAACAGACTGGGGGCGTGTGCTAATGTATTTTGTGGGGATAATAATATTGGTGGTTCTTATTATGATGCTACTGAAAGTGAATGCCTTTAAGGTATTTTATTCGGGTCAGGGTGCAAACACATTTAATTATTCTGCGTTGGATGAGAACATTCATGAAATGGATTTCGAGAAACTGATTCAGGAGGCCACCCGGCAAAACGACTATCGCCTGGGAGTACGCTTGTTGTTTTTATATGCTTTAAAAATGCTATCAGACAAAAATCTGATCCACTGGAATCAGGGAAAGACCAACCATGACTACATCGATGAATTAAAAACAAAGGATGTAAAAGCTGGTTTTAATGAACTCAACTTTTATTTTGAGTATGCATGGTATGGGAACTTCAACATTAATCAGGAAACATTTTACAGAGTACAGGTAATCTTTGATGAATGGAAGGGGAAACTAAAGTGATCGGCCGACAATAATGCAAAAGGATTGGAAATACATACTTTACATCTCTGCGGCATTCGGTTTGTTCGTGATGGTTAAACTACTCAGCCCAAAGCAGCACAGCTGGACTGTTACTTACTCACACACTGATAAGGATCCGTATGGCGGCTATGCTTTGAATCGCCTGCTGCACTCGGTTTTTCATGAAGGATACATTCAGCATTCATACAGAACCTTGTACGAACTATCCGATTCGGTAGCGGAGAACACCAATATTCTTATTATCAGCTCAAATTTCAATGGTGGAAAGGAAGACAGCGACTTTCTTTTAAAACACGTTGCAGATGGAGGTAATGCACTGATTTCCTCCCAATATTTCCAGGGACATTTTGCCGACACGCTGGCCATAGGCACATATGACTATTTTTTTAAAATGGCAGATTTTGACATTAAAAATGACACGGCAACACTCCGATTTGTTAACCCCCACGCAGATACGATAAGTGAGTATGTATACCGGAGAGATAACATTCATAATTACTTTAATCGCTTTGATTCAACACGCACCTCTGTTATCGCCAAAAATGACAGAGGTCTGCCGGTAACCATCAGGGTTCACTGGGGCAAAGGCGATTTTATCCTGAACAGCACACCCCTTGTATTCACAAACATCTGTTTGCTCACTTCGGATAACCATAAGTTTGCGTCCACTACACTTTCATATCTTTCGGATGCTCCCGTTAAATGGACTGAGTATTATCATTTAGGCCGGATGGAAGTGGGAACTCCTTTGCGTTTTATTCTTACAAATGAACCCTTACGGTGGGCATATTATGTCAGCATAATAGCACTTTTGTTTTATATGGTATTTGAAATGAAACGCAAGCAGCGTATCATACCGGTAATAAAGCCACTTGCAAATTCAACCATTGAATTTATTCAAACCATTGGCAACCTCTACTATCAGAGTGCCGGACACAAAAGTATCGCAGAGAAGCGCATTCATTATCTGCTGGATCATATTCGATCACAGCATTGGATGAGTGTAACAAAACTGGATGATTCCTTTATTCAGACCTTAGCCCGAAAAACCGGCAAACATGAAGGAGACATACGCAGACTGGTTATGGCAATGAATTCCGTTCAGGCGAAGACGAAGATCTCAGCAGAAGAGCTGATAGATCTCAATCGGGAGATTGAGATGTTTAATAAATAGAACTGGCATAAGCTCAGGTCATTTGATAAAATAAGTATTATATAAATAAAATTACCGGTTAGAAAAACAAATCGTTATGGAAGAAAAGGATTTTACAAACAGGATTGATCTAAATCAGCTAAATGAAAGCATAAAAAGAATACGGGAAGAAATCAGTAAAATAATTGTGGGTCAGGGGGAAATGATCGACCTGCTCATTACCGCTATTTTAGCAGACGGGCACGTACTCATTGAAGGGGTTCCCGGTGTAGCAAAGACCCTCACGGCCAAATTGCTCTCGAAGGTTATTTCAGTTGACTTTTCAAGAATTCAATTCACACCTGACCTTATGCCTTCCGATGTGTTGGGAACCACCGTCTTTAATGTGAAAAATTCGGAATTTGAATTTAAACAAGGCCCCATTTTTTCAAATATTGTTCTGATCGATGAAATCAACAGAGCTCCGGCAAAGACACAGGCAGCTTTGTTTGAAGTCATGGAAGAAAGGCAGGTAACCATTGATGGGACTACCTATGGATTGGAACATCCATTTATGGTTGTCGCGACTCAAAACCCGATTGAGCATGAAGGGACTTATCGGTTGCCGGAAGCACAACTCGATCGATTCCTGTTCAAGATTCTGGTGGACTACCCGACGCTTGAAGAGGAAATCACCATTATCAGTGGCCATCACCAGCGTCATGGTTTACAGCCACTGAGTGAGGTGAACGCCGTACTTAGTGCAACAGAGATTAGCGCATACCGAAAAACGGTCCAGCATATCCATGTAGAAGAAAATCTGTTGAAATATGTAGCTCAGCTAATTTATGAAACGCGTAATAGCCCTGCATTATTTTTGGGCGCCTCGCCCCGGGCTTCTATTGCAATTCTTAACGGATCCAAAGCGTATGCTGCCTTGCACGGGCGCGATTTTGTGACTCCCGAAGATATTAAAGCCATCGCCCTTCCGGTGCTTCGCCATCGCGTGCTTTTGACGCCTGATAAGGAAATGGAAGGCGTCACTCCGGATGAAGTGGTAAGACAAATTATTGATAAAGTAGAAGTACCCCGCTAAGCGTGAGAGTCGTTCAAGCACTTTACCTGAATAGCCGGCTGTTTTTAGCCGTTGCTGTTATCGTCACAGGCTTTATCCTGAGCTTTATAGCCGGTGATTTTATTTTTTTCCCTAAAGCACTTTTTTATTTAGGGATAGCTATCGCGTTAACAGATTTCGTCCTCCTCTTCAGAACGCGCAAGGGCCTGCATGGGTACCGGGTTACACCAGAAATTCTATCAAATGGAGATGAAAATGAAATCAGGATTCACCTTGAAAACTTTTATCCATTTACCATACACCTCACGGTGTTTGATGAAATCCCACACCAGTTTCAACGCCGGGATCTGAATTTTAATTTGATCATCGCGCCCGGTGGAAATAAAGTCATTACTTATTCTTTACGTCCCGTTAAGCGAGGTGAGTATTCCTTTGGTACAGTTAATGTTTTTATCCGTTCGCCTATTGCCTTCTTGTCACGGAGATTTGAGTTCTCCGGAGAGAAGCTTGTGCCGGTTTACCCATCCTATATTCAAATGCGTAGGTATGAACTAATGGCCATTTCCAATCGTCTCACAGAAGCCGGCATAAAGAGAATAAGGCGTATTGGTCAGAATATGGAATTTGAGTTAATCAAGGAGTACGTGAGTGGTGATGATTACAGAACGATCAACTGGAAAGCCACGGCCAGGAAAAGTCACCTGATGGTGAATCATTATCAGGATGAACGTTCCCAGCAAGTATACAGCCTGATCGACAAGGGAAGGGTAATGCAAATGCCTTTTAATGGAATGAGTTTATTGGACTATGCCATCAACGCGAGCTTGGTTATTTCGAATATTGCAATAAAGAAATCCGATAAGGCCGGTCTAATAACCTTTCAGGACAAAATAGGGTCTGTCGTGGCCGCTGGTAAGATGAACAGCCAGATGTCCCGTATTTTGAAAGTATTATACAATCAAAAGACGGCATACAGAGAAACTGATTTTTCTATGGTCTACAGCCATGTGCGGAGAAAAATTACTCAGCGGAGTCTCTTGTTGTTGTTCACGAATTTCGAGTCCATCTACGGACTTCAGCGGCAACTTCCGTATCTAAGGAGCCTGGCCCATCAGCATTTGCTGGTAGTCATATTCTTTGAAAATACCGAAGTCACATCTTTTCTTTTCAAACCTGCCGACGATCTCAAGGAGATATATCATAAAGGTATCGCCGAGAAATTCACATATGACAAGAAGCTTATCGTGAAAGAGCTTAATCGTCATGGTATTCAGGCGATGATGACAACACCGGAACACCTTACCGTTAACACAATCAACAAGTATCTTGAACTGAAATCACGGGGGATGATTTAGAAAAAAGGCCTTGTTCACACGCAGATCGAACGGCACTACCTCCTGGAACACCACCCTTAGCGGCACTCCTCGTGTTGATGTTGTCGCTACGGTTGGTCAACCGACTTCGTGTTTGGGCCGCGGTAACAGAATTGGTGATGTGCTGATCGCCCATAATCTTAAAAGTCCAAAGGATTAAAGATACTCTCCCGGTCCCGGCGATTACTAGCCAAAATGTGAATTTTGCCAGCCGCCGTCTCCTCAATTGACCGCAACAATCCCCGTCCATTTTTTAGCCATTAAGAGTTTAGTGGGTTCGGACTCGGGATTCACTGAATTTTCTAAACTGTGCCCCTAAACCCTTAAAAATGACCTGTTTTTAGGCTTTTGTATCAGGAGTGTCAAAGTTGGTAACATTAGGGTTAGCCGTCCGGCAAAATAAATTCCAGTTTTGGCTAACGGAAAACAACTACCTATTTTGCATGAAACCCATCACTATTCAGGAACAGAAAATTCTTAGCCTAATCGGCCACGGTTATTCCACTATTCAAATTGGATACGCCCTCGGCATTAGTGCGCACACCGTTGAAAGTCACCGCAAAAACCTGCTCACCAAGCTTGACGCAAAAAATTCTGCAGAGCTTATTCTAAAGGCCATTCAGGCGAAAGTCTTAAGCACGCACAATCCCATTCAAAATGAAAATCTAAACCCTACTCAGGATGAAAACGACTTATAAGCACACGAGCAAAATCATAGTGAGTGCTGCCCAAATCTCTCTGTTTATGTTGGTCTACTGCTATGCCGGTGCACAAAACACAACGATCAGCGGTAGAGTAACCGATAAGGCAGAAGGACAACCACTGCCAGGCGTTAATGTAGTGGTTAAAGGAACAACTATCGGTACCGTGACCGATGTGGAAGGAAACTATTCATTCTCCAAATCCGAATCGGCTTCCGTTCTTAGTTTTTCCTTTATCGGATATGTATCCGTGGAAATACCGCTTGATCAAAAAACAGTCATCGATGTCCAGCTAACGACGGACGTAACAGAACTTTCCGAAATAGTAGTTACCGGCACCGGTGTGCCTGTGGAGAAAAGAAAGCTTGCGTTTGCTGTTGAGTCGATCTCTTCCGAAAAGCTTCCTGTAGTGCCTACCGCCAGCCTTGACCAGGCCCTGATAGGTAAAATACCAGGAGCTCTTATTTCTTCTATTGCCGGGACACCAGGCTCAGAGGTAAACATTATGCTGCGTGGTATTAATACGATTAACCGGGGAACCATGCCAATGATTCTTGTAGATGGTGTTCAAGTCGGCGGTACCACGCTGAGCGGTATTGATCCTACCATGATTGAAAAGGTCGAAGTAATACAAGGCGCCTCAGCGGCAACTATTTATGGTGCGCAAGGCGCGAATGGAGTGATTCAAATCTTTACCAAAAGAGGCAGAGCGGGAAAGCCGCAAATACAATTCTCCACCAGCATGGCGCACAATGAATATTTAAATATTGGCGGATTACGTAAAGCATCGATGCATGGCTTTCTTACCAACGCAAATAATGAAGTGATCAATCCGGTTAATGACAAGCCGCTTGGGCAAGACCCCAATACATTATTATTTGACGGTGATTTAGGTGTCGATTTTCTGGACCCTACCAACCAATTTAATAAACCGTATAACCAGAATTTAAAATATTACGATCACCTTCAAATGATATTCAAACCATCCCAGATTCATACCAACATGTTAAGTATTTCTGGTGGGGGCGAAAATGTGGATTACAGCATTGCGGTTTCGAACATGTTCCAGGACAGTAATTTCAAAAGTGATGGTTATAACAATCGTACAAATCTGGTGTCAAACATCGGTGTTGAATTGGTGAAAGGATTGAACCTGAGATCAATAACTCAACTTATTCACACTACGAATACAATTAACATTTTTGAAAAGCAGGACTATGGTAATAACGGAAATATGTTTTTTGCACTTACCACAAGGCCGTTTGTGAATTTTGAGCAAAAAGATCCGGACGGTAATTATGTTCCTGAATATGGGTCCGCAGCGGGTGCCCTTCAATTTAATCCGTTCTACGAAAATCAATATGCCTCGACCCTTGATAAAAAAATCGACATACTTCAAAATTTCAACCTCACCTATGTCATTTCAAGGAATATAGATATTGACCTGTTGTATGGGATCAATTATCAGGACCGGAACATGGTACATACCATTAAAAATCAATCACTGAATCAAAATTCCGCAGCATCATTTGCCGGGACAGCCTGGCAGAATTTTAATGATTACACCGGTGAAATCACTTCTTACTTTAGCAACCGAACCTTTCAGAATTTCAAAGGGAGTGCCAATGTAAATTTTGATTTCATTCGCGATTTTCATTGGCAATTTCCATTGCGTTCTATTACTCAGGTGGTATATGACTATCGGAACGATGTCTCAAAGAATTATGCTTCTACCAGCATTGGTATGCCGATCGTTCCGCCACTTACTGCGACACAAGGAAGCAGCTACAGTGTGTTTGAAGATACCAAAGTGGAATTTGTTACCTACGGCTACCTCGTGAATCAGCGTTTTGAATTCGGAGAACTGGCCGGAATCTCCGGTGGTTTCCGTACGGATTATTCTTCTGCCTTTGGCAAAGGTTCGTCACCGTTCACATTCCCTCGTGCAGACGCCTTTTTTCGAATATCAGGATTGAATTTCTGGGATCACAGTAAAGTCTCCAACGCCATACTGGAATGGAAGGTGCGTGCTGCCTATGGTGAAGCTGGTATTCAACCTCTTCCTTTTGATCGTTACGTAACACTTACTCCGCGTACGATTGGCACCAGCAACGTGTACTATTTTGGAATCAACCAAAGCAATGCCGATTTGAGCGTGGAAGTATCACGCGAACTGGAGGTTGGAACAGACGTAATGTTTAATGGATTAAAAGGTGACTGGTTGAAAAGTTTTCAGCTGTCGGCCTCTTTCTGGAAGAGAAACACAGACAATGCTATCTATGCGGTAGACGCTCCTCCCAGTTCAGGCATTGGAAGAGTGAAGGACAATGCCCTATCACTTGAATCCAATGGCATTCAGGCTTCCCTAATTGCTAATATGCTAAAAAACTCATCATTCAACTGGCAATTTACAACCAACTTTGGAATGCAGGAATCTATCATCACCGAAGTTAAAGGGGATCGGATTATCGCGGAAAGAAGGGTGTTGGAAGTCGGGCAGCAAGTGGGTCAGTATTTTGGCTGGATGATGCTAAACAAAATAGATCAGCGAAAACCTGATGGAGATCCTTTTATTGCTCCTTCCGCCCAAAACAACTACGAAGTGGCCAGCAATGGTTGGGTGGTCGATAAACTTTCAAAGCAACCTTTCATTTCAACCGATCGCTACCCACTGGGTGACCCCAATCCTACATTAATCATGTCATTTATAAATGATATCGCCTATAAGAATTTCCTTACCTTCTCCGTGCAACTGGATTGGGTGGAAGGAAGCAAGTTGTATAACACCCTCAAGCATTGGATGTATCGGGATGGCGTTCATGCTGATTATGAAGAACCGATCAGTATAAATGGAGAATCAGGCGCGTGGTCTGCTTTTTACCAGGGTGCTTATGATTTCCGAAAGGATAACAATTATTTCATCGAAGATGCTTCGTTCCTGCGACTCAGAAACATTTCACTCGGGCTTGATTTCGCGAAACTATGTAACATAAAACAATTGAGCAGACTTCAATTGATTCTTTCAGGCCGAAATCTTTGGACGGAAACGAAATACACCGGATTTGATCCGGAATTAAGTACCTACGGCGCAGTACCATCAACATTGGCCAGGGGTTTTGACGACGGCAGTATGCCCAATTTTAAAACTTATCAATTCACATTAAATGTTGGCTTCTAAATATTACTACTATGAAAGCAAATAAACACCTCAATGTATTTTTGTTAACTATTCTTCTTTGGAGCTGCAAGGATCAATTGGATATTGAAAATCCAAATGAACCCACTCCTTCAAGCGTTAGAACTGAACAGGGAATTGTTTCATTAGCACAGGGCGGATTGTATGTGAATGGTTTACAAAGTTTGAAATTTGGCGGAACCTATTTTGGAGGGGTGCTTCGGTATCATGAACTAATGGGAGATGTCATTTGTACGCCTGTTGCCAATTTCTTCGGTAATCAGGTAAGCTGCCCTGACCTGATAACACTCGACAATAATTCTACCTTAAACTCCATTAACAGCAATGGACAAATCAGCCTATTGAGGGAAGTCAATATTCCTGCTTTACAGGCAAATCCCTTTTATTATGAGTGGGCTTTCATGTATGCGCTCAATAATGCAATGAATAACGTGCTGGAAAATATTGATAACATTAGTATGGCCGAGGGCAAAAAAAACACGGTTAAAAGCTGGGCTTATTACTGGAAGGGTTTTGCTTACAGTCGTATCGGCTCACTTTACTATGCGGGTATTATAAACAACACATCGAACAAAACGAACAGCTTATATGTAAGCAGTGCGCAAATTCTGACAGAAGCTGAATGGAATCTTTCCCAGGCAGAAAAATTAATAGCTGAGCTTTCTGATGATGAAGACTACACCAGCACGCTGGACGCATTGATACCCAGTGTTTGCAAGCCAGGTAAAGGGGGCACGTTAACAACAAGCGAATGGATCAGGAACATAAATACATTGAGAGCTAGAAATATACTCGTGAATACACCAGCCTCAACTATGCCTTCGGCACAATGGGATCAAATTCTTGAATTGGCCGAAAATGGTGTAAAAGCTGATGACAACACTTTTACCATTCGGTCGGATGAACAGAGTAATTTGCTAAACGCGGCCGGTTACGTAGCTGCAGGGGCCATTGGCACTGCTTCCAATGGCGGTGGTGGAGATAAAATCAGTGAACGTCTCATTCAGGATTTTAAACCAGGTGACAAACGATTAGACAACAACTTTGAACTGATTTCAGCATGGGTTGGCGATCCAAATCGTGGTAATGCATTTAACACGCGATATATTATTGTTGAAAATGGCAAAGGCATGCCTGGGGTAGTAGTGATGGCCAGCCGCACAGTAGGCGCTCATGAACTATACCTTGCCGGGTCCTATGAAGAAAATGTATTGATGAAAGCTGAAGCCAATATCTATCTGGGCAACATTTCTGCCGGGCTCGCATTGATTGATGAGTTGCGCGCGTATCAAGGTGCCGGTCTACCACCTGTATCGGGCACGGATTTGACTTCTATTGAGGCTAAAGAAGAATTACGGAGAGAACGTAGGGTTGGCCTTGCCTTTTGTGGCTTTGCATTCTACGATGCCCGCAGATGGCGAGTATTGGAAAACGGCAGAACAGAAGCGCTGGTAGTTGATTTTGATGGCACAGTAAACACCAACGCAACAATTGATTACGGCTATTTAGACTATTGGGATGTGCCGGTAGCAGAGTTATTTTACAATCCCCCAGCTGCGGAAAGCGCGCCGGTAGAAAATCCTAAAAATTGAATCAGAAAATGAACGAGTAGATATCAAAATCCGAGTAAGTATGGACTTAAAATATCAGGATAGGACTATGATGTGTTTGCCTAATTTATGCAGGAGCCTACAACTTATCGCCTGTATCGGATTCATTTCGATATCAACTTTTGCACAGACAGCAAGGTTCAAAAATTTTGGTAATCAGGAAAGCTTTATGGCACCGGGCGGACATAGATCATTTTCGCAGGACAGTCTGGGATTCTTGTGGATCGGCACGGGTGGAGGGCTTTACAGATTTGACGGATATGATTTCAAGGTCTATAAAAGAAACCCTGAAGATTCATTAAGCCTGTTTCAAGAGGGGGCAAACCTAATGCACGTAGATCCCATTGGCAGGTTATGGCTGTTGTATGGTGACCGCCTTCAGCGATATGACATGGACCTTGATGGCTTCGTAACCTACAAGCCTGATGTTGGCGGGAAACTAATACGATCGCTTTCTTTTATGGGTGAAGAAGGGATCTGGATCGGGTCTACAGGTATGGGGTTATTTTATTTTGATCTCAAAACTCATAAGACCACAAATTTTGCCAATGAAAATGCTGATTTAGCGATAAGCCATGAGAGGAACTACATTTATGACATTCAACAACACGGGTCGGTCCTTTTATTAGGTACTCAGGATGGCCTTTGGAAATTTGACATAGATACAAAATCCTTTACTCAGCCAAAATGGAGCAAAGCCGATTCAATCATCTTTGCAGATCCGGAGGGCAACTGGGTTAATGGAATTTTTGAACACTCCGATCATTATTGGCTATCATCAGCAAGTGGGTTAATAAAGCTGGATACAAACTTTGCAATCGTGAAAAGCCTTAACGTTCAAAAAACCCTTCAACGTTTTGACAACTCCATGACCAATTTTATTGATTACGGAGTAGCACAGGATCAAAAAGATATTTTTTGGATCTCATCGCGCGGACTTGGGCTTGTGCGATACGACCCACATACGGATGAGTTAACAAATTTCCGGCACAATCCTTCTGATATTAATTCACTTGCTTCTGATCACCTGGTCGGAGTCTTTGTCGACAGGAGCCAGAATGTGTGGTTAGGTAGTTTCGACAAAGGGATTAGCCAACTCAAAAAGGATCGCATCAAAGTTTACAATTACCTACCGGGCGTTCCGGTATCAGGTCTGACGATTGTGCCGGGCACAGAGGAGGATAACTTGTATATCCCAACATTGGGAAAGGGTTTATGGACAAGTCGAATTGGTTTAGCATCCCTTAACACGATGCATTTTCAGCCAATAAGTTTGAATTCGAAGGTGGCTGGATTTGATAATCTCATGTCGATCCATCTGGGTAAAGACTGGATCTGGCTAGCTTCGGTTCACGACGGAGTGATGGGGTTGTCGTTTGATAAGCAAACAGGCTTACTTCAAAAAAACACTACACTACTTTTTCAAGCCGAGTATGACCCCCTTACGGACGCTCATAACCCGCATACGATTACTGACGATCAAACAACCGAATTACGGGAGGATACTCAAGGTGACCTTTGGATTGGCACAATGGGTTTCGGCTTGAGTAAAGTCAATCTGCAACAACCATATGGCAAGGCGGGTTCGGTGGAATCATTTGTACATGATGACCAGGATTCTACATCGATGATTAATCCTGGGTGGATTTCAGGACTTTGGACTGAAGATGACGGTTCCGTTTGGGTGAGTACGTATGGAGGTCTGGAACTATACCGTAATGGACATTTTGAACATATCTACAAGAACGTGGAAGGAACATTTCTGACCAAGACCACCGACGGCTCTATACTTTTCGGTACCAAAAGAGGTCTTTATGAAGGAACGAAGGAAAGTGGTCAATACGTATTTAGGAAAGTTGACCTGCCAGACGATCCCTTCATCTGGACTGCCCTGGAAGATGAAACAAAAAGACTGTGGATAAGCACAGGGCAAGGTCTCTTTTGCTTAGACCGCAAGCAGCAGATTATTTTACAATTCAATGATCAGGATGGTATAATTGGAGACCGAAGGGGAGTTCTGTCACACGATGGAATTATGGCCTTTAGTGGACCTGAAGGAATTTCAATTTTTAATCCAAAATCCGTCAGAGCGGATAACAGTAAAGTCAGGCCAATAATCACGAACCTTAAAGTTAATAACAAGTCAATTTTATCGGGCACGCAAAAACCAGGTGAGGCTGAGTTTGCTATTTCTCAAAGTATTCACACGGCACATGAATTGACTTTGGATCATACTCAGAATATCTTTTCACTCGAGTTTGCAAGCATGGAATTAACCTATCCTGAAAAAAACAAGTATGCCTATATGCTTGAAGGTTTCAATACAGATTGGGTGCAGACGGATTGGAAAAACAGAACCGCCACCTACACCAACTTGTCGGCAGGTGACTATGTGTTTAAGCTAAAGGCTTCCAATCATGATGGGGTCTGGAGCGATCAAGAAACTACGTTGAAAGTAAAAATCCTCCCACCGCCCTGGCGCACATGGTGGGCATATGGCGCTTACGGGTTGATATTTTTGGGTTTGCTTTATTGGGCCAGAAGTAACATTACACAAAGGGAAAGGTTAAAAGCCAACTTAAAATTGGAGCATCTTGAACTGAAGAAGGCGCAGGAAGTTGATAAAATAAAAACCTCCTTTTTTACCAACATCTCTCATGAATTCCGGACGCCGCTTACATTAATTAAGGGACCAGTTCAGAATATCATTGACCAGTTCATTAGTAATCAAGAAGAAATTGACAAAAAGAAAATTATCGATCAACTTAAACTTGTACAACGAAACTCGGATCACCTCCTTAAACTAATCAACCAACTCCTTGACTTGGCCAAACTTGAGTCAGGAATTTTGAAGATTGAAAAATCCGAGGGAGATCTGTTCTTGTTTATTCGTGCCCTTGCCAGCTCTTTCGAATCTTTTGCACGGCAGAAAAATGTCAGTATTGAAATTAATGTTCCACCCAATAGCATGCCCGCTCTCTTTGATAAAGACAAATTCGAGACGATATTAATTAACCTGGTCAACAATGCGGTAAAGTTTACTCCATCCGATGGACGAATTAGTGTCAGGGCGGATGCCCAGCACGATTCTAAGCTTATTCTTTCCGTCAAGGACACCGGCATTGGCATTCCTGAAGAACAGCAACACAAAATATTTGAACGTTTTCATCAGGTAAGTGATGCTCATAAAGAAGTAGGTACAGGAATAGGACTTTCTTTAGTTAAAGAACTAGTGGCCCTGATGGAAGGAACTATTTCTGTTAAAAGTACACCAGGAGAAGGCAGTGAGTTTCTAGTGGTGCTGCCGTTTGAAAAGTCTATGAGATACAAACCTGAAACTACTGGCGGATTAGATGTTAAAATTGAAATTACTTCTTCTTACAATACAAATGCATTTAGTAACGAGCAGCCGGTGGTGAGTGGTCAAAAAGAGGATGATCAAAAGAAACCACATGTACTCATAGTTGAAGACAATGCTGATCTGCGGCAATTTATTATTGATTCATTAGGCAAAGAGTTCTATTTTCTGGAAGCTGAGAATGGAAAGATCGGACTTGATGTAGCAACAAAAGAAATTCCAGATCTCATCATAAGTGATGTGATGATGCCGGAGATGGATGGAATTACAATGGTCACCAGAATCAAAAAGGATATTCATACCAGTCATATCCCGATCATCCTGCTTACAGCGAAATCCAGTGTGGATAGTAAGCTGAGTGGCCTGCAAAGTGGGGCCGATGATTATCTTACTAAACCTTTTAATAAAAATGAGCTATTGCTGAAAGTAAGAAATGGGGTTAACCGGCAGGTGAAGTTGCGGGAGAAACTTCGGGCTGAGTTAATGAGCACCGCACCAAAAGTTGAAGTACTGTCGGAAGACGAACAATTTTTGAATAGCGTGAAAGAAAAAATATTGGAGAGACTCAGCGATGAACAACTCAGTGTAGAGTCGCTTGCGGATGACATGGGTATGAGTCGGGTGCAGTTGTATAGAAAAGTATCAGGCCTTACCGATATCTCTGTAAATGAGCTGATCAGGAAACTCAGGTTGCAAAGAGCTGCACAATTGTTGCGACAAAAGTGGGGACCGGTATCACAAGTCGCCTATGAAGTGGGCTTTTCTAACCTCTCCTACTTTAGTAAAGTGTTTAAAGAAGAGTTTGGTGTTTTGCCAAGTGAATTTGGGGGGCATAGCACTCAGAAAGAAGTATGATTCGAATTATTTATCCAGCAACCTAAAATAATCGGAGATCTTAAATGAAATAAGATGCGCATTCGCCTGCGACTCCTCCAGAATATTCCTGGCCTCATCTTTATTGCCAGCCTGGATATACGCACCCATTAACTCAAACAACACCCAGGGATGCTGATTGGATAACCTTGATGCATTTTCGAGCGATTTGGAAGCCAAATCATAATTCTCTTGCCCGAGATAGCTGAGACCTAGTGCCCGATGCGCCATAAAAGAGTCAGGTTCCTTTTCTATAGCTTCCTGAGCAGCAATCAGAGCCTCATCCGACAAACCTAGGTGCAGGTAGGCGAAAGCTTTTAAAAAGTAGGGCACTGTCAATACCGACTCAGATTCTGCCTCTTCCAGGATCGACTTAATCTTGACGAGGTATAATGAAAAAAGTTTAGATGATCGGGCATTAGTTGGATTCAGTGCATAAACTTTCTTAAAAATATGCTCCGCTTCCTGCCAGTTCCACTCATAACTCATACAGATGAATGACAACGCATAGTAGGCTTCCAGAAGAGAATCATCTATTTCTAGCGCCAGAAAAATTGCTTGTTTTGCTTTACTCACCGAATCCTCGAATGGCAACCTGCCCAAATAGGCAAGTAGTAAAAGGTTGGTTGCGTACGCGGCATGGGCAGCCGCAAAATTAGAATCTTGCCTCGTGGCTTGCTGAAAATATTCCAGACTGGTGAAGAGACTTTCATCAGCTTTTTTCAGATAAAATTTTCCTTTCAAATAGTCGTCATACGCCTTTGCGTCACAATTCACCCCTTTGGCAAGAATCTTACTGTCATTTTCTTTCAAAGTTATGCCTAGTGATTTTATTACCATACCGGCAATTTCGTGTGGAACTGACATCACGGAATGATTTCGTAAATCAAAATTGATAGCCCACAGCTCGGAAACATTCTCTGTGTTGTATAGGGAAATCTGAAGCGTTAACTCATTTTCCTTGTTAACTAGCTGACCTTTCAGGAACAGGTTAACTCCATATTTTTGAGCTAATGATGTCGCCTCGTTTGAGTTGTTTTGAAGAACGCTATAAAAGGTTTTTGATGCCATTTTTAATTCTCTGATAGCTGACAACAACGCAGTCACCAGATCAGAAATGCCTTCACACAAATAATTTAAACGGTCGTCTTTAGAATTATTAATGATTGGGAGTACGGCCAACGATTTTGTTTTAGGTATTATAGCTAAATCCTTCAGTAGTTTAGATCCTGATTTGATCTCTTGTTTTTCGTCGGGCCTGTCAGCCGCATGATCCCGAAGACCTAGAATAATCTCCTTCATCGCATTGGCCAGTTTGTTAATCTGGTCACGATAGAGTATCTGCTTGGCATCCCTCAATTCATCATCCTTCGAACGCAAGGGGCGGTTCACTCCTGCCGCTTTAAAGATTAAGTCAATAGCGCGTATCTGTCCAAGCTCACTTTCCAGCAGTTGCCGATCAGCTTTATCTAAATCATGGATCCGTACGGGAAGAATCCTGCTGATAACATTACCATTGGCCACTTTAATTTTAAGTCCAAATTTATCAGCAGTTGCAAAATTCTTATAGACAAGGAACTCGCTACGCCAGGCGAATGACTTTGGATCACAATAGGTTTGCGAAATGATCGGAATAAAAATGAGACACTTCAATTTTTCTTTAAGGGACTCATCTACATCGTGAGTTTCCAAAAGTCCGTCGTGCGGATTCTCGTCGAAGTAAATTGAGATATCTTCTTTAAAAGTAGCCTCAAGTTCTGCTTTTAATGAAGCCACAAACTCCGTTACCCACTTTTCACCTCGATTATCTTTCTGTCGGTATGAAATAAAGACGTCGTATTCGTATCCAGAAATAATAGAAGACATAATCAAATTTATTAAAATCTGCCGATAAAGGGCAGCGTAATTTTCCTATTTCATCTTTAAGCTTGTATAATTCCGTGCCCTATCTGTCGGGATTGTATGGATATCTAAACTGCAAGTGATTTAGGATTGCAGGGTGTTGAAAGCCTGATTTTCGATGGGCGTTTACACCCCCCTGTATTCTGGGATACTTAAGTCACCGAGCTACTAAACTCATCACGATCAACATGTCTTCGAACGAATCACGGGGCATGATCGGGATTTAATGCTGGAGATCAGAATCCGCTCCCATTCAAAATTTCCGTATGTAACAGATATTGTTTGAACGCTGAATGTCACTCAACCCATTCTTACCTTCTGTAGATTTCTTGTATTAACGTTACTTTTGTTGAAATCTATGCCGGAATGAGACCAGGAATTAGCGTGATTTTTCTAATCTGCACAATGTCCCAGGCGTTAGTTTGGGGTCAGGTGCATAAGAAGGTCTCTTTGCCGTCCGGGTCCAAAGCGGCAGATTATGAAAGTGGCCAAGTATGGGTCAAGCTAAAAAGAGAATACAGGGATCTTTTTGAAGGCGAGAGCTCCGGAAGTAGGAAGGCAGAGTTTAACGCCTATAAAATCAAGCCGTTGCTTAGCCGGCAGTCACAGGAAAAGGGTTCAGCACGTGTGTCACCCCGGAAACCTCACGTAGACATTGCCCTTTATTTTCGTATTGAATTCGACAGAGGAAAGTCTGTGGAAGATTTTATTCACGAACTCTTTACAACCGGATATTTTGAAACGGTTGAAGCGGTTCCTGCTGTGACACCCTTCTTAACACCCAATGACCCTTCATTCAACCTGCAAAACTATTTAAACATCATCCATGCACCGGATGCGTGGAACATAACGCAAGGAAGTCAGTCAATTGTTATCGCCATAATTGACACTGGTGGAGATCTGGATCATCCCGATCTTCAGGCCAACCTTTATATTGATCCGGCAGAACCCATTGATGGGTTGGACAACGACAATGACGGGTATATTGACAACAACAGGGGTTGGGACTTTTCCGGCGCTGACATAGCATTGATAGGTATGCCCGGATTTATTGGAGACAATGATCCATCGATAACAAAAGGAGGACTTACAGCGCATGGTACCATGGTGGCCGGATGCGCCGCAGCGTCAACCAACAATACGACGGGTATTTCAAGTGTTGGGTTTAACACCAGGCTGATGTTTACCAAACACTATGCCGACAATCAACCAGGATCTAGTTACTCCTCAAACCTATATGAAGGGGTTCTCTACGCAGCAACCCATGGAGCCAGAATCATAAATTGTTCCTGGGGTGGATACAACCCAAACACTATTGCTCAGGATATAATTACTCATGTTACCCTTGATTTAGGTTGCCTGGTTGTGGCGGCGGCGGGTAACAGCAACCTCGAAAATCCGATTTATCCCGCTGCCTACGACCATGTTCTGTCAGTCGCAGCGTCAGATCAGAATGATGTACGTTCATGGTTTTCCAACTTTGGAAAAACGATTGACATCATTTCACCTGGCAACGATATTTATACAACGTCCTACAATGATGGCTATGCAACAGACTCGGGTACTTCACTGGCGGCGCCAATTGTATCCGGCGCAGCTGCGTTGGTCTGGGTGCACAATCCGTCGTTTACGCCGTTGCAGGTGGCGGAACAACTCCGCGTATCTGCGGATGAAAGCATTTATACCCTGAACCCGGCGTATTTAAATAAGTTGGGTAAGGGAAGGCTGGATGTACTCCGTGCTCTTACGATGACAAGCCCTTCCATCCGGGCCAGTAACCAATCATTGACCTGGGCCGATGGTACACTCCCCGGACCAGGTGAAATTGCCAGGCTGGTTATGGATTTTACAAATTACCTGCAACCCGCTTCATCCGAATTGACAGCCACCATTTCGTCCTCATCACCATACATCACGATTACAGAAAATGAAATAAACCTCGGTAGCATTCCTGAAGGTTCAACAATAAGGAACACAACAAATCCATTTGAAATACTTTTGTCAGCTTCGCTACCCATAGACCAGAAGATAGAGATCACCGTGACCTTTTCAGATGGTGATTATGAGGATTTTCAACTCATCAGTTTTGTAATCCCCTCGTATCTGGATGTAAACGAAAATAATATCATCACTTCCATCACTTCGGCAGGAAGAATCGGGTATGGAAATTCCTCAGAGCAAACGAATGGGTCGGGGTTTATTTACGATGAGGAAAGTATCTTATTTGAGATGGGCCTCATCATGGGGTCATCGGATGCAGCAATTTTTAATAATGTGCGGAGCGTAAACAATACGTATGATCAGGATTTTACGGCCTCAGATAAAATTGCAAAACATACGCCTGGGGAAAGATCCTATTCTGAAATCACCGGATCTTTCAGAAATTCACTAGAAGTGAGTACGGCTTCATTAGCAGTATCGTACCGAAGTCTTGTCTGGAAGCATGAACCCTTTCGAAATTTTGTCATCTTGGAGTATAAAATTAAGAATACTAGCCTTTCCGTTATTCCTGATTTTTATTTCGGTGTTTTCGCGGATTGGGATATCGCCCTGGGTGGAGGAAGTGACCAGGCGTCCTGGGATAGTGACACAAGACTTGGGTATGTTTTTCCAGCTACACCGATGAGCTTACCCCAGGCGGGTATACAGGCATTAAATGGTAATGCGCATTATTATGCGATCGATAATGATCAGACTATCCCCGGAAACCCTTTTGGGATTTACGACGGATTTACAGACGGCGAGAAATTCCAGAGTATATCCAGCGGACTTACTAAAATTCAGGCGGGTGGAGCAAGCGGAAGTGATGTTAGTCATGTCGTTGCAACAGGTCCTTATACAATAGATCCCGGGCAGGAGGTGACCCTTGCTTTTGCTTTACACGCGTCAAAATCCACGATCGATCTCATTACATCAGCAAAGTATGCAGACACACTTTATAATTATACGCTAAAGGCACCGTTGCCAACAGTTGACCCAGAGATTGTGATTTGTTATGGGAGCAGTGCAACAATTGAAGCATCAGGAGCAACTAATTTTAAGTGGTACAAGGATTTTACGGGAGGCTCCCCGATATTTTCAGGCTCCCAATTTCAAACGGGAAATCTTTTTTCAGATACGATCTTTTATGTGTCTAACGCCGATGAAGCATATGAAAGTCTGCGCAAACAAGCCAAAGTAACCGTAAACCTTAATCCGTCAGCTATTTTTACAGTTTCTCCTGAAACATCACAGTCAGGTGAAATGCTCACCTTTTCGGCGCTAGGAACCGATGGTACTTCCTGGTTTTGGGATTTTGGTGACGGAATAACCAGCACAGTTCAGAACCCGGTACATTCCTATGAGCGTGCGGGAGAATATGAAGTTACGCTTACAGTTACTTCTTCTGACGGCTGCAAGACGACATCTAAAAAAACACTGGGAATAATTACGGGGCTGGAGAATTTATCAAATGCAAAGCTGGAAATTTATCCAAATCCTGTCACTACCGAACGTGTACAATTGGTCGTTGCTGAACCATTGAGCGACGCTGAGCTGAGGCTCTTTACTTCACATGGTGTTTTGATTCGATCAGAATCCCTTAAGCAAGGTCAGCAAAGCATCGACGTATCGACACTGCCCAACGGTATATATATCCTCAAAATTGGCGATTCGACTAATTTAACGACCAGGAAGGTTGTAATATCACGGTAGCTTTAAGGTGTCTCACAGGCAGTATGCTTCAAAGATTTAGCCGGTTAACTTCCTTCACCGCATAATCGCACGCTCGCGCGGTAAGCGCCATGTACGTCAGGGAAGGGTTAACACACGAAGAAGAAGTCATGCAGGATCCATCCGTAATGAAGACATTCTTTACCTCATGCATTTGATTGAAAGAGTTTAGTACGGATGTCTTCGGGCTCTTCCCCATCCGCGCCGTGCCCATTTCGTGGTTGGCATTGCCGGGGAAGGAGGGATTGATGTACGTATTGACATTCTTATAGCCAATAGCTTCCAGCATTTCACCCATCGCGCTTGCCATATCCTGACGCATGGCTTTTTCATTTTCTTTGTATTCCGCATCTACCGTGACGGTTGGACGGCCCCATTTGTCTTTTACATCCGTATTCAGGGTAACCCGATTGTCAGAATAAGGGAGACATTCGCCAAAGGCACCAAGTCCTATTCTCCACGGACCAGGCTCTGTGACGGCATCTTTCAATGCAGCGCCCAGTGACGGGGTTACTAATTGACTTTCCCAACCGCTGCGGGAGGCCGCACCCTGATAGCCAAATCCACGGATATAATCCGGGCGTTTTTCCGAGAGGTTTCTGAACCGAGGAACATAAATGCCCGTTGGTCTGCGGCCCTGGTAGTACATATCGTCAAACCCTTCAACGGTAGCGCTGGCTCCTACGTGTTTATGGTGGTCCATCAGGTTACGGCCTATCTGATCACTTCCATTGCCCATCCCGTTTGGGAACCTGGACGATACAGAATTTAACAGTATGTAGGCAGTGGCCACCGTGGAGGCATTTAGGAAAATAATTCTCGCATTGAACGTTATTACTTCGCCTGTTTCCGTATCGGTGATCTCGACACCTTTAGCCCGACCCTTTTGATCGTCATAGAGCACCTTGTTTACCAGGGAATGTGGTCTTAGGGTGAGTTTCCCTGTGGCAAAGGCAGCCGGAAGCGTGCTGGAATTGGTGCTGAAATAGGCCCCGTACGGGCAGCCCCGGTGACACAAGTCGCGATTTTGACACTGTCCCCTTCCCTTCACTGGTTGTGTGAGATTTGCGGTCCGGCCGATGGTGACAAACCGGTCAGGATATTTCTGCTTCACCTTAGCTTTGAAATCCTTTTCTACACAATTCATCTCCATCGGCGGCTGAAATTTGCTGTCAGGAAGGTGCGGAATTCCTTCTTCCTGGCCGCTGACACCGATAAATTTTTCCACGTAATCGTACCAGGGTGCCAGGTCTTTGTACCGGATGGGCCAGTCCACCCCATGACCGTCCCGGATGTTGGCTTCAAAGTCCAGATCACTTAACCGATAACATTGTCTTGCCCAGAGCAACGACCTTCCACCTACCACGTCACCCCGGATCCAGTCAAATCGTTTTACCTCGGTATATGGGTTTTCAAGATCATTTATATAGAAATGTTTGTTGTCTTCTCTACAGGAATAATGCCTTTTCTGAATGTGATGGATACTCTTATTTTCTCCAGTCAGGCTTCCGCGGTGGGGAAAATTCCACGGATCTTTTGTCGCAGTCGGATAATCAGGATGTTGTATCGGCTTCCCGCGCTCCAACATCAACACTTTGAGGCCTTTTTCACAAAGTTCTTTCGCTGCCCAGCCACCACTAATTCCGGATCCGACAACAATTGCATCATATATGTGTTGTTCCTTGCTGCTCATATTCACATTCATCACTTTAGATAAAGACGCCAAAAATTGCAAAAATCCCTTAATAGTTTAAAAAGGAAGTTTTTCAAACGGTAACAACACCGCATAATAAATTAATGATAATTAATAGAGGCATTTATGCGATCATTACCATCTGTGTTTTATTTTTGCGCAATTTTGTTCACCCCATTTCCTGTATACAATGCCAAGAGATAGAAGTATTCGCTCAATCCTAATCATCGGTAGCGGTCCCATTATCATCGGTCAAGCGTGCGAATTTGATTATGCAGGCTCTCAAGCCTCCCGATCATTACGAGAGGAGGGAATTGAAGTGGTATTGATCAACTCGAATCCGGCCACCATCATGACTGACAAAGTGACGGCAGATCACATATATCTGAAGCCGCTAACGAAAAAGTCGATACGGGAAATTCTGGAAAAGCATCACGTCGATGCCGTCCTGCCAACCATGGGCGGGCAAACGGCCCTGAACCTTTGTATTGAATGCGAAAAGGCTGGAATCTGGCAACACTATGGTGTCCGGATTATTGGAGTTGATATTCTCGCTATCGAGACTACTGAAGATCGTGAAAAATTCCGTCTGAAGATGCTTGAACTCGGCGTAGGAGTATGTAAAGGGGGAACCGCGACTTCTTTTTTACAAGGAAAGGAAATTGCTCAGGAGATTGGATTTCCTTTGGTAATCAGACCATCCTACACATTGGGTGGAACCGGCGGGGCCTTCGTAAATGATCCAGAGGATTTTGATGACGCCCTTAACAATGGACTACACGCTTCACCCATACACGAAGTTTTGGTGGAGCAAAGTATCATGGGTTGGAAGGAATATGAGCTGGAATTACTCCGCGATGGCAATGGTAATGTGATCATTATCTGTTCAATTGAGAATTTCGACCCAATGGGAATTCATACGGGTGATTCCATCACTGTGGCACCTGCGATGACGCTCCCGGATACCGTCTACCAGCACATGCGCGATCTGGCCATCAAAATGATGAATGGCATCGGAAATTTTGCCGGCGGCTGTAACGTTCAGTTCTCTGTTAATCCGGATAATGATGATCAGATAATAGGAATAGAAATCAATCCAAGGGTATCACGCTCATCGGCCCTGGCATCTAAAGCAACGGGTTATCCGATTGCCAAAATCGCTGCAAAACTAGCCATTGGCTATAACCTCGATGAACTTCAAAACGCTATAACAGGTACTACTACTGCATACTTTGAACCGGCGATTGACTATGTAATCGTAAAAATACCCCGCTGGAATTTTGATAAGTTCCCGGGCACGAATCGTAAACTTGGCTTACAAATGAAGTCTGTGGGTGAGGCGATGGGTATAGGAAGGAATTTTCAGGAAGCCTTGCAAAAAGCCTGTCAATCACTGGAGATTAGAAGAAATGGTTTGGGAGCAGATGGGAAAGAACTCACCAAGCAGGATGAGTTACTCTACAGCCTTGAGCACCCCAGCTGGAACAGGGTCTTTCATATTTATGACGCCATCAAATTAGGGATACCTTTAAAGACGGTGTACAAGCTTACAAAAATCGACCGTTGGTTTTTGAAACAAATAGAGGAGCTGGTTGAAGTTGAAAAGGAGATCAGCAAATTCGAACTCCACACCATACCCGTTCCGTTGATGCGTAAAGCCAAAGAAAAAGGGTATGCGGATCGCCAGATAGCGCACATGCTGGATTGTTATGAAAGCGATGTCTACAAGAAGCGCAAAGACATGGGCATTAACCGTGTTTATAAACTTGTGGATACTTGTGCGGCCGAATTTGAGGCGAAAACACCCTACTACTATTCAACATTTGACGTAGAAAATGAATCGGTCGTTTCTGACAAGAAAAAGATCGTGGTGCTGGGCTCCGGACCTAACCGGATCGGACAGGGGATTGAGTTTGACTATTCTTGTGTCCATGGTGTATTGGCGGCAAAGGAATGCGGTTATGAAACCATAATGATCAACTGCAATCCCGAGACCGTATCCACAGATTTTGATATTGCAGACAAGCTCTATTTTGAGCCGGTATTCTGGGAACATTTGTATGATATCATCCAGCATGAAAAACCAGTAGGCGTTATTGTCCAGCTGGGAGGGCAGACAGCACTCAAGCTTGCAGAAAAGCTCCATAAATATGGGATCAAAATTATTGGAACTTCATTCGATGCACTTGATCTGGCCGAAGACCGTGGACGCTTCTCCACCTTGTTAAAAGAACTGGCTATTCCGTATCCTGAGTTTGGGGTGGCAGTGAACGCGGATGATGCCATTGAAGTATCAAAGACAATAGGGTTCCCGTTATTGGTTCGTCCTTCCTATGTTCTGGGCGGACAGAGTATGAAGATTGTGATCAATGAGCAGGAATTGGAAAATCATATTCTGGATATCTGGAAGCATTTACCGGAGAATAAAGTATTGCTGGATCACTTCCTGGATGGCGCTATCGAGGCAGAAGCAGATGCCATATGTGACGGTGAGGACGTTTATATCATTGGGATCATGCAGCATATCGAACCAGCAGGCATTCACTCCGGTGATTCTTATGCGGTGCTCCCACCTTACAATCTGGGTGACTTTGTTATCAAACAAATAGAGCACTATACACATAAAATAGCGCTGGCTTTACAGACAGTCGGCCTCATCAATATTCAATTTGCCATTAAGAACGACAAGGTTTATATCATAGAAGCCAACCCGCGCGCATCGCGAACAGTACCATTTATTTGTAAGGCATACGATGAGCCTTATGTGAACTATGCCACAAAGGTTATGCTGGGCGAGAAAAAGGTAAAGGACTTTACCTTTAATCCCACGAAGAAGGGCTATGCGATCAAGGAGCCCGTTTTCTCTTTCCACAAGTTCCCGGATGTAAACAAGGAGTTGGGTCCTGAAATGAAGTCAACGGGAGAATCAATTTATTTCATTGATGATTTGATGGACGACTATTTTATGAAAATCTACTCTGAGCGGAACCTGTATTTGAGCAGATAGCCTGCCTTAGAGCGTAATAGGGGTTAGGAGGCACTGAATTATGCCGTATTATACCGAATTGACGGATTAGGTACCGAACCTCAAAATAAAGTCGTTAGTCTTCCGTCCTTTTTAGGAAACCAATACCTTTGTTTCCTGGTTTTGGATTAAATAGTAAGTGCCATGCTCAGAATACTAGTCATTATTTCCCTGGTTGTTTACGTGATATATAAAGTCGGAAGTCTTTTCTTTCGTGCCGGAGCGGCTTCTCAGCAAATCCGTGATCAGCAACGCCGGGCATTTGATGCGAATAATGCAAATGCCAATGGTCCCGCAAAGAAAAACGATAAGGGCAACTCCAAAACTGGAGAGTATATCGATTATGAAGAAGTAAAATAGGAATCTCCTCTTCAAGGATCACAGCCTTACATTTCGCAGAAAGCAATTCAATTACAGTGTCTAAAGTCCATTTTTATAAATATCAGGCAACCGGCAATGACTTTGTAGTGATTGATAACCGCACTACAAACATTTCACTGACCAGGGAGCAGGTGGCAGCTATCTGTCACCGGAAATTTGGTATAGGCGCAGATGGCCTGATGTTAATTGAAAAACATCCAACATTGAATTTTGGACTCGAATATTTTAATAGTGACGGTTCCCAAAGTCTGTGTGGAAATGGAAGCCGGGCAGCCGTTCAATTTGCCTCGCGCCTTGGATTAGTGAATGGCAAGGCGACTTTTAATGCGTTTGATGGTGAGCACGTGGCCGAACTTATGACATCCGGAATCATTAAATTAAAAATGAGTCCGGTGGAGGAAGTGAAACAAATCGGTGATGATTATTTCCTGTATACCGGCTCTCCTCACGTGATTCGATTTGTTACCGACATTTTGAACTATCCGGTGTTTGAGGAAGGGAAATCATTGCGTTACAGTGAACACTTCAAACCAGGTGGCACCAATGTTAATTTTGTTGAGCTGCAGGGGCACAACACGATTTTTGTCCGGACTTATGAGCGTGGTGTTGAAAACGAGACACTTTCCTGCGGGACCGGGGTCACGGCAGCTGCTTTGGCTGTTTCATTAAAAGGCTATTCCTCTCCCGTGAGCATCAAAACGCTCGGCGGAGATCTTTCCGTAGAATTTAAATCCGGCCATACAGGCACGTTTCATGAAATTTTCCTCATTGGCCCTGCCAAAATGGTCTTTGAAGGCGATTTGGAACTGTAATTGATCATCCTGAATCTCAAAAAACAAACTAACTTTAACCCTCTTTTGAGGAGTTGGACTTTATCGGCCATGTTTAAAATCGGAGTAGTCTCCGATACATATGGCTGGATAAAGAATAACGATTTAACGACTACCGTATGCTAAAATTCATTGCGAAGATCTTCGGAACAAAATCAGATAAAGATATCAAGCGCATAATGCCATTGGTGGAGAAGACCAAGGCGGAAGGTGAAAAGTTACTCTCCATAAGCAATGATGAGCTTAGAAATGAAACGGGAAAAATCCAGGAAACGATCAATGCCGAACTTAAAGGTATTGATGACCAGCTCGCGTCCTTACATAAAAAGGTGGCTGATAATCCTGCTCTGGATATAAATGAAAAGGAATCCACGTTTGCAGAAATAGACCGAATTGAAGGAGAAAGAAATAAGGAACTTGAAAAAGTTCTATTGAAAGTACTGCCAAAGGCATTCGCCATAGTTCGTGAAACAGCGCGAAGATTTAAAGAAAATGAATACCTGGAGGTAACTGCCCGGGATTTCGATCGGCAACTAGCAGCCACACATCCCAACGTACAGATTCAAGGTGACAAGGCACAGTGGGCCAACAAATGGATGGCAGCAGGAAACCTGATTACCTGGGACATGTTGCATTACGATGTTCAGATTATAGGAGGTGTTGTGTTGCATGAAGGGAAGATTGCAGAAATGGCAACCGGCGAAGGAAAAACCCTCGTTGCAACTTTTCCGATCTTCTTAAATGCATTATCCAGGCGCGGTGTTCATCTGGTTACCGTGAATACTTATCTGGCAACACGCGATAGCGAATGGATGGCCCCGATATTTCAATTTCACGGGCTGACCATCGATTGTATTGATAAACATGAACCTAATTCACCGGAACGCCGGAAGGCCTATCAGGCAGACATTGTTTATGGTACCAACAATGAATTTGGCTTTGATTACCTCCGCGACAATATGTCCAGGGAACCACAGGAACTGGTTCAACGGACGCATCACTATGCCATGGTCGATGAAGTGGACTCTGTTCTTATTGATGAAGCACGTACTCCGCTGATAATTTCAGGGCCCATTCCACGGGGAGATGAGCATGAGTTCTATGACTTAAAGCCACGGATATTCAAGTTGGTAGAAGCCCAGAAAAAGCTTGTTAATGAATACCTGAATTCGGCAAGAAAATTGATTCCGGAAGGCAACGAAAAGGATGGTGGACTCGCACTCTTTCGCGCCCACAGAGCGATGCCAAAACATAAGCCGCTTATTAAATTTCTCAGTGAAACAGGTATGAAATCCATCTTGCAAAAGACGGAGAATTATTATCTGGCAGACAATAAACGGAACATGCCTGACGCCGACAAACCTTTGTACTTTGTTATTGACGAGAAGGATAATAGTGTCGATCTCACTGAAAAGGGAATCGATTTGATCACTGGGGAAGGAGAGGATCATAGATTTTTTATTCTCCCTGAAATTGGTACAGAACTTAACAAAATCGAAAAGGATGTTACGTTAGACGATCCGACAAGATTTCAAAAAAAGGAGGAGATCATTCGCGACTATCAGGTTAAGTCTCAGCGTATCCACAGTGTAAGTCAGCTCCTAAAGGCCTATACGCTGTTCGAGAAGGACACGGAATACATTATCGTTGACGGAAAAGTAAAAATTGTGGATGAGCAGACAGGCCGTGTTATGGAAGGTAGACGCTATTCCGACGGACTCCACCAGGCTATTGAGGCAAAGGAAAATGTAAAGGTTGAAGATGCGACGCAGACCTACGCGACGATAACGCTGCAGAATTATTTCCGCATGTACCATAAGCTTGCCGGGATGACGGGAACTGCCGAAACGGAAGCTGGTGAACTGTGGGATATATACAAGCTCGACGTCGTTACGATACCTACCAACCGCATAGCTATACGCAAGGATTATGATGACCTCGTATACAAAACAGTAAGAGAGAAGTTTAATGCAGCGATTGAGGAAATCGTAAAACTCACAGAACTGGGAAGACCTGTACTGGTAGGTACAACTTCAGTGGAGATTTCGGAGTTAGTCAGCCGGTTGTTGCAGTTAAGAAAAATAAAACACCAGGTGTTGAATGCCAAGCAACACCAACGCGAAGCTGAGATAGTGGCGGAGGCTGGTAAGCCCGGCACAGTAACCATCGCCACAAATATGGCCGGCCGGGGTACGGATATAAAGTTAACACCTGAGTCACGGGCTGCGGGTGGCCTGGCAATTATTGGCACGGAGCGACATGAATCGCGAAGAGTAGATCGACAGCTGCGGGGAAGGTCTGGCCGGCAGGGAGATCCCGGAACATCTCAGTTTTATGTCTCTCTGGAAGACAACCTCATGCGTTTGTTTATGCCTGAACGAATAGCCCGGCTCATGGATAAACTTGGGTTGAAAGAAGGGGAGGTAATTCAGCACTCTATGGTGACCAGCTCAATTGAGCGGGCTCAGAAGAAAGTAGAGGAAAATAACTTTGGGATCCGGAAGCGTTTGCTTGAGTATGACAACGTAATGAACTCTCAGCGCGAGGTGATTTACAAACGAAGAAAAAATGCCTTGTTTGGAGAACGCCTCGAATTGGATATTCTTACCATGTTATATGACACCTGCGAAGACATGGTGATCAATGCCAAGAACGCATCAGATTATGAAAGTCTTCGCCTCAATGCGTTAAGCACATTAGCGCTTGACTATGAAATATCCAAAGAAACATTCGATAAGCAGGATCAGCCGAGACTAACGGATGACTTGTACAACAAAGCATTAGCACACTATCACAAGAAGAACAGTATGGTAGCGGCAAAGGCCCTGCCTATTATTAAGGATATTTTTAAAACCCGCGGTGCAACGGTTGAGAATATACTAGTCCCTTTTACAGACGGGAAGAAACAAGTCGGCGTAGCTGCGAACCTGGCAAAATCCGTGGAAACGAACAATGGTGAGTTGATTAAATCCATGGAAAAAATGATCGCCCTGGCAATCATCGATCAGCTTTGGAAAGAACACTTGCGTGAAATGGATGACTTAAAGCAGTCGGTTCAGAATGCTGTCTACGAACAGAAGGATCCGCTACTGATATATAAGTTTGAGGGCTTTGAATTATTTAAACGTTTCATCGCCAAGGTAAATGAGGAAACAATTTCATTCCTGCTGAAAGCAGATATACCCGTACAGCAACCTGACCAGGTGCAGGAAGCAAGGGCGCCGCGAAGCCGCGTCAGACTAAACGAACAAAAGGAAGAATCAAAGTCACTATTAAGCGGTGGCGATCGTGCACAGCAGGCCCAGCCCAACAGACCACCTCAGGAAAAGGTTATGCCAGTGAAATCTGAAAAACTAGCCGGACGAAACGACAAAGTAAGCGTTCAATACCCCGACGGAAAAGTGCTTCGCGACGTTAAATACAAAAAGGTTGAAGATGATATTCTCAACAACCGGTGTATTATAATTGATTAGCCTATGCAACGACTGTTAAACAACTTCTATTGGGCCTGTTGTGTAGCCTTGTTACTCATAGGATGTGCTACCCAAAAGAAGACCACAACCTCAACTTCCGCCCCCGACAAATATTCTGAAGATTTAGCGGTTTGGAGGCCGAAGGTGGATCCGGTAACGGATACAAATACTACTGCCGAATTACCCGGCAAGAAGCAGCCTCCCTACATCGAACCAAAGTATGCGGTAAACAAGAAACTTGATACTGTGCTGGACAGCATTGACCACTTCAATCTTCAGCGTAATTTTGTAGATGGCTTCACTATCCAGGTTTATTCAGGTACGAAGCGTGAGGATGCGTTAAACGCCAAGAAGGATCTGAGTTCTTATATACCGGAATTGGAATCAGACGTTCAATACTCGCAACCTAACTTTCGCGTAAAAGTCGGTAAGTATTTTAATCGTATCGAAGCTCAAAAGGACTATCTCATCGTAAAGAAGTATTTCCCCACGGCAATCATAATACCTGATAAAGTCTCCATCAACTGAGGGGTACCCAATTGTAATGACCATGGCAGATCTTGCCTTTCGGTAATTTTTGATAATCAACCATGCTGACTCAGCTTAATCCTTTAAAGGACGAAGGGAATTGATCCACCCGGCAATTTTCAATGCTTCATCTTTGGGTACTTGCGGCATGGGCGCCATGGGGGTTTCATGCTCGGGCCAGTTCTTCGGTTCGGGATTATAAATTAACTGAACGATTCTTTCATTGCTGTATTTTCTCTTAGCGATGTCGGTATATGCCGGACCAACCTGACGCTTGGACGTCTGATGACAGGCTACACAGGTATTCTTAGCCAAAAGAGGTTCGATTTCGGCATAGCTTGGTATATTCGATGCTGCTGCAGTTTTTGGTGCCCTTGTTGCAGGTGGCGTTTTAGCCGTGACGGTCCGCTTAGTACTTAATTCTGCGACGGGCAGTTTTGGACCATCAGGTATATTATTTAATGTATAATAAGCAGTGGCATGTAACACCGGCAATCCACCAGTTGAACGAATTCCGCCGACATTGATTTCATGTAAATAGTACTGACGCAAATTGTCGATCACAACCCGAACCTTCATTCCATCGGCTGAAACCTTAACGCCTTTAATAGCTAGTTTTTCTTCGTTGGTGGTAGGACTTCCATATACCGGGTGATATTTATAGATGTAACTCCGGCCAGCATAAGATACCAGATCTTCGGCTGTCTTTTTGTCGACAGCATGCGTGAATTCAATTTCAAAACCATCCGGCATAGCACTTACGGTTTTCATTTCCATGGGCACTTTCCCCGTCCATACCAACCGTTGCAATCCTGAAGTTGCAGATCCTGCCGACCCCCATCCGCGGTTTGTTAGGCCAGCAAACAGGGAGCCATCATGTCCCCAGTTCATTCTCAACACGCCCGACTGAAATCCAGATCGAAAGTCAAAGGCCACACCCTGGTATTCACCGTTTACTTTTTCCATCACAACTCTGACAATTTTGCTTTGGCCCTGATCACCTACGAATACCTGCCCGGCAAAGGGGCCAAATTTACCTTTTGTGTCATCACGCATGATTTCCGCATTTGAAATGCCAAGCACACCGTGCGGTAACCAGACTGCCGGGAGTCTTGTTTGCGGAAAATCTTTTTTTAATTGGAAAAAGAACGCCGGATTCTTTTCGTCTGCAATGTTTTCAGGTTTTATGTATTGCCCTTCCCGCTTGACCTGGCGCTGATCGACCTTGGCATACAGCGCTTCCGTGGTAATCCTGACCGGTGAGTCGGGCTGCGTTGCCCATCGCAGGCCTGCCGGATGACCTGTGAAACTTCCTTTTGAAAGATGGAATATTCCACCCGACCCCTGCCAGTCACCTTGATTGTCGTCGTAGAACAGTTCACCGTCAATCATCCCGATACCGCAGGGAGAGCGCATACCGGTAGCCCACGGCTCCATTGTTCCGTCCGGGTGTATCTTCATAGTCCAGCCTCGCCAAGGCACCCTGCTTTCTCCACGCCACCACTCCTCATTTCCAAAGGCTACGTTACCGGTAACAAAGAAACTTCCATCCGGTGCAACTTTCGGTCCATAGGAATATTCGTGATAGTGCCCGGATAATGGCCAGGCATAAACGGTTTCATAAACATCCGCTTTTCCGTTTCCATCATTGTCTATAAGTTTTGTCAGTTCACCCCGCTGAGCAACGTAAAGCGATCCATCATGATAGGCTAACCCAAGGGCTTCGTGTAGCCCCGAAGCAAACAACGTGAATTCCGGGGAAGAGCCATTTTCCATATTCGGATTTTCGACAATCCATACATCGCCACGTCGTGTGCACAGTGCGATGCGGCCATCCGGAAGGGTAGCTACACCACCAACTTCCAGCAACATTCCTTCAGGAGTAGGTAGGGTGATAATTCTATAGTAATCATCTTCCTTGGGAGTTCTGGTTTGTGCGTTGATACGGAATGCGCCCAGGAAAACAACTCCTGCAATAATTAGTATATACGTTATTTTTTTCATGTCGAGATTTGTTGAGTAGCCCTTGAGTTACCAGATCAATGAATATTTGAACGTGCTGTCAGCGTCTACAACCAATTCCTTTATTCCATTTACTTCCCGGATAATTGGAGTGACACCGGTCACGCTGATATAATATTGCTTGTCGTCCAGCGCATAAAGACCTTCAGAGACTTTGATGATGCTGTTCCCTTCCCCAAGCTTATAGTGCAGGCCAGGTTTCGTGCCACGGGTTTTTATGATCACTTCATGCGTGATCATCCGGTTGTTATCATCCGGATAGATCTTGTCTACAACCTCAACGCCCTGATAGGAATATTTGAAAAGCGGACGGCCCGTTCCGGGCTCAATTTCATATCCTTTTCCGCGATATTCATTTTGGTTCGTTACCGCCTCTCGGGGGATAACCGGAAACGGTTCATCCTGCGATTTCAGAAACGCCAGCGGCTGGTTATTAAATAGGTATTGCACGGCACCCCGCGGACGGAATGAGCCATCGCCGCGATCATGCCACATCGGTGTTGCATCAACAAAATCTCCATGCCAGAGACATACCAGATTTCCTGATTTTAGGTCATATATGTAATGTGTCCCGCTCGGATCACCAACACCTATGGTATGCGTTAATCGTTGCTTGTTGTCACCTTTGAAATCAAGGAAGGCTCTAAGCAGTCTTGGCTCACTCCCCGGGTTCAGGAAGATTGGTGATACGGGATTATCATCCGGCGGCAATGAGTTAAAACCATGTAAGGCCTGCGGATAGGTAGTTGCGCTTTGAACAGTCAACCCTAAACGGGGAGGCATCCAGGAAGCATCTTTATAGTTAAATATTTCGAACGGATGGGCACCTTTTTTCAGGCTGATGGAAGCCTCATCGTTTTGCGAGGCATCAGGGCGCTGTAAATCCAGCAATTGCTGGTCATCGATGGTTAATCGGCCTCCGCCCGTGTGGGTTAGTCTGAATTGATAGGTTCCGTCTTCTGGAACCATAATGGTCCCGGAGTAATAAACACCATATGCATTTTCATTAGTTAATACCTCACAAGTTAATTCCGGTATAGCGCCCGACTCAGCCGGATTCAGGGAAACAAAGTCGGATATCGTTTTGAAATTGCCGTAGTAGGTTTTGTACGCAATGTTGGTTAACGAGAATGTCACATCTTTCATTAACCGATACTTGATATTTCTAAAAGCGACGGGACCATGATCGCCCTGAATAAGCAAAGGCCCCAGAGGTTTCTCATTTTTTTCTATTGGTCCTCCGGTCGGTAGGGGAATTTCAACATTGTCATGAATCTTGATACCGTTCAGTTCAACGGAGACAAAGCGTGCATTGGCAATTTTTTCGCCGGCTGCGTTAAATTGTGGTGCACGAAAAGACACCTTGAATTTTTGCCACAGCCCCGGTGCCTTTGCCGGGTTAGATAAGGGAGCTTTCCCCATATAAATACTTCCTTTTTCCGTTTCCCAGTTCCGATAGATACCTCCGATATCAGAGAAACCCGGATCCACAACCCCCCAGCTATCAAAAAGTTGAATTTCATAACGACCCTGAAGGTATATGCCGGAGTTAGATCCTTTTGGCAACATAACTTCGAATTCGAGCTCGATGTCACCGTGTTCAAAAACAGAAATTAAATTATCCTTTTTAATTTCATCATTCAGGTTCAACAAAACTCCTGAGCCTGCCTGGTATACGACGGCTTGCGGGCTGACCGGTGCAGCCTGTGCCGTGGACTTTTTGTTTTTCTTCGTAACCTCAACTACGGGTTCCGCATGCGCATGTATATCTATTTTCGGATTTATGGTGACATCACCAACTACTTTCCAGTTACCTGCCTGTGGACGAAAGTCTGACATATCGGAAAGGGAAAGTGTTTTCACAGAAGTCTCTTGTGCGGAGAGCGAAGTGGCAAGCAGCAACACAGGGAATAGAATAAAACAGCGTTGGAAAGTGGGCATAAACTTTACGTTATATAAACTGAAGGCTGCTAATATCAGAGGATCGGTCTTTAATCGCAAAAAATGTTTTGCAAATGATATCAGTTTATATAAATGAACACATACAAAGGGATTTCTAATAAGGACTTTAATGGGTACTTTTGCCATTCAAAACATAGTAATGAGTCTTCTAGATACCATCAAAGCACTTTCTCATTCATACAGCCAGCAGACCATCGATGTTAGGAGGCATTTGCATGCAAATCCAGAGCTTTCTTACCAGGAATATCAAACTGCTTTTTATATCGCCAGCCAGCTGCGCGACGAAGGAATTGAACTGAAGGAAGGGGTTGCAGAGACTGGTCTGCTGGCAGTAGTAAAGGGCAGAAATCCGGATCGGAAGACCATTGCACTTCGGGCGGATATGGATGCCTTGCCAATTCAAGAAGCTAACGAAGTATCCTATAAATCCAGAAATCCAGGGATCATGCATGCATGTGGTCATGATGTGCATACCGCTTCGTTGTTGAGCACTGCCAGAATTTTGAATCAGGTGAAAGATCAGTTCGAAGGAACTGTGCGGTTCTTGTTTCAGCCGGGCGAAGAAAAGAATCCCGGAGGCGCATCCTATATGATTCGCGATGGTGCACTTGAAAACCCCCGGCCATCGGCTATTTTGGGTCAGCACGTTTTTCCATTATTGCCGGCTGGCAAGATTGGCTTCCGCGAAGGTATGTATATGGCCAGCGCTGATGAAATATATTTGAAGATAATCGGAAAGGGTGGACATGGCGCAGCTCCGGATCTTTGCATTGATCCGATTGTAATTTCGGCGCACATCATTATTGCATTGCAACAAATCATCAGTCGTAATGCAAATCCCCGGCAGCCAACCGTATTAACTTTCGGAAATATTACAGGGCTTGGGGCGACGAATATTATTCCAAATGAAGTTAACATTGCCGGTACCTTTCGCGCGATGAATGAAGAGTGGAGAGAATCGGCGTTGGTAAAGATCAAAAGAATGGCGGAAGGCATTGCTGAAGGAATGGGAGGGAAGTGCGAAGTTGAAATTTCAAGAGGTTATCCATATCTGGAGAATAATCCGGAGTTAACCCGCAGAATTCGGGCAGCGGCAGAACAATACGTTGGTAAAGAAAATGTAGTTGACCTGGATATATCTCTGGGAGCTGAAGATTTCTCCTACTACTCGCAAATCGTTCCTGCGTCTTTTTATAGATTGGGAACAAGGAATGAGGCAAAGGGTATTTCCTCCTATGTTCATACCCCTACTTTTAATATTGATGAAGATGCCTTAAAACTTGGTCCGGGATTAATGGCGTGGTTGGCAATAAAAGAGCTGGAATTTGTGTAGCCAGCTAAAGCGCATAAACTGTTATGGAATATTCATTTTCATTTTTGGAGGCAGCGTATCCATTGATAGTAATTTTGTTTCCGGCAATTGGAATACAGGATCTTAAATCATCTCCAAAGAAAATAAATACTGCTTTTCCTCTTTTCTTTATAGACACCTCTTTTTTTTCATCGCTTGATTTCAAAATGTCCCAGTGTAAGATGTTTTTATCCCTTTTAAATTCATATTGATTGAGCATTATTGCCCGGCTAAATAGGGTATCTGATTCAGTGGCGTTATTGTCGTACACCGCAAGCTGAATAGCATATTCATTAATTGTGATACCGAGAGAACCGTTAATACGTATCGGATCCAAAAAATTGATTTTAATCATCCAGTCTTTTCCGTAATGGAAGAAGGCTGAATCAAATTGTAATCCATTTGATTTATTGTGGACAACTTTATCCGTACCTCTTGTGGCGGATTTGCCTGGGTCAGCTTTCTCATGAGTGTTATACCAACCGGGCGCAGGTAGTGTTTCCGCTGCAAACAGTTCATCCATATAGTATTCCCTCCATGCCGTATTGATCATGTTGATCGTGCACTTTGAATCATCCTCTCTCATCCAGCTCTTGCATTCACCGAACCGGAATGTGTTATTATTATGTTTAATATTCAACAGACAGTGAGCGAGTTCGTGATATACCAGCATTTCCTTTTGTTGAGGTAATAAAGCTCGCCACATTAGGGAGTCAATAGTAATCGTTCTTGGATTTGAGTTTGGCTTGCAACTTCCCGCCCTTGACTCAAGTCGCCCAAAGCCAACCAGCAAAGCCTTTGATGATAGGTCGACGTTTAATCCTCTTTTCGAACACTCATTGCGAAAGGCATGGACAAGAACTTCAAGCTCAATTGCTGACCGAACGATATTTTTTTTACCCTGACAATAGATGCCCGTCAGGACCATCCAAATGGACATCAGCAGGAGTGCACGGGAACGCATGAGGTATTTGGTTCGGATTGAAACAAGTATTATGCCAATGGACTAAGGACTAAGTTGGAAATACGGTGATGGATTTAGCTACTCAACTGTAACCGACTTTGCCAAATTTCTCGGCTGGTCTACATTGCATCCACGCATGACAGCGATATGGTAGGATAGAAGTTGCAAAGGGATAACAGATACCAGGGGCATCAGTGCTTCATGGACAGCAGGCACCTCAATTACAAATTCAGACATGCCGGGAATAACATTGTCGCCCTCTGTTACGATGGAGATTACCCGACCTTTCCGCGCTTTCACTTCCTGAATATTGGAGACAACCTTTTCATACGAACTGTCCCGGGTTGCAATAAAAACGACGGGCATTTCATCATCAATCAGCGCGATTGGCCCATGCTTCATCTCTGCCGCAGGATAGCCTTCGGCATGTATATAGGATATTTCCTTAAGTTTTAAGGCGCCCTCCAGAGCTACCGGAAAATTATATCCCCTGCCCAGGTAAATAAAATTGCGTGCATCTTTAAAGGTCTCAGCGATTTTTTTTATTTGATTGTTCAGCGTAAGGGCCTTCTCCACCTTTGAGGGAATATTCTCCATTTCAACCAGGAGTTCATGAAGCTTCTGTTCTGTGACAGTTCCTTTTCGCTGAGCCACGATCAGGGCGATCATGGTTAACACAGTAAGCTGTGCCGTAAACGCTTTGGTACTGGCAACTCCAATTTCTGGGCCTGCGTGGGTATAGGCTCCGGCATGTGTTGCACGTGCGATCGATGACCCCGCGACATTACAAACACCAAAGATCACAGCACCTTTTGATTTCGCTAACTCAATCGCCGCCAAGGTGTCGGCGGTTTCTCCTGACTGGGAAATAGCAATGACCACATCCCCCTCACGGATTATCGGGTTGCGGTAACGGAATTCGGAAGCGTATTCGACTTCAACAGGCGTCCGGCAGAATTCCTCGAAAAAGTACTCGGCCACAAGCCCCGCATGCCAGGAGGTGCCGCATGCAACGATTAGTATACGGTCTGCCTGGACAAGTTTATTGACGTACTCACGCAAACCACCTAGCACAAGCCGGCCAGCTGAAGAGTCTAAACGACCGCGCATACAATCATTGATGGACCGGGGTTGTTCGAAAATTTCTTTTAACATGAAATGCTCGAATCCTCCCTTTTCAATCGCCTCCAGTTCAAGATCTAAAGTCTGGATGTAAGGCGTTAGTGGAAGATTTGTCGTGGTTTTTACCGTTAGCTTACCGTCTTTTACGACTGCGATCTCCTGATCATTAAGGTATACCACCTCGTTCGTGTACTCGATTATCGGTGTTGCATCGGAGGCCATAAAATATTCACCCTTCCCCATACCAATTACCAGTGGGCTACCCTTACGGGCGGCAATCAGAACAGTGGGATCATCGGCAGACATGATGACAATGGCATAAGCACCTACAACTTTTGTTAGCGCCAGCCGAACCGCCTCTTCCAATGAACACGCGTTATTAGACTTGATGTCTTCTATAAAATGAATTAAAACTTCAGTGTCCGTATCGCTAAAAAAAACGTGACCTTTTTTGACGAGTTCTTGTTTTAAAGAACTATAATTTTCAATGATGCCATTGTGGATGATGGCCAGCTTTTCATTTGACGAATAGTGCGGATGAGCATTGCGGTCATTGGGTTCTCCGTGAGTTGCCCAGCGCGTGTGACCCATCCCGATTGTACTTTCAAGGGATTTATCTTTAATAAAGCCCTCCAGATCGGAAACCTTTCCTTTTTTCTTATAGACGCTCAAGCCCCCGTTCAACAGGGCAATTCCGGCACTATCATACCCGCGGTATTCCAGCCGCTTGAGACCTTTGATAATAATTTCCTGGGCCTGACGATGGCCGACGTAAGCAACAATTCCACACATGGTATTTTATCGTTGAGTAGTTGGCTTGGTATAGAATATCTTCAACTTGATCTTGTCTTTCGGAAAGACAACGCGGTTTAAAGACTTTGATCCATTCTGACCAGCAGGCGTAGATGATGGCTGAGAGCCAGGGTATAAAATGAAGGTTTTGAAATTTGTTTTGGTTTCGTCATCAAGCGTCAGCTGCTGAATGAATAATGTCATTACTCCGCTGTAAGAAAGGTTAGTACTTGAATAATCTAAATAATCTGATCGGTCTCCGCTTGCATAGAAGACACTATCATTTTCTACAACCGGTGCAGTGTTTTGAATAGGGATATCATACCGAATGAAACCTTTGTATGCAAGCAGGTCTGTCTGGTCCTGAGGACTCGTTAGCGAAAATTTCTTCATCCGGTTATTGGGTTCCAACATGCGAAGGGAAAGTGAAGCAGGCGGAGCATAGAGAGAAGGCTCTACCGACTCGATAGATAATTCCGCTGAGTTTATCAGAACATTGGGCACGGTGTCAGCAAATTCATAGAACTTACTCAGATCAAGTTTTGTCAAAATACCAATTCCCGACTGAATGTATCGCTTGTCACTTGAGTTGAGAGCCTCCTGATAATACTGCGTCAGGGCGGATAATTCAGTTGCAGATCGGTCAGAAGTGATCTGGTTATAGCCGACCGCCGGATTGAATGCGAGGTTGATAGAAAGACTATCAACATCGGCTTCATGATAATGAAGGGTAATCCGTGATAGCGTTGATCCGGGGGCAAACCCAACAATTTTATCGGCAGCTTCCGACTTAACTACAATCCCTTTAAACTCTTTCACAAATTCTGAAAACCTCACAAAGGTAGAATCAGCAGCAGTAGTCGCGTCCCTGTATTTTAATGCACTATTGAAAATCCGCTGTCCAAAACTGAAGTCAAGTGGCAGTCGGATGGTAATTACCGTGTCCTGATCCTCGGAGCTGGCGGCAAATTTGTTAAAGTCTGTAGGGTTAATCGAGAAAGTCTTCGTCCCCAACAGCCCGGCATATGGGGTATTGGTTTTGTTAAACAGGTATCGAAGGCTGTCAGTCTTTAACTCCTTACTCATCTCATGAATGGAAATCGTTTGAGGTGTTGCAGATTGAGACCCATAGTTGTAAAGGTCGAATTTGAGCTGCAGGCTAATGGAATCAAACACGGCCGTAGCACCTACTTTAGTCTGTGAAGTAGTAAAAAACTGAGTGAATGCCGAAGCGGAAATGTCGCCAAATACATCATCCGTATACTTGCCGACAAGTAGCCTGTTGATTTCACCGGAGTATTGGAAGTTTGATGTCCGTAGTGAATCCCGCAGTATCACGCTGCTGGTTATCGGTATTTCAACATAAGAGACTTTGAATTTGCTGTTTGGATTTTTGTAACCGAGTACGCTGGTTTCTTCCTGGCACGAGAAAAAAAATAAGGCAACTGCCATTAACGACAGTTGCCTTACATGCTTAGCCCATAAGTTCATTATAAAGATTATAGTACGATTCAGTTGAATTTTCGTCATTGTCAAAATTTTCTACTTTCTTTTCCTTATTCTTTTTGAAAAGACCTTCCAACTTCTTGTTTTCACCGGCAACGATCACAGCATCGGAAAATTCCATGCCGAGTTTAATGAAACCTTCAAAATCAGCGGACTTTAGATTGCCAAGCATATTGTCTTCAATGTCAATCATCTTGACTTTGTCCATTATATCTCCCTTAAACTTGTGAGAAAAGGAATTATTGTAGATCGTGAAGACAGTTTTTGCATTCTTAAATAACGGATCGTTTTTGTATGTAGTCTTCAAATACAACGGAATAAAGCTGGTGATCCAGTCGTTACAATGGACTACATCGGGAGCCCAACCTAATTTCCGAACAGTTTCGATAACCCCTTTACAGAAGAAAATCGCACGCTCATCATTGTCTTCGTAGAAATTATTCTCCTTGTCATGAAATACTGATTTCCGGTGGAAATAATCCTCGTTGTCAATAAAATATACCTGAAGTTTGGCATTGGGAATTGACGCAACTTTAATGATTAAAGGCTTCTCCTCATCACCGACCGCTATATTTATACCCGAAAGCCTTACAACTTCATGTAACCTGTTCTTCCGCTCATTAATAATCCCAAATCTCGGCACCAGGATTCTGATCTCCATGCCCTTTTCTTGCATAGCCTGTGGAAGTTTGCGCACAAAGTCCGCTACTTCGGAGGTTTGCAGAAACGGGTTGATCTCGCTGGCTACATAAAGAACTCGAAGTTTTGACATATTGATTGAATTTAAAGTAGAAAGGAAAATTGAGCCACAAAAGTACGAAAAAATACCCCCCTGATCAACTAATTTTCAGTTTTCCCCTATATCTTTGCGACCCTTTGTAAAATGGCCTAAAATGGAGATTTTCAAGCAGATAGCCCCATTAAAAGCCTTCATTGAAGGAATAAAAGGACATGGCAAATCCATTGGCCTGGTTCCTACAATGGGCGCTCTTCACCCGGGACACATTTCCCTGATTCAGGCCTCAAAATCGCAAAATTCGATAACGATTGCGTCTATTTACATCAATCCGACACAGTTCAATAATGTGGCCGACCTGGAAAAATATCCAAAAACACCAGAGCATGACCTGGAGATGCTCCGCAATGCCGGCTGCGACGTACTCTTTACTCCCAATGATCTTGAGATGTATAAAAATCCGTCCATAATCAAAGTTGAATTCGGTACGATGGACAAAGTGATGGAAGGTAAATTCAGGCCCGGGCACTTTAGCGGAGTGGCAGTTGTCGTATCCAAACTGTTTAATATAATTCGGCCAGACTCTGCTTACTTCGGCCAAAAAGACTGGCAACAGTTTGCCATTATCCGCCAACTCGCAGAGGAACTCAAATTTGATCTTACTCTTCAAAGTGTTCCAATCTTGAGGGAACCAAATGGATTGGCAATGTCATCGCGCAATCTTCGGCTGAATCAGCAACAGCGGGCGAATGCAACCGTATTTTTTCGGGCACTGACAATGGCCAAAGAAGCCCTGTTAAGAGGCGATGATTTACGGGAAGTGAAACGCTCTGTTAAGGAAATGGTAGATATGACACCGGAAATGAAACTTGAATATCTCGAACTGGCCGATAGCAAGAGCCTGAACCTGTTGGAGAAAATCGATGAAAGTGACTCAGCTATCCTTTGTATTGCCGGGTATGCCGGAGAGGTGAGACTCATAGATAATATGTTCATCACAACTGAATAGTTGGAACTAAGGAGCATGATGTCTTGGTTATTATTGTTAAATATTTTGACGTCTAATTAAACGCACATAATCTTGAGAATAGAAATTCTGAAATCAAAAATACATCGTGCAAAAATAACACAGGCGGAGCTGCACTACGTAGGGAGTATCGGCATCGATGAAGATTTGATGGACGCAGCAAATCTTGTAGAGGGCGAGAAGGTTACGGTTGTCAATATTAACAATGGGGAGCGGCTTGAAACCTATGTCATTAAAGAGGAACGTGGCTCGGGTACCGTCTGCTTAAATGGTCCCGCTGCACGAAAGGCACAGGTTGGCGATATTGTTATTATAATTTCGTATGCGCAAATAAAGTTTGAGAAAGCCCGGACATTTAAACCCGCCCTGGTTTTTCCTACCCCAGACAACAGACTGCCATGACCAAACTTATAATCCTTCCGAATAGTGTCATCTCGTGCTAAGGTTTTCTTTCAATACATCATTATTATAGCAGCCACGGTTTTGCTGATATGGCTTTCTCTTCGTGGCCTTAAGGTAGGTGAGGGTGAAAATAAGTGGGACTATCTGATTCATACCTGGCGGACAGCGGATAAGGGATGGCTCTTGCTCATGGCGCTTGTCTATACGTTAAGTCATGCTATTCGTGCCGAGCGATGGAGAATTGTCCTCCTTGCTCTTGGCAAGAAAATCACTTTTAATAACAGCTTCATTTCTTTAATGGTGGGATACCTGGTTAACCTGGTAATCCCTCGCGGCGGAGAAGTCTCACGTTGTTACAACTTATACAAGCTTGATAAAATTCCCGTTGAAATCACGTTTGGAACCGTAGTAATGGAACGAATTGTTGATCTGTTGTGCCTGGCTGTCCTTATTGGAATCTCTTTTGTTCTGGAATCTCAAAAATTATTTGACTTTATCGACACGCTGCCAGTAAGTATGGAAGCAGGAGGCTCAAAACTCGTGCTTCTGCTGTGGATCGGTGGCCTTGGTTTCCTCATACTGCTGATTTTTTACTGGCTGATAAGGAAAAACGAAAAATTAAAAAGTCTGGCCATAAAAGTATGGAACGGATTTAAAGGTGGATTACTTTCTGTCTTTCAGTTAAAGAAAAAGGGCTTGTTTGTATTCTACTCGGGTATCATCTGGATGCTCTATTTTTTTATGAGTTACTGCGTAATCCTGGCCTTTCCGGCAACGAGCGATCTGGGAATTCAGGCTGTTATGGGACTATTTGCCATTGGCGCTATAGCCATGGCCGTTCCTCTGCCCGGCGGAACCGGTTCATATCATGTTCTGGTGCCTCAGGGTCTTGTTTTTCTCTATGGAATACCCAATACGGAAGCTGTAGCCTTTACGTTTATTTTTCACGGGTGGCAAACGATACTTGTGATCTTCACTGGCGCACTTTCTTTATTAGTCACGTCCATCGTTGTGAAAAAAAATTTACAACCGCATTAAACCTTCATTCAGCCAGAACATCTAAGGGCTGTCTTTACAAAATATGAGGATGAATATTCTTGGTGGCGATTTCGTCACTATAGGATGTTGAATTCTGCCTGGCCGGGTATTGAGTTAAGTTTAAAAATAATTTTCAGAACAGAAAAAAATTCAAAAACCATGAAAACAAATCTCTTAAAACCAATTTTTGTTCTTTTTGTTACGTTACTGCTTGCTTCATGCGATAGGGATGATGCCTTTAACCAAGGTACTGAACAGGAGGAAGAGCAGATAATCGAATCGGCGTCTATTAGCGAGGAGGCCTCTGATGATATTCTTGAAATTTCCGCTCAGGCAGAGACAGAACTGGTGGCCAGCGGCGGGAGAACCAACTCAGAATTGTGCGCTACGATTACCCATGACAAGGAAAATAAAACAGTGACGATTGATTTTGGAGAAGGATGCGTTGGCCCTTATGGAAGGGAGCGGAAAGGTAAAATAATTGTAACCTATAGCTCGGAAATTGGTGATAACATCTCAAATCGAATAATCACATTTGAAAACTACTTTGTTAACAACAAGGGAGTTACAGGTACAATCGAACTTCGGGATGTATCCATAAACGCTTCAGGTAACCTGCAATCAGTGAAGAAGCTCGTAGAGTTATCCATTTCATTTCCAAATGGAGAAAGTATGGTGTTTAACGGAAGCCGCACGCGGGAATGGATTGCCGGAGCTGATGATGAAGATCCATCTAACAACGTATATCGTATAACAGGTTCAGTTGAAGGCAAGTCCACAACAGGCAGAAGTTTCACACATGAAATAGTAGCGCCCATTATTGCAGACTGGTCGTGCGCTGCCGCGGGGAATTTTGCACGGATTTCAGGTATCGTAGAAATGACACGCCTGGGTGGTTATACAAATCGCAAAAGAACGGTCGACTATGGTGATGGTGAATGTGACAATAAAATCGTCGTGACAACTTTCAGAAGAACGTATACGGTCACGATTGAAGAGTAAAAAATAACGTTGGTCTGTGTTGGTTTTTATGGTCTGTGTAGCCTTTTGCTATACAGACCTTTTTTTGTGATAGACTTTTCAGGGAAGAAAAAGACGCGATTATAAGGAGTTCTTCGTTATTTTTGCGCCATATCCTCATGATCGATATTCTTTCGTTTTCGAGTAGTTTTTTTGAGTCTTTACTGAAGCTCACGCGCTTTAGTAATCTGGTAATAATTGGCTTTACACAATATTTTACGGCTGGCTTCCTGATTGGAAGAAATACAATTCTGGATTTCAGATTGCTGTTATTGTCCATCTCAACAGTGTTGATTGCGGCGGCCGGCTATATTGTCAACGACTACTACGACGTTAAGATTGATTATATCAATAAACCTGAACGGGTAGTAATAGGCAGAAGTATCACACGAAGATTTGCTATTCTTTTTCATGTTCTGTTTTCAGCAAGTGGGATTTTGATTGGATTTTATCTCTCCTTAACGATCGCAGCGGTCAACGTACTTTCCGTATTTTTACTCTGGCTTTATTCGAATAACCTGAAACGACAGCCGTTTGTGGGGAATTTGGTAGTTGCCATGCTTACCGGAACGTCGGTCTACGTGGTCGATTTGCTCTACCAGACTCACAGTCCCTTGGTAGTGATATACGCCCTGTTCGCTGTGTTTATGACACTGGTGCGTGAAATAATAAAGGATATCGAGGACCTGAAGGGAGATAATACGTTCGGATGTAAAACGCTTCCGATCATCTTGGGAATAAGAAAATCAAAGATGATTATATATATGATTCTGGCAATATTCTCCGGATCAGTTGTCGTATTGAATAAACTTTATGAAATCTTGCCCTATCAGTCGTACCTGCTGTTTTTGTTTGTTCCGTTGGGGTGGTTTGTCGTTCGCATTTATCACGCTGACACCAGAAGGGACTTTTCGTGGCTGAGTACATTTTGTAAGGTTATTATGTTAGTCGGCATTATAAGTATGGCGATAGCCTGATACCGGTGATTGAATGCTGCGGATTAGAGGAGTTTTATGTCTATAAAATCGTTCATGAATAAGGGAGCACGGATAGTTGTGATGGCATCTGGTAACGGAACTAATGCCGAAACAATTTTTAACTATTTCAGGAACCATCCTCTCATTGAGGTTGTGCTTTTGGTTTGTAACAACCCGGAAGCCCAGGTGCTAAACCGCGCTAAAAAGTTTGGCATACCCACTAGTGTGGTAGGCAGAAATGAGTTTAACGACGAAGAGTTCATGTTGGGTTTGCTGAGTAGCAAGAATGCAACCCACCTTGTACTGGCGGGATTCTTATGGCTGATTCCAGCGTACCTGGTCCGTGCCTTTCCCGAAAAGATCGTAAATATCCATCCGGCACTTTTGCCAAAATTTGGTGGAAAAGGTATGTTCGGCATGAAAGTTCACGAAGCCATAAAGAAAGCAGGTGAAAAGCAGACCGGAATTACCATTCATTTGGTTAATGAGGAATATGATGAAGGGAAGGTTCTGTTTCAGACAACGTGTAAAGTGGCTGATGATGATACTCCCGAACAAATTGCACGGAAAGTACACCAGTTGGAGCACGACTCCTATCCAAAAGTTATCGAAGACTGGATCAAACGCCAGGGTCACTTCTAAAATTATCAGGGGGCATTGACTTCATTGAATGACTCATTGTTATCTGTCCAGCTCATCGGATAATTTTTGTCAACATAGTATTCTGCATCCGTGGTGAGGTGAAGGGGCCGGAAGGTATCAATCATAACGGCCAGTTCATGCGTTTCCTTTGCGCCTAAACTCTTTTCTACAGTTCCGGGATGCGGACCATGCGGGATTCCGCCCGGGTGCAACGTGAAGGACCCACGTCCAATACCCTTTCGACTCATGAAATTCCCTTCTGCATAATAAAGTACTTCATCGCTATCTATATTACTATGGTTGTAGGGTGCCGGAATCGCCAGCGGATGGTAATCAAATAACCTGGGGACAAAAGAACAAATCACAAAGTTATGACCCTGGAAAGTCTGATGAACAGGTGGAGGTTGATGAACTCGTCCGGTAATTGGTTCGAAGTCGTGAATAGAAAAGGCATACGGCCACAAAAAGCCATCCCATCCGATTAAATCCAATGGGCTGTAGTCATACATATATTGATGGAGAAAACCTTGTTTTTTTATTTGTACAAGGAAATCACCGCCTCCACTTTCAGTAATTAATTCAACCGGCGGACGTATGTCACGTTCACAATAGGGCGAGTGTTCTAATAGCTGGCCAAGTTGACTCCGGTACCTCTTTACGGTTTCGACAGGGGATGCAGATTCAATAATAAGTAAACGCAACGGACCTTCTTCAAACTCAAGTTTATAAATCACCGTGCGGGGGATCACTACATAATCTCCTTGCCGGAATTCCAGCCTGCCGAATGGCGATAGCAATACCCCTCGTCCATCGTGGACAAATAATACTTCATCACCTTCTGCATTTTTATAGAAGTAGTCCATTTTGCGTATGGACGGTGAACAAATCGAAATGGAACAATCATTATTTTTCAACAGTGTCTTGCGCGCACCTAAATAGTCAGTGCCGGTAGTGGTTACAGCGGAAGTATTGAGATGGCTATGCCGAAGGTTATACGGTTCGGTTTTTATCGGGCTAAAACTTACCGGGTCGTTTATTTTCTTGATTCGTGTCGGCGGATTACTATGGTAAAGTGTAGAATAGATTCCCGAAAAACCGTCAGACGTTACCAGCTCCTCATGGTACAATTTACCATTGGGCTGCCGGAATTGGGTATGACGTTTGGGTGGGATGCTGCCGAGTCGATGGTAATACATAGGAGGCTGCTTATTTCCCCAAATTTACGCAATGGTGTGTAATTCCACGGCAATCATGAAAGCATCGTTGATGGGTACAGTAATCCGTGCCAAAAACTCCGTGAATCGCCCGGCAAAAGTATCTTGAACTTACATGGCTGAATGGTCCAACTCAGCTGAAATACGGTCGAAAAGTTTTAGAGCCTGAAGAAGAATTTCATTCGTCTCATTGATGACCGGGAAGAAACCTTCATTGTTCCAGAGTTTGCGCGCAATCTGTGCCTTCACGTGCACCTGGAACAAGTGCTTTTTTCTGGCAAGTTCACGGCGGTCCGGCTTGACCTTGTTCCGCTCACCTACTTTAACCAAATCCGAAAGCATTTGGTCGGAAACGACAAAACTTTTCAGGAAACTATCAAAACCATTCTTAAGCAGATTATCCTTATGGCTTTCGGCATAGCCGAAAGTATATTCCTGAATTGACGTAGAGGTAAAGAGTTCATTTAAGTAATGGCTGTTCAGCGTGGTATCGAGAGGAACAAAATAGTCCGGCATTATACCGCCGCCGCCATAAACTGTTCTGCCGTTAGGCGTGGTGTACTTTAGGGAATCATCAAAACGGATGCTGTCGGCGTGAAAAAATTCGCCATGGTTGTACCGGCTGATAATATCACGTGAATATTCGTCCCCATCTTCATACGGTTTTTGAATGGACCTTCCTGTGGGGGTATAATATCGGGAAATGGTTAGTCGCAGTTCCGAGCCATCACTAAGATCAAAAGGAGACTGTACAAGGCCTTTTCCAAAACTCCTTCTGCCTACAATAAGAGCACGATCATTGTCCTGAAGCGCACCGGCCAGAATTTCTGAAGCTGAAGCACTTCCCTCATTCATCAGGATTATAAGGTCACCTTGTTCAAATTCTCCCCGGGCCGTAGATGACGCATCAGAGTTGTACTTTTTCTCTTTTCCATTCGTGAAAACAATTTTCTTGCCTGCGGAAAGAAAATCATCTGCCATGTCTATGGCCATATTCATGTATCCACCTGGGTTTCCCTGAAGGTCAAGCACGAGTTTTTTCATGCCCTTTTCTTTCAACTTCTTCAGCGACTCATGAAACTCTTCGAATGTTGTTGCAGCAAAACGGTTGACTTTAATGTACCCGGTTTCGGCATCGACCATATAGGCAACATCAACAGAATACTGGGGGATTTTGTCGCGTATTATCTTGTACTCAATCTCCTCCTGCCTTCTCAGTATGGTAACTTTAACCTCAGTTCCCTTTGGCCCTTTGAGAGCCTTCATAACATCGGATGAGGTTACTCCGATACCAGCCAGAAGCTTGTTGTCAACACTGATAATTTTGTCGCCGGATTGAATACCCAGTGCTTCTGAGGGTCCGCCACTTAAGGCCGACACGACCACTATCGTGTCGTGAAAAATATTGAACTCAACGCCGATGCCGTCAAAGTTTCCTCGTAGATCTTCGTTTGCGGCAATCCTGTCCTTGGCCGAAATGTAGGCTGAGTGTGGATCCAGCTTATTCAGCATATCCTGAATAGCATCATCTACCAAAAGACTTGTATTGACGGTATCTACATATTCATTTTGTATCTGCGTGAGCACATCCCGGAATTTTTGAACGTCTTTTCCGACGTCTCCCGCACTCTTTCTGGTATTCAGGCTCGTCCCAACAAAAACCCCGGCTGCAAGCCCCAGACAGAGGACAATGGGCAAACTGACTTGATATTTTGAATTCTTTTGATTAGTCATTTATGTGGCATTATACACGTATAACGAACTGCGAAATTAATTGTTGGCGAAGAAAGTATATACTATAAGGGTACCAATAGTGCGAAATATTTGACAATGATCTCTAAAGAACTGCAATAAAGGGCCAAAAATACGTTGTGGTTACGGGAATAGGATGGAAGGTATTAATTCACGGATAAGGCCTGGTATGTCTGATTTCAATTATATTTACGATAGTCATGAGCAAATTAAGCCTGAAAAATACACGTATTTCAGAACTAGTCGACCAAAACTATGTACATGCGTATGTGCTTTATTACTTTGGCATTCAGTTCTACGAGTATTCCACGCTTACTTTAGAGCAGGTTTGTATCCAGCGAGGATTACGGGTTGACCAGGTGATCAGGGAAATGGAATCACCATCGTATTTAAGAGAGGCTGAATTGCCACTGGTATCCTACCCGATTGATCTTATAATCGAATATCTGAAGCATTCGCACTTTCTGTTTATCAAACATAAGTTGCCTTATATCGCCCGCCTGGTTGAAAACTTTAAAGCGAATCATGCTGATTACCTTTCAATAGAGCGCGATCTGAAAATCGTTTTTCCGTTATTTGTTGAAGACTTTATCGAACATATCTACGAAGAAGAGGATACCCTCTTTACCCATATTCAGGCATTGGAACGTGCAGCCAAAGGCAATTATTTGCCCACTAAACTTTATTACCTTCTCGAAAATAATTCGGTTCAGAAATTCGCTATGGGGCACGATGCACATGACGATGAGATGGCAGGCATCCGGAACATCACCAGAGATTATTTTCTGGGCGAACAGGCTCCCCTACATATCAAAGTCTTATACAATGAGCTAAAAGGTTTTGAACAAAGTCTCATCACTCACGCCAGAATTGAAAATAATATTTTATTCCCTAAAGCAATGGCGCTTGAGAATAAGGTGAAAGTAGCGTTCTTCGAAACGTCAAAATTCAATTGATCGAAAATTCCCTGGCAAGGAATCAGCCCTCCCCTCGACTTCATATGCTACGCACAGGACTTATTAGCTGAAGCCAAGAGCCCGGGAGTTTTGAAGCCACTATCTTTTCAGGAACCTGTTGCCGTTCTTGCTTAGGCTTTAATAGGAAGCTAGCTTGCGCCCGGAAGGACTTCACAATGGGCAGAATCATGTCAATCGATTATGGGAAAAAAAGGACGGGAATTGCTGTAACTGATCCGCTGCGAATAATAGCCACACCATTGGAAACGGTGCCAACCGCTACCTTGTTGCAATTTCTAACAGGGTATCTTCAAAAGGAAACGGTAGATGAATTCGTAGTCGGCATGCCCAAGACGTTGATGAATCAGGATTCTGAAACCGCGCCGTTAGTCAGAGCATTCGTGTCAGAACTAAAGAAGAAATTTCCAGAGAAACCCATTCACCTTGCTGACGAGCGATTCACCAGCAGTATAGCCAGAAGAGCGATGATCGATGGCGGGATGAAGAAGAAAGACCGCCAGGTAAAAGGCAATGTAGATAAGATCAGTGCGACGATTATCCTGCAGTCATTCTTAAGTGCAGTAAACCCCCGTTCATGAGAATTTTTTGAAGTGATTGCCATTTTTCGATTACCAATAAAAATTAACTTTGCGGGATGATTTATCCTATCGTAATGTATGGCGACCCGGTGCTGAGACAAAAGGCCAAAGAAATTGAACCGGGCACAGATTTGAATCAATTGATTGCTGATATGTTTGAGACCATGCACAATGCCAGTGGTATTGGGCTTGCGGCTCCTCAAATCGGTAAGTCAGTTCGTTTATTTGTTGTGGACGGCACTATCATTGACGATGAGCCAGGTATGGCAGATTTTAAAAAAGTTTTTCTTAATCCCCTTATTCTGGAAGAGACAGGGATGCCATGGGATTATGAAGAAGGCTGCCTGAGTATTCCGAATATCCGCGAAAAAATTTCCCGGAAGGAAATACTGAGAATCCGTTATCATGACGAGAAGTGGAATTTGTTGGAAGACAGATTCGAGGGGATGAAGGCCCGCATCATTCAGCACGAGTACGATCACATCGAAGGAAAAATGTTTGTTGACTATCTAACTCCGCTGCGCAAAAGACTTTTAAAGGGTAAACTGGCGGATATTTCAAAAGGCAACGTTGAGACTGAGTACCGTATTATGGCGCCCCTGAAAAAGTAGCCGTTGCTTTTCGTTATTTTCAGGTCAGCTGAGTATACCCAATTCCCCGCGAAAGACTATCATTACGTATGCAAATTCACTCCAGGCTTCCCGATGTAGGCACTTCTATTTTTACAATAATGTCAAAGATGGCCCTGGATTATGGAGCTATCAATCTGTCACAGGGATTTCCTGATTTTATGATTGATGAAGAAATCATCCGGCTTGTGCACCGTTACATGCTTGAAGGAAATAATCAATATGCACCCATGCCGGGCACACCAGCTTTGCGAAAGGCAATCGCAGGAGTGGTTCAAGGGTCGTTTGGACGGGAGGTGGACCCCGATACCGAAATCCTGATCACATCGGGGGCAACCGAGGCTACCTATTCTATACTCGCGGCTTTAATTTCTTCTGGGGATGAAGTGATCATATTCGATCCTTCGTATGATTCGTATAATCCTGTCGTCCGTTTGAATGGCGGGGTTCCCATACATATTAATCTGTCAGGCACCGATTTCTCTATCGACTGGGATCTCGTGCGATCGAAGATTACCCCGCGTACGAAAATGATTATCATCAATACGCCGCATAATCCCAGCGGAGCAGTGCTTCTTGAAGATGACCTCAGGGAACTTGAAAAAATTGTGTTGGAATACGATCTTCTTGTATTGAGCGATGAGGTTTATGAAAGGCTCATATTCGATAATATCCGGCATGAGAGTGTGCTGCGCTACCCCGCGATGGCTGACCATTGCCTGGCCGTATTTTCCTTTGGTAAAACATTTCATGCCACAGGCTGGAAAGTAGGATATGTGGTTGCTCCTCCCCACCTGACTGACGAAGTTCGAAAAGCGCATCAATTTGTAGTATTTAGTGTTAATACACCCATTCAATTGGCGCTTGCTGAGTATCTGCAAAATCCGGATCATTACCTGTCACTGGGAAAGTTCTATCAAAAGAAACGCGACTTCTTTCTGACGCAGATTAAAGGCTCGTCCTTTGAGCCACTGGCCTCTCACGGATCGTATTTTCAGGTTTTATCGTACAGGCACATTTCAGACAAACCAGATGTTGACATGGCCGAAGAGCTGACAAAAAAATTCAAAGTAGCCTCTATTCCGGTTTCGGTCTTTTACCAGGATAAATCGGACAATCGGTTGCTGCGCTTCTGTTTCGCGAAGAAGGAGGAGACATTGGAAAAGGCATGCATAATTTTGAAAAGCCTCTAAAACGCAATGAGGCCATTACTCCATTTTTGTTAGAGAAATTGCCGCCCATTCCGTTTCTTTGCGGGCAAAACCATCACGGCGGTATGCAGGACCTTAAATTCACATTAATTCAGTCAGAACTCCATTGGGAGGACGCAGAGGCTAATTTATCCATGTTCGAGGAGAAAATCTGGCAGATTAGCGGTTCGACGGATGTGATCGTACTACCCGAGATGTTCACAACAGGCTTCACCATGGCTGCCTCAAAGCTGGCAGAACACATGAATATGCGCACCTTCAAGTGGATGAGGCAAATGGCTGATCAGACAGGTGCATTGATTTTAGGGAGTTACATCGTCACCGTTCATGACCGGTATTATAACCGGATGCTCTGGATGGAACCCGGTGGAAATTTCAAGACTTATGACAAACGCCACCTTTTCCGTATGTCGAACGAACACAAAACATACGCTGCCGGCGAAAGCCTATTGATATCTACTTGGAGAGGCTGGCGGATTTGTCCATTGATTTGTTACGATTTACGTTTTCCGGTCTGGAGCAGGAACCGTTGGGACGCTGCCTCCAAAAGGCCCTTCTATGATGTTGCCGTCTACGTGGCGAACTGGCCAACAACGCGAATAGATGCATGGAATACATTGTTAAAAGCCAGAGCCATTGAGAACCTTAGTTATGTTGTGGGAGTAAACAGGGTTGGGCAGGATGGTAATGGTATCGAATATAATGGGCATTCTGCGATAATCAGCCCAAAGGGAGATGCGATATTTAGCAACGATGATATGGAAACAACCCGCACACTTGAGCTCAGTGCTAATTCACTGCACTCTTTCCGGGATCGATTTCCTGCCTACCTTGATGCCGATGATTTTACAATTGAGTTTGAAGAGTATGAGGAGAACGATTTTGTTCCCGGGATAAACTAGCATATTTCAAAATCAGCCGCACGTAAACCTTCGCGTTTTAAATTACCTAATACCATCATGTCTCAACGTAAACTTGCAAGAGCTCTAATTTCCGTATATCATAAGGACAACCTGGAACCAATAATCCATTTACTGGCTAAACAAAATGTTGAATTTGTTTCCACCGGAGGTACACAGGAATTTATTGAAAGATTGGGTTACAAAGTCATCCCCGTTGAAACGCTGACCGGATACCCTAGCATATTTGGTGGCCGGGTAAAAACACTACACCCTGCAATTTTTGGTGGTATTCTGTACAGACGAGACGAGGCCGGGGACGTGGCACAGGCAAGTGAATTCGGGATTTCCCCGATTGATTTGGTTATCGTTGACCTTTATCCTTTCGAGGAAACAGTACGCAACGGAGGAGATGAAGAGGAGATCATTGAAAAAATTGACATTGGAGGAATTTCGCTTATCCGCGGCGCTGCTAAAAATTTCGCTGACGTGCTCATTGTTGCCTCAAGAAGCCAGTACCCCGTGCTACTGGAGCTCCTTCAATCAAAAAATGGTTCTTCCGATCTCATGGACAGAAAGAAATTTGCGGCAATGGCATTTGATGTCACCTCGCACTATGATACGGCAATCTTCAACTATTTCAATCAGGAGTTTCAGTTTCCACGCTTCAAAAAAAGTATACAACAAGGCAGATCTTTGAGATACGGGGAAAACCCTCATCAGCAGGGCACCTATTATGGGGATTTCGACGCCTTGTTCGAACAACTACATGGTAAAGAACTTTCGTATAACAACCTGGTAGATGTTGATGCAGCAGTTAATCTTGTAGGAGAGTTTGATCAGGAAAAAGCATTTGTTATCATCAAACACACGAACGCCTGCGGAGTAGCCACTGGAGGCACCGTTAAAGAGGCTTACCTGAAAGCGTTCCAGGCAGATACAGTCTCTGCTTTTGGTGGGGTGTTGGCCTGTAATGAGTCGGTTGATGAGACGGCCGCGGAAGAGATTAACAAACTTTTCTTTGAAATCCTTATTGCTCCTGCTTTTGAGGAAAAGGCATTGGCAATTTTGAAGACAAAAAAAAATCGCATGATCCTGTTGCAGAAAAAACAATTATCGGAAACAAAACAATGCAAGAGCATTCTCAATGGAATAATCGAACAGGACCTTGATCTTAAAACGGACTCCAGAGAGGACGTCAAAGTTGTGACCAAACGTACTCCTGACGAATCTGAGATAGACGCACTATTGTTTGCCAGTAAAATTTGTAAACACACAAAATCAAATACCATTATTCTTGCGGTGAATGGTCAGTTGCTGGCCAGCGGTGTTGGCCAGACATCAAGGGTTGATGCCTTGAAACAGGCGATCGACAAGGCAGCATCCTTTGGTTTCGACCTTAATGGGGCTGTTATGGCATCCGATGCATTTTTTCCTTTTCCGGATTGTGTAGAAATTGCTTCTCAGCAGGGTATCCGTGCTGTTATTCAGCCAGGTGGCTCTGTAAAAGATCAGGACTCCATAAACTTCTGCGATGAGCATGACATGGCCATGGCCTTCACAGGTATACGGCACTTTAAACACTAGACTTTCCCGGAGAGACTGATTTTTATCCCGGGTTACTTGATTATTCTTTGAGTTCAAATTTAGAGCGCCAGAAAACTTACTCGGTGTGTAAAAAACTCACATTTTTGAAGCGTTAGTCTTTATTTTAGTAAATTAAATGCAATTTTGCGCCAAGTCTAAAGTTTACGCAAAACACCGATTTTTCAACTTCTAGGTAACACACATACATGGCATTTTTTGATTTTTTCACCAGCGACATCGCTATAGACCTTGGAACGGCAAATACCTTAATCATTTACAAAGACAAAATTGTGGTCGACGAGCCTTCCATTATCGCCATCGACAAAGTAAATAACAAAGTATTGGCCATCGGCCGCGAGGCCATGCAAATGCATGAGAAAACGCACGATCACATCAAAACTATCCGGCCATTAAAAGAGGGCGTTATTGCCGATTTCCAGGCCGCAGAAATGATGATTCGTGGGTTGATCAAGATGATCGATACAGGCAAACGACTTTTCCCACCTTCCTACCGTATGGTTATTTGTATTCCGTCGGGTATCACGGAAGTGGAGAAACGTGCTGTCCGCGATTCTGCCGAGCATGCAGGGGCAAAGGAGGTCTATATGATTTATGAACCTATTGCTGCGGCGATCGGTACAGGAATCGATATTGAACAGCCTATTGGTAACATGATCGTGGATATTGGAGGAGGTACTACCGACATCGCTGTTATCGCATTGTCCGGTATAGTTTGCGATCAGTCAATCCGGGTGGCGGGAGACACATTCAATCGCGACATTCTCGATTACATGAGGAGGCAACATAATCTGCTGATCGGAGAGCGCTCTGCGGAACGCGTAAAAATTGAAGTTGGCTCTGCGCTGACCGAACTGGATGAAGGCCCGGCGGATTATGAAATTCGCGGACGGGACCTTATGACAGGTATTCCTAAAACTATCAAGATATCGTACTCCGAAATTGCCTTTGCGCTGGATAAGTCAGTTTCAAAACTTGAGGAGGCGGTACTCAAAGCCCTTGAGACTTCACCCCCCGAACTTTCAGCTGATATTTATGAGCGGGGCATCTATCTAACCGGAGGCGGAGCACTGTTAAGAGGACTTGACAGGAGGTTAGCATTGAAAACGAAATTGCCTATTCACGTTGCAGATGACCCGCTTCGGGCTGTTGTACGCGGTACGGGCCAGACACTGAAAAATATTCAACAATTCCGTGCCGTGTTGATGACATAAGCCATGGAGAGGCTCATTCTTTTTGTTTATCAAAACAGGGCTTTCTTCACATTTCTCTTATTAGAGTTCTTTTGTGCATGGCTCATTGTTGAGAACAATGCTTACCAGGGAACAAAATTCTTTAACTCTTCAAATGGGTTAGTTGCCAGCGTAAACAACTTCTCACAAAGTGTGCGCGATTACTTTCAATTAACTGAAGTGAATCGTGTGTTGGCAGAAGAAAATGCTTCCCTTAAAGAAACACTGGAGCGGCAGAAACACCCGGAGTATCCTTTAAATATTATATCTCCGGCCGATTCTTCCCAGGGCAAACACTTTGAATTTGTGAGTGCCAAAGTAGTCAACAACCATGTCGACCTTGTGAAGAACTTTATAACTATTGATAAAGGAAGCGATTCCGGCATTGAGCCTGGAATGGCTGTGATTAGTCAGTTGGGAGTAGTCGGTAAAGTTAAACTTGTTTCAAGGCATTACGGAGTAGTGACCTCCATTCTTCATATAGATGTAATGGTATCTGCTGTGCTGAAACGAACAGAACATTTTGGCACCATTCAGTGGGATGGACTTAATCCTGACCTCGTAGAATTCAAATATATACCCAGGCACGTGAACCCTGTTATTGGCGATACGGTCATCACTTCAGGATATAATGCAATTTTTCCAGAGGGCCTTATGATTGGTGTTGTCGACGCCGTGAATCTGAATGATGAAGCGCTTTTTTATGATTTGAAAATTAAGCTAAGCCAGGATTTTAGAAAACTCTCCTATGTTAATGTGGTTAAGAATTACTGGCAGCCTGAACAGGATTCCTTGGAGCAGATCATGATTAATAAGTAATGAGTAGGGTAAATATTTTGCACATTATTTCTTTTTTCCTTTACCTGCTGTACCAGGTATTGATTCTCCAGAATGTTGTGCTGGCCCACACTGCTTTTTGTTTTTTGTATGTAGGATATTTACTGGTTTTACCTGTCGAGACCAAGCCGCTTACGTTAATGGGATTAGGATTTCTTATGGGATTTTCGGTCGACCTGTTTTACAATAGTCTTGGCCTGCATTCATTGGCATGCGTCTTTATTATGTACATCCGGAACTATTGGCTCAATAACCTGACGCCACAGGGAGGATATGACAGCAATGATACGCCTTCACTAGCGCTGAATGGAATCCAGTGGTTTGTGGTATATGCGGCTCCCCTGGTCCTATTACATCATAGCGTCTTGTTCTTTGCAGAAGCTGGAGGATTTGGTATGTTCTGGTTTACGGCATTGAAAATAGTAGCGAGCACTTTATTTACTTTATTAGCAATTTTGATTGCTCAGTTTTTGTTTCCAAGCAGAAGGCAGCGTTAAATTTAGATCTACCTACAATCTGTAAGAATTTATTACATTAGACTTGCGGACATAAGATTTGGAGTTTACTCGGTAACCAGTCAAATAGAATGACTCTAAAATGAACGAAGGGCGGAAAGAAATAATTCAGATAGCATTTATACTTGTTGGGATAGTATTCCTGACAAAGCTATTTTTTATTCAGATCTTAAATGATCGGTATGACAAGCTGGCGAATAGTAACGCTATCCTTCGCGAAGTCGACTATCCGGTTCGGGGATTGATTAAGGATCGGAACGGAAAGCTGATCGTTTACAACACACCAGAGTTCGACCTTCAGATCATTCATAAGGAAGTTAAGAATTTTGATTCCACAAAGTTCTGTGATGTTTTCTCCATGTCTATTGATGAGCTGAAGCAGAAGTTTAAAGAGCTAAAAGCCAGGAAAGAGTACTCTCCGGTAAAACCAACCATTTTCCTTACACAGCTTTCCACACTTGATTTCGCCAGAATTCAGGACAACATCGACGAATTTCAGGGGTTTTATATACAGGCAAGAACAACACGGGCTTATATGGCTCAGGCGGCTGCCAATGCTATTGGGTATGTGAGTGAAATCTCAAAAGACAAGTTGCAGAATGACAAAACGGGCATCTACAAGCAAGGTGATTACATTGGTCAAAGCGGTATTGAAGCGTATTATGAGCAGTACTTGCGGGGTCAGCGTGGCGTTCGATTCAAATTGAGGAATGTAGATGGTGTTGAAAAAGGTTCCTTTAGGAATGGGGCTATTGATACGCTCTCTATCCCCGGGCAGGATATTACAAGTACGCTGGACCTGGATCTTCAGTCTTATGGTGAATATCTTCTGAAAGGTAAAGCCGGAAGCATTATTGCCATTGAACCATCAACGGGTGAAATACTGGCAATGGTCTCTGGACCTTCCTATGATCCTACACTACTGACCGGCAGACATTATAGTTCAAACTTTGTGCTTATCAGTAACGATACAAACAAACCACTATTTAACCGTCCCCTCATGGCTCAATACCGGCCAGGATCAATTTTCAAAATTGCGCAAGCCATGGTTGCCTTGCAGGAAGGGGTTATCACGGAGGAGACGCGTATTCGGTGTGATCGTTCTATTATTGACTGCCATGGGCCCCATTCGAATGAGGACTTAAGAGGTGCAATTACGCATTCCTGTAACCCTTATTTTCGTGGTGTGCTGCAGCGGATGTTAAATCAGGGAGCATCGAACAATCCGTATGATGATACAAGAATTGGCCTTCAGGAATGGAGCAAACATATTGGCAGTTTTGGTTTTGGTAAACGACTGGGAATTGATTTGCCAAACGAGAAGGGAGGTCTTGTTCCTGATCCTGCCTATTATGACAGGGCTTATGGCGGAAGACCATGGAAGTTTTCAAACATATACTCGATTGCAATTGGTGAAGGTGAAAACATGGTTGTACCGCTTCAGATGGCAAATTTTGCTGCGACGATTGCAAATAAAGGTTATTACATCACACCCCATCTGGTGAAGTCGATTGGAACAACTGGGGAAGCACTGCCGCAATATCGGGAGAAACACTTTACTACAATTGACTCCTCCTATTTCAGAGTGGCCGCCGACGCCATGCAGCGCGTCGTCGAATCGGGCACCGGGCAGTATCGGGCACAGTTAAAGGACATTATTGTTTGTGGGAAAACAGGCTCAGTGCAAAACGAACCCAGGCCGGACCACTCTGTTTTTATTGCCTTTGCACCAAAGGAGAATCCCAAAATTGCTGTTTCCGTCTATGTTGAGTTTTCCGGACAGGGAGCACGCGCTGCGGCCTCAATCGCCAGTCTGATGATAGAAAAATATTTATTGGGCGAAACCAAACGCCCTCAAATTGAAGCATACGTACTGAAGGGACAGTTTTTTTAGTTGAATGGGTTTGAACTTGCGGAGCAAAACTTTTTAGCGTAGCACATATGAGCAGGGAAGGAATAATTACCTATAAGATGGATTGGGTTTCCGTAGCCCTCTACGCAGCTATTGTAATAATGGGTTGGCTCAACATCTATGCCGTGACGTATGACCCGGAAAGCCAGATCTCCATTTTTAACCTGACCATTAACTCAGGCCGGCAATTACTTTTTATCGCCGGGGCCTTTATCATCATCATGACGATCCTGATAATTGACATGAGGTTTTATGAAACATTTGCATATATCATTTTTGGATTAGTTCTTTTTCTTTTGCTTCTGGTCCCGATCATTGGCAAAGAAGTGGGAGGAAATAAAGCATGGTTGGGGATCGGGTCTTTTGGAGTTCAGCCTTCGGAATTTGCCAAATTTGCGACGGCATTGGCCGTCGCGAAGTACATCGGATCCGTTGGTTTTCGTATGGATAATGTTCGGAACCAGATTGTCCTGTTTCTCCTGATCGGGGCTCCAATGATATTGATTCTTCTTCAGAAGGACACAGGCACTGCGTTGGTGTTCACAGCCTTTACAGTTGTATTCTTCCGTGAAGGAATGTCTCCTTTTTTGATCATCGCAGGAATCATTGCAGCCATAATTTTTGTACTAACACTGATGGTAAATGAGTACTATCTGTTCACGGGTGTTGGCGTCTTGCTTATTGTTGCCATACTTATGGGTAAGAAAAAAATCAAAAGGATCGTTTTATTAACTGCAGGAGCAATCGCTATTTGTGGAATTATCATGAGCGTGGATTACATCATCACCGATGTACTGAAACCACATCAGCAAAATCGAATCAGGGCTCTAATTAATCCTGATGCCGATCCTCTGGGTTTTGGATGGAATGTAACGCAATCAAAGATAGCGATCGGTAGCGGTGGATTTTTGGGGAAGGGTTTTCTTCAGGGTACACAGACTAAATTCAATTTTGTGCCGGAACAAAGTACTGACTTCATTTTCTGTACCATCGGCGAAGAACATGGTTGGGTTGGCAGCCTGTTCGTCATGACACTTTTTATAGCCCTTTTGTTGCGTGTAATATTTTTGGCGGAGCGACAGAAGAATAGATTTGCCCGCGTATATGGATACTCCGTTGCCTGTATTTTTTTCTTTCATTTTGCCGTGAACATCGGGATGACGATCGGCCTGTTTCCGGTCATTGGAATACCACTTCCTTTTTTCAGCTACGGAGGATCGGGATTGTGGGGATTTACGATTCTGCTTTTTATCCTGTTAAAGCTGGATGTACACAGGATGCAGGTGTTGCAGCGTATCTAGTAAATCAGCCAAATCGTTTCTCAATGAGTTCCATAAATTCGTGGAACTCCTCACTTTCGTTATCCCATGCACCCGCATGTTCATTCTCTATGTATCGAAGAGCAGCTTTTATGTTTTCCAATTTGTCCAGGTGATCTATCGCTTTGCTAAAAAGCTCAAAGTCGCCATGAAAAAGAACTTTGGTGAACATAAACTTCTGGTTAATGGTCAGGCTGTCTTTGATTTTCGCGATTTTCTGAAAATTGTCTACAATAGTGGGCCGGCTGGGTCGGGTCATTGTTTCATTGATGCTTGTTGAAGCCTGCACCGGCAATGGGGCAGGAGTTGCAAGCTTGCTGGGTTCCTTTGCGTCCGGCACTTTTTCTTTCTCCACTTTTGTCTCTGGCACGACAGGGTTTACAATAGCTGGTTGCGGAGGTTTAGTTACATAGAAGCGGTTGGCATCTAACGTTACAACTGAAGAGAATTTTTCCAAATATTCCTCAACATCTTCAGGATTAAAACTTACTTCTTCCAGAATCTGGTCGAGGATGGAAAAGGCTTCATTTCCTGAAATTTCCCTCACCCCCTTTTCTTCCAGCTTTTGCAACATTTTTTCCAGTGGCGCCTTATTGACTTTAAGATATCTGATCTCCTCTTTAAAAGGGGCAATTTCCAGTTTGTTGTCCTGACCTGTAATGATCATTGCAAAGAAGTCGTACGGATCAAATACAACGAGCAAAGTCTGGCTTACCGCTTTTTTTAACAGGGGCTCAAAGTGCCGGCGGTCGATGGAAATATTTTTTGAGAGGACACTCATCAGGTTTTCCAACGCCTCTTTTACATCCGGATTGTCATATGCAAAATAGGGGCTCTTCAGATTTTTTGTTTCACCTTTCCAGGTTTTGAAGAGTTCACGAATCACAAAGAGGTTTACCTGCTGTACATTACTTAGGGAGAGTATTTCCGAACCGCTGATTTTATCCTTTGAAGAAAAAAATCTGTCCAATATTTTTTCTGAATAAGCATCCCCGTAGAGGGCGATTGCTTCAAGACTAATTTTTTCGTCCATGCCTTGATTTCTGATTATCGATATTTCCTGCCTAAAGTTAATGCATATTAAATAATGTGCCTAGCTGTAGCTACCAGTTCGTCGCTAATACAAACAAGGGGAAGAATATCATTGGGTTGGAGCATCGCGTATGGGGCACCAAGTGCCAGTCAAAGCCCCATCTTTAACGGCCTTTAGACTTAAAGATTGCCCTAATTTAAGCTTTGTATTTAAACGATTATCTACATCTGGGGCCTAACTATTACCTTTAGTCCATGTTTATTGAACCACATTTTGGCGGAAAGAGTAGAAACGAACGCGCAGGATGGATTGAAGTAATCTGTGGCTGTATGTTTTCAGGTAAGACAGAAGAACTTATCCGGAGACTCAACAGGACAATAATCGCCAGGCAGAAAGTTGAAATTTTCAAGCCGGAAACGGATAAGCGCTATCATCACACAGAAATTGTGTCACACAATGAAAATGCAATCCGTTCTACTCCGGTGAATTTTGCGAGTGATATTTTATTACTTGCCGGAGATTGCGATGTGGTTGGTATCGATGAAGCTCAGTTTTTTGACGACGCCATTGTTGAGGTTTGTAACACACTTGCGAACAATGGAAAACGAGTGATTGTTGCCGGTTTGGACATGGATTATCAGGGAAGACCTTTCGGGCCGATGCCGAATTTACTGGCGGTAGCAGAGTTTGTAACAAAAGTACATGCCATATGCGCACAAACCGGAGAGCTTGCTTCCTTCTCTTTCCGGCTGATAGAAAGCGATGTAAAAATTGTACTGGGAGAAAAAATGGAGTATGAGGCCAGGAGCAGAAAGGCGTTTCAGGAAGGTATGAGGGAAAGAAAAAAATAGCTTTAATTCAATCGGCAGTAAATAAACTCATTAACACGGTTTTTACCGTTAGGCCTTCCCTCAGTGAATTCATAACAAGGTGTTTTAACCCGCTATTATGGTATAACTTTCCAGCATGTTACACAAAACCCGGGGTGTTGTTTTTCGATTTACGAAGTATGGAGAAACCTCCATCATCGTGAACATCTTCACGGAACTTTTTGGGTTGCAAGGGTATATAGTAAACGGCGTTCGTAGTAAGTCTAGCAAGAATAAAATCGCCCTGTTTCAACCGTTAACACTACTGGAGTTGGTTGTCTACCACAGGGAAAATGCAAACCTGAACAGAATCAGCGAAATAAAATGTCTTTACCCTTACCGGTCCATTCCGATTGACATCAAAAAATCGGGGATTTCGGTCTTTATCAATGAAGTCATAAACAAGGCGATCCGGGAAGAAAGCCACGCGCGTGAGCTATGTCAGTTCATCATTGATTCCTTCATTGCATTGGATAATGCCGTGGCAGGCGTAGAAAACTTTCATCTGATATTCCTCCTGAAATTAAGCCGGTTTCTTGGTTTCGGGGCCCATAATACTGATGAAGTCCTTGGGATAAGAGCGACCGACCCTGAGACTGAAAATGTATTGAATCAATTAATTAACGCCGAATACTCGCATATGGTGGTCGTAACAAATGTACAACGCAGAGCAATCCTCGACCTGGTGTTGAAATTTTATGGTGATCATATCGAATCCTTCGGAGAGATGAAATCAACACAGGTGCTACGAGAAATAATGGGCTGAATGGCTTTGAATACTCTCCGGTTACTTCATTCGCTTGGCAACCTCATTCCAATTCACAACATTCCACCAATTCGACACATATTCATTGCGCTTGTTCTGATACTTCAGGTAGTAGGCATGTTCCCATACATCCAATCCAAGCAACGGTGTTCCGCGCAGGTCGCCAACATCCATCAGCGGGTTATCCTGGTTGGGTGTAGATCCAATTTTTAATTTGCCGCTTTCGAGGACAAGCCAGGCCCAACCAGACCCAAACCGGGTCATTGCCGCTTGTGTGAAGAGTTCTTTAAATTTTTCAAACGACCCGAATGTGCCATTGATGGCTTCGATGACTTTCCCAGCAGGAACCCCACCCTGAGCTGGTGTCATAACCTGCCAGAAGAAGTTGTGATTCCAGGCACCGCCACCATTGTTTCTGGCTTTTAGAGAAAGTTTGGAGCAATTGGCAAAAAAATCCTTTTCTGTTCCAAAGTCAATTTTCTCTGCGACGATGGCATCGTTTACATTCTTTATATATGCACTATGATGTTTGTTATAGTGGATGTCCATGGTCATTGTATCTATACTTGGCTCCAGCGCGCTGTAGGAATAAGGCAAGGCAATCTGCGAGAAACTGATGCCAGCCGCCTTCTGAATTTCACTTTGGCCAACAGCAGGCTTGGATGAAGAAGTAAGAATTGCTGCAGCCTTTGAAATACCAGGGGTGCCTATTGCCGTGATGGCGGTGGCCTTCAGCGAGTTTTTGATAAATTTTCTGCGCGACGTACTCATAGTTGATTGGATTATGTCCACAGCAAATTTACCTAAAAATATCTAGCTTGCGTGAACCAACTAAAAAGTCTGCTGACACCTATGAAGGAAATACTGTATGACGAGATCCCCTCTCTTGACCTGGCTGACTTCTATGGAGGAGATGCTGTCCTTAAACAGCAATTCGTTGCGAAGATTGGCGAGGCATACAACAATATTGGTTTTGTTGCCGTGCGAAATCACTTTTTGACTCAGGAAATGCAGGAAAGACTCTATCCTGCAATAATAAAGTTTTTTGCTCTTCAGGATAACCAGAAACAGAAGTATGAGCATTTAGACCTCGCTGGTCAACGAGGATATACAGGCAAGGGTAAGGAGCATGCGAAAGGAAGAAATACCGGTGACCTGAAAGAGTTTTATCACGTCGGCCAGGAGTTAACTTCGGAAGAGTTGCTTGCTGAAGGTTATCCCGCAAATGTCTGGCCTGAAGAAGTACCCGAATTTAAAGACGCTGCAAAAGAGGCGTATCGTGCCCTCGAAAAAACGGGTACGGTTATGCTAAGTGCAATTGCACTATACCTGGGACTACAGGAAGATTATTTTGATGAGAAGATAAAAAATGGGAATAGCATCCTCAGACCAATACATTATTTTCCGATTGAGAATCCCGAATCGGTTCCGTCTGATGCCGTTCGTGCAGCTGAGCACGGAGATATAAATCTCATAACCTTACTAATGGGGGCAAGTGCAGAGGGACTGCAAGTGCTGCGTAGAGACGGAAAATGGATTCCAATCACGGCGTTGCAGGATCAGTTGGTTGTTAATTTCGGGGATATGCTCGAACGGTTGACAAACCGTAAGTTAAAATCCACCATACATCGGGTTGTCAATCCTGCGCGTATGCAGATGAGCGTACCTCGTTATTCAATACCATTTTTTATGCACCCACGTTCCGACATGAGTTTAGCGGCCCTGCCCGGTTGCGTAGACAAGGAGAACGCCAGGCATTGGAAAGACATCTCAGCCGGAGATTTTCTGGATCAGCGACTTCGTGAAATCGGGTTGAAGAAATGAAGAATCATTTTAAGCAATAGCCATACACTTGCCAGAACGAATCCGATATTATGTTTTTCTGCGCGATGTGCTAACGCTGGCACTCACAACGTTCGGAGGCCCACAGGCTCACCTGGCTCACTTCCACAAAATACTTGTAGATCGACGAAAATATTTGACAGATGAAGAGCTCGTAGAAATTAATTCGTTGTGTCAGATTTTACCCGGCCCTGCTTCTACACAGACACTAACCGCTATCGCCTTTAAAATCGGAGGACCAAATCTGGCTTACCTCACCTTATTGGTCTGGGTTTTGCCGGCGGTATCGCTGATGACAGGCGCTGCGATGATCATGTCCAGTTTACAAACAAAGAACCTTTCGCTTGAATTCACCCGGTTTATAGAACCAATAGCCGTTGGGTTTGTCAGTTATGGCGCGTATGTCATTAGCCTGAAGACGATCTCATCGAAAACAGGAATAGCGTTGATGATTGGGGCTGCAGTGACTTCATACTTTGTGCAGACGCCTTTTATTTTTCCCATCATTTTACTCATTGCCGGACTTGTCACGGCACTGAAGTACAAGAAACAACCCAAGGATGAGGCCAAGAAGCGACTTGTAGTGCCCTGGGCAAATTTCCTGTTATGGGTAGGAGTTTTAGTTTTTGCTGCCGTTTTAGGAGGTGTTACGAAGGCACTGCCTGTAAAATTATTTGAAAATTTTTATCGAAATGGAAGCCTGGTATTTGGGGGAGGACATGTTCTGGCACCACTTCTTTATACGGAGTTCGTGCAGGACCAAAACGAAGATGAACCTGCCAACAAAGCTTCTGTTTTGAAGTCCAAACTAAAAGAGAAATATAGCCCTAAACCTTTCCATCATCCTATTTCACATAATGAGTTTCTGTCTGGGTATGCCTTTGTACAGGCATTGCCTGGTCCTGTCTTTTCCTTCAGCTCATACATTGGCGCCTTGTCTTCGCGCGATTATGGAATTGGGGGCGAGTTATTGGGGGCATTAATGTCTGCACTTGGAATTTTTCTTCCGGGGACATTCTTAATATTTTTTGTAACGCGGTTTTGGAGTAGTTTGAAGAAGTATAGGGCTGTCAGGGCTTCTCTCGAGGGTATTACAGCCGCAAGCGCAGGCTTAGTAGCAGCCTCAGCGATAATACTATTTCAGCCCTTAGCAAATACGTTCTTTAACTTCATGACCACTGCAGTAACGTTCTGCCTGCTGGCTTTCACTAAAATACCGCCACCCTTCATAATTGTCGGCGGGTTGATACTTGGGTTTCTCCTAAAATAAAAAACCCGGCTATTAACGGGCCGGGTCTTGTATTATTGATTCAATGTTATTTAGCCTAGTTTAAAGGCAATTGGTAAAACCATTCTTTGTCTTACGGGCTTGCCACGTTGTTTTCCAGCCTTCCATTTTGGAGCACTTTGTACAACACGCACAGCTTCTTCATCACAGCCGGCTCCAATACCTTTGATCGCCTTCACATCGGTAATGGTGCCGTCTCGCTCGATTACGAATTCCACGAAAACCTTTCCTTCAATACCCATCCTTCTGGCTTGGGCAGGGTATTTCAATTTTTTCCCAATGAACTCATAAAATGCGGGCATACCACCAATCGGAGCTGCAGTCTCTTCAACAACAAGAAAAATTTGATCTGGATCTTCCTTTTCTTCTTCCTGAGGTGCAATCTTTATTTCTTCAACTTTAGTATCCTCCGTAACCTCAGTATCCATGTTGATATCAATCTCTTCTTCGATTTTCTTCTCATCAGGGACTTCAATTATTTGAGGCTGCTGGATTTTTGGGGGTGGTGGAGGTGGTTGGTCGGTCGGTGGTACCTCCATAATCTCATCCGTATTCGCAGCATTATTACCAAGATCCTTTACGGAGGTATCATCATACACCCGGTAGGTAAACGCAGTAATTGCAAGTAGCAAGCTGACCATCAAGCCAATGCTGAAAAACAAAAACGACTTGTTTGTGAGATCAGCTTTTTCTGTCTTCTTCGGTTCCATAGGCTATTCTTTTGACATTAGAATGTCAAATATATAAAAAGGTCACAATCTAAGAATGAAATATTATGAGGTTATTTTCGGTTCCCGTAAAATAATGTAATGAACAGGGTTGGAAAGACCGAGTAATTTTTTGAAGAGGGCATCATTTCAACTTCCTTGACATAGGCATCCATTAAGAAACCAGCTTCAAAGCCTGTTACCTGGCTTTTTAGGGTTCCCAGCTCGAAATTCAAAGCCGCCTTAAGGTTTGCTCCCGGGGTAATCTTGGACTGACCGAGCCCTTCAAATAGCCTGCCTGTTCCTGCTATATAGTCGAAATTAATACTTGGGTCATAGGGTGCGCGCGCAGTAAAACCCCCGCCACCTTCCGGAAAATATTCAATATAATAAGGAGCAACAACTCCTATGGAAGGACCGATCGCGAATACTGCTTTTATCTCTACTCCTTGTTGAGGCGCCTTTTTGAAGAGGATATAGTCCCGGCCATATTGAAGGCGAATGGCGTATAGGTAGTTGGTCTTGCCATAGATAAACAGATTCCCCGTCTGTATTGAATTTCGCCTGACTTCCTGCGGGTGTTTGACATTCATTAACTCAAGGCCGAAAGTCTCGAGAACCTTGTCATTTTTTAGTTTTCGGGCCTTCTTGAAGACAACTCCTCCTATCAGGCCACCGGAAGTATTCTTGTTTATCCCCCACGTAAACTCAGACCCATACTCGTAACTATCCTGCGTTTGAGCAAAAAGCTCAGAAACGATGAAAAGGGCAAAAATTAAACAAATCAAGGGCTTCACGCGACGCTTCATCCAGGCAAAATCTTAACAATAAATTTAATGTATAAATGTTCCAACGCAAATAATAAGCCTAAAGTTATTCTAACGGGTTTGTAGATACGAAATAATCATAAGGAGTGGACACGCGATCCGCCGGTTAAACGCCACTTACGTATATCAAAGGTCCTGAATAGAAAGTTCTAAAATTGGGGTCAATTTTTTGAAACCTGCCGAATTCGGTCGTAATCAATATCGAAATGAGAGCAGTTATAAATCGACCGACCATTTTCAATGATCAGAACTTGCGGAGATTCGTGACGAACGTTAAACTCCCTCGCAATGCTTGAGGAAATATCCCGGAAGGAAATGAGATCCAAAAAATAGGGTCTGAGGTGGCTCATTTCTTCTTCATTCCACTTCCTTGTTAGTCTGTCCAGCATAAGACGACTCGTAGAACACTGATTGCTATGCTTGAAAATCAATACCGCTGTTGTTTTCGACTCTTCGAGTAGTCGCTGCACCTGATCATCAGACTTCAATTCCTGCCACTTCATGTTTACTTGTGTTAGTCATACCACAACCCAGCCTCACCTTTGTCGTATCGGGGCTTCTTGCCATCGTATTTCAGGTTTTCTGGCTGAGTTTCTTGTTTCTTAAACACACGTGCCCACCACAATTTGAAATTTGTCAGGGCATCGCGTTCTTCGTCAACATTATTTTTATTGGTCTTTATAAATTTCGTATCCGGATGTAACGATTGATTTTTTTCGAACACATTGAACTTTTGCATCTTAATGTTTCCCTGATAGGCTGTCGACCGAGCGAAGGCCTTTCCGGGTTCGCGGGTTTTCAGGGCTTCATCCGCGCTGCTTGGATTGTGAATGTAATCCCAAGTTCTGCGTATACCCTTGGAGTATTCACTCGCTCTTACGGTAGATCGGGATGGTTTAATACCTTCTAATGATCCTTCAGCAGCATGAGGTTTTTTTCCGTATTCCTGCTGCTTCAATTTGACCTGCAAGTCACCTGTCTGAGCGCTGCTTTTTGACGGTCTTAATTTCAGAAGGGCCTCCTCAGCAGCGTTTTTATTTTCTACATAGTCGGGACGCTTGACCCTAACCTGTAGTCCATTGGCTTCGAAAGTGTTCTTATCGGGCTGTTTCTTTTTCACTGACTCTTTTGACGTGCCTCGTTTATAAACATAATCTCTGTTGAAATCTTTCCGCTTAATGTAGCCGGTAAAGGTTTCACCCTGATCAATAAAACCGGGCTGAGCTTCAAATCGTTTCATCTTTCCTGGATATCCATCAACCTGAAAGGCATCTTTTCCTGGTATCGTCCCCACTATTGGTTTTTCACGATTATTCCAAAGCTTTCCGCTAATACTGCCGCCTCCTTTTTCCGGCCTTGATGCCTTAAGGTTACCTTGAAAACGAGCAGCCCGTATCCCTTGCTGAGGGGTCCGAACGACAATTGCCTGTCCGTCATTATTCCACATTTTTCCGCTGATACTACCGCCTCCTTTTTCAGGTCTGGATGCTTTAAGGTTGCCTTGAAAACGGGCTGCCCTGATGCCCTGTTGAGGTGTCCGTACTTCGATAGCCTTTCCCTCGTTGTTCCAACCTTTACCGCTAATGCTTCCACCCCCGGTTTCCGGCCGCCTGGTTTTAATATTTCCCTGGAAACGTCCAGCACGTAAGCCCTGCTGCGGCGTCCTAACTTCAATAGACTGCCCATTGTTGTTCCAGGTGCCACCGCTTATACTTCCTCCACCTTTGCCAGCACGTGCGCTCTTTATGTTACCCTGAAATTTGCCGATACGATCAGCTCCCGCTCCGGGAACTCTCGGAGGAAGCGGAGAGGTGCCGGTTCTCGTTTCACCCGGTGCCGAAGCGCTCCGGAAGCCACCAAAAGGACCATGATAGGGACGATCACCACTTTTGGTGCGACCAGCCCGAATTCGCCTTTTTGCAACATCACCATGCCAGGCCTGCTCGGGCTGTCGGGTCGCTGTTCGATATCCCCCGGAAACACTCCCTTTAGTATAGGGTTTATCACCCATGGTTTTCCGGCCATGGTAAGGCTTGAATGTTGGGGAAACAACGCCTGGTCGAGGGGTTTCAAAATTCTTTCGCCTTAATGGTCTTCCGGCGATGTCCTTGGTTACGGCTTGCTCCCCCTTGCGTTTTGGGCGTGGAAAATTTGCATACACATTGATACTTTTCCTGGCAGTAAATGAACCCGAAGCAGATCGCGGCACAACTTTTCTCCGCTTAGGGGGTGACCCTCCGCCTTCCGGCGTTTGTAGTTGTTGAAGCTGCGCGAGCGTGCTCCGATTAGAGACAGCTTTTTCGGTCGGTTTGGGTTTCCTCGATGGGTTGTGAACATACCGCCCATATTGAGGATAAATATTCTTTCTGCTTTTTCCGGGAGCTGATTTAGCGCGTATCCGATATCCGGCTATGTCTCCACGCCAGGCTTTCTGCTTGTCGGATGGCTGGTTACTAACTATAGGTCGGAGCGGTTTGCCGGGCTTGTCTTGCCCAGAGGCCCGTGTCCTTGGCGTCGAGGAAGTATTGGCGCGGCCAGCGGTTGATTTTTCTTTTGAAGGAACTCTTTTCCTGGTGGTGACAACCTTTCTTTTCTTTTGGTCACCTTCTTTGTAAGGTGTTCTGAATCTGCTTTCACGGCTTGGCGAAGGCTTGTCTCCTTTTGTATTCTGAGCGAATGTAAAAAAGGGAGACAATAAAAATACAAAAACAACCAACCTGAACACTATGGTAGTGTCTGATTTACCGGGGACAATATTTCGTTCTGATTTTTTCAAAAAATGATTCCAGAAAACAGGCTAAGGTAAACAAAAATCCATAATCTATAATGAAGCATTGCGGTCAGGAGGCAATAGTCAAAACCGAAGTAGACTCTCGATCGCCGACTTGAGCCTGACTTTGGGCAAAAAATTCTGTTCAAGGGTTGGAGCAAACGGGATCGGAGTATCCAGCGAAGCAACGCGCATTACAGGAGCGTCGAGGAACCTGAAACAGTTTTCGGTGATCCATGCGCTTATCTCTCCACCGATGCCACCCGTAAGGGTGTCCTCGTGAAGAATCAGTACACGGCTGGTTTTCTGAACGCTCGCGCCGACCATTTCTTTATCCCATGGGAGCAGCGTTCTCAGATCTATCACATCTGCCCGTACAGCAGGTAATTCTTCCAGTATTTCCTTAGCCCAATGTACGCCCATACCATACGTTATAATCGACAAGTCATCGCCGGCCAACACCCTCTGAGCCTCACCAATCTTCAAGGTATAGTAGTCGGTTGGAACAGACTCTTTGATCGATCGGTATAATAACTTGTGCTCAAAGTACAATACAGGATTCGGATCCTCAATCGCCGCACAAAGCAAACCTTTTGCATCTGTGGGGTTAGAGGGGTATACGATCTTCAAACCGGGCGTGTGAAAAAACCAAGCTTCGTTACTTTGTGAGTGAAACGGTCCGGCAGCGCTTCCGGCACCTGTTGGAAGCCGAATAACGACATCAGCCTGTTGACCCCATCTCCAGTGAGTTTTTGCGAGATTGTTTACAATTTGATTAAATCCTTCAGTCACGAAATCAGCAAACTGCATTTCCACCATCGACTTCATTCCTTTTATCGATAAACCGAGGCCTGCACCTACGATAGCGGATTCACAAATCGGCGTATTTCTGACCCTCTCTTTCCCGAATTTCTCCACAAACCCTTCCGTTATTTTGAATACTCCACCATATTCTGCAATGTCCTGGCCCATCAGTACCAAATTGTCAAATCGCTCCATACTTTGACGCAGTCCATCGCTGATGGCATCGATAAACCTCCTCTCGGATCTGCTTCCGGAAGAAGGGGTAACAACTACTTGCGTATACGGCGCAAATACGTCCCCGATCTCAAGGCTGGTATTGGCAACCGGATGGGTTTCGCCAAAGGCGACCTCAAGTCCCTTCTCGATTTCCTTTTTTATGGTGCCACGTTTGGTTTCAATGTAATCGCTACTGATAACGCCTTGGCTGAGGAGGAATTGTTCATAATTTTCAACGGGATCTTTTGTCGCCCAATGCGCCTGAAGTTCTTTGGGAACATATTTTGTGCCGGAGGCCTCTTCGTGCCCGCGCATGCGGAAAGTTCGGCACTCCAGAATTACGGGTCGCGGTTGCTCTCTCAGGTCTTCGGCAAGCAAGCGTACCGTGTCAAATACTTCGAGTATGTTATTACCATCGATACTTAACGCTTGAATCCCATATCCGATTCCTTTGTCGGCAAAGCTTTCGCACCGAAACTGTTCATTACTGGGAGTTGATAAACCGTAGCCATTGTTTTCTATGATGAAGATTACGGGGAGGTCCCACACGGCAGCCACATTGACAGCTTCATGGAAATCGCCTTCGCTTGTTCCACCGTCGCCGTTGAATACAGCCGCAATTTTTTTCTCATTTTTTAGTTTGCAGGCCAGCGCTATTCCATCTGCTACACCGTTCTGAGGGCCGAGATGGGAGATCATTCCAACGATGTGATGTGCATTTGTACCGAAATGAAAGGAGCGATCCCTGGCTTTTGTGTATCCCTTCATGGTTCCTTGCCATTGAGCAAATAACCTTTCAAAGGGCACCTTGCGACTCGTGAATACGCCGAGGTTTCGGTGCATGGGCAGTATATATTCGTCTTCAGACAACGCTTCGGTAACACCAACAGCAATAGCTTCCTGACCGATGCCGCTGAACCACTTGCTTATCTTGTTTTGACGAAGAAGAATGAGCATCTTCTCTTCAATCATTCGCGGTCTCAAAATCGCTTCATAAAGATCTTTAAGCGTTTTATCGGTGTATGATTTCCGGTCAAAATTCATGCAGAAACTGTGTTTGTCAAAGTTAATCCAGTTTTTTTCTCTTTCTGCTAAATTTTAGCGTGCCCTATGAAGATCCCTTAACAATAGATAATGCCAGAAGAATTGATCGACAATCTATCTTCTGGTAATACAAGTTGATTAACCTTTGTTATTTTTGGCACATATGGTTTCTTTCAAGGAGTTTACACTGGAAAACGGATTGACAGTAATTGTGCACGAAGATCCGACCGTTCAGATTGCTGTTTTAAACATTCTGTATGATGTGGGGTCACGGGACGAGCGACCAGATAAAACAGGCTTTGCGCATTTATTTGAACACCTGATGTTTGGTGGCTCGGCCAACATACCAAACTATGATGAGCCACTGCAGCGTGTAGGGGGTGAAAACAATGCCTTCACCAGCACTGACATTACAAACTATTACCTTACACTTCCTGCGTCCAACATCGAAACAGGTTTTTGGTTGGAAAGCGACAGGATGCTGGGCCTTTCATTCGATCCAAAAGTATTGGAAGTGCAGCGCAAGGTAGTTATTGAGGAATTTAAACAACGTTATCTGAATCAGCCATATGGTGATATCTGGCTCAAGCTTCGGCCGCTTGCCTATGATGTTCACCCGTATCAATGGGCGACCATCGGAAAAGAGATTAGTCACATTGAAAATGCAACTCAGCAGGATGTGAGGGAATTCTTCTTTCGGTATTATGTTCCGAATAATGCCATTCTCGTTGTCGCTGGAAATGTTACCGTAGACCAGGTAAAAAAACTCGCAGAAAAATGGTTTGGTCCTATTCCGGCTGGTATTAAAAGCAGGAGTATTCCGGAAGAGCCCAGACAGGAGAAAAAGAAATTTTTGGAAGTAACAGCGAATGTCCCGGCGAATGCATTTTACAAAGCCTACCATGTGCCTGGCCGTTTTGACGGCGATTATTATGCGATAGACTTAATGAGCGATATTCTAAGTCGTGGGCAGTCCAGCAGACTCTATCAAAAGCTGGTTAAGGAGAGGGAGATTTTCACGTCCGTTTCCTCGTTTGTAATGGGTACCATCGATCCCGGCCTCCTTGTTATCAACGGAAGAGTTAAGGATGGTATTCGCCTGGAGGATGCAGATCGGGAGGTAAAAGAAGTTTTGGATCAACTTACGGAATCGGGATCTACTCAGGAAGAACTGAATAAGGTAAAGAACCAGGCAGAATCAACCCTGGAATTTGGTGAAGTTGAGGTTTTGAATCGTGCCATGAATCTTGCCTTTGCCAGACTTTCAGGAAATGCCGGAATAGTAAATGAAGAGATTGGAAAGATCGCAGCTATTACAACAAATGACATTCAGCGTGTAGCCAAAAGCGTTATTCGCGAGGAAAATTCAAGCGTGATGTATTATCACGCGCAAAAATAGTCTTTACCAGATTTTTAAAAAACGGCCATGAAAATACGTGTTGGGATGGGTTTTGATGTGCATGAGCTGGAAGCGGGAAGAGATTTTTTTCTTGGAGGAATTCTCCTGCAGGATGCCACGAAAGGTGCTGTCGGACATTCAGATGCTGACGTGCTGATTCACGCCATTTGTGATGCTCTTCTTGGTGCGGCAAACCTAAGAGATATCGGATATCATTTTGCAAACACGGATAACCGATGGAAAGGAATGGATAGTAAATTCTTTCTGAAGGAAGTAACGCGAATGCTTCATGACAAAGGATGGAGTATTGCCAACGTAGACTGTACCATTTGCCTGGAGAAACCAAAGATCAATCCCCATATTGAAGCAATGAAAATTGTACTTGGACCGCTTATGCAGATCAGCGAGGATGATGTTTCTATAAAGGCGACAACAAACGAAAAGCTTGGGTACGTGGGTCGCGAAGAAGGAGTTTGCGCATATGCCGTCGCCTTGATACAAAAGGAATAATGTCTTCCATCAAACTCATCACAACGTCTGATGGTTCTCATTCTTTGTTGAATGAGGAACTGCATGAAACCTATCATTCGGTTCACGGCGCCATTCAGGAATCATCTCATGTGTTTATTAACCATGGGCTTGATTATTACTTCGGGAAATTCAAACCAGAAAGTATTACAATATTGGAGGTAGGTTTCGGCACCGGATTAAATACTTTACTAACCATTCAATACGCGCTCACAAAAGGAATCCGGGTCAGGTACACAACACTTGAACTTTTTCCGCTCCACGAAGAAGTTTGGTCTGCATTGAACTATACGGAGATAATCGGATTTCAGGAATCCTTTAGTAAAATCCATCGATCAGCCTGGGACGTCATGGAAAAGATTCTTCCAGGCTTTGAATTACTTAAGCTTCACCTTTCGCTTCAGGAGGCGGTGTTTCAACCTGGCTCCTTCGATCTGGTTTACTTTGATGCCTTCGCTCCGGGCAAGCAACCGGAATTATGGGAGTTGCCCCTTCTTCAAAAGATTGAGGAGGCTATGAGCCCGAACGCTGTATTTGTCACGTATTGTGCGAAAGGACAGTTAAAAAGGGATCTAAAGACATTACAAATGTCGGTGGAAACGCTGGTAGGACCTCCTGGAAAAAAAGAAATGGTGAGAGCCCACAAACCCCCTGGGCAAGGCTAACGCCTGTTAACCGTAACTTCCTAAATCTCAATCGTTTTCGAGGGCCAATCAAATTTTCAAAATTGGCTGCAGTGCAATCGTTGACGCGTTATCAATTTTAAAACGGTTTGAAATATTTCTAAAAAGATTCAAAAAATTCCGCAATAATGGTACAAACTCCCAATTTCCTTCTGTTTGTTTGATAAATTCAAAACCCCGTTCTGCCCTGGACTGGGAGAAGATACATTTTAAACAACCAGACGATGAAAGAAAAAACCAGCCGCGGTTTGTATACGCCAGAACTGGAGCACGATGCATGTGGGATCGGATTTGTAGCGAACATCAACGGTTCCAAAAACAACCAGAATTTGCGCGATGCACTGTCCATGCTTGAGAATATGGAGCATCGGGGAGGTAAAGGAAGTAGTCCCAAGACAGGTGATGGGGCGGGTGTCCTCATCCAACTACCTCACGAGTTCTTTGTGGAGGAATGTTCAAGACTTGGCTTTGAGTTGCCGCCTGCAGGTAGCTACGGTGTAGGAATGGTTTTCTTCCCGCGCGATAAAAAAGTAATGAATGCGTGCCGTGAAGTGCTCCGAAAGAATATAAAAGAATTAGGTCTGGAATTGCTTGGTTATCGTCCGGTTCCTGTCGATCACAGCGTGCCCGGCCCGGGAGCTGCAGAAGTGGAGCCGATGATTGAACAGGTTTTCGTAAAAGCGAAGGATGAAACTCTGGTCAACGGTGCCTTTGAACGCAAACTGTTTGTGCTCAGAAATCTTACTTCCCATATGATTGCCCATGATGTCAAGGGAAGTAACAAGGAGTTCTACATAACCAGTTTCTCTTCTAAGACTATCATTTATAAGGGTCAATTAAGAACTGAACAACTAAGGGCTTATTTTGATGATCTTCAGGATCCTCGCCTGAAAACGGCCCTTGCATTAGTTCACTCCAGGTTCTCAACGAATACCTTTCCCAACTGGAAGCTTGCTCAGCCCTTCCGTTACATTGCCCATAATGGTGAAATAAATACCATACGTGGCAATGTTAACAAAATGAAATCCAAGGAGGCCTTGTTCAAGTCCACTCTATTCACAGATGAGGAATTGAAGATGTTGCTGCCGATCACAAGCCCTGATGGGTCAGACTCTGCTAACCTCGACGCATTGGTCGAGATGCTTGTACTTTCTGGGCGCTCATTGCCCCACGTATTGATGATGCTGGTGCCTGAAGCATGGCAGGACAATAAGTTGATGGATCCACACCGAAAGGCATTTTACAAATATCATGCTTCCATGATGGAACCCTGGGATGGACCGGCGGCTCTGGTTTTTACTGACGGTTCCCGGATTGGAGCAACGCTTGATAGAAACGGACTTCGGCCGCTGCGATACTGTATCACCCGGTCCGGTCGCGTGATTGCTGCGTCTGAAGCAGGAGCACTCCCTGTTGATCCCAAAGATGTAATTGAAAAAGGTCGCATTACACCGGGTAAGATGCTCATGGTTGATCTGGAACAGGGCAAAGTGCTGGATGATGAGAAAGTAAAACGTGCGGTCTACGAAGGAAAGTCATACTACAACTGGATAATACAAAACCGCCTCAAGCTAAGGCTGGAGCCCGAACAGGAATGGTTAGAGGCCAGTTTCGACGAGAAGACTCTGGTACAGCGACAAAATGCCTACGGCTATACCTCGGAAGATGTAAAAATGCTGATCCTTCCCATGGCCGAAAAGGGTTATGAAGCAATCGGCTCCATGGGGGATGATACCCCTCAGGCTATTCTGTCGAAGGAAAGCCGTCATATTTCCAACTATTTTAAGCAACACTTCGCACAGGTAAGTAACCCGCCGATTGATCCTATCCGTGAAAGGCTTGTGATGTCTCTCTTTACGCGTGTCGGGTCAAGCCTGAATGTGCTGGAAGAGACTCCGGAACATACACGACAGATACATATCTCCCAACCCGTATTACTTAATTCAGATCTGGAGAAATTCAAGCATCTACAGGATCAGGGTTTCGAATGTGCCGTTATTCAGTGCGCGTTTAATGCAGATGGTAAGCCTGGAAGACTCGAGGAAAGCCTGAATAGAATTTGTGGTGAAGCTGAAAAGGCTGTCCGCGCAGGAAAGAAGATATTGATCTTATCAGATAAAAAAGTAAGCAACGAGTACGCACCCATACCTTCACTCCTGTCAGTTGGAGCTGTTCATCAACACCTGGTAGAAAAAAGAATCCGAACTCAGGCGGGTGTCGTGGTTGAGGCTGGAGACGCCTGGGAGGTTCATCATTTTGCCACGATTATCGGATACGGCGCCAGTGCGGTAAATCCTTATCTGGCACTAGAGACGATTCATTTTATGAATAAACAGGGTTTGTTTTACAAGCCCCTGGCAGATGAAGAAACATTCGCCAACTATCAAAAGGCAATTGGAAATGGCCTTTTGAAGGTAATGTCCAAGATGGGTATCAGTACCTTACAGTCTTATCAGTCTTCACAAATCTTTGAGGCACTCGGACTGGGTAGTGATGTGGTAGAAAAATGTTTCAGAGGTACCATCAGTCGTATCGAAGGGTTGTCGTTTGATGACATCGCGAAGGAAGTTCTCGTACGACATGAACTGGCATACGAAATTGAAAGTAAAGAACTGTCTGTTGGAGGCGTGTACCAATGGAAGCGCAGAGGAGAGAAACATCTTTTCAGTCCGGAAGTGATACATCTTCTTCAGTATTCCACAAAATCCAATAACTACGAACTTTTTAAAAAATACACTCAAAAGGTTGATGATCAATCAAACGATACACTCACATTCAGGGGTTTGTTTGAGTTCAAGAAGCGCAATCCGATTCCACTGGAAGACGTAGAGCCTGTCGAGGAAATTATGAGACGGTTTGCTACGGGAGCGATGTCTTTTGGTTCGATCTCACACGAAGCACATAGCACCCTGGCAATTGCCATGAACCGAATAGGTGGTAAGAGCAATAGCGGAGAGGGAGGCGAGGATGAGGTGCGGTTTGAAAAGAAACCCAATGGTGACTGGGAACGGTCTGCTATCAAACAGGTGGCCTCTGGCCGGTTTGGTGTAACAAGTTATTATCTGGCTAATGCCGATGAACTTCAAATTAAAATGGCCCAGGGAGCAAAGCCGGGTGAAGGGGGACAGTTGCCGGGTCATAAAGTGGACGAATGGATTGGAAGGGTCCGGCATTCAACTCCTGGTGTCGGACTGATATCGCCGCCTCCCCATCACGATATTTACTCCATTGAGGATTTGGCCCAGTTGATTTATGATCTTAAAAATGCAAACCGTCAGGCACGTATCAATGTGAAGCTCGTTTCGCAGGCAGGTGTTGGAACTGTAGCTGCCGGAGTGGCAAAGGCGAAAGCTGAGGCAATCCTCATTTCGGGCGCTGATGGCGGGACCGGAGCTTCTCCAATAAGTTCTCTTCGACATGCAGGGCTACCGTGGGAGCTTGGTCTGGCAGAGGCGCATCAAACCCTGGTTAAGAATAACCTTAGAAGCCGTGTAGTGCTGCAGACAGATGGACAGATCCGCACAGGACGAGACATTGCTATCGCTACGTTACTTGGGGCAGAGGAGTGGGGTGTTGCTACCGCGGCGCTGGTCGTCGAGGGATGTATAATGATGCGTAAATGCCACTTGAATACCTGTCCCGTTGGGATAGCTACGCAGGACAGTGAATTGCGGAAGCTGTTTACGGGTGATCCTGATCATGTTGTAAACTTTTTCACTTTCCTGGCGCAGAACCTGCGCGAGGTGATGGCAGAACTCGGATTCGCCACGATAAATGAGATGGTCGGAAGAGCGGATATGTTACGGGTTCGTCAGGATATTGATCATTGGAAAATAAAAAAACTTGACCTAACACCACTTTTGCAGCGGGAACCTGTGCGTGAGCATATCGGACTGTATAAGCAGATTGATCAGGATTTTGAATTAGAGAAAGTACTGGACTGGAAACTTGTGGAGGCAGCAAGAGCTGCGCTGGACGATGGTGAGCCGGTGCAGGAGAAGTTTATAATCCGCAATACGGACCGCACAACAGGTGCCCTATTGTCGAATGAAATATCGAAGAAATACAAGGGAGCAGGACTTCCGGAAGACACTATTCACTTTAACTTTAAAGGTTCAGCGGGCCAGAGTTTCGGGGCATTTGTAGCGCCAGGTGTGACCTTTGAACTGGAAGGCGAAGCCAATGATTATTTTGGCAAAGGACTTTCAGGAGGAAAGTTGATCGTTTACCCTGATAAGGAGGCGACTCTCAAACCGGAGGACAACATCATTATCGGAAACGTGGCTTTCTATGGTGCTACTTCCGGAGAGGCCTATATACGAGGCCAGGCTGGTGAACGTTTTTGCGTACGGAATTCGGGAGTGAATACGGTTGTTGAAGGAGTCGGCGATCATGCCTGCGAGTATATGACAGGGGGCAGAGTAGTAGTTCTCGGGAAGACTGGAAGGAATTTTGCGGCCGGGATGAGTGGTGGTATCGCCTATGTCTTCGATCCTGAACATGCACTGGAAAGACTTTGTAACAAGGACATGGTGGATGTTGAGGCGATGGAAAGTGAAGACAAGGCTGAAGTAAAAGCCATGATTGAGAAGCACTTCAGTTATACAGGAAGCGATCCGGCTGAATGGATCCTGAGTAAGTGGAATGAAGCTTCTGAGTTGTTTGTAAAAGTAATGCCGAAAGACTACAAGGCCGTACTTCAGAAGGCTAAGGCCATGAAAACGACATCAAAAGCAGCAACAGCAAATATTAAGTAATCAGACAAGAATTATTCAGGAATGGGACAGATAGATGGATTTATGAAATTTGATCGCGAAATGCCAAAGTCTCGCGACACAAAAGAGCGGATTAAGGACTATAAGGAAGTATATACACCGCTCGATAAGGAAAAAGTAAAACAGCAGGCCTCCCGTTGTATGGACTGTGGCGTGCCTTTTTGCCACAGCGGATGTCCACTCGGCAATAATATTCCTGACTTTAATGATGCGGTGTACCACGGCAAATGGGATGAGGCTATTCGGATTCTGACCAGCACTAACAATTTTCCTGAATTTACCGGGAGAATCTGCCCTGCACCATGTGAAGCGAGCTGCGTTCTAAGCATAAACAACAAACCCGTTACAATTGAATACATTGAAAAGACAATTGCAGAACAGGCATTTGAGAAGGGTTATATCAAGGCGAACCCACCAAAGAACAGGACTGGCAAACGAATTGCCGTCATTGGCTCGGGCCCTGCAGGACTAGCCGCTGCCGCGCAATTGAATAAGGCCGGTCACTGGGTAACTGTCTTTGAACGCAGTGACCGGATTGGCGGATTATTGCGATATGGCATTCCTGATTTTAAGCTTGAGAAGAATATAGTTGAACGCAGAGTACGGCTCATGGAACAGGAAGGTATTGTGTTCCGGACAAATGCCGAAGTTGGAGTGAACATAAGTGCCAAACATTTGAACGATGAGTTTGATGCAATGGTAATGTGTGGCGGAGCGTCAGCACCACGTGATTTACCGATTCCTGGAAGACAACTCACCGGCATTCACTTTGCGATGGATTTTCTTCCTCAGCAAAATAAACGTGTGGCAGGTGATCGTATACTATCTGATGAAATACTGGCGACCCAAAAGAATGTGCTGGTCATCGGTGGGGGTGATACAGGTTCCGATTGCGTCGGAACATCTAACCGTCAAAAGGCGAAGTCTGTTACACAAATTGAATTACTAGCAAAACCTCCTCTGTTGCGAAGTGAAAACAATCCCTGGCCACTTTGGCCGATGATATTGATGACATCATCATCCCATGAAGAAGGTGTGGAACGTCAGTGGGCTATCCTCACCAAAGAATTTCTGGGGGACGATATGGGACGCCTTACAGGCCTAAAAATTGCCGAGATTAAGTGGGGCGTAAATGCAGAAGGCAAAATGGGCTTCGAAGAATTACCAGGCACAGAGAAAGTTATCCCCTGCGAGCTTGCCCTCTTAGCCATTGGTTTTGTTGGTGCCGAAAAAGGCGGAATGGTCGATGAGCTGAAGCTTGAACTTGACGCAAGAGGAAATATAAAGACCGAAAACTACATGACTTCACAGGAGGGCATTTTTGCAGCTGGTGATATAAGGAGGGGGCAGTCGCTTGTGGTGTGGGCTATTTCAGAAGGGCGCGAAGCCGCTCGTGCCGTCGACACGTGGTTAATGGGAAGCTCATCACTCGAGGCAAAGGATGAGTCTTTTGTTCACCTCTCTGAAGAGCACTAAAATCCGCGTCTTCCTTACTGGCAATTTTATCAAAAGCCAGGTTCCTGGTTACATTACATACCGTGGAATCGTGACTTAAATTTCATCAACTGAAATTAGTTCCTAATTTTACCTGACTAAATTCAACAGAAGTGTCAACCAAAGTGGTAAAAGTAGGAACCGTGCAGATGTCATGCACGAAGATTCCGGCGGAGAATCTGAAAAAAGCTATAGTAAAGATCCGTGAAGCAGCCGCCAACGGAGCTAACATCATCTGCCTTCAGGAGTTATTCACGTCCTTATACTTCTGTGATGTCGAGGATTACGAAAACTTTAAGCTGGCAGAGCCTGTCCCGGGGCCTTCTACCGATGCATTGTCACAGGTTGCCCGTGAGCTTGGTGTCGTGATTATCGCATCCCTGTTTGAGAAAAGAACAGAGGGCTTATACCACAACACAACGGCTGTGCTTGATGCTGATGGCACGTACCTGGGAAAATATCGGAAAATGCATATTCCGGATGATCCGGCTTACTACGAGAAATTCTACTTCACGCCGGGTGACCTTGGCTATAAAGTCTTCAAAACAAAATTTGCTGCCGTCGGGGTATTGATTTGCTGGGATCAGTGGTATCCTGAAGGTGCCCGCATAACGGCATTAATGGGTGCCGAAATTTTATTTTACCCGACGGCAATCGGGTGGGCAACGTCACAAGATGAGGTTACCAACACCGAGCAGTATAATGCCTGGCAGGTCATTCAGCGTAGTCATGCTGTGGCGAATGGCGTACACGTGGTAAGTGTCAATCGCGTAGGGCTCGAACAGAACGGTGCAATGAAATTCTGGGGAGGTTCTTTTATTTCCAATCCATTTGGAAGTATTCTGCATCTCGCTTCCCACGATCAGGAAGAAGTGAACGTGATCGAATTGAATTTGCAATTGACAGATCGTTACCGAACCCATTGGCCTTTTCTGCGCGACAGGCGAATTGATTCCTATCAGCCCATAACAAAACGATTCATCGACGAATAATTCGTTTTGAGGGCCTGAATTCGAAGATGTAATTCTGCATACAAGCAATCAGTTAGTGCCAAGAGATAGATTCGATCAACCCATGAACAAGACTCCCAAGGAACTAGGATATTATTTCCCGGCAGAATTTGACAGACACACTGCTACGTGGCTCAGTTGGCCGCACAAAGAGGCATCCTGGCCTGGCAAGATTGAAACGATTTATCCCGTCTATGCACGGTTTATTAAGTTCCTTGCAGAGGGTGAGCAGGTGAATGTGAATGTCGTGGACGAGGAGATGCGTCAAAAGGCACTCAACCATGTGCAGCAATCGGGAGCTGATCTTAGCAAGGTTGAGTTTTTTATCCATCCAACAAATGACGCCTGGTGCCGCGATCATGGACCGGCGTTCCTGATTAATCCTTCAGCTGAACAAAAAAAGATAGTGGTCGACTGGGGGTATAATGCATGGGGTGGCAAATACCCGCCCTTTGATCTCGATGATCACATTCCGACTTTGGTGGCACAGCACTACAATTTCCCCGTTGTCTATCCTGGGATTGTAATGGAAGGCGGCTCCGTGGAATTTAATGGAAAGGGTACGCTGCTAACCACGACTTCCTGTCTGCTCAATCCAAATCGTAATCCTCACCTGAATCAAAAAGAAATTGAGGAATACCTCTATAGCTACTACGGCGTAGAAAATATTCTATGGCTGGGAGACGGAATTGTTGGAGATGATACGGATGGCCACATTGACGATATCACCCGGTTCGTAAATGGGGATACGGTGGTCACGGTGGTGGAGCCTGATAAACGGGATGCAAATCATCTCCCTCTTCAGGAGAATCTGAAAACACTCAAAACGCTAAGGCTTGAAAACGGGAAACAACTTAATATTGTTGAACTACCTATGCCGGGAGAAGTCATTCATGAAGACATGCGACTGCCGGCTTCGTATGCGAATTTTTATATCGGAAACAACCATGTGATAGTGCCGACGTTTCGCGACAAAAACGATGACGTGGCATTGACTATTCTTCAGCAATGTTTCCCTGAAAGAAAAGTCATCGGGCTTGATTCCGTAGATATTATCTGGGGCCTGGGCTCATTTCATTGCCTGAGTCAGCAGGAACCTGCGGTCTGAAAATGATACACGCGTGAAGGAGTTAGACAATACTGCAGGCGAATATCCAGTTCGTTTACATCGTCGATCTTGTCCACAGGTTCAAACATAGAGACCCCGATTCGTTTACAATCGGACCTGCATTCCGGGAGGAATTTATCGTAATACCCTTTCCCGTAACCCACGCGATGTCCTTGTTTGTCGAAGACTAACAGGGGAACCAATACCAAGTCAATTTTTTCACTAGCCACAACCGTTCCGCTTGTTGGCTCCGGTATTCCCCATTTGTTCACGATCAGTTGGGCAGGATCTTCTAACAAAAAGTTTTCGAGTCTTTCTGTTTTTTCATTTACCCGGGGTACGACGATTGCAATTTTCGGGTACGTGGATCGGATGCGATTAATGATCAGATGGGTATCTGGTTCCTTATTTTTCTCAATGGCCAAAAATGTGTGGAGAACATTTACAGAGGAGAGGTCTATCGAAGAAAGAAAATTCTCACAAAGTTGACTATTGTACCGTGTAGAGTCGTTCATGGAAAGCGACAAGCGTTTCTCCAGATAAATTTTCCGCAGCTCTTCCTTAGTCATTTTTCAAAGATAGCTTCCTGAAGGCCATTCGAAAAATCAGGGTGTGTAAGTGAGGATATTGAATCGATAGTCGAACGGATCAAATGCGACCAGCAGGTGTTTAATAAACTCCGGGTCGCGTTGATAGAAATTCAAAAAATTCTCAGTTCGTTCCTGAAGGGATCCATTTGGGAAGAGGATATCCTTAACCGCTTCAATCTGACGGAGCTTGTCAGTGTGAAGACGCTTTTCAGCACGGAATATTTTTCGTTCTATTTTTTCAAGGCTGTTTATAGCACGTTTCCCTTCGGCGCCTACCATGGGAGCAAGGGTACTGTCAAGTGATTGCGCACGTTCCTTCAGGGATTCAAAAATTTTAACAATCTCCTGAAGTTCTGTGCTTACGGTCAGGTTGCGGTGTGAGTTCTTCAGAACCCAATGATTAAAAAGATAATTTTTTTCTTCGAATAGATCAGTCAGGTCCAGGCCTGTTTTTGAAAACTTGCGAGTTGTTTCAGAATCCATCACCATTCCAAAATTCCGCGGCATAAGCATGGGAAATGGTGTATGAAAGTGCTGAAACACCTCCTTTAACTGAAGCCAATAAATAACTTCCGCAGGACCACCTACATAAGCCAGGTTGGGGAGAATACATTCCTGATACAAGGGCCGGAGAATAACATTCGGGCTGAATTTCTCGGGCTCATTCGTAATGAGATGTTTGATTTGTTCTGTTGAAAAAGAAAGATCTGTATCAATAACCTTGAATTGATCTCCTGTTTTTTCGATACGACTTCGCAGGCCGTCCGCCAGGTAAAAGAAATTTACTTCCCGGCAATACACCTGAACTTTATACCCCAGGGTTTCCAGAGACGCATTGGTCTTGTCAACTATCTTCTTGCTTATGTTATCGAGGATGTCCTCCTGAATCACCGGGGAGAACAGGGATTTTAATTCCTTACAATCTCCATCAACAACAACTACGCCTTCCGTACCAAACAAGGCGTTTACGTAATGCCTTACCGCATTGCTCAGTTTGGTATGTTTCGTATATGCGTCCCTGAAAATTTTTGTCTCGCCCGGAATTTCATCAGCCAGCGTATTCAGTCCTTTGGTGTTGAACCGTCCTACTGCGCCGGATTGCTCCGTATTCCACACATATTTTTTTCCATAGAGTTTGAAGTATTTTATTTCTTCATAATCATGATCCTCCGTCGCCATCCAGTAAACGGGCACAAAATCAAAGTCGGGATATTGTATTTTAAGTTGTTTACAGGTGTTAATCACCGTAACAATCTTAAAAATAAAATACAATGGGCCAGTGAAGATATTCAGCTGGTGTCCCGTCGTTATGGTAAACGTTCTTTTATTTTTTAACCTTAAAATGTTTTGTTCGACCGCCGATGAGAGAGTAAGACCCGTATATTGTTTTGAAAGTGATTCCGCTAAAACTAGACGATGGTTCTCGGGGAAGTTTGATGCCTTTTCAGCGATTTGTTCCTTGAAGTTTCCGGGGATAGGAAATCGGTGATAAAATGGGGCGAGGTTTGTTTTTCTTTCAATATAGTCAAGGAAGAATGGACTGAATGAACGCGTTTCAGCCAATGGAACTTTATTAACCTGCATGGCAACAAAAAGAGTAGGAGGTGGGCTGTAAAACCATTATTTGAATAACGTCAATTTATAGGTTATGGTTAAAAATTTATATGTGAGGTTATTGAACAACGCTTCCGGTTAAATCAAACTCCGTTGCGGAGGCGACCTTCACGTTTACAAAGTCACCTATCCGCAAGTAGTTACTTTCACTTTCGATGATCACTTCATTGTCAACTTCCGGAGAATCAGATTCGGTCCGTCCGATATAATTTCCTCCTTCCTTTCGGTCGACAAGAACCTTAAAGGTCTGGCCGACTTTTCCCGTATTGAGTTCAAGTGAAATACCTTGTTGAAGGTCCATCAATTCCTCCAGGCGTTCCTGTTTAACTTCCGTAGGGACGTCATCGGGCATGCTAAAGGAATGAGTGTTCTCTTCGTGCGAATACGTAAATACCCCCATTCTGTCAAATCGGGATTTTTCTACAAATTCAAGCAACTCGTTGAAGTCCTGCTCGGTTTCGCCCGGATGCCCCGCAATCATGGTCGTCCGGATAGCAATTCCCGGAACCTTGTCGCGAAGTGACTGCAGCAATTGTTCTGTTTTATCACGCGTTATTCCTCTGCGCATAAGTTGTAGCATGCGGGAGGAACCGTGTTGAAGGGGAATATCAATGTAGTTGCAGATGTTTTCCCGCTCGGCCATAACCTTGAGGGCATCCATGGGAAAACCCGCTGGAAAGGCGTAATGCAGCCTTATCCAGTCAATACCCTCAACGTCTGACAAGCGCTGAAGAAGCTCTGCCAGGCTCCTCTTTTTGTAGAGGTCAAGGCCATAATAGGTGGAGTCCTGAGCGATTAGCAGTAGTTCTTTTGTTCCGTTTTTTGCCAGATTTTTGGCTTCCAGGACCAGTTCTTCAAGGGGTCTTGAAATGTGCCCGCCGCGCATGAGCGGAATGGCACAAAAGGAACATGGGCGATCGCAACCTTCAGAAATTTTCAGGTATGCAAAGTGGCTGGGATTTGTCAGGATTCGCTCACCTACCAATTCCTGCTTGTAGTCGGCTTTGAAAACTTTAAGCATGCGGGAAAGGTCACGGGTTCCAAACCATGCATCGACTTCGGGAATTTCTTTTTCAAGATCCTGGCTGTATCGCTGCGAAAGGCAGCCGGTGACATACACTTTATCTACCAGTCCCTCTTCCTTGGCGTCAACATAGCGAAGTATAGTATCAATCGATTCCTGTTTGGCATTGTCAATAAATCCGCAGGTATTAATAATTACCACACTGGCATCATCCTTAGTGGACTCGTGACTCGCATCTATTCCATTACCGCGCAGCTGCGTCAAAAGCACCTCAGAATCGACAAGGTTTTTGGAACAGCCCAACGTAACGATATTGACTTTTGTATTCTTGTTTCCTTTTGTCTTCATTTAAATCATGAATCACATTTCAAACCATCATTCCAGTCCAAAATTCAACCTGTAGCGGCCAACCAGATTCAAAATACCTGGAATCCCGAATGCTTTCGATTGTATTCTCTCGGCGCAGCTGCAAAAGTACTAAAAATTAATGGGCACGGAATTTGGCCTTCGGAGCGTTAAACTATCTTTACAGCCGATGCTTAAACATGAAGAAACTAACCTGGTTCCTTTTCTTTTCAATTTTTACCCTATCCTGCCTGAATGAACCAGACTGTTATGAGCTAAATAACAGCAGTGTGATTCTCTTCTTCAAAGTATTGGCAGCGGGCAAGGACCTGTCGTCTGTTACCGATCAGTTTCCATCCAATGGAATTTTATCTCCTGCGGCTGAAACAGACACCGTCTTTTACGGTCAAAGGTATGTTTCGAGTGTTGAACTTCCTTTGAATCCGAAAGAGGAGCAAACCACTTTCTTGTTTGATGGCGCGTACGGAGAAAATGAAATTCAATTGGGCTACAAACGCCAGGTGCAGTTCGTTTCGGAGGACTGTGGGGAACGTTACATTTTTTCAGATCTACAGGTACTGGAGTTTGATTTTGATTCAGTGCGTGTGGTTAATCCAACTCCGACGGCCCCTGCGTCAACCAATATTGAGTTATACCGGTGCCCACGAACCAACCTGATGGGTATAGATTTCACATCCGCTGTGGTGCTGGATGGTGTAACTGCCGATTTTTCAACCTTTATATTCCAGCCAAATGACACGCTGACCACGATTGATCTCCCTATCAACAAAGACCAGGCTTCAACAAAATTTGTTTTTAATTTCCGGGGGGGGCCTTCGAAAACTATAACTGTATCCTACACCCGGGCCACAAAAACGCTCTCTAAGATTTGTGGAGAACAGACATTATTTTCAGACCTCGCGGTTGTTTCTACCGATTTTGGCGCAGTAGTACTAAAAAGTGACAGCACCCAGGACCTTCCCATAACAAATTTTGAAATCACTAAATAACATAGCGCTCCTGGTTTTATGTTCATTCACGGCGGCAGCCCAGTCGGGCGATTCCCTGAATCACAATAAATTTATGCCAACCGGAATTCGATTCGGAACGGATGTCCTTGCGTTGGCTAAAACAGCGTACGATGATACATTCGACGGGTGGGAACTGAATGCCGATATTGATTTCCACCGTTATTATTTTGTTGTGGACTATGGCTACTGGGCCCGGGATTTCGTCGCAGAGGACGGAATATATTCCAACGGCGGGGACTACTTTCGCATTGGCGCAGATGTAAATTTTCTCACGAAAGACCCGGACAAAAATATGTTCTTCTTCGGTTTGCGCTACGGCGTATCTACGTTTTCCGAGGACCTTATAGTAGCGAAAATTGATCCTGTTTGGGGACCCGTCAATACAACACTCTCAAACTCGAATGTAAACGCGAAGTGGTTTGAACTAACGACAGGGCTACGCGTAAAAATCTGGAAGATGATCTGGTTGGGATACACAGCGCGTCTGAAATTCGGACTATCAACCGGGAAAACTCCCAACATGGTGCCCAGCGATGTGCCGGGATACGGTCGTGCAGATGCGGACTCGTATTGGGGGTTTAATTACCAGATATTTGTTCGCTTACCGGTACGGAAATCCGCCTCAATTGCCCTTAAAAAGTGAGTCTATAAAAGCTGACTTGTTAAATGTCTGTAAATCATCAATGGATTCACCAACGCCGATATACTTGACCGGGATTTTAAATTCATCGGAAATTCCGATCACAACTCCACCCTTGGCCGTGCCATCGAGTTTTGTTATTGCCAGCGCCGTTACGTCCGTAGCCTTCGTGAATTCCTTCGCCTGAATTAGGGCATTCTGACCGGTACTTCCGTCGAGCACGAGCAATACTTCATGGGGTGCATCAGCAATTACTTTTTGCATGACCCGCTTGATTTTTGTGAGCTCGGCCATCAGGTTGACCTTTGTATGAAGTCTTCCCGCTGTATCAATAATAATGACGTCCACCTGTTTCGTTACACCTTCCTGAATAGTATCAAAAGCGACAGCAGACGGGTCGGTATTCATTCCTTTAGCCACCACCGGCACACCTACACGTTCGCCCCACCGTTTCAATTGATCAACAGCAGCAGCCCGAAAGGTATCGGCGGCACCAAGCAATACACTTTTGCCACTCTTTTTGAATTGGGCAGCAAGTTTACCGATCGTCGTTGTTTTTCCCACGCCATTTACCCCAACGACCATAATTACATAGGGCTTTTTTTCAGCCGGGACTGAAAATTCATTAACGTCACCCGTATTGCTTTCTGAGAGCAGTGCTCCAATTTCTTCTTTCAGAATTCTGTTAAGTTCGGATGTACCCATGTACTTGTCCCTTGCAACCCGCTCCTCGAGACGTTTGATGATTTTTAGCGTTGTCGTTACGCCAACGTCAGAAGAAATAAGAATCTCCTCCAGGTTGTCCAGGACTTCATCGTCAACCGTTGACTTCCCTACAAGGGCCTTCCCCAGCTTTCCGAAAAAGCTCTCTTTGGTTTTTGCAAGGCCCTTGTCAAGTGACTCCTTTTTCTCTGGAGAAAATAAATTGCTGAATATCGACATAACTGGAGGGTGTTTTAAAACAAAAAAAGTCCCTTTCGAGGGACTTTCAATTTCTAATCAGATAATGATTACTTCTTGGCAAGAATCTCCTTCACCAAATCAGCTGGTACTATTTCCTCCTTGAAGGTATAAGCACCTGTCTTTTCCGACTTTACTGCGCGGATTACTTTTGCATAGCTTTTTCCGTCAGTTTTTTTCAGGGTAGCAACTACTTTCTTTGCCATGGGTTATTTAATTTCTTTGTGAACAGTGTATTTCTTAAGGATTGAGTTGTATTTCTTTAACTCCAATCTTTCTGTAGTGTTTTTACGGTTCTTTGTCGTGATATGGCGGCTCATGCCAGGCATACCCGTCGTTTTGTGCTCAGTGCACTCTAATATCACTTGGATCCTGTTACCTTTTTTTGCCATGATTCTTTCGTTTTAAAATTATAACGCGAGGTGGCCTTTTGCCTTAGCTTCCTTCATTACCGCAGTAATACCATACTTGGTGATGGTCTTAATTGCTTTCGTGGTTAATTTTAAAGTAACCCATTTATCCTCTTCAGGAATGTAGAAACGCTTCTTCTGTAAATTCGGCAAAAACCTTCTCTTCGTCTTATTATTGGCGTGAGAAACGTTGTTACCAACCTGAGGCCTTTTTCCAGTTATTTGACAAACTCGTGCCATATCCGCTTAGTTTTTTTATCCCCCCTTAAAAAGGGACTGCAAATATCGCTAAAACGACCTCAATAATCCAATCCCAATTGCAAATAATCGACAATAGATTTCTAATAAAGCCTGGAAAGCACCGATTCTGGCTCTAATTCGACAAAATTATCGATATTAAAATCCGCCTCCGAAAGTTCTTCCCGGGTATGGGTGGTAGTGATACCGACGACTTTGCAGCCCGCCCGCTTCCCTGCCGACACACCTGAAAGGGAATCTTCAAAAACCACGCACTTTCCCGGGTCCAGCCCAATTGCCGCAGCCGATTTAAGATAAATCTCCGGATCGGGTTTGCCCCGGCTGACAAAAGAATCATCCAGGATTATTGGAAAGTACTTTTCAATACCCGTATGAAGTAATGTGAAGTCCACATTTGCCCGGGGTGCTGAAGTAGCGATCGCCCGGGGGATCTTCCCGGCGTCCAATCTTTGCAAAAAGGATAACAGTCCTTCGACTGGTTTTATATCGTGATACAACTCGCGGAAGAGAGACTCCTTTTCAGTGGCAAACTGCCTGATGGTTTCGTCACTTAAGGGACCAAACAAATTCAATAACCAGTCGCGGTTGGTCCGGCCATATATTTTTTCGCGAAGTTCCTGTTCCGTGAGTTCGTAGCCATGTTTTGCGCAGAACTGTTTCAGCGCAATTTTGTGTGTGGGATTGCTGTCAACGAGCACTCCGTCCATGTCAAAAATAAAAGCGTGTTTCATAAAATTCGGATATGGAAACCAATCTGTTTCCCTTTAAAAGTTTGTGGATTATGTGTTGAGATGATTAAAAAATTACTACCCGCCTCGCAAAGGATTTATTATCTGTCGTGAACCGAAAAATGTAAACACCGGCGGCAAGATAAGGCATTGTATAGGTGTACTCTTCAACCCCCGACAACATTACCGGCTCCGTGAGTGTCTGCCCTACCATAGAGAAGATCTGAACCTGAGCGGGGCGATCAATTTTAATCGTTACTGGAGAAGTTTTGGGCACTGGATTAGGATAGATCGAGATCGTCGGAGTTGATGGAAGGGATTCACCTTCGTCATGGCGAAGGACAGAAATTCCCCCCAGTATATTCCCGGTAACTATCGCAGGTCTCGTGGTGCCGAACAGATTGACTGCCGCCGGCCAGATTCTTCCCCCCAGATTCCTTGCTTCATAAGTGCCCAGAAGCGGATTGAAGGTGATATCGGTTATCGCTTGTTCTGCATCGGTGGCCTCCCTGTAATTGCTGACTATTTTAAGTTGACCACTCTGATCGCCATAAAGCAGGTCTGTTTTGCCATCAGCATCAAAGTCCGATGTCGCGCATGTTATGTTCTGACGGAGGACTGTGGAACTCAGCCCGAGATAACTCCCATCCTCCAGCGAAAAATTCAGCGTCCCTCCCGATCCGGTGTTCTTCCAGAATTCCAGGGCTCCCGTAGTTTTACCGACCAGTAAATCGATAAGACCATCCTTGTTCACATCGGTTGTTAGAATATTCTCAGATGAACCAATAATAAAATCGACCGGTTGAACGGATTGATTTGAAAAGTCAACGCCGGTATTACCCTGATTTGGAATATAATTAAGTTGGGTTTTCCCTGACTGAAAACTGGTCGCAGTAAAAACAAGGTCCATTTTGGCATCGCGGTTGATGTCCGCAAATTGAATCTTCAGGTTGTAGTAGAACCGTTGTGAGAAGTCTAGAAAATCTTCTTCAAGAAGGGCGAACACCGGGGAAGTTTCCGTTCCGGTATTTTGAAATAGCTTGATCGTTGCGATACCATTGTCAGAAGAATGGTGGCTTACAAAAAGATCGTAGTCGCCGTCTCCATCAAAATCAATAAAGGCGGGGACCGCATTGTCGCCCACATCGATCATGTGCTCCTGAAGAAAATCTCTTTTGGTAAGGCTGAATAATGGCGAGGCAGTTGAACCCGAATTTTTGTAATACCAGTTCGAATGACTCAGGTCACTTTCCAGGAATGTTCTGGAGAAAATATTTGGCGTGGAGATCAGATCTTTTATTCCATCGAAGTCAACATCCTCATAGAAGGCTGCCGGAAAAACCAGGAAGTCTACCGGATCACTTGTCGGGAAATTTTCGGAAGAGATGATTACCGGATTGGCAATCGTTCCCTCATTTTTTAATAAGAACAAGTTAGAGCAGCTTGCTTCAGAAAACAGCAAGTCAAGGGTTGAATTGCCATCAACATCTAGCGCAAGCAGGCTTTTTCCTCCGGCATGCTGGATACGGCCTCCCGTTGCGGGCGGGCACACCTCTCCGTTAAATGCAAAAGTTCCACACTCACATTCTACAAAATCGCCCCACTTCTGCGTTTGTCTCTCGAAGTCAAGGGAATCGCAGGATCCATATCTTTCCATACTAAAGTTCTTGTGATACTCTACCGTGCCGTTTCCTACGAACCGTACGTTAAAAATGTCCATGTCGCCGTCGCCATCCGCGTCTCCCAGTGCGGGGAGATCGTCAAACTGTAGTTGCAGATTTATCTTTCCTGAAAACCCTTTTGTGAGTAACACCTGGCTTTTGGGACCGTCAAATCCACTATAAAAAAGGAACTGTTTCCAGGAAGGTTTTTCACCTTGCTCCGTCATATTTAAATAGACTTTAATGCCGAGAATATCACCCGTGAAAATATCTTTTTTACCATCGCAGTTGAAATCCCGTAAGAGCACCCAATTCGTCACTTCTTCAGGAAAGAAACTTTCATAATCCGGAGCATAGGTATATTGGTTGTTCTCCTGAAGAAACGTAATAACCTTGTTGGCTGTACGGTCATAAAGCACGAGGTCGTCATTGCCGTCATCGTTTAAATCCATGGTATTGTATTGTGCAGCATTCAGCCCTCCGGCCCATGGCATCAGCAAATCAGTTCCATCGTTGCGCTGAACCGGGATCGATTGATCCATTACGTACGAGAACTGTGCCTGAACGCTGATGGGTAGAATCAGAAGGAAAAAATTCAGAATCCGGGCCATTAAAATTAATTTTCTTTCTCTTTAACGCTGGCAGGAGGCCAGCTGTTATCTTGCCTGCAAGATACTTTTCCCGAATCATAATCCCTATTGTATACGCCAGGTTGAAGGGTAATTTTGGGTAGTAGAATTTATTAACTGATTGATGGACATAGCTACATTATACGAAAGGTTTTTGGAGTGTGGTCAGGTATCGACCGACACCAGGAAAATCACACCGGGGTCAATATTTTTTGCGCTTAAAGGCGATCGGTTTAATGCCAATGAGTTTGCAGAAGCCGCTATTCAAAACGGGGCATCCTACGCGGTGATTGATGACCCTAAATACGCAAACAGCGACCGGCTCTTTTTAGTAGAGAGCGTATTGGATACGTTGCAAGCCCTTGCCCGACACCACCGGAACCATTTGCAAATTCCGGTTATCGGATTAACGGGATCAAATGGCAAAACTACCAGTAAGGAACTGGTGAATGCTGTGCTCAGCAAAAAGTACAAAACATACGCTACGAAAGGAAATCTGAATAACCACATCGGCGTGCCGCTAACGCTGTTATCCATCGACTCCACCATTGAGATTGCCGTCGTCGAAATGGGAGCGAACCATCTGGGTGAAATTGCATTTTTATGTTCACTGGCAAACCCGACTCATGGTTTTATTACCAATATAGGTAAGGCACATGTGGGAACGTTTGGGGGCTTTGATAACATAATCCGCGCAAAATCCGAGTTGTATCATCACCTTATTCAACATGATGGGGTTGTATTCATTAACTCGCAGAACAGGATTCTGGCGAATATGGCCAAACGTTTCAAAAGCCCTGTCCTCTATCCTGCAAAAGGAGACTACTACCAGTGTGAATTCATGGCAGCCGATCCCTTCGTAAAAATAAAAGACGAAAACAGCGAAGTCATTCAATCTAAACTGATCGGCGCCTATAATTTTGAAAATATCGCTGTTGCATTGTGTATCGGAAAATATTTTGGAATTGAAGGACTCCAGTCAAACTCCGCTATTTCGGAGTACGAGCCTGGCAACATGCGGTCGCAGCTTATCATCACAGAAAGCAATACAATTATTCTGGATGCCTATAATGCGAATCCAAGTTCCATGCAGGCGGCAATTGAAAATTTTTCAACGCTGGAGGGGGAAGATAAAGTGCTTATTTTGGGGGATATGTTTGAATTGGAGGAAGAAGCTGAGAGCGAGCATCGGAATATAGGCAGACTTTTGAACCAACATAAATTCGGGAAAGTTATCCTTTGCGGTCACCTGATGCGCTTCGCCAAACAGGAATTTCCTGATGCCGAGCTATTCGAAAACAAAGAGTTGCTGCTCGAAGCGCTAAAGGACAAACCAATAACGAAATCCACTATTCTGGTTAAGGCTTCTCGCGGGATTGGGCTGGAAGCCGTACTCGATTTTATCTGACTATTGACAAACGCAGGTTAAGATTATTAGATGTTGTAATATGAATTTTGAAAGTGCGCTAAAATTTCTCAAGGATTTAGACAAGAACAACAACCGTGATTGGTTTGAAAAAAACAAGCCGAAATACACAGTGTTAAAAGAAGACTTTGAATTATTTGTCGGCGACCTGCTTGAAGAGATGATAAAATTTGATGATTCATTAGCAGGACTGGAAGCCAAAAAACTGACGTTCCGGATCTATCGCGATGTTCGGTTTAGCAAGGATAAAAGGCCTTACAAGAAAAATATGAGTGCGGCATTTTCCTCAACAGGAAAGGGAATGGGAAGTCCCGGTTACTATTTCCATCTGGAACCTGGAAACAAAAGTTTTGTAGGCATCGGAATGTTTATGCCTGTTCCGGAAAATCTGGCAAAAATCAGACAAGAGATAGACTATAGCGGAGCTCAGCTCGAAAAGACCTTTAAATCGAAGCAGTTCAAAAAGAACTTCACGAAGTTTTGGAATGAAGATAAATTGAAAACAGCCCCAAAGGGGTACGCCAAAGACCATCCTTACGTGGAGTGGCTTAAGCTAAAGAGTTTTATCGTTACCCACGAGTTTTCGGATAAGGCGGTAATGGAAAAGAAATTTTTGAAGAACCTGGTGTCCATAATGAAATCGGGCAAGCCGCTAAACGATTTTCTGAATGAAGCGATTCACTAAGAAAACCCGCCAAAGCATTTTACCAATCAAAGTACTCGTCTTTTTCAAGTTCAAGTTCTTTTTTCTGTTTGGTTCCTTTGTTTTTGAAAGCTTCCTTTAACTCTTTCACCTCTTTTTTCAAATCCGTGGCAATCTTTTTCTTGACGGCCTCCGTGTCGTATGACACCCGATAGTCATCCGTAGTGCCAGTGATCTTCAGGAAGAGCTTGGTTTGCCCCGAACCGTCTTCTTCAAGGGCTCCTTTTGCCTCATCACTATTGATGTTTTTATTGTTTCGAAGCGGTGCAATAATATGGTAATCGATTTGCTGGCTGAAAGTGTGCGTACCGCTAATTTTTATGGTGGTCACATTGGACCGCACTTCCATTTGAGGGATATACACCGCCTTGTTTTCAATGTGAATATCATTTTTGAGGTCAGAAAAACGAAGTTTGCTAAGCCCTTCATCATTAAGATACTTGTTTAGTTTTTTCATGGGCTCAAAATTATTGAGTTCCCCATTCTTGATGGTGGCACTGATGTCTCCAATGAGTGTCTCAGGGAATAACTTCAGGTTTTGATTGAGCGCCATCTCCAGGCTTACATCCGCTGAGGTACGTCCTTTCAGGTGTTTCGCCTGAATAAAATCCTGATCAAAGTTATTAAACACATAAAAGATACTGTCGAGATGTATTTCATTGAGCTTAAAAGTGCTGACAACGTCAATAGCTTTTTTGTTTTGCGCATCTACAATTCCGGATAAAACCATGTTGCCACCCATAGAATTGAAAGTGATATTCCGTGATACAGCCATTTCATTTTTGACCAGCAGGTCACCTTTCAGATTGCTGGCGTGAAAGCGTTTGTACCGAAGCTCCGCAACATCGCAGTTAAAATTCAGGTTGATATTTCTGGAAATGCTGAATTCGTACTGCTGATTTTTACCCGTTGAGGTGCCGAAACCTAGTGCAAAAAGCTGATCAACATCCAGGTAGTTTGACTTTAGATCGGTCTCGATGCCAATGGGCTGATTTTCGAAAAGTAAAAATGTAATGATGTTCTTGAAAAATCCGTTGAAGGTAAAATCACTGTTTCCAAGTTTGCCGGATACATTACTTAGTGCAAGATCATTATTGCTGAACTGAAGATTGCCCATCAAATTCAACAATTCAATTTTATCTTTCCCAAACGAGAATCCGATATTTTCAAGATCAACCGTTCCCTGTGTCGTGACTCTTTGGGCAGTGGCTTTTTTCTTTAGCAACTCGATTTTGCCTCGCAGCGAAACATTGGCGAGCAGCGAACCAGATACATTCTGAATGTTGGGTATAGGATAAAATCCCATCAAAGCGCCCGCGTCTACCCTGCCCTTAAAATCGCATATAACCTCCGGGTTTTCAAAATTCGAGATAATCAGGTTCGCAGAGAATGGTTCTCCGTTTAAGGTCGCATGGATATTCTTAAGCACCAGGGTTGCTGTGTTGACTTTTAACACATCGTTGCTGGCGAACGAACCTTGAACGCGGGCATTTTCAATTTTTGATTTATACTGTGGATGAAACAGTGTTGTGTTCTTGCAACCAAAATCAACGGAAATCGAGGGACTTTTTACAGAGCTGATTTCGCCTTTAAGCTTTGCCTTGAAATAGACGTCTCCGTTACTCTGGTATTGTTCCAGTTTTTTGGAAGCAGACTCAGGCAACAATGAAAGGAGCGTTTGTATGTCGGCATCCTTTGCTTCAGTGACCAGGTCAATCGAATTTTTCCCCTTCCAGCTATATACACCGGACACGGTAAATGCAGATGTCCTAAGGTTCAAAAGTGACGGTTTTATGGTTAGGACTTTGCCCACATCATCATAGATCAGTTGGCTTTCTGCCTGGAAGGATTTACCGGTCAGAAAACTTCGTTGATTTACTCTGATTTTTTCCGTCGTCACTTCACCAGAAACAGAAATCGTATAGATATCATTGCTAGTTTGGATCGAAGCTGTCAGGTCCTTACTGGAGAATGAATGTTCCTGTTCACCAGTTAAGTCGATGTAATGGACTTTTGTGTTTTTCAGCTTTACCTTGTCAAGTTCAAAGCTGACGGCACCTGTTCCTTTGCCGCTACTGCTTTTTGCAATCGTATAGTTATTTTCACCCGTTGCGTTGATTTTTAGGTTGGTTTCACTATCCAGGATCTGAAGTCCCTGTATAATATACTTTTCATTCCACACATCAATCAGATTCAACTGGAAGGAAATCTCAGAAGCCGTCAGCAACGGATATTGTCCGGGATGGCTGTCTTCTACATAGACATCCTTCATGACGATAGAGAATTTTGGAAATTGTCTCCATAAGGAGGCTTCAATCTTACCGATCTTTATTGGCGTGTTGAGCTGTTTGTTTGCCTCTCTTATAAACTGGGTGATGATTTTGTCTTGAAAGAGGAATATAGCGATCGTCAGCGAGAGCAGAAGTACCCCTACGGCAAGCGATACGTAGAAAAGGATTTTCCTGAAGATTTTCAAAAGTTTAAAAAATGGTTGTGCAAAAATACATGACAAAAATTAAACCATTTTATAAAAGCGCAATCCCCGTGTAAAAGGGCTTTATATTGGGTGCCAACGAGCTAAAAGGCTGTCCTCAAAGAAGTTATTCGAGGGTATGGGAACCGTAAAGTGTCGGAACTCAACAGTAGTGATTTTTTCTTGTCTACCTTATAAGGTGAAATTAGACTATTCAGAACTAGAGATTTTGATCCCAAACGTTCAAAATCTCAATCGATCACTACTGGTAACGGCTGCTTATGGCAAGGTTGATAAGATTTTTTTGCACAAACCGAATTCTATTATACTTTTGCAATCCCTATAGGAAACAGGGTATGTTTTGGGAGCTTAGCTCAGCTGGTTCAGAGCATCTGCCTTACAAGCAGAGGGTCGGGGGTTCGAACCCCTCAGCTCCCACTAAAGAGGTCACTGAGTGGCCTTTTTCCGTTTTATGCGAGCCACATTTTACATTTTATTTTCAAGGTTTGCAGATAAGCCCTGAGTTCCCACCAGGAAAGTCACCAATCGGTGACCTTTTTCTATGTTATGATGCCAACCCGCTCATTTTGCTCTTGTGGTCACCCGGGATGATATACAGTAAGCCTTTTGGACGTATTGGCAAGCATATTGATTGATCCCTGCTTTACGCTAACGAAATTTTTCCATGTAACAAGTTCAGGAAGTAATTGTGGATTTCCGGCCTCCTATTGATATTGCAAGGACCACTGAGCTGACCAAACCGATTCTATATCAAGGCACAAACAGAAACTGATTAATTATGAAGAAACTACTTTTGATTCTCCTGCTATTGCCGGTTATGTCCTTTAGCCGAGCAATTGCCCAGCTGAAAGGGACTGATACAGTGATAAAGGAGGAGATTCCTTTTCCCGATGATGACAACGGCAATATGGTACCAACTGCAGGTCTGGGTATTCAGGGCATCAAAAGTCTATCGGGGCAAGTCACGAATGAAACATCCGGTGGTGGGCATGGTACGGAAACAAGAGCAACTTTTGACGTGATGAATTACGGAGCGAAGGGAGACGGCAGCTTCGATGACACCAGGGCTTTCCAAAATTGTTTTAATGCCGCTATAGCTGCACGGGGAAAAGTCGTCATACCGGCTGCGCCGAATCACTACAAGCTGACCACCACGGTCGTGGTCTATAACAAAAGTACAGGACAGGCCTGGATTGATGTAGAAGCCTGGGGCTGGGGAGTTGGTCAAAATGCGATCGTATATTACGGACCATCAGGCCGTCCGGTATTTCAGTTGATTGGTTTAAAACAAGGAATGTGGAATGGACTAAAGATTGGAGTCAATTCAGGTATCACAGGTGTCACAATCTTTGACGTTGATACCCGTGATGGTGCGAACAGCACGACAGGTGTGACGTTCAAAAATATGTACTTGACTTTAGGAGACAAGGCAAATGTTGGTTTCCGGATTGGCCATATCTCCGGAGGAAATGGCGATGTGTCCAATCTGCAATTTGAAAATATCGCGATTTATGGAAAGCAGTTCGATCTTGGCGGTGTACCAGGCCAAATCGCATACTTACATGAAGGAAGAAATAGCTTGTCGCTAACTTGGATTGGTGGATTCGTGGCGCATTGCGATAAGATATACACGAACGTGTCAGGCCCCGGAGCGAAGGATGACAGAGGCAATGGATCCGTATATTTCTATGGGCTTGGCGCTTCTCAAAACAACGTAGATTTTGAAATTAACTTCGAACAAGTTTACACTATTATAGGCGGACGATTTGAGGCAAGTAGAAAGTTTCTGCATGTGCTCGAGGGGGGAGGCTTTGCCAGTATAGTCGTACAAGGCACTACAATACAGGATCCACAAACCAACGGAAATATGATAGACCTTGATACTTCCTGCGATCTTTCAATGATAGGCGTTCATATTGTAGATACTAATTACGACGATCTATACCCTAATTCAATTATCAATATGACTTCTGCTACAAGGGTCGGTAGCCTATTTGTTCGCGGAGGTTCTTATAGTAGCAAGACGTTATACACCAAGTCAGGGAAGCCTCAATGGGATATCACCGTGTTGGGCGTTACAAAAGCGCAGGGGGTATGGAGCAACGGATTCTTTCCAAACGAAATAGGGGTGAGAAAGTAATGGGCGTTGTGATAGCGAAAATTATTGATATATCCGCCCTGGTCTTTTGCTTTTTAGTTTATTCAACTACTCGACATTTGAGGATTTTGAAAAAATGAAAACCCCAGCCTCCGAACTGGGGGTTTCATTCAAATAAATTTTCAGGATGCCTCTTTTTGAGACGGCAGATCTATGGTCAGTTAAGCCGGAAGGTAATTGGAATGCTAAACCGCGTGTCGACAGCCTTTCCGCGTTGAGTACCGGGTACCCATGCAGGCATAGAAGCCACAACTCGTGCGGCCTCATTTTTCAACATCAGATCTACATCCTCCCCAACTACATCCGACGCTGTAACTTCGAGTACATTACCGCGATCATCGACAACAAAATCCACAAAAACAGTACCTTCTATTCCATTGTCCTCGGCCTGCTTGGGATATTTCAGATTGTCGCGCAGGTATTTCTTCATCTCATTATTACCGCCGGTAAATGAGGGATCAACCTCTGCTTTGTTATATACAATTTTCCCCGATTTGTCTTTGTATGTTGGGGTGGTCTTCGCAAGTTCAATTGCGGCTAGCCTTCTTTGTTCTTCCTTTTCGACGCTTGCCTTTTCAATTGCTTCACGCTTCGACGCTGTCATCTCATTTTTGCTGGTCTCTGAGGATAGCTCTTCCGATGTCATATCCAAAGTATCGGTACTGTTTTCAGTTGACTCGGTAGTGTTTTCGGTTGTTTTTGTTCCGCAGCTTTGCCAAACGGCAACAGCGCATACTAAAATTATAAGTTGAAAGGTGGTTTTCATAAAGTTTTTGTTATGGTAAGTGCAGATATGCTTCAATAGTGAAATACCATGCCAGTTTGCTATCCTTTTAAATTCAGTCCGTGATTCAACATGAACGTCTTTAGATGGGATTATTCTCCCCAACTATGTGTATTTAACTCCCATTTACTTTTGCAGGGAAAGTCTTACCTTGTTTTGTTGTTCAAAAAAATCGTGATACGTTGATCCATGGCGGCTTCAAATGACCATCCAAAGAAAAATAGGCCTATCCGAACAACTTTCGAGGGGCTGTCTTGCCAATATTAATGTGTTTAATAAATCTTTGAACGAACCGAAACTCAAATGGAAGAGAAATTTAAAAGGAGGTTGGTGGTAGTTTCGAATCGATTGCCTTATCAGTTAATCGAAAGGAACAATAAAATCACACTTGAAGAAAGTAACGGAGGTCTTGTAAGTGCCCTTAAGAGTTTCTTTGAAAGAAACGAGGATCAACATCTATTTCTTGAAAAATGGTGGGTGGGCTCCGCGGATTTTTCGAAAAAAAGATGGCAGACGTTCTCTGTCAACAACGAATCAATTCAGGCTTTCCAAGTAGATCCGATATTTATCGAGCCGAAAGTTTATAGCCGATACTACAATGGATTTTGCAATGCTACAATCTGGCCGCTATTTCACTATTTCCCATCGTTCGTAGAGTTTGATGAAGAGACCTTTCGCAGTTATGAGGAGGTAAATCAGCAATTTGCTGACGAGCTGGTAGCGATGCTGAAACCCGGTGATGTATTGTGGATTCACGACTACCAGTTGTTCCTGCTTCCTGAAATGATTCGCAAAAAAATTCCGAATGCAACCATTGGATTTTTTCTCCATATCCCGTTTCCAAATTTTGAAATTTTCAGGCTGTTACACCGTTCGTGGAAAGAGAAAATAATTCGCGGAATGCTGGGTTCGGACCTTATTGGGTTTCACACGCAGGAGTATGTTCAGCATTTTCTGAAGACATTGCGTATGGTAACCGGCATTGATCATCAATTCCGCTCGGCTTTCGTAGGCAGTCGTGTGGTAAAAGCTGACATGTTTCCCATTGGCATTGACTATCAAAAGTTCCATAATGCGGCAGGGCAAGAAGAGGTCATTTCGCAACGCGAAGCCATCACGAAGAATTTTGGAGAAAGGAAAATTATGTTTTCCGTAGATAGGCTCGATTACACAAAGGGCGTTACGCATCGCCTTGCAGGGTTCGAGCGGTTTCTGGAACAGCACCCGGAATGGAAGGATCTCGTCGTTCTTGTGCTTGTAGTCGTTCCGTCACGTCAGATCATTTCAAAATACAACGAGAGAAGAAAGTTGATTGAAGAACAGGTGGGACGGATAAATGGGAAGTATTCAACCTTGCAATGGCAGCCAATCATTTACCGCTATAGTCACTTACCTTTTTCGGAATTATGCGCTTTATATCAAAGTTCCGATGTTGGACTAATAACGCCGTTACGAGACGGGATGAATCTGGTTGCTAAGGAATATGTTGCGAGTCGCGTGGGGCAACATGGTGTATTGATTCTTAGCGAACTGGCCGGCGCTGCAAGTGAAATGGGCGAAGCAATACTTGTTAATCCCATGGACAAAAATGAAGTAGCCGAGGCAATATTTACAGCACTTACTCTTCCATTGGAGGTCCAGCAACACAAAATGGCACTACTTCAAAAACGACTGCAGGACTATACGGTCGTGGATTGGGTAGATGATTTTTTGAAACAATTGGATGACGTAAAGGCACAGCAACAGTCACAGGAAACCAGATTGGTTACACCGGTTGTAAGGCAAAAAATAGCATCCGAATTTCACTCTGCATCGCTTCGGCATCTTTTATTGGATTATGATGGAACGTTGGTGCCCTTTGCGAAACATCCCAGTGAGGCGATACCGGATAAGGATCTGCTTCAATTGTTATCGATGCTTGCCGCCAATGAAAAGACTGATCTGACGATTATAAGCGGACGATCTCACCTTACGCTTCAAAATTGGTTTCGCGATCTTCCAATCAATCTGGTTGCTGAGCATGGCGCGGCAATAAGACATGCTTCAGGTGAATGGGAAATTGATTATGCCGAAGACCTGAATTGGAAACCATTGATACGGCCAACGCTTCAACTGTTTTCACAACGCAGTCCAGGTTCTTTTGTAGAGGAGAAGAGTCATACGCTCGCATGGCACTATCGCAACGTTGACACTGACCTCGGTTTTGTGCGATCACGTGAGTTGCTGGACAATCTTTATCACCTGATACGAAACGCCCAGCTGCAGGTTATTGATGGTAACAAAGTAATAGAGGTGCGTATCGGAGGTATTGATAAGGGTGCCGCCGCCCGTAAACTTATTTTAGAGAAGCCTTACAATTTTATTCTGGCCGTGGGCGATGATAAAACCGATGAGGATATGTTCAGGGTGTTGGAGAACAAAGCCGTTACGATCAAAGTAGGAGGTGGGCATACACTTGCTCAATACACAATTTCCTCGCAAGAAGAAGTAGTTCGTTTGCTAAACCAACTTGTTACAACATGAGTATACACCGTTATGACATGGGTATTGTGGGTAACTGTTCTTACCTGGCCTACATCGATACACAAGCACACGTAAGATGGCTTTGTCTCCCCAGGTTCGATAGTTCCTTCGTTTTCGGATCACTTCTTGACAAGGAAAAAGGCGGAGAGTTTTCTATTGTTCCGGCAGGCGAATACACAAGCCGTCAATATTATATAGAGAGCACAAATGTGTTGTGTACAGAATTTCACTGTGCTAACGGCAAGTTCAGGGTAATTGACTGCGCACCTCGCTTCTATCAGTATGAAAGATTCTACAAACCATTGATGCTGGTTAGAAAACTCGAGTTGATCGAAGGAAGCCCGATAATAAAAGTTACTTGTAATCCAAGGGGAGAATATGGTGAGATTATTCCTGAGATGTCAATCGGAAGCAATCATTTGCGTTTTCTAAATCTTGATATGCAGGCAAGACTAACCACAGATATTTCGTTGACATATATCGTTCAGCAACAACCTTTCGTATTGGATCAAAATCAGTATCTGATATTCACTTATGGAGAGCCATTGGAAGCGCCATTGAAGGCGACTGCTGAAGATTTTATTAATAAAACCGTTCGGTACTGGCAAGGTTGGATTAAGAGCACGTATGTTCCGGATATGTTCGAGGACAACGTTATCCGTTCGGCGCTCGTATTAAAACTTCATCAGTATGAAGACACCGGCGGAATTATAGCTTCCGGTACAACCAGTTTACCGGAACATAATGGCAGCTCGAGAACGTGGGATTACCGGTATTGCTGGTTCAGAGACTCTTATTACACCTTGAAGGCCTTTAATGAAATGGGCCACTTTGATGAGTTGGAAAGATACTTTGAATACATACAAAACATTCTGATGCGTGATGAGGAAAGGATACAGCCACTCTATTCAATTACGGGTCAGAAAGACATTGAAGAAATCCACATTCCGCTGGAAGGATATTTAGGAAATCAGCCGGTAAGGATTGGTAACAAAGCCTATTTACAAATCCAAAATGATGTATACGGTCAGGTCCTTGTCGGATTGCTTCCGCTGTTCATTGATAAACGTCTGTCATTTTCAAAAAAACGGCATTACAAACCCTTGGTTGACAGACTGCTCAAATGGATTGAAAAAACCCTAGATGAGCCGGACGCTGGATTGTGGGAGTTCCGGAATGTGAAACAGGTGCACACCTATACATTGCTGTTTCATTGGGCTGGTTGCAAGGCTGCGATGAAGATAGGTACGTTGATGCACGATGCTGACCTCCTGAAACGTGCAGCCTGGTTAGGCGATATGGCCAGTGAAAGAATTGAGAAATGTTATAATGCCGAGCAAGGTGTGTATATGCAGGCCCTGGGATCCCAGCATCTCGACGCCAGCACGTTGAAGCTGATCACCATGAATTACCTTGATCCGACATCCCAAAAAGCAAAACAGCATTTAATTGAACTTGAAAAACTTTTGAAGACGGAGCAAGGGCTTTTTTACCGGTATGTGCATCAGGATGACTTCGGGAAACCAGAGGCCACTTTTTTGGTGTGCGCATTTTGGTATATTGATGCGCTTGCGTGCGTTGGCCGTATTGATGATGCTATCAAAACGCTTAATAACATCCTGCCTTACGCAAATCATTTGGGCATTTTCAGTGAAGACGTCGGAAAGGACGGTTCCCAGTGGGGAAACTACCCCCAAACGTATAGTCACGTGGGATTGATTAATGCGGTTTTTCGAATATCTAAAAAGCTGGATCTTCCTAACTTTAAGTAGTTGAAATGGTATATTCGGAATGCCCGAAAGAGTATCTTTTAAGCCGCTGACAACCGAGACGTGGGGTAGTTTCGAAATACTCTTCGGTCCCAAAGGAGCATGTGGTGGCTGTTGGTGTATGAACTGGAGGTTTAGCCGATCGGATTTTGAAAAAAGAAAAGGTGATCAAAACAAACTGGCTGTTCATAAACTGGTAAAAAAGAATGAAGTGATTGGATTATTGGCTTTCATTGGAGAGAAACCAGTGGGGTGGTGTGCTGTTGCCCCACGTGAAAAATACATTAGACTGAAGCGCTCCAGAGTTTTGAGACCTGTGGATGATCAACCCGTATGGTCCGTGTCGTGTTTTTTTATAGAGAAGCCCTATCGACGGAAGGGATTATCAATAGAATTGCTGAAGGCAACTTTAACATATGTAAAAAAAGAAGGAGCCAGGATAGTGGAGGCATATCCAATTGTGCCATGGGCTGAGAAGATGCCCGATGTGTTTGTATGGACGGGTTTGCTTTCAACATTTCTTAAGGCCGGTTTCAGGGAAGAAATAGGGCATTCTCCGTCAAGACCAATTGTCCGATACTATTTCTAGAGGTACACCATACTGTTTTAAAAACTCGCCTATGAAAATGATTATAATCACACTCCTTTAAAACTATTTTGAAATCGATGTTCAAAAACTGAATATTTATTTTGGGTGCCTGGAGCGGAAAAAACGATAGTCTGCAATTCTTAAGTTGACCACCCCATATGTCCATTTCGCCGCTTCCGTAATTGCTGTTGCGGGGAACCAGATGATTATGCAGTTTGAGTTCAGGTAAAAAAAGAATCATGAACAGAAGAGACTTTATAGTGAGCACTGGTATGGCGGCCGCAGCAGTAAGCTTAACAGGTACGGATGCTCTTGCTGTGGCCAAAAGAAACAAACTTCCGCAATGGCGCGGCTTTAATTTGCTTGACTTTTTTTCACCGGATCCCTCCAATTCCAGAGGAGGCACAACAGAGGATCATTTTCGGTGGATGCAGGACTGGGGATTTAATTTTGTGCGCATCCCAATGGCCTACCCATTTTATCTGGACATCGACAGAACCAAAAATATTGTCGCTTCCGATGTCTATAAAATCAGTAATGAGGCAGTCGATCGAATTGACAAGGTGGTGATGCTGGCACATAAGTATGATATGCACGTCAGTCTGAACCTTCATCGGGCACCAGGCTATTGTGTGAATTCGGGTTTTAATGAACCCTATAATTTGTGGACAGACCAGGAAGCATTGGATGCTTTTTGTTTCCATTGGAACATGTGGGCGAAGCGTTATAAATCCGTTTCGCGAAAAAAAATAAGCTTTGATTTGGTTAATGAACCCAGCATGCGGGAGGATATGAACGACCAGCATTCCAAACGGAGTACTGTTCCCGGAGATGTCTACCGAAAAGTCGCAAAAGCTGCTGCAGAAGCCATTAGAAAAGAGAATGCCAAACACATAATAATAGCTGATGGCAATGATGTAGGGAATAAGGTAATACCTGAAATTATTGATCTGGATATTGCCCAAAGCTGCAGGGGATATACTCCGGGTATCATTTCGCACTATAAAGCACCATGGGCAAATAAAGACCCGGATAGTTTGCCAGAGCCAAAATGGCCGGGACAAGTAGGCGACCGGTATTTAAGCCGGACCATCCTTGAAGATTATTACAAACCCTGGATTGCCCTGGCACAACAAGGCGTCGGTGTTCACTGCGGAGAATGCGGCTGCTGGAATAAAACTCCTCACGGGGTTTTTCTTGCCTGGTTTAGTGATTTGCTCGGCATTCTTCACGAAAATAAAATTGGTTTTGCCCTTTGGGAGTTTTCCGGTTCCTTCGGTTTAATTAATTCTGGACGTACTGATGTTGCCTATGAGGACTGGTACGGCCAAAAGCTTGACCGGAAGTTGCTGGACTTACTGCAGAAAAACTGAAGTAGTTTCCGGGCTCCTAGACTCCTTCAACAAGAATCATCTTTGTTTCTGAAGCAGACTGGCGAATTGCTTTTGCCGGCGCATATCCGGGAGATGACCACCAGGCTTTTGCCTTTTCAACTGAGGGAAACTCCAGGATTACTACCCTTCCCGGGCTCCATTCCCCTTCAAGTGTTTCCGTTGCTCCTCCGCGAACAACAAACTTCCCTTCATAAGGTACTAACGATGCGGGTGTCAGTTTCCTGTAGTCTTCGTATAGCGTTGGGTTGGTGATGTGGACATCGACAATGATGTAAGCTTTCATAGATATGAGATAGGCTAGTACGGAGAAGGGCTTACGCTGGTCCAACCACCATCAATTACGAGCGATTGACCTGTGATGTGACTGGCGCCCGGAGAAACCAGGAATAACGCGGCTTGTGCTATATCTTTTGTTGAGGCTGGTTTGCCAATAGGTGTTATCCGTGACCATGTATTTTCGAATTCCGGATCACTGGATGTTCGTTCGGTGACTGTTGCGCCCGGTGCGATTGCATTAACCGTGATCTTGAACGGAGACAATTCAAGCACAAGTGTTTTTGCCAACATCTCAAGTGCGGCTTTGCTCATTCCATAGGCAGCCAAATTTTTATGTGCCTGGTGTCCTGTTACGGACGACATAAATAAAATACTTCCAGGGGAATTCTGATCTTTCATTTGCGTCGCGGCAACCTGTGCAAGAAAAAATGTTCCGCCGAGATTTACTTTCATAACGTGATTGAAATCCTCCAACTTATAGTCGAAGAAATCACCGTACAGCGTAATTCCAGCATTAGCTATAGCGATATCCAGCCTTCCAAATTGTTTCACAGCCTCGTGTACCATTTGCTGAATGAACGCTATGTCAGACGCGTCTCCGGCAAAAGGGATACATCGTCCATGCTCCTTTTGGATTTGATGGGCTCCCTCCTCTGCCAGCGATTGCTGGATATCATTTAGTACTACACTCGCGCCCTGCGATGCCAGCTGTCTGCAGATTTCAAGTCCGATACCTTGTCCAGCACCCGTTACAATGGCGACCTGATTCTGAAAAGTCTTCATGACCGTATTCGCGTTTTAAATGATGTTCCTGTTAGACTAATGGGAGTCCCTGGATACTTCGCTGCCTGACCCACCTTTTAAATAGTTCATGTCAGCTCCAAGATGCGCCTGTTCAACATGTTGTTGATATAAACTCACATAACCGCGATCATATTTCTTATGTGATGGCTTCCAGGCTTTTTTCCTTTTTTGAAGTTCTTCTTCCGAGACTTCCAGAATCAAAGAACGTTTGGAAACATCCAGGCTGATCACGTCACCACTTTGCACTACAGCAAAGTTTCCTCCCAACGCGGCCTCCGGAGAAGCGTGGAGGATTACCGTGCCGAACCCGGTGCCGCTCATCCTTCCGTCCGAAATCCTCACCATATCATGTATCCCCTTGGCTAACATACTTTTTGGTAAGGCCATATTACCCACCTCTGGCATTCCTGGATACCCAATGGGTCCGACATTTTTTAAGACCAATACATTCGTTTCATCCATTTGCAGTTCAGGGCTGTCAATGCGCTTCTTGTAATCATCAATGTCTTCAAAGACAATCGCCTTTCCAGTATGTTTCATTAAATGTGGACTTGCAGCCGACGGTTTCATCACGGCACCATTCTCACAAAGATTACCCTTCAGAATGGCTACACCGGAAAGGGGATTAAACGGCTTTTCAGCTGTTGCAATAATTTCCCTGTTGTAACATTCTGCGGTGGAATAATTCTCCTGAATTGTTTTCCCATTTACGGTGATACACTTTCCACGCAGAAAATGATCAATCTCTTTCATCACCGCCGGAAGCCCGCCGGCATAGTAGAGATCCTCCATAAAATATTTTCCAGACGGCTGCAGGTTAGCAATGAAAGGAACGTTAGCTGATAACTTGTCGAAATCGCTGATGTCCAGCTCCACACCCATTCTACCTGCTATCGCTAACAGGTGAATAATAAAATTGGTAGATCCTCCTATGGCGGCATTGGTAATGATGGCATTTTCAAAAGCTTCCCGAGTCAGAACATCAGACAGCCGGAGATTTTCTTTAACCATTTCCACGATGCGGATACCTGACATCTGCGCGAGCACTTTTCTCCGGGAGTCCGCAGCGGGTATGGCAGCGTTTCCGGGCAGGGAAAGTCCTAACGATTCAACCATACATGCCATCGTCGAAGCCGTACCCATTACGGCACAATGTCCACGACTCCGGGACATACACGCTTCAGAAACGGTGAGCTCTTCTTCCGACATCTCACCGGAACGAACGGCATCGTTGAATCGCCAGATATCACTGGTCCCGATATCACGTCCCTTATATTTTCCGGTCAGCATGGCACCGCCGGAAACGACAAGGGTAGGAATGTTGACGCTACAGGCACCCATTACCAACGACGGTGTTGTTTTATCACAGCCACACATCAGAACAACGCCATCCACCGGATTGGCGCGGATCGATTCTTCCACATCCATACTAACAAGATTTCTGTAGAGCATCGCTGTAGGTTTGATCAATGTTTCTCCCAGGGACATTACGGGAAATTCTACCGGGAATCCACCAGCCTCCGAGATCCCTCGTTTGATCGATTCTGCCAGTTCACGAAAGTGCGCATTACAGGGAGTAAGTTCAGACCAGGTATTACAAATGCCAATCACCGGTTTCCCACGAAATTCATAGTCAGGAATACCCTGATTTTTCATCCATGCACGATAAATAAATCCGTCTTTTCCGGTTTTTCCAAACCAACCCTGGCTGCGAAGTTTGTCTTTCATGTTGTAGTAGTTTTTTAGCAAAGAGATGCCAGCATCGTGCATGGCATTTGTTGTTGTTCATAAATATGGTTAAAAATTCTTTGTATGACGAAAGTTTTTCTGTTGCTTTTTATTAATTAAAAGGAGAACATATCAGTGATCTTCTGCACGGGATCAAACGAGATCGTTTGGTTGAAACTTTTATGAGGAATAACCTTGCTCAATCATCTTCATGGTAGCCAGGGCATCCTCAATAGAGCATGGATTTTCCGCCTTTCCCTGAAAATGTTTCACAACCTGTTCGATCATGGGCTGCTGGATGTGTTCCGGGAAAACAAAATCTTCCTCGATTGTGTTGCCGCGATGTATCTCGAGCTTCGCCTTTGAAAACGTTGAGAAAAAGGGAAACACAAGGCTTCCGTTTTCGCAGATGATCGTGCAGGAGTCGGTGTTTGCATGCGGGGGCGAATTGAACGACCAAAGTCCCTGGAACAATATGCCATTGTTGAAAACTGCTGTTAGCGATGTCACATCCGGAGCGTTGTAATGCTTTCCTTGATTTATTGATAGCCCAGTTGTCTTCAGAGGAGTACCAAATAGCCAATAAATGATATCCAGTTGATGTGGCGCCAGATCATAAAACAACCCGCCGCCTGAAATTTCGGGTTTGATTCTCCAGTTGTCAGAGGCCGTCGCTGGCGGGGCTGGTTTATGCGTATGGAATAAATTAATGACCACAACTTTTACGTCTCCAAGATCCTTTTGGTCCACTAGTGATTTTACTCGTTCAAAAATCCCGAGGCGCCTCCTATAGTGGGCTACCGTTGCGGGTACCTTAAGATCTGCCGAGGCTTTTATCATACGGTGACATTCCTCGCTGTTAAGAGCAACAGGTTTCTCAATATAGACAGGCTTTCCGGCTGTCATTGATTCTATTGCGTATGCCTCATGAGAACCAGGCGGTGTTGCGATATAAATTGCATTTACCTCGGGATCCTGTATTAGAGACGACGCATCCGAGTAGAATTTGGGAACTTTGTGCCGCCTCGCATAATCTTCTGCTTTTTGCGCATCACGCCGCATTACGGCAACCAGCGACGATTCGGCCACCTTGCTGAATGCCGGTCCGCTTTTTACCTCGCAAACATCTCCGCATCCTATGATGCCCCATCGTACTGGTCCATTAATAACGTGCATAGCTGACAATTTTAAACTACAAATACACAAGTATGAAGGTAGACATCTTTGCCGCCCGACGCCATTGGTCCGGTTAAAAAAGATTCCTTTCCAATTCCTGGTTTGGTGACTACCTGCGTTTCATTCTTATACATGCGAATCCTAAATTTGGCTACCCAAAGAAGTATGAACCTGATTTTTAAAAAATTGAATTACAAAGGCCACAGAGAACTGTATGTACTTAATGCTCCAAAAAGTTTTGCGAAAGCAATTGATGAGATGAAGACGATGGCAATTATAAAGAGAGGCCCGAGTAACGCGAAGGAGGTTGAATTTTTTCTGGCCTTTGTTACCAAACAAAAGGAGGTGGAAAATCTGACAATAAAGGTGACTCCGTTAATAAAGAACGATGGCCTGTTGTGGTTTGCGTACCCAAAGGGAACTTCTAAGATGTATACGTGTGAATTCAACCGGGATACGGGATGGAACGAACTGGGGAAAAATGGTTTCGAGGCAGTGAGGACGGTGGCTATCGACGAAGATTGGAGTGCACTTCGTTTCCGTAAAGTGGAACATATAAAGCGTATGACCCGTAGTTTTGCCATGACGGATGCGGGTAAGAAAAAGGTTTCGGCAACGAAAAAACGTGGCAAGTCCTGATGCGCCTTAAAAATCTTGGTTCCGGTATGACCGCATCATTTCACCGTAACCTAATTTCTTATTAAAGGCTACCATTACGGTGACAAGGCGTTTTGTCTTGGTTGATGCCGTCTTTGCACTCTCAATCCATTTGCTGAAATAAAGCTGATGCGATCCGGGCAATGATTTAAAAAAAGCCATAGCCTCAGGGTCTTCCTTCAGACAGGCCATCAGGTCTCTCGATAGTTGGGGCTGCCTGCTGTCGGCTTCTATCCTGATGTTTAGTTTATCGCCCTGCTTTTTACCAATTGCTTTGCGCATCTGAGCATTTAGGGGAAGAATAAAATTTCCGTTACCCATAGGTAGAAGCGCAATCTTCTCAAATGAATACTGATCCATCGTTCCTTTTACACGAAAGGAAACTTTGACGCCTGGTTTTAATTTTTGTGCCTGCGATGCAGATATTTCAATATAGGTCCAGCCTGTCTTTTCACCTTTTTTGTCAAATTTATGTATCGTCGATGTGAATTGTAACATAATCTTTTTTCCAAAAAATAGTGTAGTCCTTTCCTTTCACAAACTAGAAAGAAAATTATGGTTAAGTAAAAAATTCTTGCTGATGAACTTTTTGATGGATATTGTTGTATATACAATAATTGAGTGTACTTTTATAGGTATGTCATTGGAGAAAGAAATTAAGCAGGAAAAATTCCAGAATGAATTTGAGAAGGGAGCGGTAAATGTCATGTTTACGGCAGGCTGGTTATATAATATGAATGCCTCCAGACTAAAACTGCATGCTATAACTCCTGAACAATATAATGTTTTACGAATTCTCCGCGGCAGCCACCCCAGGCCGTTGATGCTTGCAGATATAACCTGCCGAATGATTGACAAGAACAGCAATGCAACCCGATTGGTGGAGAAACTCAGGCAAAAAGGACTATTGAAGCGTGAAATCTGTGAAAATAACCGCCGCCAGGTGGATATTTCCATTACAGAAAAGGGCCTCACCACGCTAAAAAGAATCGACGCTGAGGCTGAAAGCTGGCTTGAAACGCTGAAAAGCATTACCAAGGCTGAGGCACTTGAGCTGAATAGAATTCTTGATAAACTAAGGAGTTCATAGCCCTGAACTGCGGCGGTGTTGAAACTATAACCCCATTACCATGACGTTTTTTGATCATTTTCAGCCCGAAAAAACCAAGCTAAATTAATGTATATACAACTATTGTATGTATCTTTATTATAGAAAATACGTATAGTAGGTATAAGACAAAGGAAATAAGGAATAAGGAATAAGGAATTGGGTATAAGGGAATTGGGAATAATTGGGAATAGGGTTTAGGGGATAAGGAATAGGGAATGAAAGGATTAAGAATAAAGAATAATTAACGATGTTTTTGCAAAGGGAAAACAGATAGATATAACAAACACAACGTATATGAAAACAACACTGCACAAAGCCAACACCCGCGGCCACGCCAACCATGGCTGGCTGGATTCACATCACACGTTTAGCTTTGCCGGGTACCACGATCCAACCCGTGTAAATTTTGGAGCGTTGCGGGTTCTTAATGATGACATTGTGAAGGGGGGAGCCGGATTTGGACAACATCCTCACGATAATATGGAGATCATATCAATCCCGCTTCGGGGGGCCCTTGAGCACGGGGACAATACAGGTGGTCGTGGAATAATTAAATCCGGTGAAGTTCAAATTATGAGTGCCGGATCCGGTATTGCACACAGCGAACGAAATGCATCAAAATCGGAAGATGTCAACTTCTTGCAGATATGGGTATTCCCAAAAGTAAGGAATATTGAACCACGATATGATCAAAAACTATTTCCTTCCGATGAACGGCTCAACAGATTTCAAACCGTTGTCTCTCCGGTTGAGAGCACAAATAGTCTGTGGATTAACCAGGATGCGTGGTTTTCCATCGGCCGGTTTTCAAAGGACTTTTCTACCGAATATAGTGTGAACAAGACTACTAACGGTGTATACGCATTTGTACTTGAAGGTGATATTACAATCAATGGACAAAAACTAAACCGGCGCGATGGCCTTGGGTTGTCCGAAATTGATAAAATCACCCTGTCGGCGGATAGTGACTCGGAGGTACTATTGATAGAAGTGCCGATGAATTAATACTCAGGCGTTATCACATGGCGCAGCAATGGAAGCGCGTTATACACAATTTTTGAACTATGAAAAACAGGACAGTATTGCAATTATTATATGCGGAAAAGGTTGACATGGGTGGATTCCCGGTGCGCCAGCCATTTCCCACCCAACGGGTAGAACAAATCGACCCGTTCCTCTTATTACACCACGCGGACGTAAAGGCCCCGCAGCATGTCGATCCGGATGACGCTGGTGTCGGTCCGCATCCCCACAGAGGGTTTTCACCGGTAACATTCATCTTCAAAGGAGGAGTGCATCATCGGGATAGCCGCGGAAACAATAGTGTAATATACGCCGGCGGTGCCCAATGGATGAACGCAGGTATGGGTATTATTCACAGCGAACGACCGCCCGAAAACATTCATGAAATTGGTGGCCGGCAGGAAATCATCCAACTGTGGATCAATACGCCGGCAGCTTTTAAAATGGATCAACCGGCCTACTTCCCGCTTACGGCTGAGGAGACTCCGACATTTATTAGTGAAGATAAGAAAGCGCAACTCCGGGTTTTTTCCGGGCAATTGCTTGATTTGAAAGGTCCGATCCCTTCGCAATCAAACGTAAATGCAGCAACATTGGAGTTAAAAAGGGGTGGTCGTATTTCAATTCCGATTCCCGCCACACACAACGCCTTTGTTTACCTGCTGGATGGAAAACTGACTGTTGATGGATTCGGGATTGTGGATGGTCTGCATGCTGTAGTATTTGGAAAGGATGGTGAAGGGATAAGTATGGAGGCAAAAGAGGACACCCGTGTTTTACTACTAAGTGGTGAACCGCTCAACGAAAAAGTGGTTTCGCACGGTCCGTTTGTCATGAATACAGAAACACAAATTCTGGAGGCCATGCGAGATTATAAAATGGGTAGGATGGGTGTGTTGATCGAGGACTAGCATTTTTTTGGGTACAAAAATTCTCCAGGAAACAGTGCGGTTAATTTTAGTGTTATACTTTAAATACGTGGTCTAAGTAGTAATTTCGTACCGTGCCAGGAATGATGCAAAAATCAAATCAAATTGAACATCCGGTCTCCGACCTGATAAAAAACAGAAAAAGCATTCGCGCCTTTTCAAGCCAATTCATCGAAGCAGATCAAATAAATTCTCTCTTTGAAGCAACCCGGTGGGCGCCGTCCAGTACCAATGAACAGCCTTGGGTCTATATTTATGCCACCCGCGATCAGGTTGAGTTATGGGACAAACTGTTTTCCTGTCTGAATGAAGGAAACAAAATCTGGGCTAAAGAAGCCCCTCTGCTGATTTTGAGCCTTGCCCGAAAAAACTTTACAAGATTTAGCGGAACAAATACGTATGCTATGTATGACCTCGGGGGAGCAAACTCATTTCTCTCTCTTCAGGCCGTAGAGCTGGGTTTACAGGTTCGCCAAATGGCAGGTTTTCACCACGACACAGCAATTGATCTGTTAAATATTCCCGATACCTTTGACATCGGTGTATTCATAGCGGTAGGATACCCTGGTGATCCTGAAACGCTTCCGGAGAAATTGAAGCTTCGCGAAGCTGCTCCCCGCGAACGATTTATGCAGCAGGAGTTTGTTATGAACAGGACCTTCTGATGGCGGACAACAGAGCAGTAACAGCGTCGATCGGGAGGGAAAATTACCGAACAGAAATAAGGACATCCGTTCACACCGTTTTAGCCGATGAGCCGGCAGAAGTTGGCGGTACAGATTCAGGACCGACACCCGGCGATTTTATGCGTATGTCGCTGGCGTCATGCACAGCTATCACGTTGCGAATGTATGCTGATCGTAAAAAATGGGATGTTGAAAAGATTGACGTAACGGTGACAAACGAAAGAGATACGTACAAGACGATGTTTCAATGCCTTATTTCAGTAACAGGGAAAATAGACGAAAAACAACGTATCCGGCTACTGGAGATAGCGCACTCCTGCCCGGTGCATAAAGTACTTTCAAATCCGATTACTGTTAACACAGAAATCACCATCTTGTAACGAGGAGTCTAAAAAAAACAACGGAGCTACTGTATGAAGAATATTACCAAGGAGTATACCAACGGGGAAGTTACTATTGTCTGGAAACCGGATATCTGCGCTCATTCCGGAAATTGCTTTCGGGGTCTGAATGAAGTGTTCGACCCGCGGAAACGCCCTTGGGTTACACCCGATGGAATTACATCCAACAAAATCGTTGAACAGATAAAAAAATGTCCGTCTGGTGCCTTGAGCTATTACATGAATAAGGACGCTCCCATTGTTGAAAAAAAGGAGAATGGTGTTACGATTGAGGCCACCCCAAATGGTCCGCTTCTAGTCCATGGTGACATTGAATTGAAGGACCAGCACGGCGCGGTTACAAAGAAAGACAATGTAACTGCCCTTTGCCGTTGCGGCAGTTCTAACAATAAACCTTTTTGCGACGGAACACATAGAAAAATTAATTTCCAGAGCTGACAGATCAACTTTTGCCAGCGTCCACAATAGTCCCGAAGGTGGTTGCTGCGCGACGAATCACAACGGTGGTGCTATGCATTTTGGAAAGGATGGAAAACTTTATATCGCGGTTGGCGAAAACGCAAATACCGCACATGCGCAGAATCTGGACACATATCATGGCAAGTTGCTTCGTGTAAATAAGGACGGAAGCGTCCCGGAAGGAAATCCCTTTCCTACAGGAAGTGAACAGCGAAAACGAGTGTGGGCGTATGGGCTGCGAAATCCGTACACCTTTGCTGTACATCCGGAAACCGGAAGAATTTTGGTTAATGATGTAGGCCAGGTTACCTGGGAAGAAATTAATGATGCCACAACAGGTGGAAGGAATTTCGGCTGGCCAGCCACCGAGGGCGTCTTCAACCAGACGACGTTCCCTAATTTTACAAACCCCGTTTATGCCTATCCGCACGGCGGCGGTGATGGAAATGGTTGCGCCATCACGGGAGGAACCTTTTTTAATCCGGTTACTTCGAATTACCCTTCTTCGTATTTCGGGAAATACTTTTTTCAGGACTTATGCAACAGTTGGATTAATACCATTGACCTTTCCGGTAGCAATGCCGTGCGCGCGTCATTCGCTACGTCCCTGAATGGAAATGGTTTAAGTCTCACGATGGGCATTGATGGAAATTTATATTATCTCAGCAGAAGTACCGGATCCCTTTACAAGATCATTTACAACAATACCACGGTCCCTTTCATATCAAATCATCCCGACGATCTCGTCATTGCCGAAGGGCAGTCTGCAACCTTCACCGTTGGCGTACTCGGTAGCGTCCCACTCAGTTATCAATGGCAGAAGAACAGTTCAAATATTCCGGGAGCAACTGCACCAACCCTTATCTTTCCGACAATAACCCCAGCAGACAATGGAAATTACCGGGTGTTGGTATCGAATCCCCTGGGTAATGCCATCAGTAATGCGGCGACACTTTCGGTCATCTCGAATGTGAAACCAGTAGCAGAAATCAGTACTCCCGTGGCCGGAAGCATGTATGTAGCCGGAACCACAATTAACTTTTCGGGTGGTGCAACCGATACAGAAGATGGCCCTCTTCCTGCCAGCGCGTTAAGCTGGGCGATTAATTTTCATCATGACACCCATAAACATGATGAACCCCCTATCAATGGAGTTTCTTCAGGGTCATTCCAGATACCCAATGAAGGTGAAACATCCGACAATGTATGGTATCGGATCGTACTAACTGCCACCGATTCAAAAGGGATGACGGGCAAAGACTCGGTGGATATCAATCCCAGAAAATCAACCTTTACTTTTGGCACGAATCCTCCGGGTCTTCAAATATCACTGGACGGCCAGCCCTTGCAAACACCGGCTTCTGTGGTGAGCGTTGAAGGTATGATTCGGACTATTGGTGTAATCACTCCACAAGTCAAGGATGAAGTTATTCACATTTTTGAATCCTGGTCCAATGAAGGGACAGCAACTCAAATGGTGGTAACCCCCACGGATGACCTGTCACTGACAGCACAGTTTTCCATCGTTGTTGGCACTGAGGTAAATGAGGGGAACGAGCTTATTTCAATTTTCCCGAATCCTTCCAATAGCGATCACATTATGGTTAGAATCATTTCTCCAAGAGATCAATACATTCAGCTACGAATGGTTGACTTGTTATCCAGGAATATTTCTTCCCATCAGAAAGAATTGCATATCGGAGAAAATAATTTTTCCTTCTACTTCGGGCGCGTTAGAGGAGGAATTTATTCACTGATCCTGGAGTTGGGTGACAAAACCATATCTAAACGACTGGTGGTATCGGATTGATAAAACGGTCTCAAGATGTAAGCGTCTTGATTATGCTTTCCTGTAGTGGGAATTCATTAAGCAGATTAGTCCGGTCTGCCAGTTCAAAATCTTTAAAATCAAACCCGGGAGATACGGTACAGCTTGCCAGGGTATACGCGCCGCCATCGGTAACGACAGCACCAAACCAATGATTTGCCGGAATCACTACTTGTAGTGAATCTCCTTTTTCGATGTTTGGTCCGAGCTGATACGTGATAAGGCCTTTATCAGTGAGCACATAAATGTTCAAGGTGTCTCCCGCATGGAAATGCCAAAGTTCATCCGACTTAATGCGATGAAACAAGGACTTATCCTCTGCCCGAAGGAGGAAGTAAATAGCGGTGGAAAGATTTCTCGATCCGAAAAAACGAGAAGGCAAACCGTCAACGGGAGTTTTTTCTGATGCGCGGTAAGTCTCCTTGTAAAATCCACCCTCTGGATGGGTCTCAAGTTTCAAATGTTCAATCCAATAGGTTGCTGGCTGATGGCTCATATCAGGGGTTGTAGTCGGTTCCGTCAGAGACCAAAAGTACAACAGAACGTTCACAGATTGCAGACTTAATAAGCTGGCATAAAAAAAATAGATTTGTCCACATGCCTCCCAAGTGTTTACTTTGTGGTCCGATTTT
>JBGSQQ010000014.1:0-37318 GCA_041737945.1 Chryseolinea sp.
TGTATAAATCTTTCCGTCTGAACAACTCAGAATATAGACCGTCCAAGTATCCATAAACCAAAGGTTGAAATCATTCCGTTGGCAGCCCAATTTTTGATTGTACGGAAAACCTGATTTTTTTCTTAGAAAGTGGACTGCGTCGACCGAAGCCCGATGCGAACTTGTTTCAGGAGGTACTTTATAAAGAAAAGCCCGCCTTCGCGCTGAGGCAGAGCTTCGGCGGGCGAAACTCTGGCTACATATTAATTCTGTTCGCTGGTGGACTGCGTCCACCGAAGCCCAATGTGAACTCGTTTCAGGAGGTACTTTATAATGAAAAGCCCGCCTTCGCTCTGAGGCAGAGCTTCGGCGGGCGAAGGTGGAGCCGGAGAGAATTATACCCTCTTTCCAACTAGCTGTAAATCAGCGGTAAGATTCTCGATACAATCCAAAGTGCACCGAATTACCTCCTCACCAAATCAAATCAATTTCTTTTAATCCGTATTACTTAAATATACGAAGGCGCTATGGACAAGTACAAATTCTGAAGTGGTTTCTTATCATCGAATCTTGAAGACGATCGAATTGGCGTAGCGTTAAAAAAACGATGACCATCCGTAATACATCATCAAATACCCCACCCGAAAACAAGAAATTATAGAGATTATTTTGTTAGAGACTTCAGGTGACACCGCTGGGTATCGACTTCGTCCGCTCCAACTTGCTCGAAATGACTTCATTTGGCATTAACGAAGAAGTCAATTGAACGCATTCAGGGATATAGTTTTACGAAAATGTTGAAGACAATACAAAGAAATTCCATGGTGAAAACAATTCTCAACTTGGATTGATGCACTAGGTTAGAATCGAGAACATTTAACGCTCCATCCTAACGTACTCCGGTTCCTTTCCATCCTTACCCCCCGGAATGCCGGATGTCTTATGCTGCCCTCTTCGGTAAGCTCCGTGAATTTTACATCGTAAACATAAACAGGGTTTATCCATTCAATACTCACTAGAAAATGAACTGTTTTACGCAAATAATCTCTGGCTGGTGCCGAAATACAATTATAACGAGCAACAGTTCCTCAACTCTTCAGGTCCCAACTTTCTTTCAGCTCTGAACTACCTGATATTAATTGATCAGCCAAACGTTCCATTCGATCGCAATAGATGCTGTCATAATTATAGTGACTACCACGGCCAGCGATTTATGAATCCAATCCTGCCGACATTGCTTTATAGTCATTACTGTAAACGATAGTATTAACAATGCCTGTAGAAATTGGGTATAAATTGGGAGATGTAGAATAAGAAGATTATAAATTACTGACAAGACTCCGGAAGCAATAAAAAGGAGGAAGATCTTGCGATAGGTTTTTAAGTAAAAGCTTTTCAGGTTAATATTTTTGCCTTTGAGATTTCTGGGGAATAACATCCTGGCCAATACGAACAGATTGACAGGATAAAGCATAATAAAAAGAAAAGCAGGCAATCGCCATGGCTGGTAGTTTTTTAATTCATAGGTGATCCACCACTCTTGAATATGAAGAATCAATACGAACAAAATCCAGAGGATATGGGGCCAGTATAATTTCACTTTTTCAATTTTATGAAATAGATCAGCAATACCCGTCAATATTTGAGTAATCCCCAAACCTAAAATGATTGAGATTAACACCGTAACATATTCAAAGGGACTCATCATAATTAACAAACTGAAAATGAAATTGAACTGGCGACTGTATCTCTTAGAGAACTGTTTTTTATTTCCAAAGTACCTTGAGGGTAATTTGCTTCAGGAATGTAGGAGTGCGCAAGTTTACAAAGCCTTAAGGTTGAGTTTTGTTCCTCGCTGAAAAACGACCATGAATACTGACCATATAGGGAACCACGTAGCTCAGGAGAGCGGATACCCAACGGTGACCAGTCATGTTATTATGAAGCAACGCCTCGGCATGATTGATGAAAAGAAGAATGGTTCCAACCAATAAGGCGACCTTGACTCCCGGAACCGCAAGCACGGGGTCAAACAAACATTCCACATATTTACCTAAACTGTTCATTTTGATGCGCAAACATTATTGATTAGAATTCGAATATAGCGTTAGTACCTGTTGATTGGATTAGTCTGTTACCCCGAACATGCTGCAAATGAAGATTTGTCAACCACCGGACACATTTTCAACGGCGAGAACTGAATCTTGAAGGCTGGATTCTAGTTCTCACTTTAACATGATAAGAAATCAGGTAACAATCAAATCCAATCAGAATGAAGGCAATTTGGAATGGTCAACTAATAGCAGAAAGCGACGACACCGTCGTCATTGAAGGAAATCATTATTTTCCCATCGAAAGTGTAAACAAAGCATTTATTAAGCCGAGCCGCACGGAGACAGTATGTCATTGGAAAGGGACAGCGAACTATTACTCTTTATCAGTGGATGGAAAGGAAAATAATGATGCTGCCTGGTATTATTCAACACCCAGCGAGCTGGCCAAAGTAATCAGGGGCAGGGTAGCCTTCTGGAAAGGCGTACAAGTAAATAAGTAAGCCATGGAAAACTGGAAAGCATTGTCAATTCCTGAAGTAAGTCGAATAAACGATGCAATAAACCAACTCCACAGAGCTGCTCAATTTGTTGCGATGTTTGGCAATGCTTATCTGCCAAAGAAGGAAGACGATTCACAAAATTGTCTTTATTGGAACAGCCGGCTCAATCGTCTTGAGGGGAGCTGGACCAATGATCCAAAAATGCGAATGGCTCTCGATGTCATTTCATTTGAGTTAATGGTCGAGCGAAGTGATCATACCGAGCGGATTTCGCTCCATAATAAGACCAAGGCAGAAGTTTACGGCACGTTGCTGGACCTGTTGCAGAAAAGTGAGCTAGATACACTTCAATATGAACCTATCAAACAGTTCACTATTCCCCACCACCCTATAGAAGATGGTCAACCCTTTAGAAAACCTGAAAATGAATTGCTGGAAGAATGGCCTCTCTATCTCAGCAACACGCAGCTTATTCTACGGAAAATTGCCCGGAGGTTTGGAGGAACAACCGAGATCTTCGTGTGGCCACATCATTTTGATTTGGCAATCCAGGTTCCGCTTAGTTTAGGGGAGAACGAAACTAAATCTGTAGGAATGGGGCTTGCAATTGCGGATACCTATTCAGAAGAACCTTACTTCTATATTAATAACCTCGATCCAAAGCCGACAGAATATGACGATCAAATTCCCGGGAACGGAAAGGCTCATTGGAATATACGCGACTGGAGCGGGTTAGTGCTCCCGGCAGGTGCGGTAGCCAATGAGCCGTCTGATCGCCAGGAGAATCAGCTAAAATCATTCTTCATGACGGCATGGATGCATCACCATCAATTCATTGGCAATATCTGATTTGATTTTCTCGGGAACAGCATGATTGATAAATACACAAAAATTCGTAATTATTCCAAAGAAATTTGCATGCCCCTCGAGCCTGAGGATTACGTTGTCCAGCCGGTCGTTGATGTAAGTCCACCCAAATGGCATCTAGCACATACTACCTGGTTTTGGGAAGAATTTGTCTTGTCTAAATATCTAACCGGATATACGCGTTTTCATCCCAGATATTCTTTCCTGTTCAATAGCTACTATAATAGTGTAGGGGATCGCGTATTAAGACCACAACGAGGAAATATGTCCCGGCCGACCATTCGGGAAATCAAGGATTACCGTTCGTATGTCGATAAGCACATGGACTTGCTGTTGAACTCCATTCCGATCACGGAGGAAATTACTACGTTAATTGACCTTGGCCTGAACCATGAACAGCAGCATCAGGAACTTCTCGTAACGGATATAAAGTATATTCTCGGGCATAACCCACTTTTCCCGGCTTATCGGGTTGACTATGGGGAAACACGAAAACTTGAATCAGATCATCATTATTTGGAGGTTCCTGGCGGCCTCTGCTCAATTGGCTTTTCGGGTAAAGGTTTCTCCTTTGATAACGAAAATTGCAGTCACAATGTCTATCTGCAGTCCTTTTCGATTCGCAAGAGCCTGGTGACCAACCAGGAGTATTTGGAATTCATGACAGACAACGGGTATCAACGTCCACTATACTGGCACAGCGACGGTTGGACCTGGGTAACTGAAAACAAAATCGATTCGCCGTTATACTGGCATCCCGCAGATGGAGAATGGTACCGGTATGCACTTTCTGGCCTTGAAAAAATCAACCTTCAGGAACCTGTAACGCACATAAACTTTTATGAAGCTGCAGCCTTTGCAGAATGGAAAGGCGAAAGGTTACCGACCGAGTTTGAGTGGGAAACCGCGAGTTCTCATTTTGCCTGGGGAGAGCGTTGGGAACATACAAACAGTGCCTACCTCCCCTATCCCGGGTTTACCAAAGCAGCCGGAGCCGTGGGTGAATACAACGGAAAGTTCATGATTAACCAAATGGTTCTGCGAGGTGCATCCATCGCCACTCCCCAGGATCATTCGCGCAAAACCTACAGAAATTTTTTTCATCCACAACTCCGGTGGCAATTTAATGGTATCCGGTTGTGTAAAAAATAGATCAATATGACCGCTACAGACCTACAGTATAGCGACGTTTTCCAGGCAGTGGAGGAAGGCTTTTCGAAAACTCCAAAATGCCTGCCAAGCTGGCTCTTTTATGACGAAACCGGAGATAAGATATTTCAGGAGATTATGCGGATGCCCGAATACTATTTAACAACATCCGAATACGAAATTCTTCAAATGAACAAAACACGATTGAGGAATCGGTTTGTAGCTGACGGCACGCCATTTAAACTCGTGGAACTCGGCGCCGGAGATGGACTCAAAACTGAAATTCTACTGAAGCATTTTAGTGAACATCAGATCCCATTCACGTACTCCCCTATAGACGTTTCTGCAACCGTATTATCGCAGCTTGAGGCACGGTTACGCCAGACGGTAACAGGACTTGTGATGCACCCGATTAACCGGAAGTATCACGAAGCGCTCGAAATTCTTTCATATGATGAGGTACGTAAGGTATTTCTTTTCCTGGGTGCCAATATTGGCAACTTCACCCTGGATCAGGCAGGCAGTTTTATAAAGTCCCTTTCATCCTCGATGCATGTCGATGATCATATCCTGATAGGCTTTGATTTAAAGAAAGATCCCCGGCTGATCCAGGCCGCGTATGACGATCCCCACGGGATTACCAGAGATTTCAACCTAAATTTGTTGGTGCGCCTGAACCGGGAATTAGGCGCTCGTTTTCAGCTGGATCAGTTCAGACATTACCCCTATTATAATCCGGAGACCGGAATGACAAAAAGTTATCTGATTAGCCAACAGGAACAGGATGTATACTTTGAAGCCTGCGACAAATACGTGCACTTTGATCGATGGGAAGTGATTCATACGGAAATATCACAAAAGTATGACATGCCGATGATTCGCAAACTGGCAGCACACGCAGGTCTTGAAATCAACGATATCTACTTTGACTGCAAACATTATTTCTGTGATGTATTGATGAAGAAATGTTGACAGAATTTTAATTTGACTATTATCTGCTTGAATAAACCATGAAAAATTTATTAAAAACGTTGGCATTGCTGCTGGTATTTCAGTTGAGCCAGGCCCAGGAATCCAGGACTTCTGTTGGAGATATTGGTGTAGCTATCGGTAATTCCGAAGGCTCCTTTTCGGCTGATTATTTCCATAACTGGCTTATCGGAAAGAAGCATAAAATTGAAATAGGTATCGGTGCACGGTTTACTTCATACTTCGGCAAATCACAATATTATACCACCGCTCCTGCCAATATCACGACAGGTAGTACCGGACCAGGGTCTTTGTTCAAGGAAGTCATAACAGAAAATATTGACTCACTTCTGCTCGGTACTCCACAAGTGAATTCGCTGAATCTTGCACTAAACCTGGGATACCGGATTTCTTCCAAATGGGACGTCGGATTTAGCATTGATCTTATTGGTTTCTCCCTTGGCGCCAAAGAGAATGGAACGTACATCAATGGGGCTCAAGCCACCAGCGTTTCCGCGATGCCAACATCATTTAATGCGTTGCTTGTCGGTGATAATGATCGTGGTAGTCTTAACTCAGAATTTTATGTACGCTACTTTTTCCAGGAAAGGTGGGCAGTTAAGGCAGGCTTTCAATACCTGTTTACGGAGTTCACAACAGAAACAGAAGTACAACAATCTCCTGAACCAAACGACCGGTTTAGAAACAAATCAGGGCTATTAAATATTGGTGTTACCTATCTATTAAAATAGCAGAGGTTTGGCCAGCAACAATCCTATGACAAGAAAAACACTATTCGCGATCCTTGGACTCTCGATGATAGTGCTCACGGCCTTAACACAAACGTTGTTACCGGATGGAAAAAACTCGACCATTATCTTTAAAATAAAAAATTTTGGCAATACGGTTGAGGGTAGTTTTACTGGCCTTCAGGGAAGCATACGCTTTGACCCCAACAATCCCTCTAAAGCGTACTTCGACGTATCCATCGACGCAAATTCCGTTGACACCGGAATTGGTATGCGGGATAACCACCTGAGAAAGAAGGATTATCTTGACGTTAAGAGTTATCCGCGCATCCGTTTTGTCTCCTCAAAAGTGTCGACATCAGAAATCACCGGGATCCTCACCATTAAAAATAGTTCCCGTGAGGTCTCGTTTCCCTTTACTAATCGCATAGTCAACGGTAATCTGGTTTTCAAAGGACAGTTCCAAATTAATCGAAGAGACTTTGATGTAGGCGGAAGCAGCATCAGCATGTCAGATAACCTCACGGTTGTTCTGACCGTAACAGCAAAAAAATAGCACAGCAAAACCCTTCAGTATGTTTTTTGCCGCAGGTGTCTGGAAACACTCAACCACTCTACACCCTCGAAAAACAATTCTGTAAGGATTGCCAGAAGCGCCGCAGGAATTGCACCCTTCAATATCAGTGACACATTGTTCAATGCAAGTCCCGTTACAATGAACTCGCCCAGTCCACCTGCGCCAATAAATGCTGCTAATGTCGCAGTTCCTACATTGATAACAGCAGCGGTGCGGATGCCCGTAAGCACCATAGGCAATGCCAGCGGAAACTCCACTAATCGAAGCCGATCCCAATAACCGAGGCCAATGGCGGTCGCAACTTTCTTCAACATGGGGTCAACCGTGGCCAATCCCACCACCGTGTTGCGCAGGATAGGAAGCAGCGCATAAAGAAAGAGCGCGATCAGGGCAGGTATCATGCCGATTCCTACCAGTGGAATCATTAACGCCAGGAGGGCAATGGACGGAATAGTTTGTAGAACACCTGCTACATACAATACCCCTTTTGAAATATAAGGGCGATTGTAAATTAAAACTCCGAGCGGAATCGCCACGAGTATCGCAGCGAGTAGCGCCAACAAAGTTAACTGCACATGAACCCATGCTTTTTCAAGGATTGCCCTTGTGTCTGTCGGTATAGCCTGGTCTTTGTTCTGAATGAGTCCCTTTTCAACCAAAAACCGAAGGGCAATATCACGATGGTTAAGTTTTTTATAAAGGGCCAAGCCATTCATCCTTTGCATCTCTCCCTCAGAAATAGAAGAGGCAAGTTTGGATAGTAACGTTATTGCCTCCGTCGGCAATGTGCTCTTGTAAAACGAAACGGCATGGTATTCCGGAAAAAAATTCCGATCATCGTCCAGTAACACCAGCCGGTATCTGACAATTTCACCGTCCGTAGAGTAAGCATCGGTAACATCAATTTTATGTTCCACGATTGCCTGATAGGCGAGGCCATGTTCCAGAGCAACAGGGTTCTGAGAGAGCTTGTAAAACTGAGCAAGGTTTTCCCACCCATCCTTTCGTTTCAAAAACTCATAGCTTAGACCTAGCCTAAGGTCCGGGTATTTCTCCAGGTCCGAAATATTGCGGATGCCATATTTTTGTGACAACGCTGAGTCAATCAACATCGCATAGGTATTGTTGAAACCATAAGGTTCTGAAATTTCGAGGTTGTAAGTATTTAGCTTCACTCTAATCTCTTCCAGGGACAATTCCTGCTCCTGCTGCAATATCTCACTGGCTATCGTGCCAGTATATTCTGGATAAATATCAATAGCGTTGTTGAGGAGCGCTTGAAAACTGACCGCAGTTCCTCCAAGGTTAAATTTTCTTTCCACAACAAACCCACCATCTTCCAGTAGTAGTGCAATAATTTCACTGAGAATGTACCCTTCGTTAAAATGTTTAGCCCCAACACGGATCGTATTTTTCTCCTGCGCTATCGCTATCGCCTGAAGCAGGAAAAGAAAAACCAGGGTTGGTATAAGCCTCATAGTTTCGAAAACAGTTGTGTCTTTAATTCCTTTAGGTGATGGTGGTCGCCAGATTCCTTAATTTTTGCTTCTTCAAGCCAGATAAATTGATCTGCCAGTGTAACAGCCTCCTCCCAGTCGTGCGTCACCAGTATGATGGTCCGGGGCTGAGTGTGCTGCATGGCCACAATATGCTTGTAAATACTGTGCTTAGTTTCGTAGTCGAGTGAGGCAAACGGCTCATCCATCAACAAAATGGGTGGGTCCAGGAACATTGCCCTGCACAATCCTACACGCTGCTGTTCACCACCTGATAGTTCATGGGGATACTTCTTTAACCAAGTCCTCGGTAATTGCACCGTATCAAGCAGCTGAAATAATCTTTTCCTAATGAATTCCTTTGGTCGATTCGTAATCCTACCTAACAGACAAATATTAGATTCCACATCCATGTGTGGAAAAAGGCCTACCTGCTGAACTACGTAACCCATTTGAAGTCGCAGGGCCCTTACATGCGAGTAGTTAATCGGCTCTCCAAAGAGCAAAACCTCGCCCTGGTCAGGCTTGATCATGCCATTGACTATTTGAAGCAACGTGGACTTACCGCTTCCGCTTTTACCCAAAATAGCAATCACCTTATCCCCGCCAAATGAAAAGGAAAATTCCGACAACACACGCCTGCTTTCGAAGCTGTGGCTGATCCAGTTAAGTGAAACAGGTGTTTGATCAGATACCAATATTTTCTGGATTAAATAAACAACTTCCAAAATAAACCATCCTGGACCGCGATCCAGCTTCAACACTGATCGCATCTCGTTTTTAACCGGAAAATCATTACCTGTCAACCAGGAGACAAAATAAGTATATGGAGCGAACAACCTTTCAGGCTTCACCCCGCGTATTGTTCAAATAATTCCTCCTATGATTAAAATCATTAAAATAAGTCATCACCCTCTTTATTTTTGTGCACAAATAAATCAATGATTCGGTAATGAAATCATTTATATACAAAATCAGCCTTATCGTCCTTGTAATCATAACATCCTGCGGAACGGTAGAAAACGATGGCTGGAAATCCGATGCATCAGATCCTGACCGGCTTCACCGGGCAATGAAACAGATAACGGATGTAATTATTCACGATATTTTCTCACCTCCCGTGGCCGGCCGGATTTATGGGTATGTGGGTGTGGCTGCCTATGAAACTGTGAGCGCTGGCAACGATCAACACAAAACATTGGCTGGTCAACTGCATGGACTTGGTTCAGCTCCAATACCCGAAACAGGAAAACAATATTGCTTTGAATTGGCAGCCGTGGAGGCCGTTCTTAAAGTCGGAAAGGCCCTCGTATTCTCAGAGGATAAAATGGATACGTTTTATAACGAAATAATGGAGGAGTTCAGATCGACGGGAATGCCCGATGAGGTGTTTGAAAGATCGGTTTCTTTTGGCCGCGAAATGTCGGAGCACATTATGGCCTGGGCGAATGATGATAACTACAAACAAACGCGGTCTTATCCCAAGTATAGTATTCGGGATGATCCCGCAACCTGGAAGCCAACCCCACCAGCCTACATGGATGGTATCGAGCCTCATTGGAATAAAATAAGAACATTCTTTCTGGATTCTGCCGGGCAATTTAAGCCGGAACCACCCACACAGTTTTCAACCGAAAAAAACAGCCAGTTTTATAATGAAGCGCTGGAGACATACACGGTAGGAAAATCTCTCACGGAGGAACAGCGCAATATTGCTGCCTTTTGGGACTGCAACCCATTTATCATGAACGTCAAGGGTCATGTTATGTTTGCGACAAAACTGATCTCTCCGGGTGGACATTGGATCAACATTACAAAAGTAGCCTGTCAGAAGTTAAAAGCCGATTTTGCTACGTCCGCTGAAGCCTACATGCGTGTAGCGGTATCCATTTCGGATGCCTTTATCAGTTGCTGGGACGAGAAGTATCGAAGTAACCTGGTCAGACCTGAGACCTACATTAATCAATACATTGACGAAAACTGGACTCCCCTGCTTCAAACACCCCCATTTCCGGAATATACCAGCGGACATAGTGTGATTTCCAGCGCAGCCGCAATTGTATTAACCCATCAGTTTGGTGATCAATTTTCATTTACTGACTCCACAGAAGTGGAGTATGGTATGGGTGTGAGAAGTTTTACATCGTTCATTCAGGCATCAGAAGAAGCCGCAGTAAGCAGGCTCTATGGAGGGATCCATTACCGGCCCGCTATCAATATTGGAGTAGCGGAAGGCAGAGCTATTAGTAACTATTTCCTACAAAAGGTCAAAACCAGAAAGGAAGATTTGGTCATTGCAAACTAATTCGAACTCCCGGCTTAAACCATTTGATGGTCATCGCAATAATTATAACACATACAACTCAAAGGATTCTTGGGATCCTCAGGCCTCATCGTGATTTGATCTCCTGAAACTACAGGTATCCCTTTCATTCCAACTTACCTGTTTCGATAACGAACTGTGGCTGGAGCCAACCCAAAATTTTCCGACAAAGTATCCTCCAAACAAAGCTGTGTTATACCCACTTTTATCAACGCCTGATGATGAATGCTGTGTTCTAGTGAATAAGCCAATTCGCGATACAAGCTGGTTGATAGATAAACATTGTCATAAGGCTCTGCGGAAAGGTTGCTTCTTAGTAAAATCGACCGGTCTTCTCCTACTAATTTGAGTTCAGTGAGGATAGTATCAATGACCTTTATTGCAAACGCCTGGTTCGTTTCTATACGGATGTCACGCTTGCGATCATCATAACAGATGACATTGCCCGTTTCAAACAAACATTGATAAAACTCGAGAATGTGCCGGACATGCTGACCAATTGACGCCCCGGACAAGCACTTGAACCTGAAAGTGAAATGAATGTCCTCCAGTGACAGCATTAAATTCCTGATCTCTCCCAGGTTGGTTCGTATATGCTCAACTATTTCCATTCTCACGTTATATAAAAACAAATCAATTGTTATCCATGGCATCAATACCCGATACCTCTTGCGCTACCTCCAGCAATTTCTTTGGTGAATGATAACCTACGGCTTCCCTTTTGACGGAGCCATCGGGAAAAATAAACAGCAAGGTTGGATAGGCCTGTAATTGGTATCTCTTCGCCATCACAAGACCTTCTCCCTGCTCGCCGTCTAAGGTTACATTCACAAAGTGAGTGTTGAAAAATGCCCCGACCTCTTTATCTGTAAACGTGGTCCTCTTGAGCATCTTGCAAGGTCCACACCAACTCGCGTAGATGTCCAGGAATATAATTTTATTTTCCACTTTCGCTTTTGCCAATACATCCTCCCAGGGAGCGTTTGTAAATTCAATTGCCGTTTCCATATGCGGGTCAACCACGTTCCATGCCACCGCGAATGCCATCATCGTACCGGAAAACAAAAGAAAGAGCATTAGACTTTTCATAGCATAAAGTATTTTAGAAGTTAAGATAATTCATGAGGGGGAACGAGTCGTCCCCCTCTAAGAAATCAAACAACAACATGTTACTCTGCGGAGTGTTCAGCATGTACGGCGACCTCAACCTCTTTGGCGACGTTCGTGCTCGGTTTACCTTTCTTGAAAACAATTCCGTAATCAGACAGGGTAAGGTTAAATTTCGTATCCACGATGACACTGGAACCCTTAACGGTAACGGTACCCTTGGCATTAACAGGCTTCGTCGTTTCCTTCAGGGTCAATTCCCCGGTTACGGCAGCATCGTACGTTCCATCCTTAGAGAAATCAATCGCACTTAGATTGGTAATTTTCCCCGTGAATTTTGCCTTCGGAAATTCCTTTGTGTTTAGGAAGTCCTTGCTGTTAAAGTGCTCCTGCATCAGTGCTTTTTCAAACTCGAAACTTTGCATTGGCGCTGAGAATACCACATCCCCCGTCGTGGTTTCAATTGTACTGGTTACTTTATAATTATTTGCAGTAATATCTTCAACAGCTGTATGCGAATAGAAACTAATGTGCCCAGCTTTACTTACCAGTTTGGTTGCTGCCGGTCTGAATGCCACAAGTGCAAATGCAAGCATTGTAATACTTAGAAACGTTGTCTTTTTCATGTTTGTTAAAATTTAAGTTTAATGTATCTATTGTTTAATTAATAATGTCACATTTCTCAACGATCACATCTTCATACAGTTCCAGATCTTCATCATATCCTGCGCCGGAACGAATCACCCCTTTTACCGTAACCACCTGGCCGGGCTGGATTCTTCCTGCATATTCATTGGTTTGAGCAGTGAAAGTGCAACTCACCCCGGCTTTCTCTCCATCTTCTTTCAGCAAAAGCACTACCTGACCGTTAAGATCAACGGAGACGGACTGAACTTTCCCTTTGATGGCCAGAATTTTTGAATTTCCCTCATCACTCAAGTACTTATCATTCGCCTTTTCTGCAGAAGCCAGATATTCTTCAACCAGCGCACTGCTTGACAATGTGTAATCCACCGTAGCTGCCTGAACATCACGGTGCGGCTTGTTAAAAAGATAAAGAGCGATGCCTGCAGACAGGATTATGGCGCCAATGGCAGAGAGGATAACGGTGCGGAAAATTTTCTTTCTTGTCATGTTTCAATCGGTTTAGCCCAACGGAGGCTTTTGATTGATTAGACGGTACGTCTTTCGAAACCTGACAATCCTTATGAAAGAAATTTACTTGTTTTCTAAATTGTTGATAATCTTATCCTTAATTGCCCTGGAAAGTATCTTTGGAGAAACATGTTTGTTTCCTGCTTCAAGTGACGCATCCTGACCAAACGCTTTATCAATGAATTCACTTTGTTTCGCATACCGGCTGCAGGCATCGCACATGCGCGTGTGCATGAACAGCTGAACTCGTTCTACCTGCGTTAACCGGACAATGTGTTGCTTCTCCATTAATTCGGTTGCCTTTTTACAGGACAACATCACCTTGTTCATTAGTCTTTTCATTATCCCTGAATTGAAAACCATCTTTTTTCCAGGCAAACCCTCATCTGAAGCTTGGCCCGATGCAATATCTGCCAAAAATTAGACGGGCTAATGTTCAAAACCTGACAAATTTCTTCTCCTTCTTTTGCCTCTAAGTACTTAAGCTGGAGGCAAGACAACCAACTTGCAGGAAGATGCTCCATACAAGCATAAAATATTTTACCAAACTCAGGATCATCCAGCAGGTGATGATGGGAAAGATCCCACTCCGCCGGCCTGGATTCTTTCTTCCAATTATCATCCTCATCGAATAGTGAATCCGAAGGATCGTTTTGAGCCTCCAAAGACATCGTGCTATGCCGGGCTTGTTGGCGATAGTAATCAATGATCTTATTGTTAAGGATAGAGAACAACCAGGTTCGCGGGGAACTCCTCTGCTGAAACTTCTCCAGGGATTGGAACGCAACCAGAAAGGTGTCCTGTATAAGATCTTCGGCTAAAGACTCATCACGGGTTTTATGAAAGGCCCAGGTATACAGTTCATCACCAAATTGATCAACCCAATGTGCCAGAACGCCTTGTTTTTCCATAAACGTATTCATGTGCATAAAATAGTCTGTCAGGCATGCCTTACATAGGGTCTGCAATTTCTGCCTGTGGGTAGAAGGCACCCCACGAAAACCAATAACCCATAAAAGAAACTACGCTTTTCAATTTTTGACCCGTTCGTGGACCTGACACCGCTTCTCCAAAAATATTCCAGGTGTTACCTTCATTGTCCAGCAGGACAGATGCTGCGGGCCATTGGCCAACGGCGGCGGCACTAAAATTCAATAACGTACCATCCTCGGCTCGTCGCTCAAAGGCAACTAAAAAGTTATTCTCTTTGCTTCCTGCAATCACTAATTGAGCTCCGTTAAAATCGTCGTGTTTCACTACACATGGCCCATTAAAGCTTTCGAAGCGATACACTTTTGCTTTCGGAGTTTTATCCTGAGTAACCACGCCCAAGACTCTTTCTTTGTTTGGTATGCGGGTATCCACCGGTGTGTATGGAAAGAGGAACCTGGACTGGTTGGTGCGATAGTCCCCGTAGGGATAACTTCCATAGTTTCGACTGAACCCGGTTTGCGTCGATACCACCTTTGTCTCGGGAAACATGGCCTTCCATGTTTTCCAGGTCGTTTCCACAGCATGAAATGTCTCCGCCTTTTCGTCGCGCAGGCTTCCGTTTACACAATCCAGGCGCATCTGAGACCAATTGCTATTGGTTCGTCTGTCATAGGGGATTACGTTAGTATTAAAGAGTAGGCCAGATACCCCAAAGGTTGTTACAATACCATTGATGGTTCGCCCCCAGACCGTTGCTGTGCCGGTTAACGGGCAGTATATAACAGCAACTTCAGACGTTCCAACTTTGTCATTGATGATTTCGTGCCAGTCGAGAATGGAGTGTGGATAGGCACGCACTTCGTTTCCATTCTTCACTCCCACAATCAGATTATCGTCTCCTAAGAAAGTGACCTGCGCCGCATCGATCATCGTTGGATTTTCCAGTGCAGGAATACCGTCCTTACCAGGCCCCCCATCAAAGACTTCTTCTTTAGGAATACTCCAGTCTGCAGAACCTGAATTATTACCGCCTCCATTGGCCCCAGGTTCATTTCCCTGGTCGCAACTAAGTATCGAAAAGAAAAATCCAACTCCCATGGTGATAATAAGAAATTTCATAACCTTTTATTTAAGTTGAAAACCCTTTTACTTTTTACCGATTGAAACATAAATACCCCCGTTAATCCGAAAGGATGGTGCCAGCTGCGTACCCTCCACCCGTGTGTATACTGGTATCTCCGTGTTGAGCGAAAGAATAATATCAGGTTTCACATACCATCCGACAGAAGGCATGAAGTACAGAAAATTTCCTCCCGTGTTGGGCAATACTTCGTCGTTAAACAGATCCTGCGTTGCGACACGGTACCGAAGGTTAATGCCATAGGATAAGAGGGATCGGCGGAGGGTTGCCTGATCCGATGCTCCCACCAGAACTTGCCATTCATTGCCGAACTCATATGTTTGTCCGTTCAGGTAATCATTGTTTTTTCCAGTCGCCCGAAAGGTAAGGTTCATGAAGTAAGAGCGTGTTTTTCTGGTCTGGTCAGTTTTGATAATCCGATGGATAAAAATTCCATCCCATGCTCCCGAACCGGGTTGCAGGTCTGCATTTAAAGTCAACCCATTTTCGTCCTTGAGATCGGATTGTCCGGTTGGGAACTTGGGCCCCGCACCGGCAATCAAAGTCCATCCGTTCGTTTCAAGATACTTTCCGTTGAGTACCATTACCCAATCACCGATTCCCTGAGTGCGATCAAAGTCCTCAAACCCTCCCACCTGCTCAATGGATCGTTCCTGCAACACCCAGGAGAAAAGTCCTTCGATAAACACCTTGTCGGTAAACGAATATGATGTCTTAAGCAAAGCAGACACCGTTTTACGTTCCCGTGAATTATCCTCTAAAGTGGAAGATCCGGCTTTTAGTGTTTTCAGGAGATTTACATCAGCGCTCAACGAAAATTGCCAGGTGCCTTTGGCAGATAATGGAAGACCTCCGATATTATTGGCCAACGGCACACCACCAGAGCAGCACGTTTGTGCTTTTACCCCTTGACTGAAAAGTTCCCCGACAATAAAAAAAATAAATACAATTTTTCCCATGCCCGCATTTTCAAACATGAGTTAAGGTAACGCACTATCGCAATGTATTCTGTCCAGTGGTTGACAAACCTGAAGTTAACGAGTAGACCTACCCGTATTTTTTATCCCCGAGTTGCGATATCGTCCTTCGTTTACGGGACGTATTGTGTTTGTATAGTAATTTTTCCTTCAAGTGTCCGATGCACCGGGCATTTATCCGCTATTTCGAGTAGTCGTTGTCGCTGTTCCACCGACAGTTCTCCTTCGATCTCAATCAATCTTTCAAAGTGATCGATCCTGGAATTGGGATCATCGCTTGCACAATCCTCGCAATGCCTTTTTGAATGATTGACATGTACTTTAATTTCTTCAACTTCCATCTGCTTTCGGTTGGCATACATCCGGAGTGTCATCGCCGTGCATGTTGCCAGTGCTGAGCTTAAAAGCTGATAGGGAGTAGGCCCGAAATCATTTCCGCCGATGTCTTCAGGTTCATCGGCGGTCATAAAATGTTTTCCGGTTTTGATCAAGGTCGTATATCCCGAATCCTTATCCCCCACCAGGGCCACGGTCTGATGTTCGGATTCGAGTTTTTCCATCGGTGATTCGTCCGGAATTTCGATATAACGTTGCGCCCAGGTTGCAATGACCTCACCGGCGTAATACGAGTCACTTTTATTCGTCAGCAGGTGATCAGCACCATCCAGCGATACAAAGCTTTTCGGATGCCTTGCCGCCTGATAAAGCATGGCTGCGTTGTCGACACCTACCGTTTCGTCCTGTGGAGAATGGAGAATAAGTAGAGATTTACGCAGGTCCGCCAATGACTTGGTTAAGGTATGGGATTCAAGATCATCCACGAATTGTTTCTTTACGGTAAACATGCTTCCGCCAATATCCACCTGTGCAATTCCACGGGTTTCTATTTCAGGAAGACGGTCCTTAAAAATATGTTTCACATGCTCCACATCAGCGGGGGCACCGATGGTGGCAACAGCTTTAACTGAACTGATCAGTGATGCTGCCAGCAAAATTGCAGCACCGCCTAATGAATGTCCTACCAGCAAAGCGGGGCCCTCAAACTGCTTTTTCAAAAAATCCGCCGCGGCAAGGAGGTCACTCACATTGGCCGAAAAATTTGTGTCGGCAAATTCCCCTTCGCTTTTTCCTATTCCCGTAAAGTCAAAGCTTAACACGGCAAATCCTCGCCCTGCCAGGGTCCTGGAGATATTCCGCGCAGCATTCAGGCTTTTTCCGCACGTAAAGCAATGAGCAAAAATTGCGTATGAATGAGGTTGCTGATTCGCAGGCCATTCAATCTGAGCCGAAAGACTGTACCCTTGCGTATTCTTAAAAGCAAAATTCCGTTCCTTCATGCTGACTTAATTAATTGACACCAAAGATACAGCGTCAAAGCCGCCGCCGCAGAACTACTGTTGTCTTGGTGATGACAATTCTAAGTATAATCACCAGCCGCAGCCATCGACCGGACTTTTGTCGTATTGTTGACAAAACTGCTCATATCTTACAAACAGCAAACCAGGATTGCTTTTATTTGGTTGAATTGGCCATGCACCTGGAATTAAAAGATCGCTCCCTTAATGGTCATTTGCGCGTTTCAAATGGCTTTAACAAACATCATCATCCGCTGGTATTGAGCTGTTACACCTTTATCTGGAACCAGGGAGCAGCCAAGCAATGGGAAATTGATTTGATACCTCTCGAGATTCCATCTAATTCAATATTCTCGCTTTCTCCTGGTCAGACGCTATTAATCCCGGGGCAGAGCGATGACGTTGTAGTCATTCAATTCAACCGAGAATTCTATTGCGTACAAGATCACGACCAGGAAGTTTCCTGTAACGGTATCCTCTTCAACGGGGCGCTATCCACCCCTATGCTCTTGCTTGACACCGATGAACAGCGCTCCTTCAATATTTTATTGGAAGTAATTAAAGAGGAATTTAATAATAAGGATGCTGTGCAACTGGAAATGTTGCGCACGGTATTAAAGCGCTTTATTATTAAATGCACCCGTCTGGCCAAGGTCCAGTTTGCAGATACATTCATCACACCACAAGAACTCGATATGGTGCGTCATTTCAGTGCACTCGTTGAAAAACATTTCAGATCCCTGCACAAGGTGAGCGACTATGCCGATCTCATGAATAAATCGCCTAAGACACTATCCAACGTGTTCAAGGCGTTGGGTGAAAGAACCCCGTTGCAAATTATTCATCATCGTATCATTCTTGAAGCCAAAAAACTGCTTTTATATACCGACAAATCTTCCAAGGAGATTTCCTTTGAGTTAAACTTTTCAGACCCTGTACAGTTTAGCCGGCTATTTAAAAATGAAACAGGCTTCACCCCAGGTGACTTTAAGCAACAAGGACTATTGAAATCAGTAGTGCTGTGAGCTAGCTTGCACAACAACTCAACTTTGAAATATCTTTACCAAACGTGATAGCCGCCAGCTTGATACCTTCACTGAGCGTGAGATATGGATAAAAATCGTCAGCCAGTTCCCTAACCGTAATACCGTATTTTATGGCCATGCTCAACTGGCGAATTAATTCGCCACCTTCCGCTGCAACAATTCTTGCACCCAGTAATTTATCGGATTCAGTGTTGCGGATAAGCTTAATAAATCCTCTTGTATCATTGGCTGCCAGCGCGCGGGGCACATCGGTTAGCAGCACTTTAGACACCTCAAAGGGAATATTTTTGGCTTCAGCTTGAACCTCATCTAATCCTGCTCCGGCTACTTGCGGAGTCGTAAACACCACCCAGGGTAATGAGGAGTAATCCGTTTTCTTTTCCGCACCGGTAAAGGCATTTTCAACAGCTATCTTGCCTTCGTAGGCAGCCGTGTAAACAAAAGCAGGCGTCGTGGTTACATCACCAGCGGCATAAATGTTTGATAGATTGGTTTCCATCTTTTCGTTGACCGTTATGTGGTCACTCGTTGTCAATTGCAATCCGATGTTATGCAACCCCAACCGTGAAGTATTCGGCATTGTGCCACTCGCAACCACGATTTTGCCAGGTTCATTGATTTTAGTTATCGAGCCATCCGGGCATTTGCAATGGATGATGGTGTCGTTACCTTTTCTTTCAAATTTTATCGCTCTGAAATTGGGAAGTATTTCGATGCCTTCACGCTTCATGTTCTTTTCTAATTCTTCGCTGATATCCGGAGTTTGAGTGCGCAGGACACGATCTTTAAACTCAATAATGCGGACTTTCACTCCCAGGCGGTTATAGGCCATAGCAATCTCCAGCCCGATATAACCTGCTCCCATAATCGTAATGCTTTCTGGTTTTTCTTCGAGGTCAAATAAACTCACGTTAGTCAGATACCCGATGTCTTTTAAACCTTCAATCTCAGGTACGTTAGTAGTAGCTCCGGTTGCAATAATAAATTTAAGGGATGTGTAGCTGTCTTTGCCATTTACCAAAATCGTTTTTGAATCTACAAACTCAGCCCATCCTTCGATCATAGTAAGATTTTCAAAATCCTTCACCACGTCCATATACTTTTTCTGCTGCAGGGTGGCAACGAGTTGCTTTTTATCGCGGATCACACGCGTGAAATCTATGTCAACGCCTTTAGGATTGATGCCTGAAAAATTGGAATGCCTTGCGTGGTATGCTGTTTCTGCGGAACGGATCAACGTCTTGGAAGGAACACAACCCACGTTCACGCAGGTGCCACCAAATGGTAGCCCTGCATTGACCATCAAAGTTGACAGGCCCAATTCCTCTGCTTTGATAGCGGCAGAAAAAGCAGCCGAACCACCACCAATGATGATCAGATCAAAATGATTTTTTCCCGCACCATTTTCATTGCTACTGCCAACCACTTTGTAATTTTTACTTGTGTTGATCGTATCAATTATTTCTTGTTTTGAGATGAGTGAAGGATCAAATGTAAACTCACCTTGCTTTTTATTGTAAACAACATTTTTAGCAACAATACCTTTCTTGTCATCAAATCGCATTCCAATCGAAAGAGCGCAATGATCGCAAGTCATTCCTTCGATGGTTAGCAAAACAGTCTCGTGGGTGCGGTTTTTGTCTTCTATCATAATGTTTGAAATTTATGGACTGGATCAATTTTTATTTTTGGGAACACAACAAGCATGGGGCACAGCAACATCCTTTTTTATTTCCTTTTTATCCTTATTCGTTTTCACTTCGGTTTTGTAACCGGCTTCTTCTATGGTTCGAATAATTTCTTCCTCTTTTGCCACTTTGCAATTGCATCCGCAGACTACTGTTAAAAGGGAAAAGATGATAACTTAAATAATTCAGTGATTTAGTTTTCCAAATGTTTTGTTTCTGTCACTTTGTAACCCGTGGCATTTACTGCCTCAATCAATTTATTCGTAGTGGCTTTGCTTGCATCAAACTTTACAACACTTGTGCCTTGCTCATAAGAAGTATTATGTTCTAATACACCCGGTACTGCATCTAAAGCGTGGTTAACATGTTCCGAACAACTTTGACAAGTCATGCCTGAAATTTTCAATTCCACTTGCTTTACACTATTCTTCTCAACGATCACAACATTCGCTACCGGACTCTTGGGATAAAATATGTGCGCATAGTGTGGGAACGAAATCATCAGCGCTGCAAAGACCGTAATGGTGCTTAGAAAAGTTTTGTTTTGCCAGAAAGAAGGTTTCTCATCTGTTTCGCACTCACAATTTATTTCTTCCTCTTTACGGGGCTTTAATTTTTGATACCAGGCAAAACCAAATACCAACACTGTAGCGCCTATTAAATAGGGTCGGTAGGGTTCAATCCAGGAGAACGAGGAAGCAATACCGCTGATACCGCCTAACAAGGCTAACACGGGGGTGATACAACATAAGGAAGCTGCTACAGCGGCGGCAACTCCGACTACCCAGCCTTTTTGATTTTCAGTTTTCATATTGTTACAGTATTTTGATTCATTTGATTAATGGTTTTGAAAAAAGGCCTAAGTATTTTTAGGTTCTCCGATCGGAGTGAATAAAAAATGGTCTGCCCTACTTTCCTGGCCTCAATAATATTACCATCCTTAAGTTTTCGGAGATGCTGTGAAATGGCCGGCACGCTCATACCTAGAATATCGCTGAGGTCACAGGGGCATAGTTCATTTTCTTCCTCAAGCAGGTAGAGAATTTTGAGCCTTACTTCATTGCCTGCGAGTGCGAGTATATTTCCTAACTGCGAAAACGACTTTGCGTTTACCGCTACCTTCTCCCTACACTGTTTGATTTGATTCTTATCGGCAAAAACACGGATACAGGTGTTATTTCCCATATGTTAAATTGTTTTAGTGACGTAACGATACGAAGTTAGGCAGTGATTTCTTATTTAAGCAAATACTTAAATATAATGAAGGCTTTGTCAGGTGGCGGACAATACGTACCCCCTATTTACCCCAACTATTCCTCTCTTTCATATAAATCAGGAAGAAACGTTAAGCGGTAAGGAAGTTCGGCCCTACAATTCGCTGTAAGGACTCCCGTACCTGAACGTCTAAATCAATAACATCACTATTGGTTATGACTACAACGATTAATAATTCAGGCCTGAGGTTAAGTCTGTTATTCTCTGCTATTGCTATTTTAAGCATCAATGCCCGAGGTCAGAACGTAGCGTTTTCCATAACGGAAACCAACGACTACTTCACGGGTACTGATCAATATTTTACCAATGGTATTCACCTTGAACTTCAATTTAGAAAGACGAACGACTTCTTACTTACCCCCATACTACCCGTCTTCCCAGGTTTCAAAACACTGTATTACGGTTTAGGTATTACTCAAAATATGTACACACCCTCCAATAAGAATTCCTTGGAGTTCTTGCCCGGAGACTTGCCCTATGCGGGAATGTTGTTTGCCTCTGTGTACCGTGTTTCAGTGAACAAAAGGAACACGCTCAGGCTGATTACGGAGTTTAACGGAGGGTTATTAGGGCGGCAAGCGTATTCGGGGGAAGTTCAGGCTGGCTTTCATCGACTGATCAAAGATAAGGTTCCAAGTGGCTGGGAAAATCAGTTAGCATCAGACCTGATTCTCAACTATAGGTTCGAGGTCATAAAGAAATTAATACAAACACAACACCTTGAGGTATTTGCGAATGGCAATTTAAATACCGGTACAATCCTGAATGACATTGGCACCGGACTCACATTAAAGCTGGGGGCTCTCAATCCTACCATGCAGGACTTACTCTATCATAACAAAAAGATAACCGCACACTTATTTGGCGGAGGGGCATATACCTATGTAATCGGCAACAGGTTATTGGGTCGTTCAGAAGCAAACCATGTAAACATCTCACATCATGTTTACAGTTACCATTATGGCGCTGAGGTTTCCAGCCGGTCAGTAAAAATATCCTATACCGTTCAGACATTGTCCAGGCAAAGAGAGGATATCGGTGGACACCGGTATGGCAGTATCACGGTCGCATTCACGATAATTTAGCAAGAGCCCTTCTCTCCAGGGGTCAAAATCCAATTTCGTTTTCTTACGGGAAGAATTGTTAAGCCGTTAGGAAGTCCTGTCATTTTTTGCCGAGAGCCACACTCACACCTTTGTATCGCCTTTCAGTCGAAAGCAATTACGATTGATAAGGAATAAAAAAATGTTAAACTAAAACAACTATAAATTATGGTAACATTAAAGCCTCTATCACGCGAGCAGGCAAGTCCTGCAGTGCAACCCATTTTCGACGTATTAAAATCAAAAGTTGGAATGGTTCCCAATCTGTATGCAACCATTGCCAATTCCGCTAACACACTACCAGCCTATTTGGCATTTGATGAGGCCCTTGGTAAAGGCGTGTTCACAGCTAAAGAACGTCAGGCTATTTTTCTGGTTGTTTCCCAGGTAAACGGATGTCATTATTGCCAGTCCGCACACACCGCCTTGGGTAAGATGAATGGTTTTACAGAAGAAGAAACAATTAAGTTAAGGACAGCGACGATTGAAGACAATAAGTTAAATGCATTGACGTCCCTGGCCGCTGACATCACACGCACACACGGTAATCCTTCTCAAAAAGCCCTTGATGCTTTTCAGGCAGTGGGATACGGAGCAGATGCATTGGTGGAACTCATCGCGCACATCGGATATAAGACCGTGGCCAACTACCTTCACAACATTGCTCAATTCCCCATTGATTTCCCAGTAGCGAAGGAATTGGAAGCCGTTCCTGCTTAACTATGAGAAAAACATCCTTAGACATTATGGAAAATAGAATCAATTGGAAAAGCGCGATCCTAGCCGGAGTATTGGGAACAATCCTTTTTGACATTGCCGGACTGGTATTCACAGGCCAGTGGTGGGATGTTCCGGGATTACTAGGAGAGAAAACAGGTCTAGGCCTACCGTATGGCGTGGTGGGGCACTATTCAAACGGTATACTACTTGGCATCCTGTATGCCGGGATTGCACCATCGCTATGGGGTCCGGCCTGGCTGAGGCCGCTAACCTTCATGGCTGCCGAAACGGTGGCATTAGTCTGGCTCTTTATGTTTCCGCTACTCGGCGCAGGCATTGGGGGTATCAACATGGGTTCAATGACGCCTGTTATGTCATTGATCAGGCACTTACTTTTTGCGGTGCCCTTTATTTTCCTGGTAAAAGTCAGGAACTAAAAGCAGAGTAGGCTGCCCTTTATTGGTCAGCCTACTTTCTCTTTTTCTAGTGAAGTCACTCTGAAAAATGCTTTTCTTAGCTGGCCTCATCCCTTACGACGGAAGTTTCTAGAGATGCCCTGTATATGCATAATTAACGTTGTTCGGATTTTATAAGTCGCTCAATTCCAGCAATTCCCATAGCACCAGCTCCGGCCAACATCTCTTTGGCTTGTTGTTCGGCATTTTCTTCCACATCGAATAACCAGGACCATTCAATGCTGGCTTTACCCCCATGCGACTCACTCACTTTCATGGTACCCAGGATATTCTTAACCGGCATCATGTGTTGTTCGGGAATCGAGTATTGAAAAACGCGTCTCGCGTGATCCACCTTTTCAATGCCTTCTGTAAATTCTCCCGATTCGGTTCCACAGATTCGTCTATTACCCTCAATACGGCAACTGGTGATCATCGGGGCCAACCATTTGTCAACTCCGTCAACAGCGCCAATTACTTTCCACGCGGCTTCAGGTGAGACATCAATGATTTGCGTTACGGTTTGTGTTGATTTTTTCATTGCTAAAATGTTTAGTTAAATGATTGATTGTATTGGAGCTTCCTGTAACTTTTTAACACGGGATTAAATGTGTCCTTTGAAACATTCTTGCCGGTCTCCAAATGATACTTCAGCCCGATTAACAGGTTAGTCAGTCGGGTACGAAAGGGTGATTTCATTATTACGCCCATAAACGCTGGCTTAGCCTTGAAATGTGCCTGAATGGAGACTGTTGTTTGATTGGCAGCGCTTTCGTCCAAATTGAAGTTCACATTCAATTCCTTTACCATCGGCATATTGCCGCCTACCACATCTACAGAAAAACTTTTTAATACGTCCGCATGGACAATTTTTTCCCTGATAAATGTTTTGGAGTCAAGATTACATTGACGTTCACAGCCAAGGTCACCCGATGTGCCATTCGTAAAATGGGAACCTTCGAGATTTGGATTAAAAAGGTATGTCTCTCCAAACCTGGTAAAGAGAGCATCCCAGACTTTTTCCTTTGAGGCGTTGACAACAACGGACGTAGTAATTGTTTTAGCATTTTCCATCTTCTTTGAATTATTGTTAGTTGATAACTCAAAGGTGGAAATACAAGGCGGGAGGCAGGTTTTGTAGTCAGGTCAAAAATTTGTCCCTTTGGCTCAATCGATACTGTGACGGCGATGTGTCATATCGTTCCAGAAAGGAATTTGAAAAATGCGCCACATCGCTAAATCCGCACTCAAACGCTATTTCGTTTATGCGTAGGTCGGTAATCCTCAGTAACTCAGAAGCTTTTTCCATTTTTCTGTTTCTCAGATAATGAGCAGGGCTATCGGCATAAATTTTGGTAAACTCCCTTTTAAAGGAGGAAACACTCATGTTAGTCAATTGCGCTAATTCGTCAATCGATAAATTGGAATATATGTGAGCTTCAATAACCTCTTTAAAGGAGTATTCCCTGGGTGAAAACAGACCCGAAATCACATCCATAATCGACCTGGCTTTTTCGGTTTTCAGCAGGAGCAGGATTAATTCCTTAAGCTTCAGCTTGACTAGTTCATCATCTACCAATTCGGGGTTCTCGAAATAAAACTGCATACTGACGATATAATTGTCAATAAGGGCATTGTCTTTCAACTTGTACAGATACACCTGGTTTTCGATCTTTTTATATTTTTTGATAAAATCGGGGATCTCACTTTCATAAATTTTCTTCAGTACCTCCGGGTAGAGGTGAACCGCGATGGCCTCACACTGTTTGTAGTCCGCAGACGATAACCACTCGCCAAAGTACATGCCGCATTTCATCAGCACTGCGTCTTTTTGTTTTAATAACTCTTTATGGTTAGCCGAGTGGACTCTTTGGCTGCCTTCGAGTACATACAAAAAGCATGCTTCATTAGGCATTGCGTTCGGGACTTTGAATGGGGCCTTCAGCACGGCGCGTTCAAAAATCATTTTGTTGTATAGGTCAAACTGTTTGTGGTCCAGAATCATAATACTTTTTGTTGTTTTTTTAAAACGTACTCTATATTGATCCATTCAATAGTATGAAAGTACATGAATTAATCAAGCCGGCCAGCAAAATGGATTATTCCTGGTATTCCTCACCCCTCCCGACACAAAGGTATTTCGGATAGTTAGAGCTAGTCCCAAAAGTTGCAGTGATGGTACTTTGGTATCTTAAAGTTTACTTCCGGTCGCTACCTAAAGATGTTATTGCTGTCTAATAAATTATGCTACAGCCTTCAGATAATCCAATTTTGCATTTAGATAGGCTGTCTGAGCTGTAATATCGCAAAGGGCCTAACGGGTCCCAAGCGACTGGCGTTCTATGTTCTGGCTTTACTGCTTCGTTCGCCAACCTTCTTCCATCCTGCGCAAATACATTTTGCTCTATGGCCACCTTCAATTGTTCATGCGAAGCAATGATCTTATAGTCGAAGGCTGCCTTTACCTGATCAGACTGTATCTTGTGAAGAACTCACCTGGTATCATATTTTTTAATTCGCACCTATAAATTAATCTTGCAAGGCGAGATGCACCATATAAGCGAGACATTTAATTCACGTGTTGGCTAGAGTCATTCAGTTTCGGGATCAGTGGGTCAAGATTCAAGAGATTCTCATTTTCAGTTTTGATGAACGGTTTGCTAAATGCACGCCTTGAAGGCGCCAACGATCTGTGGATAATTTTCTACGAATAACCTTTGAATGATGATAAATGGCCCCTTCGACTTTCGAAATGTTTAAGCATAATTCATCGCTTCACCCAACCCCGAGGCGTTCCTGATTTTCTCCTACTGCTGTATCCGACCTTGTTTCCTCAGATAATGCGTTTACAGGCGCGATTGCTTAGTATCCAGAACAAACATCGGTATGAAATTTAGGGGAGTATAAATATTGTACGTTCAACAGAAATACTTGTTATTGATTTTACCGTTAGCATTTTCGTTACAAATCCTTGCGATGTGTCAACTGGGGGACAATCTCACCTTCGTTTATTCAATACCTTGATTAGCCTACGCATGGAAGTCATCTAAGAGATATGATCTATATATTCCGGGAGTACCTGGTTTTTATGATGGAGGTGGATGTTGTTAGCCCCTTAACCGGATGTCGACAAGAAACCCGTTCACCATTAATACGCAGAAAAAAGTATGTTTTCAAATAATTTGAATAGGTCTGTCAGTATAATTATCCCCACGTATAACGAGGCTGCCTGTCTTCCGGAACTGTTAGCTCACTTATTGAATACCAGTACTATCGAAACGAATTCCGAAATTATTATCAGTGATGGAGAGAGCACCGATAATACAGTTGAGGTAGCAAAAAGATTTCCTGTCACCGTAATTACCGGTCAGAAAGGCAGGTCAAAGCAGATGAATTCAGGCGCCAGAAAAGCAACGGGTGAGATACTTTATTTCCTCCACGCTGATTCGATTCCTCCTTCCGAATTCATACAGCAAATTGTCTGTGCCGTGACTAACGGATCCAAGGCAGGATGCTTTCGGCTCCGGTTTGATTGGAATCATTGGTTCTTAAAGGTAAATGCCTGGTTTACCCGATTTAATATAAATGCTGTTCGGTTTGGTGATCAAAGTCTTTTTATAACAAAGGAACTCTTCAGTAAAATTGGAGGGTTCCGCGAAGGCTACACTCTGATGGAGGATCAGGAAATTGTTTACCGGATCAATAAGCATACTCAATTCAAAGTACTTCCAGATTACATTACCACCTCAGCACGTAAGTACAGGCTTAATGGTGCATATCGCATGCAGGGGATTTTCATTTATATATACTTTACTCACTTCTTTGGTGCCTCACAGCAAACACTAATAAGGCTCTACCAGAAACTGATTCGAACTGCATGACCCAATAAAAGCTATGAAAACATCAGATTACGACATTATCGTTATTGGGGCAGGTTCAGGTGGGCTTGGTGTTTCCCTATTCATGGCCAAAGTGGGTTTGAAAACATTGTTAATTGACAAGTCCGATGAACACATTGGAGGCGATTGCCTCAACTTTGGCTGTGTTCCCAGCAAGGCTTTGATTCATGTTTCCAGAATAGTGCATCAAGCAAAGAAGGCCGAGCAATTCGGATATACGGTTTCCGGCAATCCGGATATTGCAAAGGCAATGGAATATGTCTTATCACGACAGGACATTATCCGTAAATATGAAAATGCCGAATACCTGCGTGGCCAAGGTCTAGATGTTGTGTTGGGCCTTGCAACTTTTAATTCTACCAATTCTGTTATTGTTGGTGATACTATCTACACCGGAAAGAAGCTTGTAATCGCTACAGGCTCCAGACCGGCTTCTTTGCAGGTACCTGGCATTGAACACGTAAAACAATATAACAACGAAAGCATTTTTGAAAGCAGAGATTTACCGCAGCGCATTTTGGTTGTTGGTGGGGGACCGATCGGTATTGAAATTGGACAGGCTTTACATCACCTTGGCACTACCGTTACCATTATTCACCGAGGTCTAAACATTCTTCCTCACGATGACCATGAGATAACCACTTTACTGTTTGAAAGGTTGAAGACAGAAGGCATTAAGTTTATCATGGGTTCGGAAGTAAAGGAATTTACCAGCGCTACCGAAGCTATTATTGTTAATAAAGAAGGAGGTACCAGTACGGTAAGCTTCGATGCCTTGTTTGTAGCTGTTGGCAGACGTGTTGATTTAGCTTCATTGAATCTAGACAAAGCAGGTGTAAGCATAAGCAATAACAAAATTAATGTCAATGCCCATTTGCAAACCAGCAATAAGCATGTTTATACCTGTGGCGATATTTCAGGGTCGCTACAATTTTCACATGCTGCTGAGCAACACGCGCGATTGCTCCTGAATAATTTTTTTTCACCTCTGAAAAAGAAACTCAATAACGATTACATGTCTTGGGTAACCTTCACTGATCCTGAAGTAGCTGCGTTTGGTTTGCAGGAAAAACAACTTTTTAAAAAGGATAAATCGTTTGAAAAACTGGTGATGAATTTTGATCACGATGATCGTGCAGTGGTAGACAATTACCAATATGGAAAACTCGTGCTCTACATTTCAAAGGGTGGTCTGTTTGCCAAACAGAAAATTCTGGGCGGGAGTATGATTGCTCCCGGTGCTGGTGAACTCATTCAGGAACTCATATTGGCCAACAGTACGGGCATTAGCATCGATTCAATTTTTAATAAGATTTATCCCTATCCCGTGGCGTCACGCATAAATCAAATGATCATTGTGAAACATAAAGAAAAGATATTGACCAGTGGCTTGAAGAAACTACTGCAGTTTGCCTACCGCCTTTTAAACTAACGTCTATGGAATGGTTACTTAGCTTGAAAGATTGGTTTATGGGTCTTGGTGAAAAATATAATGTAAACCCGATTATTTTTGGTTCGATTTACGTGGGCGCCATTCCCTTTTTCTTTCTTTCCTTGGGGTGGGTCGTAAAAAGGATTAAGCGAAAAAAATCTATTGTTGTACCTGTATTGTTAGCAGGTTTCTTTTTTGTGTCAGCTTATCTATACCTGGTCATTGCAGGTCGTAACATTCCCTTGTGGGTTTACTTTTTTATCGGATCAATGGTTGTCTATGGTGTGTATTCAACCGTAATGAAAGTAAAGGGGAAGGTAAAGGGATAGAACCCTTTATATTTGCTTTCAAGGTTCAGAAAAACTTAGTTTAGAACTTAAGGCAGACCATCGTCACTAATGATAATTTGACAAGCAGTAATAATTCTGGCAGACACCCAGACTCATTATAGGTGGAATAGTAATACAGATGGAGGCTTGAGGACGTCCATATCTATTTCAACTCTTTTAACACACTTAACAACAGGCTGCCCTTCAGACGTTTCTTATAATCCGGATTAATATATTCAAACAGTATTTCACCCTTCGTGTTCAGGATAAATACGGAAGGAACAGGTAGCATACCCTCATTCAACCCACCACTGGATTGTTTCAACCTTTCCTTTGAAGCTTCAGGGACCGCATAGGCAAGTCCGAATGCCCGTGATAACGCCATGTTGGCATCCGAGAGAAGCGCGTAACTCAACTGATGGTTATGCAGCGATGCCTTCAGATTCCCGGGGGAATCGGGACTTATGGCGATTACCTGGTATCCTAAGGCAACGATATCTTTCTCGATGCCTTGAAGTTCAGCCAGGTGGAGGTTACAATAAGGACACCACCCGCCGCGATAGAATATCAGGACTGTTTGTTTTTCTGACAACTTAACGAGCAGTTTAACTTCCTTACCCTCTTTCGTAAACAAAGACAGGTCAGGCGCTAACTCACCAATGAGAAGTGGAGCAATATCCGTTGCCCGTTGTGGTACCCCATCTGCATACTGGGCCTGGGCCCAAAAACCCAGCGTGAGGAACAGACCTGCAAATATTGTTTTTATCGTTACGTTCATTGGTTGAATGGTTATGATGTGTCATTCCAGGCTCGACTAATCCCGGACAAGGTAGTATACTAGATTATCCTTAATTGTCCAGCTGTTGACATTGCGAAGAATTTTGTTATCGAACTGGGCAACAAGTACTAGGGTAATCAGAAACCATCAAGCATAGGATTCCGGAAATGCGGTGTAGTTCATCCTATCACTCATCATCACCATTGCAGAGATTATTCCCCTGAAATGATAGAAATCCTTCATTTGGTCAACAGCAGGACGTTCAGCCATAAGATATTTCTGCACCTTGCTCCGGTACCCGATTACTCATGAAGTATACGAAAATATTCATCCTATCTACGATACTGCTTGCTGTCGTCTCCTGTACCCAGAAATCATTGCCGGATCAGCCGGGATCAAGACCACCCACGCATGACGCGTGGGATAAACTGCTCCGCAATCATGTCGCACCGAATGGTACCGTAAATTATAAAGGCTTCATTGCAGATTCGGTTTTGCTGAATGGATATCTGGATACCCTTAGCCTGAATCCACCTGATAAAAAATCATGGACCAAAGAAGAACAACTCGCATACTGGATAAATGCCTATAATGCCTTCACGATAAAACTCATTGCACGTCATTATCCGGTAAAAAGCATCCAGGATCTCCACCCCAAACCCTATGTGCCACTTGTTCGCACCGTGTGGCATATCCGTTTTTTCAAAATCGGCGGCGTGGATTTTAATCTCGATCAGATAGAACACAGCATACTTCGCAAGGAATTTGATGAACCCCGGATTCATTTCGCTATTGTCTGTGCATCCTTTTCCTGCCCTCCCCTTCGGCCAGAAGCCTATATTGCTGCTGACCTCAATGCGCAGCTGGATGACCAGGCGAGAATTTTTATAAACGACCCTGCGCGAAACATTCTATCTGAGGATGTTGCCGAAATCTCTCAACTATTTAATTGGTTCCAGGGCGATTTCACCAGGAAAGGATCGCTGATCAGTTTTCTTAATCAATACTCCGCCGTCAAAATCAAACCCTCTGCCCATGTGACATACAAAGTGTATGACTGGTCTCTCAACGAATAGCATATATAAAGAGACAGCATAAATGAAAAAGAACGAAGCGTTAGGATCCTTTACCAACTGCAATAACCAATGGCGCACATAGACGTAATTCCCTACGAAAAGTCAACCGGTGAACTAAGAGGCATTTATGAGAACCTTATCGCTACCCGTGGAAAGTTGGCGGATGTGCACACCGTTCAGAGCCTGAACCCAGCCACAATCATCAGCCACATGAATCTGTACAAAGATATCCTGTTCGGGCCGTCACCGCTTAAACGCTACCAGCGGGAGATGATGGCTGTCGTTGTTTCCGCTACTAATCAGTGTGATTATTGTGTACAACATCATCAGGAAGCCTTGCTCCACTATTGGAAAGACAGGAAAAAAATTGATCTACTCATACGTCAACCCGATGCTGCTCAACTGTCAGAAGGAGACCAGGAACTTTGTCTATTTGCTCGTGAACTTACATTGAACCCGGAACTTTCAACCCTTCAGAAGGTCGAAGCCCTAAAACGAGAAGGCTTCACAGATCGTGCTATATTGGATGCCACACTAGTGATAGCCTATTTCAATTTTGTTAACCGGCTAGTGCTGGCCTTAGGCCTTCAGGTAAATGAGTCTGAAATCGCGGGGTACAACTATTAACTACGCATATAACCAATGAAGGCTGATTTCAAGAAACGAGAAGTAAGTGAATTGTTAGATATTACAAAGTAACCCAACCATGGCACGGATCAACTGGAGGACAATTGGCGGACGATTTATCTTCATGTCTGTTTTGTTCACAATCGTCATCACGTCGTTAACCGTCCTCATTGTTATTCAAAACGAGAGATCAGCAGCGGCCATTAACGTTATCCAGGAAGTACGTATACCCCTTCGATTGATTACCGGCAATATCATCGGGAGTCTCGACCGTGTTATGAGCCAACAAAGAGCTTATATGCTCTCCGGAAATTCAGGTTTTAAGGAAGAGCGAGCTAACGTGTATAATGAAGACATATACCCAGCCATTCAAAAGCTGCTAGTGATTAAACAAAAAATTCCAAGTGAGCAAAGGGCCGCCATTGATCAAATCCAAAAAGACCTTAAAGAGTTTGAGCAGGTTCAGGTTGCGATATTGGATTTCTTTGAAGATCAAATGCTGCCACATATGCAGGATATTAATAAAACTGAAGCAGGCGAATGGATGAACCTTACAGAGTCCTTTGTCGCCAAACTTAAAGCAGAAAAGGAGATTAGTGAGCGAATAAAATTGGCTGATAACGTTCGGGCTAAACTATTACGAATAATGACTGAACTTAGAAACGCACAGGAAAAATTGTTAACTGATGAAATCAATGCAGTCACGATGGGAATGAGGAATGCCAGGTTTATGCTAGTCACTAGTTCAATAGCTGTTTTTATATTCCTTGTTGCCTACACTACCATTAATACTCGTTCCCTGCGGCATTCTATCCAGAAACCGGTTATGCTCATTAACTCGCTTGCCGCCGGGTCTCTACCGGAAAAAATTGATGAGACCAAAGATGAACTGAATGAAATTATGGAAGCAGGCGGGAAGCTCACTCAAAACATCAGAGCTGCCAGCGAGTTTGCACTGGCCATTGGGGAAGGAAAACTGGAGGAATACTATCAGGCGGCCAGCGATCATGACGTATTGGGAAAATCATTACTGCACATGCGCGAACGCCTGCAAGCCATTTCGCTAGATGAACAAAGAAGGAACTGGGCAACTTCAGGCATTGCAGAATTGGGTAACCTTTTACGAAGGCAGACAGAAAATACAAGTGAATTTTATGATTCCGTTCTTGCATATGTTATCAAGTTTCTGAAAGCCAATCAGGGAGCGTTGTACCTGGCAGAAGAAAAAGACAATGAGGTTGTACTCGAGTTGGCGTCCTGCCACGCATTCAACAAGAAGAAATACATTAACCAAACCATATTTCCTGGGCAAGGACTCGTGGGACAGGTTTTTCTGGAAAAGGAATTCGTACTCTTAACAGCGGTTCCCCGGGATTACGTACACATTACTTCCGGATTAGGTGAGGCTACTCCCCGTTGTGTTATTATTTGCCCCCTCCTGCTGAATGCGGAAACATTTGGCATTATTGAGATGGCCTCATTTACAGTTTTTGCTTCCCATGAAATTGATTTTATCAAGCGAGCCGCGGAGCAGATCACCGCTGTAATAGCCAGCGTAAAGTCAGCTCATCATACCGCCAAACTACTGGAGGCATCCCAACAGCAACAGGAAGAATTGCGCTCACAGGAAGAAGAAATGCGGCAAAATATGGAAGAATTATCTGCTACCCAGGAAGAAATGTCGCGCAAGGAAAGTGAATATATACGCAGGATTAGGGAATTGGAAGCCCGCAATTTCACGTTTGAAAAAACAAAAACGTAATGATAGCATGCACCGGCTAAACTAAGGTTTCGTTTAGAGGCTGCCCAGAGCCAGAAGAGCTTGCGCCTTTTTTACTCCATTGCGCCGAACACCCGATAATACAGCCAATAATTGAAACTAAAGCTTTGACAATCAACATACTAATGTAACACGGTAGGAGTGAAATGGGCAAAGATTGAAGGATGGAGTACCTTTAATCTGAATTTCTGCCTATGGAAGACAAGATATGGTACCTGAAACAAATAAATATCCTGGAGGATCTCACAAAAGACCAAATCATGTCTATTGGCATGCAGTGCCTAATGAACAATTACCAAAAAGGTGAACCGGTTTATTTGTCAGGCAGTTCTCACAATATATATTTTCTTAAAGTCGGTTCCATCAAGCTCAGTTCCCACACTGAGGATGGAACTGAGGTAATCAATGAAGTCCTAAAGGCTGGTGAAATTTTTGGGAAATACCTTGGCGAAGATGCGGACAGAAACGAAGAGGCGATCGCGCTTGAGGAGGTTATGGTATGTTACATGCCCTTCGAAAAGTGGCAGGAATTTGTGCAGATTCATGCCGCACTCAATATTAAAGTTGTGAAGTGGGTCGGGTTTCGAATTAAACGACTTGAACGCAGACTTGATACTTTGTATTTCAAAGATGCCAAAACCAAGGTAATCGAGCTCTTAATGGATCTGGGACAAAGAATGGGCAAAAAAACAGGGGATGGCACGTTGATTACTGTGAGTCTTACACACGATGAAATATCCAAACTTGCAGGAGCAAGCCGCCAGAGCGTTACCACTATACTTAATGAGTTGAGAATGGCGAATAAAATCGACTACGCTCGCCACCGCATTCTCTTAAAAGAAGGTTTTGTTCATGACTATAAACTTTCTTCTTAGTGGAAGTGAGAAATGTCGCGGATAAGTATTCGTTTCCTGTCGAAATAAATTATATTCTCACGTTTCAGTTCATTTAATAATATCGTTAACATCTGACGGGATAGCCCTATAAGCTTGGCAAGTTCGCTGTGGGTAAGCGGGGTTTCGATCAGCGTTTCGGTTCCCACCTTCTTTCCCTTCCATTCGGCAGCATCACGGAGGAATTCAATTACGCGCTGACGCGCATCCTTAAGCACGAATAACTCCACTTTCCGTTCCATTTTCAACATTCGAAGACCAATGAGCCTAACTACGTGCAGGCTCACTCCTGGGTTCTTTTCCATAATATCCAGCATGTTTTCGTACGTACAGCAATAAACCATTGTACCTCTATCCATTGCCATGGCATACTCCGAACGCTTCTCTTCACCGGATAAGGCAAGCTCGCCAAAAATCTCTCCCGCCGAGAGGATGGATTTTATACTTTCAGCCTTATAGTCGTTGTAGTAATAAATTTTGATCCTTCCCTTCTTTACAAAATAAATGCAGTTCGAGGCATCGCCAGGGGAATAAAGATTTTCATTCTTGGCAAATGTTTTAATTGTAAAGGCATTGTATCCAGTGTCACCGCATAACATCCTGTAGAGTTCCTGACTCTCAAAGTACCATTTTGCTGCAGGGTTCATGTGTTCTTTTGATCGTTTAACATACTAGGCTTATCGATTGCTCCTCCTATGTAGACATCGATGATAACGTCCAATGAAATCATTTTCCCAGACTCATAGTGTGAAGCGACTAAATCTGGAAAATCTCGATCGCCAAGATAATGAAATATAACTAGCGGTATTGTTATGTACAGGACATAGTATCAATCAACAAAAAAATAAATTCACCGATAGATGAGGTGGATCGCAGTTGTATGTCTGTCAATATGCCTTTCGCCTGATAGTTTAGGGCAAACGTGTTGTACTGGTGGAGTACAATACCTGGGTGCGTATAAAGTACCAACTCTTAATTCCAAGGAGTTTTCATTTAACCTCTCGTTTAGTAATAACAAAAACTCCGACCTCGTGTTAACTGACGAAAGAACTGTACGTTCAGATTTATTAATGAATTAAGGATTGGGAAAATCAAAACAGTTTTGAATTTGAAATCCCTCAGGTAATTGCTAGATTACTAGCCTTGAAAGATGGTTTGGAGGAGTAAACAGAACCTATCTCTGGTGAATGGCGGCAACGATGGTTTTGTAGATTCCTGTTGCAATTGTCTTACTGTTTATAAAAATTCATGACTAAAACGGATAATTATGAAAGAGATTAAGATAGTTGCCCATTTGAGAATCCACAGTGGCAAACTTGCAGAATTCAAGGCAATCGTAGAAGCCTGCACGAAAAGTGTTCGTGAAAAGGACACAGGCACCGTGCAGTACGATTGGTTCTTCAATGAAGATCAAACTGAGTCCCAGTTATGGGAGCGGTATAGGGATTCGGATGCCATACTTGAACACATGGCAAACGTTGGCGAAAAGTTGGGTCAGCTGTTCGGCTTGGTGGATTTTTTATCCGTGGATATCTACGGCAGTCCATCTGAGCAATTGTTGAAGGCCATGGAGGGTATGGAGAAGACAATCTACACCCCGTTCCAGACGATATAAGGATCGGTAGCAGAGAGTGACATCAATTAGCATAAAAACCAACTTGCTTTATTATAATTGTCGGAAACTGATCTAACGAAAGTTCTCATCGATTCCGTATCCCAACAGCAAAAAGATAATATCATACACGCAAGTACTCTGTCACCTGTTCATATTTTAATCCTGTATACGAACAAAACTCCTCAACGCTCACAAACTGATGATCATCCTTTTGAAGGTGATCCCTAATTCTCTTTAGCAATGTTCTCCCATATCGCTCACTCTTACCAGTGATGCGTTGAACGTCTTTTGGATAAATAATAATTCTGTCTATTCTCATGCTGTATCTATTCTTCATACCCGGCTATGATATAGCAAAGCTCTACACTTAATGTAATTCATTTTTGGAAATAACGGAAGAATGTGGCTCAAGTATTCGCTAACGGAAGTGATGCTTATGAGTTCATAATTTCTTCGGATATGTTTGGTCATTGTTGCAACAGTGGCTTAACCAGGCTGTGCCGTGAACAGGTTGGATAATTAATTTTTTAAACTATGGCAAGACAGAAAGGTGTAATCAAACTACAAGGACAAATGGGAGGTGTGTCCTACTATAAGTCCCAACAAGACGGATTTCTTGCACGCGAGAAAGGTGGTGTTGATGCGGAACGTATAAAGAACGATCCCAACTTCGAACGAACCCGTGAAAACGGTGCAGAGTTCGGACGCGCCGGCGCTGCCGGCAAGCTGCTGCGGACGTCGCTACGTGCCTTGCTCGTCAACATTGCGGATAGTCGGATGACGAGTCGGTTGACGCGGGAGATGGTGAAGGTTTTAGGTTTGCAAAATTGATTTTTAACCTGTCTGGAATCAAGATGTTCAGCTTTTGAACTAGTTGATTATCAGTGTGTTTTAGGCCAATTCGGTGCACTATTGTATATACAATTAAAAGTGCACCGAATTGCCTCCTTACGGACTGCGAAAAGTTGAATGATTTGGTGATGTTCAGAAGCAAAAAAGCTCAAATTCCTCGACGTTTCAGTTGGTTTTAGATTAAGTGACGAAATGCGAATGCTCTTCCCGATCCGGATTTCAGATACCTTTCAAATCCGTACGCTTTGTATTTATTGTGAAACCTAATGCTTAAGACCAGCGAAACAGGAAGCCTTGATTTGGTTGACAGTACCTCCCCTCTATTGTGCCTGATCATTCTCTCATCAAGGTTATTGGTACATCCTGTATAAATCTTTCCGTCTGAACAACTCAGAATATAGACCGTCCAAGTATCCATA
>JBGSQQ010000011.1:0-319726 GCA_041737945.1 Chryseolinea sp.
TATATTAACAAAACCCCAAAAATTGATATGTTTGTTACTAGACGTAGCTAGGATAGCTCTTACCCAGTTTAAACTAGAAGAAAGGGATTGTAAGACTTCGCATCATAAAGCACTTCAAGTCTTAGCCTGACGGCTATGGCCTACCGGCAGGCTAAATCCCTCTCCGAAGGAGAGGGACTTTCTAGCCCCTTCTCTTCCGGAGAAAGGGTTGGGGATGAGGCTCTAATCTCAATAGAAATACCAAAGCCTTACGTGCAAAGGATTAACTAATATGGCAGGGGCAAATGCTAAAACTTCTACCTGATTCACTAAGGATTTCTGGCTGTCTAACTTTACCATTTATTGTCTTTTGTTCATAATGATTTCTATTTTTGGCCTTGTTGAATTATTCTGAGTCAGTGGGAAAGCGATTTTATGATAAGATGCCGGTATTGGCCGTAATTCTTGCACTGGGAGCCTGTAGTCCAAAGGAACAGTCAGCGCCGATGCCAACAACACTTTATAGACTCCTCCCAGCCGATCAATCAGGAATTAATTTTGTTAATCAACTGGAATACACCGAGCAACTAAATACCTATACCTATAAGAATTTCTATAGCGGAGGGGGTGTTGGTCTGGGTGATATTAATAACGATGGACTTATCGACATATTTTTATCCGGAAATCTGGTGCCTGGCAAGCTCTATCTGAACAAAGGCAATTTGAAATTTGAAGATATCTCTGCCTCTTCTGGGCTGCACCTCGAAGGTAGCTGGACAACTGGTGTTAGTATTGCCGACATCAATGGCGATGGCCTGCTGGATATCTATCTTTGTAAGTCTGGGCCACCCGGTGGCAAGAGACGACACAATGAACTCTTTATCAATAACGGTGACCTGACGTTCACAGAAAAAGCTAAGGATTATGGTCTGGCATTTGAAGGACTTTCTACACACGCCGCATTCTTTGACTATGATAAGGATGGTGACCTTGATTGTTATTTGTTAAATAATTCGTTCCGTTCAGTTGGCGGGTATGATTTGCGAGTTGGCCAACGTGACATTCCTGATCCTTTAGGTGGAAATAAACTATTGAAGAATGAAAATGGGATTTTTACTGACGTAAGCCGGGAGGCTGGTATTTATACGAGCGAAATTGGATTCGGACTAGGTGTTACTATTGGCGACCTGAATAAGGATGGCTGGCCCGATATGTTCGTTTCAAATGATTTTTTTGAAAAAGATTACCTCTATTTAAATAATGGCAATGGTACCTTCCGCGAGTCATTGGAAGATTATGTTCAGGAGATCAGTCTTGGATCTATGGGTGCAGACATGGCCGATATCAACAACGATGCCTTACCGGAAATTTTTGTGACAGAAATGTTGCCGGAAACCGATGATCGGCTAAAGACGACTGCTCAATTCGAGAGTTGGGATAAGTATACCCTCAACGTAAAGAGCGGATATTTCAGGCAGTTCAGTCGAAATGTTTTACAATTGAATAACGGCAACGGCACGTTTAGCGATATATCCAGACTTGCCGGAGTACATGCTACAGACTGGAGTTGGGGGGCGTTGATTTTTGATATGGATAATGACGGTTTGAAAGACATATTCGTTGCCAATGGCATTTATAAAGAACTTCTTAATCAGGACTATATCAATTTTGCCTCGAACCCTGAATTATTGGAGAATATCCGGCGAAAGAAAAAGGGAATTATTTTGCAGCTAATCGATTCAATTCCGTCCACACCGTTAGCAAATTATTCATTTCAAAATAACGGCGACCTTTCTTTTGCCAATACGTCAAACGCCTGGGGACTTGATCAGCCGACGTACTCCAACGGCTCTGCCTATGGTGATCTGGATAATGATGGTGACCTTGATTTGGTGCTGAATAATGTGAACATGCCATCCTTTGTATATGAAAACCGATCAAAGGAGCTGCATCCGGAACACCATACCCTTTCCTTTTCACTGCATGGGGAGCAGGGCAATAGCTTTGCAGTCGGCACCAAGATTACATTGAAGGTTGGTGATGAACTGATCTATCAGGAGGCTTCTCCTATGCGTGGTTTTATGTCAACAGTTGATAACCGGATTCATGTAGGGCTTGGTAAGCATAGTTCCATCGATACGATTTGGGTCGAATGGCCGGATAGTAAAGCCACGTTGCTCACCAATGTACCGGCAGACCAGTTGGTGAACTTGTATCAGAAGGAAGCTACCAGCATTAACGTTGGACAAAGGGGAGAATCCAGTCGTCCGTTTTTTCAAAACACAAATGAATTAAAAGGAATTGACTTCAGTCATGTAGAAAATGAATTTGTTGATTTTAACCGGGATAGGCTTTTGTTTAATATGGTTTCCAATGAAGGACCCTGCCTGTGTACCGGAGATTTGAACGGAGACGGCCTTTCTGATTTTTATATTGGCGGGGCGAAGGATCAGGCAGGTGCACTTTTTGTGCAGGAGAGGCCCGGTGTGTTTTCCAGGCGGAACATTGACGTTTTTGACAAGGATAAGGATGCTGAGGACACAGATTGTACTTTCTTTGATGCCAATGGTGATGGTAAACCCGACTTGTATGTCACCAGCGGGGGCAATGAGTTTTCGTCCATTTCGACGGCGTTAATTGACAGACTCTACATAAATACCGGCAATAGCCAGTTCAAAAAGAGTCAGCGGATTTTCCCTGTCCAAACCAGTTTTGAGAGTACCTCAACCGTTGTAAGCAATGATTATGACAAAGACGGAGACCAGGATCTGTTTGTTGGTGCACGACTCGTTCCCCAATTGTATGGAGTACCTGCAAATGGTTATATTCTACGTAACGATGGAAAAGGTAATTTTCTTGACGTAACTGCCACGATAGCGCCAGAACTCCTGAAGTTGGGAATGATCACGGATGCCAAATGGATAGATGCCAACAACGACGGTAACGATGATTTGCTGATCGTTGGTGAATGGATGGCCATCAAAATGTTTGTTCAGGAAAATGGTAAGTTTGTCGATAGAAGTATTCAATATGGTTTTGATAAAACTGACGGTTGGTACAATGTTGTTGAAACCGGTGATTTTAATGCAGACGGCCTCGTAGATTTTGTCGTCGGGAACCATGGACTCAATTCCCGCTTTAAGGCTTCGTCGTCGGAACCAGTATCCATGTTCATCAATGATTTTGACCAGAACGGATCCATTGAGCATATCACCACACGGTTCGAGCACGGTGTTTCCTATCCCCTGGTACTAAAGCAGGATCTCGTCGCACAATTGCCTTATCTTAGGAAAAAGTTTCTGCATTTCAGGGACTATAAAGGGAAAGCCGTCACGGATATTTTTTCGAAGGATCAATTGAAGGATGCTGACAGGCTGGATGTTTACACACTGGAGACAGGAGTCTGGATCAATACGGGTAAAGGCACCTTCACAAAGCGCAGCCTTCCGGTGCAGGCGCAGTTTTTTCCTGTGTATGCGCTTCTCGTTGATGACTTCACAGGCGACGGAATACTGGACATCCTGTTGGGGGGCAATTTATTTCGTGCTAAACCGGAAACGGGTATTTATGCCGGAGGATATGGTTTGTTGTTAAAGGGTGACCAAAAAGGAAATTTTGTTTCCGTTTCGGCTACGGAATCGGGACTACATGTTCAGGGTGAAATCAGAAAGTTCGTTAAACTGAACAGCAGGGGTAAGACATATGTTCTGGTTGGAAAGAATAATGACCAAATACAAGTAGTAGAAAGAAAAATATAAAAGGATGAGAATGAATAGAGTAGTACTGTTTTGTTTCGCAATAACTGTCGGAGCTTCAATGATTTCATGCGATAAAAACACGTTCAAATTTGGAGCAAAAAAAGAATACGATAGTTTGTTTCTGGGTCTTTATCTGGGGATGGACAGACAGGCTTTCTTTGACCGGTGCTGGGAACTGAACCATCAGCAAGTTGCCACAAACGGGGGATCTGTACAAAGCGTAAAGTACATAATGGAAAACGAGCTTGAGCAGACTGTCATCATGGAATTCTATCCGGTTTTTTATAAAGAAAAAATTATCGAAATGCCAGTATTATTTACGTATGATGCGTGGGCTCCCTGGAATAAAGAATTAGGTTCAGATTCGTTGCTGGTTAAGTTGCTTCCGGTTTTCGAAAAATGGTATGGAGATGACTTTAAAGAGCTTGATCATGAGGCCATGGGAAAAGTCTATATAAAAATGGATGGGAAACGAAGAATTAATTTGTTTGTTCGCGACGATCGCTTTGTTCAGGCTGTTTTCAGCGATATGGAGCTTCTAAGGGAGAGGAAGAAGGAGGGTGAGACAGAGAATGTGGATGGTTCCACTAACTGAGGGAAATAGGATGCGGGTGTTTATTCTCATGAAGAAGATTTGTCTGAATTTTTTTGGTTACGGTTTGGCCGCTTGCCTTATTGTTGGTTGCTCGTCACCTGAGAAGAATGAACGAACGTTATTCACGACAATTGCATCTGATCAGAGTGGCATTACGTTTGCAAATAACCTGTCATTTGATAAGGATTTCAATATCTATACGTACAGAAATTATTACAACGGTGGCGGTGTTGCACTTGCCGATATCAATAATGACGGGTTACTGGATGTTTACCTATCGGGAAACATCGCACCGAACAAGTTATATTTGAATAAGGGAGACTTTAAGTTTGAGGATATAACAGAGAGGGCTGGTGTAGCGGGAACAAAAGCATGGTCAACCGGAATAAGCGTGGCAGATGTTAACGGTGATGGATTTGTTGATATCTACATTTGCAACTCCGGTGATATTAAAGGCGACAATAAACAGAATGAGTTGTTTATCAATAACGGGGATGGTACTTTCTCCGAGAAAGCCGAGGAATACGGTATTGCAGACAAGGGATATACAACCCATGCTGCATTTTTCGACTATGATAAGGACGATGACCTGGACCTATACATCCTTAACAATTCCTACCAGGCTATTGGAAGTTTTAATCTTCGTAAGAATGAGCGCCCGCTGCGGGATTCTCTTGGCGGGGATAAGTTGTTCCGCAATGACGGTAACAGGTTTACAGATGTTAGCGTTGAGGCAGGAATTTACGGCAGTGTTATCGGATTCGGACTTGGCGTAACTATTGGTGATATAGACAAGGACGGGTGGCTGGACATCTATGTATCGAATGATTTTTTTGAGCGTGATTACCTATACATCAATAACCACGATGGTACGTTTAAGGAAAGTCTGACGGACCAAATGCGATCAATCAGCGGAGCATCTATGGGAGCTGATCTTGCCGACATTAATAACGATGGATTCCCGGATATCTTTGTCACGGAAATGCTCCCCAGTGAAAACGCAAGGCTAAAGACGGTGACCACATTTGAAAACTGGGATCGTTATCAGTACAGTGTTCAGAATGATTACTTTCATCAGTTTACGAGGAACATGCTTCAGTTGAATAACGGCGACAACAGTTTCAGTGAAATCGGAAGATTATCCGGTGTTGAAGCGACGGACTGGAGTTGGGGCGCATTGATTTTTGATATGGATAATGACGGGTTAAAGGACATCTTTGTCTCAAACGGTATTTATCAGGATCTTACGAATCAGGATTACCTTCAATATGTCTCCAATCCGGATATAGTTAAAACTGTCATTTCCGGCAATTCCGTTGATTATCAAAAGCTGATTGAATCAATACCATCGAATCCCATTCCTGACCTTGCCTTTCAGAATCAGGGCAACCTTGGTTTCGTGGACAAGGCAAAAGAATGGGGACTGGGAACACCAAATTTCTCAAATGGTTCCGCATACGGCGACCTGGATAATGATGGTGATTTAGATCTGGTCGTTAATAATGTTAACAGTGTAGCCTCTGTCTTCCGAAACGAAGCGAATCAACTCCTGCCTGAAAATCGGTACCTGAAGTTTGTACTGACCGGAGAAGGGAAGAATACTTTTGCATTTGGCACCAAGATTACGGCAACGCATAAGGGTAAGACATTCTATCTGGAACAGATGCCAATACGCGGATTCGAGTCGTCTATGGACCCACGGCCCAACCTTGGTTTGGGCAAGATTGATACCGTCGAACAAATCATTATCGAATGGCCAGATGGCCGGGGTAACCTTCTTTCGAACGTTCCGACAAATCAGACCTTGAAACTGGATCAAAAGGACGGGGTTCCGTTGCCAGGCATCGGACAACCCGAAATAGGAGACAATCCGATTTTTGAACCTGCCATAGGCGTGGTAGAGTTCGTTCATAAAGAGAATGATTTTGTTGATTTCGACCGGGATCATCTGATTTACCATATGGTCAGCACTGAAGGCCCCCGAATGTCCAAAGGAGACGTCAATGGAGACGGACTGGATGATATTTATATCGGAGGGGCGAAGGATCAATCTGGCGCATTGTACATCCAGACTTCAGATGGAGCGCTTAAGCAGTCTGGTCAAAAAGTGTTTGACACAGATAAGAGCTCAGAAGATATGGGAAGTGTTTTTTTTGACGCCGACGGTGATCGTGACCTTGACTTATATGTGTGTAGTGGGGGTAACGAATTCAGCAACGTCTCAATGGCGCTGATTGACCGGTTATACCTGAATGATGGCAACGGCAATTTTAGTAAGTCACCTCAGGTTTTGCCAACACCATCTTTTGAAAGTACATCCACAGTCAGGACCGCCGACTACGATGGAGACGGAGATCAGGACTTATTTGTTGGTGGACGCCTTGTTTCTACTCTTTATGGTATTCCGATGAACAGCTACATTCTTAATAATGATGGCAAGGGAAACTTCAAAGAAGTAACGGCGCAAGTCGCCCCAGGTCTCAAAGGCGTCGGAATGATTACAGATGCCAGTTGGGAGGATATCGATGGTGACGACGACCCGGACCTAATACTCGTTGGAGAATACATTCCAATAAAAGTCTTTTTGAATCAATCCGGAAAACTTCAGGAGCAAACCGCGGAATCTGGTCTCAGCAATACAGAAGGTTGGTGGAATCGTATCGAGGCAAGAGACCTGGACAAGGATGGCGATATCGACTTCGTGGTAGGGAACCATGGATTGAACTCCAGGTTCCGGGCATCGATCGATAAGCCTGTCTGTATGTATGTAAATGATTTTGACCAGAATGGTACCGTGGAACAGATCATTTGCAATTATTACGGTGATCAGAGTTACCCCATGGCGTTACGACACGACCTGGTCAGCCAAATACCTTCACTTAAGAAGAAGTATCTCAAATACGAGAGCTATAAGGATCAAACCATTACGGATATATTTACCCCCGAACAACTCAAAGATGCAATAAAGCTGGACGTTCACGAATTGAGGACCTCCGTATTGATCAACGAGGGAGGTGGAAAATTTTCCATCAAACCACTACCCATTGAAGCACAGTCAGCCCCGATGTTTGGCATTGAAATTACAGACATGGATGGCGATGGTCACCAGGATATATTGTTAGGCGGTAATTTATACAGGACAAAACCTGAAGTAGGACGCTACGATGCAAGCTATGGTGTTTATATGAGAGGTGATGGCAAGGGAAATTTCAGTTTCGTTTCAGCTAAAGAATCCGGAATTAAAATTGACGGTGAAGTGAGAGATATCCTTACGCTCAAAAGTAAACAGGGGGATTTACTACTGATCTCCCGGAACAATGACTCGTTGGTAGCTTTTAAGAAAAAAACGAAGTGATCCGGTATTCATTTTTCGGACTTCCGCTACCCATTGGAGCATGTTTGGTAATCACTATGTTTTCTTGTCAACCCAAGCAGGAAACAAAAACAATTTTTAACAAAGTATCGCATACGATCACGGGTATTAGCTTCGAAAATTCGTTGACTAATACGGATGACTTTAACATCATTGAATTCTTATACTTCTACAATGGCGGTGGAGTCGCGATCGGTGATATCAATAACGATGGTCTTCCGGACATTTACTTTACTTCCAATCAAAATGCCAATGCACTCTACCTGAACAAAGGTAACCTTTCGTTTGAAGACATAACATCAAAGGCCGGCGTTTCGGGCGTAGGTAATTGGAAAACCGGAGTGACGATGGCCGATATAAACGGAGATGGTTATCTCGATATCTTTGTCTGTGGCGTAGGCAACTACAAGAAGTTTACAGGAAAGAATCAGCTATTGCTGAATAATGGGGATCTGACCTTCACAGATAAGACAGAAGAGTACGGTCTTAGCTTTCAGGGTTTTTCAACGCAGGCATCTTTTTTTGATTATGACAACGATGGCGATCTTGATATGTACCTGGTCAATCATTCGGTGCACACAAGGAGATCGTATGGCGATGCCAGTTTGCGTTACGAACGTGATTCACTTGCTGGAGATAAACTATATGAGAACAAACTGGTTCCCCAGGGCAAGCCTCTTTTTGAGGACGTGACGTCTGCCGCCGGTATTTTGAGCAGTCATATTGGCTATGGCTTGAGTGTTGGTATTTCAGACTTAAACATGGATGGATTTCTGGATATTTATGTATCCAATGATTTCGGTGAGAATGATTACCTGTATGTAAACCAGGGCGGCGGAAAATTTAAGCAGGAACTGGAAAAATCCATTCCGCACTCAAGTCGTTTTTCCATGGGCAATGATATTGGTGATATCAATAACGATGGCCTGAACGATATTGTCACTCTGGACATGTTGCCGAGAGATGAAGAAGTGATTAAGACTTCGGCAGGAGAGGATGCTTTTGAAATATATGAATTCAAGCTGGGATATGGATATCATTATCAGTTTGCCAGGAATACACTGCAGTTAAACCGGGGCGCGGACAAGAATGCTAATCTGATGTTTAGCGATATCGCGCCTTTAGCTGGCGTGGAGGCGACAGATTGGAGTTGGGGACCTTTGCTGGCAGACTTCGATAATGATGGATTAAAAGACCTCTTTGTTTCAAATGGTATCGTAGGCAGGCCAAATGATCTGGATTATTTCAATTACATCCGGACTGATTCTGCGCAACATTACTACCCCGATCAACAGCTGATTGATCAAATGCCATCGGGCAAAGTTTCGAATTTCGCCTTCCTGAATAACGGTGACCTGACCTTCAGGAATGTGTCCGATTCCTGGCTTGGAAAGGAATCAAGTCTTTCCAACGGTGCCTCTTACGCCGACCTTGATAATGATGGTGACCTTGATCTTGTGGTCAATAATATCAATGAGAAAGCTTCGATCTATCGAAACGATTTACCAGCCGAAGGTTCAAAATTTCTTAAGGTCAGACTGGACGGCGCTGGATCTAACAGATTTGGTATTGGTTCGAAAACAGTAGTATACGCAGGCGAAAAAAAAATGTACTATGAGCAGATGCCCACACGAGGATGGCTGTCGTCCGTTGACTTTGTAATACACATCGGATTGGGCAATGTAACAGCGATTGATTCAGTTTATGTTCGTTGGCCCTCAGGAAAGGATCAAATGCTCCGGGCTGTACTCACTAATCAAACCCTCGTCGTGAAGGAGCGAGATGCACAGTTAATTCCCTCCATTGAAATGCAACTCCCTGTGGAAGCAGTAAGATTACTTCTGGAAGTTGAACAGCCAATTCCCTTTAAGCACAAAGAAAATGATTTCGTTGCATTTAGTACCGAGAGACTGATTCCGCATATGGTTTCTACGCAGGGACCTAAGCTTTCGGTGGGAGATATAAATGGTGACAGTCTCGATGATTTTTTTATAGGCGGTGCTGCCGGACAAGCTGGGTCGATTTTTATTCAGGACCCTAAAGGAAACTTCGACCTGTCAAGTCAACCGGAAATTGAAGCGGATTCGTTGGCAGAGGATGTAAGTGCAGCCTTCTTTGATGCAGATGAAAATGGAACGCTCGATTTGATAGTAGTAAGTGGAGGCCAGCAATTTTTTGGCAACCATAAAAACCTTAAACCCAGGTTGTATCTGAATGATGGCAGCGGAATTTTCAAAAAAGACCTGAAACAACTTCCCGCCCTTTTCCTGAATGCTGCATGTGTAAAGCCGGCGGATGTGGATAATGATGGGGATACTGACCTATTCATCGGTGGAAGAGTTGTAACAGGGAAGTATGGAGTAGATCCACCAAGCTACTTGTTGATAAACAATGGTAAGGGTGAGTTTGAAGATGCTTCGGCTCGGCTTTACTCAGCACTGCAGAAAGGATCTTTTGGAATGGTTACCGATGCCGTCTGGTGTGATGTAAATCGGGATAAACGTGTTGATCTCGTTGTAGTAGGAGAGTGGATGCCTGTCACCGTTATGATACAAAATGAAAATGGGGGCTTTGATAACATGACGATTGAATATGGGCTCTCAAAAACAAACGGGTGGTGGAATACAATAGCTGCTGATGATTTTGATAAGGACGGAGATATCGATTTTGTGGCAGGTAACCTGGGACGAAATTCAAGGCTCCGGGCTACTGAAGATGAACCGGTAAGTATGTATACCGGCGATATTGATAGTAATAATTCGCTTGACCATATTCTGACCTACTACAACCAGGGGAAAAGCTACCCGTTACTTTCGAGGGACCAGCTTGTGAAGCAAGTGCCCGCTTTAAGGAGGAAGTTCCTGAAATATGAGAATTACAAAAATGTTCAACTGGATGACATCATTGAACCTGAAATGCGGGAGAAATTTTCCAGAAAGGATGTGTTTACTTTTGGTTCCGCCTACATCGAAAACCTGGGTAATGGAAAGCTGGTCATAAACGAACTGCCTATCGAAGCTCAAACTTTCCCCATTTTCTCTTTTTGCAATGAGGATATCAATGGCGATGGGAACACCGATATCGTGGCTGTAGGTAATATGGATGCTGTCCAGCCCGATTTTGGAAGGTATGATGCCGGGTATGGTCTTGTGTTGCTGGGAAATGGTAAGGGGAGATTTGAGTCCATTGGATCACAACGGTCTGGACTCGTCGTGAAAGGGCAGGGCCGGGACATCAAAACTGTAGTGACTTCAACCAGGGAAAAGCTGTTCCTGATTTCCAGAAATAATGACACAATTGTGCTGTTCAAAAAATCAGATGAAAGCAAGGAATGAAGCAACAGGAATATTTTTTCAGAATAGGCCGTGAAATACAGGAAACAGACAGATTTCCAGGTTGATTTCTTCTGAAATAGTGTTGAATAAGACTTTAATCATATTTTATTCGCGCTGAAAACATAATTTTGAAACATTAATAAAGTGATGCATCCTATGAAGTGGTTATTTCAGATTGTCTTGCTACTGTGCATGGTCCCGGTTTCGTGTACCAAAGAAAGTGTTGACTGGAAACGTGACGCAGAGGATCCTGAATTTCTCCACAGATCTATTAAGCTGATTACTGACATTATCGTCCACGATATTTTCTCGCCACCGGTGGCATCGCGGATTTATGCCTATACCAGCGTGGCAGCCTATGAAGCAGCGATTCATCAGGATAGCAAATACAAAAGCCTGGCGGGTCAACTCAATGGTCTTGAGCCTGTGCCGCAGCCCGATAAAGCATTGGATTACAGTTACACCCTTGCGTCAGTTCAGGCCGTGCTGAAAGTCGGACGTGCACTGATATTTTCAGAGGACAAACTGGATGCCTTTTACAGCCAAATCATGCAGGAGTATAAGGATACAGGAATGCCGGAAGAAGTGTTCGACCGTTCAGTAGCCTTTGGCAGTCAGGTTGCAGATCATATCATGGCATGGTCATCAAAGGATAACTACAAACAAAGCCGCTCCTTCCCAAAGTACTCTATTCTTGATGATCAGGCTACGTGGAAGCCTACACCTCCCGCGTATATGGATGCGATTGAACCCCATTGGGATAAGATAAGGACTTTTGCCATCGACTCAGCTGGTCAGTTCAAGCCGCAGGGTCCCACGAAGTTTTCGACGGAAAAGAATAGTCAGTTTTACAAAGAAGCACTGGAAGTCCATGAAATGGGAGTGAATCTGACCGAAGAGCAAAGACAAATTGCTTCGTTCTGGGACTGTAATCCTTTCGTCATGAATGTGAAGGGCCACGTGATGTTTGCTACTAAAAAAATCTCACCGGGTGGACATTGGATGAATATCACTCATCTGGCCTGTGTAAGTAAGAAAACCAATCTGGTTGAGTCGGCAGAGGCGTATGTCAGAGTTGCTGTTTCATTGGTGGATGGGTTTATTTCCTGCTGGGATGAAAAATACAGGAGCAGGTTAGTTCGTCCGGAGACCTATATCAACCAACATATCGACGAAAACTGGGTGCCACTGCTACAGACGCCACCCTTCCCGGAGCATACCAGTGGTCATAGCGTGATATCGTCCGCTGCTGCCACCGCTCTCACGGATTTGTTTGGTGAAAACTTTGCCTTTACCGATTCCACCGAGCTTGAATTTGGCCTGACCGCCCGAAGTTTTAAATCATTTTTTGAAGCGAGTCAGGAAGCAGCAGTCAGCAGGATGTACGGCGGAATACATTATAGACCGGCATGCGACGAAGGAATAGTTGAGGGCCGGGCTTTGGGCAGTTATATTGTGGAGAACATAAAAACGAGGAAAGAAGATCTGGCGGATTCCAATTAAACTAAAACCATTCGGGCCGGTTGTAACTACTATTGCGCACTGACGTACAGTCAAGACAACGCTGTGGATAGAGGCTAAATACCCGGCCATCATAAGTGCAGGTTGAGGTTAGCAGCCTGTACGGTAGATTGTCCTGATAGATAACAAAACGATCATATACCTGGTTGGTTGCCTGAAAATAACCGAGCGCTTTTTCCGAAGGCCTGTTAACGTTGAGGATATTTCCTGTAATTGTTGCCGGAGGGGTGTCAAATATTGACCCAACCTGATTTGCCAGGATGTTGACTTTCCTCCAATATTCATAGGCTTCTTTGGTGAGCGATGTTTGGTAGGTAGTAAAGTAGTGCTTCTCCTGAAAAGTCCAGTCAATTACCCTTGAACCAACAAGTAAATTTTCAATGGACGTTGATTGTAGTTTATCTCCGTCAAACAGCGCAATTCGTTGCGGGTCGGCATTCTGCGCAATAAAACACGGTGGTGGTATGTGCCCGAATGGATCAGGGAAATCGGTAGGTGAAAGAAGGAAGACTTCTTCAACGCTCCACTTCAGATAGGCCGGTACTTCAGCTACCGGTAGCTGTGAATTTGCATAGATCTTTATAAACCACTCGAGTGAGACAATACCTTCTGCATCGGTGTACTCTTCCTGAATAAATTCGTACCGCGTTGTCACTTGACCGGATGTAGCGGGTATTCTTTCAGGTGCTGATTGATAAACCGCTCCATCAGGTAGATTTATCTGCAGGGTGTAGGTCCTCCCGGGTACACCTTGCATATCCGGGAGGATATACGTCCCCGGATTGTTCGGGTCTTCGTAATATGAAGCTGATTGGTTTTGATCATCGGATAAAAGGAGATAGGCCCCCGAAAGCGGGACAGGAAGGCGTTCCGAGTCAGCCGTCAGCCCCAGTTGTATGATGTTTTGCTCCGGAATGGTACTGATCTGTCCTCCAACGACCAACGTTCCCCCTATGCGCTCAGTTGAGAAATCAACCGGCGTTAAACAGCTGCCCAATAAAAGAAGGCACACGAGCTTTATGCTTGATCTAACGCGATGGGGTCCGGTAGTTGAGAAGGGATTCATTATCAAAATCTGAAGTTGTAAGTCAATGATGGTAATGCGGCACCCAGCACGGAAAGTTTGTAGGGTTTCGGAATAAAGAAGTTGTTGGCAGGCCGCTGGTAGAAAACAGAGTAAGCATTATTCCGACCGAAAAGATTGTACACAGAAAACACCAGGGAATCATCAATTTTTTTGAGGATGTTACCTATCGTAAATGAAAAATCAACTCTGAAATAGTCGGGTATAGTATACTTGTTTCGCTCCGAATACACCGGCACAACGGTACCACCCGTGATGAAACTTGATTCTATCGCTGTTAATGGCCTGCCCGAGTTGTAGGTTACGATAAACGAAAAAGCTCCACCTTTACGAAGCCTTCTGTCCAGTACTAAATTAAAGGTATGAGGTTTATTGTAGTTGGAAGGATACCAATCGCCATCATTGATGGATTCAGACCCATTTTCTGACGGCACTTTGATCTCCGTCTGAGAATAGGTATAAGAAATCCACCCCGTCAATTTGCCTTTAAGTCGGCGGATATATAATTCTGCCCCATACGCGCGACCGGTGCCTGATAGCAATTCCGTTTCCAGGTGGTCATTGAGAAACAGCTCCGGGAAGTCTTTATATTCAACCAGGTTTTGCATGTTCTTGTAGAACACTTCAGCCGAAGTCTCCCACTCATTATCTTTAAAATTGAGAAAGTAACCAAGCGAAAAATTATCGGCAATCTGGGGTTTCAAATATCCGTTGGAAACCTGCCACAGATCGATGGGCGTTGGCGCTGTCGTGTTTGAGATCAGGTGTATATACTGCCGCATACGGTTGTAACTAAGCTTAATGGATTGACTAGGGGTAACGTTGATGCGCGCGGAAATCCGTGGTTCCAGACCGCCAAAGGAGGTAATGCTTTCAAAGTCAGAATAATACGAAGTATCCTGAATGGTTGAGATTGATTTGGGCAAGCCATTGCCATACGTGTAAACTGTATCGGCACCCAGATGCGTGTAGTGAGAGTAACGCAGCCCCACGGAAATAGAAAAACGTTCGCTTATCTGGTAGTCATCATTTGCAAATACTGCCCATTCTACACCTTTGTCCTTTTCTGCTGACTGTCTCACAATAGCCGGGTTTCCCTGGTAGGGGGCCAGTTCCTCAGCCCTGGGAAAATATCCTATTCCCGCGACGCCGGCAACAATGGTATGCTTATCATCGGGCACATAGTTTACGGTTTCACTGAACTGAAAATAATTCATCGTGTTGGTTAATTCAGAAGCGTCAATACCGGAAGGATCTATAAGTGAACTCTTGAAATGACCATAAGATACCGACAATACAGGCGATGCTTTGCGGTCTGCAAGCGCCTGCCACTTTCCATTGATAATATAATTGTTCCAGGAATATCCAAACTGATCAGAAAACTGGAAATCATCTTTGCTGGAGTAGAATGTTATATCGGCTGAGCTATTCGCCGATATCCGGTGGCTAAGACCGGCGAACCCATCATAAAAAGAAAGTTTGCTGCGCGAAACATCCGGATCGGAAGCCATCTTCAGCGCCCAGTTGGCATGTGAAATCCGTCCACCCAGCAGGAGCGAGGTTTTTGCTGTTTTTAGTGGTCCTTCAGCTGTGAACCGACTGGTTATCGGACCAATCCCTCCCTGATATTTCCATTTCTCGAAGTCGCCGCGCCGTGATGTTATTTCCACTACAGAAGATGCGCGACCACCCAGGTTTGCCGGGACATTACCTTTGTATAAACTGAAATCCTTTATAACATCCTGACTGAATGCGGACACGAACCCCAATGCATGAGACGTGTTAAAAAGTGGTACATCGTTTAAGAGCACAAGGTTTTGATCGGTTCTCCCTCCCCGGACATTGAATCCGGATGATCCTTCCCCCACACTGCTTACACCTGGCATGAGTTGGAGGCTTTTAAGGACATCGACTTCGCCCATCAGCGTGGGAAGCGTACGGATTTCCTGAACATTCAATTTAGTAAGGCCGGGAAGAGACTGTTTGACATTACTATCGATTGCCCGCGAGCTAATGACGATTTCAGGCAGATCTGTTGTCCCTTCGGTCATTGAAATATTTTGAACGCCCCCCGACAACACATTCAGCCGGAGGTAAACGGTCTTCATTCCAACGTGTTTGATGGTTATTCTGTATCGTCCCGGCGGCATCTCCAATAAGTAGCGGCCGGCCTGGTCGGAGTAGTCGAAATATCTGAAGGTCTCAGCCGAAACCGTAGCGCCGATAACCGGCACTCCTGAATCCGTTGTGATGGTTCCGGTTACCATTACGTCCTGATTAGCTTTCATTTTAGAAGAGTCGCCAATCATTATCCACGGTGTATTCCATTCGTCCTGCGCAACGGAGTGACGGAACATCAGCAAAAACAGGGAAAATAACAGAATCTTAACCGTAGAAACCTTCATTCAGTAATGTTAGGACCCAATAAAATAATGACACACAAACTAAGGTTGAGGTTGTAAGGTCAAATATAATACAACCAAAGTAACCACAGTCCTGCCGTTTGTTTTTCCTTTTCTATGCGGCCAAAATTTGGTTTTGGTGGTGGACAATCGATTTCGGTTTGTTATCTTGTCACCAACCAAATCCACCATTATGTCACCTTATGTTGCAGAGTTTCTCGGGACAATGATCCTCATTCTTCTTGGAGAGGGAGTTGTGGCCGGGGTAGTATTAAAAGGAACCAAATCTGAAAATGCCGGTTGGCTTGCCATTGTGGTAGGCTGGGGCCTTGCGGTTACCATGGCCATATATGCCGTGGGAAGATTTAGTGGTGCCCACCTGAATCCAGCCATTACCCTCGCGCTTTTTTTGACCGGTGATTTCCCTGCTAGTCAGGTTGCCGGATATGTTATAGCCCAGTTTGCCGGAGCTTTTGTCGGTTCGGTACTGGTGTGGCTCCATTACTTGGCACATTGGAGTATGACCGATAGCCCGGATAAAAAACTTGCGATATTTTGTACAGCCCCGGCCGTACGTTCAACTCCGGCAAACGTGATAAGCGAAATTATTGCAACCATGGTATTGGTGCTGGCGATTCTGTTTATCGGAGCAAATGAATTTACAGCAGGACTTAACCCGCTCATTGTTGGAGCGCTCATTGTCTCCATCGGCCTGAGCCTGGGTGGTACAACAGGTTTTGCCATTAACCCGGCAAGGGATTTTGCTCCGCGTGTCGCTCATTTTATACTGCCTATCCCGGGGAAGGGCTCATCCGATTGGTCGTATAGCTGGGTTCCGGTTGTTGGGCCACTTATCGGCGGATCATTGGGTGCCTGGATTTACAACATGTTATTTGTTTAAGAAGTGTTTTATCTACTGAGATTATATCAGTTACTTATAACTATTAAACCGATTCGACGATCTGTCATTGATCGTTAAAACATAAGGGACAATCACATGAAATATATTATTGCGCTGGATCAAGGGACTACAAGTTCCCGTGCTGTTTTATTTGATGACAAGGGTGAAATAATTGGAATCGAACAGCAGGAGTTTCGTCAGATATTTCCCCAATCCGGCTGGGTTGAACACGATCCCCAGGAGATACTGGCAACGCAACTGGGTGTCCTGGAAAGGCTGATCCAGTCACACCAAATAGAAGCAAATTCAATCGCTGCCATCGGAATAACCAACCAGCGTGAGACGACGGTTGTCTGGGACCGTACCACCGGAGAGCCCGTATACAATGCTATTGTTTGGCAGGACAAGCGGACAGCACCGATCTGTGAACAGCTAAAGGCACAAGGCCATCAGGAGTATGTCAGGCAAAATACCGGATTGGTTATCGATTCTTATTTCTCCGGCACAAAAATCAAATGGATACTCGATAACGTTCCGAAGGCGCAGGAAAAAGCATCGAAAGGCGATTTGCTTTTTGGTACGATAGACACCTGGCTGATCTGGAATTTAAGCGGCAGAAAGGTGCATGCGACGGATCTTACAAATGCATCACGGACAATGGTCTTTAACATCAGGAGTTTGTCCTGGGATGACAAACTTCTGGAGGCGCTGCAAATCCCGAAGTCGATGTTGCCGGAAGTAAAGCCTTCGGCTTTTCACTTTGGAGACTGGACCTTTAAAGGTGTGAACATTCCTATCGCCGGAGTGGCAGGCGACCAACAGGCGGCCTTATTTGGTCAGGCTTGTTTTGAGCCTGGAATGGCGAAGAACACCTATGGCACGGGTTGTTTTATGCTGATGAATATGGGTTCTAAAATTCAGCTTTCCAAAAACGGGCTTATCACTACCATCGCATGGGGAATGGATGGTGAAGTTCAATATGCTTTGGAAGGAAGTGTATTTATTGCAGGAGCAGCTGTTCAGTGGCTTCGCGACGGCCTTCACCTGATTGACCAGTCCAAAGACTCGGAATACTTCGCCGCAAAAGCACTTGGTTCCAATGAAGTGTATGTGGTACCTGCCTTTGCCGGACTAGGTGCGCCCTATTGGGATATGTATGCACGAGGTGCAATCTTTGGCTTAACCCGTGATACAGGAAAAGATCATATTATAAAAGCTACACTCGAATCATTAGCTTTCCAGACAAAAGACATTCTGAATGCGATGCAGGAAGATGCCGGATTACACCTGGCAAGTTTAAAGGTGGATGGTGGAGCGTGTGCCAATAACATTCTGATGCAATTTCAAGCTGATATCCTGGGGACCGAAGTTGAACGTCCTGAGGTTATCGAATCGACGGCTTTAGGTGCCGCATACCTGGCAGGAATTCAAATAGGCTTGTGGAAGAAGGAAGATATTATTCGCAACAGAAAGATTCAAAAGCGATTTACTCCACAGATGGCTGAAGCCACCAGAAAGCAATTATATAAAGGATGGCTAAAAGCAGTGGAGCGTACAAAAGGCTGGGTGGAGCAATAATTCCTGACCGGAGGGTGATCGGATTGATCAGATAATATTTAATTTTTTTTACGTGGTTTCATTTTCCTATAACGACCGCCTTGCCATTATCCGTAAACTCTCGACGGAGAAATTTGATATTGTCATTATTGGGGGAGGAATTACGGGTGCCGGAATTGCTTTGGATGCTGCTTCACGCGGACTAAAAACCGCACTGGTTGAAAAAAATGATTTTGCATTTGGAACCAGTAGCCGTTCCACAAAACTTATCCATGGTGGACTTCGCTATCTGAAGCAGCTTGAATTTGGACTTGTTAAAGAAGTAGGAAGTGAACGCGCCGTAGTTCACCAATTGGCACCGCACCTGGTGGTGCCCGAAAAAATGTTGTTACCTCTTTCTGACAAAAAAGGGCTTGGCTATTGGCTCACATCAATTGGTCTGAAGGTATATGATTGGCTGGCAGGCGTAAATCCTGAGGACCAGCGAAAAATGCTGACTAAACTTCAGACGTTGAAATACGAACCTTTACTACGGAAGGATGATGTAAACGGAGGGGCAATTTATGCCGAATACCGAACGGACGATGCCCGGCTCACTATCGAAGTAGTCAAAGCGGCTGTGAGCTACGGTGCGTCTGTTTTAAGTTACGCCAAGGTTACCGAGTTTACCTATACGGGTGAAGTGATATCCGGTGTTCGGGTGAAGGATATGTTGTCAGATGAACAGTTTATTATTCAATCGACTGTTGTTGTCTCCGCAGCCGGGCCTTGGGTGGATGAACTTCGCGATATCAATAAATCAAAAGAGGGAAAGTATCTCCACCTTACCAAAGGCGTTCATGTCGTTGTGCCTCATGACAAACTTCCTGTACGGCAGGCTATTTATTTCGATGTAGACGACGGCCGTATGATTTTTGCCATACCCCGTGGACGAACCACATACATTGGTACCACCGATACAACTTATGATGGCCCCAAGGACCATGTGCTTACAACACTCAAGGATGCGCAGTATCTGATTGCTGCTGTAAATGCGACATTTCCTACGGTGAAGCTGCAGGTATCTGATATCGAGTCCAGTTGGGCGGGATTAAGACCGTTGATTCATGAGGAAGGAAAATCAGCGTCAGAGCTATCCCGCAAAGACGAGATATTTGAATCGAACACCGGATTGATTTCCATAGCCGGAGGCAAACTAACAGGGTATAGAAAAATGGCTGAACGGGTAGTAGCGTTAGTTGTAAAGCGGCACTTCACGGACCGTTCGTTGTACCCGTGTCGGACTAGTCAGATAAAACTGGCTTCCAATACCTTCGTTTCCTTTAAACAAGTCAAGAAATACACACAAACTATTTCCCAAAAACTAAGTGCGTTTGGGCTGGGGGAATCAACTGCCCGGTATTTGGTGGAGAATTATGGACAGCAAGCTGAATTAATTATCAACTATGCAGGAAAGCCACCGGACGATAAAGCGGAAATATCCTTGCTGAAGGCGGAGCTTTGGTATTGTCTGCATCATGAAATGGTTTGTACCCTCCAGGATTTTTTCATCAGAAGAACCGGCCTGATGTACTTTGATATCCATAGGATTGTGAAGTGGAAAGAGGTGATTGCGAATGAATGTGGTAACTATTTTTTATGGAGTGAGTCAAGGTTGCAGAAGGAGCTTGCCGACCTGGAAATTATACAGCGGGAGCTTCGCAATTTTGACGACGGAGTCTGAAATCGGTGGTGGAGTAAAGTCATTTAAATGTTGCCGTGTTTTTAAAATTATCCGATTAGTCCCTTAAATTACGGAGGTAAACGATTGTTGACTTGTTACAGGTATCGCAGTGAAAAAGAAAGGTAAAATTGACAAGAATAGCCTTTGGGGTATCGACATGGGCGGTACAAAGATTGAGGGTGTGATCCTGAAATCGGCAAAGGATCCGGAAGTGCTGTTTCGCGACAGAGTACCTACGGAGGCAGACAAGGGTTATAAGCACATCCTCAAACAAGTTAAAAAAGTTGTTACGCTGATGGAGAAGGAGGCAGGTTTTAAACCAGCCCGCATCGGTTTTGCCACGCCCGGGATACTGGATCCCAAGCTGGGTATCATGAAGAATTGCAATTCTGTGGCTATGAATGGCCAGCCCATGAAAGCGGACCTGGAGAAACAACTCGGTGTGAGCGTAGAACTGGCAAATGATGCCGATTGTTTTGCCCTGGCAGAAACCAGATTTGGGGTAGTGAAGGAACAATTCCCCGATGCAAAAGTAGTATTTGGCGTTATTCTGGGAACCGGTGTTGGCGGTGGTATTGTAGTAGATGGAAAACCCATTATCGGGCTGCAGGGAATCGCGGGAGAATGGGGTCACAACTTTCTTGATGAGTCCGGAGGACCATGCTATTGCGGGAAATCAGGGTGTGTTGAAAATGTTATCTCCGGACCCGCACTTGAAAAGTATTATTGGAAAGAAACCGGCAATAAAAAACCCCTAAAAGATATTGTTGCCCTTGCCGAGTCAAAGGTGGATCCAGCAGCACAGAAGACCATGATGCGCCTTGTCGAGTTTTTTGGTAAAGGCATAAGCGTAGTGGTTAATATCCTTGATCCTGACGTGATTGTGATAGGTGGGGGTGTGGGTAATATTGACCTGCTTTATGATCGTGGTGTGGATTCACTTCGCAAAAATGTTTTTAACAACAGGCTTGATACTCCCGTCGTGAGACCTCTTCTTGGCGATAGCGCCGGAGTATTCGGGGCTGCTTTTTTGGTGAGTTGACATACTTTTTGAAAAATGGATAGTCTTTGAATTCCACCGTACAACAAGGATAAAACGTAACCGTATTTGAGATGAAAAGAATAGCAGTTCTCGGACCTATCCCCCGCGACCATATTGTAACACATCAGGGAGATCTCATTCAGAAGTGGGGATGTGTCACCCATCCTGTTATTGCACTTTCCATTCTGGCAGGAGAGGCGATTGAGGTTGTACCCGTTTGCCATGTTCGTCAGGTAGATTTGGATAATGTGAAAGAAGTCTTTCAAGGTTACGAAGGGATAAACCTCAAACACCTGACCAGCAAGAATGATCAGGGAGATATTATCAGTCTCAAGTTTATCGATATGAATAACCGCATCGAACGGCAGACAGGTTTTATGGACCCAATCATGCCAGCCGATGTGAAGAACCTACTTACCTGTAAAGTGTTTGTCTTTATACCGATCAGTGATTATGAAATCTCACTGGATACGCTGAAGTTTTTAAAGGCGAATAGCAAAGGCACTATAATTTTCGATGCCCATGGCCCGACAACCGCCTGTCTGTTCAGTGGGGAAAGACAGCGAAAATTCTGGATTGATCGCGACCAATGGCTTCCTTTTATAGATGTGTTAAAAATGAATTTGGAAGAGGCCCATGCTTCCTGGTTTAAAAAGGAATATGAAACACGCGATTATTTTGTTGAATCGGAAGAAGTTGATCGGGATTCCCTTCGGGAATTTGCAGTACATTGCCTGAATATGGGCGTCAAGTGTGTATACATAACCGTGGATTCCAGGGGCTGCCTGACTTACTTTAGAAAAAACGGAAAACTGGTTGAAGAAATGGTGCCGGCTGTAAAAGTGGATAATGTGGTGGACACTACAGGGTGTGGTGATTCCTTTGCAGGCGGTGTTGGGTTTGGCTTATTACAAAAGCCTACGGATTATATAGGCGCTGCGCAGTACGGAAATGCTTTGGGTGCGCTGCGGACCCAAGGCAAAACCTTTGCCGTATTTAAGTCTTTAAAAGAGACCAATAAAATTATTCAGAAGACGTATTCCTGAATCCAATCTCCACACACTTTTTTCCACACTTAAATTTAAAACACATCAAATTTGATAAAGGCATGTATTTTTGACCTGGACGGCGTAATTGTCGACACGGCGCGTTACCATTATTTGGCATGGAAAAGATTGGCAAGGGAAATCGGAATTGAACTCACGGAAGCGGACAATGAACGATTAAAAGGAGTTAGCCGCATTCGTTCTCTTGAAATTATTCTGGAATTGGGTGGAGTGATTATGAGCCCTACGGAAAAAGTAGCTCTGGCAGATAAAAAGAATGGTTGGTTTGTGGAATACCTGAAGCTTATGTCCCCTGAAGAAATCTATCCGGGAGTAAAATCGCTGATCAGGCAACTCCGTGAACAGGGAATTAAAGTGGGACTGGCGTCCAGCAGCAAAAATGCAAAGATGGTTGTGGATATCCTGCAAATTCAAAATGATTTTGATGCTGTGGTGGATGGAAGTATGATCGTACAGACCAAACCGAATCCCGAGATTTTTCTTCTGACGGCAACAATGCTGGGAATTGATCCCCGGGATTGTTTGGTTTTTGAAGATGCAGAAGCCGGTGTAGACGCGGCGCTCGCAGCGGGTATGAAGTGCGTCGGCGTAGGTTCCCCAACCTTGCTCGGACATGCCCACCGAGTTGTATCCACAACCGCCGAATTCCAACCCCAAGACCTTTTAGCCTTTAAATTCTAATTTTCAACTCATAACTCATAACCCATAACTCATAACTAATACCTACACCCCATACCCTATACCCTATACCTTATACCTTATACCCTTATACCTCTACCCCATGAAGGAATATCTCAAACACCACGAATGGCAGATAATTGAAGAGGGACTTAATCCTCACTACAATATGGTTTCGGAAAGCGTCTTCAGTATTGGCAATGGCCGGATGGGTCAACGTGCCAATTTTGAAGAAGAGTATTCCGGAGAAACGTTGCGTGGCAGTTATGTCGCTGGCGTGTATTACCCTGACAAAACACGGGTGGGCTGGTGGAAGAATGGGTATCCGGAATACTTCGCGAAGGTATTAAATGCGCCCAATTGGATTGGTATTCGGGTAGCCATAGATAATCAGAAACTCGACCTGGCTAAATGTAAAGTTGACAATTTCAAAAGGGTGCTGGATATGAAGGTTGGCCTTTTACAAAGGAGCTTCACCGCAACCTTTCCGGATGGAAAGATCATCAAGGTAGATTCCAAAAGGTTCTGCAGTATGGCGCGGGGTGAGGTCGGTGCTATCCGGTACGCCATCACACCGGTTAATTTTTCTTCGAAGGCAACGCTATCGCTGTACGTTGACGCGGATGTTGTTAATAAGGATTCCAATTACGATGAGAAGTTCTGGGAAGAAGTGAATAAGGAAGCGGCTGAAGGAAGGGCTATTGTTACAGCCCAGACAAAAAAGACATTCTTCCACGTTACCACCGGCATGTGCTATTCGATAGTATCCGAAGGGAAAAAGATTCCGTTTGAACGTGTCAACATCGAACAACGTGAAAAATATGCCGGCAATGTTATACAGCTTAATTTGCTGGAGGGAAAGGAGTTGGTTATTTATAAGTATGGTGCTGTATTGTCTTCAGAAAACCATCCTAAGGAGAAGCTGGTAGATGAGTGCAGGAAGGTCCTGGACGATGCGCTGGAAACCGGCTTTGAGACACTGTTTGAAGAGCACGCCAAAGTCTGGTCCCATAAATGGGAAGAGTGCGATATCACGATTGAAGGAGATGTTGCCGCCCAGCAGGGAATACGATTTAACATCTTTCAACTTACACAGACCTATACAGGTGAAGATGAAAGGTTGAACATTGGTCCCAAGGGATTTACCGGAGAGAAATATGGTGGAAGTACGTATTGGGATACAGAGGCGTATTGTATTCCTTTTTACCTGGGTACCGCAGAACAGAAAGTTGCCCGCAATCTGTTGATCTACCGGTACAAACACCTACCAAAGGCTATTGAGAATGGGAAGAAGTTAGGATTTAAGGATGGTGCCGCATTTTACCCGTTTGTGACGATGAACGGTGAAGAATGTCATAACGAATGGGAGATAACGTTCGAAGAAATTCACCGTACCAGCGCGATGGCGTATGCTATCCGTGATTACATCGACTATACCGGCGACCAGGGTTATCTGGTTGAGTATGGCCTGGAAGTACTGATTGGAATTTCACGATTCTGGTCACAACGGGTCAACTGGTCGGCTGACAAAAACAAGTATGTAATTCTTGGAGTCACGGGACCAAATGAATACGAAAACAACGTCAACAATAACTGGTATACGAACTACCTCGGTGCCTGGACACTGAGATTCACGCAGCAGTCAATTGACTATGTAAAATCAGCAGACCCCAAACGATACAGCGAGATCGTCAGTAAAGTTGGGTTTAATGAAATAGCTGAAACAAAGAAGTGGGGCGAGATCGCAAAGGATATGTACTATCCCGAAGACCCGCAACGTGGAGTGATTTTGCAGCAGGATGGGTTTCTCGATAAGGAACTTCGTCATGTAAATGACTTAAGTCCGGCTGACCGCCCTATTAATCAAAAGTGGTCATGGGATCGGATCCTGCGATCCTGTTTTATTAAGCAGGCTGATGTGTTGCAGGGGCTTTACTTGTTTGAGGACGATTTTGATACGGAAAAGATCCGGAAGAATTTTGATTTTTACGAACCGATGACGGTACACGAGTCATCACTTTCTCCCTGTGTGCACGCCATACTGGCTTCCAAACTTGGATACAAGGAACTGGCGTATGCCTTCTACCTCCGAACTGCGCGTCTGGATCTTGACGATTACAACAACGATACGGAAGAAGGATGTCACATCACGTCGATGGCGGGTACGTGGATGAGTGTGATAAAGGGATTTGGCGGTATGCGGGTAAGAAATGGTAAACTACATTTCAATCCGTTTATTCCCGATCAGTGGAAATCCTATTCATTCCGATTGGAATTCCGGAAGAGAGTCATAACAGTGAAAGTAAGCAAGGAAGGAGTTCAGACAGTTTTGGAAGCGGGAGAGCCTCTGGAAATCATTATGAATGATAAGGTGCTTTCTTTGAAACGTTAACATTTCTTATTTACCATAATCCTTAGCAGTGGATGTGTGAGGGTATGTGCGTGCGAAGGACCCGTCTGGTCCAAGTCTTCTAAAAATAACGGATACTGGTTCAAGTCTTAGGCAAGAGCGTGAGCTTTGCGCGTGACTTGGACCTATCATTTTCGCCCAAATCTAAAATGGCTGGTGAGCGCGAGAGTAGTGGCACAAGTGAGCTGCGCACAAGCAAACGCACAACACTTGCGCCAGCTCGAGGCAGGAGTGAGCTACCCGCGTGACCGTCGCACGAACACTCTCGCTAGTTTAGGTGATATTATTACCGAATTTGATTCGATTGAGCAAATGCCAAAAACCTGAGCTACCATTTAGCGTTCTGAAGAGACAAAGGTCACTTCACTCAATATCCTCTCTACCCACAAGGAATACATTTTTTCCGATGGATGCAGACCATCAGCAGCCAGCAGTTCGGGCTTTTCAAGGCCTTGTCGCGAAATATCGGTTATGGAATAATAGGAAACCCCCAACGTCTCCGTTATTGATTTGTTCACCGCATTAAAACTGTCAATCCCCTCACTTATTTTGATCTGGTTATCTTTTCCAAATGGCGTGTACCCGTAATCCGGAATGGACAAGACGAACACATTTGATTTTATACCCCCGGCAAGTTCGATAGCAAGCAGCAAAAGTTCTTCAAATTCAGGAGCATAACTTTTAGCGGATTTGCCCTGGTAATAATTGTTTACCCCAATAAGCAACGAAATCAGATTGTACTCCGGTTTTAATTTCGCGCGAAGTATTGCCGCCTTCAGGTTATCAGTCCGCCATCCGGTCATCGCGATGATCCGCGGCTCATGGCAATCAATTCCCCGCAAGTTCAGCGAATCTGCCATTTGGGAAGGCCAGCGCAAACGCAATGGAACACTCTCACCGATGGTGTATGAATCACCCAGCGCAAGGAATTTTACTTCGTCGGCAATTATAAGTTTTTGCGCCATAGCTTGCGTTGAAAACAGGAACAATAGCAGGATAAGTCTATTCATACTCAAGCCAACAATTTATAGAAGATTTTGTTGATGTACGAGAAAAAGATTACGATTGGTTTTGAGCTGGCTGTCTTTTATTCTTGATGTATTCTAAAGTTCAAACATAAATCCCTTCTCCGTCAGCTTATTGTAATTCCTTTTATCAAACCGAAAGAGATTCGCAGCGCGGTGCGAGACAGCAGTTTGTTTTTCCTTACACGGTTCCAGGAGGTTCATTTTCATGAGCTTCCTTCTGAAATTTGGCTTGTCCAGCTTCCTGGATAAAATGGCTTCATAGAGTTGCTGCAGCTGAAGCAATGTAAATTTTTTTGGGATCAGGTTGAAACCGATAGGCTCATGCCGGACTTTATGTTTCAGGTGGTCTAACCCTTGCTGAAGTATCTGCTGATGATCATACGGAAGCGCAGGCACTTCACTTACTTTAAACCATTGTGCATCTGCTGCCGTAAACCCCGGATGAAGGGTATAGTCCTCAGGTTTCACAAGCGCATAGTACACGATGGTAATAACGCGTTTGGTTGGGTATCGGCTAACATCACCGAAGGCCTTAAGCTGGTCGAGGTAGATATTCGAAACGCCGGTTAATTCATTGAGTATTCTGGCGGCCGAATCATCTATACTTTCTTTATATCGTATCCATCCACCCGGAAGTGCCCACTTACCTTTGCTAATGCCCTCACCGTGCTGCACAAGAAGGATATCCAATTCATTTTTTTTGAAGCCAAAAATTAAACAGTCAATAGAGAGGGCTTCTATTACTGCTTCAGGCAATTGATTATCCATAAATCGAGTAACAAAAGAGGGTTAAAAATAAATTGGTTTACCTTGTAGTCAAATGTACTATAAGTTATATCTTTACCCAATCTTCAATCGATTGTAATTATCTAAAATATGAAGAAATTCCTCCTGGGGTATGATTTGGGAAGTTCATCTGTAAAGGCTTCCCTTATTGAAGTCTCGACCGGCCAGGTGATGGCTTCCGCACAATCACCATCGGAAGAAATGTCTATGCTTGCTGTGCAAGCTGGGTGGGCGGAGCAGTCTCCGGAGCTTTGGTGGGAGCATGCCGTAAAAAGTTTTCAGGCTTGTTTAAAGAAATCAGGAATAAGCGGCACGGAGGTAGAAGCTATTGGAATTTCTTATCAAATGCACGGGCTGGTATGTGTAGATAAGAATATGAATGTTCTCCGGCCTTCTATTATCTGGTGTGATAGTCGGGCGGTTGAAATTGGGAAGGCAGCATTTCAGAAGTTAGGGGAAGAATACTCCTTACAACATCTGCTGAATTCACCGGGAAACTTTACCGCATCTAAACTCCGGTGGGTGAAGGAAAATGAGCCAGAGATTTTTGCGCGAATCCACAAAGTCATGTTGCCGGGTGATTTTCTTGCCATGAAATTGACAGGCGAAGTGGTGACAACAGCATCGGGTTTATCTGAAGGAATGTTTTGGGATTATCAGGATGAGGCACCATCAGCGAGACTATTGGAGCTCTATGGTATTCCAAAAGAAATGATAGCGTCCCAGGTTCCAACATTTTCAGTTCAGGGTAAGGTAACGGTCGCGGCCGCATCGTTGCTTGGACTGAAAGCAGGTACTCCGGTGAGTTATCGGGCCGGAGATCAACCGAACAATGCGTTTTCACTTAATGTTCTCAATCCCGGAGAAACTGCGGCAACTGCCGGCACTTCTGGTGTTATCTATAGCGTCACCGACAAGAACGCGTATGATCCCAAGTCCAGGGTGAATACGTTTATCCATGTGAACGACCGAAAGCCGAACAAGAGCAATGGCGTACTTCTTTGTATAAATGGAACAGGAATCCTGAACAGCTGGCTGAGGAAGCAGGCGAAAGGAAATGGAACCTCGTATGATTATGAGCAAATCAATACCATGGCATCGGAAGCTCCGATTGGTTCAGATGGAATATCAGTGCTTCCCTTTGGAAATGGTGCCGAGCGCGTTTTGGAGGACAAGGATATCAGCGCATCGTTTTATGGATTGAATTTTAACCGTCACGGACAATCCCATGTATTCCGGGCAGCGCAGGAGGGAATTGTTTTTGCATTAAGTTATGGTTTCGACGTATTGTCGGGAATGGGATTGAAAACAAAAGTAATCAGGGCCGGAAATGCCAACATGTTTTTAAGTCCGATATTTCGTGAGGCCTTTGTCAACACTACGGGAGCCCGTCTTGAGCTTTATGATACCGATGGCGCAAAGGGCGCGGCGCTGGGTGCAGGGGTAGGTGCAGGCATATATAGTTCTTTTGAGGAGGCGTTTAAGGGGTTGAAGATTATCCGTATTGATGAACCGCAAAAACTACCAACCGAACAGTATGCTCATGCCTACGACCAATGGAGGCAGATCCTCAAAAAACAACTACTTTTGACTTAAGCTCCTTCGCTACGGGCGAACAGTATAAATTTTTATAACCCACAATAAACCATGAAAACTACAATCGGAAACAAGACATACTTTAAAGGTATTAAGGCGATTAAGTATGAAGGCCCTGAATCAGATAACCCGCTTGCCTTTAAGTATTATAATCCAAAACAACGGGTAGGTAAGAAAACCATGCTGGATCATTTTCGTTTTGCGATTGCCTATTGGCATACGTTCTGCGGAACAGGTGGCGATCCTTTCGGACCAGGAACAAAAAAATTCCCATGGGACCAGAGCGGTGATGCGATGCAACGCGGTTATGATAAAATGGATGCGGCGTTTGAATTTATTACGAAGATCGGAGCGCCATTCTACTGCTTCCACGACTATGATCTGGTAGAAGAAGGAGCAACCCTCAAAGAGTCTGAAAGCCGCCTCCGTAAGATTGTTGATTACGCCAAACTAAAGCAAAAGGAGTCTGGTGTTAAATTGCTTTGGGGAACAGCGAATATGTTTTCCAATCCGCGCTATATGAATGGTGCGTCTACAAACCCTGATTTTAATGTGGTGTGCTGGGCTGGCGCGCAGGTCAAGAATGCACTCGATGCTACTATTGAACTCGGTGGTTCCAATTACGTATTCTGGGGTGGAAGAGAAGGGTATATTTCATTGCTCAACACCAAAATGAAACGCGAACAGGAGCACCTGGCAAATTTCCTGCACATGGCCCGTGACTATGGAAGAAAAAGTGGTTTTAAGGGAACCTTTCTTATTGAACCGAAACCTATGGAGCCAACCAAACATCAGTACGATTTTGATGCAGCAACGGTAATTTCTTTCCTTCGCCAGTATGATTTGATGGATGATTTCAAACTTAACCTGGAAGTGAACCACGCCACACTCGCGAACCATACGATGCAGCATGAATTGCAGGTAGCAGCCGATGCGGGACTACTCGGCAGCATGGATGCTAATCGTGGTGATTACCAGAATGGCTGGGATACCGATCAATTCCCTAACAATTTATACGAACTCACTGAATCGATGCTGGTTGTTCTGGAGGCAGGCGGATTCAAAACAGGCGGTGTTAATTTCGACGCTAAGACACGAAGAAATTCAACAGACCTGGTGGATATTTTTTATGCACACATCGGTGGAATGGATGCGTTTGCCCGTGCCTTGTTAACAGCACAGGCCATTCTTGACGATGGCGAATACACCAGACTTCGCAAGGAACGTTATAGTTCGTTTGATTCAGGCAAAGGGAAACAATTCTCCCGCGGAAGACTCTCGTTGCAGGCACTGCGCTTGTTAGCACATAAAAATGGTGAACCACAGCAGATCAGCGGAAGACAGGAATATTTTGAGAACCTGATCAATAAGTTTATCTGATCCGCCCCCGTAAGGGTATAAAAGGTCATTCAACCCTTGATCCGGTTGAATGACCTTTCTTTTTTACCAGCGACGGGCATGCTTGCTATTTGTTCAGTACCTTTAGAAGAACAACAGTAATAGTATGAATAAGTCAATTTTTGGAGGTATTCTCCTCCTAATAGCAACGGCTCTTGCGCACGGTCAGGGGAATACCAGCTATGGCAATTTTAAACTGGCCGATCAGGAAATTATCTACCAGAAAATATTTCTGCAGGATTCGATAAGTGCTGCTAAACTGGCGGCTTACTATACTTCGCTTCCGTATTTATCAAATGTTTCGCAGTCGGGTGATGAAGTTACATTTGACCTGAATGACCTGATAGTCGATTATAAAAAATTCCAGTTTACCCAGGTAGGCACTCCCAACATCATTCAGACAGGTAAGTACAGTGGAAAGGGAACCGTAGGGGTTAAGGATGGAAAGTACAGAATCACCCTCAGTGCCCTCCAGCTTACCGGTGATATCGGCTACAAGAAAATTACAACAAAGGAGAGTCTTACAAGTTTTGCGGCCAAGAACAGCGGAACCATTCTTTCACAGGATTGGTGCAGGCCAAATATGCTGGGACTATTAGATCAGTCTTTTACAGACAAACTTCAGTTTGTGGAGATGAAGAAGAAGAAAAAGGACGATGGAGACTGGTAAGCCGATCGCACAGGCCACTAGTATAGAAGTTTCGGACTAGTCCTTCCAACGTTTCGGTCCCGAGTGTTGTCTAATGGAAATAAGGCCTTCTATGAAAATCTTACTTCCTTTCTTGCTTACAGTTGTCCTCTGTTCATCTTGTTCCGAAGAGGACGATACAGCCAATGCTAAAACGGTTGAACAATTCCGGCAACATTTGAGGGTAGACATGAGTTATCGGGACCTTGTTATTTTATTTGGTGAACCCAACAGAGATCAGGGCAGCGGCATTCATATCTATGTCTTTGTGCTGCAGGATTCAACTGAAGTCTGGATAGGATTTACAGACAGACTGCACAGCGCCAGGCATGTTGACGAAGATCAAAACCTCCTGAGTATACTCATCTGAATCAGTGAACACAACTCAAATGGTAGCAACGCCAGTGAACGACTGCAAACAGATAAACGTTTGGAACTCGTCGTTTGCTAAAGATATTGCCCGCGAAATCTCTATAGTCCCAGGCTTGTATTGTGGCCCTGCGACTGTTGGTTGGATTGCAGCCATATGGAATTTTCAAAATGGAAGGCCATACGACTACCGGACCCGGCTTAAACATAAGGAGCTGTTTCCGGATGGACCAAGAGCTTTTCATACGAAAGTCCCGGGGTTTAAGTTAAACCTTAGTGACCTGCTTCGGAGAGAAACGCAGAATGAGTTACAGTTGTCCCACGAATCCTATTATCACTACAGCACAATTCACGACTTACTCCTGCGTAATGAAATGCCGGTAATCGTACGAATGAGCGCCCCAACGCTTGCCGGGGGACTTCATTATGTAACGGTATTTCAATCGGAGTGGAAATTATTTGGTGCGGATGATCCACGGATTCAAATGTACTGGCAGGACAATGGTTTGCGAACAAACCACTATGAAAATAACCCTGCTTTGACGCGAACGAAGTGGACAAAAGCGGGACTACGTGCGTTTGTACTTGGGGCGAAGCAAGTGGTTAAGGTCTGATTTAGCGTAGCTTTTGCGTTAGCTTTTTCTGACTGCGGCCGGAATTGATCAGCTTGTAGATCTCCATTACAACAAGGATCGAAGATGATAGCAATAGCAGGATAAACCAATTCTTCCAGGGAATTATTTCAATGGAAAGGGTATCTGCCAGAAAGGGAATATACGACGCCGCCACATGTACAGCCTGCGCCAGGAAAATGCTGATCACGGCGACATAGTTACCACTCAATGGCAGCCGGAAAATAGATGTCGTTTCCGAACGACAGTTCAGCACATGGAAATTTTGAATAAGTACCATCAGCATCAAGACAATCGTACGTGCCTCAACTTCTTGTAGCTGCAGCACGTTCAGACAATAGTACCATACGCCAAAACACATGATTGTAGTGGCCAGACCAGAAACAGTGATTTGTGACAGCATCTGTGAATCAAAGATTGGTTCCCCTGGGCTACGCGGAGGTTTGTTTAGTACATTCTTGTTACTACGCTCAAAGGCCAGAGATATATCCTGGATGCCATTGGTTACCAGGTTAAGCCATAACAATTGAATGGCCAGAAAAGGAAGAGGCAGCTGAAACACCATCGCGAGCGCTACGGTCAGGATTTCCGCCAATCCTGTTGACAGAAGCATATAGATGATCTTTCGCAGATTATTGTAGGTGATCCGACCTTCTTCAACACCAGCCACAATGGAAGCAAAGTTGTTGTCGGCAATAATGATAGAAGAAGATTCTTTCGTGAGGTCCGTACCACTCCCCATGGCAATGCCGATGTGTGCCATACGCAAGGCGGGGGCATCGTTCGCACCATCGCCTGTAACGGCAACAAAATGACCGGCCAGCTTCATGGCAATGACAATTTCCATTTTTTGTAAAGGACTTACCCGTGCAAATACGCGCTTGTCCTTAATGGCCTGAATCCAACCGGCATCATTATCCGATTTTTTTAGTTCAGCCAGTTCCTTTCCAGTGATTAGCTGATCTTCCTTTTGTGCAATACCAAGTTCCCTGGCGATTGCGAATGCGGTGATTGGATGATCGCCGGTAACCATAGCGACCTCGATCCCTGCCCGGTGACATTTGCCGACGGCTTCTTTTGCTTCGGGCCTTAAGGGGTCAATCAATCCAACAAGGCCGGCAAGTTCAAGCGGTGGCAGTGTATCCTCATTTGTTGACTCAGATTCACAAAGCGCAATACACAACACACGAAATCCTTTGCGCGCCATTGCGGACACATCCGAAGCTCCCTGATTCCTGAATTCTTCTTTGAGTCTGGGCCCAATCACTTCGAAGGCACCCTTGCACGCGAAAAAGTTCTTACCATTATTTTCAAAAAATGCACCACTATACTTTTTTTCTGATTCATAGGGAATCAATCGTTTTACGGTAATGCCACTTAAGAAATGAGAAGGGGTATAGCCTGCTTTATAAGCCAGTGCCAGCAACGCTACATCTACCGCATCACCGCTTTGTTCCCATCCGCTGTCAACTTTTCGCAAGGCTCCCTCATTGGAAACAATTGAACACTGGATAAGACGGTGCAGTACAGGATCATCTTGCAGCTGAGATCCATCGGCCTTCTTAATTTCGCCGATACCATTGTAACCCTGTCCGTTTACCTCGAGCAGTTGTTGGTTGGGTAACAGAATCGCTTTGGCAGTTTGCTGATCCATGGTCAGCGTTCCGGTCTTATCCGATGCGATCAGGGTGCAACTTCCCAATCCTTCGACTGCCGGAAGTTTGCGTACGATAACATTTTTCCTCGCCATGTTTCGGGTGCCGATAGACAGCGCAACAGTTAGGGCTACAGGCAATCCTTCCGGGATGGCGGATACACCTACCGCGACCAGAAAGAAAAAAAGTTCGGCAAGCGGCATTCCCTGCCACGAGCCGATAAGGCCGAGAATGACACAGGCTACGATCACCGCCCAACTGATCTTTTTTGAGAAACTTTCCATCCGCTTTACGAGCGGTGGTTTTTCGGGCTCGGTACTTTTCAGGCTTTCAGCAATCTTGCCTATCTCTGTTTTTTCGCCGGTAGCGATTACAATTCCCATAGCCCGGCCGCTTTGCACGGTGGTTGAAGCAAAAGCCATATTCAGTTGATCGCCAATCGTGACGGACTGCTCTGGGATGACGGTGACACTTTTTGATACCGCTGCGGATTCACCGGTAAGCAACCCCTCTTCAATAGTAAGATAATTAACCTCAACCAATCGAAGGTCTGCTGGTACTTTCATGCCTGACTCCAGCAACACGCAATCGCCGGGCACGAGTTGTTCAGATTCAACAGTGAATAGTTTTCCCTCTCGCTTCACGCGGGCGTTTACTTTTACCAGGCTTTTCAAGGCGGCTGCACTGTTCTCGGCTCGCCATTCCTGATAGGTGCCCAGTATCGCGTTGATAATAATTATTGCAAAAATGAATGCGGCATCTTTCAGTTCACCCGCAAAAAAAGAAACTACACCGGCTGCCACTAACACATATATCAGCGGACTTAAGAACTGCCCGATGAAAATGCTAAACAGACTTTTTCCCTTCGGCTCGGGAATACGATTCAAACCAAATTCTTTTTGCCTTTTTTGCACTTCGGTTTCTGAAAGCCCCGAATCTATTGTTGACACAAGTTCTGTAAAAACCTGTTCTGCTGTCTTTGAATGCCAGTGCAACTCTTCCATAAATGTATGTTAACACTAATTAAACGAAGGTCATACTCTTTGTCTCACGTGATTCACACCTCAAATACTATCCGTGTAAGCCTAAAGGTATTCGTTGAGTCTATTCTTTTAAATTGTATTGTAATGTATTGAATTCTAAAATGTTCTTTATCAGGTTAAGGAGTCAAGTTCACTATTCCTCTTCGATATTATTGTCACGGAAATTTGCGCGTCAGTCTAACACCTTGGCCAAGACAGCGCATAAGGTGTTATTTTTATTGTCCGTCATCAATCGCGTGTTTATCCGATATTGATACCTTTTGTGGAGTTGACGGTTGGACCGTGGCGTTGGCTCTGCTAAATTGCAGCTTGTAATTAACTATGTTGCCTTTTCTTCACACAACGAGGAAAATTATCAACGATCTGATCACGAGTATCCCATAAACAACTTGCAAAGGTCATTATATCGACAAATTGCCTTAATCATTCTGATGCTGGCGGGTACCCTGCAAGTAGTTGCCATACAGGATCCGGAATCCGATATAGTCTGGTATGAAAGCTTTTTTCTGCAGGGGAAGCGACAAAGTGTGGAAAGTGAACTACGTATAGCAGACAGAAAATTGAAACAAGCCCAGGGACAACAAGATAAGCTGGCGGAGGCCATGGCACTTAAAGAAAAGGGGCTTATCTACCTGACACTGGCGCATAATTATGATAGTGCCATGAAAGTTTTGACACGGGCTCTTGTTATTGAAGATGCTCTTCAACGGAAGGACAAACAGGTTTTCACCTATCTCGCAATGGCCCAGGTGTTTGAACAAGTGGGGGATTACGCCAAGGGCTCAGAACTTTTGAAGGTCGCGCTGGAGCTTAACGAAGGACAGGACAATAAAGCTGTCGATGCACTGATATTAAATGAATTGGGCAAGATCAACGCTGCGACAGGTCAGATTGATGGTGCTTTTGAAAATTATCAGCAGGTACTGGCCTATAAAGATGAAATCAATAATCCCAAGGTGGAGGCGGAAGCGCTTTTTAATCTGGCTCATTTGTATTCGAGTCAGAAAAAATATACCGAGTCACTCCGCGACCACAAACTGGCCCTGACGATCCGCCGAAAAATTAACGACAAAAAGAATGAGGCACAGTCGTTGAATGATATCGGTGAACTCTATAGCCTCATGAAGAATGATGACAAGGCCATGGCCAATCATCTCGTGGCGCTTGAGATACGCCAGGCACAAAAAGACAAGCGGGGAATCGCAGAATCATTTAACAACATCGGTGTGCTTTATTTCCGCCAGCGAAATTTCAACCGCGCGGTGGCAAACCTTCAGCTTGCGTTGGCGGCTGGTCAGGAGTCAGATAATCATCTCGCAATGAGCAGAAGCTACGAATACCTGAGTGAATGTTATGAGGCAACGGGTGACTTCGAAAAGGCGTTGACGCATAAGAATGATTTCTTTGGAATGAACGACCTTATCCAGGGGGAAAAGGATGAACAACAGTTGGTCGACATACAGAACCGGTTTGTTGTCAGAAAGAGCGACACAGAAATTGCCAGACTTGAAACAGACCGGGCCCAACGGGACAGGGAGCTAGAAGAACAAAAGCGATTCAGAAATTACCTTTTTCTGCTCGTCGCCTTGTGCCTGATAATCGCTGTACTCATTTTTTATTTTTATCTGGCGCAAAATCGGTTGAACAAACGGCTCAGAGCAGCGCAAGAGGAATTGAACAGGCAAAACATAGCACTACAGGAACTGAATGCTACTAAGGATAAATTTTTCTCCATCATAAGCCATGACCTGAAGGGTCCCTTGAACTCCCTCACGTCTTTCTCGAGCCTTTTAATCAATCACACGGAAAGTCTGAGCAAGGAAGAAATAAAGATGTTTGCCAAAGATTTCGATAAGTCTCTGAAGAACCTGTTTTCGTTGCTGGAGAATCTGTTGGAGTGGTCCAGATCGCAAACCGGGAATATTGAATTTACGCCCGAATCCTTTGACCTGGGTTGGCTTTTGCTGGAAAACATGGACCTCCTGAAAGCGCAGGCTCAGCAGAAGAAAATAACGCTGGTAAACGCAAATGAACATTCTGTATTTGTGAATGCGCATAAGAATTCAATTAATACCGTAATCCGTAACCTGATATCCAATGCGGTCAAGTTCACTCCGGAGGAAGGCCGGATCACGTTGGACCTTCACCAAGAGGGACAGGAAGTAATCGTATCCATTACCGATACCGGCGTTGGCATGAGCCCGGAAATAATCGACAGGTTATTCCGGATTGACTCTAAACACTCGACTAAAGGTACGGCCAATGAAAAGGGAACGGGGCTTGGTCTGATACTCTGCAAGGAATTTATAGAGAAAAATGGAGGCCGCATCTGGGTCACAAGTAAGGAGGATGAGGGTTCCGTTTTTAGTTTCTCGCTGCCCGGCAAAGAGCACATACCTGTTGCGTGAGTCGATCGCTTTCCGGGGCTGTTATGGTGTGTCATTAATACGCCCTTTTCTGAATGTATTTTCAGCAAACGTCGATTCGTACAATCAAATTTTTTACATTCGGAAGGCAGAACCGCAGGCATGCGTAGTTGAGCCAATATCGGGCCTGCAGAATAAATTCATATTTCGGAGTAATAGAAAACATGAAAGGCAAAGCGGCAATTACAGATGGCAAGGGATTTTTCACCATTGAAGAGATTCAAACAGGACACCCCGGAGACGATGAAGTGCTGGTCCAGGTGAAAGCCTCCGGAGTATGCCATACGGATTACGATTCGATGCGATGGGGAAGGCCCCTTATTCTTGGGCATGAAGGGGCAGGGGTTGTACTTCAGACGGGGAGAAATGTAAAGACGGTCGCTGCTGGCGATCATGTATTGCTCAACTGGGCTATGCCCTGTGGTACCTGTTACCAATGTCAACGCGGCAACCGTCATATTTGTGAGAACAACTCTCCGGTTACTGGAGCAAAAGATAAACAAGGCCTCACTGGCGGCCATTCAACTTTTTCAAGTACGACATTTTCAGGAGCAGGAATAGAGCGGTCCTTTAATCTGGGGACATTGTCATCCCATACCTTAGTGCGTGAAGAGGCAGTCATTAAAATGCCGAAGCATATTGCGTTTGCCTCCGGATGTATTATGGGATGTGGCGTGATGACAGGATATGGATCTGCCGTAAACGTGGCTCATGTTTTTCCGGGCAGTTCGGTCGCTGTGCTGGGGGCCGGAGGAGTTGGGCTCAATGTTATTCAAGGGTGCAGGATAGCAGGGGCTTCCAGAATAATCGCATTGGATCTCAGTCCCGCCAGGTTAGAGATGAGCAAACAATTTGGTGCTACGGATGTGGTACTGGTCAACCGGGAATCCACGGGCATGGAGAAAGCTTTTAGGGCTGTTAAAGATCTCACCGATAATCGAGGTGCTGATTTTGCGTTCGAATGTACTGGTAATCCCAAATTAGGGGCGGCACCTCTGGCACTGATCAGGAATGCCGGAATGGCCGTGCAGGTCAGCGGAATTGAAGAAGAAATCACTATCGACATGAATCTTTTTGAGTGGGATAAAATTTATATCAATCCATTGTATGGGAAATGTAATCCCGGCATTGACTTTCCCATTCTCTTTCAGCTTTACGAAAAAGGTGAACTCCTGTTGGATGAACTGGTTTCTAAAACATATTCATTACAAGAACTGGGAAGTGTATTCGATGATATGCTGAACGGAAGGATTGCTAAAGGCGTAATTTTATTCTGATCCAATGGCGAATAGATTCAGGACCTTAGAAATTTCAAACCCTGCCTATGAGCAGAACAACCTGAGATTTGTGACTGTTAAGAGTACACACCTGAAAGGCAGGGGAGACTGTACTTTTTTTATACCACCACAGTTACAGACTGCAGGTCACAACATACCTGCGGTGATCTTGTTGCACGGAGTGTATGGAAGTCATTGGGCGTGGACATTTAATATCAATGTTCACAAGGTTGCCCTGAAACTGATTGAAAGCGGAGCAATTGATCCGATGGTTTTGGTCATGCCGTCAGATGGATTAATGGGCGATGGAAGCGGTTACTTTAACCACGCTGAGAGGAATTTTGAAAAGTGGATTGTTAAGGATGTCGTGGACCTGATCAGCGAAGTACTTCCAAAGTCATCGTCGATCCGTCGGAAAGTGTTTATTGCCGGACTCTCGATGGGAGGATATGGTGCGTTGCGACTAATGGCCAAATTCCCGGCTCTCTTTGCAGGTGGATCGGGCCTTTCAAGCATAACATCCCTGGCTGATTTGATGCCCTTTCTGCCATCAAACGAACGGGCTTATTATAAGACAAACTTTGGCCCTGAGGAGTTGATCACCTATTTGAAGAAGAGTAGGAAAAAACTTCCTCCTTTCCGGTTCGATTGCGGAACGGCCGATCCATTGTTTGCCAGTAACAAAAGGCTCCACAAGCAACTGGAGGACACCGGTATTGAACACGTTTTTGAATCCTTTGCCGGTGGTCATAACAACGATTACTGGACAGCAAACATTGGAAACACGCTTGTTTTCTTTAATGAACTTATAAAACGTAAATAATTCAATTTGAGATAGTTATCGACTTCAAGTCAATCAACGCATTTACCAGGATTATCTATGCCCTGATATTTCCTTTACCCCTAACCAGCCATTTATAGGAGGTCAATTCACGAAGGCCCATGGGTCCACGGGCATGAAGTTTTTGCGTGCTAATGCCGATCTCAGCGCCGAGTCCAAACTGTGCGCCATCGGTAAACGCGGTGGACGCATTGGCATAAACGGCAGCGGCATCTACATCTTTCAGAAACCGGTCGATTATGCGCTCATCTTCTGCCACGATTGCCTCGCTGTGCCTTGAGCTATAATGAAAAATGTGATCAAGCGCTTCATCCAAATCATTCACGGTCTTTATGCTCATCTTATAGTCCAGGAACTCAATTCCAAAGTGCTCTTCCGTTGCTTTTTCCAAAAGCGAATCCGGGTATTTTTTTTCCAACTCAGCGAATGCGTCGGCATCGGCAAAAAGGTGAACATTCTTTTCTGCGAGTTTTTTGGTAAGGTCGTATAACTCCGGCAGGCGCGAGCGGTGGATGATCAGACAATCAAGGGCGTTACAAACGCTTACCCTCCGCGTCTTTGAATTGAAAATGATATCAACTCCTTTATGGAGATCGCCAGTGCGGTCAAAATAGACGTGAACAATTCCTGCGCCGGTTTCAATGACAGGGACGGATGAATTATCGCGTACATAGTCAATCAGTTGCTGGCTACCCCGGGGAATAATGATATCGACATACCCGACGGCTTGAAGCAATTCCTGAGTCGCGGCGCGGTCGGAGGGGAGTAAGGTGATGAAATCAGAACTTACCCCATTCTCCGTTAATACTTCTCTGATGAGCTTTACAATTTCTTTGTTTGAATTTTCAGCGTCACTACCACCTTTCAGAATGCAGGCATTCCCGGACTTCAAACACAATGTAAAAACATCAAACGTCACGTTTGGCCTTGCTTCATAGATGATTCCAATCACGCCCAGGGGAACCGTAATTTTTTCCAGGTTAAGGCCGTTCGCGAGTTCTTTTTTTTCAAGTGTAATGCCAAGAGGCGAGGGCAGACCAGCTACTTTGCGAATATCACCAGCAATGTCTCTTATTCGCTGATCAGTTAGTTTAAGCCTGTCATACTTCGGATCGCTCACCGCCATACGATCCAGGTCCTTCTTGTTTTCGCTGAGGATGGAAGGTATATTTTCTTCCGCCTTCTTTGCCAAAGATTCCAATAGCCGATTTACTTTTTCTTCGGAAAGTAAACCAATTTTTCTACTCGCCTCTTTTACCCTTATAAAAGTACTTTCTAACACGGCGTATGATTTTTTCAGTGTAAATATAAATGATCGTAGTGGACAATGGGTTTCTGGTTCTTCAGGCCGATAACCTCTTTCGCTTTTTTAAATCCGTACCGTGCAAGGCCAAGTCCGACTTCGTGGTCCTTCTCATCAACAATGCGGATGATATCTCCTTTTTTGAATTTGCCAATGATCTGTGTAATTCCGACAGGCAGCAGGCTCTTCGCTTTGTCCGACAACAGGATATCTTTTGCTCCGCTATTAATCACCACCTTACCTTTAGGCTCTTCATAGGCATGGGCCATGTATTTCTTAAAGTTGGAGGTAAGCTTCCTGGCGGGGAAACGCGTTCCGATTTTTTCATCGTTTAATATCCGGAGCACCACATTTTCTGTTCGGCCATTGGCAATATGAACGGGTATTCCCATCCCGGCGATTTTCTCGGAAGTTTGGCACTTTGTTAAAATTCCACCACGCCCAAATCCGGATTTTTTGCCTGTAGAAATCTCGGTCAGGTTAATGAGAGCAGGATCGTACGTATCAATAAGTTTCGTACCTGGAAGTGTTGGATCTCCATCAAATACACCATCGACATTGGTCAAAATAATTAACATGTCGGTGTTTATCATCGCACTTACCAATCCGGCAAGTTCATCGTTGTCTGTAAACATCAATTCAGTAACAGAGATGACATCATTTTCATTGATTACGGGAACGATCTGGTTGTTTAACAGAGCGGACAGGCAATTTTTCATGTTCAGGTAATGATTGCGGCTTTTGAAGTCCTCCTTGGTAACCAGGACTTGCGAACAAATGATTCCTTGCTGATCAAAAAATTCCTTGTATAATGATATGAGTTTTACCTGGCCTATGGAGGCGAGTACCTGGCGCTGCACAACGGTATCCGTTTTCTTTTGAAACTGATATATACTTCGGCCTGCAGCAACGGCTCCCGAAGTTATAAGGAGTACCTGGTGCCCATCTTCTCTCAGGGCTTTAACTTGCCTGGAAATGCTGGCAATAACCTGTTCATCCGGAAAACCCAACTGGTTGGTGATCACATTGGATCCGATTTTGATAGTCACCACTGACTTCTTGCCAATACTTTTCATATACCGGTTTTGACTCGCTTTTTCCGCAAGATCGAAATTTCTTCATTACAGCAGGTATGTTTCAGGGTGCCGATATTGAAATTGACACTACGGCTATCAACATACTGGTAGCTAACCAGTTCTGAGAAATCGATCTGACGCAAGGCAGAATAAACCGCCGACACCATTCATGTATCCTGGAAGCTGCTTATCAAAAGCAGACTCAAAAGAAGACCCTGATTTATGTATTTTTCTCTAACTTGACGAACAAACAATTACCCAAAAAGAAATGGCTCAATACAATTTACAAATCAATGGCCGAAGCTACACGGCGGATGTTGAGGCTGATACCCCGCTATTGTGGGTTTTACGCGATAGTCTGGGTTTGGTAGGAACCAAATTTGGTTGCGGAATTGCACAATGTGGGGCTTGTACGGTTCACCTGAACGGTAATGCCGTGAGATCCTGTACCCTGCCGGTTTCTGCAGTTGGAACGAACAAGATTACGACCATAGAAGGCCTCTCGGCTACGGGTGAACACCCGGTGCAAATGGCCTGGAAGGAAGTAGATGTACCGCAGTGCGGTTACTGTCAGGCGGGTCAGATTATGTCTGCTACAGCATTGCTGAGCAAGAATCCAAGCCCGACGACAGAACAAATTGATACAGCTATGAATGGTAATATTTGTCGTTGCGGGACTTACCATCGTATTCGTGAAGCTATTGTCCTTGCATCCACTAAAATGAAATAGCCATGTCGACGCTTTTAAAAACATCAAGAAGGGATTTTATGAAGCTTGCTGCATCAGCAAGCGGTGGACTTATGATTGGGTTTCACTGGACCAGTTCAGCAGCTACGTCACTTATGGAGGTTGTTGATGGGTCTGCCGTTGCGGCGGGAACCGTTGATTTTAATAGTTACCTGGCGATTTCCTCCGAAGGTGTCATCACGATACTCTCACCTAATCCGGAGTTAGGCCAGAATATAAAGACTTCTTTCCCGATGATTGTCGCCGAAGAACTGGATGCAGACTGGTCAAAGGTAAAAGTAGTTCAGGCCGTGCTTGACTCAAAGAAATTTGAAAGGCAAGTGACCGGCGGAAGCGGGGCCGTTCCACATTCCTGGGAACGCTTGCGCAAAGCAGGTGCTACTGCCCGCCACATGTTGGTCGACGCGGCATCAAAACGCTGGAATGTTCCAGCCACATCGTTGACTACAGAAAACAGCATGGTGGTCCATGCAGAAAGCGGCAAGAAACTCAGTTATGGTGAACTAGCCGTTGAAGCATCCCGAGTACCGGTACCGGCCGAAGTAAAACTTAAGGATAAAAAAGATTTCAAACTGATTGGTAAGGCGGTGGCTAATGTGGACAACCATGAAATGGTGACCGGAATGCCGCTATATGGTTCGGATTTTTATCGTGAGGGTATGCTGCATGCCATGATTCAACGACCTGAATCGTTTGGCAAGAAGATTAAATCCGTAGATAGCGCTGCCGCCAAGGCGATGCCGGGAATTGTTGACGTTGTTACGTTCAAAAACAACGTGGCTGTTGTGGGTAAATCCACGTGGCAGGTAAACAAAGCCCGAAAGCTTTTGAAAATTGAATATGAATCGGAGGGTGCTATTGAAAGCACAACCGACCATGATAAATTGTTTAAAGAGCTGCTGGCGAGTCAGGATGCTTCGAAGGTAACTGTCCGTCGGAAAGATGGCGACGTGGATGCGGCATTCAAGAGTGCGGCAAAAGTGATCACCCGTGAATACCAATGTCCTTTCCTGTCTCATGCGCCCATGGAGCCAATGAATTTCTTTGCGCATGTACGCCCTGATGGGGTTGAACTGGTAGGCCCCACACAAACGCCGGAAATGGCGCGCAACGAGACGGCTAAACTATTAGGTATTTCTCCCTATCAGATCACCTTGGAATTAACTCGTCTAGGTGGCGGTTTCGGACGGAGATTAAAAGCCGATTATGTCCTGGAAGCGGCTGAACTGTCAAGCATTATCAAAGCACCCGTTAAAGTTATCTGGACGCGTGAAGATGATATGGGCGGAGGAAGTTACCGGCCAGCTGTACGCTATCGGTTTGATGCGGCACTTGACGCAGCAGGTAATCTAATAGGATATAAACTACGTGGGGTTGGTATCAACGCTGGTAATCCTACAAGGGAGGACAACTTTCCTTCGGGTTCTGTAGAAAATCTGTTGATCGATTCTGTGGAACACAAGTCCCCAATTACAACCGGTCCATGGCGCGCACCAATCACTAACTTCCTTGCATTTGCCGAACAGGCATTCCTTGACGAGGTGGCGATGGCTTCTAAGAAGGATCCGGTTAAATTCCGGCTTGAGTTATTAGAGAAAGCTAAGAAGACACCAACAGGCGCTATTAAGTATGACATTGACAGGATGAAGGCGGTGATTGAGTTAGCGGCGGAAAGATCCGGTTGGGGTACAAAGAAAAATGTATCACAAGGATTTAGTGTATACTTTTCTCACCGCTCTTATGTAGCTCAGGTTGCTGAAGTAATTAAGAAGGGCGGTAAGCCTGTGTTGAGTAAGATTTATGCCGTAGCAGACTGTGGCATAGTCGTAAACCTCAGCGGCGCCAAACAGCAGGTGGCTGGTGGTGTAGTTGATGGATTGGGGCATGCCATGTACAGTCAGGTTACTTTCCGCGAAGGTGCTGCTGAACAGAAAAACTTTAATTCATACCGGTTAATCCGAATGAAAGAAGTGCCTGACGTTGAGGTGAGTTTTGTTAACAACGGAATAGATCCAACCGGACTCGGGGAGCCAGCGCTGCCTCCGACTGGTGGTGCTGTTGCCAACGCAATCTTTAAAGCGACAGGTAAACGCCTTTATAATCAGCCTTTTGCCAAGCAGGAGGAAATGAAGGGTGTCACCTTAGGAGAAAGGCTGTAGGACGTTTTTTCTATTATCATAAGGGAATTGTACCGTGTACAATTCCCTTTTTTTCTTCACCACCCCCTGGCCCCCTGATGGCCCCTTGATGGCCCCTGAAGGGGGAAGAAATTGGCGAAGACAAATTAAAAAGCTTTCTCACTTCTTTTAGACAACTATCCAACGACACATGCCTTTAAGTCCCCTTCGGGGATTTAGGGGTCAACTCAATAAAAATTAAAAATCAAATTCTATTACAACCAGTGCAATCATACCAGTGTCTATAAGGCAGATCATATTGCTATGAAAAATCTATTAACTCCCATCGCGCTGTTTTTTTTGCTCAGTATTCTATTTGGCTGCGAAGAGAAGGATTGTTGTGTCCTTGACGAAGGTGAGGGTTCCGGACTGGCAGGTACCTGGTTATTGTATGAGCGCGGATATTCTCCTGGTTTCGGATATGAGGTGGAAGCAGTAAGTGACAACCCCGCACAAACCTTGACTTTTAGATCTAACGGGCAAATGTTATCGTCGCTGGAAGGATTACGGGATTATAAGTTCTACTATATTCAGGACGACCTGGTTCCAGAGCAAAGAATTGTAGCATTCTATAAACATTATCCAGGCGAATCACCCGATCCCTCCACGTTCAATCCGAGCTACCACTTTTCATTCGAAGGTGAAAACCTCAAGTTATACTTTCGGTATTGTTTTGAAGGATGTCATCTGGGTTTAAGCAAAGTTGATTAACAACTTCAAATCATCCATCTGGAATTCCAGTGATTACCATTGACTGCACAGGCAATCGTTTCATATGCTGCGCAAAAGCTGATCACTTTTGTAGGTAATCCTACCATCAAAGATTAATCTCAGTATATTTGGACGTTTTTCACGTTTACCAAACCAAGTTGAATTATGCTGAATAGTGGTGTCGAAGAAAAAATCCTGACCATCGATATCGGAGGTTCCCGGATCAAAGCAATTCTGCTTGATAAGGACGGAAAAATGTTAATCGAGTACAAACGTTTAGATACTCCATCACCAGCAAATCCGGACCGTGTAATGCAGACTATCGCGGAGCTTACGAAGAGCTTTGATGGGTATACCCGGGTTTCTGTTGGATTTCCGGGATATGTGCGAAAAGGTATTGTTCATACCGCTCCTAATTTAGGGACAGATAACTGGAAGGATGTGGACCTCGCAGAAAGACTCACGGAATTATTGGTTCATCCGGTTCGGGTTGTCAATGACGCTGACTTACAAGGATTGGGAATTGCAAAAGGAAACGGACTTGAAATGGTGATCACATTAGGTACAGGTTTCGGAACGTCCCTGTTGATTGATGGAACATTGCTTCCCCATCTCGAACTTGCTCATCATCCCATATCCAAAGGCAGGGAATATGATGAATATATAGGGAACAGGGGTTTTGTTGACGTTGGCCCGGAGAGATGGAACAGGCGACTGAGAAAAATAATTGACATTTTGAAAACAGTGTTCAATTATGATTACCTCTATATCAGCGGGGGGAATGCAAAAAAAATTGATTTCAAGTTAGACTCCAATATCACACTGGCTACTAACCTGGATGGAATCCGCGGAGGTGCTGCCCTCTGGCAAAGGACTCATTACAATGTTTAGCCCTTCAGAATTTACTTTCCTTTCTAACTGACACCTTTGACACGGTGATGCCCACCAAAAAGATCACTTGTTCTTAATTTTCTCTTCCAATAAAAATACTCTTCAACAGGGGCGCTGTTTGTTGTTCAACTCTTCTCCCGAAAAACTATTAACAATAAAAGCACATAATTCTTAATATTGCATTGTAGGCCCATTTTGGTCGGACAGAATAAGCGTGATGAAGAAATTCTACTATTCATGAATGGTTCGATTTTAGAAGTTGTTGTCGTTGGCGCGGGACATGCCGGGTTAAGCGCCAGTTACTACTTGCGGCAATTGGGTATGGAGCACGTTGTTTTCGAGCGTGGTAGGGTTGGTGAGACCTGGCGTTCTCAGCGTTGGGACTCATTCGCAATGAATACTTCAAACCGAATAAATGCGTTGCCCGGATGTACTTATCTTGGCAAACATCCGGAAGCATTTGGTTCGGCAAATGAGTTTGTTGAATCGTTGGAGAGTTACGTTTCCAAATTTCAATTGCCCGTTAGAGAAAACACATCAGTCCTTTCAGTAGAAAAACCTGTTTCGTCCCCCTATTTTATTGTCACCGTTAAGCACGAGAACGAACCCCCGCAAAAATTCAACACCTGGCAGGTGATCATTGCTTCCGGCACATTAAATGAAAGGAAGCTTCCCACCTTTGCCAGCCTGATTAGTCCGGAAATAAAACAAATTCACTCCATTGAATATCGCAATCCCGCCCGTTTGCCGGAAGGCGAGGTGCTGGTAATCGGAGGCGCACAGTCGGGATGCCAGGTTGCCGAGGATATCCTGGAAGCGGGAAGGAAAGTCTATTTGTCTACCAGTCAGGTGCCCAGGATTCCGAGACGGTATCGGGGAAAGGATTTTATGGATTGGCTCATTGAGTGCAAATTTTTGGAGGAGCGAACAAGTGTTGTAACCGATCCAAAACTTCTGGCAATAAAAATGCCGTTGTTGTCCGGCATTGGCGAGGGAGGGCATACCATCAGTCTTCAGTACCTGGCTCAAAAAGGAGTTATCCTCCTTGGAAAAATGGAGAAGGCTGAAGGCATGAATGTCACGTTTCAACGGAACACAGTCGAGCATATGAAATATGCAGACGATTATTCCAGCGTGATGAAGGGAATGATCGATGAATATATTTTAAATAACCGGATTCAGGCCCCGGATGTAGAAGTCGACTATGCAGATCTCCCAGACACCTTTGGTGAATTTATCAACGCGATCACTTCCTTAAACCTAAAGGACCATAATATAAATACGATTATCTGGGCTACCGGACTGGAGGGTCAGTTTAACTACATCATGTTGCCGGTACTTAACCGGCAAGGAAGACCTAAACACCAGAATGGTATTACGGATATTGAGGGACTCTATTTTCTTGCAGGCCCATGGTTACGGAGCCGGAAATCAAACCTTATTTTGGGTATCAAGGACGATGCTGCATTTATCTGCAACAAGATTTACAGCTCATTGCGATAAGCCGCCTCAAAGAAACTGTTTGTTGGTACCCCAAAACTCCACATTGCACCAACCCAATCCTGGAAAAGGTTCCAGAGGCAACATCTGAGAACCGTTTAACCGGTAATGCTGCCGATATCCAGAACCTTCGTCATGGTTTTCAAAAATTCAGTAAATTTATAATGGCATTGAACCGGGCAATAATGCATTTGAAACGTCTCTATACAACCCTTTTATTCTCGCTGATGCTGGTCAGCGCTTTTTCGCAGGACTCTGTAAATTACGAAGGTGTAATCCGGCCACTCATGAGCAAGAAGTGCTTTGAGTGTCACAATACCGGTAATACAAAAGGCGGTGTCAACCTTGATAATTATAAGGAACGGGCCCGGGTAGTCGAGAATGGACAGTTTTGGCTGAAGGTTCTCGATCAGATCAAGACCCGGGCAATGCCTCCCAAAGGCGAGCCGGAGCTGGCTGAAACTGATTACAATACGTTAGTGGATGGAATTAACAGTATTCTTCAAGGTTCCCTGAAAAAGCGGAGCCCCGGCCATATCGTGATCAGGCGACTGAGTCATTCGGAATACCATTATACCATCCTCGATCTTGTCAATGTAGATTTCGATGCGAAAGGTTATTTCCCTTCCGACGGATCCGGGGGCGGGGGGTTTGATAATCAGGGGAGAGCCCTGTTCTTTACACCTCTGAAACTTGAACGATATTATGATGCTGCCGATCAAATTATTGACCAGGCGTATAGCAAAAAAGACGTTTGGGCATCCGTCGTCCCCATAAACTATAAGCAATACTGGTGGCAACGGGTAGGCAACTGGCTGAAGTCATTGTTCAGTGAACAGTATAAAGAAATTAATTCTCCTTCTGCAGCGGCCGAAAAAGTAATATTTCCCTTCGCCACAAAAGCCTTTAGGAGATTTTTGAAAGAAGACGAGAAGAGCAAGTTGATCGAGCTTTTTCAAACTGTCTATGAACAGAAAGATTCACTGGAAAACCCGGTACGGTTCAACGAGAGCATAGCCCAGACGTTTAAAGCTGTTTTGATTTCACCAAACTTCCTCTATAAAGTTGAGGAAGAGCCTGAAAATCCAGGTGCTTATTACGTGAGTAATTTTGAAGTGGCCACCAGGCTTTCCTATTTCCTGTGGTCAACCATGCCGGACCAGGAATTATTTAACCTGGCGTACATGGGTATGCTCCAGGATACAGTAGTTCTCGAAAGTCAGGTTCGGCGTATGTTGGCAGATCCAAAGGCAAAACGATTTGCTGAGAACTTTTCAGTTCAATGGCTGGGAATTTCAAAGTTAACGGAAAGTCAACCTTTGCTTGACCCGGTGGAATTCCCAGGTTTTGACTCCACGATCCGAAAGGCATTGTACCGGGAGACTGTCGAATATTTCTATTATGTGCTAACCGGGAGTAAGAACATGCTGGAGTTGATTACCAGTAACTATACCTTTCTCAATAAAGAACTTGCTGATTATTATGGAATTCCGGGAGTCACCAGCGAGGACCTTCAAAAAATACTGTTACCCGATTCCACGAGAGGAGGCGTGCTGGGTATGGGAAGTGTTTTGGCAACGACATCTTTCCCGCTTAGGACGAGTCCCGTTAACCGGGGCAAGTGGGTGATGGAACAATTGATGGGGATTTCGCCACCACCTCCACCTGCCGTGGTCGCAGAATTAACAGAGGATAAAGCCGCGCATGAAGCCCTCGGGTTAAGGAAAATTCTGGAAGCCCATCGGGCGAATCCGGAATGTCAGTCTTGCCATGAAAAAATGGATCCCCTTGGACTTGGATTAGAAAATTTTGATCCTATGGGACGCTGGAGAGTGAGTTATGGCAAGGCGCCAGTCGATGCTTCTGGGGTGATGGCCGACGGTAGAGCGTTTAATGGACCGGCGGAATTAAAAATGCTGCTGATGACTGAAAAAGCGAAAATTGCCAGAAACCTATCCTCAAAGATGCTTTCCTATGCGCTGGGGAGATCAATACTATTTACCGATGAACCCGCTTTACAGCGGCTTGAAACAACTTTGTTGGAAACTAACTTTAATCCCGAGATATTTATTATTGAACTGGTGAAGAGTTATCCGTTCCGAATGAAACTGAATGATTTCGAAGTGAAGGTCTGATAATTTTGTCATGAAAAAGAAGTGGAACATATCACGCAGAAGGATGCTGAAGGGAGTGGGCGCTTGTATAGCATTACCCTTCCTGGAAGCAATGGCTTTACCTGGCCTGAGTTCTTCTACGACTGGCCGGGCACCGGTTAGGACGGCATTTTTTTATATGCCTAATGGCGTACATCCCGACCGGTGGACTCCGGAAAAAGTCGGGAGTGATTTTCTATTGACACCTCAGCTTCAACCGCTGGAAAGCCTGAAGCAGGACATCCTGGTGCTGGGTGAGCTGATGAACAAGAACTCCCTCTTCAAGGGCGCTGATGGTCACTACGCAAAGTCGGCCAGCCTCTTAACCTGTATGCCGATCAAACAAACTATCGGAGACAACATAAGCAGCGGGGGAGTATCAATTGATCAGGTTATAGCTTCCGGCGTTGGACATGAGACCTTGTTCCCTTCATTGGAGTATGGGTTAGACCGCATAACCACTGGCGTCGATATTAATGTTGGCTTTACCCGATTATACGGTTCCAGTATTTCCTGGAAGTCAGCGAGCCAGCCGCTTTCAAAAGAAATTGACCCACGACTTGCGTTCGACAGGCTTTTCAGGGCTTATGTTCCTGGCTTGAAGGTTAAGGAGGATCCCTGGAAACAAAGTGTGCTGGATTTGGTGATGGATGATGCAAAAAGTCTCAAGAATAATTTAGGCAGGGTCGATCAGGATAAATTATCGGAATACCTGGAGTCAATCCGGAGTGTTGAAAAAAGAATCTCCAACGATGGAAATCGCGAAAAGTTTGCAAAGAACATTACTCCTGACATCCGTCGAGAGCTTGTTCGCATAAATGAAAGTATTGATGAATACGTAGAGGTATACGGTGGTGTGGATGTTACCGAAAAGACCCGCTTGATGCTCGATATTATGGCGCTTGCTTTTTGGAGTGATGCCAGTCGGGTAGCAACATTTATGTTTGGTAACTCAGTAAGTAACCGGAATTTTTCGTTTCTGGAAGGCGTGCGAGGAAATCACCACTCCATTTCTCACCACATGGACAAGCCGGAAGCCCTGGAGGAGTATACTATCATTACACAATGGCATATGGAACAGTATGCTTACTTCCTTCAGAAGCTAAAGGGGATAAAGGAAGGTAATGGAACGTTGCTTGATAATTCTATGATTATGTTTACGTCAGACTTACGGGATGGCAACAGACACTCGCCACGTAATTTACCACTTGTACTGGGTGGAAAAGGCGGAGGAAAAATAAAGACAGGTCAGCACCTGATATATGATAAAGAGACACCGTTGGCAAACCTTTACCTTACTATGCTCGATGCAATGAATATCGGGCAGGAAAGGTTCGGCGATAGTACGGGTCTATTATCCGGAATAAGGGCTTAGCGTTGAGACCGAGCAGAAAGAGTGTGCACGTAAATTGGACTAGCAGTTGAGTAAGACTATACAGAAATTCAGAAGACCGGGCTTTATTGTTTTTTTATTTTTGATCGGAGGGCTGTTGCTTTCCCTGCCTTTCTTTCGGCCCAGTGAGGTTCCCTTTTTCTTTTTGTTCCTGGGCAGATTTCACCCGTTGATATTACATTTTCCGATTGTACTGATTGTTCTTGCGCTGTTGTTTGAACTGGCAAAACAATATAGCTCTATTAAAATAGGTGACAACGTAGTGTTAGCCCTGCTGATTGCTGCCGCACTATCAACTGTGGTATCCATCGCTGCCGGATTTTTCCTATTTGCTTCCGGCGACTATTCTGGAAACCTCATGGAGCAGCATTTTTGGGCAGGAGCAATCACCGGAGCAGTAGTATTTGCAACGGTAGCGCTGTATTTTCTATACCGGGGTGATCAACGGTATTATCCGTTCTATCTGGGGTGCCTGGTAGTTAGTAATATGACCGTAGGCTATGCCAGTCACCTGGGTGGTTCCATCACCCATGGCAGGGAATATCTTACCGAACATTTGGGACTGATGTTTAATAGCACCTCTGCCGTCGTCGAAGAAAGACAGGAATCGGAAATGCGGGTATATGATGATATGATCGCTCCGATCTTTGAATCCAAATGTCTGAGCTGTCACAATTCCCTGAAGTCTAAAGGTGATTTTCTCATGACGTCGCATGAGAGTCTCTTTAAACCCGGCAAAAGCAGATTACCGTCTCTGATATCAGGATTAGCCGACAGTAGTGAGTTGTACAAACGGGTTACGCTGCCCGAGAATCATTCGGATCATATGCCCCCGGAAGGAAAAACACCACTGAGTCAGGATGAAATAGCTTTGCTAAAGGGCTGGATTAAATCGGGTGCGGCAGATACATTGTTAGTAACGGAAGCAAAGAAAGATACTGATATGGGTCAGGTGATTGACCAGTTGATGCCTACACTGGCAGCCTATCGTAGAAAGGCAGCTATGGCGAAGGAGAGAAATGAATCCCTTAAGGCTGAGCTCACTTCAATTGCGAAAAAGCTTTCCATTTCCATTCATCCCGATAGCCTGGATGAACAGGAATTTTTTACCATCGCGATGAAATTTCCGCCGGCGCCATTTGCCAACAATCAGCTCAGCCAGTTGAGTCCGTATTATGAAACCTTCTCTAAAGTTTCACTTGCCTCCAGCGATATTGATGACAATGGGCTGTATTACGTTGCGCAAATGACCAATGTAAAGAAACTATACCTTCAAAAAACGAAACTGGATGGCTCGGGACTCATCTACCTCCAGAAGATGCCCAATCTTGAAGTACTGAACCTTTCTTTTACAAAGGTCGATGATAAGTCTGTCATTGAACTCCTGAACTTTCCAAATTTGAGGGAGGTTTACCTGTACCGTACAAACACTTCTAAGGAAGTGATTGATGCCCTTGGAAAGTATAAGCCTGGTGTGAGACTATTGTTGGAAGAAGGGCCTTATTTTTAATCCGCGTGGGGACAAACGCTCCCGGTGTAGACCCCTGTTGATCCAACATTTCTGTAAATTCACCGTTCATTTATGTGTGTTCTGCTACTGCATTATGAAAAAAAGAATGGTATGGATTTGCTTGTCTTTGCTTCTCTTTTCCTGTGATTCTGACGACGACGTACCCCGACGAAGCTATCGGATGGGATTTCAAAACTCAGCTCCGCGGATCGACAACCTGGACCTTTTTCTTCAATCGCTTGCCATCTGGACCACTCGCGCTGATGCCGCCATTGTCTCCACGGAAGTACCATGGGAAGAATTGCTTGGCGGGGAAAAGCCAGAGGTCTATGTTGTGAACAACTACAAAGGCCTGGTTGAGTATTATCGTTCGAAAGATTTGGAACTTTGGGTTTATATCGACCCGCAAAATGGGCTGGACAGAGCCTCCGATGCGCTTGAATTGGTCAACGTCGGCAAAAGTATAGCCCAGCCGGAGATGCAAGCGATTTATAGAAGATTTGTGGTGGTGATGGATAGTATTTTAAGACCGAAGCATCTAGGGATAGCGTTGGAGACAAATCTGATTCGTACGATTTCCACACCGGCCATTTACAATGGTGTCAGACAGGCAGCCAATGATGTGGCGGAAGAACTGCTCGTGAGAAATACGGATGCAAAACTGAGTGTCAGCGTCCAGGTAGATCATGCGTGTGGTAGACTTATCGGAGGAGTTTATTCGGGGGTAGAGGAAGATTTTACCGACTTCCCGTTTATGGAAGAAGTGGGACTTTCGTCGTATCCATACTTTGGTTATGATGAACCGGAGGAAATTCCGCTTGACTATTATTCCCGGTTAGTTGGCGAAAAAAATATACCATCTTTTGTTACAGAAGGAGGATGGTCATCCCAGCCAATAGTCACACCCGATCGGAATTTTTTCAGTACAGACCAGATACAGAAGGAATACATTGCGTACCATCGTGAATTACTGGATGAGGTGAATGCTACGGCATGGTTCCAGCTGACTTTTACCGACATTAACACGTACAATTTACCACCCGATGTTCCTGAGATTATTGAGTATTTCGCTTTCCTTGGCCTTGTCGACACACTCTTATTGCCAAAACCGGCTCTTGAAGCCTGGGACGAGATCTTTAAGAGGAAATTGGAATAGCAGTTTTTTGACTAATTGCGAAAACGCTCGAGTCTGAACGCACGATTGACTTTGCTTCGCGTCTTACTTATCTTCACTTGTATTCATTAATCTTTCACTATGGTTATAGAGCGCAATGAATTCAGGTTGAAATTCGGAGCAAGTGCCGTTGCGCTGAACCTTTGGAGGGAGTATTTGAACGGTGTTCAACGGGACGACCCTAAAGTACACGTCCGGATTCTGACCGATATTTCCGGACCGGCTTACACGTTGATTGTTGAGCAGATACACGAAACGTTTAGTGAGGCGGAACCGGCAAGGTGCAGGCTAGTACAACGGAGTGACTGGAAGGATTTTTATCAGAAGTTCATTCCGCTATGCGACAGTTCATATCGCACCTTTTACAAACAGCAGGTTGAGATTTAGAACGAAATATCAGATGCTTACTACTGAGAAAATGAAACTTTTCTAAACCCATTGAATTAGAAATAGATGTTGTATAATTCTGATAATATTTTCTCCATGCGAATTTTTCTTGTAGGTATAGCCGCCATCGTCGCAATAGCTTGTTCAGAGGATAGTGACAGTGCACCGAAAGTATGTAGTGACCTTTCAGACTGCCTGTCCGGTGGTACGTGGGTTACCGATGTAGAATCTTTCTATCTGGGCAAGCCTGTTGAATCGGTAGGGGATGGGGGAGTGATTACTTTTGAAAAGAACAATAGCGGAGCAACAACTGAAGCATTTTTACAGGGCTATGCGAACGGTATGTATTATAGTGCATTTACCTATGAGGTTGATGAGGTCAATTTTACCCTGACGATTTCATACGACATTCCACCAACCAACCCTTCTCAATCAGAAGTTTTTGCAATAACCTCCGCATATGAAGGTGAAATTCGGATGGAACGACCAATAATTGACGGTAAACTGGTTTTTATATTAACAAGGTAAGAAAAGTTAATTTTCGCGAAACTACTATCAGACAGTTGAAAAAAACTGACTCTGGGATGATTACAACAAAAAAACATTGACTCCGTTTTTTACGCAGTAAAGATGAAAGCGATTGTCTATACAGAATATGGAACACCGGAAGTTCTTAAGTTAATTGAGATAGACAAGCCTATTCCGAAACCCGATGAAGTCCTGATAAAGGTTTATGCGGTATCACTCAATGATTGGGACTACGGTCTTCTCCAGGGTGACCCTATCAATCGATTGTTAAATGGTCTGTTAACACCTAAGATAAAAATACTTGGTTCTGATATCGCGGGACGAGTTGAAACGATTGGCAAAGACGTGAAGAATTTTCGGCCGGGCGATGAAGTCTTTGGAGATTTGAGCGGCCGCTGGGGTGGTTTCGCAGAGTATGTTTGTGCACCTGAAAGTGCATTGGCATTGAAGTCAGCAAAAATGACTTTTGAAGAAGCGGCTGCCATACCTCAGGCGGCCATGCTCGCGGTACAGGGGCTGATTGATGTGGGGAAAATTCAGTCAGGACAGAAGTTGTTGATTAATGGCGCCGGTGGTGGTGTGGGTACCTTTGGCCTTCAACTCGCCAGATTGTTCGATGTGGAAGTAACGGGTGTTGACAGCGCCGGGAAATTGGAAATGCTGCGGGCCATAGGTTTTGATCATGTCATCGACTATAGAAAGGATGATTTCACTCAGAATGGACGCCTGTACGACTTGATCCTTGACGCAAAGACGAATCGTCCCATGTCTGATTATACCCGAGCCCTTCGCCCGGATGGAATGTATGTAACCGTTGGCGGTTCCATAGTCCGGCTTTTGCAGGCGCTGCTTTTGGGGCCGTTCATTTCAATGATCAGTGGTAAGAAAATACGTATCGTGGCATTAAAGGCTAACAAGGACCTGGCGTACATGAATGAGCTTTTCGAAGCGGGTAAAATCAGATCCTTGATCGATGGTCCTTACACATTAGAGGAAGTGCCAGAGGCATTCAGGCGTTTTGGTGAAGGAGTTCACAAGGGAAAAATAGTAATTACGATAGACCATAAATAATGTACCTTCTGATAAGAAAAACTTCATTTATTTTTTTTGAATTGTCTAAATTTGATTGAAATCATAATCCGATAGCTATGAATGAATTCTTCAGAAGACTAACCAAAGGGCAGGGTGTTAAGATTGCATTGTATCTGGTTATTGCCTTTATTCTGGTCGACACATTTTTAACCTATCAGTATAAGCAGGCGCTTAGCCGGAACATTGTTACGCAGGCAACACTCGATGAGATTGCCGCCAGAAAAGCAACTATAATTTCCAACCTCAATAATATTGACATGAGTTTGCGGGGATACCTGCTGGTAGGAAACGAAGCCTTTATTGATACCTATAATAAAATTAAAGATCAGAATGCACCCACCATGGTGTACCTCAATGAAAAGTTGCCTGAAATCGGAATAGAGGCTTCCAACCTTACTGAGATGGAAGTAATGCTTAACAATTACTTTGAGCTGATGGACAAAGTGGTCATGTTGTCAAAATCAGATACCACGGGTGAAGCATTGAAAATTCTTAAAGCAGACCATGGCACAGCCGTCTGGCAGACCTATATGAACATGTCGGCTGTAGTCGATCCGATTATTCAGGGCAGGAAAACGGAGTCTCAGGAAGCGTACGCAAGTCTGTTAAACATGAGTCTGATCTTTCAGGGGGTACTCTTTCTGGTTGGAATTCCTACGTTAATTTATACCATTAGTAGTCTCACCCGCAGTGAGAAGAGAAGAACAAAATTATTCGCGGACCTTGATCAGCAGAACAGGTCATTAATTTTTGACTCCAATCAGAAGGCGAATGCGCAGAATGAGGCGGAAGTTATCGGCAGCATTATTACCAATCTTAATAAAACAGCCTCCTTTATCAAGGGCATCGGAGAAGGTAATTTTGATGTCAAATGGGAGGGTTTTAATGCCGCCGATGTCCAGGCTAATAAGCATACGATTTCGGGTGAACTGATTTCGATGCGGGAGGGCATGAAGAAGCAACGTGAGGAGGCCAAAAGGCAACAATGGGTAAGTGATGGACTCAATAAACTCACGGAGGTCATTCGCGATCATCAAAGTGATTTTAAGTCACTTTGCGAAAAATCAATCTTCTTTCTGATCAAGTACCTAAAGGCGCAGCAGGGTGGATTGTTTGTTTTGAACAGCGATGACGAAGATGACAGGTATCTTGAACTCATTACCTGTTACGCTTTTGACCGCAAGAAATTCATCACCAAGCGAATTGAAATCGGTGAGGGAATCTTAGGGCAGGTATTTCTGGAGGGAGAGCCTGTGTTCATGCGTAAAGTTCCAACCGATTATATTCAAATTACCAGCGGGCTGGGAGAAGCAAACCCAAATTGTATTACCATTCAACCGTTGAAGCACAATGAAGAGGTGGTAGCGCTGCTGGAGATCGCGTCTTTTGAGGAGTTCGATAAGTATGCACTTGAATTTCTGTCAAGCGCCTGTAAGTCGATCGCGGCATCAATCATTGCTTTACAAAGCAGCCAGAAGACAAAAATGCTTTTGGAAAGATCACAGCAGCAAACCGAGGAGATGCGCGCACAGGAAGAGGAGATGAGACAAAATATGGAAGAACTGGAAGCGACGCAGGAGGAGATGAAACGAAGGGAATCGGAACTGAGGCTGGCCTTACAGAAGTAGAACTTTTGTCGTTAGCCGGGCGATAGCCGCGAACATAAGTTATAGAATCGAATGCGTTGCGATGAACGAGATCTACATTGAAGGAAAATCATTTGACAAGGTTGACAGTACGGAAGATCCTTTGATTGGGGGCGAGTATGAGAATTGTACTTTTATTGACTGCAACTTGTCCAACTCCAACCTTAGCGATATCAGGTTTGTAGAATGTGAGTTTAACGGTTGTAACTTAAGTTTGGCGAAGCTTACAAATACCGCGTTGAGGAGTGTAAAATTCAGGAATTGTAAAATGCTCGGCCTTCAATTTGAAAGGTGTGTTGAACTTGGGCTCTCGATTAGCTTTGATCATTGTAACCTTAGCCAAAGTTCATTTTACCGGACGAAGCTGAAAAAGACAAATTTCAAAGAAACACAACTTCACGAGGCTGACTTTACCGAAAGCGATTTGTCTAATTCTGTTTTTGATCGATGTGACCTGATGGGGGCACATTTTGAAAATACCATGCTGGAAAAAGTTGACTTTCGCACGTCTTTCAATTACTCCATTGACCCGGCTATAAATCGGATTAGGAAGGCCAGGTTTTCATTGTTTGGTGTTCCCGGGCTATTGGACAAGTATGATATTGACATCGATCAATCTGGCTTGTAAACAAAGTACTTTTTACGGGATCGATTCATTTTGTATACTCGCCATTAATTTTTCAACATACGTTCGAAGTACGCTGTCATCTGCAGGGTGGTTTGTTCTTGCAAGGCACCCGTCCATCCATGTCCGCCGCCCTTTACGATGATTACCTCATTTGGCACATTGACCTTCTTCTGAGCACTTTGTAATCTAAAGGCGTGTTCCATCGAAACAAAGGGGTCGCTGTCGCCGTGGAACATCAATACAGGTGCATCACTTTTGTCTACATACGTCACTACAGATATTTTTTTAAGAACAGGATCATCCGGGCCGGTTGCCCCTGTAAAATCCGCGCGTACATCTTTTAAGGATTTGTTGTAATACTTTAACATCTCTGCCTCCAACTCCGGTGAAAGCTTGAGTGCCGGGAGAGTTAAATCAGTGGCGGAAAAATAACTAACCACCGTCGTCACACTACTTGAAAAATCCGGGTAACCACCTTCACCTTCGAGACCATCAGCGGGTGATGTTACACCGAGCATCAGGGCGAGGTAACCTCCCGCAGATTCTCCCATCACACCAATTCTGGTAGGGTCAATATTTAATTCGTTGGCATGAGCCCTCAAATATCGGACGGCTGTCTTGGCATCCTGCACCTGTGATGGCCATTTAAACTGAGGAGCAAACCGATAACCTACCGATACACCCACATAACCGGATGCCGCATACATCCGGATCCACTTATGCATATGCGATTTATCTCCCTGCTGCCATCCCCCTCCATGAAAAAAAACAATAACAGGGAAAGGACCTGTGCCTTCAGGAGATCCCATGTCGAGTTTTAAATCGGTTCCGCCGGCATGTCCATAGACAATGTCTTTTTTTATCGTTATCCCGGATGAAGATTGCGCATAAACAGACAAAGATTTATTGAGGAGTGTGATAAGGATACAAAGAACAAGATGTTTCATGCGGGTATAAAAAATGAATATTACCCAATTTACGTATTAGGAAAACAAGTTCATTGATTGTTTAAAATAGTTACTTTTTGTAAGCCTGATGACGGCGAGGAAATACAGGACCCATGAGGTATATTTGGTACCGCTGAATAAGTTATGAGGCCACACATTAAAAATAGGCTACTACTTATTTTTGGTATTCTGGGAGTGCTCCCTTTGGGCGGATATATGGTTTGGGAGTTTTACCTCAGGAACGATTAAGACAGCGGAGTTTAACAACTTAAAACAGTAAGGGAAATTAAAAAAAGGGAAATCGAGTGTACTTTTCAGAGCTAAGGGAGGAGACTGGATTTTTCGCGCAAAGTAATGTCGTGATCAACGCGATGAATGACGTTAAAAAGGCATTGAATGATTTAGCTTCCGTGCCTCTTCCTGCGGATTATTCGCAACGCCTGTAGTTGTAGAAATTGGAAGATGAAATACTATAGGGAAATCCTGACCGATAAAAAATGAAACGAAGAACTTTTATCCGAAACATGGCAATGGCGACACCCGCCTTGATGTTTGCACCTTATTTCGACTTAGTGGCCAATCCTCTTTTTGGAAAAGTAGCAATCACAGACGTACAATGTGTACTTACCAAGATCGGTTTTCGTGTTAGTCCTTTGGTGAAGATTACAACGAATGTCGGCCTGGTAGGGATTGGGGAGTGTCATCACGACGAAAGCGGTCATGGCGCTAAGGATATTATCCAAAATGTATGTAAACCCATTCTGTTAGGGCAAGATCCACTGGACCTTGAATATTTGGTCTTCAAAATGAGCACTCGCACTTCGTATTACGGAGGAAATCATGGGGTTGCTACACACGCTATAACTGGGGTGGAGTTTGCAATGTGGGACCTTATCGGTAAGATTACTGAACAGCCTGTGCACAGGATACTTGGGGGCGGGAGACATGTCAGTGAAGTCCGGGCCTATGCATCCGCCGGTCCCCGGGATATGCTGGATAAGGATTCTTGTGCAGAGTTCGCCAGGATGATGAAAGATCAGGGCTGGACAGCCTGTAAAACTAATATACTGAGGGATCAGGCGTGGGACAAACTTAACAACCGCAGGCTTTCTAATCCTGAGGTAGACAGAAACGCAAGAGGCTATGCAAATATGAAGGACGCTCTGGGGCCGGAATTTGACATTGCCGTACACTGTCACTGGGAATTTGATTTCGACAGTGCGTTACGTCTAGCCAATGCGGTAGCTCCTATTCGTCCTATATGGATGGAAGACCCTCTGCCTATAGCGTATAATGAGCAGTGGGTCAAACTAACTGAGAAGTCGCCTGTTCCCATTCTGACCGGTGAAAATTTGTATACCCGTGATGATTTCCGTCCTTTTATTGTTAATCAGGGTGTGAACCTGATTGAGATTGACGTATCCATGGCAGGAGGGCTTTTGGAAGCTAAGAAAATTGCTGATCTCGCTGAACTCTATTATATCCCGGTGTGCACGCACAATGTAGCCGGCCCCATTGCTACAATTGCTTCAGCCAATTTTGCGGCATCTGTCCGTGAGTTTGTAGCACACGAGGCGTTTATTTCCAATCCTTTGAACCGTGCGGGTAAGGGTATCAACGGAGATCCTGATGTTCTCGGGTACGACAAAGAGGTAATAAGAAACGGACACATCCAATTGAGTGATCGGCCAGGATTTGGTATTGAGTTGAATGAAAAACTGATCAAAGAAAAATATTTAGTCGCAGGCGAAACCTGGTGGAAATAACGCGTGGTTAAGCTTGTACTGAAACATGGGGGAGTGTAACATAAATAATGGACAAGATAGTTCACGGTATTCAGGGCATCATTGACACTGCTTCGTTCAGAGATCGAACGTAACATCGACATGCCGTTGGTATCAACCTGTTAATTAACCCATCTTTACCCGTTCAATTTTTCCAACGATAAAGATATACGAAAGAGCACCGATCAATCCCAAGACACTGATAAATACCAGTGCTGGTTTAAAATCGCCATCACGCGCCAGGAAGCCGATTACAATCGGAACTACAATAGAAGCCAGATTTCCCATAAAATTAAATACGCCACCGGTCAGGCCGATCAAATGTTTGGGCGATAGTATCGAAACAAACACCCACGAGATTAAAGCCATCCCTGCACCAAAGAAAGCGAGCGCAAGAAAGAAAATAACCAATGCGGTGTCATTTGTGTAATTGGCGCCGACGATGCTTACAGAAAGGAGCAGACCGAAAATAATGGGTGCTTTCCTGGCCATGCTCACCGATTTCCCCCGTTGTACCAGCTTATCAGATAGAAATCCAGACAAAAGCAGTCCGGCACATGCAGCGAGGAACGGGACGGACGCGAGATAGCCCGATTTGATAAAGTCCAGCCCCCGATATTGAACTAAATAGGTGGGAAACCAGGTAAGAAAAAACCACAGGGTAGCATTGACGCAAAATTGAGCGATATAAACGCCCCAAAGGGTCCGGCTGGAAAACACTTGCCGGAAGTTTTCCCACCGCCATATCGTTGCTTTTTCTTCCAGTGTTTTCTTTTCATGAAAAACACCCCCACCTTGTTCGATATAATCCAGTTCAGCCTGATTCGCCTTGGGATGTTGCATCGGATCCCGGTAGAAAATATACCAGACAACTCCCCATATCAGACCGGTTAATCCGGTAACTACAAACAGTCCTCTCCACCCGGCATAATACTGAATAGTCACCAACACGGGCGTAAGAAATGCAAGGCCAATAAATTGACCGGACACATACAACGCGATAGCTGAAGCCCTTTCATTTTCGGGAAACCAACTTGTCACAATCCGGTTGTTGATGGGATAGGAAGGTGCTTCGAAGGCTCCGGTGGCGAGACGAAAGCCAAACAGGCTCACAAATCCCTTAACAAACCCCTGGCAAACCGTAGCCAGTGACCAGGTGATCAAACATACTGCGTAGAGGATCCGGGGACCATACTTGTCCGCGATCAGTCCGCCAGGAATTTGCAGCGCTGCATAGGTCCATCCGAAGGCAGAAAAAATAAGTCCCATTTCAACAGAAGACAAAGCAAGGTCTTTGCTCAGCGCAGGAGCAGCTACAGAGAGGTTGGTTCGATCCAGGTAGTTGATCACCACATTGACAAATACGAGCGCGAGCATCCCATACCGTATGTTTGTCTTTTTGGTTTTTAGCTGTTCCATGAGAATTACTTTAGCGATACGTATTCTTAAGTCCCCAAACTTATCTGGCTGTCCAGCCACCGTCAACCGTTAACATCGAACCTACCATATAGCTGGCGGCATCACTTGCCAGGAAAATTGCTGCACCTTGAATTTCTTCCAATCTGGCCCAGCGTCCCAGCGCAGTGACACTTTCAACAAATTTTTTTGAATCAGCTGATTCTGATATGGGAAGGTTCATTTCCGTGAGGAAGGGACCTGGACAAATAGCATTTACGTTAATGTTAAACGGAGCCAGTTCAAGGGCCAATGCCCGGGTCATCTGCACAACGGCACCTTTACTGGAAGCGTAGGGTGTTCGGTTCGCTAGCCCAACTAGTCCAAGAGTACTGGCCAGGTTGATAATTTTTCCACTTTTGTTTGCTTTCATATGCGGAGTTACGGCCCTTGAAGCAAGCCAGGTACCCGTTACGTTAACGTCCATTACTTTGATAAAATCGTCAGGGTTAAGCTCATCGATGGCCCCGCGGATATTGATACCGGCGCTGTTGATCAGGATGTCCACTTTTCCATACGTATCCAATGCCATCGTCATCATAGCATCCGTTTGGTCTTTCTCCGTAATGTCTGCTCTGAATGAGGCTACCGGCGTTCGGTACAACGTGCTCAATTCATTGGCTGCCTGGGCCCCCTCGGAGGCATTCCGATTAACGAGCAGGATGCTTGCTCCGGCAGAGGCGAGTCCGGCTGCCATAGCTAATCCCAGGCCTTTGGAACCTCCGGTAATGATCGCGGTCTTTCCGCTCAGGTCAAACTGTTTGATGCCAGGTAGTTTTTCTAACGCCATGTGTGTTCCAGGTTAAGGTTAGTGTTGTTCAAGTTTAGCCCGGCTGTAGGCAATGGAGGTAAGAATATTTTGTTCTTCCGCGGCAAGCCGTGCTTCGGGTGTCAGATGGGAGACTCGTGGCAGGCCAGACTTGAATTTATTTTGTCGGACCATCCGCAGGGTTCGTGCGAGTTCGGTTGCTGCAACCCCATCAAAAGTTGTCCAGTAATTTTCAGTAAGACAGGGGATTTCCAGCGGATCGCGCGTAATCATTTCAAGGTTGAACGTAGTATTCGGGTTGTGTTGCTTGCAAAGAGAATAGATCTTGCTCAGGTCGAGTATACCTTCACCTAACGGCACTTCGGAAAGCAGAAAACCATTGACGTATTCGTCTACACCCATATCTTTCACATGGGTTGTAAAAAGATAAGGAGCCAGCGTCTGGATTACTTCCATCGGATTTTCCATCAATGCAATGCTGTTGCCAAAGTCCAGCGTAACACCGATCCACTCACTGTTTATTTCCTTCATGATACCCACCAGTTCGTTAGCTCTCCAGTCTTTGTGATTCTCCACAGCTAGTTTCATCTTATGTTTACGCACAACGGGTTCAGCCAGTCGCAGAGACACCAACGCATCCTTCATTGCCTGTCGGAATGCTTCGGCAGTTTGATAGGTTTCGTAACGCCGGCCTGAAGTACAAACGGTTCTCACCACGGTGGCACCTGCTTCTTTGGCGCTGACTACATCCTGCTCGAACTTTGAAACATCCTCCGATTTTTTTGGAGTTCCTATGGATCCTTCCAGATAGAGTCCCAGCTTTTCTCGCCGGTCCCTTACTTTTTTTGCAAAGTCCATGTTCCAGTCCCTGACGACGAGCTGAATTCCCCCTGCACCAATCCCGTGGCAGTGTTCCAGCAGGTCTATGGCATTGGTGAATCCGGGATAATTCTTACTCTCCACTTTTGAATTCCACCGGTTGCCATACGAATGAACAACGATCCCCATACGAGCATCTTTGAAAAAATCGGTAGCAACCGGAAATGAAAAGGCCATCGCGGCGGCAGAGGCTTTTTGGATAAACGAACGTCTGTCCATCCGGTCCGGCGCGGTATCTGAAAAAGGTAGGGACTTATTGACTTTCATAAAAGTTCTTTATAAGTATGAATGATCAATTAGGGTGTGACTGAGCGTTCAGGAATTTCAAGCATGTGCTGATTCAATTCGTTTGCCGTCCAGGGTATTACTCTGCCTTGTGAAGAATACCGCGTGGTTCCAACCGTGCGTCTCTCGACAGGGCTTGCCTGATTTCCCCATTCATTTCGAATATACGTCATTATCGAGGTAATTGCTTTGTCATCCATGGTGGAATGGGACGGCATGACGGGAAGAATCTCAGGGGCATCGTAGATTTTTCCCGCAACTTCGACAGGACCTTCCATGCCATGAAGCAGAATCATGGCCAGCCTTCTTTCATCGCCGAGAACCCAATCCGATCCGACAAGCGGCGGGGCAAACCGGTTCAGGCCTTCTCCTTCGGCACCGTGGCAGCCTGCACAATTGGTAAGGTAGTGTTGTCTTCCCAATACAAATTGTTGTTGTGCTTCCTCACTAAGTTGAGCCTGCGTCTCCTGAATTCCTTGATCAACGGCGTGGCCAGGCCATTCAAACATCGTTGCCAGGACCTTTAGTCGGGAGGGTTCTATACTTTTGTCTGAACGGGTAAGTACCTTCGGTGCTGATTTTAAAATAACAGGTTTCATTTTTCGGTTGCTTCCCTGTATGGACATCCCGGTGAGAATTGCCTTTTCCTGCCAGCCAAATGATTCGGTATCCAGCATCGTCAGGAGTTTTGTCAGTTCCGCTGGATTTCCTTTCCGTACGATCGACGTAGCTAGCATCTCCAGAAAAATCGATTTTCCGGAAGAGAATGTTTTATTGAAGTTCGATCGCGTCAGCTCTTGTAAGAAAGTAAATTCCTGATCGTTGAGACTACTGAGAATAGCGTCTCGCATCAAAGCGGAAGTATCGTACTGGCTGGCAATTCCTATTAAGATATTTCTGGATTCCCGTTGGTTAAGTATACCAGCCGTTAGAGCTACCTGGACTAAAGTTTTTGCCGAGGCATCTTTCACCAGGGAGAGAAGTTCATGTTCAACGTTGATTCGGATTGCCTGGTCTTTTGCTGCGATTGGCTCAAGGAGCCGTAATACATTGTTTCGAATCAGTTCGTTCTTGTCTTTTAACAAGCTAAGAAGCATTTCCGGATCGCTGTGACCTAGTCCTTCTATTGTCCACAAGGCATGAAGCCTTCCAAACGGGTTCTCGCCACGTTTTGCTAACGTCGCTAAAGCCGGAAGGATATTTCTTTCACCGCTCTCAACGAGCAATCGCTGCGCCATGTCCCGGTGCCAACCATTGGGATGAGAGAGGAATGGGATCAATTCCTGGGTCGATAAGCCCGAGAGTTTGGTGGGTTTTTCACCGACCCAATTTTCGCGGACGATTCGCCAGATCCGTCCCCTGTTAACCGGAAGCAAGAGCTTGCGTGAGAGTGTTTGTTCCCGGAGATAGGGAGTTACATAAGCTCCGTGTTGAATAAGACCTCTGTACATGTCCGCTATGTAAAGGGCACCATCCGGTCCGGTTGTCAGGTGAACAGGCCGGAATCGTTCGTCTGTGGATGCAAGGAATTCATTGCCGGGATGAGGATCATATGCCGAAAGCATCAGTTCCTTTTCCCTGACCACATTCCGCTTGACCAGATTTCCGGAGGGCTCGCATACAAACACATTCCCATAGAACTTTTCAGGAAGTGCAGTACCTCGGAAGTAATATGGAGAACAGGCAGCCGTAAACTCAAGTAAGCGCCCGGCAGAATCTAATGTACCGGGTATATAACCCCTGTTGATTGCCGGATTTGGCCGGATAGGATAAATCCGCCGGTCGATGGTTAATCCATGATCTATCCCGGTCGTTGGCGCGTGGTTTTTATTACGCGACAAATAATTGGGAGGTACAAGATCCGCATGCAGCTGAGACCAGTTATAGTTGTAAAAGAGTCGGCCTTCGTCGTCATGGCTCAGACCCCATTGTCCCCTGAACTCTGTGCTATCCCGCTGCCACTTTCCTTCAATCAGACGATAACGAAAGCGGGATTTTACATTGTAATACCAATTGTCCATTCCTCTCCACAGTCCATTGCCGGAATGTTCGGGCATGGGACTACCAGCATAGTCAGGGTCAATGAGTATTTTGGTGTCTGCCTGAAGATCGTTGTTTAAATCCTGCGTCAACCATAAAGCTTCATGTTCAACTACCAGCGCACCTCCCGGCACTAAGGCGAGCGCACGGGGCATGATGAGGCTATCGAGATACACCGTGCTGATATCCATTTTGCCATCGCCATCCGTATCTTCAAGAACCGATACGCGACCCACAGGTTCTTTTTCCCCTACACCATCAATATCCGGCATAAAGCCTCGCATCTCGACAACCCATAGTCTTCCATCCGCATCAAATGTGATGACTACCGGATCCTGCACCATAGGTTCAGATGCAACAAGCTGGATTTTCAGTCCGGGTTCAAGAACAAAAGTCGCCAGTTCTTCCTGTGGGGATTTCTCCGGGGAGGGACCCTCGGTTGACTGGGACGTATTGGCACACCGCGGCAGGAAGACAATACCCAGCCCGAACAAAAGGATATAGTATAGGGCTTTCTTCACGAAGGAATACCTAAACAGTAAGAGGATCCGGATGTATCCACGGTTGACGGTACGCACGTTGTAATAATCCGTTAGCCTCCCGATCCCCGACTATTTCCCGTTTTTTAGGATCATAAATTATCGGCCGACCTGTCTTCATCGACATATTGGCCAGAATACAACAAGCGGTGGATATATGGCCTTCTTCGATGTCGGCTACTGGCCTGGAGTTATTGTCGATTGCCGCAAGGAAGTCAAGCATATGTAACCGGGTGGCTGGAGCCGCATTTAGTTCAATACGTTCTTCTTTCAGATCTTCCGGATATTTTTCCTTCTCAAAGACAACGTCCTTGTGAATTTTTGTGCCTCCCTCTCCATGCGGAATAAAATCATAACGCATCGTACTTCCTTTTAAGGTTCCTTTTTCACCGTATAAAATGAACGACCAGGGATAGTCTGGATCCGCAGGTGTTCCCCATGAACGATGCTGCCATACGCAATTCAATTCTTCGTATTCAAAAATAGCAGACTGTGTATCGGCAATATTGGACTTACCCTCTTTCTGAACATAAATACCTCCGGTTGAAACGATGCTTTTTGGCCATCCAAGTTTTAACATCCACCGGACGGTATCAAACATATGTACGCACATGTCACCCATAATACCGTTACCATATTCCATAAACGTACGCCACCACCGCAGGTGGGGTATCCCATCATACGGACGAAACGGAGCAGGTCCGGTCCACATTTCATAGTCGAGAAAGTCAGGCACCGGTTCTACTGGCGGATTGCCATTATTGCGCATGGGAAAATAACAACACATCTCGACATGTGATATTTTACCAAGAAGTCCGGCGTCCACAATATTCTTCTTGGCATCAATCAGGTGGGGTGTGCTTTTCCGTTGCGTACCTACCTGAACGACTTTTTTGTATTTACGCGCTGCGGCTACCATCGCTTCACCTTCCAGAACATCCACGCTGATCGGCTTTTGCACATAAACATGAGCCCCTGCCTTTACAGCATCGATCATTTGTAAAGCATGCCAGTGATCCGGTGATCCGATGAGCACAATGTCCAGTTCATTTTCAGAAAGAAGCTTGCGATAGTCCCCATAAAGGCGCGGTGTTTTTCCCGACTTCTGCCGCTGGCTTACCAGTGTCGCTGCACCTTTCAGCATGTTCTTGTCCACGTCACAAAGCGCTACCACTTCTACAGGAGCGACCTGGATTAACCTGAACAAATCACTCTTACCATACCAACCCGTTCCGATTAGTCCGACGCGAAGTGTTTTTGCAGGGTTGATAATGTCCATGCCCTGTGCACCGAACGCACCAAGTGCGAGTGAAGCCGTAGCGCCCTTCAGGAAATGCCGCCGATTGATATTAAAAGTATTCATGGATGTTTGGTTTCTATTTTTATTTCAAACGTATGCGAACCAAATTACATGTTCTTATCTTCATCAGCAACTTAGCGCAACAGCGTAATCAGATTTTGGATTCAGAATGATTTGCTGTTTTATAAGCGGGTTAAATATTAGACGGGCGGAGCACTTCGGATGGGACCTGAAATTGACCAACAATCAGGATCGATCAGGATGGCATATTATTTCGAATGGAGAAGAAAAATTGCTGTCGTTTTAAGGGTATCGTGTCGCACGACAGTCTAAGTATTTAACACAGAAGTTGGTGTTACAATAGAAGTTACGTAGAATTAATCTATGGAATCAGAAAAATTAAGCAAAGGACAATTTCAGGTTGCTGCAACAGGCTTTCTTAGTCTGTTTTCCTTGGTGGGTATCATGTTTTATGGGCTCCCGTTCTTTTACGATTTCTGGGTAACCGATTTTGGATGGTCGAGGGCAACCGTTACCTCCGGAAATGCTATGGCGAAAATCATAATCGGTCCCATATTCGGGTTCCTCGCCGGGTGGATCATCGATAAGTTCGGACCCCGGCGGTTGATGCTTGCCGGTATCGTGATGGGTGGAATTGCACTGATCGGACTGAGTATGATGACGTCCCTGTGGCAATTGTACCTCTTTTATATGTTCAATGCGTTGGGTTACATGTGCGGCGGTCCGTTGCCGAATCAGGTTTTAATTTCACGGTGGTTTGACAAGTCACGTGGTAAAGCCATGGGTATTGCATACCTGGGCATTGGAGTGGGAGGGATGTTAGTACCGCAGGTTGCGCGTTGGCTCAACCTCAGCTTTGGATGGCATGACGCATTGATGATCCTCGGGTTTATCATGATCGCTATTGCATTCCCCATGGCCTGGTTTGTAAAGGAAAATCCCGAAGGCGGATCCTCCTCAATTAAAAAAGAGGAACCTAAAATACCATTTGGCCACATTTTGAAGAGCTGGCCCTTTTACCTGCTCGTAATTGGGAGCATGTGTTCAATTGGTGCAGTGGCTGGCACGAGTCAGAATCTCAAACTTTTCTTCAGCATCGATTTAAAATATTCACAGGAACAGGCAGCCAATGTGTTATCAATCGTTCTGGGAGCCAGTATTATCGGAAGATTATTAATGGGTTGGCTCGCAGACCGGATGCAGAAGAAATATGTGATGATTCTTATTTATTCACTCGTCGCGATTTCAATACCCCTGCTTTATTTTGCCGCAACACCTGGCGTGATCTATGTCTTCGCTTTTATTTTTGGTGTTGCATTGGGGGGCGACTACATGATAATCCCGCTGATGGCCGCTGAATTATTTGGTGTAAAGGTAATGGGACGTGTAATGGGGTTGGTGATCACTGCCGACGGACTTGCAGAAGCTTTTGCGCCCATGTTGGCTGCCTGGCTTCGCGATCGCAGCGGAAGTTACGCCAATGGATTTGCTGCATTGATCATCCTGGCGGTGATTGGTACAATTGCTGTTTCGTTGCTGCCACGCCGTACTGAAAAGGTATGATTACGTTTCGTCAGATGACGTCCGCAGATATCCCTGCCGGTCTCTCACTTTGTCGTGCCGCCGGGTGGAACCAACTGTCCCGTGACTGGGAGCTGTTTTTACAATTTAGTCCGGATGGTTGTCTGGTAGCGATTGACCCCGATGGCAAAGTTGTCGGAACAGTTACAACGGTGCAGTATCAGAATCATTTCAGTTGGATCGGTATGGTACTAGTAGACCCTTCGGTACGTAAGCAGGGGATAGGGATGCAATTGTTAAAGGAGTCACTGGAAATTTTGAAAGGAAATGAGACTGTGAAGCTGGATGCAACGCCGGCAGGACGCGAGATATATCTAAAACTGAATTTTGTCGACGAATACCCGCTCAGCAGAATGCTTTGTGAAGAGGTATCAGTCGACAGGAATCTGGATTCGGAAGCAAGACCAGCGCAGGACGATGATCTTTCCCGGATATTGGAATTTGATCGCGAGACCTTCGGCGCGGATCGAAGTGCTGTGCTGGAATGGTATTTGAACGATTCGCCTCAATACACTTTTGTTACGGAAGCTGGTGGCGAGATCACCGGGTATTGTTTCGGGCGGCCGGGTCACAACTTTACCCATATTGGTCCCATTGTTGCGCTTGATATTACACAGGCAATTCAGGTGGTTACGGCAGCGCTTCAGCACTGTCTGGGAGATCCTGTCATTATTGATTCCACGCATTTTAATCCGGCATGGCGGGCATGGTTAACGTCTCGGGGTTTTATAGAACAGCGCCCGTTTATCCGGATGTTTCGCGGGACTAATGCCTGGCCTGGTATTACCGCAAGACAATTTGCGGTGTTGGGTCCTGAGTTTGGATAGCGTCACCGATCTTTCGTCGCAGTGTCTCCCGCCTCGGGGACTCTGAGAATTCTACGCCTGTCATTTATTCCTTCTTTCGTCGAAGTGCCTCCCGCCTCGGGGACTCTAAAGCTGGTGGCAATACGGACCTTTTTTCGTCGCAGTGTCTCCAGCTTCGGGGACTCTGCGATTTGTACGACTGACATTTATTCCTCCAACAATGGTTTCGTCAGGTCAATATCCTCCAGGCTCATATAACTTGTTACCTCGTAAACTCCTCTTTTCGTCGCAGCGTCTCCCGCCTCGGGGACTCTGCGATTTATAGACTGTTATTTATTCCTCCAACAAGGGTTTCGTCAAGTCAATATCCTCCAGGCTCATATAACTTGTCACCTCGTAAACTCCTTGTTTACCAGTAAAATAGAACTGGGCAGAACTATGTTCATACTGCCACGGATCCTTCACAATTTCCAGCGACCCACGACAAGGATTAGCATGAATATATTCCAATTTTTGAATTATAAACTTCTCCGAGTTACACTCCTTCCAGTCAAAAGAGGGTTCAAAAACTTCGTGGAGTTTTCCTCGACGGCTCTCCGTGGCGTTTACAAATGCTGACAATTGATTTAATATTAAATCATTGTTCTGTTCTTTTAATCTCTTTACGATTTCATACGACATAAACCGTTTCCCATTACCGATAATTGAATTGATGGATTGTCCTTGAGTATTCCGAAACGCAATGACCGCATGAAGGTGATTGGGCATTATGACGTATCCAACTATGAAATGGCCTTTTGCTTTTAGATAATTAAACCATTTATAGACGGTATCGTAGCCATTACTATTTCAAATAACCGTAGCCACCGGCTATTGATGAAAGTGATAAAGTATACACCATCATATTCTGTTATTTCTCTTCGTACTGGCATAAATTAAAGTGTCTGGATTTGTAAAATTCTTAAAGACTGTACTATCGACAGAGTCCCCGAGGAGGCAGACTCTTCGGGGGCCTTGTAGACCGTGGTACCGACAGAGTCCCTGAGACGGGAGACTCTGCGGAGACAGTCCAACGGATACTGGTTCAAGTCTTAGGCAAGCGCGTGAGCATTGCGCGTGACTTGGACCTATTATTTTCGCCTAATCTAAAATGGTTGGTGTGCGCGAGAGTAGAGGCACAAGTGAGCTGCGCACAAGCCAACGCACAACACTTGCGCCAGCTCGGGTACCGACAGAGTCCCCGAGGCGGGATACTCTGCGGAGACAGTCCGTGTGATGGCGCTCGTTAAAATATAAAAGTGGAATCGGCTACTTAATAGCTGGAACTTCTTTTAGCAGATTTTGAAGTAACTGGGTTGTCTCTCATAACGATAATTTTATATGGTGATTGCTGATCAACGGTTTTACTGATTTAATGACAAACGAAATCCTAGCAAGAGTTGTAAGGCAACATCACCTCCTGCTTGCCACTTTAGCTGGTGGCAATAGGGGCCTTGAATAATTTACTTCGTAAGAACGAGCTTCTGCGCTTTTTTCGTCGCAGTGTCTCCCGCCTCGGGGACTCTGCGATTTCTACGACTGATCAATGGTATTACTGATTTTATAAAAAACGAAATCCTGCAATAGTTTTTAGACAACATAACCTATTGCTCGCCACTTTAGCTGGTGGCAATAGGGACATTGAATTACTTACTTCGTAAGAACGAGCTTCTGCGCCTGTGCCTGCGCTTTCAACGCCAGCTCTGTAGCAAGGAAACAATGCTCCTGCGACATAGCCGTCTCCGTTCTGTTTACTACGTCATTTACAAGCTGTTCACCATAGGGGGTCGGCTCTTTACTACAATCTATGTAACGCGTCTCTTTCTGATCCACGAGAAACAGGTGATTGCCTCCTTCACGCCCTCCGATATCAACGTTCTTGCGGAGTTCAATAAATCCTTCGGTGCCCAAAATAGTAAGACGCCCGTCTCCCCACGATTTTAGTCCATCCGGAGTAAACCAGTCGACCCGTATATAACCTGCACCTCCGTTGCCTCGCAGTGTTACATCTCCAAAATCTTCAAACTCCGGATATTGAGGGTAATGAACATTTCCAACTTGTGAAGCGGCTACACTCGCTTGTGTAGAACCAGTGAAGAACAAGAACTGATCAAACTGATGAGATCCGATATCGCACAAAATTCCACCGTACATATTACGCTTGAAAAACCACTCGGGCCGTGATTTAATATTCATGCGGTGAGGGCCAAGTCCGATGGTCTGAATAACATTTCCAATAGCGCCGGCCTTCACTAATTCTCCGGCCTTAACGGTAGCCCTATTCTCCAGGCGCTCGCTGTACATGATGGAATAAATCCGTTTTGTTTCTTTTTGTACTTTCCTCACTTCCTCCAGCTGCTGAAGCGTAATGATTCCTGGTTTATCGACCATATAGTCTTTGCCGTGGCGCATTACCTGAATTCCCAGCGGAGCACGATCAATGGGGATCGACGCACTGAGAATGAGTTGAATAGAGTTGTCCTCCAGAATTTCCTTTTCACTTTTGGCGAGTTTCGCCTGTGGATATCGTTTTGCGAACGCTTCGGTTAATGCTGGTTCTTTAGCATAAAAGGCGACTAGCTGGCCACCACCTCTAGTTACCGCTTCAACCTGTCCATAGATATGGCCGTGGTTCAGCCCAATCACTGAGAACCGAATGGAGGCGAGGCTTGGTGAAGCCTTTTTCCGCTCTTCACTATAGATTGGCCTGCGATCCAGAACATCAGTTGCCCCCGCAATTTGTCCGGATACTGCCAGTCCTGCGGCTGTTGTAAGGGACTGCTTAATAAATCTGCGTCGATTGGCTTGCATGGTGGTAGATAGTTAGAGTACGATTATAGAACAATACGGGTAAAAATTCAAATAAATCCACATAGTCTGGTTGGATGCAAGAATTTCGCCAGTCTAATTTGACTAACGGTTATTTTTTAAGTGAATGATCCGTAACTTCGATGTACCGCGTAAACTAATTCGACTATGAAAACAGTAATGATTCTCTGTAGCCTGGCAATAGGTGCTATTAGCAGTGTTCTGGCTCAATCTCCGTTAAAAATTGGTGACAAAGCGCCTCAGTTTTCAGGAAAGGATCAGGATGGAAAGCCCATCACGCTCAAGCAGTTTAAGGGGAAAAAAGTGGTGCTTTATTTTTATCCGAAAGACCAAACTCCCGGCTGTACAGCGCAAGCCTGTAACCTCAGGGACAATATGGATCGATTGACGAGTGAGGGCTATGTGGTCATAGGCGTAAGTACGGATGATGAAGCCTCGCATCGGGAATTCAGAGAAAAATATAATCTGCTTTTTCCCCTTGTAGCTGACACTGATAAGTCAATTACACAGCTGTATGGAGTCTGGGTCGAGAAGGAAAGAGATGGCAAAAAATTTATGGGCACGGCCCGCACTACCTTTATTATCGATGAAAAAGGAACAATAACAGACATTATTTCAAAAGTGGAGACGGCTAACCATGCAGCTCAGATTTTGAATTGAGAATGGAGTTATTCCTTCACGCTTTTCCAAGCGTATTCCTTTTGCTTATGGCTTAAGTGTGAACGCTATGTAGGAGTCACCAGATCGCGAGCCAACTTTCCCGCCGCCACCTGCCGCCACTACCACGTATTGTTTGCCGTCTATCTGAAATACGCTGGGTGTTGCATACCCGCCGGCAGGAAGTTTATACTCCCAGAGAATTTTGCCATCAGCTTTATTGAAAGCTCTGAACTTTTCATCTTTGGTAGCGCCGATAAAAATTAGTCCTCCGGCAGTGACTACAGGGCCTCCGAGGTTCTGCGTGCCGGTAGGCGGCAACCCTTTTTCAATCAACTCAGGATATTCTCCGAGAGGTACCTTCCACAACATTTCACCCGTATTCAGATCGATAGCATTCAGCGTGCCCCAGGGAGGTTTAACTCCCGGGTAACCAAATTGATCATACAAGATGTTCCACCCGTCATGGACATAACGGTATTTTTCTTCTTTTCCGTTCTCAATACCTGTAACCGCTGAATTCTTTTTGTTTGAATCTTTTTTATCAAACAAAAATGCAACCAATGCTTGCGTGTCTTCTTTCGACAAGTTGGGATAAGAAGGCATTTGCCCTTTTCCTGTTTTCAACAGGGTGGCTACTTGTTCTTCTGTTTTTGTTTTCGATAGGTTCTGCAGCGTGGGAAACACATTTGTTCCGGCGCGATCAGCCCCATGGCACATGGTGCAATTGTTGAGGGTGTAGACCCGTTTACCGGCATCCGCCAGCAGTCCTTCGCCTGCCGAAGGATCAAGTCGTTTCATTTTCAGCAGGAGGGCGACCTCATTGGCGTTGACGTACATCACGCCGTGTTCGGGATCAATAGCGGCACCTCCCCATTCAGCGCCGCCCCGCGTCCCGGGGAACTGCACGGAACCTTCAAGTGCGGGAGGTGTATAGATTGTTCCCATCCGGGCACCTTTTATTTTGTCCCGAATGAATTGATTTGACTCGGGTGAGATGTTCGTGACTTCATCTTCGGAAAAGTTGTGCCTGACAAACGGAAGCGGTTTAACGGGGAATGGTTGGGTGGACCAGACTTCTTCACCCAGTAATAATGAAGAGGGAACAGGCCTCTCTTCAATCGGGAACAAGGGCTCTCCGGTAACGCGGTCAAAAACGAATACCATTCCCATCTTGGTAACCTGGGCTACTGCGTCAATTTTTTTTCCATCGTGGACAACAGTAAGCAAATTTGGGGGCGCGGGTAAATCATAATCCCAGACGTCATGGTGCACTAACTGGTAGTGCCAGAGAAGCTTTCCCGTTGCTGCCTCGATGGCTAGCAGGCAATTTCCGAAGAGGTTGTTACCTTTCCTGTTTCCACCGTAAAAGTCGAAGGCTGGAGAGCCTGTGGGTGCATAAACGATTCCCCGCGCTTTATCGAGACTCATGCCTGCCCAGCTGTTGGTCCCGCCAACTTCCAGGTAGGCATTTTCTGACCATGTATCATAGCCAAATTCTCCGGGTTGTGGGATGGTGTGAAAGGTCCATACCATTTTTCCGGTCTTGATGTTATAGGCACGAATAAACCCGGGTGCAGCATCATAGCCTTCCCCCAGCGCCGTACCTTGAATCAACAGGTCATTAAAAATTACTCCGGGTGAAGTTACCCATACCGTTAATTTGGAAGAATCTCTACCCAGACCTATCCGGAGATCTATCCGTCCGCTATTTCCGAAGTCGGTGATAAGCTGTCCGTTGTCGGCATTGACTGCGTACAGGAAATGTCCCGCAGAGTAGTAAATTCTCCTGTCTTCTTTTTCTTCCCAATAGACAACGCCTCGGTTTACACCGGTGGCATTCGCACCTTGAAAAGGATCAAATTTCCACCGTTCTGTGCCAGTTGTTGGATCGAGCGCGATAAGCTTCAATTTAGGAGAGCTGACATACATCGTTCTGTTGGCAACCAGTGGATTGTTTTGAATTGTTGACCGGTTTCCAGAATCCGCGTCTCCGGTGTGGTACGTCCAGGCCACTTCAAGCTGGCTCACGTTGTTTGTATTGATTTCATCCAGCGCCGAATATGCCGTATTACCCACGTCGCCGCGGTAGACAGACCATGTGGTATAGGGCTTCTCTTCAGAGGAACATGAAATCAAAAGAAGGAGTGGAATGAAAAAAGGAGAGGCTCTTATAATTCGGTTGATTGACGTCATGATAGTAACTTGGTATGTAACTCAGGACAAGGTACTAACAGCTGAATAAAATTTAGATACCGCTGATACTATTAATAATATGAATTATCGGGTTGATATTCCTTAAATTTCGAATGTTAAAATGATCGAGGGCTTGTGTACGCACCCTTCGCTTATGTTTGAAAATTATTTTTTTGACTTCGAATCGAAATGATAACTTCATATTTGTAAAGTTGATCACGTATGAAAATCGGTATATCGGCAGATCACGGCGGTTTCCATTTGAAAGAAACAGTGAAATCATGGCTTGTCTCCCTGGGCCACGAGATAAAGGATTTTGGTGCCTATGAACTTAATAATGCCGATGATTTTCCTGACTTTGTTGTCCCGTTGGCAATGTCGGTTGCTTCCGGTGAATGTGAACGTGGAATTGCTATTTGTGGAAGTGGTGTCGGAGCCTCTATTGCGGCTAATAAAGTTAAGGGTATACGGGCTGCCTTGATCGTCGATAGCTTCTCTGCCCACCAGGGTGTCGAAGACGATGAGATGAACCTGATGTGCCTCGGCGGCAGAGTGGTTGGAGATAAACTAGCCGAAGAACTGATTAAATCTTTTCTCCAGGCAAAATTCATCGGTGGCGAACGACATAAACGCCGTCTTAACAAGATCAAAGCCCTCGAATCCCCCAAACCAACTCATAACTCATAACTCCTAACTCATCACTATAAAACAAGTCTCATGAAAGGCGATAACTACGTTCTCGGTATGATTGGTCTCGGAACCATGGGCCGCAGCTTATTATTAAACATGGCCGATCACGGTTTTAAAGTCGCGGGTCACGACAAGGATCAGGGTAAAATAGATGTGCTCACGAAGGAGGGTAAAGGAAATGTAAAGGGTTTTCTTTCGCTGAATGAGTTCATTGAAAGTTTAAAGACACCCCGTGCCATTATGATGCTTGTCCCAGCCGGGAAGATCGTAGATGATGTTATCGCAGAGATCTCACCCCTGCTCGATGAAGGAGATCTGATTATTGATGGCGGTAATTCCCACTACACAGATACCAATCGCCGGGTCGTGGAATTAAAATCAAAAGGGCTGCACTTTTTTGGTATGGGTGTTTCAGGAGGTGAGGAGGGAGCACGCAACGGGCCCAGCATGATGCCCGGTGGAGATTTGGTGGCTTACAAAGTAGTTCAGCCGATATTCGAAGCGGTGGCCGCAAAGGTCAATGGCGAACCGTGCGTAACGTATATCGGGCCCGGTGCCTCTGGCCATTTTGTGAAGATGGTTCATAATGGAATAGAGTATGGGATCATGCAGTTGATCGCTGAGACCTATGAGATGATGAAAAATGGGTTGAACGTTCCCGACGAAAAAATTCATTCGGCTTTTAAAACGTGGAGTGAGGGGAGGCTCCGGTCATTTCTTATTGAAATTACGCGCGACATACTCGCATTTAAAGAAGAAGGGTCCGATCATTTATTGCTGAACGATATAAGGGATGAAGCGCGGTCTAAGGGTACTGGCAAGTGGACTTCCCAGGTAGCCATGGATTTGCAGACTCCTGTGACGGTGATCGATGCGGCTGTTTCAATGCGAGATCTTTCGAAATACAAAACACTTCGGGTAAAAGCAGCTGCTGCTTATGGTACCAATAAAGCCGCCCTGACGGGTTCTGCAGAGGAATTTGTCCAGGCAATGGAAGCAACACTTTATTTTTCCACCATAATCGCTTATGCCCAGGGAATGCATTTGCTTTCACAGGCATCCCATGAGTTTAAGTATGATCTGAAGATGGACCGTATTGCGTTGATCTGGCGGGGAGGTTGTATCATCCGGTCTGTGTTTCTCGAAGATATATATCAGGCGTATAAAAATGATTCATCCTTGCCGCATTTACTATTGGATAAGGGTATTCAGAAAAAAGTCAACGACCTTCTTCCGTTCGTGCGGAAGGTGCTTTCCACGGCCATCACGGCCGGCATTGCCATGCCGGCATTTACAACATCATTAAGCTATTTTGACAGTCTGCGAAGTGAGCGCTTGCCATCCAACCTCATTCAGGCTCAGCGCGATTACTTTGGTGCGCATACCTACGAGCGAATAGGCAAGGAAGGTGTATTTCATACGCAGTGGTTTGCGAAATAATTAATGTAATCGGAAAATAAAATATGAATACAGCTAATAGTTCTGTCCATTCCCAACCTATCCTTTTTTTCATCTTTGGCGGTACCGGAGACCTAACCTCGCGCAAGCTGGTCCCTGCGTTGTATAACCTCTTTCTTGATGGGTGGATGCCTGAAAACTTCAGGATTATCGGTCTTGGGCGTACGCAACAATCGGATGACCAGTTCCGGGAGCTGTTGCTGGAGGGCATCAACAGTTTCTCCCGAAATGGAAAGGCGGAAAGTGAAAAGTGGAAAAGTTTTTCAACGCATATTTACTTTCAGGTATCTGAAATTAGCGAAGGCAAAACGTACGAGGAAATTGGAACCCGTATCAAGCAGGCAGGAGAGGAGTGGAAGTCAGACCCGTGCGTCATTTATTATCTGGCAGTTGCCCCCCGCTTTTTCGCACCGATAGCAGAAAATCTTTCCAGGCAAAAACTGGTTTCAAATTCAGAAAAGTCAAGAATCGTTATCGAAAAACCTTTTGGCAATGACCTTGCCTCCGCTAAAGCGCTGAATAAACTCCTGAACAACATTTTTTCCGAACACCAGATTTACCGCATCGATCACTACCTGGGAAAAGAAACCGTTCAGAATATCCTTGCTTTCCGTTTTGCGAATTCTATTTTCGAACCGTTGTGGAACAGGAACCATATCGATCATGTACAGGTATCTGTTACGGAGCAACTAGGGGTAGGTGACAGAGGAGGATATTATGATGAAGCAGGTGCGTTGCGCGACATGGTGCAAAATCATATTCTGCAACTCGTTTGTCTCATTGCCATGGAGCCGCCTGTAAGTTTTCAGGCCGACGAGGTACGGAATAGAAAGGTGGACGTGTTGCATGCCATGCGCAAGTTTAATCCGGAAGACATTCAAAAGAATGCGGTAAGGGGTCAGTATGCCACAGGTTGGATCGAAGGGAAACAAGTTCCCGGATATCGTGAGGAGGAAGGTGTTGACCCTGAATCGAACACCGAGACGTTTGCAGCCATCAAGTTTTTTGTTGACAACTGGAGGTGGCATGGGGTACCGTTTTATCTGCGTACTGGAAAGCGTATGCATCAATCCTCCTCGGTGATTACGATCCAGTTTAAGGATGTGCCGCATATGATTTTCCCTTCAGAAACCATTGAAGGATGGCAACAAAACCGGCTTATCATCAGCATTCAGCCGGAGATGAGTATCCGAATTCAGGTGCAGGGTAAACGTCCCGGACTGGACATGATACTTAATCCTGTTGACCTGATTTTTGATTACAGCGGGACGTACAAGGGCGAAACACCCGAGGCTTATGAAACGCTATTACTCGATACCATGTTGGGCGACCAGACGCTGTTTATGCGTGGCGATCAGGTAGAAGCAGCATGGGATTTGTTAATGCCGATCCTCAGCGCATGGGAGGGCAAGAAGAGCATAAGCTTCCCCAACTATCCTGCTGATTCCTGGGGCCCCGAAGTAGCTGAAGCCCTGATTGCCAGAGATGGGTTCCATTGGTTTACACTTCCCCTGAAAAAATAAAGTTGTGAACCACATTTTCGGAACCACTGAAAAACTTCTGGTAGCCCTTGCGGATTTTGTTGTCGCGAAAGCCCGTGAATCGATTGAGCGCAACGGAAGGTTTAATCTCGCCTTGTCAGGAGGTAGTTCCCCCAAACAGCTGTATGAATTGTTGGCACGTTCTTATCGCGATTCCGTTGAATGGAAAAAAGTCAATTTCTTTTTTGGCGATGAACGGTACGTGCCCCTTGATCACAAGGACAGCAATTTTCTGATGACCCAGGGTGCTTTATTCGGTCCGCTGGCTATTCATGTTAATCAGATTTTCACCGTGAACACAGCGCTTTCTCCTTCCGAGGCGGCGGCAGATTATGAACAACGAATACGTCATCATTTTAGCGACGGCGTTTGCCGGTTTGATCTCATTCTCCTCGGACTTGGAGACAATTCACACACGGCATCCTTGTTTCCGTATACATCAGTATTGCACGAAAGGAAGGCATTGGTCAAGGAGATTTTTGTGGAAGAGGTGAAGATGTACCGGATCACTTTTACCGTGCCTTTGATTAATACGGCTCACACTATCGCGTTTCTTGTCTTTGGAGCATCCAAGGCAACGGCGGTGTTTAATATTCTGAAAAACACGTTAGATATTGAAAAGTATCCGGCGCAACTCGTTCATCCTGAAAGCGGGGATGTACATTGGTTTTTGGATGAGGGTGCAGCCAGCCGGCTATAAATCTACGTAATCCAATGCAGCGTCTTAGCCTCCACCGGGTTCACAAAAGGAGTCTTGTTTTGTTGTGATAAATCCCACTGGCGTTTAAGTTCATGATACCACCGCGCCTGAGCATCGGGTTCACCCAATAGCATCAGGGTTGGTTTCGATTTCAGGCCTTCACCCAATTTCTTAAACACACCCAGGTCCTGGTGAATAAACTGTTTACCCAGTTGCCTCAAGGGCCACCAGAAATATTTTACCAGATCGATCGACGTGAAAAATATGTGGTTAAGCTCCGTTTCATTTTCATTAATAGGTGTCAGGCAGGTAATGGAAACAATTTCATTTTTACCTACCTGAATATGTTCGAGACGGATTCCAGGAAGCTGAAAGTTAATCTCCGTAGAAGTTGCTCCTTTTAATATCGAATAACCTTTTGAATTTGAGGAAGGCGTGTGACGGGTCATTTTAAAACCTAAATCACAAGGTTCAAATTTTTTCTCCTTCAGTTTCAATCCCTTTGCCGAACGCCAGTACCACGATTGGTGTACAAACGTAACATGGGCAGGGTCGATCAGTCCGATTACAGCGTGATCAATGTCGGCCGGCATAATTACCTTTTCTACAAAAAGAAAATTCTTATCTGCCGGTATTAACAGGTTGGGTACACGCTCCTCGGATCCCTGAAGGTTCGCTTTGTTTTGAGGAATGTAGACCCAGACTGTGCCATTGATCTCTTTACACGGATATTTGAATACCTTGATTTTCGATACATCAAATTTCTCGTCAGCTAGCGCTGGAATTGCCAGACAGGTTCCGGTGTGATCAAACTTCCAGCCGTGGTAGCAACACTGAATTACCGTACCATCGTACCATCCCTGGGAAAGGGGCACACCCCGGTGAGGGCAATTGTCCTTCAGTGCAAAAGGCTTGTCTTCGTTATCCCTCCCAAAAAAGATTCGCTCACCCAGTATTTCTTTTGCAACCAGTTTCCCCTTTTGCAGGGCCGACCCATGCATGGCGAAGTACCATAAGTTCTTTAGAAATAGCGACTCAGTCATTGAAAACCCGTTGTGGCGGAATCCAAAGAACGGGCTAAACAAGAAGTTTCCAAAATCAAGCCACTGTATACCATGACAAAAAAAATGCCTCCAACGGGCTCCGCAATCGATTTCGGTATTTTTAGTTCTTTATTTTTAATATTTTAATCCCTTACTTGAAACCAAACAATCAAAACCGAATGAAAAGAAAACTTCGCATGGGCATGGTAGGTGGTGGACTTACCTCTTTTATTGGCCCCGTTCATCGCAAAGCTGCAGGTATCGATGGAGAAATTGAATTAGTCTGCGGTGCCTTCAGTATTATTCCCGGAGAATCCAAAGCGACGGGTGAAGCGCTTTATCTCAACCCAAAGCGCGTTTATGAGACCTATCAGGAAATGTTCGAAGCCGAAAAAAATATGCCGCCCGATCAGCGGATTGATTTTGTTTCCGTCGTAACACCCAATCATGTTCACTACGGACCGTCCAAAATGGCACTAGAAAGCGGTTTTCACGTAATTGTAGAAAAACCTATCTCTTTCAACCTTGACGAAGCGAAGTCCCTTCAGAAGCTGGTTTCCAAAACTGGACTGATACTGGGACTGACCCATACCTATACCGGATATCCGCTGGTAAAAGAAGCACGTGCCATGGTAGCCGCAGGTAAGTTTGGAAAAATAAGAAAGGTTTATGTAGAGTATCCACAGGGATGGCTGTCTACACTCCTGGAAGGAACAGGTAATATGCAGGCTTCCTGGAGGACAGACCCCAAGCAGTCCGGTATGGGCGGAGCTATTGGTGACATCGGAACCCATGCAGCCAACCTCGCCGAATATATCACCGGAAGAAAAATTACAGAAATATGTGCCATGCTCAACACCGTCGTTAAGGGGCGTTTGTTGGATGACGACAGTTCCATGCTCCTCAAATTCGACAACGGAGCTACCGGAGTATTATTAGCAACACAGGTAGCAGCAGGGGAAGAAAACAATTTGAATATTCGTGTATATGGTGAAAAAGGTGGATTAGAGTGGAAACAGGAAGATCCCAACACGATGATTTTGAAATGGCTCGACAGACCTAAAGAAATAATCCGCGCTGGTCAGGCTTATCTTTCTGACGATGCTAAACGATTCACCAGGACGCCTGCCGGTCATCCGGAAGGATACCTGGAGGCATTTGCGAATATCTACCGGGCATTTACAAAAGCGGTGCGCGATCACAAGCCAGGTAAGAAAATCAATCTTGCGAAGTACGACTTTCCGGGAGTTGATGACGGGGTACATGGAATGTCCTTCGTTCAGACCGCAGTAAAGTCCTCCAATTCAACAAGGAAGTGGACCAAGCTAAAATAGTATTATCCATTCGATGTCCAATGTTCAACCTAACATACCTGCCTTTTAATGAAAGCAATTAAAGGACCAGCGATTTTTCTGGCGCAGTTCATGGGCGATAAGCCCCCTTTTGATAATCTGAAGACAATCTGTAAATGGGCTTACGCAATGGGATATGTCGGTGTACAGTTACCGGCATGGGATGCTCGTTGCATTGACCTGAAGAAGGCAGCCGAAAGCAAGGATTACTGTGATGAACTCAAAGGGACTGTAGAATCCTGCGGTCTTCAGATCACGGAATTGTCGACACACCTGCAGGGGCAGCTTGTGGCTGTTCATCCGGCATACAATGAAATGTTTGATGGCTTCGCGCCCAAGTCCGTTCGGGGAAACCCAAAAGAACGGACTGCCTGGGCAGTGGAGCAATTGAAATTTGCCGCGAAGGCAAGTAAAAACCTGGGCCTGAAAGCACATGCTACATTTTCTGGTGCATTGCTTTGGCATACGGTTTACCCGTGGCCTCAACGCCCCGCTGGTCTGGTGGAAGATGGTTTTGCTGAACTGGCAAAACGCTGGCTACCAATCCTGAATGCGTTTGATAAATCGGGTGTAGACCTTTGTTATGAAATTCATCCCGGGGAAGATCTGCACGATGGCGTAACCTTTGAACGTTTCTGGGAAGCTACTGGAAAACATACGCGGTGTAATATACTCTATGATCCTAGCCACTTCGTGCTGCAGCAGCTGGACTATCTTCAATACATAGATTTCTACCACCAGTTTATAAAGATGTTCCATGTGAAGGATGCCGAATTTAATCCAACCGGTAAAAGCGGTGTTTATGGTGGTTACCAGGATTGGGTTAGCCGCCCGGGAAGGTTCCGTTCATTGGGAGATGGTCAGGTCGATTTCAAATCTATTTTCTCGAAGCTGACCCAGTATGGGTATGACGGATGGGCGGTATTGGAGTGGGAGTGTGCGATCAAGCATCCCGAACAAGGCGCTGCCGAGGGCGCACCTTTTATTAAGAATCACCTTATTCGTGTTACGGAAAAGGCATTTGATGACTTTGCGGCTACGGGCAAAAACCAGAAGTTTAATAAACGGGTATTGGGGCTGTAGTACCAGTATTCAAAATGCGTTATTTAGGATTGACTTAACAACTAAACTTAATAGAAAACACAAATGAAAAAATTATTCGTACTGATTGCGCTGGTAGGGATTGCAAGCGTTTCTTTTACTTCCTGTGGATCGAAGAAAGAGGAGGCAAAGGAATCGGAGGAGGATGCCTATGCTGAGCACGAAACAGCTGAGCCAAAGGAAGATTCATCAGCGGATTTGATTGCTCAGGGACAAGTACTGGTGGACGGAAGTGATTGCAAAACCTGCCATCATCCGACCAACAAAATTATAGGTCCTTCCCATACGGAAGTTGCCAAGAAGTATGAGTTCACCAAGGCTAACGTCGGACTCCTTGCTGGTAAAATTGTGAACGGTGGAAGTGGAGTATGGGGAGAAATACCCATGTCGCCACATGCCGATCTTTCCATAGCCGATGCGGAGAAGATGGCCATGTATGTACTTTCACTGGACGGAGAACAACCTAAGGATTAAGTCTTTTTTACTTACTCAATTTTTTTGAATGCTCTTACTGAGGATAGTCGAGAGCATTAACTTGTTATTTATAAAAAACTACATGAAAAAAATTTTTAGAGCATTGAGTTTTGTTTTGGTTATAGCGTTGGTGCCATCTGCGGCGGTATTGGCTCAGAACACACTTACAGCAAAGGAAAAAAAGCAGGGATGGAAGCTACTTTTTGACGGTAAAACAACGTCAGGTTGGAGAACATTTAATTCCGATAAGCCGGGTTCCGTATGGAAAGTATCGAACGGTGAGTTATACCTGGATAAGGCGGTGAAAGAAGGACGAGGGGACTTGATGACGGACGGGGAATTCCAGGATTATGAATTAAGTCTCGAATGGAAAATTGATGCCTGTGGAAACAGCGGCGTCATCTTCAATGTAATCGAAGATGTCAAGTACAAAAACACGTATCTGACCGGACCAGAAATGCAGGTCCTTGATAATACCTGTCACCCCGATGCCAAAATAATAAAACATCGCGCCGGCGATTTGTACGACCTCATTTCATGCTCGAAGGAGACCGTAAACCCGGCTGGCGAATGGAACCACGCCCGGATTATCTCTAACAAAGCCAACATGGAGTTCTGGCTCAATGGAACAAAAGTTGTCGAGTTTAAAATGCATACCCCGCAGTGGGATGAGATGGTCGCTAAAAGTAAATTCAATACAATGCCCGATTTTGGTGATGCGTTGAAAGGGCATATCGCACTACAAGATCATGGTGATCAGGTGTGGTTCAGAAATATCAAGATCAAAGAATTAAAGTAGTCAAACACATTTATCAGTGGATAGTCACGCTGCATGGGGGCAGTGTGTTTTTTAATTAACATCGAAATGAAATCAACCATCTCAATTTTTATACTGTTTTGTGTGCTGTTCTCCTGTGGTCCAAAGCAGGACCCACGGGTGCTCGTATTTTCAAAAACGAAAGGATACAGACACGAATCCATTGAAGCAGGCAAGGTCGCATTAATGGCGTTAGGTAAGGCACACGGATTCGGAGTGGACACAACAGAAAACGCAGCGCTTATTAGTGAGGAAAATCTCAAACGTTACCAGGCGGTAATTTTTCTCAGTACCACGATGGATATCCTGGACGTAACACAGCAATGCGACTTCAAACGTTTTATCGAAGCCGGTGGCGGGTTCGTTGGAGTTCATGCAGCTGCTGATACGGAATATGAATGGCCATGGTACGGAAAATTGGTCGGTGCCTACTTCAAGAGTCATCCCAGAACCCAGGAGGCAACGGTGAAAAAGGTTAAACCCTTTGGAACGAACAAAACTCCGGACGTTTGGACGCGTACCGATGAGTGGTACAACTACAAAACGATCTCTCCGGATATCAATGTTATTTTTAACCTCGATGAATCATCCTATGAAGGCGGTGAGAATGGTGAGAGTCACCCGATAGCGTGGTATCACGAGTTTGAAGGCGGCCGCTCATTCTACACCGGCATGGGACATACGAAGGAAAGTTATGCTGACTCGGTCTATCTCGATCATCTTTTGCAGGGAATTCAGTATGCACTTGGAGACAAGGATGGCCTGGATTATTCGAAGGCGAAAACAAAACGCGCTCCCGAGGAAAACAGGTTTACAAAGACGGTGCTTGACTTTAATCTGGACGAGCCGACTGAAATGACCATCTTACCCGATGGGAAGATTATGTTCATTGAACGTAAAGGAAATGTGAAATTATACGATCCGGCGGATGGCAAAATCGCTGTAATTAACACCATCAATGCATGGACTAAGTCCGAAGATGGCGTGATAGGCCTTACGATCGATCCGGATTTTGAAAAGAATAAATGGGTGTACATTTTTTACTCTCATCCTGATAAATCAGTCAACGTAGTATCGCGGTTTGTATTTGCTGATAATAAATTAGATATGTCTTCCGAAAAACAGATCATTGAAGTGGCGACGCAGCGCGAGACATGCTGCCACACCGGAGGATCATTGTTGTTTGGACCAGATGGAAACCTATATATATCTACTGGTGACAATACAAGCCCGTTTGCTTCCGATGGCTTCAGTCCATCTGACGAAACGCCTGGCCGTGCGCCATTTGATGCGCAGAAATCTTCTGGTAACACCAACGACTTGCGCGGCAAGATTCTCAGAATACATCTGGAAGCCAACGGAACCTATACCATTCCTGAAGGAAATTTATTCCCTAAAGGCGAACCGAAAACCCGTCCGGAAATTTATGTAATGGGTTGTCGCAATCCTTACCGTATTTCGATTGACGAACGAACGGGTTATCTGTACTGGGGTGAAGTTGGACCGGATGCAGGACAAAACGATTCCCTACGGGGACCTCGCGGATACGATGAAGTGAATCAGGCGAAGAAGGCAGGCTTTTTCGGATGGCCTTATTTTGTAGGCAATAACTTTGCCTATGCCAGGTATGACTTTGTTGCTAAACAGGTTCATGCAAAGTTCGATCCCAATGCACCGATAAATGAGTCGGTTAATAATACCGGAAAAAGGGAACTGCCTCCGGTGAGTCCAGCCTTCATATGGTATCCATATACGAAGTCTGAAGATTTCCCCATGGTTAAGGAAGGTGGAAGAAATGCGATGGCGGGCCCCGTTTATTACAGCGAAAATTTCGAGGGCATACCTACAGCCTTCCCGGATTTTTTTGATGGCAAACTGCTTTTCTACGACTGGATACGCGGTTGGATGTTCCTTGCGACGATGGATCAGAACGGGGCCATTAAAGACATCGAACCCTTTATGCCGAATACGAAATTTAATAACATCATAGACATGGCCTATGGCCCCGACGGGAAGTTGTATATGATTGAATACGGGACGGTATGGTTCAAGCAAAACCTCGACGCCCGGCTGGTAAGGATCGATTACAATAGTGGTAATCGTCCTCCGGCTGTGAAGTTGACTTCCGATAAGGTGGCAGGAGCGGTACCCTTAGAAGTAAAATTCTCAGCAAAGGGCACCTACGATCCGGATGGAGATTCACTAACATATTCGCTCGAGGCCAATGGAAAAACTCTTTCATCAGGAGATGGTAATTATTCGATTACTTTTGATAAGCCGGGTGTAATTGACGCCACGCTTACCGCTACCGATGTGAAGGGACTAAGCAGTACTTCACAGGTAAAACTCACTGTCGGAAATGATCCGCCGGTAGTTGACGCAACGATAAACGGGAATCAGACATTTTTCTTTCCAGGAACACCAGTCAATTACGAAGTAATTGTTACTGACAAGGAAGACGGCACGTCGGCAAATGGAAGTATCACGCCGGAAGCAGTCACGATCACGTTCGATTACTTGAAAGGCTTTGACATGACCCAGATTGCCCAGGGACATCAGGTGCCTACGGCAGAACTGCCAGGCAAAGTACTGCTTGAGAAAAGTGACTGCAAGTCCTGCCATATTACCGATCAGAAATCCGCCGGTCCCAGCTACAAGGATATCGCAGCGAAGTACAAAGCCGATGCAACGGCGGTGAATATGCTTGCCGCCAAGATTATTAAAGGAGGGGCAGGCGTATGGGGTACAACGGAAATGGCAGCCCATCCGCAGGTGAGTGTGGAAGACGCAAAGAAAATGGTGGAGTACATTATTTCACTAGACGAGAACAAGGTGGTAAAGAAGCTGCCGCTTTCCGGTGCTGCTATTCCGGGTAAGGAACAAGATGGTGCTTACATTCTGACAGCAACCTATTTTGACAAAGGCGCGGGTGGAATACCTGTATTGTCATCCTCTGATGCTATTGCTTTGCGCAGTGGTTTGCTGAATCCTAATCAGGCAGATGAATTGCGGACCGCCACGAAAGCCAATAGACAAGGTGCATCGGTGCTGGACAATATCCGCCATAATGCACGTGCAGTTTACAAGAACCTGGACATGACCGGCATTAAGAAGCTTACCTTGACTGCGTTTATAACGGATGGCAACAGGCATTTGGGAGGAGAAATTGAAGTTCGGCTTGATAAAGCAGACGGAGAACTCGTCGCTAAAACCACCATTTCGAAACCCGGCCTTTCAACAATCCCGACCCGAATAAAGGATCTTACCGGCTATCACGATTTATACATTGTATTCACCAATCCGCAAGCAATTGATAAGTCTATGTTTTATTTTCGGGGTGTTCTCCTGGAAAATAAGTAGCGAACCTAAACTTTAACTACGACGAAGATGAAAAGAAGAGAATTTGTACAAACGACCTCCTTTGCCACAGCAGGCTTGCTCACGCTCCTTTATGGTTGTGGGGAAAGCAAAGACACGGCATTGGGATTGCAGCTTTACACGCTGCGCGATACAATCGGCCAGGACCCGAAAGGCGTACTGGAGAAAGTAGCCAGCTTTGGCTATAAAAGGCTGGAAACGTACGGTTATGATAACGGCAAAATTTTCGGTTTGGAATTTCATGAATTTGGCAAGTTTGTTAATGGTCTTGGAATGAGTGTTACCAGTGGCCACTATGGGCTTGGTATGATCAAAGGAGATACCTGGCAAAAAGCGATTGAAGATGCTAAAAAGATAGGACAGGAATATATGGTGGTGCCGTATATAAACGAGCCTGAACGAACGTCGATTGATGACTATAAACAGATATGCGCCGATCTTAACAAAGCCGGGGAAGTGTGCAACGAAAATGGAATACGTTTCGGGTATCATAACCATGCTTTTGAGTTTGAACAAATGGAAGGACAAGTGCCGTTCGATGTGATGTTGAAAGAGTTGGATCACAAGAATGTGGGACTTGAGATGGATATCTTCTGGGTGGTTAACGCCGGCCAGGACCCGTTGAAATACTTTGCATCCCATCCCGGCAGGTTTGAACAATGGCATGTAAAGGATATGGATAAGGCAGACCGCAACCGAAATGCAGATGTTGGTACGGGCACTATCGACTATAAACCAATTTTTGAGCAGGCAGAACTCTCTGGTATGAAACGTTGGTATGTGGAGCAGGAGTCATACCCCGGAGAACCCATCAAGAGCGCTGAAGAGTGCGCGAAGTATATGAAAACCATGTTTTAGATTTTTGTTTTCGTTTGTTTTGTTTACAGGTCCAGTACGGGTGCCAGACGTTGTTCTGGCACCTTTTTTTATGACAAAAAGCAGCCAGTTACGATTGTAGAAGTTGAAGGGCATGTTATAAATTATTGTATTTTGGCGATTGAAAAACGAACTCATTTTTACAAACCAGAAAGGCTTATGAGAATTGTAAATTTCGTACTCGCCGCCATGTTTTTGGTGTTCGCCTTTGTGCAGGTTAATGATCCGGATCCGGTCTTATGGATTTTGATTTATGGGACAATGGCCATATTCAGCATTATGGCAATTTTTGAGTTTTATCCGAAAAAGTTTTTGATTGGGGTGCTGATATTATTTGTGTTTTATGGCCTGTTTAACCTGATGTATCACCCTGGATTTGCTGAATGGCTTCGCTCTGATAACAAATCTGCGCTATTTGATAATGTAGCCAAAATGGAGAACCTCTATATTGAAGAATCCAGAGAATTTCTGGGACTCTTGCTCTGCATTATTGTATTGGTATTTTACCTGTTCCGTTTGCGAAAATTTTCAAAAAGATAATAAGGATTTATTGTTTCAACGATTTCGGGAAGGCAGCATAAAAAGCTGTCTTTTCTTTTTATATTCATGCCTATGAGATTCTTCCTGTTTTGTGTACTCATTGCTGTCTTGCCACTAGGCTGTTCAAAACCCAAGGAGAGGATTCCACCACCAATGGAAAACACAAAAGCATCAGGTAAAATAATCATTTATCAACTGCTACCCCGTCTTTTTGGCAATAAGAAAACTACGAACATAGTATACGGAACACGGGATGAAAATGGTGTAGGCAAGTTCAGAGACATCAACGATGCTGCCTTATCGGCAATTAAAAAAATGGGTGTTACCCATGTTTGGTATACCGGCGTAATTGAACATGCCTTGTTAACCGATTATTCAGCACAGGGAATCCCACCGGATGACGCTGATGTGGTAAAGGGCGTGGCCGGTTCCCCCTATGCCATAAAGGACTACTTTGATGTAAATCCCGATCTGGCAGTGGATGTACCCAACCGCATGAAGGAATTTGAGCAGCTTATCGAACGCACAAAACGTAATGGATTGAAAGTGATAGTTGACTTTGTCCCTAACCATGTGGCGCGTGCCTATAAGTCGGATGCAAAACCCGAAGGAACAAAAGACCTCGGTGAAAGCGATGACAAAAAAGTGGCCTTCCATTCAAATAATAACTTCTATTACTTGCCAGATCAGGCGTTCAGTCCACCTCGGCGAACCATTTCACCGAACAGCCAAATAGTTCCTGTACTTGATGGGAAATTTGAGGAGATACCGGCTAAAGTCACCGGGAATGATCAGTTCATGGCCAGCCCAGGGGTAAATGACTGGTACGAAACGGTCAAACTAAACTATGGAGTAGATATTCAGAATGGACGTAAGACATATTTCGATCCCATCCCGGATACATGGAACAAGATGAGAGATATTCTTTTGTTCTGGACTTCAAAAAACGTTGATGGCTTCCGCTGCGATATGGCTGAAATGGTTCCCGTTGAGTTTTGGGGATGGGTTATTCCACAGATTAAAGCAGTCAACCCTGAAATAACGTTTATCGCGGAAATCTATAATTACAACGAGTATCGAAACTACATCCAAAAAGGAAAATTCAATTATCTATATGATAAGGTACAGCTCTATGATACGCTGCGATTGTTGATTAACGGCCAACGCGATTCCAGGGATATTTTTGAAATTCAAAAAAGTCTGGACGGCATCAACGATAATATGCTTCACTTTTTAGAGAATCATGATGAGCAACGCATCGCTTCCCGTTTTTTTGCTGACGACCCGTGGAAAGCATTGCCGGCGATGGTAATTAGTGCGACAATAGATCGCGGTCCCGTGATGATCTATTTTGGTCAGCACGTGGGTGAGCCGGGTTTGGGAGTAGAAGGTTTTCAGGGCGATGACGGGCGCACAACGATTTATGACTATTGGGGGGTTCCGCAGCATCAGCGCTGGATGGGAACTGGTACTTTTTCGGGAGATTCCCTTTCGGCCGAACAACGGCAACTTCATCAAACCTATTCGGATTTGCTAACGCTTGCGTCTACCAATCGCGCTATAACGAGAGGAGCCTATGCCGACTTGACTGAGTACAATATCAAGTCCGGTAACTTTAATAATAAGGTTTGTGCTTTTATGCGGTATGAAGGTGAAGAAAGATTGTTGATTCTTACAAACTTCAACACCGTCACCATCGACATTAAAGTCCAGATCCCCATGGACGTCGTAAATGTATTGTCATTAGATACAACAGAAGTATATGTTGCCAGGGACTTGTTGTGGCGGGAAGCTGAAGTCGGATTTAATAGCGACTTCCTGTTTCAGCTTACATGCAAGCCGTACAGCTCTTACATCTTTAAAATAAAATAGGCAGATGAAGATATCGCGAAGCCAGTACATCTCGCTGTGGTTAGTTTCGATCCTTTTGCTTTCCTGTGAAGGGACGGAAAAGAACAGTGTCGTTTCCTGGCCTCACGGCGTGAAGTATGAAATTTTTGTTCAGTCTTTTGCAGACGGTGATAATGATGGGAAGGGAGACTTCAAGGGTCTAACATCCAGGCTCGATTACCTGAGCGACCTGGGAATTAATGGTATATGGCTGATGCCGGTTATGAATTCACCGACTTACCATAAATATGATGTTACGGATTACAAAAGTATTGATCCTGACTATGGAAGTGTGGATGATTTTAAAAAGTTTGTCGAGGAAGCACATAAGCGAAATATAAAAGTTATTGTTGATTTAATTCTTAATCACACCGGCGCCGATCACCCCTGGTTTCAGGCTGCGATGAAGGATAAGAGCAGCCCATACAGAGATTATTATGTATGGGCAAAAAAAGACTCCATTCAGGCGCAGATCTCTAAAAAGGCGACATCACTGGATTCTGATAATATTACCCAATGGCATCCGGTTAATGGAGATACGTTATCAGAACACTACTACGGTTTTTTCTGGGGTGGAATGCCTGACCTGAATTTTGACAATGCAATGGTTAAGAAAGAATTTGTCGATATTGGTAACTTTTGGTTAAAGGACTTGAATGTGGATGGTTTTCGACTGGATGCAGCGAAACATATTTTTCCTACGGAGCGGGCAGCAGATAATCACGCGTTTTGGAAAGAATTCCGTACATCAATGGAAGCCATCAAGCCGGATGTTTATCTCGTCGGCGAGGTCTGGTCAAAGGCCGAAGACGTAGCACCTTATCTGGAAGGTTTGCCGGCACTTTTTAATTTTGATATGGGGTATGCCATAACGCAGGTGGTAAACGCCGGCAGAGACACGGTTGATCTGATCGGGAAATACAAAACGATTAACGACTTCTATAAATCGGTTACCACTGAATTTGTGGATGCCACATTTCTGAAAAACCATGATCAAAACAGAATTCTCAGTGAATTGGCGGGTAACCTAAGTAAGATGCGGGTTGCCGCCGGAATTTTGTTGACACTTCCGGGTACGCCCTATTTGTATTATGGTGAAGAGATTGGGATGCTGGGTGTAAAGCCTGATCAATATATCCGGGAGCCTTTTGTTTGGGATGTTGATACGACGGACGAAGTTCAGACGTACTGGGAGCAACCTAAGTACTCTACCGCTCAAACCGTAGTGCCGCTTAAAAGGCAGGTAAATGATCCGTTGTCTATTTATAATTTTTACAAAAACCTTATTCATTATCGCAATTCAAGTAAAGCCCTCACCTTTGGGGATATCGAACCCACGGAATTCAGAATTACGGAAATCATCAGTTTTAGGCGTCATTATGAAGATGAGCAACTGCTGATCTTGAATAACATCTCGGATGTTGAAGTCACCATTCAGTTAACTGGAAAGGAAAGCGCGTTTGATGACGTAGCATACGATTCTAATGGAACATCGGAACTGACAGAGGACGGGTTAAGATTGCCGGCGTTCTCAACAGTGATATTGAAATAATAATAATTGCATGATTAGCATAAAAGGAAAGTCCCGCGTAGTAATTGAAAATGTCCAACCGCAGGTTGAAGGTGGATTGTATCCCGCGAAGAGGACAATCGGCGAAAGGGTAGATGTAACAGCTGATATTTTTGGTGACGGACACGATCATCTGAGAGCCAATCTGCTTTATAAAAAAGCAAATGCGGCTGGTTGGCAGAAAATTGAAATGAAAAGTGAGTTAAACGATATCTGGAGAGGATCATTTTATGTTACAGAAAGAGGCCAGTATTTATTTTCAGTAACCGCCTGGGTTGACCATTTCGAAACCTGGTATGATGGATTCAGGAAAAAGGTAGCGGCAAAGGTTGATGTTCGTCTGGAATTGCTGGAAGGTATTAATTTTTTAAAAGTATTATCAAAAAAGCAGGACGAGATACTCAGCAAGGCAATCCGATACCTTGAAGGCAATTATGAAAATGCTTTAGCGTATGTGCTGAGCGACGACTTCGCTTCACTGGTTCATGCTTATCCGTTGGTCGAGCACGAGACGCAATACGAAAAAACACTTGAAATAGTAGTAGAACATAAGAAAGCAAATTTTAGCACGTGGTATGAGCTTTTCCCTCGTTCTGCGGCGTTAGACGGTGGTGTGCATGGAACCTTTAAGGATGTTATCAGACTATTGCCGCGTATAGCCTCCATGGGCTTTGATGTATTATACCTTCCGCCAATTCATCCAATCGGGAAAATTAATCGCAAGGGTAAGAACAATAATGTGAATGCGAAACCAGGTGAACCTGGCTCGCCCTGGGCAATCGGTAGCGATGAAGGAGGGCACAAGTCTATTCATGCCGAATTGGGTACATTGCTTGACTACCGGAAATTAATTGACGAAGCTAAAAAACACAACATAGATATCGCATTGGATATTGCTTTTCAGTGCGCTCCGGATCATCCGTATGTAACCGAACATCCGGAGTGGTTTAAGCAGCGTCCGGATGGCTCCATTCAGTATGCCGAAAACCCTCCAAAAAAGTATCAGGATATTTATCCTTTTAACTTTGAAACAGAGGGTTGGATGGAGTTGTGGTTTGAGTTGAAATCTGTAATAACGTACTGGATTGATCAGGGAGTGAAAATTTTCCGGGTTGACAATCCCCACACAAAACCAATCCCGTTCTGGCAATGGGTTATTGCTGAAGTAAACCGTGAGTATCCTGACATCATCTTCCTGGCCGAGGCTTTTACGAGACCTAAAATCATGTCGTCATTGGGCAAAGTTGGGTTTACACAATCTTATACTTATTTTACCTGGAGAGTAAATAAGCAGGAGATTACGGAGTATATGAATGAATTGGTAAGCGGTCCCTCCCGAAATTACTTCCGGCCTAACTTTTGGCCGAATACCCCGGACATCCTTCCGTATCATTTGCAGCATCAGGGTGAAAATGTTTTTATTCTCAGGCTCGCGCTTGCAGCAACACTTTCTTCGAATTATGGAATCTATGGCCCTGTCTATGAATTTTACGACAATGTTCCTGTAACGGGAAGAGAGGAATACTTTGATTCTGAGAAATACGAGATCAAACGGCATGATTGGAAAAAGACCAACCGCATGACGGATATAATTACGCTCCTGAACAGCGCACGGAAAAACAATACATGTCTTCAATCTACCTGGAACCTTCAGTTCTGTGCCATAGAAAATCCAAACCTGATTGCCTTCCTGAAAGCAACGGATGACTTGTCTAATATCGTTCTCGTCGTTGTAAACCTTGAGCCAAATGAAAGGCAATCCGGATTTGTACAACTGCCGAAGGGCAGGTTAAAACTTGGAGACCGGATCAACGTAAAAGTTAGTGACCTGATAACGGAAGAACACTACACATGGACACAGGAATGGAATTATGTAGAATTGGATCCTTATAAGATGCCTTTTCATTTGTTTAACATAGAGCTCCACGAATCCAATATGTAACCCATGAGCACTTTTTCGAAAAACAACGACCCGCTATGGTTTAAAGATGCGATCATCTATGAAGTTTCCGTGCGTGCTTTCTATGATAGCAACGGTGATGGTATTGGAGATTTTCAGGGGCTTATTCAAAAGCTTGACTATTTAGAGGATTTGGGAATCAATACGATCTGGTTGTTGCCGTTTTTTCCGTCGCCACTTAAAGATGATGGCTTCGATGTTGTAGAGCATTGTGATGTCCATCCCGATTATGGAACACTTTCCGATTTCAAACAATTCCTGAAGGATGCACACCGTCGTGGGATTCGTGTGATTACTGAACTCGTGCTGAATCATACTTCCGATCAGCATCCCTGGTTCAAACGATCACGTAAGGCAAAAGCCGGTTCACGCTATCGTGATTTGTATGTATGGAGTGATACCACAGAGAAATACAAGGAGGCGCGCGTGATGTTTACCTCCGAAGAAACCAACTGGACCTGGGATCCCGAAGCGAAGGCGTACTACTGGCACCGCTTTTACCGTCACCAGCCGGAGCTGAATTTTGATAATCCGGAAGTTCAGCTTGAGATGCTGAAGGTGGTTGACTTCTGGCTAAAAACAGGAGTGGACGGTTTCCGCCTGGCATCTGTCCCCTTTCTCTTTGAGGAAGATGGAACAAGCTGCGAAAACCTTCCGCAGACACACGTTTTTTTAAAGAGACTGCGAACACACATAGATAGAAACTACAAGAACCGAATTCTGATTGCCGAAGCGAATCTATGGCCGGAAGATGCGGCAACGTATTTCGGCGATGGTCTGGAATGCCACATGAATTTCCATTACCCGCTAATGCCGAGGATGTTTCTTGCTCTTCGCACGGAAGATAGTTACCCAATTGTAGATATCATGGAGCAGACACCAGCCACTCCAATGAACAGCCAATGGGCCTTGTTCCTTAGAAATCATGATGAGCTGGGCCTGGAAATGGTAACGGAAGAAGAGAAAGACTACCTGTTTAAAGCCTATGCGAACGATACGAACACAAAATTTAATGTCGGTATCCGCCGTCGGTTAGCGCCGCTCATGAATAATGACAGGAGGAAAATAGAATTGCTTCATTCTATTCTGTTTTCGCTGCCCGGAACACCGGTGCTCTACTACGGTGATGAAATTGGAATGGGCGACAACGTGTACCTCGGCGATCGTTTTGGCGTACGTACACCGATGCAGTGGAGCATGAATTTGAATGCCGGCTTCTCGACGGCCAATCCACAGCGACTTTTTTTGCCAATTATAACAGACCCTATTTACCGGCATGAGTCGGTTAATGTGGCAACGGAAGAGGAAAATCATTCCTCACTGTTGTGGTGGATGAAGAACGTTATGGCTATGCGCAAGCGACTGAATATATTCGGACGGGGAGAAATGAAGTTTATCGACAGCTCAAATGCAAAAATTCTTTCATTTGTCCGTACCTATGAGAAGCAGCAAATTATAGTGGTGGCAAACCTTTCACAGTTTTCTCAGGCAGCCACGCTGAACCTCACAGCATATAAAGGATGTGATATTACGGAAGTATTCAGTCAGAACAGATTCTTAAACGTTGGTGAAGGTGACTATACCATTACTATTGGCCCTTACGGATATTTCTGGTTTCAGGTAGACCTGGCTGAAAAGAAGGACAAGGCAGAAGCCAGCGGTGAACTCCCCTTAATAAAGACGGAGGTATCATGGGAAAAATTATTTGATAACTACAATGAAGTCCGTGACCTTGAGCGCAAAGTACTTCCCCCTTTCACAAAGAAGTGCAGGTGGTTCGGCGGAAAAGCCAAAGTGGTGAGTAAGGTGAGCATCCATAAGGTTATTCCGCTTAAGGTAGAGGGAGACACCCATTTCCTGACTATCCTTGAAGTTCATTATGTTCAGCGACTTCCTGAATTTTATTTTCTGCCTCTTACGTTTCTTCCTTCCGACAGCATTCTGGAGCGCGTTGAGTATACCGTCCAAAGTGTAGTGTGCCGTGCCGAAATTCAGGGCAAGGCAGGCTTCATCATGGATAGTAGCTATGACAGGGTTTTCCGAGACTTCCTGTTTATGAATATGGAAAAGGAAACTCGCGTACGCGATGATGAAGGCGGCACACTTCAATTTAACTCAAGTGTATTTGCCAAAATAGACATAACCAAAGGTGTTGAGTCGAAAATTCTGAAAGCAGATCAAAGCAATACAGCAATTATTTATAATGATCAGTATTTCTTTAAATTTTATCGCAAGTTAGAGAAGGAAATGAACCCTGAACTGGAGATTGTTCGGTTCCTTTCAGAACATACGTCGTTTCAGAACTCTCCACGTTATGCAGGAAGCGTTGAATATCATGACAACGAAGGTAATATTATTGTTTTTGGACTGCTTCAGGGAAAGGTTGAAAACCAGGGTGACTCATGGGTGATGACCGTCGATTCTGTTGGCCGTTTTTATGAACGGGTAATGGCAAAGGCAAAAACAATAAAGTTGCCAAAATTGATAAACAGGGCTTCAATTAAGTTTGAAGAAGCTCCTGAGGTCATTCAGGAATTTATTGGCCGCGGATTTTATGAGAGGATGGTTCGCCTCGGTCAGCGCACAGCAGAAATGCATCTGGCGCTGGCTTCTGACTCCGCAAATCCTGCGATCACACCGGAACCTTTCACCGCCAATTATCAGCGGTCCCTGTATTCCTCACTTCGAAAGCTGGTGAGAGACCGGTTTAAATTGTTGGAAGGGTCACTGTCAAAACTTACCCCTGAAGTACAGGAGTTTGCCAAAAAAGTATTGTTGCTGGAAGACAAAATACTGGAATGTTTCAGTGAGGTACATCAGATCAGGATCAAGGGAATGAAGACGCGGGTTCATGGTGATTACCATCTTGGCCAGGTTTTATTTACAGGAAAGGATTTTGTGATTATTGACTTCGAAGGTGAACCGGGATTTTCATTTAGCGAAAGGCGGCTTAAAAAGAGCCCGTTGAAAGATGTGGCCGGTATGATGCGTTCGATTCATTATGCAGCCTTTGGAAAAATTCTATTAAATGAAAATTACCGCGACCGCGATCTTGAATTCCTTGAATCATGGGCAGAGCAGTGGCAGCACTATGTAGGCCGTTTTTACCTCGGCTCTTACATGGAAAGAATGGGAATGAGCGCTACCTTGTCCAGTGAAGATGATATTCTTATTCGTACCTTCCTGCTGGAGAAGGCGATCTACGAATTGGGATATGAGTTAAACGGCCGCCCAGATTGGACCATCATTCCGCTTCGGGGCATACATTACCATATGAAACGCTACCAGGAGGAGAAAGACGAAAAGAAAAAGAAGTAAGAGCACCTTATACGAATCTATAATTTGATACGGGTAGTTTGTGATGACTCAACAACGTATACGCTGAACCAAAAATGCTATGGCTAAAAAAGCTTCAACCAAATCGTCCCCCACCATGCCTGAGAGCTTTTCATTGCTGACGGAATTTGATATTCATCTTTTCAAAACAGGAAAGCATTTTAAGCTCTACGAAAAACTAGGGTCACACTTCATACAAAATGACGATCGTACCGGAACGTTTTTCGCCGTTTGGGCACCCAATGCGACGGCAATATCCGTGATGGGTAATTTTAATGGCTGGAGCAAGGACCAACATAAACTCCATGCCAGGTGGGATGAATCGGGTATATGGGAAGGTTTCTTTACCGATATCCATCATGGGGAAGCTTACAAGTATGCCATTCACTCCAATACCGGTGAATTTCTGGAGAAGGCAGATCCGTTCGCCTCTTTCTGTGAAACTCCTCCTAAAACCGCGTCGATCGTCTGGACCCCAAAATACGAATGGAAGGATTCTGTTTGGTTAAACGACCGGAAAGCACTGACGGGAAAGAAGCAGCCATATTCTGTGTATGAGGTCCACTATGGTTCGTGGAGAAGGAAAGCCGACGAGGGCAATCGGTCACTTACCTACCCGGAAATGGCTCTTGAGTTGGTGGGCTATGTGAAGGACATGGGCTATACGCATGTGGAGTTTCTTCCATTGATGGAACATCCATTCTATGGATCCTGGGGATATCAACTTACTGGCTACTTTGCGCCGACGAGCCGCTACGGAAGTCCTGAGGATTTTATGTATCTGATCGACTGTTTTCATCGGGAAGGAGTAGGTGTATTGCTTGACTGGGTCCCCTCACATTTTCCGGGCGATGCCCATGGACTGTTCAAGTTCGATGGAACACACTTGTATGAACATGCCGATCCGCGTAAAGGATTTCATCCCGATTGGAAGAGCTATATCTTCAACTATGGCCGTAATGAAGTGCGTTCTTTTCTCATAAGCAACGCCCTCTTCTGGATGGAGCGTTATCATATTGATGGTTTGCGCGTGGATGCGGTCGCCTCTATGCTGTACCTTGACTATTCGCGGAAAGCCGGTGAATGGATTCCCAACCTGCACGGCGGAAACGAAAACATTGAAGCCATTACCTTCCTGAAGGAAATGAATGAAGTGGTCTATCAACATTTTCCGGATGCGATTACCATTGCAGAAGAATCGACCTCATGGACCGGGGTTTCCAGACCAACCTACCTGGGCGGACTTGGCTTTGGACAAAAATGGATGATGGGCTGGATGCACGATACGCTTCATTATTTCGGCAACGATCCTATCCATCGTCGGTACCATCAGAATGAGATCACCTTCAGTGTAATGTACGCCTTCACTGAGAACTTCATGCTTCCGCTGTCGCATGATGAAGTCGTTCATGGCAAAGGATCACTGGCAGGACGAATGCCGGGCGATGAGTGGAAAAAATTTGCTAACCTTCGTCTGTTATTCAGCTATATGTTTACACATCCTGGGACAAAGCTAATGTTCATGGGTGGTGAGTTTGGGCAAACGGCCGAATGGAATCACGAACGAAGCCTGGATTGGCATCTGTTAGAGTATGGAGTACATCTGGGTGTGCAACGTCTGGTACGCGATTTAAACCATTTTTACAAAAATGAACCCGGTTTATACCAGTACCAGTTTGAGCACAAAGGGTTTGAATGGATTGATTATTCTGATCATGAGAATAGTGTAATTGCCTATCAGCGACAAGCTGATAAAAAGGAGGATTTGCTTATTGTGATCTGCAATTTTACACCGGAGGCAAGAAGGCACTACCGGGTTGGTGTGCCCTATAGAGGTCAGTGGAGAGAGGCGTTTAATTCCGATGACATAAAATATGCCGGTAGCGGGGTATTAAATGAAGGATCATTATTGACGTCACCCGTAAAATATCATGGGAGAGATTATTCCATTTCATTAACTTTGCCTCCATTGGGAATTTCTATCCTTCGGTTGGAAAAGGAAGTGAGCGAGTTTGAACTGGAAGATATAGGAACCTGAAGTAAAATTTTTGATTACGTAACACTGAACCTTTTTGAAGAAGAATATTTGTATTCACGGGCATTTTTACCAGCCCCCGAGGGAAAACGCATGGCTTGAAGTGATCGAGGTTCAGGATTCGGCGCACCCTTATCACGATTGGAATGAACGTATAACGGCAGAGTGTTATGCCCCAAACGCAGCATCACGTATTCTGAACGGAAAGTCTGTTATTAAAAATATCATTAACAACTATTCCAAGATCAGTTTTAATTATGGCCCGACCCTGCTCTCGTGGATGCAGAACAATGATCAGGCGACTTACCACGCAATTATTGATGCCGACCGCGAAAGCAGAAAACATTTCGGGGGCCACGGTTCGGCTATTGCGCAGGTTTACAATCATATAATCATGCCTTTGGCAAACGATCGAGATAAAGAGACGCAGATCATCTGGGGAATTCGCGATTTTGAGAATCGGTTTAACCGAAAGCCTGAAGGTATGTGGTTGGCAGAAACGGCAGTAGATATAAAATCGCTTGAGCTGCTGGCAAAGCATGACATCACGTTTACCATCCTGGCACCCAGACAGGCAAAAGCCATCCGGAAGGCTGAAGATCCGCAGTGGACGGAAGTAAATACAGAAAGCATTGACACACGCAGACCTTATAACTGTGTATTGCCATCCGGCAAGAAGATAGTTTTGTTTTTTTACGACGGCGATATTGCGCAAGGTGTAGCCTTTAACGGCCTGTTGAATGATGGTAGTAAATTTGCCAATCGTTTATTGGATTCATTCGATGGCGTATCGGCAGAACCTCAGCTTGTTCATATTGCGACCGATGGCGAAACCTACGGCCACCATCACAAGCATGGTGAAATGGCGCTGGCCTACTGCCTGGATTATATTGGACACAATGAGAATTTCAGGCTGACTAACTATGCTCAGTTTCTGTCGAATTTTCCACCTACGTATGAGGCACAGATCCATGAGAACAGCTCATGGAGTTGCGTGCATGGTGTTGAAAGGTGGAGGTCTGACTGCGGATGTAATTCAGGAAAGCCCAATTGCCATCAGAGGTGGCGAAAGCCATTACGTGAGTCATTGGATTGGCTCCGAGATGAGTTAGCTAAAATTTATGAGTCGGAGGCGTCAACTATTTTGTCAGACCCCTGGAAAGCGCGCGAGGATTATATCAGCGTAATTCTCGACCGCAATGACGACACGATCAAGAATTTTCTTAAAAGGCATTGTAAGGTCGATGTAGAACAAAACCGGGTGTTTCGTCTTATGGAAGTTCAGCGCAATGCGATGCTGATGTACACCAGCTGCGGATGGTTCTTCGATGAAATTTCAGGAATTGAAACCGTGCAAATTTTGCAATACGCCTGCCGGGCCATGCAGCTTGTAAGCCAGACCAGTAATGTTAATCTGGAAGAAGAGTTTCTCGCAAGACTGGAGCAGGCTCCCAGTAATATCAGCACGCTTGAGAATGGGGCAGGGGTTTATCAGAAATACGTAGTTCCATCGAAAACAAACTTGCAGCGTGTTGGCATGCACTATGCCGTCGCCTCGATCTTTGAGGAAGACCCCGAATCGTTCCCGGTTTTTAACTACACGACAAGCAACGATGTGTTTATACGGAAAGAAGCAGGGGAGCAGAAGTTGGTACTGGGCGTAACAAAAGTAAGGTCCAATGTCACGCGATCTGAAAAGAAATTTGCGTTCGCTGTAATTTACATGGGGCAGCACAATATCATCGGAAATATCTCCCTTGATATGGGAGAAGATAAGTTTGCCACCATGCAGTCGCTTATGATAAAAGCGTTTGAGGAGGCTCGCCTCGGTGATATTATCGGATTGATGCAAACCTACTTTGGGCCCGAGAAGTATACCATCTGGCAGCTCTTTCAGGATGAAAAGCGGAAGGTATTTAATCTTATTACCTACCAGAGTATGCGCGATCTTGAAAATTCCCTCCGAAGAATTTATAATCGCGATTATCCTCTGGTAATGGCGTTAGCGAATAATGATACCCCCATTCCCACGGCCTACCGGACAACGTTTGAGTATATCCTCAATGCGGACCTTATCCGATGCTTTGAATCGGAGCGGATCAATGTGCTTCAGATTGAACGAATAGTGAATGAGTTGGTGAAGTGGAGACTGGATATCGAAGATACGGGGAAGCTTGAACGCCTCGCAGGAGAAACTATTTTTAAAGAACTTAAGCGGATAAGCTCTGAAGGCGACAATCACAAGCGGATTGAAAGGTTGAATCGACTGTTTCCGCTCTTGTTGAAATTTAACCTCATGCCAAAACTCTATAAGAGCCAGAACCTTTATTTCGAGATAGCCGTGGGGAACAAGACGTATGAAGGGCATTCAGCGGAATGGATAAAACATTTTACACTGCTTGGTGACAACCTGGGTGTCAAAATAGAATAGGCCTCACTTACCTTTTACTGATTTCTTATCGTGAAGGATGCTTCGAATTTGTCTTTTAAAAGAAGAGTTGGACTAGCAGCCTTTGTAATTGTATTGGTGCACGCCCTGCTTTCCGTATTGATCCTTTTTATTCCAAAGCCTGTTGCCAATTCAAATTCAATTGGCTTAATGTACAACCGACTGATGTTGATAGGTCCTTTCTTTGATGAAGCGAGGATTAAGACCTCACCGCACTTGTATGTTCGTTATTTCGAAAATGAAACGTGGACTCCCCCGAAAGATTATGCGATGGATAACTTCACCATCTATTGCCGGCGTCCGTGGCGATATGACAAGCTGAGGTTAACGTACGTTGAACGATACCTTTCCAACAAGGTAGGTCAGATGAACAAAACAAATGATTTCGGCGAAGTAAAGGATTCACGGGTGTTTCGCGAATTGAATCAATTTGTAGTTCATGAATATGTGGAGCGGCCAACGGATTCAATAGCACTTGTATATGGTCACAGCCGATATTTTCCGAATACCCATACAACCAGGTTCGACACAACTTTTGAATACACTTATAATCCCAACGAAATTGCTCCGGCTAAATAGTCTCATTCAACAGGCAAGCGACTATTTTATAAATGGCTTCCGCCAGCCCGCCAGTACGCGTATCTTTTTTAAGGCACTGGTAGTTTACGCCCTTGTTAAGCTAATCCTGATGTGGCCCGCGTGCCGGATGGTCCTTCAACATCATACCTTGCCGTTACCACGGTCTATTCCGGGTAAACTGTTTTTGGCACCGGCATTCCTGGCGAATTTGTACCCTGACGTTTTCTTTTCGGTGGGCGCTGCACTTATCGTGTTGTTAATCGTTGTGAAGCCTCATATCATATTAAACCTGCTGTTCTTCTGGTTAACCTTCAATCTGTATGTAGTTGGTTTTCCTGTTACAGATGGCTCGGACGTTGTGCTCTTTATGCTTAGTTTTTGGGCTATCCCGTTAGCGCATCCACGTTCCCTCGTTTCTGAGAGCCAACTCTTTGTTCGTGCTGCGCTTTTTAATGTTGGCCGTCTATTTTGTCAATTCTTTGTGGTCATGGTTTATGCAGTTTCAGGCCTGGATAAAATCAGGAGCGAGGGCTGGCAAACGGGTGAGGCTTTTGCATATGTTGAACACCTTGAATTTCTGTTCAACCCGTTATTTAAAGGAATATTTGAGTACCCGGTATGGAACCTGCTTTTCTCGTGGAGCACATTGGCATTTGAACTCTCATTTTGTGTTTTGATCTGGATTAACAAAACAAGACTTCCCATCATTATTATAGGTATAATCTTTCATCTGTTCATCTGGATCGTGTTGAGTCTGCCGGACTTCGCGCTGATAATGATTCTCTCATACCTCATTTTCCTGAGGAATTCTGACTATGAAAAAATCAGGTCAATGTTCAGGCCAGCGCTTCCTTGAGTTTTGTATTGTCCAGGTAATTCCAAACGAGACTACTGGCGCCGATAATAGGAGCCGCCTGATTCTGGAGGCCGGATGGCAGTACCTTCACCTTCCCGCGGAAGAGCGGCATGAGATTGGCCTCCATGTGTTTGATAGTAGGCTTAAAGATCAGGTCGCCCGCCAGCGAAAGTCCACCAAAAAGGAAGATGGCCTCCGGATCGGTGTGAACGACTGTCTCCGCCAGTTTCATCCCGAGAATCCTGCCGGTATATTCAAATGCTGCCAGTGCCACCGTGTCTCCGCGGACAGCACTTTCGGTAATCATTTTCGTAGTGAGATTATCGAAACTTATTCCTCTCAGTTCACTGGGCTCAAGGTGATCGGCAAGAAGTTTATATACGGTTCGTTTGATTCCTGTCGCCGATACATAGGTTTCGAGGCATCCGCGCTTTCCACAATTGCAGAATCGGCCTGCAGGGTTAACGGAGGTATGGCCTACTTCTCCCGCGATTCCATGTTTGCCATTCAGCAGTTGACCGTTAGCTACGAAACCACTTCCAAGACCTGTACCAAGAGTAATAACAACAAAGTCTTTCATACCCTTGGCCGATCCGTATACCATCTCACCGACAGCTGCTGCATTCGCATCATTCGTGACGATAGCAGGTAGATCGAACTCGTCCTGGAACATGTCGGCTAAGGGGATAATACCTTTCCATTTCAGATTGGTAGCCCTTTCGATCGTGCCTTTATAATAGTTTCCGTTCGCCGCCCCAACGCCAACTCCTATGATCTTGTGTTCATCCTGAAGCTTACCGATTTCAACGCGAAGGGCATCAGCCAATCCGTGAAAATAATCCTTAAACTCCTCGTATTGCGTTGTTGAAATGCTGCCATGAGAAACTACCGTTCCTGCGCGGTCTACAATGCCGTATTTTGTGTTGGTTCCTCCAATGTCGATGCCGATGGTAAGTTCTCGCATAGGTATTACTATTTAATAATAGCGGTATTCTGATAGTTAGACTGAGAGGATCTTTGATATTCGAATTGATTCGCTGTCAATTTCGTGGCGTTTGGAGATGACCTCATCAAACTTGTTAAACACGATTACCTTATTCCGGATTCCAACCATACAGTCGAAATGTCCATTCATCAAACCTTCAACAGCGCCAACACCCATATGAGATGCCAGCACCCTGTCAAAATACGTTGGAGATCCGCCGCGTTGAAGATGCCCGAGTACGGTAACTTTTATGTCGAAGTAGGAGGAACGTTCAGCCACCTGCTTGGCAAGGGAATGGGCATCTCCGATTTTGGAGCCTTCGGCTACAACGATCAAATTTGACTTCTTGTTTGTCTTGCCACCTTCACCCAGCATGGTATAAAGTTCATCGAAAGAAGTAGTTTCCTCGGGTATAATAACTGCGGCTGCCCCTCCGGCAATCCCGCTGTTGATGGCGATGTATCCTGAGTGGCGACCCATTACTTCAACAAAAAAGAGACGATTGTGAGACAACGCTGTATCGCGTATTCTGTCGATTGCTTCAACTGCCGTATTGGTAGCAGTATCATATCCAATGGTATAGTCCGTTCCAGCCAGATCATTGTCGATGGTGCCGGGAATACATAAACTCGGAATTCCAAATTCTTCGAAAAACTTGTGCAGACCGGTAAAGGTCCCATCACCGCCAATGGCAATGAGCGCTTCGATCCCTTGTTTCTTAATATTGTCGTACGCCTTTTGTCTTCCTTCCGGCGTTCTGAATTCCTTACTGCGGGCAGTCTTCAGTATGGTACCACCGCGCTGAATAATATTACCTACCGACCGGGCATCCAGTTTGATAATGTCACCCTCTATCATGCCTTCATAGCCACGCATTATACCATGGCAAGTCTTCTTGTAAAAGGTGCATGCACGTACTACGGCACGAATAGCGGCGTTCATTCCGGGAGCGTCGCCACCAGATGTGAACACTCCAATCTTCGAAATTTTATTCTCCATTTAGATTTAAAATCCAACAAAAATAAGGGACCGTCCTAACTTTACAATTAATAATTCAATCAATTGGACTTCAATCGTTTGAAATAGTTAATTAAGCCATTAGTAGAGGAATCGTGCAGCGTGATTTCGCCGGATGATGTCAATTCAGGAAGGATTTTCTTTGCGAGTACTTTGCCTAATTCTACACCCCATTGATCGAAGCTGAAAACATTCCAGATAATCCCTTGTACAAATATCTTGTGTTCATACATAGCAATGAGACTTCCCAGTGTTCTTGGAGTAAGTTTCTTGAAAAGAATGCTGTTGGTTGGACGGTTGCCGTCAAATACGCGGAACGGTCCATGGAAGTCAATAGCGTCTTTGCTCATTCCGGATTTTGACAACTCCTCCTGCACTTCTTCTAAAGTCTTTCCCATCATGAGCGCTTCTGTTTGTGCGAAGAAATTCGACAACAACTTTTCATGATGATCACCAATTGGATTGTGACTGATTGCAGGAGCGATAAAATCGCAGGGTATAATTTTTGTGCCCTGGTGTATGAGTTGATAGAACGCATGCTGGCCGTTTGTTCCGGGCTCACCCCAGATAACCGGACCAGTCTGATAGGAAACCGGATTACCTGTGCGATCCATTGACTTACCGTTACTTTCCATATTGCCTTGCTGAAAATAGGCTGCAAAGCGGTGCAGATATTGGTCGTAAGGCAGGATAGCTTCGGAGGCAGCACCAAAAAAGTTATTGTACCAGATTCCAAGCAATGCGAGAACGACAGGAATGTTTTTTTCAAAGGGTTCATCCCTGAAATGTTTGTCCATGGCATGTGCTCCATCGAGTATCTCTTCAAAGACATCAAATCCTAACGTACACGCTATTGAAAGGCCTATCGATGACCACAATGAATACCTACCTCCAACCCAGTCCCAGAAAACAAACATGTTCTGCGGATCTATCCCAAATCGGGTTACCTCATCTTTGTTTGTGGAAACTGCCACAAAGTGTTTAGCCACATCCGCTTTTCCGTTTGTCTTTTCAAGTAACCAGGCTCTGGCCGACTCCGCATTCGTCATCGTCTCTTGAGTTGTAAATGTTTTAGAGGCAATAATAAAAAGCGTTGTTTCAGGATTCAGTCCCTTCAGTGTTTCTGCAATGTGGGTGCCATCTACATTCGAGACAAAGTGTGGTTTAATGTTTTTCCAATAGGGGCGGAGTGCTTCCGTTACCATATACGGGCCCAGATCAGAACCTCCAATACCTATGTTGACAATGTCCGTGATGGATTGGCCTGAATATCCCTTCCACGTACCATCAAGAAGGCCGGTTGAAAACCGTTTCATCTGCGCCAGTGCCTTGTTTACTTCAGGCATTACATCTTCACCGTCTGCTTGGATCGGCGTGTTCGATCGGTTGCGCAGGGCGACATGTAACACGGAGCGGTTTTCAGTCTGATTTATTTTAATACCCCGGAACATGGCAAGTATGGCGTCTTTCAATTCAACTTCCTCAGCCAGCCGAACGAGATCCTTAACCGTTTCGTCAACAATCAGATTTTTTGAGTAGTCGACGAGGATATCCTCGAATTTCAGGTGAAAGTGTGCAAAGCGATCCGGATCTTCGGCGAAGAGGTCGCGCATGCTTGTTGCCTGAAGCGTGAGGAATTGCACTTCAAGTTTTTGCCAGGATACTGTTGTTGTCGGGTTATGTGCGGGAAGCATAAGGGTTTATTTCTTTCAATACGAAGATAGCGGAAACGCATTAGAGCACACTCCTCAGCATAAGAATAATCATAATAAAAGATGGTACGAATCGACCCAGGCTAATTCAAAAGTTTGTATCTCATCACCGGAGCGCAATTACTTCTTGAATTTGTTTACAAGCAAGGCGAGTTTTTCTTCCATGCTCAATTCTTTTTCCCTGGGCTTTTCAGGCCCTTTCGGTTTAAACTTTTTTGGCTTCGCGGCAACCGGTGCCTTTGTGGTGGGTTCTGGTTGTGCCTGTGCAAACGGGTCGGCCTTCATTGACAGTCCTATCCGCTTACGGGGAAGATCAACCTCAACAACTGTGACCATAACTTTTTGCTGAACAGTAAGCACTTCCTTGGGATCCTTTACAAAGGTATCGGCAAGATGACTGATATGAACTAACCCATCCTGATGTACGCCCACGTCAACAAATGCGCCAAAGTTGGTCACATTGGTAACTATACCTGGCAATCGCATACCGATCTTGAGATCACTGATGGCGTTGACTCCCTCCGTGAAACTGAACAACTCAAATTCTTTTCTCGGATCGCGACCTGGTTTTTCAAGCTCAAGCAGGATATCCGTAAGGGTTGGGAGACCCACTTTTTCAGTAACATATTTCTTTAGTTCCAGTTTTTTTCTCAGCTCGCTGCTGGTCATGAGATCTTTTAGGAGACACCCTAAATCGTTGGCCATTTGCTCGACTATAGCGTAACTCTCGGGGTGAACGCCGCTTGAGTCCAGGGGATTCTCGGCTTCCCGTATCCGGAGAAAACCTGCCGCCTGCTCAAACACTTTTTCACCAAGTCTCGATACATTCATCAACGAGTGACGATCTTTAAAAGGTCCATGTTGATTCCGGAACTCTACGATGTTTCTCGCTAATGCCGGACTTAGACCAGACACATACGACAGGAGTTCTTTACTGGCTGTATTGACTTCAACCCCAACTGAGTTCACACAGCTCATTACAATATCATCCAGACCGCTTTTTAGTTTAGACTGATCGACATCGTGCTGATATTGACCGACACCGATTGATTTTGCATCGATCTTGACGAGTTCTGCCAGCGGATCCATCAGCCTGCGACCAATAGAGACAGCTCCACGAACTGTGATGTCTTTGTCTGCAAACTCTTCGCGGGCAACTTCCGATGCCGAGTAAACTGAAGCGCCGCTTTCGTTGACCATAACGACCGTAATCTTGTTATCGAGACCGATCGACTTTACAAACGATTCAGTCTCTCTGCCTGCTGTGCCATTGCCAATCGATATGGCTTCGATATCAAACTTTTCACACAGGGATTTGATGGCGGCAGCTGACTTGGCGGTCTCGCGCTGGGGATCGTTTGGAAAAATGGTTTCATGGTGAAGGAGTTTGCCCTGACGATCAAGGCAAACCAGCTTACAACCTGTCCGGAATCCAGGATCAAGTGCCAAAACATTGCGCTGTCCCAGCGGAGGTGCTAGCAGGAGTTCTTTAAGGTTATCGGCAAAAACCCGGATCGCTTCTTCATCAGCTTTCATTTTGGACTCCATCCTGATTTCAGTTTCCATCGACGGTTTAAGAAGTCGCTTATAACTGTCCTTTATCGCTAACCGAACCTGTTCGGACGCTGCGTTCTCGCTTTTGATATACTGACGATCCATGGATTGAATGGCGAGCTCCTCAGGAGGAGAGATGTCCAGGGCAAGAATACCTTCTTTCTCGCCACGACGCATGGCTAGTAATCGGTGAGAAGGTGTGGAGGATATTGACTCTTTCCAGTCGAAATAATCTTTATACTTCTGGCCTTCTGTTTCCTTTCCCTTTAGGACGGTGGATTGCAGGATGCCTTCGCTCCAGAATAAGTCGCGTACATTTTTCCGGGTGATTTGATTTTCACTTACCCATTCTGCAATGATATCACGCGCACCTGACAGCGCCTCTTCTGTATCATTTACACCTTTCTCAACATCGACAAATGTGGCAGCGGCTTTGTTCAGGTCTGTATCTGGCTGCTCGAACAACATTTGCGCCAGAGGTTCCAGGCCTTTTTCGCGCGCAGTACTGGCACGAGTTTTTCGTTTTGGCTTGAAAGGAAGGTAGATATCCTCAAGCTGAGCTATAGTCTCTGCGGATACGATGGCCTGCATCAGTTCGAGCGACAGCTTTCCTTGTTTTTCAACAGAGCTTATGATGGATTCCCTCCGTACATCGAGTTCGTGTAATTGTTCCGTCCGGTCACGAATTTTTGTGATCATCACTTCATCCATGCTACCGGTCATTTCCTTTCTGTATCGGGAAATGAAAGGTACAGTCGAACCTTCTTTAAGAAGAGTCGTAACAGATAACACATTTTTACGATTCAGGGAGAATTCCCTGGAAATTTGTTCTACCCACCGTTCAATATTCTCTTGCTCCATAATTTCTAACAGGGTGGCAAAAATAGGATAAGGATTACAACCTGCAAATAACGTATTTTTGGTAAGAAGCCTAAAATGCCATGACACAAAAGCGAATCGCCCTTATCGCGCACGATAACAAGAAAAAGGAGCTCATCGAGTGGGCACGATTTAACCTGGAAAGCATGTTAAAACTGGAGATTTATGCAACCGGGACAACTGGAAAATTGCTGGAGGAGGAGATTGGGCTAAATGTGAATAGACTTCAAAGCGGGCCACTTGGTGGTGACCAGCAGATTGGCGCGCTGGTGGCAGAAGGCAAAATAGATGTGTTAATCTTCTTTTGGGACCCGCTTGAGCCGCTTCCTCACGATCAGGATATTAAGGCACTACTTCGGCTTGCCGTGGTCTGGAATATTCCGGTTGCCTGCAACCGTGCAACCGCCGATTTTTTGTTCTCGTCACCATTACTTTTCAACGAATACGAGCGGCGTCAACCCGATTTTTCAGCTTATCAAAATAGAAAAGTGAAATAATTGAATGAAATCGCCTTGTGAAACTTGGTAGCATCGTGTAAGTTTGCGCTCCCAAATTTATTTGGGGCGTTCTTTGATAACTTCACGTGGCGTTAATATTCCAGCTCTTGAGGCGGTTGATAAAACAACGTCAATTGGTTCGAGGGTTGTTAAGTGATGCCGTGTCTCCAGGAGGAGAATTGTTGATAAAAGAAGTGGTTATAAACGTTGGATTCATATCCGCCAAGGGGCGGACGGGGGTTGAACTAAAATAGATTAAAAAGAAAATTGAAAATTAAATGGCGCGGTAGCTCAGGTGGTTAGAGCGTTGGATTCATAACCCAAAGGTCGGGGGTTCAACTCTCCCCCGCGCTACAGAATATGTTAGTCTAATGAGCCAGTAAATTCCTGTTCCTCAGGTCAGGTTTATGGCTCCCGTTGTACAATAAGTTTAAACGCAATCATCACTTGCGTCCCGTTATGTATCATGTTTATGTTCTTTATTGCAATGAACATCGAAAGGCCTCTATAGGGTATTCGAAAGATCTTGCGTCTTTGCTAACCACGTATCATTCCCACCCGCTAAAGGGTCAAATCATGTCGAAACGTTCGTGGGTGCTGCTGCATGTGGAGAGATTCGAGACAAAAAAAAGTGCCTGCAGTCGTGAAAATGAGTTGAAATCCTGCCAGGGACGTGACTTCATAAATCATCTGATAAAACGAAAATTTGGATCACGGTATTCCGGATGATGGTGACCAGATTTCTAAAGTGATCATACACATCCCTCAAATTTATTGACATCAGGGAGAGATCGCCGCTAAATCCTTATTGTTCACAAGTATTTGTAGTCAATAATAATTTATCTGGCCTAATTGTGCCTTTCAAACGGTATTTCGTGATTCTTTTTATTTCAATGATTGATTGGTTTGTCATAGTGAGTAAAATGGCCTAAATTCAATCGTATTAGAGAAATCCATGGCGACCCTCAGCATGTCAAATAAAAAACTATTCACAGCCGACTATGAGATCCATGCGTCGATTAAGATGCTCTATCCATATATACAAACAGCAAGCGGACTTTCAGAATGGTTTGCTGATGATGTCACCATTAACAATGAAGACAAGTCGTTTACTTTTTTCTGGGACAGTGAAGAACATAAAGCAAAAATGGCTGCGTACCGGACAAACCATTTTGTTCGTTTTGAATTCTTGCCGGAAAACAAAGATGATGAAAGAGATCCTTCCTATTTTGAATTACGCCTGGAGTTTAATGATCTCACACAATCTGTCTATATCAAAATTTTGGACTATTCCGATTTCGATGATCTCAAAGAATTGAAAGATCTTTGGGAAAGCCTTATTGAGTCTCTCCGTAAAACAGTCGGCGGCTGACTTACCTTCCGCGTCAACTATTACTCAAGGTGATGCAAATCGTAAATCTATTTGGCCTTATTTTTGAGCTTCAATGGAAGTTTGCGACTAGAAAATGAAGAAAATCGATAAACTTGTTTTAGATGCATTCCTGGGGCCGTTTCTGATTACTTTTTTGGTCGTCGTATTCATCCTGTTAAATATTAACATGCTGAAGTACTTCGACGACATTATTGGGAAGGGGCTGGAAGCCACCGTGCTCGGGCAGTTGTTTTTTTACTTCGCGATCTTCACTGTCCCGACGGCGATGCCTTTGGCAGTTTTACTTTCATCACTTATAGCATTTGGTAATCTCGGTGAACATTTTGAACTCACGGCGATTAAAAGTGCAGGCATATCCCTGATCAGAATTCTCCGACCTATATTTTTCTTTGTTCTGGTACTCACGGGCCTTGCTTTTTATGCGAACAACAACCTCGTTCCAAAAGCTGCACTGGAAGCCTATAGCCTGCTCTATGATATAAAACAAAAGAAGCCGGCTCTTGAATTACGTGCAGGAGTATTTTATCGCGGCATTGATAACCTGAGTATTAAAGTAAATGAGAAATTTCAGGAAGATGATAAAGCCCTGAAGGGTGTGATTGTTTATGACCACCGGAAAAATGATGGTAACAAGGAAGTAACGGTGGCGGATTCCGGAAGAATGTACACTATCCTGAACGAACGTTACCTGAAGTTCGAGCTCTTTGACGGATACAACTACATTGAAGGCGCCGGAAATGAGCGTGAAGTGACGGGGCAACGAGCCGGCGAGCAAGAATCGATCAGCCGGAGTAAGTTCACGAAGACCCAGGTGGTTTTTGACTTATCGTCATTCAAGTTGCAGACTACTGATAAAAAATGGTTTCAGGGAAATCGGATCATGCGGAACATAAGTGAACTGGAGTCAGATATGGACTCGCTGCGAGAGGAGGTAATGGACCAGCGACTTTCCTACTACCTGTCAAGACCGACGCACTTTAATTTTTATAGAACAAGTGATCCACTTGTCCTCCCACCTGACGTTAGCAAACACAAGATCATTAAGGACTCCCTTAATATGGATACCTATTTGAAGTCCAGTAAAAAAGGTGCGAATACCGATTCATCTGCCGTTGCTCGTGACACTGCAAAAAACTCTATCGATTCGGCAAGACGGAAAAGCCAGATCGTGGATAGAATGAAGCCAGTCAATGAAAGGAAAAAGGAGTTGACGGAATTCGCAAAAAAGAACAACTCCATTCCTGCCGCCGCGGCAATATCTAAGAACCCCGACCGATACAAGGCTTTTGATTCATTATCACTTGCCAGAATTGATAGTGTCTTTGACCTTAGGCAGCCCCGCGATGCCCTCCAGGGTGCAGCCAATACAGCACGACAGGTAAAAAGCCAGATAACCAATTCTACCAGTAGTATTGAAAACTACCGCAAGGAGCTTACAACCTTCCAGGTTCAATGGCACAAAATCTGGGCGAGTTCCTTCGCGTGTATTGCCATGTTCCTTATCGGAGCCCCGCTGGGAGCCATTATCAAAAAAGGCGGCCTGGGAGTTCCATTCCTGGTTTCTATCTTTTTCTTTATCATTTACTACGTTTTTACCATGCAGGGTGAAAAACTTGCCAAACAGGGGAATATCACTGTCGCCACAGGGGTATGGATGGCCGATGCCATCCTGTTTTGCGTTGGCTTGTTGTTTCTGAGGCAGGCGAGGGTGGATGCCCGCCTGTTTGAGGCTGACTTCTACTCGGTTGTGAGCGATAAGATTAAACGCTGGTTATCGCGAAAAAAGCTGGCTCGGCTGCAAGACGGGCTGAAATCGGGCAGGAAAATTTAATCATCTTTTGGAATATCCAGCCAATTTGGCTTACCTTTGCCCCCTGAAATAAAGGAAAAAAACATTTTTGAAATGTATCTGACTACTGAAGTTAAACAAGGTCTGTTTGCGAAACATGGCTTTGCTAAGAAAAAAGAAGACGCGGGTTCAGCAGAATCACAGATTGCACTCTTTACCCACAGGATCAATCACTTGACTGCTCACCTGAAAGAGAACAAGAAAGACTTTTCTACCCAGCAAGGTCTTATGAAACTGGTGGGTAAGCGCAAGAAACTGCTTAATTACCTCCAGCTAACCAATATTGAGAGATACCGGGCAATACTGGCTGATCTTGATCTGAGAAAGTAATTTTAAGACATTCCACGAAGGGAACCAACCAAAGGTTCCCTTTTTGCATTTTTTACCATAAGCCTCCTCAACCAGGCTCTAATTCTATTCATTTATGAAACCTACTGCTATTACTAAGACGTGCAAGCTGCCTGATGGCCGCGAGATAACTATTGAAACGGGCAAACTGGCCCGTCAGGCGGATGGCTCCGTCGTATTAAGAATGGGCAACACCATGTTGCTGGCCTCTGTCGTGTCTTCTGCAACAGCGAAAGAAGGCACCGATTTTTTGCCGTTGTCGGTTGATTACCAGGAGAAATTTGCGTCCACCGGAAAGGTTCCTGGTGGATTTATGAAGCGTGAAAGTAAGTTGTCGGATTATGAGGTTCTTATCAGCCGGCTTGTTGACCGGGCAATCCGTCCCCTTTTTCCTGATGATTACCATGCCGATACACAAATCATGCTTTACCTGATTTCAGGCGATGAGAATGCGTTGCCTGATGCGCTTGCTGCTTTTGCGGCTTCCGCTGCATTGTCGGTTTCTGATATTCCCTTTCAGGGGCCTATCTCGGAAGTGAGAGTCGTACGGGTAGATGGAAATTTTGTGGTGAACCCGACAATGGAGCAAAAAAGCAGGGCAGATATCGACCTGATGGTAGGAGCTTCTATTGAAAACGTGCTGATGGTTGAAGGTGAGATGAAGGAGGTTAGTGAAGACGATATGCTCGAGGCACTAAAAATTGCCCATGAAGCTATCAAGGAACAATGCAAACTTCAGATTGAATTAACGGCTGCAGTAGGTAAGACAGAAAAAAGAACATACAACCACGAAGAAAAGGATGAGAACCTCCGTGAAGAATTGTGGAAACTACTCTATGACAAAGCCTACCAGGCCGCACGTCAGCTGATCACCAATAAGAAACTAAGGTCAGATGCTTTCTCTAAAGTCCTCACTGATTATCTGGAGGCACTGCCTGAGGATACAACCATCAACAAGGACCTGGTAAAAAAGTATTATAAAGAGATTCAGAAGAAAGCTGCCCGCGACCTGGTTCTTAATGAAGGCGTTCGTCTAGATGGTCGTAAAACCAAGGAAATCAGGGAAATATGGAGTGAGATCGACTATCTTCCTTCACCTCATGGTTCAGCTGTATTTACCCGTGGTGAAACACAATCATTGACAACCGTTACCTTGGGAACCAAGCTTGATGAGCAAATGATTGATGGGGCAATGATTGAAGGATATAGCAAGTTTATACTTCATTATAATTTTCCTGGATTCTCAACGGGTGAAGTGAAACCTAACCGTGGACCCGGTCGCCGGGAGGTAGGACATGGTAACCTTGCTTCAAGAGCGTTAAAGCAAGTGCTTCCCCCGGAAGACAAGAACCCGTATACCATACGTATTGTATCCGATATACTTGAATCCAACGGGTCGTCCTCGATGGCAACGGTATGTGCAGGATCGCTGGCGCTGATGGATGCTGGTGTCCCGGTGAGTGCCGCGGTCTCGGGTATTGCTATGGGTATGATCTCAGATGCGAAGTCAGGAAAGTATGCGATACTCTCCGACATCCTGGGTGATGAGGATCATCTCGGTGATATGGACTTTAAAGTTACTGGCACGGAAAAAGGAATCACCGCGTGTCAGATGGATTTGAAAGTAGAAGGCCTTACCAACGAAGTGCTGCGGGAAGCACTTTTGCAAGCCAAGGAAGGTAGACTTCATATTCTGAACGAAATGAAGAAAACTATCAGCACACCTCGGGCAGACCTTAAGCCACAAACGCCAAGAGCTGAAACAGTGATTATCGAGAAAGACATGATCGGTGCTGTTATCGGACCTGGAGGAAAGGTTGTACAGGATATTCAGAATACAACGGGAGCTACCGTATCGATTGAGGAAGTGGGCAATAAGGGTCTTGTGAAAGTCTTTGCTACAAGCAAAGAAGTTATGGAAGCCGCCTTGCGCAGAATCAAGGGAATTGTAGCCATCCCCGAAGTCGGTGAAGTTTACGAAGGCAAGGTTAAATCGATCATGCCGTTCGGAGCATTTGTTGAATTTATGCCCGGAAAGGACGGGTTGTTACATATCTCAGAAATTAAATGGGAGCGCCTGGAAAACATGGAAGGAGTTCTCGAAGTCGGTGAGGAAGTGAAAGTAAAACTGATTGAAGTAGATAAGAAAACAGGTAAGTATCGTTTGTCAAGAAAAGTACTTTTGCCACGACCCCCAAAACCCGAAACCACGGTTGCTTAATTATCGTTAGGAAGGCCATTGACTGGAACTATATTTTGATAGTATATTGTTTTTGCAAACGAATACATATTAGAGGATGAGACAGCTAAAGATCAGTAAGCAAATTACTAACCGCGAAAGTCAATCCCTGGATAAGTACCTTCAGGAAATTGGCAAAGTGGACCTCCTGACTCCCGATGAAGAAGTAGAACTGGCTAAGCGTATTAAGGAAGGCGATCAGATAGCATTGGAAAAGCTTACTAATGCGAATCTTCGGTTCGTTGTATCGGTGGCCAAGCAATACCAGAACCAGGGTCTCTCTCTGGGGGACTTAATTAATGAAGGTAACCTCGGACTCATAAAAGCCGCGCAGCGTTTCGATGAAACCAGAGGATTTAAGTTTATTTCGTACGCAGTTTGGTGGATTCGGCAATCGATCCTTCAGGCGCTGGCAGAACAATCACGTATCGTTCGCCTGCCTCTGAATAGGGTAGGGTCACTTAATAAGATATCGAAAACATTTTCAGAACTGGAACAGAAGTATGAGCGCGAGCCTTCGCCTGAAGAGCTTGCAGAGGTACTTGAAGTTACTACTGCTGAAGTGGTGGATACAATGAAAATATCCGGCAGGCATGTGTCTATGGACGCTCCTTTCGTCCAGGGGGAGGAGAACAGTTTGTTGGATGTACTCGAAAACGACAGCGAGGAAACGCCTGATTCAGGTCTGATGAATGACTCGCTGCGAAGGGAGGTTCAACGGGCTCTGTCAACATTGACCCAACGCGAGGCTGACGTTATCACGTTGTATTTCGGACTCAATGGCGAACATGCCATGACATTGGAGGAGATTGGTGAAAAATTTAACCTCACCCGCGAAAGAGTTCGTCAAATTAAAGAAAAGGCTATCAGGAGGTTACGCCACACTTCCAGAAGTAAAGCCCTAAAACCATACCTGGGTTAGTTAATTGATTTTGTAACTTTCTTTCTGGGTCTCGAATTACGAGACCTTTTATTTTGTTAAAGACGCAAACGACTAGTTGTCATGGATAAAGAAGAAGTTAAAGTACTGATTATAGGTTCGGGGCCCGCCGGTTATACCGCGGCTATTTATGCCGCTCGTGCCGGATTGAAGCCAGTTCTTTACACAGGGGGTCAACCTGGCGGTCAGCTGACCACCACAAATGATGTTGAGAATTTTCCGGGATATCCGGAGGGAATCAATGGTCCTCAGATGATGATGGATCTGCAAAAACAGGCGGAGCGGTTTGGAACGGAAGTTAACTATGGTCTGGTCACATCCGTAGATTTTTCGGGTTACCCGCTCAAGGTCACTATTGATGAGAAGAATGAGGTTATGGCCGGGTCGGTAATAATAGCAACCGGGGCAACGGCAAAATATCTTGGAATCCCTTCTGAACAAGCGTATACCAATAGGGGTGTATCGGCGTGTGCCGTTTGCGATGGATATTTCTACCGTGGCAAGGAAGTGGCAGTGGTTGGTGCCGGCGATTCTGCGGCCGAAGAAGCGACCTATCTGGCTAACCTTTGTACCAAGGTTCACCTGATTGTCCGCAGAGATGAAATGCGCGCATCCAAAATAATGCAGCAAAGGGTGATGAAGACTCCCAATATTGAGATCCATTGGAATACGGAGACGGATGAAATCCTTGGAAACGAAAATGGGGTTACTGGCGTGCGGCTTTTGAATAATAAGACAGGCGAAAAAACGGAAATAACTGCCGAAGGATTTTTTCTGGCCATCGGACACAAACCGAACACAGAAATATTCAAGAATTTTATCACTATGGATGAAACTGGTTATATCCAGGTGGTTCCAGGCACTTCAAAAACAAACGTGGAAGGTGTTTTTGCAGTAGGTGATGCAGCCGACAAAGTATATCGTCAGGCAATTACCGCAGCAGGTACCGGATGTATGGGCGCCCTGGATGCTGAAAAATTTCTGGCGGCAAAAGAGATGGAAGCTGTACACTGATGTGGCTTCCGGTATTAAATTAATTAAAGCAAAATCGAATTGAAACTGGATATTCTTGTACTTTCCGCTCATCCCGATGATGCCGAAATTAGCTGCGGAGGTACCATTGCCAAACACGTTTCGATGGGTCATAAAGTTGGCATCGTTGATCTCACCAAGGGCGAGTTAGGTACCCGGGGCACCGTTGAACTACGGGCCATGGAAGCCCGGGAAGGTGCAAGAATTCTCGGCGCTCACGTGCGGGAGAATTTAGGCTTTAAGGACGGCTTTTTTCAAAATGATCCTGAGCACCAACTGTCGGTGATACGGGTGCTAAGAAAATTCAGGCCGGAAATAGTTCTGGCCAATGCCATTTACGACCGTCACATAGATCATGGCCGCGGTGCATCTCTCGCATACGATGCCACCTTCCTGTCCGGGTTGGTGAAGATTGAAACAGCGTTAGACGGCGTAGAGCAGCAGCCCTGGAGGCCGAAGGTTGTTTATCACTATGTCCAGAGTAATTTCATCGAGCCCGCATTTATTGTGGATATATCCAATTTCATGGATATTAAGATGCAGGCTATCAAGGCGTTCAAGACTCAATTTTACGACCCCGACAGCCAGGAGCCGGAGACATACATCTCTAAGCCAGGCTTTTTAAAGATGTTGGAGGCCAGAGCAATAGAATTTGGACATGCCATCGGATGCCAATTTGGAGAGGGGTTCACCGTGCGGCGTTATCCGGGAGTCAATTCGCTGTTCGACCTCTCCTGAAAGATTGTCCTATGGGGCTAACCGATGAATTTTCCAGGTTCTGTCTTCCCCCTTTCGGTATTCAATTCGGTCATGAAGGCGACTTTCTCTTCCCTGCCAGAACTCAATCAGTAAGGGGTCAACCTGGAAACCACCCCATTGCTTAGGCCTCGGTAACGCGCTTTGTGATTCGAATTTCTTTTGCATCTGTTTCACACGTTCTTCAAGGATTTCCCGGCTTGAAATGACTGAACTTTGAGGCGAAGACCATGCGCCAATCTGTGCTCCTATCGGACGACTTTGGAAATATACTTCTGACTTTCGTTCATCGACACGCGTCACATCACCTTCAATTCGTACTTGTCTCTCCAGCTCCGGCCAAAAGAATGTTAGCGCACAAACGGGATTATTTTCAAGTTCTTTGCCTTTATGACTCTGATAATTTGTAAAAAAAAGAAACCGATCTTCCTCAATTCCTTTCAACAAAACGATACGGCATGATGGCCGGTGGTCGTTATTGACAGTGGCCAGGCTCATAGCATTGGGCTCCAAAGCTTCTGCTTCCATGGCCTCAGCAAACCACTTGTTAAATTGATCTATGGGATTGGTCAGTACATTCGAAATATCAAGGGATGCCTTTGAGTATTCCTTGCGGAGCTTGGATAGGTTATGCATTCGGTTGCAATTTTGTATAAAGTATCGGAAAGAAATAAAACTTGCATGGGAGTGAATGAAGTATTTTATTCAAGTAACGAATCAACAAAGAAATCTGCTCAAAATCACCACTTTCGATTTAGCTATGGAGTTTTTTAAGTACAAGAACAAACTACAGCCGGAAAAGGGAAGGTTACTCATATCAGAACCCTATCTCGCAGATCCGAACTTCGAACGAACCGTGGTGCTTCTTTGTGAACACAATTCTGATGGTTCCTTTGGTTTTGTTGTTAATAAGCCTTCCATTCTAAAAATAAATGAATTAATGGAAGACATTCGCAGTCTCGAAGATATCGTATACGTAGGGGGGCCTGTTCAACAGGATACAATTCATTTTCTTCATCGAAACACTGCAATTACGAATGCTGTTAACATTCGGGACGATATATACTGGGGAGGGGATTTTGACAGTCTCATGTCTCAGATTGAAACCAAAATACTTGAGCCGACGGATATAAGGTTTTATCTGGGCTACAGTGGATGGGGGCAGGGACAGCTTGATGCAGAACTTCAGGAGGACTCCTGGATTGTATGTGATTTTGTTACGAATGAACTGTTATTTGATACTGACCCAACACTAATCTGGAAAAAGGCGTTAGATAATATGGGAGGCCGGTTTTCAGTATACTCGAACTATCCGGTCGACCCGCGATTGAATTGAGCAATTTTAGTAAATTTACGTAAAAGCGCGTAGCAATGAATATTGACCATGGAAATGGAAAGAGACAAACGTGAAGAGCAGGAACATGCACACCAAACAGAAGTGGTGGACCATGGTAGTACCTTACAGTCTGAGATAGATCTTACAGAGCGCGATGAGGCTACCGATGAGCATCACGAGGAAGATCATGTAGATTATTCAAATTATACAAAGCAACAGTTTGCTGATCTCGTTAAGGATCTTTCCAGGGATGACAACTTCAAAAGAGTAGAGCACATTCTTCGCGAAATAAAACCACTATTTGATGACCTGCGCGAGAAGGAACGAGCAGAGGCATTACTAAGATTCATTGCCAGTGGTGGTCTGGAACAGGATTTTGACTTCAAGGGAGATGAATTTGATACAGTCTTTGACGCTAGTTTCAAACTTATTAAAGACCGGAAGACGCTGCACTTTAAACAACAGGAAGAGAACAAATCTGAAAACCTCAGAAAGAAGCTCGAACTTTTGGAGAAGCTGAGGGTGTTATCCGATTCACAGGACACGACCGATCAGTTTGAGACGTTCAAGCTGTTGCAAAAAGAATGGAAATCCATAGGCGGAGTGCCTGGCACCCAGGCTAAGACTTTATGGGCTAACTATCACGCCCTGACAGACCGATTCTATGACAATCAAAGTATCTACTTTGAGTTAAAAGAGCTAGACAGAAGAAAGAACCTGGAAGCAAAGCTTGAACTTTGCAACCGCGCTGAGAAGCTTGCAGATGTTGAACTTATTAAGGATGCCATTCGCGAGCTCAATGAACTACATCATGAGTTTAAGCATTTAGGTCCTGTACCAAAGGAGGACAAGGAAGCTGTGTGGCAGCGGTTCAAAGCTGCTTCAGATGCGGTATACAGCAAACGAGATGCTTACCTTCAGAATCTTCAGGAAGAACTGCAGATAAATTTTAACAACAAGGCGACGCTCTGCGATGAGTTGCAGGAGTTTGCAACATTTCAGTCCGACCGCATTAAGGAATGGAATCAGAAAACAAAAGATATCCTGGAAATCCAGAAACGTTGGGAATTGGTAGGTGGATTACCACGGGCAAAAGCTAAGGACATTAACAGAAGATTTTGGTCAGCATTTAAGACTTTCTTTAACAACAAGAATGCTTTCTTCAAGAAGTTAGATGAGGAGCGGGAACAAAATCTCCAGGTAAAGAATGACCTTGTTAAGCGGGCACTTGAATTGAAAGAGAGCAGCGATTGGGAAAAGACCTCCAATGAACTTAAAAATCTCCAGCAGAAGTGGAAGGAAGTTGGTCCGGTTCCTGAAAAATTCAGGGAGAAAGTATTTAAGGAATTTAAAGAAGCTTGCGATCATTTCTTCGGGCAACGGAGAACGCAGCTTGATAAGGTGGACAATGAACAAAGTGAGAACCTGAAGGGTAAAGAAGAGATTTGTTTGGAACTGGAGAGCCACGCATCGGGAAAAACCGGTTCGATGGAAATATTGCAGGAATTACAGGCGAGGTATTCGTCGATCGGTTTTGTACCGCGAAAAGATATCAATGCTGTCCGTAACCGATACCAGGAGGCCGTTGACAGATTTATCAACAGCATACCCGGAATCACAGAAGATCAAAAGGAAAAAATTTCACTTGAAAACCAGCTGAGTGATTTACGGAATGATCCTATGGCCGACCGTAAGATTTTTCAGAAGGAGCAGGTTATTCGGAAGAAAATCAGCAAGGTTGAAAATGATATCGCTTTGTGGCGAAATAACCTTGAATTTTTCGGTCGTTCAAAAAACGCTGAAAAATTCAAAGATGAATTCAACGTTAAGATCAGGGAAGCGACTGATCATTTGAAGCAGTTAAAAGAGCAGTTAAAGATATTGAAAACGGTATAGTCAGGAACTTTGGCACACATTTTTTTAATGCTATCTTTCGATAATTCTTACCATGGAGGTGCCTACCCAGGATCGAGTTTAATTTTACCCGCAAACAAGACATCTTTCTTTGGACTCAATCAAAAATCATAGGTTATTAGTTTGGACTTAATTCAAATATTGAATGAAAATTGCAGCACATGTGTTGGCGTATAATGTCAACGGATTTATCAAGCCTGTATTGGAGAACCTTGAGCCAAATGTTGATAAAATATATGTAGCACATGCGGAAAGGCCATTCGGATATATTGAGAAGTCACGCCAAACATTAAGGAACCCCACTTCTATTGCCGATATCCGTGCAGCTTCAAGCAGCAACAAGGTAGAGATAATTAGTGGTGACTGGACCACGGAAGAGGATATGCGAAATGAATGTCTGGTGAAAGCACGGGCTGATGGCTTTGATTGGTTTCTCATTCAGGATGCGGATGAATTCTATCCGGAATCATCATGGAAGCAGATTAAGCGAGTTTTGCATGAGAATAAAACTGACAATCATTTTGTAACAACCTGGTACAATTTCTGGAAGTCCTCCCATTTCGTTCTGATGGACATGAACGGATCTATTAAAGGCACCAATGCAGGTTTTGCTATTCGTTGTGCCTCAGACGTCAAATTTATTGACAGGCGGTTATGCAATAATCAACTGGCAAAAATTATTGATTGTCCTTGCTACCATTATTCTTATGTGATGTCAGATAAAGAGATGGCGGAAAAGATTGCTACCTGGAGCCACGCACATCAGATGTATTCGAGCTCATGGTACACCTACAAATGGCTCAACTGGAGTGAATCATCGAAATGGTTAAATCAAGTGAGACCTTATGAGTTCGTACGGGCAGTTCGATTCCCGCTGCCTCAACCTGATTTTGCCGAACAATTTGCATTACCGGTAAACCTAAAGCACCAGCCTTCATTTTCACACCTTGTCGGAGAAGCACTTTACGACGCATCGGTTCATGGAAGTTTAGCAAAGCTAGCTCTCAAACGTGTGGTTAAGTCGGCATTAAAACGATAATACCGATCATTTCCTTTGACCTGGAGAAGAATAGTTTTTGGAGGCATCGTCTAAAACCAATACCCAATCCTGACCATACCCTGTTGTAGGTGGAGTGAATTCCTGCTGGTCTTTTTTTGGAAACCTACCAATTTCCGTTTTCTCACCATTCCTTGGATTGTACCAATATCCCATTAAGTCAGTACCAGAAATTTTCCCGGTACTGGCAGCGAATTTTTTCCCCTGTGCGCTATAAATGAAAATGTAATCCTTTCCACGGGTAGCCTGGATATGATCACTTGCGCTTAGGGCATCCGTAATTATGGTCTGGTCAGGTATTCGATCAAACATGGGTCGCGATTCGATCAGGTAGCGCAGGTATTGCATCTGCCCGGCACCGGGTAAATCCATTGCCACGTACCAGGGAAAATGCGGGTTATTAACAGGAGTACGGTGGGGAGCATACATCTGCCAGATATCGTGGCAGCCGTACGTGTGCCCAAATGCTCCGGCAAATACATCAAACCATGCGTGTTTCCGTATGTCATAGGCACTCGAGGTTCCCAGGTCATTTGCATTGAAACAAACCGGGTGATCTTCGTACAAGGTTTCACCATCAAGCACCGGCTTCGTCGGGGATAACCTGTACACAAAATCCATTCGTTCCCAGACATTATTTTCGCGACAATGGCCGGTTTGAAACATGTTGAAGTCCAGCCAGGTGTCTTTGTGAAACCACTTCGAAGACCCACCATCCTGAAGCGAATTTGGCTGAGGATGAAAAGTTATTAGTGCTTTTCGATGTCCACCGACACCTTCTTCAATCCCTGCTGCCATAGCACGCCAGATCGCTATATCACTTTCATTCCTGGGGTTGCGATCACCCCCTATAATCCAGATGATGTTTTTTTGATTCTTGTATCGGCTGCCAATCCACTTGCCATAAACTTTTGCATTTTCCGTTGTAAATATTTCAGGACCCGCTCCCCATCTATCCTTAAATACCTTGTCGCCCCATGTTGGCAATAACCCGATATAAAGCCCAAGCTGCTCTGCCTTTCTAATAATAAAATCTACATGCTGGAAATAGGCTTCACGGGGTTTCGTCGGATCATCATTTTCCAACGGAATTTCCCCGTAAGGATTCGGGTCATGAAGACCATTTAATTCGGCGAGTGCCACCGCCTGAATAACGGTAAATCCTTTGTCGGCCCGGTTCTTCAGATATTTCTCCGCTTCTTCCCGCGTCAACCGGTGAAACAACTCCCAGGCTGTATCACCAAGCCAAAAGAAAGGCTTGCCTTCTTCAGTTTGCAAGTAGCGGTTATTTGCGCTTACACGAAGCTGCGCAAAAGAGACTGAATTGATAAAAAACAAAAATGCCAGAACTTTAAGTTTAGTATTCATAGGATTCGGATTGAATTTTCAATTGTTGTTACCTGACGTACTACCAATAAATTGTGGGAGTTGAGTTAAATAGCGTATACCCTTGTCGGCCCACTCATTTTCTCTACGGACTGTATCCTCTATGTTGATATCCGGTTCCAGCCATTGTTCAAGGACTGCACTATCGCAACGGTTGTATGGTGATAGCTTTTCCAATAACATCGGGATGTTTGTCATCCCCGTTCCTGCTGGCACACCGTTTACCAGAAACCCCATTTTATGAGGCAATCTTTTTATCACGAAGTCTTTGATATGAAGGTTGACCGTATACGGTACTAGAACATCGGATACCCATATTAAACCTTCACCGGCTCCAAGTGAATTGACGCAATCGAGGCATATGCCAACGCGTTCATGTCCTATGGCTTCCATTATGGCGACTAGTTCTGTGGCCTTAAAGCGATCATGATTTTCGATTCCGAGGGTGATGTTATGTTTGATGAGCAGCGGAATGGAATCCCGGATTGTTTCGATGATAGTTGCTTGGTTCGGCTCGTAATCATCGTCATCAATAACAAACCGAAGTAGCGGCGACTGAAAAAATGCCGTGAGCTCAATGTACATATTCAGGTGTGCGGCTGTAAGCCTCCGCGCACCAATTTCAAGACGAATATGGTTTGTCTCGACAAGTGTCTTCAGGGCATCGATCCGATGAGGTGGTAGGAGATGAAGGGGCAAATTATCCCCTATTTGAACGCAATGGAGTCCTGCACTGATCGCCTTATTTACCAAGTCGACTTCGTTGAAAGGTTGCAGAGGCATATTTCCTTGAATGCCAATTGACCAGCCGTACGCAAAACTGCTTATTCCGAGAATCATAATAGAATTTTGATCCTGGTTACAATTTTAGGGATGAGTTCAAACGATTGCAGCCACCATATTATCAAATATGCATGCTATTTTGCCGTAATTTCGGGATTGGGAGTCGGCAAAATTTGATTGGCCTTACTGGAAAAAAAATAAAGGCAGTTACTTTGTGTAACTGCCTGATTATCAAGAGCCCCCTGTCGGACCGGCTTCCTTCACTCGTTTGCTTCAAATTGTGCTTCCGATTAAAATGTAGTGGCTGTCGAAAAGTTCAGCAGTATTAATCCACCCAGACAGTCAATCGTACCTTTACACAGTTATTTAGACGCTACCTATTTATGGTGAAACATATCAAGCGTCGACAATGTAATTAGTCTCTCAGTCTATTGAATCGTTCAATAATAATTTCCTTATATCCTGACTTGAACTTATCATTCAAGAAGCTGATATCAATAAATTCCATCCATTTTGGATATGCCTTCTCCATTTTCTTCACGACATTGTTTTGTTGCTTCTCGTCCAGATGTTGAGAAAAGGCAGTTTCAAAATCATGTCGGCTTATCTTTTTCTTTTTACCGTTCAGCGTAAGTGCCAGCTCTTCCTTATCATTCGGGTTAACCAGGGCAGTAGCCAACATGTCGTAAGCAGATGAAAGTACAGGACCAATGTCAGGATCATGTAACAACGAGAAGTTCTTCAGATGCATATCTGCATTGCCGGTAAGAAATGAAAACAACACCATTTCAAAAAAATTGACAACGTCTAACCCTGGATTGGCTGAGTATTTTGCAATGGCTTTTGCGATCTGTTCGTACGATCCATTGTACTTTTGTTCTGTAAGCTTTTCCGTGAGTTGGCACATGTCTTCCATGTGAATCTTCCTCTTGTTTGACCGGTCGATTCGTTTGGTAATATAGGCCAGCTGGCCTGACTGCAATCTGATCAGGCTATGAGGCACCACCCTGATTTTTGCAATAGAGGCCAGGTGCATGGTTAGATCCTCTACTTCCGGAGTATGGGGATAGTGTTGGGTGGGCGGTTTCAAAATGTATCCACCCCACAACCCCACAATGGTAAACCGCTCGGGTTCGGTTTTATTGGTTGAAGGAGAAATATGCAATGACAGCTTCGGCTGAACTCCAGTTACCGTTACATGACTTCTTACTACTTGTTCGGCAAGCTCTAGCATTTGTTCTTCCGTATACGGAAGGGGAGGAGGTACTGGTTTCCCGAAAAATTTCTTACTGCAGGAAGGATGAAAATCAATTTCATTTTCCAGTAAGGGCTGGTAACAATACAAACACCTCATGATTGCTCCGTGTTTATCGGGTGAACACTTACTGCACCAATGCAATCTTTACAGCAGTTCAATAGCAAACCCATACGATCGCGCGGATTCAGCTTCCAGTTCTTTTCTGCAATTTCCAGCAGCCATCCTTCCGGTATCAAGCCATCAAAAAAGGGAAACAGCACCTGGCTTTTATAGTGGTGATTTTGCAGGGGCAATGTAAGGCTTACCGGTTTTGGATTTTCAGTATTGAGGTAGGCCTGATCATAGGTAAAATGATAGCCATCTTCATTCTCTGTGAGCCACCCAGCTGTTGCATTGCTTATTTTTATTTCAGCCCGTCTCATGACTTATTTTTTTCGTGATTGAAACGGTAGGTTCATATTCAATATGATCTTTTTTCACTGGACCGAGTTCATATCCAAACAGATTCAACACTTGATTAACCTTATCGATTCTCAAGGTTTCTTTACCCTGCTCAAGATCCCGTACAAACCTTAGCCCGACTCCGGCCTTTTCGGCCAACTCCGGCTGGGTGAGTTTGGAGGCATTTCTCTTGTCTTTTATAAACTTGCTTAATATCATGCAATTATACCTTATCGGGTATAAATATATGAATAAATAGCCAATTTATACCCTATTGGGTATAATTCTCACTATTACGATTCATTTATACCTTATCGGGTATAAAGCAGTGCTATCAACCTGTGCATTATACCCTACCAGGTATAATATTGTCGCCAAGATAACTTGAACGCCAAAGGCTTTATCGATAATTCTAGTTTGAAGGTGGGTGCTCAAGAGGGTTGTATGCGTAAGACAATAATCTTTGGTTAATGCTGCAGCAGTCTAAGGGGCGAAAACCACGGGGAACTGTTTGAGAATATGGGATAGCGGCCCTTTGCCAATTAAAGGGAATACCCTTATCTTAATTGAAATGTTTGAGTAAGAAAACAAAAATGACTTGTAATCGATTGATTTACAAGTCATTAGAGTGATTTTAGTGAGCCCCCTGTCGGAATCGAACCAACGACCTACTGATTACAAGTCAGTTGCTCTACCTGCTGAGCTAAGGAGGCTTTTAAAGTGAGGTGCAAAAATAGAGCAAGAATCGTTCTTTACAAACACTTCGCAGAAATTACTTGACAGCGAACATGACCGCCTAGCCAGGTTAGATTACCCAGGATATGCCACGCAAAACACGTGGAATAGTTTAGAATGGTTACTGAGCTACGCCAACGTGGTTGAAACTTTGGCTTGATGAAAAGTCGATAAAGGAAAGCCGCTCATTTGGGCCTTACAAAAATAAACTTTGAATTATTCCTCTTTCCCAAACCCATCTTATAACTCAGTTTTTCCTGCGTTGTGTATTTCGCTTCGAAATTTATCTTGGATTTTTTGTCCACATTTTCAATTGTATGCTTTAAACGAGGATCCATGTGTTAAATTCTTAAAAAGAAGACGTAAAGACCAATACCTTAAGCTAAAAAAATCTAATCAGATTGGCAATGATGTTTGATTAAAAAGGTGATGGTTTCTTTTCTTAATTATTTTTTTTACCTTCAGGCTATCATGAAGAAATTAGTAGTCAAGGATTGATTTTTTGAGGCCTCCACGCTCTATTCGAGCCGTGTTCTTCCATGCGTAAGAACACTGTAGTATATTTTTGTCTCACTATCAATCAATTTCGTCATGAATCCAATCTCTGAGACGCTTAGCGTTCTGAAAAGACTGCACGTCAATAAATTTTACAGGAAAATAGAGAGCCATTTACCCAATTGGGTTAACTCACGCATTTCTTCACTCTCTGATAAATATGTTTTAAAAAGGCTTATTATCACCGAAGAGTTGAAGCCAAGGTACATCGAGGCATTTACGTATTTACACAAGCACCTTGGTCCCGGGGCCTTAGGAGATTATCTTGAGTTTGGTGTCTGTTATGGTACTTCGATGTTATGTATGCATCAAACGATAAAAAAGTTGAAGCTTAACAATGTTCGCATGGTTGGTTTCGATTCGTTTGAGGGTTTGCCAGCAATAGCCGCGGAAGAAGATAACGGAAAGTGGAAACCAGGAGAATTTGCCACCCGTATGGAAACGACTGTTAAGTTCCTTTCGGAGAAAGGTGTTGATTGGGACAATACATTTCTTATAAAAGGTTGGTTTTCCGATACCCTGACTGAGGAGACAAAGAAGAAATATTCCATTTCCAAAGCGAGTGTGATCATGGTGGACTGCGATATTTATTCGTCATCCAAAGCCTCGCTCGACTTCTGTGCGCCACTGATCAAAGACACGGCGATCATATTCTTTGACGACTGGATTGGAAATGAGGTAGGTGAGGGTAAGGCGGTGGCAGAATTTATGGCTGAGAATCCACATCTCAAGGTAGAAAAGTTTGGAACGTACAATCCCAGCGGAGAAATATTTCTAGTCACAAACACGCTTGCCGGTGCCTGAGGAGTAATAACATTCTACTTCAGAATAAATCGGATTGACCTTCCGCTTATAAGGTAGCAAATGCAGAAATCGTGCTGACATCGAGCCTGTTCCTGCGATGAACCCGACTAATCAGAGTGCCTGGTCAAGAAACGTGTTCGGTTTATCGACTCTTCACTTCTTCTCAATCACTGTTTCGTCCAGGGGTATCCCTAACTCGAGATAAAGTTTCTTTCGTGCCTCCTTGTCAATGTTCAGTTCATTGCGGGCGGCTAGTGCAACTTCTTCGGCCTTTTCACGAGGAACTACAATCACCCCGTCGCCATCTCCCACTACGATGTCTCCCGGCCTGACCAATACACCACCTACCACAATGGGTTTGTTAACCGACTCAAGTTCATTTCGGCCGGGCCGAACACCTCTTCCACGCTTGGAGAAATCAAAATAGGTAGGAATGTTTTGTTTTATGATCTCATCCGTGTCACGAATACCTCCGGAAGCAACAATTCCGACAGCCCCTTTTTGAGTCCAGAGTAAGGAGTTGTTTGAGCCCACAGAGCCTGCATCTCCATCGCCGTGATTGTCAATAACGATGACGTTTCCTTTCTTAATACTTGCTATAAACGGCTCACCGGAAATGTGGGTATACCACTGGTCTCTCCAGTGGGTGTATTCATCTTTCTTTACCCATTCAGTATACGGCCTGTTCGTAGGTACATACCGCACTGTAAGCGCTATACCAACAAACTGATGTTTGAAATTGCTAATGTCTTTCCACAAGGATGTAATAGCAGGGTCCATCAGGCCAACGTCCATCAATCCAACCATATCCATTCCATCTGATATGTCGGCGACGCGTAACCCCTGATAAAGCTTAATCAGTTGTTCATCCGTGAATTTCTTCTCCTGTCCGTTGGTTGTAAATGAGAAAACGACAAGAATGAGGGTGGAGACAAGTGATAAACGTTTCATATCCTGATTCTATTACTGCAGTTCAAATAAATTTTTAGATGCAATTTTTCTTCCGGTTTATTTTACCTTATACGCAACCACTGATTTCGAAAAAAAAGTAGGCACATAAACTATTTTGTCTTTGGGACTATATCCGATATCGGCTGTGTTCCTTTTCTGCTCACGCGTGTCGAGGAGCAGTTCCATCTTTCCGTCTTTCCCCAGGTAATAAACCAATCCTACCCAGCAGGAAACTATATAATCACCTCCACCAAGGGGCTCGATTCCATCACCGCCAATTTCCATCGGGGCAACAGTCACAAGTTTCTTTTCAGCATTAGCTTTTTGGACGCCTGAGCCGGTTAACAGGAAGAGTTCATCCCCAACCGCCTTTAATCCATTAATACCCTTCAGGTCACTCAGGTATGCTTCTACTTTTCCATTCGTAATCCTGTGTACATTTCCCAGCCGGGAATCGGAAACATAAACCACTCCTTTTTTGTCAATGGTAATATCGTTCAGACCTGTGGCACCATCAACGGCTATTTTGGACTCGATTTTACCGGAGGATAGATCTATCACGACCACTTCTGAAATGTCGGCTACGTACAGCTTTTTGTTCCAGATGCCCATTCCTTTCGGTGCATTCAGTCCAGTCGCCCACGCTGGATTAACAATCTTTCCGTTCTTGTCTAATTTCGCGATCTGTCCATTGCCGTCAGCCTCCCAGGGCTTGCCATCGATTAAGGCAACGTATAATCCGTTTCCATCAAATAATACGGATTCAGGAATGGCGAGCGTGGTATCGCTTTCCCATATTTTTTCGAGGGAATGCTGAGCCTGTGCCACCGAAACGGTGAGTAGCAGTATCAAAATAAACAGATTCTTCATAGTACGGTACGATTTGGTTGTGGGGCTTTCCCGATGATTTTTGTTGGTATATTAAAGGTAGTGCTATTCATGGATTCTGCAGTCAGAAATTCGTCCTTTATACATAGTTTGTGATGAAACACGAATAATCATCCGTGTTTATAACCAGCTTCCAGCGGTTGAAAGTATGAATCAGGCTTTCCGGAGAATCATAAATATAATCCCCAGCCCCATCAAGGGTATTAATGGATCCAACCAGGTGCCTCCCGAACCGGCAAAAAGATTAATCACGGCAATGAGTACCCCGCCAGTAGCCCATACGATAGCCGTTGGGATCGACCATACAATTATTTGTTGCTTTACATCAGTCATTCCCATCAGCCGACTTATAATCCAGAAAAAACTGTCATTAAAGTAACTGAAGAAGAAGCCACCGATGCACGCAGCCTGTGCCGCAAAAAGCATATTCACCTCCGGCATCTGTGAAAGGATGGGGCCGGTAATAGATGCTGATGTAATCATGGCAACTGTTGCAGACCCTTGAATAAGACGAATCACAGTAGCCACAAAGAAAGGTATCATGATAGGTGAGAATGGAAGATGGGCTATATGTCCAGCCAGTTCGTTACCGGCTCCGCTTTCGCGTACGACGAATCCCAACGCTCCTCCGGCACCGGTTACCATCAGAATGATACCGGCCGACTGGAGTCCTTCTTCCAACCGGGCGGCGGTTTGCTTGCGGTCAAGGTAAGGGACAAGGGTGTAGACAGCTAACAAGGTGCTGATACAAAGTGCAATGATCGGAGAGCCCGCGAAATTGAATGCTTGTATAACCAGGAATAAAACCTGACCGCTGTTTTCTGCGAATGAAGGGAAGAGACTGATGAGCGCCTTGATCAGGATAAGCAGTATAGGCACAACGATCGGGAGTAATGAGAGCATCAACCCAGGCATTGGCCGGTTAGCTTTCTCCTTAAGGTAATTGTCATGTATCGTTTTGAGATCGTTATCAGAAAGGATTTCGTCTGAATAACCTGGATACTTTTTGGCAAGCCATTGGGCATAGAAGACAAAGGTGAGGATACACGGTATTCCGATTGCAAGCCCTAACAACATCATGGCGCCGATGTCGACACCAAATAATCCGGCGACTCCCAGCGGGCCCGGAGTGGGGGGAACCAGGGTGTGGGTAACGATAAGACCACCGGCAAGCGCAACACCCAGAGTTAGCACGGTTCGGCCTCCTTTTTTGGCCAGGGCTTTCGTGATCGGATATAAAATTACAAACGCAGAATCTGCAAAAATAGGAATGCTCACCAGGTAGCCCGTGAAGGCAAGCGCCCACTCTTCCCTGCGATTTCCGAGCCAGCGAATAAAAGAATAAGCGATCTGTTCAGCGGCTCCCGATACTTCCAGGATCCGACCCATCATCACCCCCAATCCTATCACGATGCCGATGCTGCCCAACGTGGCGCCAAAACCTTTGGTAATAGCATCAAGGGAATCATTAACCGTCATGCCACCTGTTATTCCAGCAATACAAGCCGCAATAATCATCGCAATCAAGGCATGCACTTTTGTACGCAACACAAGAAAAATGAGCACAAAGACAGCCAGCACAAGGCCAATGATGGGTATTGAGATATTTTCCATTATTCGTGAATTATAGATGGTGCTGTGCCTGTAAAACTCTTTTGCATACGTCAGGTTCTGTTAATCAAATCCGAAATAAAAAGATAGGTTAAATTTTTAGTAATTAATTTACTGCCACGCTTTCCCAGTTGGAGTTTATTTGAACGGTTAATTAAAGATTTGCTATGTACAGCAAGGTAACTCAAAAAATGAGTCAGCTTCCTCCCGGGTATCCTAAAGAGATGCTTGACTCAATACGTTTGGAATTTATGAAGAGTGAAAAGACCATTGTGGTGCTTGATGACGATCCCACGGGTACACAAACCTGTTATGACGTCCCGGTTCTTACCTCCTGGCATACGACTCTGATTGCGGAGGAATTGAGAAAAAAGCCTTCGATCCTGTTCGTATTAACGAATTCGCGAAGCCTCGGAGTGGGGGAAGCCGTTAAACTCACGCTCGAAGTCGGAAAGAACGTAAGGGATGCTTCTGCAGAAAGCGGAAGAGAAATTGTTGTGATCAGCAGGAGTGATTCTACTTTGAGGGGACATTTCCCTGCCGAGGTGGAAGCTATTGCCAACGCACTGGACATGAATGATGCGGTCAGGGTATTGGTGCCAGCTTTTATAGAAGGTGGCCGGTTTACCATAGACGATGTTCATTACATCGTCGAGAATGAAGAGCTTGTTCCCGTATCAGATACTCCGTTTGCACGCGATGTGGTTTTTGGATACAGGCATGCAGACCTTAAAATGTGGGTTGAAGAAAAATCCGGCGGCAGGGTGAGTGCATCCGAAGTGGTCTCTATATCGTTGAATGAAATCCGTGTGGGTGGTCCAACCGTGGTAAGTGACAAGCTGAAAGGCTGCAGACCGGGAGGTACGTGTGTCGTCAATGCCGCCAGCTACAGGGACCTGGAGGTATTCGTAATGGGTATTCTGCTGGCAGAAAAGTCCGGGCAAAAATTTTTGTACCGTACGTCTGCAACCTTTGTTCCGCTGCGTGCGGGGCTTGTGTCCGGAAAAACCTTCATACCTAGGAAGGAGGATACGGATTCTGCCTATGGGTCTCTCGTGATCGTGGGATCTTTTGTCCCCAAAACGTCGAGCCAGCTAAATTGGCTTTTATCTCACGGGGCCTTCAGGACGATAGAGGTTAATGTACTGGAAATACTTAACGCAGAAAGTGTTGGTTTAAGGCTCGACGGCATAATCCACCAGACAAACAGATGGCTTGCCTCCGGTGAGCATGTAGTGATTTATACCAGTCGTAAACTGGAAGCCGGCCATGATTCGGCAAGCAGCCTGAGGATCAATGCCATAGTATCAGAGTTCCTGGTCCGTATCGTGAAAGGACTTTCTGTCCGGCCGGGATGTATTATTGCCAAAGGAGGAATCACTTCCAGCGATCTCGCGTCCAAAGGACTTTCAGCTGAAAAAGCAATGGTCCTCGGAGCTGTGTTACCCGGAGTGCCGGTCTGGCGGATGGACATCAAGAGTAAATTTCCGGACATCCTTTACGTTGTCTTCCCGGGAAACGTAGGAGATGATATGGCCCTGGCTGAAGTTTTCAAGAGGTTAACGGGTTGAGCCAAAATTGAATATTGGAGCTTTGAACTAAGGTAATCCAATATTTCTTTATCATGGTGTAATTTACGACGCGTTGTCGTTCAAAAAAGTCATGTAGAGCTTCCGTTTCATTTTTCTATATCAAGTTGGAATAACCTGCCCCATTTACGCGGATGCCTTGTCAGTAACTTAAGTCACACAGGTATAGTGATTCTAATCATGCGTGCTCCTAACCGCTCTCATACTTTTTGGAGCAGTGATCCACAATCTTTATCCCGTCAACAGAGGATCACTATCTTAAATTTCAAAATATGAAAACGAATTTAACTTTCTTACTTGTGCTATTCTCCATTTTGGGATATGCACAAACAGGGCACGTCATGCAAGGCGTTGGCGCTGTTAACATGTCGATGGGTGGCGCGGCGACGGCACAACCCACCGATATCAGCGGAGCCTTGCAGTGGAACCCGGCCGCTATCTCTACGTTTAATCACACAACACTTTCAGTGAATGTAGGCGGTTTTTTTTCTTCGCCTGAATTATCGTCTTCACTTCCCGCTGGTATGCTAGGCCCCGGCGCACCCGCTGTTAGTGGAAAAACCCTTGACGACCGTGGTACGTCTATCATGCCATCCATTGCCGTTGTCTGGGGAAAAGAAAAGAGCAGGCATACGTTTGGTCTTTCTGCCTTTGGTATCAGTGGTTTTGGAGTGACATTCCCACAGGAGCCCAACAACCCGCTTAACGAAAATTTTGATCCCACAAAATCTTCCAATCCGATAAACTATCCGCAACAGGCAGGCGGTTTTGGACATCTGCAGTCTGATTACATGTTAATGCAAATCGGACTTTCGTATGCGTTTGAGCTAACCGAAAATGTGTCGATAGGGATTCAACCCACCTTCAACTATGGTGCACTTGAATTGATACCCAACCCATTGTCATCTCCGAGCATGGCACTTGGATATCCTGTAGCAGAAAGGGCTTCTGCGTTAGGCGTTGGCGGACAGGTTGGTATTTTCTTTGACTCGCACAGCGGAATCAAGCTTGGAGCTTCCTACAAAACCCCGCAGTATTTTGAGAGCTTTGAGTTCGAGAATACCTATTTGGATGGATCCCCGGCTCCGGGCAATTCGTTTACCATGAACTATCCGGCTATTCTCTCCCTTGGTACGGGATTTTCAAAAGGAGCAGTTGATGTGGCGCTGGACTACCGGTATGTTTTTTACGAAAATACGGAAGGCTTTGAAGCTAAAGGCTGGTCACCAACCGCATCGGTTAATGGCTTCGGCTGGAAGGATATCTCGATCGTTTCTGTTGGTCTCCAGTACAAGGGAATTAATAAACTTCCGTTGCGTGCCGGATACACGTACAATACAAATCCGATCAATGATGAGTTGGTGTTCTTTTCAACTCCGGCTACGGCCGTTATTAAGAATGCCTTTCAGCTTGGCGTAGGCTATGAGCTCAACGAGCGGCTAACCCTCAATGGTGTTTACCATTACGGAACCAGCGGCGGCTCCACAAAAGGTGAAATATTAAATCCGATGGCGGTAACGCCAACCAATCCATACGGGGCCATACCCGGGTCTTCGGTTTCTTATTCGATGACTACGGCCATGGTAATGGTTGGGATCAACTATTCGTTTATAAAATAAGAGTCTGCGTAGGTAGGTTTTCATCAGAGCTCCACGAGATCCGGGGCTCTGATTTTTTTAACAAATAGTTATACAATTTCGTCCATCCGAACCGGCCTGTTTTGTTTTACGGACAGGTTAGCCGCCTCTGCGATCAACATCGCTTTAAGTCCATCCTCACCAGTAATCGGCATTGGCTCCTTGTTTTTCAGTGCATGAACAAAAACTTCCATTTCGCGCTGATAGGAAATCGCGTACCGGTCCATGAAAAAATCGAGATGCCTGGGCATATGAGCGCCCTGACCATCATGAAATGTGCTCGTGTTCTTCAAGGGATTCTCAACTTTCATCATCCCGAGCGATCCGAATACTTCAACCCGCTGATCATACCCGTAAATAGCCTTTCGACAATTTTCAATAAGTACGGTCACATCATTTTTGAATGTGAGCATAATAACACCTGTATCAATATCTCCGGCCTTGCCGATTTCAGGGTCGATGAGGTTGTACCCTCTCGGCGAAAACTTCAACTACCTCGGAACCAACAAGGTACCGCGCCATATCAAAATCGTGAATAGTCATGTCCATAAACAAGCCACCCGATTGTTTGATGTAGCTTACAGGCGGTGGCCCGGGGTCTCTGCTGATGATGTGGGCGGTATACAATCTTCCTAATTTCCCCACTGCAATTTCATTCTTTAGTGCAGCAAAGTTTGGATCCAGGCGCTGGTTGAAGGCGAGCATCAACGGAATGTTTGCTTCTTTGACAATCTTCAGGGTCTCCCGGACTTTATTCAGAGAAAGATCAAGCGGCTTTTCGCAAAAAATGGCTTTCCCTGATTTAGCGGCTTCAATGACATAATCTGCATGCGTACTGGTAGGTGAACAAATGGCGACAGCATCGATACCAGGATGGTGGAGAACGGCCATGGCATTGTCCGTTACCAGCGGTATTTTATGCCGATTTGCAAATGATCTTCCTTCCTCAGACGGATTCATCGCAGCAACTACTTCAACATCCGGAATACGTGTGCAAAGATTTTCCAGGTGAATTCTTCCGATTCTACCTAAGCCCAAAATGCCAATTCTGATAGCAGTCAATTTCTTACAGGTTGGTTAACCATTCTAACCTAAAGACAATATTTAATAAAACCAACGATTTTATAACAATGGAGGACATCTCCAAAAACCTCCTTCATCCTTCTCCAACCGGAGAAGGGAAGGGATGAGGCCAATATAAAAACAGTTTTTAGAGATGCCTTTGAAGGTGAGGTAATGGGTTGGGAGTTCTTCCTGAAGTATTTTATGGAAGGCATTAGTTGATTTTAAAGATGAATCGAATAATGGATTAATCGCTAAATTAGTCGGCAAATGTATTGGACCGTGTATTGGCGTAAAACGACATTGATAAAGGAAATTTTAATGGCAGGACTTGTTTTTGTCGCGTGTCTGTTTTTGACAGGTTGCGGCAAGAAACACACCCCGCCGTTGCCGGCAATGGTTGATTTTAATTTTGATGTAAAACCAATTCTGGTACAAAAGTGCTACCTCTGCCACGGACCGGATAGCAGCGGCCGAAAAGGTGGTCTGCGCCTGGATACTTTTGAGGGGGCGACGGCAGCGTTGAAGGAAGGTGGGCATGCCATCATTCCAGGTAATCCTGGAGATAGTAAATTGATTTTCCGGATCAATGCCAGTGACCCCGAGCAGGTGATGCCTCCACCAGAGACAAAGCTTACGCTGACAGAAAGAGAAATTGCATTGCTCACCAAGTGGATTAAACAAGGCGCAGAATGGCAACCTCACTGGGCTTTTATTCCACCAAAAGTCAGAGCCCTTGATCTGTCATCTGCTAAAGGCGAAATAGATTTTTTTCTTGAATCTAAAATTGAGCAGAATGAAATGCGTGTAGCCCCGCAAGCGGATAAAAATTCGTTGATCCGGCGTGTGTCGTATGTGCTTACAGGATTGCCACCGACGGAAGAAGCCATTGACAGGTTTCTTGCGGATGATAGCGAGGGTTCCTATGAGAAGATGGTTGATAGGTATTTGAATTCATTGCGCTTCGGTGAGAAATGGGCAAGGCATTGGATGGATGTTGTTCGGTATGCGGAAACCAGGGGTCATGAATTTGATTTCCCCATTGCCGGTGCATGGAGATACCGCGACTATCTGATACGCGCCTTTAATGAAGATCTTCCCTACGATCAATTGGTGAAGGAACAACTTGCCGGCGATTTATTGCCAACACCCAGAAACAATTCGGAAACAGATACCAATGAGTCCCGGTTAGGAACCATTTTTTATGCTCTTTGGGAAGGCAAGCACAGTCCGGTTGATGTGCGCATGGATGAAGCCGACCGGATTGATAACCTGATCGATGTTACCTCCAAAGCTTTCCAGGGCCTTACGGTTTCCTGTGCCCGCTGTCATGATCACAAGTTTGATCCGATTACTGCGGCTGACTATTATTCACTGTATGGCGTGATGGAAAGCAGTCGGTTTACCATGGTGCCCGCCGATCGAACACTCACGGAGGTACGCAATTTCGATGAGGTGAACAACATCGAGAAGTACATCCGAAAGATGGTTGCGGGAAAATGGAAAAATGATCAGGCGACCATTTCAATAAAGGCACTTCCTTCAGAAGAGAAAGCAAAGGTTGTTGCAGGTAGCGATACCGCACGATACCAGGTAATTGGTGATTTCAGGTACAACGGCTTGAGCGGTTGGAGAAGTGATGGTCTGGCCTTCGGGAAGCACACGACGTTGGGAAAACCTGTTTTTAACGGCCAGAAAAAACTCGTTCAGTTTGCAGGGGGTAAGGCCTCTAGCCGTAGTGTTGGTCCCGGTATTTTTGGTGCGCTTCGTTCGCCTGACTTCACGATTAGTACCAATTTTATCGGTGTCAGGGCATTAGGTAAAAAGTCGTCCATACGAATTATCATTGATAATTTCCAACTCATCAGCTACCCGATATTTCAGGGGATGGATCAGAAGGTGGATAGCGAAACTACCGATGATTATCAGTTCGATGTTAGTCCGTGGAAAGGACGTAAGGCCTATATAGAAATTATTCCGGGCACGTATAAAAATCATGTTTACAGGCTGGAAAGCGATGCATTTGTTGAAGTCGAGTATGCTATTGCCTTTGATGGCAAGTGGAAAGCGCCGCCTTTTGTTGATACACCGGAGTCTTTTACGCTGAATCAGGCAGTTGAGGCATGGGAAAATTTCAATAGTTCACCTCAGCAGGTAGCGTTAATGAACCAGGCGCTGCGATCTGGCAGGCTTCAACAGGAATTTCCGGAAATTACAGATCCTCTTTTGAAACGCGAACAGCTTGTCAGTGGTGTTTATGACTCGGTGTTTTTTTATGGAATCACGGAAGGTTTTGGAATCAATAGCCCTGTATTCATTCGTGGCAGTTACAAGGAACTTACGAAACCCGTCCCCAGAAAATTTCTCTCCGCAATACCTGTCAAGGATTCCGTTTTTCTTTCGGACGGCAGTGGCCGGTTATCCTTAGCGACATCTATTACCGCTCCTGAAAACCCTCTTACCTCAAGAGTGATGGTCAACCGGATATGGCATCATGTGTTCGGAAGAGGAATTGTGGAGACAGTAGATAATTTTGGTCTGCAGGGAAAACTACCAACCCATCCGGAGTTGCTGGATTTTCTGGCCATCAAATTCCAGAAGGAGGGATGGTCAACAAAGAAGATGGTGAAGTATATGGTGATGTCAGACGCCTTCAGAAGAGCCGTTACAGCCCCTGATGAAACCCGCAAAATTGATCCCGACAATCTGTTGCTCGCTCATTATCCGATGCGCCGGCTGGAAGCAGAAGATGTCCGGGACGCCTTGCTTGCTATGTCCGGACGACTTGACACCGTAATGTTTGGTCCACCGGTTCCGCTTCATATCACTGATTTTATGCAGGGCAGAGGAAAGCCAGACAAGTCGGGACCTTTGGATGGCAACGGCCGGAGGAGCATTTATCAGGAGGTGCGCAGAAATTTTCTGGAACCCATGATGCTTACGTTTGACCGGCCCATACCGTTTACCACCTTCGGAAAAAGAAATGTTACCAATGTGCCCGCTCAGTCGTTGATTTTGATGAACGATCCGTTTGTTATCCTGCAGGCTGAGACGATGGCAAAAAGAATCATAGAACAACCGTTGTTGAGTTTAGAGGAGAGAGTTACATGGGTGTACAAGCGCGCCTTTGCCCGAATGCCTTCACCCCAGGAGCTAACCGAGGCAAAAGCGTTTATGTATTTGATTGCAGGTATGCATGGCGTTAAGGAACAGGATATACTAACTGCACTGGATGTCTGGAAGGACTATTGTCATTCGGTGTTTAACACAAAGGAATTTATTTATCTCATTTGATTCGTATTATGGGAAGACACCATCATATCATCCATACGCCTCTGACCCGCCGGGAAATGCTCGCTGTTTGCAAAACCGGATTTGGATCACTTGCCCTGATGGGATTATTTGGTTCGTGTGCCGGCCGGACTGATTCTCAGGCACTGCTTGCGCAATTGGGACAGGCACCTCACTTTATACCGAAAGCAAAGAATATTATCTTTCTTTACATGGATGGTGGCGTTTCGCAGGTTGACTCCTTTGATCCTAAACCCAGACTGGAGCGGGAACATGGTGAGGACCCGAATAAAAAATTCAGGGTGGATGCCACGCAGTTTGCCAGCATTGGCAAGATTCTTAAAAGCCCGTGGCAGTTTAAACAATACGGTGATTGTGGAATGCCGGTGAGTGAATTGTTTCCCCATATCGCCACTTGCGTGGATGATATTGCATTGATTCGCTCGATGGTCTCGAATTTCCCCGAACATACTAATGCCAATTACTTCCTTCACACGGGCAGTGGACAGCAAGGCAGACCAAGTATGGGTGCGTGGGTGAATTACGGACTGGGAAGTGAAAACAACAACCTGCCAGGCTACGTCGTGCTGGACGGAGGACTGACACCGCCGGGCGGATTAGATAATTTCAAGAATGGCTTTCTTCCTGCGACCTATCAGGCATCTGTATTGCGTACAGGCACGGAGCCAGTCGCGAATATCCGTCCGCATGAATCGGTGACGGATCTGCAAACCCAGAAGCTTCAGTTTATAAAACAAATGGACAACAGCCTTCTCGGTGGCGTTGGAGATGCGGATGCCATTGAGGCGGCTGTCTCTAATTATGAGCTGGCGTTTCAGATGCAATCTTCAGTACCAGAACTCGCGGAATTTGCAGCAGAGACAATAGCAACCAAAAACTTATATGGTCTTTTCTCAGATGATCCATTTACCCGAAGCTATGGCCAGCAATGTCTTATGGCCAGGCGGTTGGTGGAGAGAGGTGTGAGATTTATTGAGCTCACGTGTCCCGCTGTAAGTAAATCAATAGACCGGTGGGATCAACATGCCAATCTGAAAGATGGCCACGAAAGAAACGCCCATGCTGTAGACCAGCCGATAGCAGGTTTGCTTAAAGACTTAAAGGTACGGGGACTCCTCGATCAGACGCTGGTGGTCTGGAGCGGAGAATTTGGACGCACTCCCTTTGCGCAGGGAGAAAATGGACGTGATCATAATCCGTCAGCCTTTAGTATGTGGATGGCGGGTGCTGGGATAAAGGGTGGCACAATCTACGGCCAGACCGATGAGTACGGCTATCGGGTAATCGAAAACAAAGTTACTATCCATGATCTGCATGCCACCATGCTCCATCTGCTGGGCATGGATCATACCCGACTGACTTTTCCATTCAGCGGCCGTAATTTCAGGCTGACCGATGTTCATGGTGATGTTATTCACGGTGTTCTTTCATAGGTGCGAATCAAATCAATAATCGAGTGCGAGTAATTAAAACAATGTAAAAAATGAATTTCTTAAAGAATGCATTGCTGATCGTCCTGTTTGTTCAATGCGGTTCTGTATATGGTCAGCATCCCATCACGCATTCTTTCTTCCTTGCAGGCCCTCAATTCACGGGAATTATCGGCGAGCAGGGTGAGGAGTTGTGGAATGCCGGCAGGCCCGGTGCACGCGATGGTTACGTTTTACCAAATGGAAATATTCTTATCTGCTGGGCAGATCAGGTGCTCGAGTATGATAAGAAAAAGCAGGTAGTATTTACCTATAACCGAAGTGAACCAGACATGGAGTTGGGTACGGCGGTACGGCTTGACAACGGAAATACGTTGATTACAGAATCAGGAACGAGGCCCCGACTGGTTGAAGTAAACCCTAAAGGCAAAATCATGGTATCTGTACCGTTATTGCCCGAGACGGATAATGTTCATATGCAAACCCGCATGGCACGGAAATTATCCAATGGAAATTATCTTGTGCCGCACTTATTAGCCTTTGCAGTGAAGGAATATAAACCCGATGGCGAAGTCGTTTCGGTTTTCAGGACTGATTCTGAAGAGTTCGGTGGAAGAGACTCCGTCAACTGGCCCTTTACGGCTATTCGTTTGCGAAATGGTAATACACTGGTAAGTTTGACTCATGGCAATAAAGTAGTGGAGTTTAGTCAGGAAGGGAAGGTGGCGTGGAAAGTTTCAAACCTGGATTTCACGGAGCGTCTTTTTCAGGATCCATGCGGGGTCCAGCGGTTGCCCAATGGCAATACCGTTATTGCAAGTTATGGAGCAAAGCAGGGAGTAAAGCTTTTTGAGGTAACCCCGAAAAAGGAGCTGGTCTGGAGTTATGAACGATATGGCGCGCATGAATTTCAGATTCTTTCAACAAATGGATTGCCTCTGAAAGGGGAGGTGCTCAAATAAATTTGAGAACTTCGTTAAATTTCTACTTTATTATACCGATGTAAAATTTTCTGTTGATGAGAAGAATTTATTTTTTTATAGTGCTGCCGGATGGAAGAGGTTTCTGATTTAGTCATCTTTCTGGGCAGGTTTCACCCGCTGGTGGTGCATCTTCCAATCGGGTTCTTAACGCTGGCAATTTTTTTTGAAATCCTTTCGCGGCGTCCCGCTACGCAAAAGCTGGGCTCTGCGGTACGGTTTATCTGGTTATGCTCGACTGTGTCGGCGGTACTAGCCGCTGTCCTGGGTTATCTTCTCTCGCTGGGAGGGGATTATGACGAAGAATTACTGAGTCAACACCAATGGTTTGGCATTGCACTGGCCGTTATGTCTTTCGGTTGTTACCTGTTAACGAGTGAGGGGCAACAATTGAAAGTTTATTTCAAGCGGGCATATAATGTTTTACTGGTTCTCATTTCATTGGCGCTGATTTTTACCGGTCACCTTGGCGGTTCTTTAACACACGGGTCTGACTACCTGGTGGAATTTGCCCCGAAGCCTGTTCAACGATTGATGGGAACCGTGTCACTGGTTGAGGATAGGCCAAAAGTTACTTCGCTCGATTCTGCGGATATCTTCAAGGATGCCATCTCACCGATAGTAAACTCAAAGTGTACCAGCTGTCATAACAATAGCAAGCGAAAAGGAGAATTGATACTCACTTCCTTTGGTGAAATGATGAAAGGTGGCGAGAACGGCGCAATTATTTCACCTGGAAGTCTGGCCTCCAGTGAAATGTACCGAAGAATTACGTTGCCCAGCGACCATAAGGAATTTATGCCATCGGAAGGAAAGCGACCGTTAACAGATGAGCAAGTTGCCATTATCGAATGGTGGATAGAAAAGGATGCCCCTGAAGGTGGAATTATAACGAGTCTCGGTCCGGACAAAAATATGACTGAGCGGTTTGAAAAATATTTCGGATTGGGAAAAAACAAAGAAGATGAAATTCAGGCACCGGCGCCTGACACGGTCGTGATTAACGCGCTCGTCAGGAACGGGTTCACTATCCGGCGTCTGGCTGCAGGCAGTAACTTGCTTGAGGCGAAGTTTTCCGGTAGCCTGACTGACACAACTAAGATACGACCGCTGCTGGGTATAAAGGAACAACTGGTTTGGCTCCAGTTGAGTAACACCGGAATTACGGATGAAACACTGCTGGTTGTTGGACAATTATCGAACCTGCGAAAGTTAAATGTCAGCAGGAATAGGATCTCGGACGAAGGTGTCAATCATTTGCTGGGGTTGTCAAACCTGAAATACCTCAACTTGTATGAAACGATTGTCACTGACAGTGTCCTGGTTTCCGTGATGGCATTACCGCGATTGGAAGAAGTTTATTTGTGGAACACCCGGGTGAGCGAAGCCTATGTTGAGAAACTTAAACCCGGTAAGCCTGGACTGAAAATTATTTACAAGACACCGTGAACGGGTACAATACTTTCATAGCCGCATTGACAACGTCAGGCCTCTCCCTTGGGAACTTGCGTTGATTCGCACGGAAAGCCCATGCAACTTCTGATTATATTTCCGCTGATTGTGTGCCCCAACTGCCCACAGAGGGATTCCAGAGGCTAATCCGGCTACACCGATAATGTATGCCGCTGCTCCGGCTTCAAAATTTCCAGAGTCTTCGCCTGTCCAGATATTAAAGGTTGAATGGTACATGGTCACTCCGCCGATAATCATCAAGGCACCTCCCAGCACAGTGAAGGTGGCGCCTGTGCTTTTCATTTTCCTGTATTTCTCAGCTTTGTTGAAATAGTCCAGTTTTTCCTGGTTCTGTTGACTAAAGGATTGTGTTGTTGCCAGCAAAATAAGGGTGAACAGGAAAGAGATGCTCTTTTTCATGGCTTTATGGTTTTGCATAACCAAATCTCCGCATTCCGGAGATGCTGCCGTTAATACAAATATTTCAATTAATATTAATTTTTAGTCAATTGACACCTTTAGAACCTATACGATAATGTTAGTCCTGTTCCTTGTGAAGTTGAATTGATACGAACGTTCAGTTCTCCTTGCAGTTTTCGCTCGTATTTTTTTTGGTTATAGGCTCCATAAGCCATTATTGGTATTCCCGAACAAACACCACCCATACCAACAACGAACAACCCAAGGCCTTCACCTGACCCTGAATCCCTGAAGAGTGCGGCACCTCCAAACATACACAATGATCCTAGTACTGTTAAAACGGCTCCACCACTTTTCATCTTTCGATGCTTCTCTATATCGTTGAGATAGTCCAGTTTTTGTTTTTCAGGGTTCTGTTGTGCGAACGACTTTGGACCAACCAGTATAAAAATGGTGAGAAGGAAAAGGATGATTGTTTTCATGAGCGTTACAGATTTACGTACGCCCAAATTTCGCTTTATCGCAGTTGCAGTAGTTACAACAAATTATTCAAATAGTATTAATTTTTGATCATGGACAGAGTTGTTGCGGGCATTGCGTTTGAGCAAACTACACACTTCACTCTTGGAGCTTGTAGCTTGTAGCTTGCAGCTATCTACACCCTCAAAAAAACATTCTTCTTATACAAAACGTAAAGGAATGTCCATTTAACGGCCATGTAACATAGAGCAAAAACGAGAAGGTTAAGCGGATCGCCTGCTAGTTGAATTAACCATTGAAACAACGACTCCGTAGTGTAACGCCAATTGATAAACTGACCGGACATATAAATCAAAATGGAATTCATACCTATCACCGTAAAGAAGAACGCCCACCGTTTGTACCCACGAACATCAATGACATAGTAGAACAGTGACAACAAAATTAGGCTTAGGCCGCCGACATGCAGCACAAATGAACTGGTCCAGAGATTTTTGTTGATTGGAAAAACAAGGTTCCAAATTTGGGCAAGCACAATAGATACAACACCCATTATCAGAAGCTGAAGTGCCTTGCGTTGCATCGGCATCGGATGGTTTCGCAGGAGATTGCCGGCATAGATTCCCAGTAAGCCGGTACTGATTGCTGGTATGGTGGAGATCAGTCCTTCCGGATCATGAATGTCAAGGTAGAGTTTCCCCGGCATAATAAGATGGTCCAGGTAAGACGCGAAGTTTCCTTCCATAGTCAGATCGCCAGCCGGAAATCCAGGCGCTGAATTGAATAACAACAAAAACCAGTATCCCAGCAGCAAGGAACAGAACCAGATGATCTGACCACGCTGCGTTGTATATAGGTAAATAATGTTTGCAAACATGTAAGCAAGGCCGATTCTTCCAAGGACACTGCCGAACCGAATTTCAGCGATGGGCCGCAGCTCAAGCCCGTTGTTGTGGATAACACCCAGCAATACCAGTATTAATCCCCTCTTGATAACGCGGACCAACAGTTGATTTTTGCTTTTGCCTTTTTCAATCTCCTTTCCAATTGAGTACGGTGTGGCGACACCTGCCAGGAACAGGAAAAGGGGAAAGATCAGGTCATAAAAACTGAACCCATGCCAGTCGGGGTGGACTAGCTGATTGGACATGGCCTCCATAAAAGGCGTGCCCGTGATTTTAGCGAGGCTGTGCACGATTTCTTCTGCACCCATTATCCAAAACATATCAAAGCCCCGGAGTGCATCCAGTGAGTATAACCTGTTCGAAGTAGTGATTTGTGACATGTCGAAACGTAATTTCTGGTTTTACCTGATCGTATACTATTATTTTGACAAGTCCTTAATCCTGATGTTCCTGAATTTGACCACGGTGCCGTGACCCAGAAATGCGATATGGCCTTTTTTCCTATTCAGCCCAGGGTGTTCCTTATGATCCAGGGTTCCGTTCTTAGTAGCTTTCTTTATATCGCCTTCCAGAATCACGGTACCGTTAAGCGTGACTTTGATATAATCTCCTTTAACATAAACTTCTTCATGATTCCACTCACCCACCGGTTTGAGAAAACCTCGTTTAGCCGCTATAATGCCGTAAACCGAACCATGGTATTGCCACTTCTCCAGTTTTGCGTATACCGGTGCCGTGTCGTCCAGGATTTGAATTTCTTTTCCAACATAGGCAGCATCACCCTCCAGCGGAGCATGAATACCTAAGCCATTATTTGCCCCGGGCGTAAGCTGAAAATCAAACCTGAAAATAAAATCGGAGTACTCTTTTTCGGTGTTGAGATTGCCATGGCTTTCCTTCGTAGGATAAATAGCAATGGTGTTATCTTCTACCACGTAGTCAGTCTTATTGCCTACCCAGTTGGACAAGTCTTTTCCATTAAACAACACATCAAATCCCTGTTCCTTTTCTTCCTTCGAAAGTTGATAAGGTTTGTTGCCCAGCTCTTTTACATAAATGTTTCTGAAGGCAAGCTCCGTTCCGTGTGCCTGCAATTCAATGGCTTCTTCAGTGAAAATAGGTATGTTTCTGTCCCAGTAATTTTCCATCACAACATTGTCGACTACGAGTACTCCATTTAAGTGTACTGTAACCCGGTCGCCAACCATTTTAATATAAAAAGTATTCCATTCGCCAACGGGATTATCCGCCACTACAAGTGGAGTGCTTCTTTCCTTCTGATTGTTGTAGAGACCGCCTGATCCTACCTGTGCGCCATCTTGCACCCGAGAGATATCCCATATCTGAATCTGTGGTGAGCCCCGGAGATAGATGCCGCTGTCGCCATTCTTGGAGATTTTCCAATCGACGATCATTTCAAAATCTCCATAGGGGCGTGTCGTGCACAGATTGGCACCATCTCCCTGGAAGTAAATACAGCCGTCTTTGACACTCCAGTTGTTTTTTACTTTGTCATTTGCTTCGATTTGTTTTTTCGCCAGGACCTCTTTTGACATTTTGGCCCTTAGAATTGGATTCTCAACCAGGCCCTGCCATCCGGTTAAATCTTTTCCGTTAAAGATCGATTCATACCCCTTTGTGTATGGAAGCTGCTCCAGGTAGGTGAGTATATCAATACGCTCATACTGGCTATCGTCACCTGTTAATTTATCAAGCATCCGGTTAAGTGTATTTCTTACTTCAATGCCAGTCAGACCGGGCTTAGCATCGGAAGTTGGGAGTGCAATCTGCATCGCGGCACGGCTTGCCGTACTGCTCAGGTTCGAATCATCGAGATAGTTCGACACAAAAACCAGAGCCAAAAAGGTTCTTACATTTCCAACAGCCCGGAGAACGGTAATCTTTTCTTTGCTGTCTGTTGCCAGGGTCATGATCTCCCTCAACATCAATAGCTTCTGATCGTCAGGCCAGGACGATTTGCTCACCTGCGCGACAAAAGCCTGGAACGCCCGACTATGATAAGGCTGTGACGAAGAATTCTTTCTGATGGCGAGCAATGTTCTTGCGGCATCCGGATTTTGCCACTGCTCGAGTGCATTAAAGGCAACTTCTTTCTCCTTTTCTGTCCCGTTGGAGAAGCTGGAGACAACTTTTGCCAATGCGTCTTTATCGTCTACGTACGGTAATACGGGAAGCAGTTTGATTTTTTCTTTTTGAAAGGCTTCATTGATCAATGCTCCGGTGTTTTTGTCCATCGCGGAAATCAATGCACCCTGAATAGCCTTCAACTCCTTCTCGTTTTCAGTTGCTGCTAACATTTTTAGCAACTCATTCGCATTGCTTGCGGAGGATACATAGGGTAGCGCTTCGAAGGCGGCATTCTTGACGGCGACATCAGCAGATGCGGCCTGTCTGGCAACAACACTGAAATTCTCCACCGACCTGCGAGAGGCGAGAATTTGTAACAGCGCTACTTTGCCGGCAGTCGACGCACTTTCAATTTTTTGTGCGAGGAGATTTCCAGTTTCCTTGTCTGCTAATTGAAGCACAGCCGATTTTGCGCCTTCGAGTTCAGCAGGGTCAGTGGATTTTAGTAAGTAATCCAGGAGGGCAGGAGTAAATTTTTTGTTCCTGCTGCCAGCGATTGATGACGCGGCGGCCATTCTTGTTAGTTGGTTGGACGACGAAAGTGCCGGGATTAAAGTAGCTTCTGCAAAGGCTTCACTCTTGTTGGTACTTGCCAGCATGGATAAAATATCCGCCTGAGATGCGCCGGTTGATTTTTTGTATTCCTTTTGCCAAAGTTTCAGAGCAGAAGGTGTGCCTGAAGAGGCAGCGGCTATTTTAAATACTTCTTTTTGATATTCATTATCAAAACGTTTGTATTCCTTTATCAGGATTTTAACAACGCCTTCCGGATCGGCTTTAGTAAGGCCTTTTAACCCCGCTAATCTGAAATGATTTTGTGACGGCTCCGGCGTATTCTCCAGCACTGCGTTGCTTATTTCCTTGAGGAGTGCGGGATTATTCTTGCCTGCAACCTGATGCATGTATTCAACTAGTGCCTGTGTTGCTTCTGTAGGGTCATTCTTAAACCCTACATTTTTAGCTTGCTGCAGGAGTACAGAAAATGAGCCGGCATCTGCGATAAGGGCAATGGACCACAGCGCCGGTTTTTTAAGGAGTGGGTTATTGCCCGAAGCAAATTTGGTAATGGATGCCAGCGCCGGCTGATACTTGAATCTGCCCAGCGCCTTTATCAGTTTAACCTGGGTAGGAGCGGGCTGATTAGCTAACGCATCCAACAATGCTTGTCGGGTTTCAGGAGTTCCTATAGAAACCAGTGCAGAGACGGCAGGGTCGAAAAGATCAGAATTGGCAATGTAACCAGCTAGCGCTTTAACCGATTCGCCTGATCCAATCAGTTTCAAATTACTGATGAAGTATGCCTTCACTTCTGTGTCGGTTGACTTGCTCAGCGCATTCAGGTAAACCTTTTCGATTCTCGCCTTTTCATCCTTTGATGTGGAATAGTGTGTGAGAAGCGATACAGCATAACGAGATGCTATTCCTTCAGTTTGTCCGTTGGGCAAAACACCGTCGGTGACCATCACCAATCCCTCGTCACCGAGATTAAGCAGTTCTTTATATAATCTGCTGGCTTGTTGGTTATCCCCGGCTGGTAGAAGCGCCAATACATCGGCTACCTTGGTTTTCACCAGTCGCTGATCCTGAGCCTGCATAAACAGGGGTGCCAGTATCAGGAACAGAAGTGTTATATGATTGAATAGTCTGGAGTTCATTTTGATTTTTGCTTTAGTAGTGATTAGATTTTCCAGGGACCACGCATCGGTTCGTTGATAAGGCGGTTGGCAGCTTCATCATTGATGAATTCCTGCTTGACAGGATCGAAGTCCAGCGACCTTCCCAGCTGAAGTGCAATTTTGCCAATGTTCACGATGGTACTGGACCGATGTCCATTCAGTTCATTCAGTCCGAATTTCTTACGGCTGATCACCGACTCCGAGAAAACAGATATCTGAGGCTCCGGATCCGGGAAAGTATCAATAACTTTCAGAATGTCCGGAATGTCGGATTTAAACCCGCGGTAAATTTTTCCTTTTGGTCCTTCTATGTAAGGGACATTAGTATCCTTGTTTTCTCCATCAAGGATAATCTTGCAGCCATCGGCATACGTAAATTCAATACGCCTCCATGTGCCGACAGCATCATCGTGTTGCTGAGGGCAATCCACATCAACGCGTATAGGGCTGGTGTTGTCCTTGCCCAGAATATATTGAACAGGATCAATGTAGTGTTGTCCCATATCACCTAACCCTCCTCCATCATAATCCCAGTATCCGCGGAAGGTACTGTGTACCCGGTGTGGGTTGTATGGTTTGTATTGTGCAGGACCCAGCCACATATCATAGTCCAATTCCTGTGGAACGGCAGTGGGTTCCAGGTTGGGTTTCCCCACCCAATAAAACTTCCAGTTAAAACCGGTAACGCCGCTGATGGTGACTTTCAGGGGCCATCCCAGGATTCCACTGTCTACGGCTTTCTTCAACGGCTTAACGGTGGTACCGAGACCATAGAAATTGTCCTTCAACCTGAACCAGGTATTCAGTCTGAACATGCGGCCATATTGTTCCATAGCTTCGACTACACGTTTGCCTTCACCGATGGTACGCGTCATTGGTTTTTCGCACCAAACGTCTTTGCCAGCCTGCGCGGCCATCACAGACATGATGCCATGCCAATGCGGGGGTGTCGCAATGTGCACGATATCAATGTCGGGCTGTGCCAGCAATTCCCTGAAATCGGAATAGCCACGTACATTTCCGCCTGCTAAAGCAATGGCATCCCGTAAGTGGTTCTTATCCACATCGCACATGGCCAGCAATTTGGTGCCTTCATATTCAATGTGCCCACGTCCCATACCTCCAACACCTATGATTGCCTTGGTAAGGGTATCACTCGGAGCAAGAAATCCTTTGCCACCCAGAACATGCCGGGGTACAATGGCAAAGGCTCCCAGTGCGACGACAGATTTCTTTATGAAGTCCCTTCTGGAATTGTCTTTCAGGTTGAGTACTGTATTTTTTTTCATTTCCGTTGCTGTTAGTAAGCTGTTTTGTTATTCATTAGATCAGACATGCTATTGCAATAAGTATATTTATAAAGTTTTTTAAAACTTTTGTGCAGTCAAAAAAAGCGCTTTGTTGCCGCGCACATGGTGTGTCAAAAGCACACCGGAATTCGACCGTTCATCGATAAGTAAGCACAAGGCTCCTGGCTTCGAGCTACAAGCCTTGAGCCGCTGTTTTTACTTAAAGCTTTTGCAGTGTGCAGCTTTATGTTTGACGCGTTCAGTTTTCTGCCTTTACTATTTAACAACCTTGAACGTTGACTGCATGACCATCGCATGTCCTGCGAAGGTACAGACAATGGTATAATTGCCTGGTTTCAGGGGGGCATTAAAATAGATGGTTTCTGAGGTGCCAGGCTCGAGCAGTTTAGTATGATACAAAACCTTGGTTGATTCGGGAATATAATTCATTTCATAACCTTTCAATCCCAGAGTATAGGCTTGATTGCCAACTTCGTTCGCTGTGCCAGGTTCAACAATGACCACGTTGTGCGTCATGTCATCATTGTTGTTGAAGATAAGTTTGATTTTACTTCCAGCCTTTACTTGAACTTCCGAAACATCATACTTTAATCCTGGTTTGGTGCCAATGGCAATAACCTGATCAGGTTGTTTCCAGCCTGAGGGCATCTTGAGCTGACGCTTAACCACTGCTTTTGGAGCAACGGCAGTCGTAGTTGATTTTGGTTTCGTTTCAACCTTTTCGGGCATTGGCATGGTGTGATGAGCATGTACTCGCTGAGCCTCCGTAAGTGTTGCCTTTTCGCCGCCGGGAATATTGTTTAGGGTGTAGTAACCGAAGTTATGCAAGAGATTGTTTCCGCTTTCGGATAGTATTTCATTGAGCTTTACTTCATGAATGTAGCCTTCCCGCAAACTATCAAGAACCAGGCGTACTTTTTTGCCATCTTCGCTAACGATGATTCCTTTCAAGCTACTTTTTTTGTTGTTGATGATTTCGCTGCCGTAGTTGTGGTGGTAATGATAGGTAAATCCATTCACCTCATAGTGTGACGGGTCTTGTGCTGATATTTTATTAACCGGGGAAGTAAATTCAATTTCAAAACCATCTGGCTTCGCCGTGATATTCTTCATCTCAAACGGTGTCTTCCCCGTCCAGACCAGACGTTGCAAGGCAAACATTTCAGTACCCGTGCTGGACCACCCCCGACTCGTCATCCCGGCAAATACCGATCCGTCAATACCAAATCGCAGGCGGAGGAGACCGGAGGCAAAACCTTCACGGAACGGAAAGCAGGCGCCCTGGTATTTGCCGTTTACTTTCTCGAGTGACATCCGCATTATTTTTGAATGCCCCTGGTCACTGACAAAATATTGTCCGGCAAAGGGTCCAAATACACCTTGAGTCGTGTCTTCTAAAATATCGGCAGTTGATATTCCCATCAGGGTATGTGGGAACCAGACAGCTGGCAGTTTTAGCTCCTTGATTACTTTCGCTGCTTCGTGCATCGGCTGCCCATTGTCCACCTTGGCCAGCTCTTCCCGTGTTAATTTGAGCGGTGATTCCGGTTCCTTTGTCCAGCGTAAACCTCCGGCGTTGCCGGCAAAATCACCTTTCTCCAAATGTGTAACCCGGCCGGACCCAACCCAGTCGCCCTGGTTTTCAGCATAAAAGATATCATTGGAAGAATTCACCATAATGCCCGCCGGTGAGCGCAAACCCGTGGCAATGGGTTCCATAGTTCCATCTTCTTTCACTTTCAGGAGCCATCCATGCCATTTGCCCAGACCTTCTCCGTAGCCAATCCAGGCAACATTTAACGCCACGAACATTTCCCCTTGTTTATTGAATATCGGACCGTATGCATATTCGTGATAATTGCCGCTGAGGTCAAACTTATAGACAGACTCATAACGGTCGGCCTGACCGTCGTTATCGGTATCGGTGATTTTTGTGAGTTCACCACGCTGGGTACAGTAGAATGATCCGTTTCTGTAAGTCAACCCCAGTGCTTCGTGCAGACCGGAAGCGAAGCGGCTGTAATGCGGTTGTGCGGAATAAGCATTGTCAATCATCCAGATTTCCCCTCGCCGGGTGCATACCGCAATCCGGCCATCTTGCAATACAGCCAGTCCACCAACTTCCAGCTTCACATTTTCCGGAATGGATAGTGTTCGTAATTCGTAATAATCCGATTCAACCTGCGGCCGCGCGCTTTGTGCCATCGCGGGTGTCGTGAATAAAAAAACTATAAAAGAGAAATACCTGATTACTATTTTCATGCTGTATTCGATCTGATGTGTATGATCTAATTTTTTTTAATGTATCCTTACCAGAACAAGGAATAGCGGATCGTGGTAGACGAAGGCGTATTCAATTCAAGCACCAGTTCCTTTTTATTGCCGTTCGCGCGAATCACCGGCTTTAATTTTCCTACGGGTGGAAACTGAATAAAATATTTCTGATCAATGGAAAAAACACTTTCCGTCACTTCCGTGATTACATTCCCTTCAGCCAGTCGCATCACCATCATTCCGCCGGATGGCGCTTTGGAAATATTTATTGTTCGGGTAACACCCTGGCCCGTTGCCTGCGGAACAATAGCGTCATCAAAAGAAATGTCCTTATATACATAATTGAATTTCGGATACCGTTGAGCATTGAGCGTATACCCTTTATAGAGAAGATCCTTTCTATCGTTCAGCGTATCTGGCAGAGGAGAGCTAGCATCAGCCACAATAGCTGCCGGTGCTTTTCCGCTGAGCACAACCGTTGCACCCATGGAAGCTGCAACCTGAGGTTCCCCTCGTTCGTACCACATGTCTGTGGCGTTCAGGAAATCACCTTTCCACACCTGAAGCAATCCCGCCTGGTTCAGATCGTAAGAATAATGTACACCTGCCGGATCGCCGACTGAAATAACATGCGTTTTCTTCTTACCACCATGATACATAAACGACCGGATGATTTCAGGTTCTTTCACAGGGTTCACATCAATCAATGGAGTGGGAGGGATAACCGGTAAGGAACCAGCCGTGTGCAACGCCTGCGGCCTGGAATTTAGTTTTCCGATGTAAAGTCCCATGCCTGTCGGTGCCCATGAAAAATCTTTCAGATAGCTGAAGGTGATGGTGTGTTCTCCCGCCGTGAGTTTTCGGGAGATGACGTAGTCCTCAAACAGTCCTCTTGTCCGGATGACTTCCTCGCCATCAATACTAAGCTTGGCTTTGCCAATCTTCTTAATGATAAACTGGTAGTCGGAGTTTTCCGGCAGATTGAGTTTGCCGGTAAAAATCAGACATAGCTTGTTCGGATTGTCTGCAAGCTTAACATCAATCGCTTCGGCTTTGCCTTTTCTTATCAAATGGCTGGCTTCCACTTTGGGGAAATCATTAAAGTTGCCTTCATAATATTCATAGTTCAATTCTGTGAAGTTGATCTTAAACTCATCCAGCATCGCATACTGAATGTTGCGGAAGGCTACGGGGCCATGGTCTCCCTGGATCACAAAAGGACCGGTGGCCTTTTCATCCGGAAAAGCTGAAGAACGTGTTGGACCACTTAGCACCACATTTTCGTGGATAAGCACACCATTCAATGTTACTTTCGTAAACTGGGCGGATGTCATCTTTTTTCCGGATGCGTCAAAGCGAGGGGCACGAAATTCAATTTCGAGGTGTTGCCAAAGGTTGGGAGCCAGGCTGGCGTTTGTTCTCGCCGGATGACCTTCGTATCCTTTTTTTCCCTCTGGTCGCGTTTCATCCCAGCGCTCATAAATGCTACCGCAATCCGTAACGTGTGGAACTTTCACTGTCCAGCTATCAAAGAGTTGAATTTCATAACGCCCCTGAAGGTAAATGCCGGAGTTGGAACCTTTCGGCATCATAAAATCCAGTGAAAGAAAAATGTCTCCATGTTCAAGCTGGGAAAAAAGGTTGGTCTCGGCCTTGAACCTCGCCTTATCATCAAAGTCATTAAAAAGGACGCCGGTTCCTTTTTCTGTCCTGGGAACAGTGGTATCAAAACTTCCCGAAGCGCCGCCAACTATTTTCCAGTTTTTAGCGGGCGTTTTAAAGGTTGAAAGGTCATTGAGGGGAATTGTCGTCAGTTTATAGAATTCATTCTGTGCAGGTAAGGTGTATTGCAGGACAATCAATAACAGGGCAGTAAGACAAATACGTTTTTGCATGTAGCAGGAATTTGAAATGGCGAGTTGACGGTCAAAGATATTCAAAAAGTCATTTTGACAATAAGTTGCAATCATTAATATTTAAGTTCAATTTGAAAGGTATTCAGCAGCATTAATTTCGAATTATGATAACACGACGATCATTGTTGAAAAAGGCGGCCGTGCTAAGCATCCTTGCCAACTCGGGCTTAGGCAACGAAGTACTATCAGGTGGTATGAAGAAACGCCTTCGAATAAGTGCATGCGACTGGTCACTAGGGATGAGCAGTGACCTTCGGGCATTTGATCTGGCCAGGACAATAGGATTAGAAGGCATTCAGGTAAATCTCGGAAACGTTCAGAATAACCTTCATCTTCGGGAACCAGCCAGACAGCAGCTTTATCTTGAGAAGTCAAAAGAAACCGGTATCCGGATTTCAAGTCTGGCTATCGGCGAACTGAATAAAGTGCCTTACAAATCAGACCCCAGAACGGAACAATGGGTGTCTGATAGTATTGATGTAGCGAAAAACCTCGGTGTATCTGTCGTTCTGCTGGCATTTTTTAATAGTAATGATTTGAGAAACGACGATGCCGGTAAGAAAGAAGTGATCAGTCGTTTAAAAAAGGTTACATCGAAGGCCGAGCAAAAAGGGATTACTCTGGGAATAGAATCATACTTAAGCGCAGAAGAGCTGGTAGATATCATCCAACAGGTTGGATCTAAAAGTATCAAGGTGTATTATGACTTTCGCAATTCAGCGGATGCCGGATATGATGTTATCAAAGAAATCAAATTCCTGGGAAAGGAAGCTATCTGCGAATTACATATGAAGGAAAATGGATTCCTGCTGGGTGAAGGTACGATGGACTGGAAAAAGATTGGCGACACGTTAATGGAGATGAACTACTACGGTGATGGCTGGATGCAAATCGAATGGGCGAGTCCCAAAGATGCCGACATCATTCAAAGTTATACACACAACCTTAAGTTTCTGAAAAATATATTCCATTCTTAACCGAACCACCGGAAATGAAGTATTCCAATCTGCTGCTCGTTACGATTGTTTTATGTTTTGCCCAAGGTTGTCGGGAGAAAACACCCATAGGTCTGGAGTCGCCGCTCCTCTATTTGCCTGACGATCTCGAGGCTACTTTATGGGCTGAATCGCCGATGTTTTACAATCCAACTAATATGGATGTTGACGCCAAAGGAAGAATCTGGGTTACAGAAGCTGTCAATTACCGCAATTTCAACAATGACTCCACGAAACGATTACATCACGGCAAGGGTGATCGGGTAGTTATTCTGGAAGACACAAATTTCGATGGTAAAGCTGATGTTTCTAAAATTTTTGTTCAGGATCCTGACCTGGTTTCACCTCTTGGCATAGCAGTTATTGGCAATAAAATTATTGTCTCTTGCTCCCCCAACGTGATAATCTACACAGATGATAATGGCGATGACAAACCGGATCGTAAGGAAATTTTTCTGACGGGATTTGGTGGAAAGGATCACGATCATTCGCTGCATGCCATCGTCGCAGGTCCTGATGGAAACTGGTATTTTAATACGGGAAACGCCGGACCGCACGTGGTGCAGGACAAAGCCGGATGGACCTTAAGGTCAGGGAGTATTTATACCGGTGGCTCACCCTACAACATGTCCAACCAGGGTAACATGAAAAGTGATGATGGAAAGATATGGGTTGGTGGGCTGGCGTTGCGTATAAATCCGGATGGCCGTAACCTGAAAGTGATGGGACATAATTTCAGGAATTCATACGAATCGATCATTGACTCCTACGGCAATTTATGGCAGAATGACAACGACGATCAGGTAGTCGCCTGTCGGACTTCCTGGTTGATGGAAGGTGGGAACGCAGGTTTTTTCAGTACGGATGGTACGCGTTACTGGCAGGCAGACCAGCGTCCCTGGCAGGATATCTTTACGGCGCACTGGCATCAGGATGATCCTGGAATAATGCCTGCAGGGGACAATAGCGGTGCGGGTGCCCCAACCGGTATCACACTCAATGAAGGGGATGCACTGGGCGAGAAATACCGCGGTATTTTGCTCAGCGCCGATGCCGGCCGAAACGTAATTTTTGGGTATCATCCCCAAATTTCGGGTTCGGGATATCTGCCTGGGGAGCGTAGTAACTTTATTACTTCACTGGCCAGTGACAATGAAGGATATGTCTGGAACGATTCCCTCCAAAATACAAAAAGTGAGAAATGGTTCCGTCCCAGTGATGTTACGATTGGTACCGATGGAGCCATCTACCTGGCCGATTGGTATGACCCTGTGGTAGGCGGACATCAGATGATGGATTCGGTGGGTTATGGAAGAATCTATAGGATCACACCGAAAGGTAAAACATTAAAGTCACCAGCACTGGACTGGAATTCTGACAGCGGATTAATCGAAGCACTTAAAAGCCCGGCGATTCATGTTCGGGCAGTAGCTTTCAATTTATTAAAGAATAGAGGAGCCGGGGTTGTGGCACCTGTCCGTGAAATGTTAAAAAGCAACAATCCATATCACAACGCAAGGGCTATTTGGCTACTCGCTGGGCTGGGTGAAGAGGGGAAAGGGGAAGTCAGGAAACTGCTGGATCATCCCGATGAGCTATTCCGGGCAACAGCGTTCAGGGCGCTTCGCCAGACGGAGTCCGATATTTTAATTCTCGCAGAAAAATTGGCCAGCGATCCTTCACCATTTGTGCGCAGGGAGGTAGCCATTGCTTTGCGTGATGAGCCGTTTGATAAAATCAAACCTTTGATTATCAAGCTTGCTCAGCAATACGATGGAACGGACAAATGGTATCTGGAAACTGTTGCTTCTGCCTGTGAGGGTCACGAGGAGGAAATGTTTAAGGAAATTCTGAAGTTTCAAAAGGCTGAAAAGGAGACTGCGGATCAATGGAATAGCACAGTAGCGTCTTTTGCCTGGCGTTTGCATCCTGCATTTATTGTGAAGGATCTGAAATCCAGAGCCAGTTCCACCAAACTGAGTGAGCCTGAACGTTCGAAAGCATTGACAGCGTTGGCGTTTGTAAATACCCGGGAGGCAGCACTGGCCATGATTGAGTTATCAAAATCATCACTTGCTGATGTATCAGAGCAGGCTACGTATTGGGTTGCGTTCCGTCAGGGCAATGATTGGTATGCGCTTATAGACTGGAGCAAAACCGGGATCGATACAGAACGTCAGCGTATTATCGAAACCATGAAGGTTAAGATGAGTAAGATCCTCGATGAGCGGCTGCCGTTTAACGAAAAAAAGTCGAATGCGCGGGATATGGCCAAGAGTGCGATTGGTGGGCAAATGCTGCTTGGTATGGTAGCAGACAACAAACTTCCGAAGGAACTGCACCCGGTAGTGGAAGAGTTTATCTTCCGTAATCCGGATCAATCAGTGAGGGTACTGGCCTCGAACTTTTTTAAGAAGTCAGGAGCAACCCAATCGTATTCCATCGGCGCAATCACTAAACTCAAACCGGACGCACTTGCCGGGACGGCTATATTTGCGGCTAATTGCTCAACCTGTCATAAAATTAAAGAAGTTGGCAAGGACATCGGGCCCGACTTAACGTTTATTAACAAGAAGTTTGATCGCGAAGGATTGTTGGATGCCATTATCAACCCGAATGCCGGAATTGTTTTCGGATATGAGCCATGGATTGTTACAACAAAGGAAGGTGATTCGTACTATGGTTTTTTGCTGGCGGACGGCGAAAAGACAATTGTGATCAAGGATGTCGCGGGTAAAAAACAGGTGATCAACACCGCTCAGGTCAGTTCGAGAAAAAAGCAGGAAAATAGTCTGATGCCGGAGCCGTCGTCCTTCGGCCTGACTGAACAAAATCTGGCCGATCTGACTGAATACCTGATTTCCCTGAAGTAGCATACAGTAGTTGAAAGATATTGAGGTTGAGCCGGCGCTTGAAAAATGATTATCTTAGGGAGATCAACGGAGAGATGGTATGAAATTCATTTGCCTGCTTATATTATTTTTTGTACAGGAAGACCAGACTCCATTTAAACCCAGGGAAGAGTTTGAAATCAAGCTCGACTTTGAATTCCGAGACCGACCAGCAGGAAGCGCCAATAGTATTGAATTAAGCCAGACACAGCGGGAGTATCAAAGAAGTCGGGCGGTAGGTCCGTTGCCCTACCTTTATTTGAATCTCAGAGTATTAAAACAAACGCCCGAAGAAGTACGTATCCGGGTGATAGAAAATGGCGTACGGACAGCCCTCAATAAGAAATTTGATATGAATGCCGTGCTAAAACTGGATATGGGTTATACGGACGATATCAAGGACAGAATAAAAGCGTATGAATACACGGTCTACTATTTGAACGCCGATAAAAAACCAATTAGCAAAGTGGTCATCTATTTCGATGAAGATGGAACCTATTTTGTAAATAGTGAAAAACGAGGTAAGATTTAAAAAATTAGCCTATACCGGGTTATACGGTATGCGTTTTTCAAATTATCAATCGATTTCCTGTTTAAGACCACCCAACAGCCCATTGTCGCGTACCGCAAAATCCTTTTGCTTTTAGTTGTTTTTTCTCCGTTAATTCGTGCAAACTGTTTTTGCATGACGAGGATTCTTGGTTTACTCTTTTTGCTTCCCGTTTTGTCCTTTGCACAGATTCCGCACCAGCCTGATGCTGCTCAGCTCAAGTTGAAACTCAGGAAACTTAATGTATTAGGTTCGGTGCTGTATGTTGCAGCTCATCCAGACGATGAGAATACGCGGATAATTACCCAAATGGCAAATGAGCGCCTCTTCGAAACAGGCTACTTGTCGATGACCCGCGGAGATGGCGGACAAAACCTTATTGGTGCTGAAATCCGTGATTTGCTGGGGCTGATCCGGACACAGGAACTGCTTTCGGCGCGCCGGATCGATGGCGGAAAACAATTTTTTACCCGGGCGAATGATTTTGGTTTTTCAAAGTCGGCCGACGAAACATTCCGCTTATGGAACAAGGAGGAAATATTATCAGATGTTGTCAAGGTATACAGGCAATTTCAGCCCGATATTATTATAACGCGATTTCCTCCTGATGAGCGGGCAGGACACGGTCACCATACGGGATCGGCGATTTTAGCGGGCGAAGCATTTACGGCTGCCGCTGACCCAACAGTATTTCCAGACTACGCGAAGTCATTCGGTACCTGGCAGGTCAAGCGCCTTTACACCAATACCGGAAGATGGTGGAATACTACTATCAACAAGGATACTCCGGGAATTATTGTCCTTGACGTAGGTGGATACAGTCCGTTGTTGGGTGAATCGTATTCGGAAATCGCGGCGATAAGTCGCAGTCAGCACAAGAGCCAGGGATTTGGCTCTGAAGGTACACGTGGCGAACAATTGGAATTCCTCGAGCATATAAAGGGAGAGAAAGCGGAGAAAGATTTATTTGAAGGAGTGAATACCACCTGGAGCCGGATAAAAAACACGGGCAGAATTCAACAGTTAGTAGATAAAGTGATTAAAGAATTCAATGTTGAAATTCCATCGGCAAGTATTCCCGTTTTGTTGGAGGTCAGGAAGGAAATATTGTTGCTGGAACCAGGGGTCTGGAAGAATCGTAAGCTGGTTGAAGTCGAACAGCTTATTCAAGGATGTCTGGGTTTATACATTGAAGTTGCAGCCGATCAGTATCAAACTACTCCGTCAGAACGTGTTACTACCCGTTTTGAATTAGTGAATCGTTCGGGTACACCGGTGAGCCTTGAAAGGATAACCTGTGAAGACCTGTCTCTTGATTCAGCTCTGGCAATACCGTTGAATAATAATGTGCCAATTCTTTTTACGTTGAAGCGGCAAATACTCCCTTCAAAACCTTACTCGGATCCATACTGGCTTAAAGAGCCTCACAGTGTTGGCCGGTTTACGGTGGCCGACAAAGGTTTAATTGGTAAGCCAGAGGATGATCCGGCGATAAACATTCAATTCGTTTTAAATATAGCCGGAGCACAATTAAGCATAACCAAGCCGTTGGTTTATACATGGACGGACCCGGTAAAAGGTGAACAATCGAGACCGTTTGAAATAGTGGCTCCGGTCTTCATAAATCTCTCGGACCGTGTTCTGGTGTTTAGCGATGAGCAGCCGAGGGAAGTGAAAATCAATGTTAAGTCGGCCAGTGAGAAGATGGTGTCAGGTAATCTGAAACTGCAACTGCCATCCGGGTGGCGAGCGGAACCTTCGGTAATACCATTTAAGCTGGCTGCAAAAAATGAGGAGGACACTAAATCATTTAAAGTTTATCCAGCACCTGAGGAGATAAACACAACCATACGGGCATATGCTGAAGTGGATGGTAAGGTTTATGACAGGTCCCTTCAGATGATTGCCTACGATCACATTCCCGTGCAAACCCTGTTGCCCAAAGCAGAAGCGGCAACCGCCAGGATTAATTTAAAGAAAGAAGGTGCTGTCATCGGATACATCAAAGGTGCCGGCGACGATGTACCTAAAGCGCTTCGAACTATGGGATATGAAGTGTGGGAAATGAAGAATGAAGAAGTAACAGCTGAAAATCTGAAGCGGGTTGATGCGGTTGTGCTTGGTGTCCGGGCTATTAATACAAATGAACGTATTGGTTTTATGATGAATTATCTGCTGGAGTATGTGCGGCTGGGAGGAACCATGGTTGTCCAGTATAACACCAATGGTGATTTGGAAACTGAAAAGTTTTCTCCTTTTCCGCTAACGCTTTCGCGCGATCGTGTTTCGGATGAAGAAGCAGAGGTAAGAATTCTCAAGCCGGAGCATCCCTTGCTGAACACACCCAACAAGATAACCAAAAAGGATTTTGACGGATGGGTACAGGAACGCGGTTTGTATTTTCCGAACAAATGGGATCCGAAGTTTGAAGCTATTCTATCCATGAACGACAAGGGAGAAACGCCAAAAGATGGTAGCCTGCTGGTTGCAAACTATGGGGAAGGTTATTATATCTATACGGGATTATCATTCTTCAGAGAGCTTCCGGAAGGGGTGTCGGGTGCCTACAAGCTTTTTGCTAACCTGGTTTCCGCCAGAAAGAGACCTCCCATTAATAGCAGCGTTAAAAACAAAAAGAAATAAACCACTTAACATTTCCTTGATTCATGAATGCAGAGGAAAAACCACCTGTCTTTAAAACCTGGAGTCGCTGGTACTGGCTTGTGCTTGCCGTATTGGTGGTTCAGGTATTCTTGTATTTCTGGTTAACCCAATCTTTTGCATGAATTATCTCGACTGGATCGTGCTTTTTGGGACCATAGCGTTTATTGTCGTGTATGGTACGCTGAAGACACGGGGTAATAAGACCATTGAAGGATATCTGAAGGGCGACAACTCCATGAAATGGTGGATGATTGGCGTATCGATCATGGCTACCCAGGCTAGTGCTATTACTTTTCTATCCACACCCGGTCAGGCTATCGAAGATGGCATGCGGTTTATTCAGTTCTATTTTGGTTTGCCTCTGGCTATGGTAATAATAGCGGTGACAATCGTACCGATTTACTACCGGCTAAAAGTCTATACGGCATATGAATATCTGGAGACCCGGTTTGATTTAAAAACACGATCACTTGCTGCCTTGTTGTTTCTGATGCTTCGGGGGGTGTCGGCCGGTATTACCTTGTTTGCGCCTGCGCTGGTACTGTCAACGATCCTGGGGTGGTCCGTTAACATAACTACGGTGCTAATTGGCACCCTGGTTATTGTGTACGTTGTTTCTGGCGGAACCCGAGCGGTTAGCCTTACCCAGCGTTATCAAATGACAGTGATAATGGGAGGGATGATACTGGCAGGCTTTCTGGCTTACTCCATGCTACCGGCAGGAATCTCATTTGGTGATACTGTTCAGATTGCCGGAGAAATGGGAAAACTTAATCTGGTGAACCTTGAATTTAATCCCAATGACCGGTATAACATCTGGTCAGGTCTGATCGCCGGCGGATTCCTGTCCTTGTCATACTTTGGCACGGATCAATCACAGGTTTCCAGGTATCTGGGTGGCACGTCCGAATCAGAGAGTAAGCTTGGACTAATCTTTAACGGATTATTTAAAATCCCCATGCAGTTTGTAATACTTTTTATCGGAGTGCTGGTATATGTCTTTTATCTGTTTAATCAACCCCCCATATTCCACAACAAAGTATTGAAAGAAAGGGCGATGGAAACCAGTCAGGTGGAAGTGTTGCGTTCACTCGATGCAGAATACAATTCTCTGTACGCTGCCAAGCGGGTTGCTGTGGATGATTTGGTAGATGCTATACATCAAGAGGAGGAACAGGCGATAGCAAAATCAAAAGAGGAGGTTATCAAACTTCAGAAACAAGAAGTGTCCCTCCGTGATTCGGTAAAAGCAACCATCAGCGCCGCCATTCCCAATGCAAAGACGCAGGACAGAGATTATATCTTCCTCAACTTTGTACTGAGCAACCTCCCGCATGGTATTGTTGGGTTGTTGCTGGCGGTAATGTTTTCAGCGGCGATGTCTTCCATGGCAAGCGAGCTCAATGCACTTGCAGCTACTACGTGTATGGATATTTATAAACGCTCTATAAACCAAAAGGAAACTACAATTCATTATGTTAAGGCATCCCGGTGGTTTACCGTGCTATGGGCGTTGCTTGCCATGGTTTTTGCGATGCTGGCAAGCTTCGCGGAAAATCTGATCCAATTCGTCAATATTGTAGGATCGTTATTCTATGGCACGATTCTGGGTATTTTTCTCACAGCATTTTACGTGAAGAGGGTGCAGGGAACCGCAGTTTTCTGTGCAGCAATCCTGGCAGAAGGAATTGTACTATATTGTTACGCCTATACCGAAATTGCATTTTTGTTGTACAATATTATTGGATGTGGGGTGGTGATGATCGTTTCGCTATTGTTACAAATGGTGCTGCCACAAAAAGAAAGTAGTAAAGTTATTGATGAGAATCATTTTATCTAACCATAAACCAAAAGTTATGAAAAAAACAATGTCAATTCTTATAGCCTGTTTTCTAATCAGCATGGTCGGCTGGGCACAATCAAAGGATGAGAAGGACGTAGTTGCGCGGGTGGAAACGTTGCGCAAAGCCATGGTGGACGCTGACAAAGCGGTCCTGGAGAATATTGCTGCCGAGGAACTCAGCTATGGGCATTCCAACGGGAGAATTGAAGACAAGGCCGCTTTTGTCGAAGCAATTGTAAGTGGTAAGAACGACTTTGTAAAGCTCGAGGTGACCGACCTGACCGTTAAGGTCGTTGGAAATATAGCCATAGTCAGACATAGGTTATCAGGCGATACGGCAAACGATGGTAAACCAGCAACGATTAATCTTGGACTATTAATGGTATGGCAAAAGCAGAAAAGTGAATGGAAACTCATCGCCAGACAGGGATTCAAGCTTTGATATTGTCCTAATTGATAGTTTACTGATAAACACCAATTTACAATCCCGGATTGAAGCAGGAGTTTTAATAAATAGCAATCTTGAAAAAAACGGGGGAGCTATGCCGTAACCCGGAGGTGAGAAAAAAAAGATGACATTACGCCCTGTAAGTTGGATGGACTGGTCGCGAATATCCTTATCTTAAGGCAAACATCATTTACAGGTAAACTTTATATGGAAGCAGTAAACAAAACGCATTGGTCGGAAGAAAACAGCGTGACCTTGATTCAAAAGTTAAGGAACGACCTTCTTAAAGATTTCCTGGATGAACGATTCCTGAAGGAATATATCGATCATCACTTTAATGTGAGAGAACTTTCGAATATTAAGATTGAGTTTATTAAAAAGGACCTGAAGGAACTGTATGCTGCTCCAATTGACATGGCACACTATGATCCCTTGCTCATCAATTTAAAGGAGACCGATTCCGCTGCGCTGGAAAATGGGAATGACCAGTTATTTTATTCTGAAATAGACAAGGTATTGAAACGTTACGTTTATTAGTCCGGTGAACTTTTATTGTACCCGTTTTTTTACCTCCATACTAAGTTTTTATTAATTTTGTGAAATACTAAATCCACATAGCCATGTCTAAATCACAAGATGCTAAAAAGGAAACCAAAAAACAGCCGACCAAAACATTAAAGGAAAAGCGTGCTGAGAAGAAGGCGAAGAAGGCAGACAGAAAATAAGTATTCCTTTTTAAAACCCGCCTTAAGCAGGGACTTTCGAGAATCATTGCCTGAAGGCACAAAAAAACCATCCTGATTTCAGGATGGTTTTTTTATTTGGTGATATGGCTATTTTAATGACTTGATCAAATCTTCATTCATCATCTGATAATCACGGTTATTGGCCTTTTTAGCAGCTTCCAAAGAAACGTTAGCCGTTGCAAGTGCCCCAGTTTTGTCGCCCAATCCTTTTTGAATTTTAGCTTTCTGGTGTGTTACCCAGAATGGACTGTCCATGCCTTCCGCAGCTTTATTTACCCACTCAAGTGCTTGTTTAAGGTCTTTGCCTGTTTCGAGGTAATAGACAGCGGCCTGGAAGTAATTGTTAGGGCTCACCACGGTATTGGCCTTGATTGACGCCATCACTTTCTCGTCATAGTCAGCGTTGATGGAGAATTTCACCGATGTGTTTTCCCATGCTATCTGAACTTTGGCGCTCTTGCTGTCGTCGGATATGTCGCCAATTGAAAGTGTCAGTGTTTCAACTTTTTCAGTCACTTTTCCGGCTTTTACTTTAAATTTTGCAGCATCCTTTGAAGCATCATAACCACCGGTGTTTCCGCCAAGACTTACATCCTTGTACAGGGAGATAGTCCATTCGGCTGCACCCGGCCATGTAAGAATCAGATATTCGCCTTTCGGAACTGAGATACCCTCAACTTTTACATCATCCGAAAAAGAAATCCGGGTACCGTTGTTAGCACCTGTTCTCCAGATCTTATCATAAGGTACAAGGACGGTGGCATCGGTGCCGAAAATTTTTCTTCCTTTGGCGCGGGGACGCGAGTAGTCAATCTTGACATCCGTTAGTCCAACGGTTGTCGAAACGGACCCGGCAGGACTTGCAGCCGGCGTTTGCACCTGTGCACCCGCTGCGAGACTAACCAATGCTAGTGCAGTAATAAAAAGAAATTTTTTCATGGTGGTATTTAATTTTTAGTTGTTTTGAAAATTGGTAGGCAAAGGTAACTATTCTAGTCACACCTGAAATGACCATCGTATGAAGCTTACAGAAAGCTTTTATCAGCGCGATAACGTGGTAAAAATTGCCCGGGAGCTGATTGGGAAAGGACTGTTTACCCAAATCAATGGGGTCTTAACCGGCGGAATTATCGTTGAGACCGAAGCATACTCCTGGAAGGAGAGGGGATGTCACGCTTTTGGCGCAAAGAGGACCTCCAGGAATGCAATCATGTTCGAAAATGGAGGCCATACCTATGTTTACCTTTGTTATGGAATGTACAACCTTTTTAATGTCGTTACGAATAATACCAATTTTGCAGATGCTGTTCTTATCAGGGCTATTGAACCGATCGTAGGTGTGGATCTTATGAAGACCAGAAGGGGAAAACTTCTAAATGAATTTCATCTCACCTCCGGCCCCGGTAAGCTGACCAAAGCATTGGGCATTGACAGAAAATGGAATGGCAAATTCCTGACGGGCAGCGAAATTTGGCTGGAAGACCTGGGTAAAAAAATTTCACCGGCGAAAATTGAGAAAAGCACGCGTATTGGAATTGCCTACGCCGGCGATGACGCTTTCCTGCCGTGGCGCTTCACGTTAAAGGGTAGTCCGTGGGTAAGCAAGCACCAGTCAAGCTCGTAACGTGGTCTTTGAAACTAAACTTTTAATTTGGTGGGTTCGCTTTATATTTGGGCTTGATATTTCCATTCATGCGCGTAAGATAAAACAATGGGATTGAGGATAGGGTTGATTTTTGGTTTTCTTTTTGGGGTGCAATCCCTCACAGCTCAACGACTTAACGCCAATTCTTTTCAATTGGTGAACACGTCTTTTGATGAACTCCATCCGGTTATGAGCCCGGATGGTAGAACCTTATATCTGACTATTGCAAATCATCCACAAAATATTGGAGGCAAAAAGGATCAGGGCGACATCTGGTATTCGACAAGACTCGAGACTAATCAGTGGTCGGCACCTCAACATGCCGGAGCATCTGTTAACAACTCTGCTTACAACGCGGTAGCCGGATTTTCTCAGGATGGCAATCTACTTTTCCTCCTCAGTCACTATGCGGAATCCGGAAGCGCCGCCCGGACGCAAGGAATTTCAGTTGCCAGAAACACCGGAAGTGGTTGGTCGAAACCGGAGAACATTTCAATACCGTACTTTCAAAACAAGTCCGGAACCCTGTCAGGGTATATTTCTCCAGACCAGACTGTTTTTGTATATGCTGCAGAAACGTATGGTACCCGGGGAGTTGAAGATATTTATGTTACCACAAAGGGAGGGGATGGCAAATGGACCGAACCCAGAAACCTCGGCAACACCATCAACACACCGTTTCAGGAATTATGTCCTTCCCTAAGCGCCGACGGACGGACATTGTATTTCTCCAGTAACGGCCGAAAAGGCATCGGCAGTTTCGATGTTTATTCTAGTGTTCGTTTGGATGACTCGTGGACCAACTGGTCTGAACCGGTAAACATGGGTGCTGGTTTTAACACTGAGGGCAGAGAGTTGTCATATCGCGTTTACGAAGCTGCCGGTTACTCCCTTTACACCAGTACAACCAATAGTGACGGGTACGGCGACATACGGGTTTACCTTTCCGATGAACCGTTTCGAAAAGACAGCACGGTGTTGCTCGTAAAAAGTGCGCCGGATACAATCACGAGAATCGTTGAGATTCCCCGGGAACCAGCGGCAGAAATGCGTGTGAGAATCTATGGAAAGGTAACCAATGCTAAAACAGGAGAAGCCGTTGCAGCAAGGGTATTCTTTGATGCCTCTTCTGAAAAGCAATCCGCAAATGCATCAGTCTCCGGTTATAGTATTCAACTTCCATCGACAAGCAATTATATTGTTAAAATTGAAGCTACGGGTTTTGTAAGCGCCATTGAAAAACTCGATATCCAAACGTATGAGCTGAAAGATCTTGAAATGAATTTCAGGCTTCAACCCGTTGAAATCGGAACTACAGTTAATTTAAATGATGTTCTTTTTGAACAAGGCAAAACAAATCTGCTGCCACAATCGTATCCGGAACTTGATGTAATTGTCTCGTTTCTGAAGTCAAATCCGAGTGTAAAAATCGAACTGGGTGGACACACGGATAACCGGGGGATCGCTGCACAAAATGTAAAACTTTCCCACGCTCGGGTTGAAAAAGTAAAGGCATACCTGGTATCCAAAGGCGTGCAAGGTAAACGAATAAGTGGTAAGGGTTATGGCGGATCTAAGCCAGTCGCGAGCAACGATACCGAGGAAACCAGGCAACTCAACCGAAGAGTTGAATTTACAATTAAAAAGCTGTAGCGCCGGCGTTAATCAATATCCGTCTGCCGTATCATCACCGCGAGAATCCGCACCCCCTTCAAGTTTTCCCTCCGGAGTAACGAGAATTGCATCAACCCGACCGATCTCACCTCGTGGCTTAAATGCATGTCCCATATTGACGAGGGCGATACTGTCTTCAGTCAAAAGCGCACGCGTCTCAACCTGAACCGAATCAGGAACCCACTGGCTGTGGACCCTCCTTGCATTAACAGCTTCCTGCATTGTCATTTGGTGTTCAATGACATTGAGAATGGTTTGAAAAACGGAAGTGATTATCGTAGTTCCACCTGGCGTGCCAACCACCATAAAAAGCTTTCCATTATTTTCTAGTATCGTAGGTGTCATGGAACTCAGCATCCGCTTGCCCGGCTCAATTTTATTTGCCTGGCCACCAATCGCACCGTACATGTTTGGTGTTCCTGGTTTGCTGCTAAAGTCATCCATCTCGTTATTCAACAGAAATCCGGAACCTGCTACGACAACACCCGACCCATACGAATCATTTAAGGTAGTGGTTACCGAAACAGCATTGCCCTGTTGATCAACGATGGAAAGGTGCGTAGTTTGTTCTGACTCTCCGCCAGGTAAAATTCCTTCTCTAACCTCCATGCTGGGTGTCGCTTTTGACGGATTGAAATTGCTCATCCGCTGGTTTACATACAGGTCATTTGTCAATTGAGTTAGGGGTACTTCGACGAAATCCGGATCCCCCAGATATGCGGCACGATCGGCATACACTCTTCTTTCTGCCTCCGTCATAAGATGTATGGTTCGTGCTGAATTGTGTCCCCATTCGGTTAACGGGAAAGATTCGACCGATTTGAGCAACTGGATCAGTGCCAGTCCGCCACTTGAAGGCGGTGGCATGGAAATTATTCTGAATCCCTTATAGTCACCAACAATGGGCTCACGCCAAACGGCCTTATAACTTTTCAGATCATCATATGAAATCAGTCCCGCACCTCGCTTCATTTCCTGCACAATGTCGTCGGCGGTTTTGCCTTCATAAAAACCTGCCGCACCGAAGTCGCGAATTCGTTCAAGCGTATGACCAAGGTCCTCCATGATTATACTGTCACCCGCCTGCCAGGTATCACGAATCAGGAACTCAGGCAGAATGGAATTGTATTTTTTCAGTTGATCCTGAACGCTTGTCAATCCTTGCGCTTCCCTTTCCGTGAGTATGAATCCATTCATGGCCAGGTCTATTGCTGGTTGTACTAATTCCTTCCAGGGTAAGGTGCCGTATTTTGAATGGGCTGCTGCCAGACCAGCTACAGTTCCCGGAACGCCATTCGCCAGATGACCCTTTTCACTTAGTCCTGCGACAACCCCGCCAACTTCATCGAGGTACATGTTCGTGGTCGCTGATGAAGGAGCTTTCTCACGATAATCAAGCGCATCCGTCTTGCCATCCTTCATTCGGACAACCATGAACCCACCACCGCCGATGTTTCCCGCTGAAGGATAAACCACCGCCAGAGCCAATTGTGTTGCGATAGAAGCATCAATGGCATTGCCGCCCCTGCGCATAATAGAGACTCCGACTTTTGATGCCAACGGATGAGCAGATACGACTATTGCTGAATCAACGATCAGGCCGACAGACCGTTCCTTATGACCGGAACTGCAGGCAACAAAAAGCAAGGAGGAAAGAAACAGGATCACACGGTTCATCAGGGCTATTGATTAAGTCGATATAAAAGTATTAATTCCCCTTTAACTTTACACTTGCACATGAGTCTGCGAAAAGAAAAGGCTGCCCGGTTAAAAGTACAGGTACTGGATCAGACTTTAAAACTGATCGGTAAAAAATCATTTGACGATTTATTTGTGGATGACATTTGCAAAAAAGTTAAAATATCCAAGGTTACGTTGTTTAAATATTTTCCTCAGAAAGAGGATATCCTGCTCTACTTTTTTCGCATGTGGTCTTTAAGGCGGTCCGTCGAGCTTGTTCATAAACCAAAAGAAGGATTGGCTGGAATTTATTTTTTGTTTGACAGGCTTAGTGAAGGGTGTGAGGAACATCCCGGAATGTGGCTGAGTCTGGTGGGTTATCTGGCTGACTTTAAGAGATCCCCCAAACCATTTCCGATCAAGGCAGAAGAAAAGAAGCTGATGTTCCCGGAAATTGCCGAAATCAATTCCATCGAAATCCTGTCGCTCGATCAGATGCTTGAGAAATTTACACTGGAAGCAATTTTCAGGAAGGAGATTACCCGGTCAATCAATACCCGTGATATAACAAATCTTTTGTTGACGATTTTCCATGGAGGGATCACTATCGCACACGTTAACCACCTGAGTCCGCTGAAGATTTTCTTCCGTAGAAACCTAGATCTTGCGTTGCATGGATTGAGTTAATCGCTAATCAGGACTTATTTAAGAGTTAATTTATCACCCTTACCATCTTTGTCCGTTTCACCCTTTTGTCATTTTTTCTATCAAACCACCGATGGTGGTATTTTGGTTTAACCACCGATTTGGTCGACCCTGACTTTTTACTGCAGGCGGGCAGGAGGAACAGCAAAAGGAGTACAGGAAAGAGTATTCTTCTCATGGTTAGAATCGCTAAAAATAGTACTTTTTGCTATATTCGTCGGATAACCCGTCTAAGAAACCGTTCATTAATTTTTTGCGTATTATTACCTTTGTGAGATTCATCCGATGATGTTATGAAAAACGTGCTATTTACCCTGTGTCTCATCTCGCTGGTTTCTACGTTGTCAATTGCTCAGGACAGCAAAGATTTCGACGCAGGGGTAGCAAAGTTCAAGGAGAAGGATTACGATGCGGTGATCGAATTGTTCACGGCCTTTTTAGGCAATCCTGCACATGATAAACGGTATGATGAGGACCTTTATTTTTACAGGGGTCAATCTTACTTTTTTAAAAGCGAATTTGATAAGTCCCTCAGCGACCTGAACCAGAGCCTGACACTAAACCATTATAACAAGGGAACAATTTATTGGTATCAGGCCCGCTGTTATGACAAACTCGGAAAGAAAACAGATGCGGCAAACAGCTATAACGAGGCATTAACGGCTGCACAAAACAGTAAAAAATTGTCGGCGCAGATTTTAGCTGACCGTTCGCAGTTCAATCGGCGTAATGGAGATGTCGCTGCAGCTAATGAAGACCTCACGCGGGCAAAATCATTGGATCCTTCCAACAAGGAAATAGCACAAACCGGGACGTCGACTCAGCCTGCAACAACAGCGAGTCGCACAGCAGGAGAAGACAAGAAGACGCAGGTAATAGTAAAGAGTAACCCTGGTCAGGGTTCGACACAACCGGCAGCAACCACGAAAACCCAGCAGCAGACCACGCAGCCAGCTTCTGTTCCGACACAACAGGTTAATGCAGAATTGGTGGCTGCGCTGGCAGCGTCGTACAAGGATGAAAAGCGGTATGCATTGGTAATCGGGAATAGTAATTACTCGAAGGAGATTGGTATTTTAAAAAATCCACTCAACGATGCAACAGATGTAGCTACCGAGTTGAGAAGATCCCAGTTTGAAGTGCAATTGGTTACCAATGCCACCTATGTTCAGATGCGCGAAGCGATGCGCAAGTTTCAGGAAAAGTTAACAGAAGGTCCACGAGACCAAACAGTGGGGCTGTTCTATTATGCGGGACATGGCGTAGCGTATCAGGATGAAAACTACCTGGTACCCGTTGATGCGGATGTCAAGTTTGAGGATGACATCACCCGTATGTGTTTTCCGGTACAGCGTATGGTTTTAGCTAACATGGAGCGTACGAATTCACGGATGAATATTGTTATTCTGGACGCTTGCCGGAACAATCCTTTTCCCGCAACATCGCGTTCGATAGCATCCGGGTTAGGGGAGATGAAGCGTGCCCGCGGTTCTTTCATCGCGTATGCGACAGCGCCTGGGTCTGTAGCTTCCGATGGCAGCGGTAGAAATGGGCTTTATACCCAGGAGCTTTTGAAGGCCCTCCGGAAACCCGGGCTTTCGATCGAACAGGTCTTTAAAGAAGTGCGAATGAATGTGCTGCGGCAATCTGGTGATAAGCAATACACGTGGGACAGTTCTAACATCATCGGAGAGTTTTATTTTAAGTTTCAATAGACGAACACCACCTGTGATCTGCCATTACTCACCCTCTAAAAAATACCCTCATGAACAAATCTGCTTACCTGGCCTTATTGCTATTGACGTTCACGGTTGTCCTACACGCCCAGGATGAAGGCGCGATTGTTAAAAGGGAAAGGATTGATAAGAGTAAAGGTGTCTTTTTGGCGGTCGGGCCCTCGTTAACATTAGGAAAAAACATAGGCGATTACAGCACAGGAATTAATATTGAAGGGGGTTTTTTACAGCGGCTAAACAGGGTGTTTTCCATCGGTCCCTCACTCTCTTTTGTAAAATTTAACTATGACCAGGATGTCACACTGACCGATTATAACAACTGGTTTTTAGGTGGCCCGTATGATAATGGGGGCCTCATTTACTATCAGGGACTTTACTTCGAGCTGGCAGGAGGAGACATATCCCTGATCTCAGCAGCATTAAATCTCAAATTTAATCTTATCCCCATAAAGGATAATTCCAAGTTTTCTGTTTATGGGTTTGCAAAACCCTTTGTTTCATATTCAAGCCGTACAGAAGTATCCGGTACGGCGATATTCTCTGAAAATATTGGTGATCCGGACGTTGTGGAGGATTGGTATTTACTGGACGAATTCGAATGGTATGCGGGAAATCCGTATGCGCTGGAATCTTATGGGATAGATATTTCAGACGACCTCAATAAACAAAACCAGATTACCGGCGGAATATTCATAGGTCCGGGAATTGAGTTCGCACCCGCAGGAAAAATTTCAGGCTTTTTTCAGGTTTCCATTGGGTATACGTTTCCGATATCGTTTGTAAGTACAGAATCTTACGCTTCTGAGGGTGAAAATGATCTGAATGTTTTTATTGACAGTGGGCGGTTAGGAGAATATCCGATGGATACCGCGGGATTCCCATCAATAAGTTTTCAGCTGGGCGTCTCCTATAATTTTTGATTCCAGGTTTGATCGTTGTGTTTTGTGCTAAAATTTCAATAAACGGCAACAAAAAAGTGAGGAATCATTATTAACTTCGTAGTTCAGTAAAAACACCTCTATGCGTAATTCTACCTTCCCGGCCTTCTTATTGTTGATATGCTCCATTGTGGTTAGTGCCCAGGATGAAGGCACGATTGTTAAAAAGGAAAGAATTGACAGAAGTCAGGGCTTTTTCTTTGGACTCGGACCGTCTTTTACCCTTGGGAAAAACATTGGTGATTATAGCGTTGGCTTCAATTTCGAAGCCGGCTTCCAGAAGAGGTTAAATAGGGTGCTGTCGATTGGTCCCTCTATTTCATATTTAAGCTTCAAATACGATCCAGAAGCAACGGACGGAACTACGGGTGCTTTTATCCAATACATTGACGATGTCAATGATCCCTACTACTGGGAGGGTTACACTATTGAATTGACCGGCGGTGATCTTTCCCTTATTTCGTTGGCTCTTAACCTGAAGCTCAATTTCGTGCCTATTAAAGATGACTCTAAGATTTCGGTTTATGGATTTGCGAAACCTTTTTTATCCTTCGTATCGAGAACTGAAGTTAGTGGTAATTCATATTACCTGAAAACTACGGATCCGGATGGCCTTGCAGATTGGGAGGTTTTCAATGATAATATTCCCTGGGGAGCGGACGATTATCCAATCCTGGCGTCCGATACTGAATTTACAGGTGGCATATTCATAGGACCTGGTGTAGAATTTTCTCCTGCAAAAAAGGTTTCTGTTTTTGTTCAGGCTGCATTCGGTTATACGTTCCCAATTACTTTTGTAAGCACCGGATCGTATGATGAAACGTTTGAGTCCTATTTCAATGAAGAATTTCCGATGACGAAGGAGGGTTTTCCTTCTGTCAACATTCAAGTAGGTATGTCATTCAATTTTTAGTACACTGAACTAATAAGTGCCAAGCGCTCTATGAGCACGAAACGTTACATAGTCCTTTTGTTTGTGTTCCTGGGTAGCCAGGCATTTGCCCAATTCAAGCTATACGAGAAGGGACACTCAAGCTACACGTCCGGGAATTACACCGAAGCTATACAAAACTTTTCGGAGTACTTAACCAAACCCACCCGCGACAAGGCATTGGATGTTGAAGTTTTTTATCTGAGAGCGTTGTCGTATTACAAAACGAATAACTTCAAAAGTGCTATCAATGATTTCCAGGAAACGATCTTGCTGGATCATAAGAATGTAGGCAACATTTATTGGTTCCTGGCAAAAAGTTATGATAAAACAGGCGAATTGCCGGACGCCCTGGGAGCCTATAATGCCGCATTACGGGAACTGGATTCGAATGCAGAAAGCAAGGGTAAACTGCTTTACGAACGCAGCCAGGTACACACCCGAATGGGCAACCTCACGCTGGCATACGCTGACCTCAAAGCTGCGGCAACGTTGCAGCCGGGTAACGCAGACGTTAAGCGGGAATTAAGCAAACTGGAAAAACAAAATATCGGCACGCCTGCTACAACGGCCACCAGTACGCAGGTTGCAAAAAACAATCAGCCTGCAACGCAGACTCCACAACAACAAAAAAAGGATGACAAGACACCAGTTAAAAAAGACGAAAAAGTAGTATCGACGCCGGTGCAACAAACGGTTCCACAAACAGTTCAGCCGGTTGTGGTTGCCGAGCCAACGCTTGCCGATCTGTATAAGGATGAAAAACGGTATGCACTGGTTATCGGAAACTCGGCATACCCGAAGGCAGTCGGTATGTTGAAGAACCCGCTAAACGATGCTACAGATTTTGCGAAGGAACTTCAGAATTCAAACTTTGAAGTTCAGCTCCTCACCAACGCTACGTATGGACAAATGAGGGCTGCCATGCTGAAGTTTAAAGAAAAGGTTGATGCCGGAGATCGTGATAAGACGGTTTCACTATTCTATTACGCCGGCCATGGTCTTCAGCGTGATGATGAAAATTATCTCGTCCCCGTCGATGCCATGATCGAATTTGAAGATGATATCGCCCGCTATTGTTTTCCGGTACAGCGAATGGTCCTTTCGAATATGGAGCGGTCTAATTCACGAATGAATATTGTTATTCTTGATGCCTGCCGGAATAACCCATTCCCGTCTTTGAATCGGTCCCTGGGCGACGAAGGGCTGGGCGAAATGAGGAGGGCAAGAGGGTCCTTTATCGCTTATGCCACAGCGCCCGGGTCCGTGGCCTCCGATGGCACAGGTAGAAATGGTTTATACACGCAGGAACTTCTCAAGGCAGTTCGTAAGCCAGGTCTCACAATCGAGCAGGTATTTAAGGAAGTCAGACAAAATGTGCTGCGCCTTTCAGGCGACAAACAGAATACGTGGGACAGCTCCAACATTATCGGCGAGTTCTATTTTAAGTTCAAATAGGGAGAGCACCTGTGTTGGTTTCGCGTTCTTTGCGTTGTTAACTTTGCGCCCTTCGCGTGAAATGCATTTGGATACTTAGGTTAATGTATTCTTTTTCACGCATGTTGTTGACTTTACGCATCTTTTCGGTTTCAGCATTAAAATAATATCCACCTACCTGGATTGATTTTAAGTTGTCAATTCGGATATTTACCTTTTATGCGATCTTTCCTTTTCTCATCCCTTTTACTTTTTCTGCTGATCCCGACATGCTGCCTCTCGCAGGCTGAGAAACGATATGCCCTTGTCATTGGCAATGGAGATTACCCGAAAGATATTGGCGTACTCCTCAACCCGGTGAATGATGCCACTGCTATGGCCGCGGAGTTGCAACGGGCTTCATTCGAAGTCCAGCTTGTAACCAATGCCACGTACATGCAACTCCGGGAAGCCGTACGAACATTCCACGAAAAATTGAGTGCCTCGCCAAAGGGAAATGCCGTAGGACTGTTTTATTATGCCGGTCACGGCGTTCAATATCAGGATGAGAATTACATGGTACCACTTGATGCAAAGGTTCAGTATGAAGACGATATCGTCCGCATGTGTTTCCCGGTCCAGCGGATGGTATTGGCGAACATGGAAAGAGCAAACCCGAGGATGAACATTATTATTCTGGATGCCTGCAGAAATAATCCGTTTCCCGCCACTACCCGTTCGTTGGGAGCGAACACGGGTCTGGGAGAAATCAAAAAAGCATTTGGGTCCTTTGTCGCCTATGCCACAGCACCGGGCTCAGTGGCATCAGATGGCACAGGCAAGAACGGACTGTATACACAAGAGCTGTTGAAGGCAATACAGATAAAAGGATTGCTTATTGAACAGGTATTTAAAGAGGTACGAAGAAATGTTTTGAAGCTTTCGGGAGAAAAACAATACACCTGGGATAGTTCAAACATCATTGGAGACTTTTATTTTTACCCGCCGGCAGTTGCAAGCCCACCGCTGGTGACGGCTACTCCGGTTAATACGTCAGCCGCGGAAGTTACGGCCAAAGTTGAACAAAAGAGTCCGCCGGCATATGAAGCCGCAACAAACTCTAAACCAGCTGCCACCAGGAAAATTATTTCAGAGGAGGCGCTGTCCGCCGCGCTTGCGGATTTGACCCGCGCTTCCATACCTTTTAAAACACGACAGGTTGGACAGAAGAGTATACTGGCCACCTTTGTGGTGCCTTATGCTACAACATTTATAATGATCGGTAATCAGATCGACGAACAGTTAACGGCGGAGAGGTTGCTCGAACGATTGATTACATTACCGGAATCGACAATAAAGGTTGTGGCCATGGAGACAAGTGAATCCGGTAAAATCATTGAATTATCCATTGAAATTGAAGAATAGCGATATGCATGCGATGAAGATTGGAATAATCACCTTGTTTCTGATGTTCTCTGTTGTTTACCAATCGGGTGCACAACAGGAACTTTCTGATGAGTTAAAAGACTACTTTAAGAAGTCTGTGTTGAACAAGGTAAAGCGCCTAGAACACTACATTACCCTCATTGCCAATAAATCAATGGATGAAAACCTGCGGAAGAGTTCCATTAGCCAGGCCGTTGAATTATTCGAGGATGAAAACAGAATTGTTCAGATTTCTTCTCTGGCAAATGGTAAGGAAACAATTATTGACCGTCCCGTGCGGACCTATTTCGATCGCCTTTATGCGATACGGGCTGAGAAAGTGGTCATAACGTTTTACAAGGTGACCCAGCTGACCGATGTAAGGCTGGGACCGGATAATAAATACTATGCTACCGCTTACATTTTTCAGGATACAAAAATTTACTACAAGGAAGCCAATGAGGTACCCGATTATACCGATGTAACAGAAAAGGCGATTGATATTACGATCAAACCCGATACTACGATTGTTGGAGATAAGATGGTAGTACTCTATCCTGCCAAGTTGGGGAACATCAACGTGAAGGAAACACGCGTAACACAATAACCGTGTCGAAGCGTTTAGCCATATTTCCGTTTGTTTTTTTCTTCTTGGGGTTAACATTGTCCTCGGCTCAACTGGTTTATGACTGGGAGAGGCGAGCGGAAAATTTCCATTACCGTGTAAAGAACATTGAATTTTTTATTGACCGCTTTAACAATCAGCCGGAAGGAAGCGGAAGTGCACGCGCCGCAAATCCCAAGGACACAGCAGCCTGTATCGCATTTATGAAGGAGCGCGATCTGAAAATCTTTTCGCTCTTTGACCTGGGAAGAATTGATAAATCCGACCAGAAGCTGAAGGAAAAAATCAATACTTTCTTTCGGGAAATAAACAGTCCGTACAATCCAAAATTTCTACGGTTTGTGGATACGTACTGGTATGCCGAGCTGATGCTAACGGTGATGGCTGGTGGTCACCCGAAAAAGGTGCGTTGTATGATGCAGGTTGTTCCACTGGGAGGAGGCGCAATCGGATGGGTAATCAAATCGTTTCATTCTCCCGAGCTCGGCATCAACGAGCGGTTTTCTGCCAACAAGCTTTCATTTCCGCCGTCAGTTAATGGTACCGATTTTATGAATGTCCGGCTGGCACTCAATGACCCAAAATGGTTACATGAAAAAACCGGCACTCCCGAAATGCCGAAATCTGTTACACTGGCGCAGCTTGCTGAAGGTAAGCTTAAAGTCGAATCGATCGCACGGATAACCTATCACTTTCTGCAACTGGATGGGTGGATCATGACGGTTAACTACGTGAATAGGGATTCAAAAAACTCCGGGTGGTTGCTGGAATCGATAACGCAGGCGACCGTCCAGGAAAAAGTAAAATATTTAAAAGAACTTTCCATAGATTGATTGGCCTGAACAGGTAATTTACTTACTTTGGGGTTACCTAAACTTGGAATGTCTCATGCTGTAGTGTGCTTTAGTCTTATTGGATTGGTTGCTTTAGTCTTTATCTTCGTTGTTCTTCCACCTCATTTATTTCCTCTAGACAAACTCAGAATTTGAGAGCCTTAAGTCATTAGGTTAGGCTTTATCATTTGTATATGCGGTTCTGTTTTCTTGCTCTATTTTTCAGTTGCTTCTTAATTACTACCTGGGTAACGACGAGTGCTCAAACGCTGGTGCCCAAAAACATTGGGGCCGTAACGCCGTTGGCCTGGGGTGACTATGACAACGATGGTGACATGGACTTGCTTCAGCACAACGGTACTGCCCTGCGTATTCTGAAAAACAACCTGCTGGGTACTACTGCAACTTTTGTGGATGCCGGCATTACGCTGGCAAACGTTAACCCATCTTCGGTGGGATGGATAGACTATAATACGGATGGCTTTCTGGACATCTATTATGTGGATAGCGGAAACCTCAGAGTTTGGTTGAATTCCCTTGGTACTTCCTTTTCGCTATTGACGGTTAATCTTAGTGGCGAGACCATCAGTATACTCGCCGATTGGGGTGACATCGACAACGATAGTGATCTTGATTTCGTCGGGGGTGGGTTGATCTTTAAAAATATGGGCAATAACCGTTTTGAAGTGTCACAACGGCTGGGATCGACGGGGCGTACGGAATTATTGGATTATAATCAGGATGGCGAACTCGATTTTTATAGCCGGGATCTCCTGTATATCAACAAAGGCAAAGGCGTGTTTGAACTTGAACAGAGTCTTTCACCCAATGGGACAGACTCCGATTACGCCTATAAGGATTATGTATTTTTTGGAGTTGATGCGAGTGGCACTTATCAATTTGCATCTCATTATTCCTATATCATTGGCTTTCAGGGATCCATTGAGGTATGGAACTTTCTTGTATGCGGAGGTGGCGCTTCGGGGCTAAGTTTACAATATCTCAGTGCGGCGGATTTTGACAATGATGGAGAAAACGATGTGCTGGTTTACGAAAATGGTACCATTAATCTGTATACATCGGTTACCAGCAACTGCGACGTCATAGCCGCTCTTGCTGTACCTCCCGGCAGAACCGAAGTGGCTGATTTTGACAATGACGGAGACCTTGATGTCTTTATTGGAAATAATGTATTTGAAAACAAGACCGTAACTGCCAATGCAGCCCCCGCTGCTCCTTTGAATCTGACCTCATTGGTATCTGAAACAGAATCATCAGTGACGCTTAGCTGGGGAATTGCTTCGGACGACAAGACTCCTGCTGCCTCCCTAAGCTACAACGTGATTCTAAAAAGAGGGCCCTACGTGGTGTTCACTGATGGTATTGGGCCAACTGGAAATCAGACACTTGCTCAGCGGGGTAATGCAGGGTTTGAGACTTCATTTAAACTGTATAACCTTCCAAAAGCTAATTATACGTGGAGCGTACAGGCCGTTGATCAAGCCTACAAAAAATCGGTCCTTTCCGCGGAAGGCTCTTTTACTGTCGAGAAAGGTCCGGAACTGGTTACACCAATATCAATACCCGCGCAGTATTCAGCCACATACGATGAAGTGGGCGATCGCTACCTGCTTACCTATTTGAAAAACGGTGACGTTATGGGGTTGTGGGCTGATGGAAAGACTGTACAACCCAGTGGCATAGAGTTCAAGATAAATACCTCCACCAGTGCGAGTAGTCATATTGTTGGATACAACGCCGTAAAAAATGAATTTATGGTGGGTTGGCTGGAGTTGAATGGTAACACGAAGAGAGTTTATGCAAAGAACCTTTTACCGGCAGGGGCTAACCTTCATGCTGAAAAGATGGTGCACACGGTTACTGATACGATTAAGGTGTTTCTGGGTGGCGACAAAGTGGCGTTCGACCCCGCATCTGGTAAATATCTGATTCCCTTCTTTCAGACGCGTACGGACCTTACCCGGCCGAGGGTCAGGTTTGAAGGAGTGCCGATTACGTATTATCCGTTTGGCGTGCTCGATGTTTTTGGCGTAAACCTCTCAACGACGGGAACAACGATAACAAATGAAACTCCAAAATTGCTGCAGACCAGGAATGTTCCCCACGAGTTTAATCATCCGGTCACCCGAAACTTCTCCATTCAGTCGGCTGTTGCATTCGACAGCAATCACAAGATGTATAGTCTGGTGTGGAATTTTATGGGGGAAAGAAGGTCTGGTTATGGCGGTGGTTCAAGCGGTGAAATTACCTCGATTCTATACCAAGGTGAACTTTACCTGGTGGTAGCGGATGTCGCACTGGTGGCGAAGTCGGAAGGGGTAGCCGGTGGGGGTGGCAGAAATCAAAGTTTGATATATAATTCACTGTCAGATCAGTTTATGTTAGTCTGGAGTATCTGGCAGGAATACACCAACGGAAGTGGTAGTGATGACTACTCTTTTGACGTGTATTACGCCATTTTTTCGCTCCAGAGTAATGGTGCTGTCGACTTAAAGACGCCTCAGAAAAGAGTTACCACGCCGACCCATATCGTCAATTATGGTTCCGGACTTCCGAGTCTTTCCTATTCAAAGGCAAGGAATGAATATATGATTACCTGGAACAAAGGAACTGCGAGCGGAAGTATGGGGGTACTTGGGGAGGGCGACATGTTCTACATACGGGTTCATCCCCTAGGGTATTTTATTGAAGATTCAAAATTTCTTATAAGTACACCCGGAAACGAAACGATCATCCGGAATAATACAAAAGGGACCAACAGCGGTCATTTCCTGTTAGGCTGGAAGTCGAATACACAGAATTACCTTTCAACTTTTAATATCCCTAAAGACCAGATACCGTCGGTTCAGGTTATCACTCCCGACAAAATCGGTGCCGGGGAAAAAGTGATTGTGGAGGCGACCGGAATCGGAAATACACCTGGACTCAATCGGGTATTCTTCAGCGACAAAGACGAGTATGAGGCGGTTGTCGACCCGGTTTTTCCTCAAGGTGATAGCTCCAGGATACAGGTCACCGTACCCAATGGGTTAGGCCGTAACAAAGTTTTGGTGAGGGTGGTGTTTGATGGTCAGTCAAGTATAGATAACGTCCTATTTGAAAACATTGACAATACATCAGTTACGTCGGTCACTCCGTTGGTTGGGTCTCCAGGCGAAATGGTCACCATTACAGGCGTCAATTTCCCAACCAACCGGAATGACCTTAAAGTGAAATTCGGATCCATAGTGGCAACACCGAAAGATATTGACACGATAACCATTATCAATCCTGCCCAGAAAATTATGGAGGTAAAGGTAAAGGTTCCTCAGGATGCGGAGCGTGGTAGCAATCAACTTATTGGGGTGGAGATTCAGACTTTTACTAACATTTATGCAGGTGGAACCTTTCGGGTAATCAGGCCGCCTGTTATAGATTCAGTGAAAACATTGGGCACTGATGAATTTGTTTCTGGAGCTAATGTTTTGGTAAAAGGCAAAGATTTTAGCGATGATATAAATGACCTTGTGGTTAAGATTGGAGATTTTGTTGTCCCGCCTGAGAGTATTCTTCCAGGCAACAATAGCTTGAATTTTGCCATTCCATTTGGTATTGAAGGTGACGAGCTTAACGTAATGGTATATGCAGATGATACAGTAGGGAGAAGTTCTAAAAAGTACAGATTTATTTTAGGCTCCGAAGTCAGGGAAATTAATCCTCCTCATGAATTTATTTTCTCCAACAAGACTGATGACAAAATCAGCCTGTCGATGGAGGTCTTTAGTGAAAATTCAGTAGAGCAAATAAACTTCCGGGCGAGAGGAATTTCGGACACAGAGTCAGCATTTACGTCGCAACCGTTAATTGGGTTGAAAGGCGGTGTAATGATCCACGAAATAAATGAAACAAGCTTTACGGACGACCCTGTCGGGCTTGAAGCCTTCTATGAAGTAATCGATAAGTCGGACAGCATCAAGACAAGTGCCCGATTCAAAATCTATCGGAATTACACTTCTGCGGACCCTTCGAATTTCATACCAGACTTACGATTTGGGGGAGGCGTAGCTGACTACCAGATTGTGTCATTCCCATACGAACTTCAGCCAAATAATATCACTACGGTGTTCCAGGATCTGTTTAATGCTTACGGGTATGACAAGAGTAAGTGGCGAATATTTCACTATGAAACGAGTCAATTGGATTACACTGAGTATCTCGATGGGTTAAATGAAATTGACCGAGGCAAGGGGTATTGGCTGATCTCCCGCTATCCTCAAGATATTTTCTTTGCTGGGGCCACTACATTGCCTGAAGTTGGGGAGGAGGGGAAAGATTATTATGAGATTCCCTTGGTAAAAGGCTGGAACCAGATCGGTAACCCATACAATTTTAATGTTAGCTGGAGCGATGTTATGAGTTTTAGCGGCAACCCAACAGCCGTTGAATCCTTTAAGACGTTTAAGGATGGTACTTTCCAGACAGGTACCACAATTGACAGATTCCGCGGCGGTTTCGTTTACGCCGGTTCTGACTTTCCTTTGAGAATACCCGTCACCCAAAACAAAGGGATTAATGGCGGGCGGTTAGAAGAAAGCAAACCTTTTGACAGTAATTTGAACGCCAAAGAATGGCGCCTGGGCCTCGAGTTGAAAGCCGGAGAAATCCGGAATACTATTGGCTCGTTCGGCATGCACCCCCAAAGCGTGGAAGGAAAGGATGAACGCGATGAACACCGCCTGCCCAGCTTTATTCATACCCTCGATTTTTCCTTCCCTGAATCACTGGCTACTTCAATCGTAGGAACACAGGAGTCGTATTCCTGGGAATTCGAAGTATTCAACACGATGGAATCTACTGAAGTAACCTTGACGTGGGATAACACTTCTTTTGGCGATAACGACCGCGAACTGTATTTACACGACCGCGTGGAAGAGCGATTGATCAACATGCGCGAGAAGGGCAGCTATACCTTCACGTTCCGTCCGGGCTACACGTTCAACCTGCATTTTGGCGACAAGTCATATGTGGAACGGAAAGCACAACCTGAACAGGTTGTATTGTCCGATGCCTATCCGAATCCGATGAACAGCCGAACAACGATTCCGTTCACCGTCACGAAGGATAAAACCCACGTACAGCTGTCGATCTTCAACCTGCAGGGACAGGCGATCCGTACGCTGGTGAACGAAGAACTGTCCAGCGGATTTTATGAATATGAATGGGATGGAAAAAGTATGAACGGGCAGGAGTTGTCCTCAGGAATAGTGATGTACAGGTTACAAACCTCGTCGCCCGGAGCAGGGGTTCAGTCAGTCAACAAGAAACTTATTATTGCACCATGAGCAACTGTACACAACAAGCGGGGAACGGAAGGATGATGCAATGGAAGGCTGCTTTCGTCTTTATATTTTTACTATCCTCTTCGATTACAGGAGTTTGTCAACAGACGATCAGCCGTACGAATGAGAAAGTGATAATCGAATCAGCGAAACAAACCGTTTCAGATTATGCGAAGTACATGGAGCTCCTCGCCCAGGAGGTCGACAAGGATTTGATTGCCCTCTACAAAGCGGAGTTGCTGAAATCAGTGCAGCGTGACAGCGTAAATGTGTTCAACGACCTGATTCCCATTGCCGACCGGCCAAAGACCCTTCGTGAAAACATCGACCGTCTGACGACCTATCTGGATGATATCAGTTCCCGCTACCTCGAAGGTGTTAAACTGGTGTACACAAATTTAACAGCAAGCAAGGTCTTCATAGATGAAAAGCGCAATCGACTTTTTGTAAAGGTTACCGCCGACCGCAGCATTGATGGTATGTATTTCTACAAGGATGAAAAAAAACCAAACAAGGCTGAAGAGAAAATCGATTTTTATGTGCAGGTGCAGATACGGGCAAGTGGTGTTCCGGAAAGTAAGATCTATTCTATCTTTCTTTACGAAGCAAACGAGCAAACTTTCCTGCCAATCAAGGTGGTAGAGAAAACAGCGCCGATCATTATCAGCAATGTTCAAAAGGATACTACGTATCGGCGAGCTATGGAACACACAGTTGCCTGGACAGGAGGGGAGATTTTCGAACGGTTACGCCTGGATTTGTATAAGGAGACTTCCGGAAAACCCGAGCTGGTACGTGCTATTGATACGAGTTTTGTAAACGACAATGGAATCGAGTTTGCTTTTGACAGGAAGTTGAAGCCGGGAAAAAGAAACAAGTATTTCTACCAGATTACAAAGTTGAGTTCCGAGGAGCAGCCGATCACGAGCGAGACTTTTTTTATTAAAAGAAAAACGTCCGTTTTATTGCAGATCGGAGTACCTTTGGTTGTGGTGGGCGGGGTGACATACTTGTTATTAAACCCCAAGGAAGAGGCGCAGGACCCGGAATTACCGGGAGTACCTGATCCTGAATAGCATCCATAAAAATAAGTTACCTTCGTGTTCCATAAATTCTCTGTACTATGGAAACATTTGAAACCTTATCGCAGGCGATTACCGGACTTCAACGGCGCGGTTACATCCATGATTTTAACCTCCATCCCGAGTGGATTGAATGCCTGCCTCTGAACAAAAAACTCAAACACGATGAATTTCACATAGATGAGGTTCATCGGTTTGAAGGGATGAGCAGCACCGACGATAATTCCGTGCTTTACGCGGTTTCTTCAGAAGTGGAGGGAGGACTAAAAGGACTGCTGGTGGATGCCTATGGCGTGTATGCCGCGTCGGCTAGTGCGGAGATGTTAAAGAAATTGCACATTGATAGCCATACCAATCCGTAAGCAAATTTATCAGGGGTAAATTTTGGAGAAAACAAAGCCAATCCTATCTTTGCACTCCGTTTGAAGGGTATAACCAATACGTAACAACGTTTTAATCCCTTTTGGCAGGAAAAATTGAAATGGACCGGTAGTTCAGCTGGTTAGAATGCCTGCCTGTCACGCAGGAGGTCGCGGGTTCGAGTCCCGTCCGGTCCGCAACTGTAAAGGAATTTAGAGCCTGTAATTCAATGAGTTACGGGCTTTTTATTTAGAAATTTTTTTCGGGTGCCGTCCCAGGTGTTGATTTAGAAAATAATCTTTGTTTTGCGGTTATTTTAATGACTAACCAAGCGTTATACAGATACATGTCGAAAACGCTATATTTAGCTTTTGGTAATTGGCATGCTTATTAAAGTTGTTATTGACTTTAGCAGACTAAGTTCTCAACTTTTGTCTAATAACTTAAATGATCAAAACCCCAAAGAAAATGACTAGTTCCTATGACATTCGCCTGGATCAAGAAGAGCGTGTTATTAAAGGTCGTATTAAAAGAATTTCGGGGTTCGCGGAGTGGGCAAACACCGTCCCGTGGATTCTTGGATTAATCCCAGTTATCGTTATTGGATTGTATCATACCGCTACGACTTACTATCCAGTCCGTAGAACTAGGAAAAAAGCTACCGGACTTTACCAGGAAATTTTAGAGGTTGTGGACGTTATGCCGCAAAGAAATGCAGCATTAATGAGCACAAAATTTCATGAAATGAGGAGTGAAGTGGAACTTATCGTCCAGAAATTGAGGACGTTTTATGTACTTAGGCCACTTGTCAAGGAAACAAAACAGCTAGCTGCTATTTTCAAATTGGCGGAAGACATAACATTTAAAAGAGCATATCCTGACTATGAGAGATCACTGACTAAAGAAGAAGAGGATAAAATTAAGAAACTGTATAAGGGTTGGGAGGATGATTGGAAGGATGAAAAGATGAGTGTATACAATGACTAGTATACATAATGATCACCTATAATCCCGGGGATGTAGTATTCTGCAAATTTCCACTGCGAGAAGATCCTTTGCAATTCACGCGGAGGCCAGCTTTAGTAATGAAGGTTTTAGACGGTGGTAAGTCATACAAGATGGCGCAAATAACAAGCACAGATAGAAGCGATAAGTTAGCGGGCGTGTGGTTGAATAAAGATTCACCTGAGGGCAGGGAAATGAGATTGCGAACTGATTCATTCATTAACTTGTCTAACATACTAGAGGTGCCAGGGTTCGCAATACAAAACTTTATGGGAATATGCCCCTTGTTTCATAGTTTGGAGACGACTTGTAAGGAACGAGGTATTAAATATTAGATTACGGCGTTCAACATTAAATATTGGTTCCCCTGAAACTGGCGCGACTCTTGGCACCGTGAAGTGGCAAGAGCGTGACTCGTGCCTTTAGTCGCACATCCATTTCGACTGGCACATTATTTCTGCTCCCATTCTAAATCAAAACCACTTCCATCAATTTTTCCGGCAGACCCGAATAATTTAAGGCACTGCTATACAAATAGTCTTCCGGTGACAACACAATTCCAGCTTTCACAGGATTATTATGAATGTAATCTAATCGCTGCTGAACCTGAACTGGCGCGATTCTTAGCACTGTGAAGAGGGATAGGGATGCGCGTGACTCGTGCCTTTAGGCGTACACCCAGCCGACTGGCGCATTAATACTGCTCTAATATCGACCACTCTAAATCAAAACCTAACCAGCACACCCTTTCAACCGGCGCAACACGAACGTTCCCACAAACTCAAAGCGTGCTACTTGAGGCACGAGTCTCCCGCCTGCCAAGACATCGCGCCAGTTGTTGTTTTTTATTGGAATACTTAGACCAAATCGGTGGTATCTAGTCTGTACGAATAACCCGACGCTTATTGCTTTAGCCCGGAAATCCGGAGCGTAATCTCATCCGCTTTGACGTTAGCTTCCTCCAACGTTAGCCCCACATTCATCCCCGGCCGCTGGTGCCCAATGCTGGTTAGCCACGCATCTTTCATGATCTGTTGCCGTTCAGCAATCAACTCCAGGATGGTTTCGCCGTTGGGAATGGGAATCAACGCTTCATTAATGTTTTCAGCTCGTTTCACTTTTGTTTCCCCCAGAAAAAGAAGGATCGCTTTTGAGATCAGCCAATGCCCTGTTTTGCCAGGGTGCACGCCGTCCGCCGCCAGCGCAAAGGAAGGGTCCTTCCTGATGTGCGCGTTTAAATACTTTTTCATCGGCCCGTGAACGTCTGCAACATCCCAGTGTTTACTACGTCGTTGGTCCAATAGCCAGTCGGAGTACGTATCCAGAACTTTTGCATAACCGGCGTGACCACCTTTGCGTTCGTCGAATACCGGGGGCGTAAGATGGATGATTTTTTTGACTCCGGAATTTAATACGACGTCGTGAACCCAGTTTATTCCTTCCTTAAATTTCTGGAAACGCTCATCATCAAATGGCATATAAATCCCATCGTTCATACCATAGCATACGAATACCCAATCGGGTCTGGTTTGTTGGAGGATACGGTTAAGGCGTTCATGGACGTCAGGCCTCGGAAATTTTCCGTCAGCATGACCTGGTTCGGATAAACCAGAAACGGTTTCGCTCGGCAAACCGACATTAACAAATTCTATTTCCAATTTCCGATAGTGGCCGACGAAATACGCCTCGATATTGGTGACATATTCGCCAGCATACGTGATACTGTTACCGAGGAATAAAACACGTTTTATATCAGAAGGAAATGGACTATCCGGGAGCCCTTGCGCATGGGCAGCGTGGTGTATCGAAAAAACTATACTCAGGAAAAAGACAGCTCTCATCATATATCATTGGGTTATACCTGTTCTTGAAGATAATAATATCTGTCCAATAGATGACAGTACTGGTGACCAGGTTTGACCCTTGTCGGAAAGTGTTGTGCGATTGAGGTACGAGTCTCCCGCATGCAGGCGCACATACCAAGAGATCGCGCCAGTTATTTTCTTTTTCGGAAGACTCCGGACCAGACGGGGCTAAGTTTGGTTGATGTCTAAACTTTCTCTATTAAAACATTAGTTTCCACAGATTCTGCAGGTACTTCTTTTTGCGTATTCTCGGCCTCTTTTTTAATGCTGTTATACATAAAGGGGGCCAACATTAAGCCAATAAATGACTTGGGGTAATTAGGCATTCCACCAAGGCCTATATCGTCACTGGGCTGTTTTCCTTTTGGCATATAGAAGGTTCCAAATAGATGATCCCAGATGATCACATCTCCCCCATAATTGGAATTGCCTTCTTCAATCTTTTTTGAATGATGATAACGATGATTTTTTGGGGAAGAGAAAATGTAGTCGAAAGGCCCTAAGATCAGGTCTAAATTTGTATGCTGGAACCTCCCAATTGTTCTGCCCATCAAGCCCGTTACAAAGACTATTTCTACAGGCGCTTTAATGAATGCAAATGGTATTGCCCATAGGAGGCTGGACACCAGGCCTTCCAATGGATGAGACCTCGTGCCATTAAACCAATACAGTCTTTCAGAAGAATGATGCACCGAATGCCATCTCCACATGAATTCGGACTCATGCATCCATCTATGATACCAGTATCTGAAGAAATCACTGATGGCAAGTAAAAGGAAAACTTGTATAACCGGGTGAAGGAATGACGGCCAGATTTGCTGACCAATTGTTGGCGATATTTCCTGGACAACCAGGGCAACGGTTGCCAATTGCAAAGGTTTATTAATATAGTCACCCCAAACCTTATTACCGAAAAATAGCATAACGTCAATGGGGGTTTCACTGTCGTCCAACCATTTCCGGCTATACGGGATAAGCCGCTCCAGCGGAGCGAAAATTAAGCCGAAGATCACGAACATGATGATGGTGCCAAAAAATGTTCTGCTGGAATATCCTCCATTCACTAACGCGAAGCCCACAATAAGGGTGAGGGTCATGAACAGCGGATAAATGGTGACCTGTAGAATTTTCTTAAAAAGTGTCCCCTCAATTTTAACACTTAGTGGGTCGATTTGGGAGAGTGCCCACCGAAACGGCGCCAGGACATACTGGCGACTTATTTTTTCAATGGGGTTGAACACAAGTTCTAAATACTTACCAATGATGTGGAGCATAAAACGCTATTGTTTTGGACAGCAAACGAAATGGGCTAAGCGCCCTGATACTCTCGACTATAGCAAATATCAATATCTTCAGTCTCCAACAATTCTTGCCCGGCGAGGATAGCGCGGGCAGAATTTGAAGCGACAACAATATATACACCTAGCGCGAGTCTTAGGCAAGTGTGCCAGCAAGTGCGTGACTCGTGCCGTAAGCACCACACCATTTTAACAGGCACAACCGCTGCTCCCACAGGCTTAGAACGCGCTAATGCCTTTCCGATCAACCGCCTAAATCAAAACCACATTCATCAGCTTTTCCGGCAGAACCGAATAATTTAAGGCACTTCGGCAGTTTAATTGGATTGATTATTGCCTCGCCTGAATTGGAATGTATCAAAAAATCTAAATCATTTCAAACTAAATTATATGGAAACAACAATTAACACTGAATTGCCAGCAGATTACTGCAATTTCACAAAAACTCAGAAGATGAGTTATTTAGAAACCCTGACATACCCTCAAGGTTCGTTTGAAAATATAGATGATTTGTTCGAGGGATTGGAGAAACGTTGTCACGAAATAGATGATGCTGAGAGCCACAAGGCAAGTAGCATTTTAGACAAGCTGGGCAAAAATAAATGAAACAGGGATAGGGCATGTTGCTTGCTTTCAACAGGGGCACGGATTGCTACGCATGGTTGGCACTGGGTTGTTAATGGAGAGATTTCATAACGTGAGGTCTTTTACATCTGACAGGTTAACGCGATGTGTCTTCAGAATCGCAGGGTCGCTGATGTTACTGAAGTGTTCATAGGCATTGGTGACCTCATCGAAGTCAAACGCATCGTCGAATACGGCACCCACGTATCCCAGGTCTCCTTTGAAAACCGGATTCGAACTGGTTAGCCGTATCAGATTACCTGGTTTAATAAATTTGCCAAATTCGTTATCCATTTCTTGCTAATGAACTTTTACTCACTTTATCCAGCTGCCTGTTTATTTGATTGTATTCTTATAGATCACGCCATTCTTCATAATCAACACAAAATTCTTCTCAGGTTCTGCAATCAGGTTGATGTTCTTCAATGGGTCTCCATCGACAAGCAATATATCGGCCAGTGCGCCTTCTTCGATTACGCCCAGCTTACCCTGATAGGGACTGCGATTGCCTGCCATACTTAGCAAGGCGGCATTGTCTGCGGTTACCATTTTTAATATTTCAAAAGGCGTATACCACCGAATCATTTTGGTAATTTGTTTTCCCTGTTGAACCCGTGCTGACGGATCAAACAGAAAGTCGGAGCCCCAGGCTGTTTTTACCTTATATTTCTTTGCCAGGGCATACGCAGTCGATGTGCCGGCCGACATTTCAATTTGTTTCTTTCTGCTTTCCGGATTTGGCTGAGGGTTAGCATCCTCGTCGTCTAAAAAGACCTGCAAGCTCCACCACACACCTTTTGCTGCCATGAGTTGTGCAGAGGCATCATCTGCAAGCTGGCCATGGTCAATACACTTGACACCTCCGGCAATAGCAGTTTGTATGGCTTTCGGAGTATAGGCATGAACCGTGACATACGTGCCCCAATTTTCAGCAGCTTCTACAGCGGAACGAAATTCAGATTCGGTATACTGGCTCACATCCAGCGGATCGTAGAATGATGCCACACCACCTCCGGCCATGAGTTTAAGTTGACTGGCACCTAACATCAATTGTTCGCGTGCTCCTCTTCGTACTTCATCGGGGCTATCTGCAATTATCGCGGCATTTACTCGTTCAGCATAACTCGGTCCTGTGTTGGATAGTCGTGGCACTTCATTCGGCAGGCGAAAATCGCCATGACCGCCGGTTTGAGAAATGAAAGCTCCCGAGGGCCAGATACGTGGGCCGGTGTTAATACCAAGATCAATCGCTTGCTTAAGGCCAAACACTGGCCCACCCAGATCGCGTACGGAAGTAAAACCTCGTAGTAACGTTTGTTCTGCAGTTTTTCCTGCTACAAGATTTATGAATCCAATGTCAGCTACCATAACATTTTGGAGTGTAATGCCGGCGAACATGAGGTGGGTGTGTGCATCAATTAATCCGGGCATTAAGAATTTACCTTTGCCATCAATGATTTTTGTGGTCGCACTTTTATTGGTGGCAATGGGCGTTGCTGAAATTCTGGTAATGACGTTATTTACTATCAGTACGTTTCCAATACTTGTTTTCTCTTCTTTGCCAGTAAAGATTTGAACATTGTTGATGAGGATTGTATTGGGTTCCGCGGATTTCTGAGCATGTACATTTACCGTGAAAAATAGGGCAGCAAAGGCCATGAAGTGAATGGTTCTTTTCATGTTTAGGTATTGAGGTCTTTTATTTAGAATTCCAATAGGTACAATGACGGTCAACTACTATTAACTATTATGCCAACTTAGGGAATGCTGACGTCAAAAATAGGGTTTTTGGTTGTTTTGTGGTAATATTCTTTTGATCAACCAATGATTGATCTGGTTCCGAAGGAGGATAGCCTTCGTAGTAAAATAAGAAACGTTAAGAATCTCATTTTATAACGTGCTTGAGGGCTTGCCTGGTCAGCATCTATTTAAAACGTGACTTCATAGGTCTCAATCTGGCCTGAAGAAATAACTACAGAGTCTATCAGATTGACGTATTGTCCGTTAATTCTTTTTGAAGTCTTTATGTACGTGAATTGATTCGTTGCTGTCTCCATAGTTGCCTCTGAACTGTACATGGAAAACAGTTCACCTGGTACAAAATGAATATTTTTGTTCAGATCGTATTTGTAAGAGACGCTAGAAACCAGTTGATCATCTCCGGATATTGCTCCGGGATTCTTAATAATTAATTTTATTCGTGCCCCCTTTCTTGGCACATGATAATTCCCAATGACTAGGGTATCTCTTTTATTAATGCCTGACAGTTGAAAGTATGAATAGTCCTTGAGAATCAGGTATGTTTCATCGGGCAGGGTAAACTTCACTGAGAATGACCCGCTCGATAATTCCTCATCATTTGCGTAGAACACAAACGTATAGTTTCCGCTATCGTTAGTTTCGCCAGTCATTATTTTCCTTGTTTTTCCTCCCAACCCAAGTCCGCCGGAATTTGTACTCCATTCCATTTCAAGGGGCATATCCTTTATGGGCTTGTCATCTTCTGTTGTAAATCGCCCCTGAATAGTTGTGCAGTCGCTATTGCAAACAGCGTTAATATTTGCTTCATCAACGAATTCGCAGTTTTGAATTGTTAGCAGGGATGCGAGTACGGTAAAAGTAATTGCGCTCTTATGTTTCATTTTATTCGGTGTCATCGAAAAGCATGGCACATGCCCGTATAGCAGCAGTGGAGGAATAAACATAAGGTCCATCAGTTGCGGGAAAACAAAGTACATTATTTGCAGCAAATTGATTTAAACAAGGCAAACAGGTATGGAAGCTTTGGAACAAAGGAAGGGTGATAATATTTGCCTAAAATTATTGCTTTCACTCAGGTGAGTTCTTCGTTTCAAGAAACTAAGATTATTTTTTTAGCTTCTTTATCCTGGGTTTACCGGCTTTGGTAATTTTCTTCTTGAGTTTCTTCAGATTCTTTTGTGCTTCTTCTTTGATCTGTTCGGTAAACATTTTGGAAGCATTCTTCGCGATTTTTTTAATTTTCTTTGATGGTGAAGTGATTTCCAGTTTTGCAAGCGCTTGCTGAATGGCCTCGTCGACGGTATCGCGAATTACTTTGTTTGAAATTTTAGTCATGCTTGAGATTTAAAGTGGAGACTAATACTAAATATTTTCATTCTAATGTTATTCATGTTAACAATAACTTAATATGGGCTCCTATTGTTTGCTAATCCGGCCTGTATCCGCACAGCGGATTGGTATTCACACCAAACGTATGGGTGAGTGCAAACGAACGTAACGATTCAGAAGAGCAGCCGATTCGGTTCAAGATGGTTTCTTGTTTCACTGGTTCACGATTGTTTTATGATTTCATAATACGTTTATTTTTATTTGGTTGGCTCGAAGTTGAACTTTTGAGCTTGTATGGAAGAACCTTCAGAAGACCATATCCTGCTTTTTAGGTGCATTCAACGTGATGACCGGGCGGCGTTGAATACTTTGTTTTCCCATTATTATCAGGGCTTATGTACGTTTGCCATTAGTTTTCTTAACAATATCGAGGAGGCAGAAGAGTGCGTTGCTGATGTGTTTATAAGTCTTTGGAAGAATAGAAAGAGCCTTTCCATTAAAAGTAATTTCAGGGCGTACCTATACACGGCCGTCAAATATTCAGCGTTCGCTTGTCTTCGAAAACGGAGACCAGCATTTGAAGATATCGATACAATACCTGATACGATGGCTGAAGATCCATGGGGAACCGAGCAGGTTGTTCTTCAATCTGAATTGGAACGACACGTTGATCAGGCGATAGAGACATTGCCCTTCCGTTGCCGGCAGGTTTTCCGGTTGAGCCGGGTAGATGGGTTATCCTACAAGGAAATCAGCGAAGTCCTGAATATTTCTGAAAAGACCATCGAGAACCATTTGGCCCGAGCAATCCAAATACTTCGGAAAAACCTTCGGATGTACAGAAAGGATACTGGCCAGCCTGCAGCGTTAACAGAAGCTTAACGGTTTGGTAATCCATGTGGCTGGTGGATAGATGCCGGTCTTATACTCTATAGGTATAGAAACCACTACCATGGAGGACAGTATCCCAACGGATTTGATTATCCGGTATTTATCCAATGAAGCCACCACTGAGGAGGCTGAAAAGCTTCTTGACTGGGTAGCAGCCGATAAGTCCAATCAAAAAATCTTTAATGAGTGTGTGGAGGCTTGGAAGCAGCAGTTTCCTCTTGCTCCGCAATTTGAAGTTTCCACGGCACTAAAGCGCCTTAATGAACGTATTGATCAACACGAACTAGAAGTCAAAAGCAACCAGAGATCGTTTTCCTGGGTGGCTATCGCGGCATCTGTTACTTTCCTTATCGTTGCCGCCTCTGCAGTTTTTATTTCGATTCAATCTAACAAGGCAGCACTTCCCGTTCAATATGTCGAAATCAAAACGCCTACGGGAGGCATTAAGTCCTTTTTCCTGCCGGATAGCACGAAAGTAACGCTGAATGAAAAGTCTACACTTACATATCCCGCCAGTTTTGCTTCCGCAAAGAGAGAAGTTAGCCTTATCGGAGAGGCATTTTTTGAAGTGAAGAGAGATTCACTGCGGCCATTTATTGTCAAAACAGGCGAGGTAATCACACAGGTGCTTGGCACTTCTTTTAATGTACAGACGCTGTCTGAAGAAGTTGTGGTTGCCGTGGCAACCGGAAAAGTCAGGGTATCTCAGGGGCAAGAAAGTTTAATGCTGCTTCCTGCCGAAAAAGCAACATATGTCAGACGAGTGAACGCTTTGCGAAAAGAAGGTGTGGACCTGGCTTCGGTTCTGTCCTGGAGAAATCCGCCTTTGATCTTCCATGACACCCCGCTTACTGAGGTTGCGGCAGTCCTTGAAAAAAAATTCAACGTAGTGATAACATTCGAAAAAGAATCACTCCAGCGGTGCGTTCTGACAGGCAAGTTCAAAACCGATTCACTGGAGAAAGTGTTGACTGCGATTGGCTTTAGTCTCGGTATCCGGTACAGCCAATCTGACAATCAAATTTACCTGTCTGGCAATGGCTGCAACTAATAATCCCCACTAAATCCTTACCCTATGAATAAAAAATTACACCAGCTCCTAAAACTATCAAAGTACGTCGTGGCTGCCCTGCTGTTTCAATTTTTCATGAGTACAGTAGTGACTGCTGAAAAGATTAAAGCGCAGGATTTGTACAAAGTAAAACTACTGGTCGTGGCCCGTGACAAGAGCCTGAAGGAGATTTTTGCGCTGATAGAGCAGAAAACGGATTTCTCCTTTACATACAGCAGTAAAAAAATTGACTTAAATCAAAAAGTAACATTGGACGAACGTCAGACTAATCTTGGCCAAATAGTTGAGTCAATCGAAGTGCAGGCAAATGTTGAGATCAGGCAAATGGATAATCTTTTGTTGGTCAAGGCGCAAGTTCCCAGGAATGAATCCAAAATGGCCGTTGGCATTGTTCGTGGCAGAATAATCGATGAGCAAATGAATTCTGTATTGCCTGGCGCAACAGTCGTGCAAAAAGGGACAAACAATGGAACAACTTCTGATGTGAATGGAGAATTTCTATTGCGGGTACCAGCGGGTGATGTTGAGATTGAAGTAAGTTATATCGGCTTTCGCACCTTTAATGAAGTGGTTCAGGTCGTTGATGGAAATGCAACGGAAGTAGAATTTAAAATGATCAGTGATGTTACCCAACTGGAAGATGTGGTGATTACGGGGGTTATGCAAGGATCGCAGCGGGCATTGAACCAACAAAAGTCTGCCGACAACATAAAGAATGTGATTAGCGCCGATCAGATTGGTCGGTTCCCCGATCCAAATGTAGCAGAAGCCTTGCAACGGGTACCGGGTGTAAATATAGAACGTGATCAGGGAGAAGGAAGGTATGTTCTTGTCCGCGGCCTTGCCCCCCAGTTTACGAACATCAGCATTAATGGAGAGCAGATTCCCTCACCGGAAGCAGACGTCAGATTTGTCGCTCTTGATGCCATTCCAGCTGATCAACTTGCTAGTATAGAAGTGACCAAAGCTATTACACCGGATATGGATGGTGATGCCATTGGCGGATCGGTGAACCTGATAACGCGAACCGCGCTGTCAGAGGAAATTAGTATTCATTCATCCGCATTAATCGGCTATAATGATATCAGCGGAAAAGCAAATTTTCAGGGATCAGCAGAACTAAGCAAAAGGTTCTTTGCCAATAAACTGGGCATAATGCTGAACGCAAGCTACTACGAAACTGAACGCGGTTCGGAAAACTGGGAACGCGATGATAGTGAAATGGAACTTCGCGACTATTCATTGACCCGTACCAGATTGGGCCTCAGCAGCACGATTGATTACAGGTTCAATGAAAAGAATGAAGTGTATTTCAGAACACTATACAATCGATTTACCGATCGGGAGATCAGGAACCGATATGTCTTCGTGCCGAACGTAGACGATTCTCCTTTTGAAGATAATGAAATTGAAAGCCTCACTAAAGACAGACTTGAAAAACAAATTGTAACGAGTTATAACCTTGGCGCGAAGCATTCGTTCACAACCTTCAGTCTCGATTATGAGGTTTCTTATTCTGAAGGGATTCAGGATACACCCTTTGACAATGAAATCGCTAGTGTCGCGCAAGTCGATCAACTCTCTATTGATTTTGATACAGATCCTGAATTCCCCAATTTTTCTGTGGATGACCTCCCACATACAAACCCGAATAATGTCTATCTGAACAATTCAATTTATGAATTTGATGAGGCAACGATGGGCAACACCTATGCGAAGGACGTTAATAAAACCGCAAAAATAAACCTGGCAATTCCGTATAAGGCAGGCAGTGCTGAAGGATTATTCAAGTTCGGCGGAAAAATCAGAATGAAAGAAAAGAGCTATGACATAACGGAAAATGTCTTTGGCTATACGGGCGCTGACGACCTGACTCTGGATATGTATGATGGGGATAAGGTCAACAATGATTTCCTCGGGAACCGTTACCGGTTAGGTGCGAGTACGGACGTCGGGCAGTTTATTAATTACTTCAATACAAACCAAAACAACTTTGAGTTATCTGTGGAAGATAAACTGGCGACCGAAGCCGTAGAAGCCTATACCGCTAAGGAAGATGTGTATGCGGGGTATGCCATGACCAAACTCCAATGGAATAAACTCATGTTGCTTGGCGGACTTCGCCTGGAACAGACCAAGGTTGAGTATAAATCAAAAAATGTTGTCAATGAGACGGAAATCATACCCGCTGAAGGCGGAACGGACTACACGTTTATCCTGCCTCAGTTGCATGTCCGCTATAAGCTTGGGGACGATGCAAATTTAAGAGCTGCGATTACGCGCAGCTATGCTCGTCCAAATTTCAGTGATATTGTTCCAGCGCAGGAGATCAATATTAATGAGGGAGAGGGGTCTATCGGAAACCCGGAACTGAAGCCAGTTGGGGCAACTAATTTTGATTTGCTGGGTGAGAAGTATTTTGGAAGCGTGGGAGTATTGTCAGGTGGTTTCTTCTACAAAAAACTTGACAATTTCATTTTTCAACGACGATTTGACTCGGACGATTATCCGGGATCAGAGGGGCAGGAAATCACGCTGACACAATCACAGAATGGTGAGAATGCAAATTTGCTGGGCTTTGAAGTCGCTTACCAGCAGAACTTATCGTTTCTGCCGGGTGCATTTAAGGGACTCAGCGTATATGCTAATTACACGTTTACCTCATCGGAGGCAGAAATTCAGTCGCGTGAGAATCCAGACGAGGTGGAGAGTATACGATTACCCGGCCAGGCACGTAATGTGGGTAACTTTTCTCTTGGCTATGACCTGGGGCGGTTCAATGTGCGGCTTTCTGCAAACTTCAATGGGGAATACATAAGTGAAATTGGAGAAAGTGCTGAGGACGACGTTTACGTAAAGGACCGTGTTCAGCTGGATGCCACAGCAACGATTGCCATCACACCTAAATTCAGGTTTTTTGCGGAATTCCTGAACATCACCAACCAGCCTTTCGAGGTTTACCAGGGCAGTGAGACACGGTACATACAGCGTGAATTCTATTCCTGGTGGTCGCGCATTGGCTTAAAGTTCGACTTATAATCTTTAATATAGCTTAACTATGAAAAATCATATCACTAAATTATCCATCGCGCTGGTTACGCTATTAGCATTCAGCTGCGCAGATAATACACTTGACGAAGAACCGTTGGATGATAACTTTCCGTTTCAGATCGTCCTTGATGCGGAAGAAGGTGGCGACCTTCCCGATGCAGAAGATTATGCGGTTGAACTAAAGTTTGCTGATTACCTTCCGGATCTTGATCTTCCCAATACCACCATTACACTTGCTTATCAAATCACGGATCTGGAAGATGACATGGTGGGTAGCGTGTCAATCGATAAAATCGTTTACGAAGTGGTAGTAGATGATTGTGTCTATGAGAGGGAACTGGACTTTACGACTTCAGCCGACGGGCTTACCGGTGTAATCACTATCCCTCCTGATCCGGATTCTGGTTACGTTCCTGAGTCTTTCGAAATTGTTTTTGTTTTGCCGGGAGCCGATGATACGGAAGGGGGCTTCAAAGTTGAGTTCTCTGATCTGCAGTCATCCGAGAATCTTCTGTTGGGTTCACCAAATGTATTCGAGTATAGCGTGCTTGACAATGAGATTGCCGGTGAATGGGAACTTGAAATCGAAACTGAAGAAGACTTTGAACAATTTAAAGAAGTATTTGGACCACTAAATTCGGAACTTGAGAACTTGACCTTCGAAGACATAACGGGTAAGCTCACAGCGGAGTTTGAATTTGAAGAGATGAAATTTGTGCTGGAGTTGGCTGAAACTGAAGAAGTGACTACGTGTGAAGATGGTGAAACGGAGACGGAGATCGAAAATAAGGAACTTGAAATTGAAGCTGATTATGACGCTGAGGAAAGTGAAGTCGAGTTTGAAGGAAGTCACGAGATCATAAATGATGACGGATTGGTAGAAGATGAACTTGATTTTATTGCTGAAGCAAATTATCAGCGTGATGTTGAAACACTTGTTTTAACGTTTTTCACGATTATCGATGAGGATAACTATGCTGAAGGGGAAGAGTTGTTTTCTAATGGCGAAGGAATCTCATTTTCATTTAAAAAGAACTAAACAGCTCAGTTCCAAATCAGCGCTTAACGTTGACCAGTTAATTATGAAGAATGTATTTATTTCGTTTATCCTGTTGATGTTAATTTCGTGTAAGACCCAGGTTTCCGATAAACAAGCGGAACCAGCCGATACGATTACTGTTGTAAAACCGGTATTTTCCTCGGACAGTGTTCGCTTTGACAGTGATGATCCGGCGTTCTGGATTAATCCGATCGATTCTTCCCAGAGTTTAGTTCTCGGAACAGACAAAGGCGGTGATAATGGGGATGGTGCTTTGTTTGTTTTTGATTTGCTGGGAAATGAAATTAGAGAGAAAAGAATTTCGAATATCCGGCGGCCGAACAATGTAGATGTTGCCTATGGACTGCAGCTTGGGAACAAGAGGGTGGATATTGCGGTCTTGACAGAACGAAATACCAACTCGATTCGTGTCTTTTCGCTGCCTGACCTCAAGCCAATAGACAACGGTGGGCTACCGGTTTTTGAGGGTGACTCGTTGCGCGCTCCCATGGGTGTGGCCCTGTACACCGATCCTGGAGACAATATGATATATGCCATAGTGGGTAGGAAGACTGGCCCTACGGATGGTACATACCTGTGGCAATACCGTCTTGAACATGACGGGAAGGGAAGCGTAAAAGGAACATTAGTGCGGAAGGTGGGGTATTATAGTGGCAAGAACGAAATAGAGTCCATTGCCGTCGACAATGAGTTGGGCTTTATTTATTGCTCTGATGAGGGTCATGGGATACGAAAATATTATGTCCATCCCGATAGCACCACTTCTGAGCTTGCCTTGTTTGGAACGACCGGCTTTGCAGACAATCACGAAGGGATTTCGATTTACAAGTTTCCAGATGGCACCGGTTATATACTGGTATCGGATCAGCAGGCAAATCAATTTCACGTTTTTCCCCGGGAAGGAACGGTAGGGAACCGCCATGATCACCCGTTGCTTACGACAATAAAAACGTCCACGATGGAAAGTGATGGAAGCGAAGTCACTAGTTTAAAATTACCTGGCTTCCCGCACGGGTTGTTTGTGGCAATGAGCGATGATCGAACATTCCAATTCTATCGCTGGGAGGAACTGGCTGGCAATCAACTAAAAACATCAAAATAGAAAAGCATAGGCTTTCAGATGTTCTCCATCGAACTGGCCGACTGGTTAGACAATAAATGCCTGGGTAGAAGCATTGCCCAAATTTCATTAATGGAAACATAATCCACCTCATGATTTTTGGAACCTAACCGAAATGTCCTTGAACATAATTTTTTGTTAGTTCAGCAGTTGGGTCCTTAAAAATGCTCTGACACGACCCATATTCTACGAGCTCACCAAGATACATAAAGGCCACTTTGTCGGAAATCCGTTGAGCCTGTTGCATATTATGGGTTACAATAACAATGGTATAGTCTTTCTTCAAACTGACAATCAATTCCTCGATCTTATTTGTACTGATTGGATCCAGTGCAGAGCAGGGTTCATCCATGAGAATAACTTCAGGTCGAAGTACTACCGTACGGGCAATGCATAATCGTTGTTGCTGTCCGCCTGATAATTTTACTGCTGGCTTTTTCAATTCATCCTTCACTTCGTCCCACAGATAACTCTCTCTCAGTGCAGATTCAATGAGATCTGGAATCTCATTTTTGGGGAATTTATGGATATTGAGAGCATAAGCCATATTATCATATATACTTTTCGGCAACGGATTTGGTTTTTGAAATACCATACCGATCTTTTTTCGTATTTCAGTAACGGCAGTTGTTTTCGAGTATAAATCGGAACCATCAATTTTTAGCTCGCCCTCTATTCTGGCATCTGGCGTCAGATCGTGCATGCGGTTGAAAGCGCGAAGCAGTGTTGACTTGCCGCACCCTGAAGGCCCTATGAGGGACGTAACCTGTTTTTTCGGAAAATCTATAGTTATGTTTTTCAATATTTTCTTGTTCCCAAAATACAAGTTCAAATTGTGGGCGGATAACTTAATTTCTTCCATGTTTAATCCTGTACGCGTTGTTTATATCGAATGTAAAAGGCAATGATGTTAAGTGTAAAAACCAATAGAATAAGTACGACAGCTGTTCCGTATGCTAACGGTCTGACCTGTTCAATAGCATGATGCTGCGTTGACAACATGTATAAGTGATAGGGCAAAGCCATAAATTCCTGATTGAGTGATGTGGTCATGCCACTGATATAGTAGGCTACGCCGGTAAACAATATTGGAGCAGTTTCACCGGCTGCCCTGGAAAGCGTGAGGATAACGCCTGTTAAAATGCCTGGAAGTGCTTTTGGCAACACAACATCTCTGATGGTTTCAAATTGCGTGGCGCCCAGAGCAAGGGTTGCTTCCCTCATGCTGTTTGGTATTCGCTTTAACGCTTCTTCCGTTGTTGTAATTATGTACGGAAGAGAAAGCAGTCCTAATGTTAGTCCTGCTGAAAGCACGGATGTACCCAAATGAAATCCCTGAACAAAAAGTGCAAGTCCAAACAAACCATATATGATAGAAGGTATTCCTGAGAGGTTGCGAATAGAGGCACGAATGATGGTGGTTAGGGTGGAAGGTTTTGCATATTCATTTAAATATACAGCACAGGCTACTCCAAAGGGCACCGCAAAAACGGTAGTGATCATCGTGAGCCACAGCGTTCCTAGTATGGCCGGTAGGATACCTCCCGTGGTCATTCCATCTTTTGGATATTGACTAATAAAACCCCATGACACGGAAGATAGACCTTTTGAAAATATATCAAAAAGAATAACGCCCAGAAACAGGCACACGATAGTGGTACTGCCGGCAAGTAGGATCCAGTTAACCAGGCTTGAAAGCTTTTTTTTCATGCGTGAAACTTTCTTAATCTGTCAACAAAGTATTCACTCACCAGGTTGATGACTAAGGTTATCAGAAACAATACTGCTGCAATGGCAAAAAGTGCAAAGTAGTGCGTGGTCTGGAAAGGTACCTCGCCCATTTCAATGGCTATGGTAGCAGTTATCGTGCGCACTGAATCTAGAAAGCCGCTAGGCATCATGGATGCATTTCCGGTCGCCATTAACACTGTCATCGTTTCTCCCAATGCTCGTCCGAGTCCTAACATGATAGCAGCAATCAACCCAGGAACTGCAGCAGGAATTGTAACGCGATATAACGTTTCCCATTTGCTGGCACCAAGTGCCATGGAAGCTTCTCGATGACTTTTAGGAACCGCATTAATGGCGTCCTCACTAATGGTTATTATTGTTGGCAAGGCCATGACAGCAAGTAGAACAGAGCCGTTTAATCCATTTAATCCATTTTGAATACCAAAGAGTCTTGCAATCGCAGGACCCACAAGAACAATTCCCAGGAATCCAATAGCCACTGAAGGAATCGCAGCAAGGATTTCGATTACCGGTTTTAAAAAAGCCTGAACTTTTCGCGGGGCCAGTTCGGATAGAAAGGCTGCGGTGAGAATACCCAACGGTACTGCAATGATCATTGAACCCAATGCAACTAATCCGGTACTAACGAGCAATGGTATGATACTGTATTTACTATTAGCGCTTTCCGGATCCCATTGCGAGCCGGTAAAAAAGTCAATGGGTTTAATATCTATAAAAAAGCTTACGCTGTTATACAACAACATAAAAAATATGCCCCCAAGCAATGCAATGGTTATTAGCCCTGTTCCCCTGAATACCAGTTTAAATATCCAATCTGTTCTTTCCCTTCTTTTTATATTCATATTTCTTAGAGGATCGGATAATAGCCTGAAGATTGTATTATGGATTTGCCGATGTCAGTTTTTTCAAAATCAAGAAAGGGCTTTATATTTTTATACGAGCTCGATTTGTAGTATTGAAACAAGGGTCGTTGAAAATGGTATACTCCTGCCTTGATCTTTTCTTTGTCTAAGGGCGAGATCGCCGGATTACCGCCGTTATAAATCAAAAGTATTTTTAGCCCTTTGCTTCCACCATGGATTACATAACCTGCACCTACATAGCCAATGCCTGAATGGTCCGCACGGATAGCTTCCAGTATCTGAGCATTTCCATTCATTTGCTTCGCATATGGGCTGAATTCAATCTTTAGTTTTGACTTGACAAACTCATGCGTGCCAGAGTTGCTTTGCCTCCCATAGATATTGATAGGCAGATCATTGCCGGTTAGCGATGACCAGTTTCTAATTTTCCCGCTCAAAATATCAGCTAAGTCGTTTGTGCTAATGGAGTCAACATCAAGGGTTTCGGACGCGACAAATGCTATGGCATCCTGAGCGAAAGCAAACGAGTCAAGTGCGATTTTTCTTTCATTAAATAGCTCAATTTCTGACTTGTTTATGCTCCTGGATGAATTTGCAATGTCGGTTGTGCCGTTCAGAAGGGAGGCGATGCCCAACCCCGAGCCGCCGCCTGAAATTGATACAAAAACCGTCGGATTATTAGTATGAAAAGCTTCAGAAAGTTGAACGACAAGATTTACTTCCGTATCAGAACCCTTTATTCTAATCGTGTCATTTCCACGGGTACAAGAAATGCAAATGAAAATAATTAAATAAAGAAAATACTTCATATTGCCAATCTGATATTCCATTTCTGATTTTAGCGTAAATTCTGTGGAATCCAACCGCTTGTGTGTTATCTATTTATTAATAAATTAAAACTGCTATGAAGTCATTACCCGGCGTGCTGACTAAGTTTTTCCTGGTTCAGGCGATTCACGAAAGGGTACGAACGAAATCGGACCGAAGCGGAGATGTAACAAAAAAAATAACAAAGCCGATCGAACCGTTTGATGGTTTGAATGGTTATTTCATTTTAACTGGCTGACTTTGATGAAGCTTATAAATTACCTTTTTGTCCTCCATATATTGTTTTTTTGCTGGGGGGCGTATGATCTGTTTACCAGAAGCAGACGATCCAGAAAAGTTTCATGGATGTTTTTCATTCTCCTATTTCCCTTTTTTGGAATTGCCTTATACATAGGTACAATGAGAAGAAAAAAGATGAAACGTGTTTGGCAAAGAACCCAATCCGGTAAGTCTTTTTGAGAAATAGAAGATATCATGACAGTACCCGTCTTTGTCTGTTTTTCTGCCTGTTCCACTATTAAGGCATCGTATTCGAAATGTTTTGGCCGCGTAAACTAAAAGTCTGAAACCTGTTGAATTTTTAAAATACCCTTGAACTTGTAGTAATTTTTGCATCTTATAGCTTGCCTATTTTTGGTGTATAGGGTTTTTCTATGCATCCTCATCGATATTACACCTTTGCCTATCGAACTTTTGGTCTAGCTATTGTTGTTTGCTTTGTATTGAGCGTTCTGGTTTCACCGGTTGATGGTGTAATATTGATAAACAGTATTCACTCACCTTTTTGCGATTATTTTTTTGTGTTCATGACAAACCTGGGTAATGGAATTATTCTGGTTCCATTTGTTATACTGTTGTGTTTCCGGAATATTTACTTGTCTATTGGTTTGATTGCCAGTTCCATCATGGAAGGCATCATCGTTTCGTTGTGCAAACGGGTACTGTTCCCAGCTTCGTTAAGGCCCATTAGTTTCTTGGATCACGCGTCTGTTCACATGGTTTCGGGTGTAGACATCCATTCGGCCATGACGTTTCCATCAGGTCATACGGTTACCATTTTTGGGTTGTGTATATATCTTGCGCTATCTTTTAAGAACAACCTTATCACACTCGTTCTCGTTTTGTTCGCGTCACTAGTAGCCATTTCCCGCGTTTATCTGCTTCAGCATTTTGTAGCCGACATAGCTGCAGGCGCATTGATAGGAACGGTAGTGGGCGTGCTTGCGTTTCACTTGATAGAGCAAGCGAGAAAGCCACGATGGATGAACCTGCGCCTGGAAATAAAAATGAAATTATCCGGACCCAAGCCGAAGTTCAGTTAGTTAACAACACTGTCTCGTGATTTTCAAACAAGTCTTTTCCTCTGTAGATAACCTTCAGGTTCGCGGGTAATTCTTTGAGATATTTTCCTCGGGTTATAATGAGAATATTTTTCTCCTTTTCAGATAATTCTTGTATACCTCCCGGGGTATCCACTACTTCGATTGTTTTTTGTAAAGCAAAGACATACGCAGGATTGAAGATGCGATAGCCAACCATTCTTCGATCAGGATGATGTTGTTCAATCTGCGATAACGATGACTTAACCGGGTTTTTTGAGTCGATAAGTGGGTAGGTGAAGTAAAAGCACAAAAGCCCGAATATTATCCAGGACCCTGACCACACATAAATAAACAGCGAAACGTTTCGCCTGGTAAAGACATACCAACCGGTAATCGCCCCCAACGGTAACACCATAAATATCCAGAGTGAACTTGACAGGTCGCTCATGGTTTCTTCCTGCTTTAGCCCAATAAATGCGGCAGCAGCCAGGGCAATTGAAATAGTTACATGGACAGCGAAGCTTATCCAAAGATTAGTGCCGCTTTTACTTTCATTGGTGACCAACCGATGTAAGTAGTGTCCGATTAGAATAGCGAGGAAAGGTATGGCCGGAGCCGGATAGCTTGGGAGTATGGTTCTGGAAAATGAGAAAAAGACAATGAAAACGAAGCATACGATGCCGCAGAAAAGAAGAAACGGCTTTTCTTTCCTTTCTTTCCATACTAATGAAAGGGATTGAATCAGAAAAACAGAAAAGGGGAGGAGTGCGGCAATCAAGATCACCAGCGGAGCAAATGGAAATCCGCGGTGACCTTCCATAGTGGACGTGTAGCGTTCCAGATTGTGTTCAATGAAGAACCCAAGCAACCATTCGCCATCTGTAGCGAAACCCACGGCTGCATACCAGGGTAAAGCCAGGAGGGTGAATAAAATAAGCCCCTTTCCAATTTGCAGCTTTTTAAGAAATCGCCAAGTTATGCCCTCTGTGAAAGCGACGAATATCAGGATAATCAATCCCGGCAAAACAATAGCAATTAGTCCTTTGGTCAGGAAGCCGAGAGCACTGGCGATGTAGAACCACGTTAGCTGTTTCTGATCAGTGTGATATCCCTTAAAAAATGAGAACAGACTCCATGATATGAACAGGATAAGGTATGGATCTGGAACGGCCAGGTGAAACTGAATGGTCAACTGGATGGAACTGAGAAGTACAAGAGAAGTGTAAAATGCAATGGAATCCCCCAACAGTTGCTTTGTGTTTTTGTAGACCAGGATGATTAGCAATATGCCGGAGATTGCTGAAAAAAACCTGGCAGCAAATGGCGTCACTCCAAAAAGCGCATACGAAACCATCATACAATAGTAATGCAGGGGCGGCTTGTCAGTCCTGAGTTGATTATTGAAAGTGGGAATGATCCATTCACCATTTTTCAACATCTCCATAGCGCAACCGGCATTCTTGGCTTCATCCAGAAAGTAAATAGACGACCCCCCGAGGTTACTGAAGTAAACGAAACTGCTGATTATAATTACTAGGTAGAGCCTGTTCATGAACGCGGATTGTAGACGCGAACATACCACATCCGGAAGTAGTGCAGGATTAACGAATTGTAAATAATTTAATGGTAATGCAACACTGTTTTAATTGCCAGGAAAATCCTGATCCGTTGCTTTGCAGCATGGAGCTTTCGGTAGTCATTACAGTGTTTAATGAGGAAGAGAATGTGAAGCCTTTGTTGGAACAGCTCCATCAGGCTTTGCGGGCATACCATCACGAAGTGATAATTGTTGACGATGGATCAACCGATCGTACCGTGGATAAGATCAAACAGTACGCACGGCCCAATGTAAAACTGGTCATCTTAAACACTAACTATGGACAGACGGCAGCTATGGCAGCCGGAATTCAGGAATCTAGTGGGCTTTACATTGCTACTATGGATGGCGATCTCCAAAACGATCCAACTGATATTCCATTTATGCTGGAGAAGCTCAAAAATGAAAAGTGGGATGTTGTAGCCGGAAACAGAAAGGATAGGAAGGACGGAACACTTCTGAGAAGGATTCCAAGCCTGCTGGCAAACAGGCTCATTCGGCAGTTGTCAGGTGTTCATATCAGGGACTACGGATGCACATTAAAAATCTTCAGCCGCGAAATTGCCAGGAACCTGGGTCTGTATGGTGAGTTGCATCGTTTCATTCCAATTCTCGCGGTAGTTCAAGGCGGTAAGATTGCCGATGTGGATGTTAAGCACCATCCGCGCAAGTTCGGGAAATCGAAATACGGTTTGGGCCGAACCTTAAAAGTTGTTAGCGATCTAATTTTGATGGTTTTTTTTCGAAAGTATTTCAGACGGCCTATTCACTTTTTCGGTCCTTTGGGCCTGGTTTGCTTTTTCCTCGGTTCGGCTACGAGTTTTTATTTTTTCATTCTGAAATTATTGGGAAATGATATTTGGGGAAGGCCGCTTCTCATTCTGGGCATCACTTTGGTATTGGCTGGAATTCAATTCCTGACCTTTGGTGTAATTGCCGAACTCATCATGAGAATTTACTATGAATCTCAAAACAAAAAGACCTATAATATCCGGGAGATATACCGAAAAGCAAAAGCACCGGAATTGGAAGTTGTAGCTTAAACTCGTGTTGAATGGTCCAAGCTTATGGCCCGCGAACCTGTTTTTTTTTCGCCATTTTCGTTTTTTCAGTTGTTCAGCCTTGTTATGATTTCGGATAATACTCTGGTATCTGGTTCCTTGATAAAACGAATTATGTTAGTCGCCATCGGTGCCGCCTACATCCGTGGGCTTTTCATACCGCTGTTAAACAATGATTCGGCACATCATGCCAATATAGCCCTCACAATGTATGAGACTGGCGATTTTGTATCGCTGATCGATCGGGGTGTTGATTATCTCGACAAACCACACTTGCTATTCTGGCTTAGCGCTCTATCGTATAAAGTATTCGGTGTCAATGCGTTCGCATTCAGGTTTCCGTCGTTCCTGTTTTCGATCCTTGCCGGGTATGCTACATACAGCCTGGCCTCAATACTTTATTCAAAAAAAGTTGGTATTCTCAGCGCTACCATCTTGATTACGTCGTATGGTTTTTTTCTGGCTAACACGGATGTCCGAATGGATGCTATCCTTACAGGCTGTATCATCTTTTCAATATGGCAGTTAATTATCTTCGCCGAACAAAAAACCAGGCTTTCCCTTTTTCTTAGCGCACTTGGGCTTGCCTTGGGGTTCGCAACTAAAGGCGCTGTAGGGATAGTGGTGCCGTCACTGGCTGTTTTTTTCTACGTCGCGTACCGGCGAAACCTGCAGAGCTTTTTAAATGTACAATGGTTGCTACTTGGACTTGTTGTGATGTTGCTCTTGTTACCAGTATTCTATTGCTTTTACCTTCAATTCGACCTTCATCCAGAAAAAGTAATTCGCGGAACCTCCGGCAACTCCGGAATAAACTTTCTGCTGTTGGGTCAAAGCGTTCAACGATATAGTGGTACAGGATGGGGGACAACCGGGACAGACCCCTTCTTTTTTGTTCATACATTCTTGTGGGCGTTTCTTCCTTGGAGTATCCTTGCTATTGTGGCCGTTTGGCGATCCCTTCAACGCCATGTACAAACCAGATTCATTTATTCCCCTGTGCGACATCTTTTTATACCGGCCACTATTGTTGTTCTTTTTATCATCCTTTCAGGTTCTCACTTCAAGCTGCCGCACTACCTGAATATTCTATTTCCACTTTTTGCGATCAGCACAGCCAGTTTTATTAAAGGCCGCGGGAAAAATTGGAAGATGCGTATTCGTATAATTCAATATGTTGTGGTTTCCATTATTTTCCTGATAACTATAATTTTGAACTTGTGGTTGTTTCCGCCGTCATCATCCTCAGACCTGACGGTGATAGTCGCATTGGCTATTCTCCTTTTGGCGTTAATCATTATTTATAGAAAACAGTATTTAGTCATCACCCTGATCGCAATCGCGATGCTGTTTCTTACCCTTAATTTTACTGTGTTTCCTGGAGCATTAGAGCTGCAGGCAGGTAATGTCCTGGCTCAAAAAGTTAAGGAGACAGGAATGTCACGAAACAGCATTCACTACCTTAAAGGTCACGAAATGTCTAATAGTTTCGACTTCCATTTAGGAAGGACTATACGCACATTGCCAATCCAAACGGTAGTGGACTCACACGAGGAAAGGATAATATATACCGACGAGGAGGGGCGCAAAGAAATTGAAGCATCAGGTTTGTCAAATGAGGTAGTCGGACGCGCAGTAAACCTGAAAATCACCAGGCCTTCCACGTTAGTTCTCGATCCAGAAAAACGAGGAAAATCCGGGCCTTGGCATTATCTCATACGGGTAAATCCTACAACCAGCGCATCTTTTTAAGGCATGATATTCGTTCAAGTGAGGATTGGTGCAATTAATACCGGTTTCCAATTGTTTTTGATGGCATTGACTTTTGAATAATAGCCAGATCAGTTTTAGTTAATTCGACCTTAAATGAATCTAAGTTCTCTTCCAGACGGTGAATTTTTCTCGTACCGGGAATAGTTACGATCTCATCGTTTTGACTAAGTACCCACGCAAGAGCGACTTGTGATTTGGATACTTTTTTGCGCTGTGCAAGTTGATCAATAGCTTCAACAAACTTTAAATTCTCTTTTATAGCTTCATCTGTAAAGCGAGGAAGCGTCAAGCGCCAATCACTGGTTTCTAAATCCGCTCGACTTTTAATCGCACCTGTTAAAAACCCTCGTCCCAGCGGGCTGTATGCCACAAAGGTGATACCGAGTTCGTTACATACATCAAAAATCTCTTGTTCTGGTTCTCGACTCCATAAAGAATATTCGGTTTGGAGCGCCGTAATAGGGTGAACTGCATGTGCTCTGCGAAGCGTTTCTGCATTAACTTCAGAAAGACCTAAGTGGTGTACCTTTCCTTGTTTGACCAGATCACTCATTGCACCAACAATTTCTTCAATTTCCACTTTAGGGTCTTGCCGATGCATGTAATACAGATTGATTGACTCAACACCTAAATTTTGAAGACTTTGCTCGCAAGCTCGCTTAATATATTCTGGCTTTCCGTTAAGTCCAAGAAATTCACCATTGGGCCCACGCATCACCGCAAATTTAGTCGCTAAAATCACGTCATCCCATCGGCCTTTAAATGCTTTTCCCAATAGTCGTTCATTCGCGCCCCAACCATACATATCGGCTGTGTCGAAAAAATTCACTCCAAGATCGATGGCCCTATGCAATGTATTTATGGATTCTTTTTCATCAAAAGATCCGTAAAACTCTGACATACCCATACAACCAAGACCAATTCTATTCACGGTTAGTGTACTGTGCCCTAATGTTGTTGTTTGTTTCATTGTCATGTACTTTAACGTTCTCAACACAAAGGTGAGCGATTATGGATGATATGATGCAACCATAATCAAACAAGAAATGACCAATTTCAAAGATTGGCTTACGATCTATTCGACTTTCGGAATGTATTTGGGGAAATGCCGGTAATTTTTTTGAAAAACCGACTAAAATGGGTTGATTCACTAAACCCTAATTTATATGCGATTTCCTTCGATGAGTAAGGTGTATTTATCAAAAGAGATTTGGCAACAGAGAGGGTTCGTTCCGAAATCCAATCATTCACAGTTCGTCCTGTTTTACTTTTAATCACTGAGCTCAGGTAATTAGGGTGCAAATCCATTTTTTTGGCAAAATATTTTACCTGCAGTTTCCCCACACGATGATTACTCTCTAAAAGTTCTTTGAATTCTGTTTCTAAAAGTCTTTTAAATGATTTTACAATTTGAGAACCCGCTTTGCCTTCTGCCATTGGGTTGTATGTCGACCAAAATCTCTCTTTTATTTTGAGGAGTAACACCATAAATAGAGTTCCAAGAATTCTATTTTTATATTCGGATTCTCTCGTAAATTCTTTAATAATTTGGTTGTATAACATTTCAAATTCCTCAAAATCATTTCGCGATAGTTTCTGAGGTGGAACTATTTCCGCCAGTAAAAAAGGGAATTGATCATATATAACTGGATGAACGTTTTCTCGTAGGAATTTTTCAGACAACATAATTATGAAAGCGGTCTTTGATTTATTTAGTTCATAAGATTTAATGTGACCAGGATTAGTAAAATAAATGGTTTGGGAATCGAAGGGGAATTTGTTGTCATCCAGCCAATAAACTCCAGATCCTTCTTTTGTCAAAATGAACGAGAAATAGTCTGCCTTTAAAATGGGGGACTTAAAAGGAATTTGTGGATGAATATCTGGTATAGAAAGAATAGCAAAATCTATTTCTTGGCTAAACGGCAAGCCTAGTGTATTATATAAATCCGATATTCTATGATGAACAACTATTTCCATTAAGGTTTTTCTCTGCTGTCACGTAGTTTTGATTCGAGTCAACGTTCTGAATCGAGCTTTCATTATCATTCTTTTTTTCTCAATTTAATAAGTTAATTCGATTCGTACCCGACCAGACCATATTGAATTGGGAATGCAGAGTCACTTTCCAGAGCTTACTTCCTGAAAAGGGAAAACGATCCAGCCTTAAACCAGACCGGGCCGGAACAAGGAGGTTACGTAGTGAAGAATTTCTTAGAGCATTGTATGACGGGCAAAATTGTTACTCCACTCAGTGGGTTGTTGAATTTTTGCGGCTTGCCCCCGGAGCGGTTAATGACAGGAATATCGGTTTTATTTTTGCTAGATTGCTAAGCGGTATTGCCTTTGGCGTGGCAGCATGGGTTTCAGGACGAGGCCGGGTTACCGACATGAATAGTTTTACCAGAGTACCACAATGAAAGTTTCCGCTATAATTTTTTGCTTATGTATCACCACTCTGCTTCATGCCCAACCCCAAAAAGAGCTCTACATAGCCAATGATGACCATACCGATTATATGTGGTCGGGGGACGAAAATCAGTATCGCGACGCCTTTATAAAAATGCTTGATTATTATTTAGAGCAAAGTGATCAGACGGCTGCATTACCGTCTCCTTTCCAAAGCCGGTTTAACTGTGACGGAAGTTATTGGCTGTGGGTGTATGAAAAACATAAGTCCAGCCAGGAATTTCAACGATTAATTGACAAGATACGATCCGGTAACATCAGCATGCCCTACAATACGCTTGTCTCGTGTTATGGCGCCGTTCCCGCTGAAGGGATTCTGCGAGGAATGTATTATGCAGGTCACCTCGAAAGAAAGTATAATCTTGACCTGAATCTGGGAGTGGCTATGGAAAATCAGACGTTACCACTTGGACTCGGATCTTTATGGGCCGGCGCTGGTGTGAAGTACAGCTGGAAAGGTGTGTGCAATTGCGCTACAGAAATAAAGGATTTGAAAAGCCGGAATAAACAGATTTACTGGTACAAAGGTCTTGATAACAGCGCTGTACTGATGAAGTGGTATGCTATTCCAGGTGAAAACAAGCAGCTCGGTGGCTATGCAGAAGCACGTGATCCCTCATTAGCGGTTGATCAGTTAAATGTATTATGCGGTTCGTCTCAATACCCGTATCATATTGGCGGTGCTTTCGGTTATGGCTGGGACGATCTTCAGACCACCACTACTATCTTTACCACCACGGCACAGGAAAAAACCACGGATGACCGGCACGTTTTTGTTTCAAATCAGTCTGATTTTTTCAAAGCCTTCGAAACTGCCTATGGCAAAGACCTTCCGCACGAATCCCTTTCGTTTGGAAATGAATGGGATTTATATAGCAGTTCAATGGCTGAACTTTCAGCCCGAGTAAAGCGATCCGTTGAGAAACTTCGTTCAGCGGAAGCTATGGCCTCCATTGTTGGCTTGCAGGATAAAAATTTTGGAAATGACCTGGAAGAAATGCGACGCACAGCATGGATGGCGCTCGGACTTTACTATGAACACAACTGGACAGCTGATGGCCCTGTGAAAAAAGATGAACGTGCGGCATGGCAACGAAAGGTGGAAGCTCAGCTTTCGAACTATGTGGATAGTTTGTTCAACCGGTCTCAAAGGGTACTTGGGTCATTCATAAACAACAAGAAAAACAGGAATAGATTCTATGCCTTCAATCCACTCAGCTGGGAACGTACGGACGTATGCGATTTTCCTTATTCCGGGACAAAGACAATAAAGGTGACAGACATTCACACAAACAAGGAGGTGCCATCTCAAATCATAGCCAAAGCGGGTAAACAGTATGTTCGAATTTTAGCGTCCAATGTGCCCTCCCTGGGATATAGGGTCTATCAAATTGCTGAAGGTAAGCCTTCATCTTTGCCTGTGGCAGCGGTCCAGAATAACAATGTTTTTGAAAATAACTTTTTCAAGATCACTGTTACCCGCCAGGGGGTCATTACAAGTCTGGTTGATAAACGTTATGGGAACCGTGAATGGGTTGCCAACGTGGGCGGGAAACTGATGAACGATCTAGGTTCTGGTCTGGATAATACAGGAAAGCTGGTTGTAACCGAACAAGGTCCCGTATCGCTAACAATTGAGTGTACGGGAGGAATACCGCTGAAGCACACCACCCGGATTACCTTGTTCAAGGATATTCCCCGAATAGACATAAACAATCAGATCACACAAAACTTTTCCAACGTAGAGCGGTGGTCGTTCTCTTACAATCTGCCGGATGCGGATGTATGGCATGAAGAAACCGGTGCAGTGCTAAAAGCACGCCTTCACATCGACTCGGGGCACTATGCCACTCAGAATGGACGGTATGACTGGCTTACGTTAAATCACTTTGCTGACGTAAATAATGGTAAGCAGGGAATAATGTTGTCGAACGCCGATTGTGCGTTTATGAAACTTGGTAATAGTGCGTTGACAAATCTGGACACGCAGACTCCCCAGATCTCCGTTCTTGTCGGGGGGCAGGTCGATGGTGAAACATTGGGTATACAAAAACAGGATGGTGATAGCCTTTTTACGCAACGTTTTGCACTGGGCACACATAACGAATTTAGTCCCGCAGCAACCATGCGTTTTTCATTAGAACATCAGAATCCACTGGTTTCAGGGCAGGTCACAGGATCACAGCCTTTTTATCCGGAAAGTGATTACTCTTTTCTATCTGTAGATGACCCTGACATTTTAGTATGGAGTCTTAAACCACCGGAGGATGGTTTGGAAAAAGGACTGATTGTACGTCTATGGAACTTTAAGCAAAAGGACACTTCATTTGGAATACATTTTAAAAATCATGTTGACTCCGCTTTTCAGACAACTCACGTAGAAACCGATATCAAGTCCACCGTTATTCAAAACGGAGCGTTACAGGAATCGATAGGAAAAAATCAACTAAAGACCTTTCGGGTTATGTTAAAGAATGATAGCGGAAAATGACATTGGAACTAAATCGGTTGTACCGCCAATCAAACGCAGCCGGTATTTAATCGTAAGTGTCCAATAGTGTACGTACTCAGCTCTTATCCTTGATAGGATGTCTAAAAAATACGATGGCAAATAATATCGCGAATACGCCGTAAACAACAGATACTGGCAGGATAGTTAACTGAAGGCTTGAGAAATATCCTTTAGCTAAAGCAAGAGCTCCTATGGTGAAATGAGTAAGATTGCCTATCGCTACAGGCCGCCCATAAATCCCGCCAATTAAATTCGCCTTGGCTGTCCAGTTAATCATAGCAAAGCCAAAGTATGTTGCTCCGAGAATTTGTAGAATAAGGGCATCTAAAACTGTCCCGTTTGTCTGGTTTAAATAACGTAATATTTCTTGCGGTAAGAATGAAAGAATTACTCCGGTTACTCCCATTACGATTGCACTCAGGGTCATTAGAAGTTTCGTATTCATTCAGTATAGTTACTTAAGTTTGTGTTCATACGGGGCACCCATTTGGCTACCATTTCCCAAACTATCAATTTGCTTGTGAAATCCAATCAATAGCGATATCATTTTTTTCCTTCAACAAATTAAACTATAGTATCCTGTCAGCCGATCCGGGTTAACATGAATCGAACCTTTTCCGCTCTCTTTGCGTATTTAATACATATTGATATATTTATATCATTCAATTGAATGGGACTTACCACAAAACAAATTGAAAAGATCTCGAAGGCTCTGGGCGATGCGCACCGGCTGAAGATCTTGCAACATATTTCAAAAAACGGCGGGTCCGGGCAGTGTTCCGAGATTCAGGAAGAAAGTGAATTGGCCCAACCTTCTATAAGCCATCATATCAAGGTATTAATCGAAGCTGGGTTGGTAGAACCTGAAAAGGAGGGAAGAAACCATAAGTATAACCTGAATGAGAAACTTTTAAAGGAATACACATCAGCTATTAATCAGCTGAAATTCAACTAGTTGATTTTTTTTGGAAAAATATATTGAAAAATTTAAATATATCGATGAACTAAATCACCAGCAAAAACCTTTATTTAACTGTGCCCGGATGGGCTTTCTTTTTAAAATAATAAATCGAAACATTTAAATATATAACTAAATCAATTTATCCCCATGAGCAAAAAAACTGCCTTTTCCCCGTACACCTTAGGAAGTATAGACCTGGCGAACCGCCTGGTAATGGCTCCCATGACACGCAGCCGCGCAATCAATAACCTTCCAAACGAAATAATAGCAAACTACTACGCCCAGCGCGCTTCAGCCGGATTGATAATTACGGAAGGTACAGCGCCTTCTCCAAATGGATTGGGCTATGCCCGCATTCCGGGATTATTTTCAGCAGACCAGGTTACTGCCTGGCAACAGGTTACGAAAGGTGTTCACGATGAAGGAGGAAGAATCTTCGTGCAGCTTATGCATACCGGCCGGATTGCTCACGCATTGAACTTGCCCGCGGGTGGCAGAGTGATCGCACCTTCGGCTGTTGCTGCCACTGGCCAGATGTGGACCGATCAGGAAGGAATGCAGGATCATCCGGTGCCACAAGCGTTGAGTGCCGAGCAGCTATTGGAGACAAAAAATGAATACGTTCAGGCCGCGCGCAACGCCATTGAAGCAGGCTTCGATGGAATTGAACTTCATGCAGCGAACGGTTACTTATTGGAGCAATTTTTATCCCCTCATTCGAATCAACGCACCGACAATTATGGAGGAAGTATAGAAAACCGCAGCCGTTTTGTGCTGGAGGTTGCCCGGGAAGTGAGTGATGCGATTGGAAAAGACAAAGTGGGCATTCGTTTATCGCCATTTGGCGTGTTTAACGATATGCCGCATTATCCGGAAGTAGAGGCGACCTACACCTACCTCGCGGAACAGTTGAATAAAATTGGAATTGAGTATATCCACATAGTTGATCACAGTGCAGGCGGCGCCCCGGAAGTACCGCTATCAATAAAACAAACCATTCGTGAAAAATTCAAGAACACCTTAATCCTGTCAGGTGGCTACACGCTGGATCGTGCTGAGACAGATCTGGCCTCCGGCTTTGCTGACCTGGTTGCGTTTGGAAAACCATTCATTTCCAATCCGGATCTCGTTACACGGCTTCACAAGAACCTGCCGCTCAATATTAAACTTGATGCGAGTACTTTTTATACACCGGGCGCTAAGGGTTTCACGGATTATCCGGTTTTTAAGGATGAACTTGTAAATGCGTAATTATTTATAAATCATAAACTTTATGTCAACGAAAATTAAATCTATCTCTGCCGTCGGTGCGCGGATTATTCTCGGACTGATCTACTTTGTATTTGGCCTGAACTTTTTCTTTCATTTCCTGCCCACACCTCCCTCACACGGTGGTGTGGCAGATGCCTTTACCGGGGGATTATTTCAATCCGGTTATTTCTTTCCGATGCTGAAAGGAATTGAAGTGTTGCTGGGTGCCATGTTGCTCATCGGACTGTTTGTCCCGCTGACGCTTGTTGTGCTCATGCCGATCAGTATTAACATTTTATTGTTTCATGCATTCCTTACACCCGGTAATACGCTGATGGGTATTATTATCGTGCTTATCCATGTTTATCTTGCCTGGGCATACCGTGACTATTACAAGCCGTTGTTTATTCGCAGGTCGTCTGTGGTTTAGGCTAATTAAGTTGTCTGTTACATAATTGCTTTAGGAAATGGCCAGGTTTTCAAACCTGGCCATTTTTCGGTTGTGTTAAAAAGAAGTCAATAATTGAAAGATTTGTATCAATCGTAATCATACATGATGTTGAACTTTGGACTTGATAAAACACAGAGTTCATATGAAATGGAAAATTGTCTTTTTTTCGGGACGGTTGGTAATTCTGTCCTTGCTGGCATTTTTATTATCCTCCTGTTATTCGTATAAGAATCTGACCATTAAAAAGTCTATTACCCGGGATTTTCTTTTAAGTCTTGAGCCGGGAAAGAGATATGCATTCGAGTTAATGAACGGTCAGATTCAGTACATTGAACTTACGAGTGTGGAGAAAGAAATGGTTGTCGGTTTTCTATGTCAACGACGTTCTAAAGGTAGATCGAACACCATTTTGTATACGTCATCATTTGCGGACATTGAACGAGAGGTCGCTAAAATATCTGTGTGGAAAGTCAACCCTTTCACCACAACTGTAACATGTATTGCTGCGGGTTATGCGACATTGTATCTCGTGGCAACTATAGGGTTGTCAGAGGGGTGGTGGGGATTGTGACTCCGGAAACCTTTTGGCAAATTTCGCTGATTCAAACAAAAAAGACGCTTTTGCCCTGAATACAGGTAATTTTGCAAGTCAATCTTAGTAAAGTATAAATCACATTTGACCTTATTACGTTATATTTGAATAACCAATGACAAGATACCGCGCCATACTAACTGTTGCTTTCGCCCTTCTGGTGTTGTTTTCCAGCAGCAGCTTTATGGTGGGCATGCACTTATGCGGCGGCCACGTTCAAAACGTAGCACTCTTTTCGAAAGCTGAAGGCTGCGAAATGGAGAAGAAATTACCCCCTTGTCACAAACAAACAGAACCTTGCTGCGAAGATGAAACAGTCATCCACTCCGGTGAGGATTTTAACGTTTCTGCGACAGATATTTCTCCTTCGCCAGTTCCTTTGTGGGACGCAACCTTGCCTCTTGTTTTGATTTCAGAGATAATTCCTTCTTCTCCCACCTCCCGAACACGATTTTACAAGTACGATCCGCCGACTCGGGCGGGGGACATTACCGTTTCCCTTCAGGTATTCCTCATTTGATTTTTCCCATTTCCTAGAAGAGCTCCTTCTCTTCCTTTGATCGCCTTATCCGGGCGCATCCTGCTATTCCTTTTGTTTACATGCTTTTTTTTAGGTCATGATAGAAAGTCTGATTTCATTCTCATTACGCAACCGCTTCCTGGTGTTACTGGTTGCCGCAGGATTATTCGCCTGGGGTATATACTCTGTAAAGGTGAATAAGATCGATGCGATACCGGACCTGTCTGAAAATCAGGTAATCGTCTTCACGGAATGGATGGGAAGAAGTCCACAAATTATGGAAGATCAGGTTACCTATCCGTTGGTAACAAACCTGCAGGGATTGCCCCAGGTAAAGTATGTTCGGGGCTCTTCCATGTTCGGGATGAGTTTCGTTTATGTAATCTTTCAGGAAGATACCGATATCTACTGGGCGCGAGAACGGGTTCTGGAACGACTGAATTATGCCGCTCGCCTTTTGCCGGACGGGGTAACACCAACCCTTGGTCCGGACGGCACAGGAGTGGGCCATATACTATGGTACACGCTGGATGCACCTGGAATGGATCTGGGCGAACAACGCGCCATTCAGGATTGGTACGTCCGGTTTGCACTCCAAAATTGTACGGGTGTCAGTGAGATCGCTTCCTTCGGTGGATTCCAGAAACAATACCAGGTGACACTGAATCCCAACAAGCTGAATTATTATGGTCTTTCGGTTCAAGAGGTGATTCAGGCGGTGCGCGCCAACAACAATGAAGCCGGAGGCCGGAAATTTGAAATGAATGACATCGGCTATATCATAAAAACTACCGGATATCTGAAATCCATTGAAGAGATTGAAGGTATTCCATTAAAGACGGTGAAGTCAACTCCGGTTTCCATACGGGATGTGGCAACCGTTCAAATGACAGGGGAGACACGCCTGGGTATTTTTGATTTTAATGGCGAAGGTGAAGTGGTAGGAGGGATAGTAGTAATGCGTTACGGTGAAAACGCCGACGAGGTAATTACTGGCGTAAAGAAGAAGATGGAAGAGGTGGCCAAAGGTTTCCCGGAAGGCGTGACGTTCAATATCATTTACGACCGCAGTGAGCTGATTCAGGAATCGGTATCATCTATCAAAACCACACTGATAGAAGAAATGATAGCGGTATCCCTGGTGGTGATCATCTTTTTGTTTCACTGGCGAAGTGCTATCAGTATTATTATACAGATACCCATTACGATTGCCACGGCTTTTATTCTCCTAAATGCTTTTGGTATCAGTTCCAACATCATGTCGCTTACCGGTATTGCACTGGCTATTGGCGTGATTGTCGACAATGGAATCATTATGGCTGAAAATTCCTACAAAAACCTGTCAACCCGTTTTGCGGAGTTAAACCCCGAAACCGAAAAATAGTATGGTCAAAAAAATATTTTCCCGAAACTATAACCGGATCGACGAATCTGAGCGACTTGAGATCATAGAAAGGTCATCCCGGCAGGTATCGCGCGGTGTATTTTATTCCACCATTATCATAATCACTTCCTTCCTGCCGGTATTTATGTTGACCGGACAGGAGGGTAAACTTTTCCATCCGTTGGCCTATACGAAAACATTTATCATGCTGGTCGATGCGATCCTTGTCATTACCCTTGCGCCGGTGATCATCTCGTTCTTTATGAAGGGAAAATTCAGAAATGATCACAAAAACCCCATTAATCGTTTTCTGGAAAGAATCTATGAGCCAGCCATCCGTGCGTGTATGAAATGGAGAAAAACAACAATTGGTGTGAACATTCTTGCCCTTGTGATCAGCATTCCATTACTGATGAGTCTGGGGAGCGAGTTTATGCCTCCACTCGACGAGCAATCTATACTCTTTATGCCCGTTACGTTGCCGGATGTTTCCAATGAAGAAGCAAAGCGTATTCTCCAGGTCCAGGATAAGATCATCAAGTCCCTTCCGGAAGTAGATAAGGTATTGGGAAAGGCGGGCCGGGCCAGCACAGCGACAGACAATTCACCTATCAGTATGATTGAAACTATCATCATGCTGAAGCCTAAATCAGAATGGCGGGAGGGACTGACCAAAAGAGATATTATTAATGAATTGGATGCCAGGCTCCAGATACCCGGTGTCGTGAACGGATGGACCCAACCGATCATCAACCGAATTAATATGCTCTCAACAGGAATTCGGACGGATGTAGGTGTAAAGGTTTATGGGCAGAATCTTGATAGTATTTATGTTTTATCAGGGAAGGTCAAAACAACGTTGGCGGGAATTGAAGGCGTGAAAGACCTGTATGTGGATCCTGTTACGGGGGGGAAGTACCTGACCATAGATATCGACCGGCAGGCGCTTGGCCGTTATGGTCTTACGGTAGACGATGTAAACCTGATCGTGGAATCATCCATCGGAGGAGCATCAATTGGTCAGACTATAGAAGGTAGGCAACGGTTCTCCATCAGTGTAAGACTTGCCCAGGACTATCGCAATAGTCTTGAAAGGCTAAAACGAATTCCGGTACAGACTTCATCACTCGGGACAATTCCGTTGTCGGCCGTAGCAGATATTCGGTTTGAAGACGGTCCGCCGATGATCACATCAGAAAACGCAATGCTTCGTGGCGCCGTGTTGTTTAATGTTCGTGATCGCGATTTGGGAAGTACTATCGAAGAAGCCATTGCCAGGCTCAATGAACAAATGGGTGTATTGCCCGGCGGGTATTACCTGGAATGGAGCGGGCAATACGAAAACCTGATACGGGGAAAACAGACACTTCTGGTTATTCTCCCTGTGGTATTCCTCATTATTTTTATTTCGTTGTACCTCGCTTTCAAGTCCATCAGGGAAGCATTTTTTAGCCTGATTACAGTACCCTTCGCGTTAATCGGGGGTGCATATATGATTTACTTCTATGGTGTGAACCTATCCGTTGCTGTAGCGGTCGGTTTCATTGCCTTATTCGGAATTGCCGTGGAAACCGGCGTGGTCATGGTGATCTATCTGAACGATGCCATGTTGCAGTTGACAAAACTGAGAGGTAACAGCAGCGATACCATTTCGAAGGAAGAACTGAGAGAATTTGTAATTGCCGGGGCAGCGAAGCGCCTCCGTCCCAAAGTGATGACCGTAAGCGTTGCCTTGTTCGGTCTTATTCCTGTCTTGTGGTCGACCGGTGTGGGAAGCGACGTGATGGTGCCCATTGTTTTACCGATGATTGGTGGTGTGCTGACCTCGGCCACACACATCCTTCTGGTAACACCACTCATCTTTTTGATGACGAAAGAATATGAATTAAGAAAGTTTGGAAAACTGGAAGTGTATGATGTTAAGCATTGACGATATGAAAAACCAAAAAGCCCGGAATAGAAACCGTAAATTGGAAAATGGAATAGTAGTGTCTGTCATAACACGTCGTATTCTAAGGCTCAGATTGCTATTCTCATTTTTTTTCTTGCACCTTCTTACTCCGCTTACACATGCACAGGTAATCAGCCTGGACAGTGTACTGCTTTTTATTGATAGGCAGAACCCAATGCTCCAGGAGTATGACATAAGGGTTAAGGCACTTGATACATATACGGAAGGCGCGAAGAGCTGGATGGCGCCGATGGTTGGTGCCGGGACATTTATGACGCCTTATCCAGGCCAAACGTTAATGGAGGAGCGTGATGAAGGATCCATCATGTTTTCCCTGGAACAAAACATTCCCAATCCGGCGAAGCTTAATGCGAACAGGGAATTCCTCGCATCCCGCGCCGCAGTTGAAGTGCAAGGGAGATCGTATCAGTTCAATACGCTGCGCGCCGAGGCTAAGGAATTTTACTATTCCTGGTTGGTCGCGGAAAAGAAGTTAAGGGTGCTGCATGAGAATGAGCGCATTATTGACCTGATGTTAAAATTGGCCAGACTTCGATATCCCTATAATCAAGGGAGCCTTGGTAATATTTATAAAGTAGAGGGACGGCTAAGTGAAGTGCAAAACATGATTCTGATGACACAGGGTGACATTGATGAAATACAATTTCTGTTGAAGTCCCTGATGAACTTGCCTACAGAAGCCTCCATTATGGTCGATACCGCCACACGGGTTCACTATGAGGCGAATCTGGTGATGTCTGATACGGCTGCCCTGAGTTTCCGCCGCAGCGATGTAAAGCGCATCGATAAAACCATTCAGGTCATGCAGCTGAACCAGCAGCTTCAGAGATTTCAGGCAAAACCGGATTTCAAAATCAGGTTCGACCATATGCAGCCGTTAGGTGACATGCCTGCTCAATTCACAGCGATGGCAATGGTATCAATTCCTATCGCACCCTGGTCTTCAAAAATGTATAAGTCAGAAGTGAAAGGTATGCAATACGATATTGAGGCGATGAAGAAGGGTCGCGAAGCCCTGCTGATCGAAACCCATGGAATGCTGACAGGGATGGCCGCGAAACTCTCCCGGATGCAGCAACAGCTGGAGAATTACCGGAGTAAGATAATCCCTGCCCTTACACGGAACTATCAAACACTGATGCTTAGCTATGAAGAAAACCGCGAGCAGTTACCCATTGTCATTGATGGGTGGGAGGCGCTGAATATGTCGCAAATGGAATACCTCAACAAGCTGGAAGAATACTACATGATGATCGTGCGCTATGAAAAAGAACTGGAGAAATAGTAATAAGTCCATGGTCGATGGTCCACAGTCCATAGTTAGTTCGTGGGCATTAGTGAAATGGGTGCTTATCGCTGCCGTATGGATGTTGCTTGCAAATGCATGCAACAGAAATGATAAGCACAGTGACCATGCCGACTCATACACCTGTCCGATGCACCCAACCGTTGTGTCGGATAAGCCGGGCACTTGCCCGGTTTGTGGAATGGAACTTGTCCGAAAAGCCCGGTCGGGTGAAGAAGTGAAAATTACAGAAGATATCGCGAGGCTGACGAGATCTACCAATGAAGTTGTCATGTCCGCCGTCAGCACAACAAAAGGTGAGTTCAAAGCGATGCCGGTTGAGGTAAAAGGACAAGGTATCGTCACCTATGATACAAGGAATATGTATACGATTCCGGCAAGAATAGGCGGCCGGTTGGAAAAGGTGTTTTTAAAGTATGCATTTCAGCCTGTAAAAAGGGGACAAAAAGTAGCGGAGATTTATAGTCCTGAGTTGCTTACCGCACAGCGTGAGTTGCTGTACCTTATTGAAAATGATCCGGCAAACACATCCATCATCGCGTCTGCAAAGAATAGGCTGTATTTGCTTGGTGCGAGCCAGGACCAGGTAACAGACTTAATTCAGCGTAAACGCGTAGAACTTACCTTCTCCATTTTTAGTCCGTATGATGGTTTTGTAGTCATGGAGGATGCCTTGGTTCCGACAATTAAAAAATCGTCATCAACGTCGTCAATGAGTGGAGGAGGTATGGCGCGTGGAGGGGAGTCGGCTTCCGCCTCTGGCAATGCCGCGCCCATGACCGTTTCAACTTCTGAATTGCTACGAGAAGGAAATTATGTTTCAGCTGGCCAGACACTGTTTAAGGTAGTCAATACCTCCGCTTTGCGTGTCGAACTTGATTTACCTGGCGCACAGTCCGGTCGTTTAATTCTGAATGATGAAGTTGATCTCGACCTTGGCAATAACAACATAGTAGCGGGAAAGGTGGATTTTATACAACCTTTCTTTTCGGACGGTGAGGACTTTGTGAAGGTAAGGTTGTATGTGAAGAACACCGTCGAACTTCAAATCGGGCAACTCGTAAATGCCCGGATCCGGTTAAAGCCCGTTGAGGCGTTGTGGGTTCCTCGCGATGCAGTGGTCGATCTGGGTCTTGAGAAAATCGTATTTATTAAGGAACGCGACGTATTTCAGCCGAAGCATGTGAATGTTGGAATTCAAACGGAAGGATGGGTGGAGATCAAACAAGGGTTGTCTTCGTCGGACGAGATTGCTGCCCATGCGCAATACCTGATGGACAGTGAGAGTTTTATAAAGGTCACGAGATAAAATGGGAAACTTGAAAGTTGAAAATCGAAACTTGAAAATAGAAACTGGAAATTTGATATTGGAAGTTGATTAAATACCTGTAATATGATAGCGTTGACTGATCTTGATGTATACAAACCTGGTGAGCAATTGTCTGATATGGTTTGGGAAGACTTTGATCACTGGCCGGAGAAGGCTCAAAGAACTATTGGATATCAGATAATCCGATCTTCAGATAGCGTTTCAATCAATATCGTTGAAGGATACGGCCGATACACACCTGCTGATCGCAGGAATTTCTACCGGTATTCGAGAGGATCATTTGAAGAAACGAAGGGATGGCTATTCAAAGCCTCAAAACGGAGAATCATAGATGAATTACGTATGAAAGAATACCATTCAGTGATCGATGAACTTGGACCAAAGCTGAATGCGTTGCATCAACTTTCAATTTTCAAATTTCCAATTTCAACTCCCCCTGCAACTTCGAGTTTCAAAGGTCTACTTTCATCGTTCCCGGACATTTCAAATTTCAAGTTTCTATTTTCGATTTTATTATCCCTTGTCCTGCTTTGGTCTTGTGAAAAGCCAACGGATCGACTTGAGACTGATCAGGCAGTCGTTGCGAACCGGTACACTACTGACTTGATGCTGAGTGAAAGTCAGGTGAAACTTGCCAACATTACCACACAGCTCGTGTCCATCAAACCGGTTGGGCAAACACTGGTTCTTAATGCCAGGGTCGCTGAGAACGAAGACCTGACCGAAGCGATCAGCAGTCGGGCTTCAGGAAGAATTGAAAAACTCTTTATAAAAGAAACTGGTGGTGTGGTTAGCTTTGGTGCGCCGTTGTACGAACTTTACAGCGAAACGTTACTGACATTACAACGCGAATACCTCCTGGCTAAACAACAGTATGAAATGCTTGGAAAAGAGGAACCTCGTTATGAATCGTTTGTAAGTGCTGCAAAGCGTAAACTTTTGTTGTACGGACTCACGAAAAAGCAAGTAGAAAAACTGGAACAAACCGGGACCGTTCAGCAGCGTACCACGTTTGTCGCTCCTTCCGGAGGAATTGTTTCGGAAATTAAAGTAAATGAAGGCCAGTATATTGAGGAAGGGTCACTACTCTTTCGTATCGTGGATATCAATCGGTTGTGGCTAGAGGCAGAATTGTACGCCACTGAATCAGCATGGGTTAAGCCAGGGGACAAACTTACTTTCAGAGTTAACGGATTTGAGTCAACACCCCTTGAAACAGAGGTAATTTTTATGAGTCCGGCGTATAGAGCCAATTCGCAGATCACCGTGATACGCGCCGCGATCAGTAATCCGGAAGGAAAATTCAAACCGGGTATGCAGGCGCAGGTGCTGTTTACGCATTCGTCACGCAGTGCGGTGGCCATACCAACAGATGCTGTGATTCGCGATGCAAAAGGAACGCGCGTATATATCGAAACAGCAACCAATACGTTTCAGCCACGGTTGGTGAAGACAGGGCTGGAGGATTTTGAGCAGGTAGAAATCACGGAAGGCCTTCAGGAAGGCGATCGGATTGTTGTGACCGGTGCCTATCTTTTGTATAGCGAGATGATACTTAAGAAGGGAACAGACTCCATGACGGGTCACAACCATCAATAAAAAAAGAACACATGCGAGATTTATACATTCAAACAACTACAATACATTAAATTTAAAGACGACTATGAAAACCAAATCAATGCTAATTTCCCTTCTGATGGCGGCTATGGCCTTCACTTTCAGCCAGTGTGGCGGAAACAAAAATGACGATTCACACCACGGCCATGGAGAGGCTGTTGCAGAGCAGCCAGTCACTGAAGCACAAGCTCCGGCCGAAACAGTGCAGCCACAGTTTGCTGTTGACTCCAGGTTCCAGGAACAGTTAGCCACCGTATTCACCGCTTACATTTTGCTGAAGGAAGCTTTTGTAACTTCTGATGCGTCTAAGGTAGGAGTGGAAGCAACGGCAACAACCAAGTCATTGGCAGGTGCTGACATGAAATTATTATCCGGGGCGGCACACAACGACTGGATGACTTACCTGAATGGAATGGAGACGGCGTTGAGCACAATAGCATCTTCTTCAGATATAGAAGTTCAGCGGGAGGCCTTCAGCACGGTTACTGAAAATTTGTATAAGAGTATAAAGGCCTATGGTCTTGGGGGAGCAACCGCCTATTATGACTTTTGCCCAATGGCTTTTAATAATCAGGGTGGGTTCTGGCTTAGCGATGCAGAAGAAATCCGCAATCCCTACTTTGGGGATCAAATGTTGACTTGTGGCAGTGTGTGGGAAAGGCTGAAGTAGAATTATTTGTGGAGCACAAGGAACGTGTAAATCTTCCTAAGGTGTAAGAACGATGGGTATTGAGTAGGGGATAAACATCACGCCGATAATTGCGGCCGTAGGCACAACAACAAGGGCAGTTGTCTTCATGGGGTCGAATTTTCGCCTTGATATGCAGGTGACATTTTTGGTAATATTCTCGAAACTATCTGAATAGTTACTTCTGGTTTCTTTAACATAACCTTTCTCGAAGTCGATTTGACCGGATACAGTATTAACCGATTGAGTATTTCTATTGGTTGTATACTTGCCTTCCCGATACAAGTATCCCGTAATTCTGTCAACGGTTACGTTACTGATGTAAATCTTTTGGATTTCGCCGATTGCCAGTTCGAACTTGTATTTCTTTCCAGGCTTCAGCTTTGACAGCAGATCGGACGTTACTGGTTCATTTTTTGTAAGATTTTTGTAAGAGAAGCAGGAAGAAAGGAGCGGCGCTATCAACACCACAAGCAGGAGTTTATTCGTATAAGTTTTCATGATTGTGAATTTATTGGTCAGTCTTACTTGTTTGCCTTTGTTTCGAGGCGTTTCGTGACTAGCTCTGCTCAATCCCTACTTCCTGAAGTGGCACCTACTTGAACTTTCGTCGCGGGTTGGCGGCAGAATGTCTAGGATAATACCCAGGTGGATAATAGCAACATAAAGACGAGAAATGTGATAAGCCGTTTCATGATCGTTTCGTTTACACAAATGTCAGGAACCTTGCGCCAATTCTGTTATCAGGAATCTTTCATCAAATAGCATATTTCCGTCCCTGGGAGAGGTCACATAAAGGGCCTCGTCTTCGATGACAGAAGAGTGCTAACAGTTGGGGAATTTATGCTAATATGTTATGTCCTTTGAAACCTGAATAAAATGGAAGTACGCTGTATGAGCTCGTGCTTGGCTATGTCGACAAGGATGGAGAAATGCAAAAAATCAACCCGGCCTTCCTGTTCATTGGTCCAAATTGTCAGCGTTAGAAGTAAAACGAGAGAGGAATAAGCCAATTCATTTTTCTGCGTTCAATACGCACGATATGTTCATTTCACCGAAATGTTTCTAAAGTCAGTCATTAATATTCCAAAAATTTAATTGTACCATTTCGTTTGGCCATCAATCTAGCTTATGTATTTCGCCTTAATTCTGCAGTCAAAGTCTGCAAATGGTCCTTGACCAAAATCATAAAAACGAATAACCGTACGGTCTTCATTTGCAGCCATTCTTTTAGCTTCTCTGAAGTCTTGATTCGTTTCTGCAAGTTGTTCAAAAAATTCCGTTTGCATTTCCTTTAAATTAATTGCTGACAGATTCTTGTCTTTTTGCATTTCGAAAGAGACAACCAACTGCAGGTTTGCATCTTTGTCTTCAATGACGTTCAAACAAAATGAATTGATGGCGGTAACCAATTCAGGCAGGTTGTATAGTGCTTCCTGTATGTCGGTAGGGCTTATGTTAGCACCAAAGAAAGACACTGTCATATCTGCTCTTCCGTAGTGAAAAAGAATTGGCAAGTCTGTTGCCGGTCTTGTCATTTCCGTCAAATCAATATTCATTTCCTTTAGTATAGATTCAAGCTCTTTAAGTTGCATGACATGCCCTCGGTCGTGTATGTTGTATCGGATTTTCGGAGCCAGGTAATCAGGTCGGCAGATTGTAATGATTAGTTCGCCTGTGTCAGAGGATTCAATCAGAAAGTCTGTGGGGTTAAATTGAAAAACCATCGGCAATGCACCTGTGTGCTTCAGTATCTTTTGTCGAAGGGATGCATTTGATCGTAGTAATTTTCTTATGCTTATTGTGAAATCATTTTCTGTGGAGATATTAAGTTCCAGGTCAGAGGCGCCAAATGAACTGTATACTTTTTTGATTCCTTTAGCCAGCAAATAATCTCTCATTCCCTCCGTCATCGACTCGCCGCCGAATATGAATGAAACGTTATGTTCATTCCAGTTTATTGCCGAGTTATCAACCAGCAACTTTAGGAAGGGGGGATAGCCAAGGATCACGTATTTATGCCCTTTGCCAAACTGTTTGATTGTGTTCTCGATTTTGATTTTATCGGGCCCCAGAGATTTGAGTTTTGAAAATGTTACGCAACTCATCGAGATATTTATTCCCGTTGCCCAGGGGCCCAGGGCGAAAGCATTAATGACAAAGAGCGGTCCTTCACCCATGAGGCTTCGCATTCCAAAGCGGATCATTTTAAAATTTCTTTTCCTTTCCTTTTTTCCTCTGACCCAATTGGTAGCTGTTCCGCTGCTTCCGGATGATTCATCAATTATTACGCCCGTTGAGGGGACTTTTCCTTCTGCACATCGGTCGTCAAGAGGATACTTCTTGACATAGTTTTCCTTGTCGATGGACGGTATTTCATGGATGTTTGGAGTGATGCCGCTGAAGGATGGTTTCGAAAAGCTTTTACCGTTCAGAAAATCGGTATAGGCCGGGACACTTCTTTTGGCTTTGGTAAACTCGGCATACGCCCGGGCTTTCGCATTGAATGTCCTGATTCCGTTAAATCCAGGAATGTAGAGGAGTTTTATTGTTGCATCGGATAGCATGAGTGGTTTTCTGTAGAGTTCAAGTAACCAGGCATAGGCCATTAGGATAAAGTGTCGCATATATCTTAGGAGATTAGAATTTCATCAGTGCTTAGTCGGTAACTTCTGGTGGGTACGCCGGAATATCCTACTCTGAAAATCATCCAGATCTTCTTGTTTTCACCGGGTTCTGTCAGCCTGTCTGTTAACTGCCTATAGGCACTCTTGTTCGTAATAAGTGAACCAAATGGATGGATGTAAGCCCCATGTTTGGTGATCAAAAGCCAGTTTCTGGCCAACATTCTTCCGGCCTGAAGCCAATCGTCGGTGTTGTCAAATCTACCGCCGAACCAACCAATGGTTGTTGTTCCTTTGAATGAGGATCTGTAGAATTTCTTAAGAATATTTTTCCGCAAACCCTTTTCCCATTTGTGGTGTTCCGTAAAAACTGACTTCATCATCGATCCCGAAAAGCACATACATTTTGCCCAAAGTCCATCCTTCTTGTTTATTGCTTCCTCCTTGGTGTAACGGAATAGTCGGTTGAGTTCAGCCCTGTTCTGATCTGATCCAATGTCTTCAAACAAGGTTTGTTGGTTGAGGTCTATTACAAAATCCACCAGTTTTTTTTCCGATGAGAAAAAGAACGCATGGTCAAATTTCCCGGCCTGCTTTTTGACCTTTTCTAAGGTGTCCGCCTGCAGCTGCTTTCCGTCATAGTGCAGACGCGACGTTCTTCTTTTTGTAATTAGTTCTTTGTCCAGTTCTTCTTTTTCATCGGCAGGGATAAGACTCAATTTTGCAAATAGCGTGGGTATTGTGGCACTTGTTGATATTGCATGGGAAACTTCCGCGATTACTACTTTCGCTCCGAATGAACCGGCTACAATGGAAAGATGCTCAATAAATATGCCCATCGCGACGGTTACGAAAATTGCATTGGGGTCTCCAACTGGCAAAAGCCTGGCCGGTTCATAGTATAGTTCGGCTTCCGTACTTGAAATGACTTTTAATCTATGGGGTTGCAGATTGTGAACCGTAGGGCACCAGCGCGCATAATCCACCAATTCATTCCAGGGTGGTAATTTGTCATGTTTTCCCGGGGAACCAAACAGGTGCCTGAATGGATTCAACAAAGCGATACCAAGAGCCGCTTGTAAGCTGTCTTTTAGAAACGTTTTTCTCGAAGTACGATTCACTCAGTTGGTTGTTTGTGTTTCCAGTTGAACTTCCTTACAAATTTCTCCTTTAGTTACCCATCGGGTTAGCACGAATCGATCAATTGTTACCTCATTTCAATTAGAACGACTGATGAATAGAGAAAACCTATTTTTTTGGCGGGAGCACCGGACCGGCAGTGTTTCCCTTAACGATTTCATCCATATGTAAATCCCTGCGGTGGTTGGGCCATAGAATAGGATAATTTGAAAAATGACCTTATCATTCTATTTTTAACACAGGTTATAACCTTTAAACCTTATACTTATGATTATAGATACCCTGACCAATGCATCGAAGTACTTTTCGGTCCATCCTTTATTTGAAAAGGCATTCGCCTACATACGACAAACAGACCTGCCAAACGCTCCCGATGGGAAACTGGACGTAGGAGAAGGTGTAAAAGCGATCTACAGCAACTCTCCGGGTAAAACAAAGGAGGCTAGCGTGTCGAAGTTTGAATGTCACAATAAGAATATAGACATTCAGGTTTGTATTAATGGCGTGGAGACGATTGGCTGGAAGCCGAGAGAAAACTGCGTAACGCCAAATGGAGTTTACAATGAAGAAAAAGATGTCCTCTTTTTTGGAGACAAACCTGACATGTTTTTCCAGCTTACCAACGGACAGTTCGTTATTTTCTTTCCCGAAGATGTGCATGCTCCTATGATCGGGGAGGGGGATATCAAAAAGCTGGTAATGAAAATAAAAATCTAATTGGCGCACCGCTACGCCCGTTCTCGCTTGGGGAGGTGATCATCCAGTCTGGTAAATGAAGGGTGTGAACTTATTACATGCTTCTGCCTTATAGCCCAATTCGGCTGAATCTTCCTAGGTATCGAGACGATTCTGAACGGAACAACACTGCTTCCGGGAAATCTTCTATTTCGTCGAAAAATTGTTATTATTTGATGCTTTTGTTGTAAACTCTTGGGTATGAAAGATCGAGTTTTGGGCCTGTAAGTATGGAGTCTTGTGCCATGCTAAAGAACTAAGAAAGGCTTTAGCAGGCGCGTCCACAACCTGAACCAACCCGAAACCTCATGAAGTTACTTTTGAAAACTCTCGTAATTCTTGCGCTGATTGTACTGCCATTAACGTCCTGTATCTCACAACAGCGCCCTTCCCGCCACCAACAGATCACACGGGATTTCTTATTGAAGCTCGAAACAGGAAAAGACTACCTACTGGAACTGAAGTCCGGTGCCACCCTGGAAATCTATTTACAAGATATTAGCCCGGAACGGATTAGTGGTTTCTCCTATTATTACGAAAGTCGGGCCAAAGTGACGATACCGGATTATTCTGATACGTTTGAAACAATCGAGAAAAACGTCGCCAGGATAACCCTGCTGAAACGCGAGCCACTTATATACTCAAAAGCCGTTTATGTCCCAACTCCGCCCTCTCCGGAAGTATCCTACAAACCTGAAGAACTGATTAAAATTCAGAAATTTCAGAAAATGAAGAAGGCCGGGTTTTCAATAACGTTGTTGGGTGGACTAGCAGTGACGGCGGGTGTCATCTCCGCAATGGCTAAATCTACAGATTCCGTATTGTCAGGTGAGAGTCCAGATACGCATACCGAAGAGGTTATCATAGGAGTTGGCATGCTCGCAGTGGTACCCGGAGTAACCTTAATGTGTTTAGGAACGCACAAGGAAAGGAAATACAAAAAGGAGCTACAAGGTGCCTCTATCGGTCTTGGCCTTAATCCATATCGCCCGGGACTGTCGCTAAAAATCCGTTTTTGAATTTAATGCATTGGATTTTCTTGTTATTGTCCGGTATTTCGTTGAATAGCACGCGAAGCGCAATTCACCGTACATGGTACTCGACCTTTTTGACCCTTACTTAATTGCCCATGGATGGATGATCAACAATAAGCCTTCACGCTGATAAAGACCCATGCCATCGCTTGTTAACAACATGGGAGAGTCGGTATATTTTATCATGGGTAAACCGGTAGAGAAAATTTTCCCACGTTTCGGCGTCCATCAAATAATGGTTCCTGAAGTAGTCAATGTTTTCAACATTGATTAAGACGCCTTTTCCAGTAAGCTGTGTAATTGAAAGAATGGCGTCCCCTTCCTTAACTTCAACCGTCGCGAAGTCCACCAGCTCCGCAAGAGAGTTTTTTATTGTTTTCATAATAATGAGCATAAAATAAATACCTGTAAGGATTGTGACATACGCATTATTCTGAGTTTGTGGTCTTGATGAGAAAAAAATGAATAGGTAACCCTTCGGTTTTTTGCTATTTTCCTAAACTTTGCGCAGCAGGGTGTAACCCTGATTTCAGCAGGAAGAAAGAATCGCAACCTTAGTTTAATGAAAACGAACAGAAGAAAATTTATTCAAACTGCTGTGGCAGGTTCGATCCTCACAACGGTTTCATCAGCAGCATCAGCAACACCAGGTCTTAACGATCGGTATGCCGTTCTCGATAAGATCATTGCTGGTAAAGTACTCCGAAGGGAGCTATGGACATCCCCGGTTATCATTGAGACATTGGAATTGCTGATGCACAACGGCAATTTTCTCTGCCGTGTCAGGTCGAAGGATGGTGCTGTCGGTATTTCAGTTTCCAACAATGACCAGATGAAATCGTTGTATCCGGTTTTCCTGAACAGACTTCAACCGTTTTTTATTGGTAAGGATGCACGCGACATTGAGTCCCTTTTGGACGACGTGTATGTCTATCAGAGCAACTACAAAATGCAGAATCTTGCCTTGTGGGTACCCTTGGCCACGATCGAATTTGCGGTGCTTGATCTGCTGGGACAATTGGCAAAGAAGCCGATAGGTGACCTGATTGGCAAAATCTCAAACCGACAGATAGCCGTCTACCAGGCAAATGGTGATCGCGGGATTTCTGCCGAGGAGACTATTATCAAAATAAAAGAGGAAGTTGAAAAGTCATCCGCCAAAGCATTGAAGTTTAAAGTTGGCGGCAGGATGAGCAGTAATTCAGAGTATCCGGCAGGGCGAACGGAAAAGTTAATCCCTTTGGTCCGCAAGACCTTCGGGGATGACATGGTGATCTATGCAGATTCAAATGGTTCGTATACCGTAGATGAGGCTATACGGATTGGAAAAATGATGGAGGAATATAAGTTTGACTTTTACGAAGAGCCCGTTCCGTTTGATTGGTACGAAGAAACCAGGCAGGTAGCAGACGCTGTGTCGATTCCTATTGCCGGTGGAGAGCAGGAGCCCAGTATGCACGCCATGCGCTGGCTTATCGCCAATGATGCTCTTCAAATTCTTCAGCCGGATATTTTTTATTTTGGAGGCATGATACGGTCTATGAAAGTTGCCCTCATGGCTCATGCGATGGGCAAACCATGTACACCGCATATTTCAGGATCCGGGTTAGGTTATCTGTATATGCTGCACTTCGTGTCCGCTATTCCCAATGCAGGAGCCTTTCATGAGTTTAAGGGATTCAATAATGAGTTGCCATTTGAATGCAAAACATCCCCTTTGGAAAGTGTTGGTGGTGTAATTACGGTACCGTCTGGTCCCGGATCAGGGATCACCATTGATCCGGATTTTATAACAAAACATCAAATCATGAAGGCATAGCAAAAAGCTGATTGTGATTAAAACAAAAGACCCGACAACTGCCGGGTCTTTGTTTTTGATTTTCACTTCAAGTTTTTAGTGCTCAATAATCAATCGCTTCGTTGCCCGTCTCGCGCCTTGAGATACCTCAATCAGGTACAATCCCTGCGGAACATCAGGCGTCTTGAGTTGGAAGCTTCTGAGGCTCTCCTCTGTGTATAAAACCGTCCGTCCGCTTACATCGATCAAACGGATTTGTACCGGATCATTGTTTCCTTTAAATATTCTTAAGCCAATGTCCTCACCGGCAGTTGGGTTAGGAAATACCTCGAAGTCAAGAATCGAATTACTTTCCTCCAGGGTGAGTACTACAATTTTTGGGTGGTATGCGAATGCGCCATCATAGTCAACCTGTCTTAGACGATAATAACTTCGTCCGGACGGAGCGTCAAAGTCAGTGAGCGTATAGCGTGACCGGGTGCTCACGGTACCGCTGCCTGCCAGCTTTCCAACCAACTCAAAAAGCTCTCCATCAGTTGATCGTTCTAGTTCAAAATAATCGTTGTTTTTTTCCATTGCAGTAGACCAGCTCAACACGTTAACTCTACCCTCTGTTTTTCCCGTGAATTCGAGGAATGTAACAGGCAATGGGTTTGCCGCATCGAGAGAGCCAAGCGTTACAACCTGTTCGCTGAACGAGATTACACTTGTAGCATTAAAGGAACCTTCTGCCTGCGTGTTTCCGGAGCTGAAATTGGTACCTCCGCGACTGTCCCAGAGGCTGGTACCATCGTTCCATAACAGAACAACAAGATCCTGCCGTTCTACCGAAGCCGCATTTACATCACTCTCAATTCCCCAGCTAAGCCCAATAGTAGCTGTATTCGGCGTCGCACCAGTCGACACTCTCCAAAACTCTCCCGTACTGACTGTCTTAATTGTAGCGGAAGATGGCGTCAAATTGTTAACTAACGGACTGGTTGTGAGAGCGCTGAACGGGAAATGTTCAAACTCCCAGGTCGTAGTCGTCGCAGACGTAGGACTGATTACTGAACCGCGGCGCCACCGTGTTCCTTTCCCGATGGGGAAAACAAAACTTGCACCTTGGGGAAGTACTTTGTTTAACCTGCCATTTACAAATGAAGTGGACTTACCGATGGTCGGGGTCACAAATGCCGAAGTTGTAAGGGTAAATGTTCCTGATGGAGTGATATTGCCATTGGTTAATAACAGTTCATTGGTGACTGTGGTATTGCCCCCTAGTGTCAGTCCGGTACCGTTATTAATTTCTAATCTATTCAGGCTGAACGCCCCTGCCGTAACTTGAGCAGAAGTTCCCTGAAAAACAGTTTTATGTGTGCCCGACCCTCCGCTGAAAGTACCGCCTCCATAAATCAGATCACCCGATAAGTTGAGCGTTCCTCCGCTCCCGGCTGTGAATGCTCCGGAAGTAATTGTCAGATCGTTGTCAACTATTTTTGTACCTCCCGTCTGACCATCAAAACTTCCTCCTGTCACAACCAGGTTGCGGTCTATTTCAAGCGTCCCGATGCCGCTGGAAAAAGTTCCGGCGCTTACTAAGAGATCCCGCTGGATGACAATGTTACGATTGTTTGAATTCAGAAAATTGGGACCATTTAAAGTCAAATCTTCACAAATCACAATGTTGTTGTTACCCAGCGTACGGTTACCGCTTCCTGTTAACGATAATCGCCTAAGGGAATTTATGCCGCCCAGAATTTCATAGCTCGCATTCCCTCCAAATTGTAATCCGCCCCCAGCACAATCTAGAAATGCGGTGTAATAACCTGCTGGCAGTACAACACCGACATCCGGAGCATTTACTTCAAAACTAATTGTACCTGTTCCTGTAACGGTTCCCAGGCGATGGCCAATGGAACCGCTCTTGATATCGAGTATTCCATCAACATTTGTTCTATAAAGAATAACATTGTCAGTAGTACTGGGAAAAGTAACCACATCGCCGGCACTGACCTGAATCACGGAGCCGGACAACACCAATGGGGAAGGGTCACCAACATAAATTGTATTTAACGTTACGTCACCGGTTCCTGTTCCCCCGCCCTTGGTAATATAGACCAGCACGGCGTCGGGGATGGCGCAATCAATACCTGCCAGATATTCGCCCGACAAATCGGATTGTGTAACATTATTGAATTGGAAAGTCACCGTATTGGTGCCGGAATTAACAGCGCCCGGAAATTTAAATACTGTATTGTCGGAACTTCGGATACGTGCCGCCAAATAACTCGATTCCAGTTCACCGTTTGCCAGGGCAACCGAACTCTGGTCATACTGCATGGCGACATTTGATTCGAAGTTATTGGTGTTTTCAGCAGTCACGATCCAATGATATTGCAACACGTTGTTGATATCATTAATCGGACTGAGGCATAGCCCACTTTCAACATCCTCAATAATTATTGGATGGCGTTCGTTTGCTGGACGGATCGTGATGGTCGCCTGCGATGTGCCTGAACCAGAACCTGGTCCAATGTCAGCGAAGTCGAAAACAACCGGAGTATAATAAGCCTGACCAACTGGAAAGGTGAAGTCATCTGTAGTTCCGGCAGGGAATACCTTGGCCACTCCATTATCGGTAAAGGAACTGTTGGTTTGAATCATGTTGGTTACCGAGAATAAACTGACTTGTTCAATTAGTGCAGCCGGGCCCATGGTTAGCAACGAACCACCGATATCGAGTACACCGCTCTGTAGGCGCAGTTCAGTAGCAATGGTAAACTTATCAGCCTGGTCAGGGACTATTACGCCGTTTGGATTATTGATCGTTACGGTACCAAGCGTTGCGAGGCCATCGGACCGCTCAGCAAAAAGTTGTTGCTGCGACGTGCCGGCAAAGACGAGCCCTTGACCACCAGCTATACTAGTGTGTGTTCCCGTCGTTGAAGGCGACGTGCCGAAGTACGCATTGCCGAGCAATGTGATTGTATTTCCATTGTCTGCCAATGTCCCTTGTGAAACAAGCAAATCATTGGTGATCGAGATGTCATCAAGAACATTCAAGACACCGGCACCTGTTTTGATGACCCTATAGAAAGCAATAGCCGCGGTGCCTTGAAGTGAATTGGGTCCTGTGGTGACGTCAAACGAGGTCGTGTTACCACCAGGGATGAATCCACCGTTGATAATTGCATCTCCTCTTAAAGTAAGACCCAGACCCTGAGCATTGAAGGTTGCGCCCGTATTAACCGTAAAGGTGCCGTTAATTGCCAGGGGCGACGAGTAGATGAGTGCCCGAGGAGGGGTTATGCTTGAGTTATTAATGGTAACGGTACCCAGGTTTTGATTGGATTTAATTCCAATGTTTTGTCCGTTGACTCCCGCTGGCGTATTGACATTACCAATAATAATCGAAGAACCAGTGAAGTTTGACGTTTGTGGTTCGAGAAGCAGTGAAGGTACCGTTGTGCTATTTATTCCCCTTACCAATGTGAACGTCCCGGCAGTATGGGTGAATTCACTTCCACTATTAACAACTTCGAAAACACCCCGACTCGTTGTAGGTGCTGTCCTTCGTCCGACCACCACGGCTCCTCCGGACTGCCGGTATTTCAGAATACCTGCTGTACTGGTAAGCCCTCTTCGTATCTGTGACCCGACGGTAAGGGTACCTGCAGTTACTTGCAGAATGGCCGAGCCTGACGCGCTGTATTCAATAAAATTGTTACCATTTCCAACCGCGTCGTCAATATTTACTGTACCGCCGCTTACCAGCAGATAACCATCTAACAACAAGCCTGTGTCCGATCCGGTTAAGCTAACCGTTCCTGATCGAACCTCCAGTCCGGCAGATGGTGGTATTGAAAAATCGCCCCCGCCAGACGACAGGTTAACGCTGATGGCGGCGTCATTGAAGACTAATAACCCATTTTGTAATTCTATTGCTTTAACAGCTGTATTGGTTGTTCCATTCAACGTAAACGTATCGTTAAATGAAAATGTGGGTACATAAGACGTACCTTTGTTCATCACAATTCTGAACAAGTCCATGGTATTGCCCGACGTGTTGCTATACGTGGCGTTATTCAGCCCGGTTAGTTCAAGAACGGCATTGTTATTTGTTCCAGCTCCATTGTAAAGAATTATATTGCCATCTTGATGCTCAATATTCCCGCCAACCTTAAAAGTGTGTGACAGCGAATTTTGAATGTCATTCATCACTACAATCTGATTGTTATCCCCATTACCCGTCGTGGGATCCTGAAGACGTACTCTCCCTGCTACTGCTACCGTATTGGCTCGGTTGCTTCCGAATTCAATGCCCCCGTCATTACCCCCTCCTGATAGGTTAATATCCCCGTTTATCTGAACATCTTCTTCCACTCTAAAAGTGCCACCTTGGTCCACCCGTAAGTCTGTATTGACAGTTATGGGCACTGTGTTTCGCAGAATCCGGTTTCCTACAGGTCCACCAGATCCCTCGACTCTCAATGTTGGATACGTTGGTATATTGACCAACGCATTATAAACAGCATCGTTTTGTATTTCGTAAATGAATACACTTGATGCCTGGCTTGCGTAATCCCCTAGATCCGTGTCATTCAATACTGGTATGAGAGCAGCGTTCGCTTCAAGCATAATTTCTCCAACGCCCTCCACCACACCCAGCGAAACAGTTTGATCATTGTCAATGGTTATCCTAGGCAACCATCCACCACCACTATTGTCAAAAATAATCGCTGCGATGCTCGTATTTACATCCATCCGAACCCAACTATTATTGTTGCTGGATCCATCTTCATTGCGCAACCTAACAACATCCCCAGGGCCGGGTTGATCGGTCGTGGCTAGTCCATTAAAGCCGATAAGCGACCATTTGGTATCATTGTTCCAATTTAGCTCTCCAGCTTCTGTATTATAGAAAACCTGGATAGTCCCCGTAAACACACTTGGCGCACCTGCCGTGTAAAAGGCAGCGGTCAACGGACCAGTAGTGAAACCAATTTCTCTAACAGGCTCCCGAACGGCAGCAGTACCGCCAGCGTCCTCTTCGCGAACGGAGAAATCGATTACTCTTCCTGGAACAAAATTGGTTACGGTTCCATTGTTATCATCAGCATCGTTGTAGGTAAACTGCAACCGAACATTCGGAACAGTCGTAAACCCGGTATGCTCAACATTCCAATAGTATTGAAGCATATTGTTCGGATGCCCGTTCAGTAAATCAAGCGCAGCATTCACTGGATTGATGGTTATATAACCATCGTCGGCCACACCACTAAGTGTTACGTACGCAGGCGTATACTTATCTGTTCCGGGAGTATTGGCGACATCATCCGCCGTGTCGCCCAATCCTAGAGGGAAAATAAATTGTGTTCCGTCACTGGTACCTGCCGGTACGTAAAGGCTAAGACCTCCATCGGAGTTACTGCCTGTTGTAATGAGCATATCTTCCACGCTGAACTTTTGTATACCGCCAATGCCGGTGAGCGAATCGGCATTATTGTTCAGACTCACATTCAGGTCATCGATTGTTAGTCGGTGCGAACCCAGATTCATCTTGCCAAACTGATACTGCAAATATTGGATCTTAACATCACTTACCAATTCAATCGGATCGTCTCCGCTATTCAGACGCACTGCGCCAAACAGAGAAGCGCTAATGGTGAGAAACTTTGTGGGATTATTGTCGTCCCGTAATTTTATCAAATCATTTCGGTCGTTAGCGACTGCACCGCTATTTGATGTGGCTGAATATATCCCCACCGTCTGGTAATTCAGGACGGTGTCGCAATACATTCTCACGCTATGAAATCCTTGGTCAAGGGTCCCGGAGAATAGTTTGAACGCATCGCCATCAATTCGAATCAAATTGTTATCGTTTCCGTTTAAGACGGCCTTTCCGGAGGCAAGACTCACTACTTTGTCGGCGGGTTTGTTTATAACAAAGTTCCAGAATCGCTGCTCATCACCTGGGTCGGCCAGCGTACGGTTCAGAAAGGTAAGCGTTGCATTGTCAGTGCCGTCCAACGTTGTAGTATTACGACGGGCTATCGAGTTTGGATTGTTAATAGGGAGAGGATACAGAAGATCCGCGTTACTCTGAATAGTTAAGTTTCCAGCAATATTTATGTTTTTCCCATTATGATCCAAGGCAGTATAGCTCTCGATAGTTAGACCTCCTTTTACAACAAGGTTTTGAGCGGGCAAAGTAATCGCCCCGGCACCGGTACCGGACGTACCCCCTAGCAAATCAACTTCCCTTAGGGTTACACTATTTGTATTGCGCAGAATGAGATTCCAAAACGGAGCCCGGGATGTTATTTTATACGAGGTGTTATTGTTTGCGGGGTATGCACCAGGTGAAGTAATATTACCATTGCTAATTTCGGCAATCACGGTACCACCGGTGACACTCACGTTCGCCGGGTCACTGTTGATAAATATTGCACCCCGGGTATTCGCAGTTCCGTCACGGTAACCTTTTACAGTAAGCGTCCCACCAGACATCTGAAATACATTTCCTGAATACGTGAGACTGAATACATAGTAATTGCCTTCGGCGCCACCAGGACCCCCACCATCCACTGTAACAGTTCCACCGGATTGCACATAACCGCCAACGTTAGTAGGGCCTAAAACAGAAGTTCTGATTTGGTTGGTATTAACAACTCCGCCTTCCACGATAATGGTCCCATTATCACGGGTAGTGATTCCTGAATTTACTTTAGCCTCCAGCAATCCGGCACTAACTTTTACTTTACCATAGGGAACTAGTGAATTACCGGCATTCTTAAGTACCGTTCCGCCGTTCACCCATAGGGCTGCTCCAGCTGATATGTTATAATTTATTACGTTACTCAGCACAGGAATGGAAATGTTGGTGCCTATTTCGGCTGTGCCTCTCAGTAAGCCAAAAGCATTGTTATTGGTGGCTAATTGAGCAATATCCGCATGAGGATCATTTGAATATCCAAACAAGGTAAAATTGCCACCCGCATTGGCGGTGAACGTAGCGAGATAGGTATCATCGGTACCCTTATCAATTTCTATTCTGTAAAACCGCGTGGGTCCGTTACAGATAATGTCCTGGTCCTCTGTATCATTGAGGAGGTTAAAATCAACGATACCGTCCGTGGCTTCAGCCAAATAGTCGGCCAATACCCGGTTCGTGAACTGCACTGTTCCGCCGTTGTTCGTGAAATTTCCATGAACATCAAACTGATGTCTGACGTTGGCGTTCTGCACAGAAATAGTAGCTCCCGGATCAACCTGGATATCGCCGAGTACGGTAAGACTGGTGGCCGTACCGCCGAACTGGAATACACCGCTTGCTACGGTGAACTCCCCATTTACCGTATGCGCTGCAGTTAATGAAATCGTTCCGCCGGTTCTGTTAATAATCAAATCATTATATACTCTCGCCTGGTTCAGCGTGATATTGGCACTTCCATAAATTTCAACCGTGCCCCCCGTTAACGCATTGGCAAATGCAGTAGTCGTACCGGTAGGGAAGTTGTCCAGGTTAGAAGCAGAACCTGCAAACCGTATCCTGCCTGTTCCGGAAATGGCGGTAGTTATGTGGCCACTGGTTTGCCCTAAATCCAATGTCCCTATGACTTCAAGGTTAAGTACCGTAAAATTGTCGGCCGTCACCGTTATGGTTTTACCCGTCGTGATCACCACATTGTCGTTCGCACCAGGAACTTCACTGGAAGGATTCACGTAAAGGGGTGTTCCGCCTCCGTCAAGCGTCCACACCAGCGGATTATTTGCGTTTCCCGTCTGATAGCTGTACCAGGTCTGGTTGCTGGCGCCGCCGACTGGGCTATTGGCTGCATCCGTCGTACCGAGTGTATAAACACCATTTGCAAGGGAAGCATTGGCAACCCGGAATGTTATCTGGTCACCAGAAATCGACTTGTCTCCGGAAACAATTGGCACAATCGAAAAATCGGCCACACCGTCGACGGAATACAAAAGTTCATAATCATCCTTGTCTTGGGGGAATTGCCCGCCTATACCATCACTGAAGTCGAAGGAAATTGCTGCATCCAGCGAACCGGTCTTGGTTACGTACCAGGTTCGTGCCCATCGCTCTTCTATCGTGGGAATTCCAGCACAGGGGGCACAATTCACAACTGTATTGGCCGTACCATTGTTACCCGCGAGAACAAATTCATTATCATCAAGGGAGCCGTTGTAGGTAGAGAGGACAAAACCGGCTGAGCTGGCTTGTGTATGCGACGAACTGGAGACTCTTCCGATACCTGCCACATCAAAATCAAACCCGGATCCATCACCGGCATATACATCGCCCGAAATGGTAACGTTGTATTTAGCGGCCAGATAATTCTCTACAATTTGTCTTTGCGCAACATTTAAAGTGGAGGTATAGATTATTACTTCACCAATTTGACCTTCAAGGTTGCGGAACTCAGTCAACGTAGCATCGAACGCGCCTATGTAAAGGTCAGAGTCATTATTAGGAATCAACGCAGGCCCTCCACCAGTTCCGCCGGGCAGGGGGATCGTTCCGTTTAGATAGTTAGAAGTACTTGGTGTTCCTCCTCCATTATACACAACACTTCCAATGTAGGTGACAGCACCAGCCAAGTTATTGTTGGTGGGGGTAATTGTCGTACCACCAATTCGCGAGGTCAAATCATTGGTATTAATCCACATCATATACGATTGATCAAACCCGGAACTCGTTCGTTTGCTCAGGATAGCCCTATCTGCCCCAGCAATTGGGTTGACAGATCGAAAAACAGAAAATAGGCTTAGCCCCGCCGTGTTGTCAAGAATAACATTATCCGTGACGACGAGGTGTTCGTTAGTGGTTGGTGTAAGTGCAGGAAAACTTATGACCGGCTGATTATTAAAATCAGCATCAGAGGCGACAAATGAAGGCCTCGTTGCACCAGCGCCGGTGGCAGATAAACCATTGCCAGACTGGTCAGCCCAACTATCGACCGTGCCGGATTGAACTACGCCATCACCCCCTCGAAGCCAGAGTACATTCCGGGGTTGCCCCCCCGTACCGGCGGCATTTCCGACCCCACCGGGGCCTGTTTGGGCGTAGAGGCTAATTGAAAGAAGAAAGATAGAAAGAAAAAGGCAAAGGGTAGTAGACATTTTTTTCATAGGCAACCGTAGACAATTGGGGTAAATATAGCCTTTATTTACCATTTTTTGGCATTATCGGCGTGAATTGTACGTTAATGATACCTGTTCTGCCAATGACCGCTTCCTCATTGCAACGCCAATTTTGGCCCTCTGTTTCGATATCTTGATCTGCGAGTACGCGTCAAGGGTCAAATGACCGTCCCAGACACCTGCAAAACGGCTACGCCCGTGGCTGAACAAGGCTAAAATTTGAATCTTTAGCGCTCTGCCATAAGATCTTCCGGAACTGTTGATTCCAGGCGCATGTCAACCTCCGTGTTGCTTAAAAACTCACCAGTCCCTCCACGTTTGATAATCAACCATTCAATCCCGAATCCTTACCATTCGGGGGGTAACGCCAAGAACATTCTGGCGCCAGGCAGTTTAGTGGGTATTGAATTTTAAACAATAACCATAAAACCAAAAAGAGTTATGAATCTACTATTTAAAGGACTGCGCCACACACGTTTGGCGTTGATCGCATTTGTAATGTTGTCGTTTACGATATCGAGCTGTGATGACGATGACGACGCACCAGCGGCACCCACAAGCAATATCGTGCAGCTTGCGCAAGGCAATAGCAACCTGTCATCTCTTGTAGCGGCACTTGTCAAGTATCCCGACCTGGTATCAACCCTGAGCAGTACCAGCACTGACTTCACCGTGTTTGCTCCAACGAATGATGCCTTTGCAGGTCTGCTGGATGCCATCGGTCAAACCAGTCTCGATGATATCCCGGAAGATGTATTGCGCGAGGTACTGGAGTATCACGTGGTCGCCGGAGCCGCGGTGAAATCAACTGATTTGACAGCTGGTGATGTAGAAACGGTAAACGGGGAAGATATCACCGTTACGCTGGCCGGTGGACTGAAGTTAAATACCACCGTGAACGTAACAACGGCTGATGTTGAAGCATCAAACGGAGTAGTTCACGTAGTTGATGCTGTTTTGGTTCCGCCATCCATTGTTCCTATTGTCGGCACAATTGTCGCCCCGGCATATTTTAATAAGAATTTCACAACGTTGATTGCTGCTGTGAAGGCCGCTTCTCCAACTATTCTTACTACACTGCTTAATAGCACACAAAAAACCCTTTTTGCTCCAACAAACGATGCATTTGTCGCAGCTGGAATTACAACGCTTCCTAATCAGGCAACCCTGGATGCGGTATTAACCTATCACGTAATCAGTGGTGCTGCCGTGGAAGCCGCGGATATAGCCACAGGAAGTTCTTCCGCTGCTACGCTTAACGGCAACATTTATTTAAGCAAAGGAGCCGCAGGAGTGTTTATAAATGGGAGCTCAAAAGTAACCGCAGCCGATATTGCGGGTTCCAACGGTGTCGTACACGTTATTGATCGTACACTGCTGCCTCCAGCCAAGACTATAGCGCAGATTGTAACAGACTATGCTACGGCTTCCAGCGGACAACAATTCACCAAGCTATTACAGGCGCTGCAACGGACTTCAGGTCAGACAACGGACCTGGTAGCAGCCGCAAGTGCCGCAGGTAATTTAACAGTGTTTGCACCAACAGATGCGGCTTTTACGGCCCTCGGTGTTGATCTGGCAACGGTTGACCTGGCAGCTCTTACAAAAATCCTGCAACATCACATTGTTGGAGCCAGGGTATTTTCTTCAGACCTCTCCACAGGATCCGTGGCAGCCCTTTATAAGAATGTAGGAATCAACGTAACAAATCTTACTGTAACCGGAGCGAAGTCAGGGGAGACCGCAGCCAATTTGCAACCTACTTTGTTGAATATTCATGCTACGAACGGCGTGATTCACGTAATTGATAAAGTCCTCATTCCTGAATAGTTAGTGAGTAGAGTTTTTTAATAGAGTCCCGCCAATTCGCGGGACTCTATCCATTTAAAGTATTTTGTACCTTGAATTGAGTATTAAGCGTTATAACAGTGTTTGGGATTCGGTATCGGTATTTATTCATTTTGCTCCTGGGAGTATATTCCTACCTGAATATACGCTTCACCGTAGGTGAAAAACTCTTCGACTTTTTTATTCCTTCCCACTATTTATTTGGGATTCTTACGGCTGTCGTATTGGGTGTCTGGGAACTCAACAGGGTAGTTGAGAGGAGGCTGGATGCTATTTCCAGATTCTTCAAACAAAAAGTCCACCCCTTGATTATTCTGTTTGTGTTCAGCATGGCCAACGTAGTGGTTGTTTCATTGGTATCGCTGGAGGTTTTATATCCCTTGCTAAAGATGCCGATGCAGGTTAACAATAGTCACCTGACCCTGTTGATGGCTTTTGGTTTTCGAGTCAATTTGTTTCTGAATTGCCTGAATGCGATTGTTTATTATATGAACCAGTTAAAAAAGACGCAATTGGAAGCTGAGCAGTTCAAAAAGATTTCCATTGAAGCCCAGTTCGAAGCGCTTCGAAATCAAATTAACCCGCATTTTCTGTTTAACTGCTTTAATGTCTTGTCAACGCTTGTCTATAAAGATGCGGATACTTCCGCCAAGTTTATTGCGCAGCTGTCGACCGTATACAGGTATCTGTTGTTCAACCAGGAAAAGAAGGTAGTACACTTAAAAGATGAGCTTAACTTTCTGGAGGCCTATCTGTTTTTACTTAAGATTCGTTTCGGGGAAAATATTGTGGTGAAAAACAGTATTACCGAGGACGGTGAAAAGTTTTTTATGGCACCGGCGGTATTGCAGATGCTTATTGAGAATGCCATCAAGCACAATATTGTATCAAAGAAGTATCCGTTGTACATTAAGTTGTTTTCTGAGAATGGATGTATCGTAGTGTCAAATACCCTGCAGGAAAAGGAAGTGAAGGAATTTTCGACACAAGTTGGATTGAATAATATTAAAAGCCGATACGCATTTCTCAGTAATGAGCCCATAAAAATTCTTAAAACCCAGGAGGAGTTTACTGTCCGGATACCGCTTTTGCAAGTAGAAGAATTATGAAAGTACTAATTGCTGAGGATGAGCAACTCGCGGCTGAACGTATTCAGGAGCTTCTGAAGATTTGCGCCCCTGAAGCCGTTGTTATAGAGCAGACAGATAGTGTTGAGGATACAATTGCATTCTTTAAGTCAGGTAAAATGGTCGATCTCCTGCTGCTGGATATACAGCTGGCAGATGGAAAGAGCTTCGAAGTGTTCGACAAGATCTCACTTGAGGTGCCGGTCATATTTATTACTGCCTATGACCAATATGCTATCCATGCTTTTAAATTTCATAGCATAGATTACCTGCTCAAACCCATCCAACAGGAAGATCTTCAGAATGCAATAGACAAATTCAAACGACATTCTATTCCCAGGTTCCTGGAGCCATTGGAGATAAACGCACTTAGAGAGTTGTTGTCGAAAACGCAAAAAGCTTATAAGGAACGTTTCCTGATTAAAGCAGGGAACAAATTACAATACAAGCTTACTTCAGATGTGGCATACTTTTTTGCTGAAGGTAAGGAAGCTTATATGGTAACAAAAAAGGAAAATAGAAAGTACCTTATCGATCAGACTCTTGAAGAACTGGAGGCAGTGGTCGATCCGGGTGTTTTTTTTCGAATTAGCCGTAAGTATATTATTTGTGTAGATTGTATCGCAGAGGTTAAAGGGCTGGTAAGCACGCGGTTGGAAGTTAAACTGAACCAGGCTTGTGAGCATGAACTTAGCGTAAGCCGGGATCGTGCCCAAAGCTTCAAAACTTGGCTCGATCGCTGAATGTTGGTATCTTGACCGCAGATTCTTGCGCTATGAAATACGGTTTTATTTTTTTCCTTATTCTTCTTTCGTTTGGGGTGAATGCACAGCAACAAGCCGATGTTGATTCACTCAAAAAAGAGATTTTACAACTCAAGTCGGAGGTACAAACTATTCAGCTTAATTTGGTTCAGGGTGAAAAGAAATTTAAACGGGGAATCCTGGTGGCAACTATTGGCTACTCAGTTACCATTGCGGGAGGGTTGATGCTGGGCAGAAAGTATGACGACCTGGGAAAGGTCCTTCTTGTTACCGGTGGCGCTACTGGAATAACCGGCACGGTAATGATGCTCGATGCGTTCAAATACCTGGGGAGAGCAGGTCAACCCAAGGTCAAATGACATACGAGTTGTTTGGCCGCTGATTCCGTTTCACAAACCAGTAAATCCTAACTCCGGCAGCTTACTCAAAGCCTGTAATACATTTTCCTGAAACGACTTCCGTATGTTTCTTTTATGACAATGCAGGTTACAAACTTTGTAAATAATTCCTCAATTTCCGTTAATCGTCTCCACAAAGGTTTTTCAATCCGGTGAATTCATTGCCGTAAGTCGCAATGCCTTGGGCCAAACTGAACGTTTTCCAATTTTTTTTCAAAGAAACCCGCTCGTCCTCAAACACCTAGTAAAACTTAATTAGTTTAGCACAGCCATTAAAATAAATCCTGATATGAAACCAATTGTTCAGATTTCCCTCGACCTCACGAACATCGATGAGGCCCTTGAAACGGCGGCCATGGCGATACGGGCAGGTGTCGATTGGCTGGAAGCCGGTACGCCGCTGATTCTGGCAGAAGGTCTTCACGGGGTAAGAAAATTGCGGGAGGCTTTTCCTCAAATTCCTATTGTAGCCGATCTTAAAACGATGGATGGGGGATACCTGGAAGCTGAAATGATGGCGAAAGCAGGTGCGTCTTATGTCGTGGTGATGGCCCGGGCGCACGAGGAAACCATCAGGTGTGTGGTTAAAGCTGGGCGTGATTTTGGCATCGGCGTTATGGGAGACAACCTGGGCTGCCCGGATATGGTAGCTGCTGCCAAGTGGCTTGAGGATCTTGGTTGTGGGTATATCGTTCATCACATTGGTTTCGATGAACGCCGCGGCATTGCTGCTCAGGGTCGGCGTATGCCGAGTCCGTTGGATCAGCTTCGCGAGGTGGTTGACGCAGTTAATATTCCCGTACAGGCTGTCGGCGGACTTAGCCTTGAACAGGCTATCCAATGTCCGTCATACGGAGCGCCCCTCGTTGTGTTAGGTGCGCCGCTTACTATTGATGCCGATGCCTTCAAGACAGCCGATGGCAACCTTGAGACCTCATTACGACTGATTTGCGACAAGATCCATACATATGGTGACATTGCTGTAGGTAAAGCATAACAGATTATACAATTGGAACTTAATAAATTCGATAAATATGAAATCAGCTGCTGTCGTCAATTTTGCCCCGGAAAAGGGATCCGTTGAAGTACGTGAAATACCAATGCCCACTATTGGTGATGATGATATATTACTGGAGGTTGCCAATGTCGGTGTTTGCGGAAGTGATTTGCATCAATGGACTGCCGACCATAGCTGGCCGGTAAACTACCCGGTCGTGCTGGGCCATGAATTTGGCGGTCACATTGTCGAAATTGGAAATCGTGTTGTAGGTTGGAAAGCGGGTGACCGGGTTGTCAGTGAAACAGCTGCGGTGATTGACCCCAATAATCCGATGTCGCGTGCCGGCTTGTACAACCTGGACCCTACACGTAAGGGTTTTGGCTACGGTGTAAACGGCGCAATGACCCGCTATGTAAGGGTACCTGCCCGCTGCCTGCACCGTGTACCTGATCAGCTGGCCTTTGAACAGGCGTGCCTCACTGAACCTTGTTGTGTGGCGTTTAATTCTGTTGTTCAGAATTCACGGCTAAAGCCTGGAGATCGTGTTATTGTGTTAGGACCAGGTACTATCGGTATTTTATGTGCCGCGGTTGCCCGCCTATGCGGAGCAGAAGTAGCCATTGTGGGTTTGGAAGCGGATCAAATCCGATTGAATATTGCAAAACAATATGGATGCGATGTGATCATTGGCGATGCAACCAGTTGGGCCAGGGAACGCGATGGACTGGGAGCAGATTGCGTCATTGACGCAGCCGGTGTAAGCGCGACACTGAAAATTGCCATGGACCTGGTACGGCCTAATGGTCAGATTACAAAAGTGGGGTGGGGACCCCAGCCGCTTGGATTTTCAATTGATCAGTTGGTTCAGAAGAATGTGACCCTACAGGGAAGTTTCAGTCATAATTGGCCGGTTTGGGAGCGTGTGATTGCTTTACTGGCAAGTGGCCAATTGGATGTTGAACCTATTATTGGTGGCGTGTGGCCGATAACTGAGTGGCACGAAGCATTTGAAAAAATGCACAAAGGAGAAGTAGTAAAGAGTGTCCTTAAACCTGTTTAACATATGCGCCTTCAAGACAAAGTTATCATCATTACAGGAAGTACTACCGGCATAGGGAAGGCTATAGCATTGGCCTGCGTTTCCGAGGGAGCAAAGGTTATTATCCATGGGCTGGAGAAGGATTTAGGTGAAGCGGTTGCCGCATCAATAGGAAACGACAAAGCTGCGCTACACATTGAGGATTTGGTAGTTGATGGAGCACCACAGCGCCTCGTTGATATCGCGTTAAAAGCATTCGGGAAACTGGACGCCGTAGTGAACAATGCTGCGGCAGTGGTCTCGTCAAATCTCCACACTACCGACTTAACCTTCTTTAGAAAGGTGCTCGAGATCAATACCATTGCTCCGTTTGCCATGATTAAAGCAGCACTCCCGCACCTCCGGGAAACGCATGGATGTATCCTTAATATTGGTTCCGTAAATGCATGGAGCGGCGAACCGAACCTTCTTCCGTACAGTGTTTCAAAAGGTGCGCTGATGACGATGACACGAAACCTTGGGGATACACTTCATCGCGAAGATGGCGTACGGGTAAATCAGATAAATCCGGGATGGGTTCTTACTGAAACGGAGGCGCAGCGTAAGAAGGATCAGGGGTTACCTCATGACTGGTTTCAAAAAGTGTCACGGGTTTATGCGCCGGCAGGCCGTATATTGTATCCATCGGAAATTGCCGCTGCGTCAATTTATTGGCTGGGGGATGAAAGCGGTCCAATCAGCGCACAGGTAGTCGACCTGGAACAGTATCCTTTCATTGGCCGCAATCCACCAAAAGATGATTCAACCCTGTCGGCAAACAAATAGTCCAAATACAACATGCCAAAATTAGCGGTGTTCCCAAAAGCATTTATGCATGCCCTTTGTAAGGATGGGACGATGCGCGTATCAGACTGGATAAAACTTGCAGTCAAGCTTGATATTGAAGGCCTGGAGTGGTATGCCGGATTTTTGGAAATGGCAGATGAATCGAAGTGGCCTGAGTTTCGAAAAGAAGTTGAAGGGTACGGCAAAGTTATTCCCATGATGTGCTGTTCTCCCGATTTTACACATCCGGATGCGGCGTTCAGAAAAAAGGAAATTGAAAAGCAAAAACGATGGATCGACATGACCAATACCTTAGGCGGATCCTTTTGCCGTGTTCTTTCCGGACAACGCAGGCCTGAACTTTCTATTGACGAAGGTGTAAAGTTGGCTGCCGAATGTATTGAGGCTTGTCTTCCGTACGCGCAGGAACGGAATATCACGTTGAACATTGAAAATCATTACAAAGACGATTTTTGGGAGTATCCTGAATTTGCACAAAAGGGCGACGTGTTCTGTAAATTGGTGGAGAGTATTCAACACTCAAATTTTGGTGTAAACTATGACCCCAGCAATACGTACCTCGCCGGAGAGGACCCTCTTGATTTACTCGGGCGTGTAGCCCACCGTGTGGTAACCATGCACGCGAGCGATCGCTTTCTGCTTCAAGGAACATTGGAAGATTTACGACGGGAAGAGTCAGGCGCAGCCGGGTACGCAAAACGACTTAGTCACGGAGAAATAGGGAAGGGGTTAAATGATTACGACGCTATTTTTTCAGCGCTAAAGAAAGTCGGGTTTAACGGATGGATAAGTGTTGAAGACGGCGTGGATGGTATGGATCAGCTTGAAAGAAGTGTCACTTTTCTCAGGATGAAGATGTCAATGTATTGGCCTTCGTAGTGTTCTCATTTAAAATGGACCATAAAATTTTTTCTTGCGCCTCGCAGACTCCATAGGTCAACGCAACCGTTTTCGTAATGGTTTTTTAAAATTGAAGACCTGCGCATGCATACAATTTCAGGAACGGTGCTTCGTTAAGTTCAAAGAAATATCTAATTTTGCGAGCGACAAATCTTTTCCATGAACCTTAAATTTCCTTTCATTTTCTGGTCATTAATCGCCGTCTCAGCCATCGCACATGCACAGGATGAACAGCCAGAAAATGAACTGGTGCTTTATGATCCCTTGTTTTGGAGAGAGCAGCTTAAGCTGGATGATGATCAATGTCAGAAGATCAGGGAAATCAACGGCGAGTTCTACGAGAAACTTTCGGAAGTCGGCCAGGATGCACCTAATCAGCAGGAGGCCCGTGCGCTGGCTCATGAAACAGTCATACAGCGCAGCGAAGGAATCTGGGAGACCTTTGATCCGAAACAACGCAAGCGCTGGAAAAAAATCTGGCAGGAAAAAGGCCGTACCTAGCCAGTTTTCGTCTCTTGCATCTTCTTCAATATTCACATGTTTAGTCTATTGACAGATCTCCGCTAGCATGGTTTCAAGGCTGCCAGTGTTATTCTAATTATCCTGCTGAGTTTCGATACTTTTCGAGGCACTCGGCAGAAGTGAATGAATAGGCGTAATTTTATTCATAAATACTATTATGATGACCAAAAACCCTGCAGACCGGTTGATCAAAAAAGACAACCCTCACTACGACGTAATCGGTGACTACATTTCCAGTAAGGAAAGTGTCGTCGGTATTGATGCGCGTCATACACACATTATAATTATCAAAAAGCTTATTCAGATGGAAGAGAAGCTTCGGAAACTGAGTAAGCAGATAAAGGCTATGGAAGCCAAGGGTAAGAAGAAAAAATAAGGTTCAAAGAGACAAGGAAACACTTTCATTGACGATGGAAAGTATAAAAATTTCTACGGCGCAGTTTGAAAACAGCAGTGGTGACAAGGCATATAATCTTTCAATGATTGACGAGCTTTCGCACAGGGCGGCGCAGGCCGGTTCGAACATCGTCGCGTTTCACGAGTGCTCCATTACCGGTTACACGTTTGCCAGAAACCTTTCGAAAGAACAAATGCTTGAATTGGCAGAATTAATTCCGGAGGGACCAAGCGTCGCCAGACTTACGGAGATTTCAAGGAAAAATGACATTGTTGTATTAGCCGGATTATTTGAAAAGGACGCTGACGACAAGCTGTATAAAGCTTACGTCTGTGTTGACAAGAATGGACTGGTTGCGAAATACAGAAAACTTCATCCTTTTATTAACCCTTTTCTTACACCCGGAAATCAGTATTGTGTCTTTGAGATATGTGGCTGGAAGTGTGGCATCCTGATCTGTTATGACAACAACGTCATTGAGAACGTTAGGGCTACACGGCTGCTGGGCGCCGATATTATTTTTATGCCGCACGTTACCATGTGCACACCTTCAACACGTCCGGGTGCTGGATTTGTCGATCCAAAACTGTGGGAAAATCGCGAGTCCGACCCAACTTCTCTCAGATTGGAGTTTGATGGAATGAAAGGCCGCGACTGGCTTATGAAATGGCTGCCTTCCAGAGCGTACGACAATGGTGTTTACGTCGTGTTTTCAAACCCCATCGGTATGGATGACACACAACTGAAAAACGGATGCTCGATGATCATCGATCCATTCGGCGACGTTCTTGCAGAATGCAGAGTATTAGACGCGGACGTAGTCACTACACTGATTACGCCAGAAAAACTTACCCAGGCAGGCGGCTACCGGTATATCAAAGCCCGGCGACCCGAACTTTACCGGGACATTATCGGTAAGGACCACAAAGGAGAACAAAAGGTCGTTTGGCTATAACTACTGTGCTTGCCAACTAATCTACGTCTTCCAGATATTCCAAAATCTCCGCCAGAAGCTCATATTCTTTTAACCCCGGACTAATTTCGGGACTTCCATTCATGGCGATGCCGACGATGTATGGGAAGCTTAATGCGCGCTGGACGTCTTGTAGGGAGCGAACTTCTGCGAGGCAGGGATAGGGAACAGCGTCATCAGCCAGGTCTTTGAGGAGTATAAACCGGGGCTCCTGACGAAGTGCCGCCAATGAACCGCCTTCCGGCTTTGAAAGAATAAAAGGCAGCGGAACGTCCCCCAGGAGGTCCAGTTCCTGAAGTCCCATTTCAAGGTAATCGGGCTTGTAATCGGATAGAATTCCCTCCAAATCGGTTTTATTTTTCAGTCCATAGATTTCAGCTACGATAGAAGGCCCCGTTATCCAACCGCGTATTTCCTGAAATAGTGAAGGGGCGAGGTAGTTTTCATTTCCCTTAAGGGTACAAAAACCCAGCAAGTCAACGCCCATTCCGGCACAATAGCGGGCTTCACTCAGATTGGTAATTTTTCCAACTTTTACGAACGTTTTTAACGGCATAGTTTTAATGCTAAAGAAGAAATAACTTTGTGCGAAATACGTTCAAAATTGTATGCGGTCTAGCGAAAACCAAATTATTCAATGAGGCATTTTCTCAGATACCTTGTTGGGATGATGGTAGTGATGGTAGTTTCCTGCGATTCCCCGGAGCAACCTGGCCCTGTTGATATTGGTCAGGACTATTTCCCCCTGCAAAAAGGCCTCTATCAGGTATTTGATGTTTCTGAAATCCAGTATGTGTTGGGAGTGCCTGAGACTATTCAGTATCAGCTTAAAACACATGTAATTGACTCCTTTTTGTCGTTGGAAGGAGATTACAGGTACGTTATTCACCGCAGCCGGCGAAATTCAGCACTGGACAGCTGGGACTACGTTGACACCTGGTCTGCCCAGGCGAACAATCATGAAGCCCTGATGAATGAAGGAAATACTTCGTTTCTGAAACTTGTATTCCCTGTTGCTCAGGGAACAGAATGGAATGGAAACAAATATAACACGGGCGAAGAAGACGATTACCTCCTGGACCAGGTGAAGACACCGATCACCGTTAACCAATTGACATTCAATGACTGCATTACAGTACTTCAGGAAGATGAATTGGATCTAATAGTGTTTTTTGATCAGCGAAAAGAAATCTATGCGAGAGACGTCGGCCTGGTCTACAAAGAATTGACACAGCTGTCTTTCTGCGACGACATTGATTGCCTGGGAGACCAGCAGGTAGAGACTGGGTTGATTTACAAACAAACCATCATAGCCTATGGTTTGGAGTAGGATAGGAGTAGCGGCCATTCTCGTTTGTCTCAGTCAGGCTCTGTTGGCTCAGGCTAACCGGTATATGGTATTCCTGCAGGACAAAACAGGAAGCCCATACATGATCACACAACCCGCTAGTTTTCTTTCTCAGCGTGCTATTGATCGAAGGTTCCGACAAGGGATAGCTATCACCGAACAGGATTTACCAGTGAATCCAGACTATATACAGGGAATAAAGGATGTTGGTGTTACCGTATATTTCCAGTCCCGCTGGACCAACGGTGTATTGGTCCAGTGCGATGCGTCCCAGGTTTCGTCGATTGAAAACCTGCCCTTTGTGAAACAGGTGGATTTCGTCGCGCCAAATACGAGGCTCATCAGCAATGGACGAAAGGCAGTAATTCAGGATAGCAAGTCTCCGGCAATTTCCACCCAAAACCAGGCTCAGTTGGAAATGATCGGTCTGGATGAAATGCACAATGCCGGGTATAAAGGTCAGAACCTTATCATCGGCATTTTTGATGGTGGATTTCAGGGTGTTGATACTGCCAGTCCGTTTCAGCACATATTTGACGATGGCCGTATTGATCTAACGGTTTCTAAAGACTTTGTTCGGAATTCTCTGAATGTATTTCAGTACGACGACCACGGTACACAGGTTTTTTCGGTAATAGCCGCCAACCAGGATAACAATTTTACTGGTGGTGCCTACGAGGCCCGCTATCAGCTATATGTTACCGAAGACGTTGGTTCCGAGTTTAGAATTGAGGAATATAACTGGCTCTTTGCTGCCGAGCGCGCGGATAGTGCAGGCGTTGATATTATCAATTCATCTTTAGGATACTATGACTTTGATGATGCGGCCATGAATTACCCGAAGTCAGCTATGGACGGCAATACAACGGTCGTTACGTTGGCTGCCCAGCTTGCTACCGAACGGGGCATCGTCGTTGTGTGTAGTGCCGGCAATGAAGGCGCAAATGCCTGGCAAATTATTGCTGCTCCTGCGGACGCCAGAGATGTACTGGCCGTCGCGAACGTCAACAATGCCGGCCTGCGCGCCGCATCCAGTTCCATAGGCCCGTCATCGGATGGTAGAGTGAAACCCGATGTGGCAGCCATGGGAGTTAGCACCAGTGTGATCAAGCCAGACGGATCGGTGGGTAACGCAAGTGGAACATCCCTGTCCTCGCCGCTGATAACAAGCCTTGTTGGCGGAGTCTGGCAGCGATACCCCGAACTGTCGAACACCGAGATCATGGACGCCATTCGAAATTCTGCGTCACAGGCAGCAAACCCGGATAACTTATTGGGATTTGGTATCCCGAATTTTAAGGCCGTGGTGAACTACCTGGAAAGTTCTTCCCAGGAAAATGAGTTTGAAGTTTATCCAAACCCTATAGTGTCAGACACGGTCAGTATTGTTCCTTTTGATCCCAGCGAGGTCATGTCCTGTCGTATTGAAATTCTGTCAGCACAAGGGCAGATTATTCACGATGCAGATGTCGATTTTTCATGGTTAAACCGATCCTATACGGCAAACCTGTCACAAGCCGCCGCCGGAATTTATTATTTGCGCATTTGGTGGGGCGATAAGCGATATACTTGTAAGTTGGTGAAAGTATAGTGATCAGGTTGCCAATTGAAATGCTGAACTTAGGGCTTATTTTTATCCGCTGAAAAAACAGATTATGCCAACTCCGATTATTGCGCCCTCCATTTTAGCCGCTGATTTTGCACACCTGGCACAGGAAGTAAAGATGCTTAATGAAAGTGTGGCAGACTGGATTCACATAGATGTGATGGATGGTGTCTTTGTTCCAAATTTCTCGATGGGTATTCCCGTGGTGGAAGCCATCAAAAGGCATTCGCAGAAAATGCTTGATGTGCATCTTATGATTGTTAACCCGGAACACCACCTGGCCGCTTTTCAGAAAGCGGGAGCCGGAATTATTTCAGTACACGTCGAAACTTGTCCAAATCTACATCGAACTATTCAGCAGATAAAAGATTTGGGCTGTAAGGCAGGCGTCGCTATTAACCCGCATACTTCTGCCAGGGAGTTGGAAAATATTGTCGAAGATGTTGATCTGATTTGTGTGATGTCGGTCAATCCGGGATTCGGCGGTCAGAAATTGATAGAAAACACCTATCGGAAAGTAGAGCAATTGAAAGGACTGATCACAGAAAGAAAGTCGTCTGCTAAAATTGAAATTGATGGTGGGGTAACACTTGAAAACGCCCGACGGTTGGTAAACGCGGGTGCCGATATTTTAGTAGCTGGTAGCTTTGTTTTTAAGGCTGGTAACCCAGGTGAAACCATTCGTCAACTCAAAGCTGTACAGTAGTTTCACATATGATTCGCGTGGGAGTTCAAGACGTTATTACGTTATCTGTAATCTTCCGGCAGGATTTTTGGTCTATAGTCTCAAATTGTTTTCCGGTATGGCAAGGAACCGAATAACCCTGACATTTCTGATCATCTGTATGGCATGCCAGACCCGAACGGTAACCCGTATTGATCCGGATACTCCGATAGACCTCAGCGGCCGATGGAATGATACCGATTCGCGTGTTGTGGCTGATAAAATGATAAATGAGTTGCTGTCATCTCCGCGGTTTAAGGAATATGCCGCCGGACATGAAAAGAAGCCTGCCATTGTTGTTGGGCTAATCCGGAATAAAACAAATGAACACATTGATGCCGGTGCGTACATCAAAAAACTGGAAGTTGCCATATACAATTCAGAGATTGCTGAACTCGTGGAGTCGGAGGAGTTTCGGGACAAAGTAAGGGTTGAGCGGGCTCAGCAACAAGACTTTGCCGATGAGCCCACCGTTTCGCAATGGGGCAGGGAAATCGGTGCCGACCTTATGCTTTTTGGCGAAATGACTTCCGAGGTGGATACCCATAATAATAAGCGGGTCGTCAACTATATCACCACACTCTTTCTTACGGATATCGAAACAAACAAGCGAGTTTGGTACGGTCAGCAGGAGATAAAGAAATATGTTAAAAACTGACGGTTCAAGTAGAGCAGGACTAATTCCAAAAGCCTCACTTTTGACAGTGTTGCTACTTGTCCTCAATGCCTGCGCCAGTTACTATCAGCGGCACTACGATTTCAATTCTGAATTTGAACACGGAGACCTTCGACAGGCACTCGAGACACTGCGCAGGAATGAAAACGAATCAGAAGGAAAGTCACGCTTTATTTATTTTGTAAATAAAGGTCTGCTGCTCTCCGTACTCGGCGAGTACCAGGAGAGTAATGTGTACTTTGAGAAGGCCTTTCTTTTCGGGGAAGATTACCGAATCAACTATGTAAACGAAGCAGCTTCTTACCTCACTAACCCTACTTTCGCAGTATACCGGGGTGAAGACCATGAACATCTGATGCTTCTTTATTTTAAAGCAATTAATTTTCTTAAAATGACTAAGCCTGAAGAGGCGCTCGTGGAATGCAGAAGGTTAAACATCCGGTTAAATCAGCTCGGCGACAAATACGCATCAGCTGAAAAGCTCCAGCGAAACGCATTTATTCATACCCTGATGGGTATAATTTATCAGTCAACCAAGGATTACAACAACGCTTTTATTGCTTACCGAAATGCATTGGACGTGTACGAAAGTGACTATGCAAAACTGTTCGGTATGGAGCCGCCGGAACAAATGAAAAAAGATCTGCTGGAATCTGCCAGACGTACAGGCTTTATGGATGAGTTTGAAAATTATAAGACCAGGTTCGAAATGCAGGACTATGAGGCACCAGTGCATGATGCCGATTTGATATTCTTTTGGCATAATGGACTTGGCCCGGTAAAAGATGAATGGAGTGTTAATTTCGCTATCCGTCACGGCTCGAATAATACAATGATTTTCAGCAATCAGTCTTTAGGATTCGAATTTCCTTACCAGGTTGATAGTGAGAAGGACAGGTCGGAGCTTGGTAAACTGGAATTCTTCAGGGTGGCTTTTCCAAGATACTTTGAACGGCCTTTGTATTATCAGTCAGGCACGTTAGAAAGCAATGACGTAACGTATCCCCTGGAGTTAGTTGAGAATATTAGCAAAGTTGCTTTTTATAGTCTCCGGCAGCGCATGATGGAAGAATTTGCTAAAGGTCTGCTTCGGGCTGCTCTAAAGAAAGCAGCAGAACACAGCGTGAGGGAAAAGGACGACCGGCTTGGTGCGGTTCTGGGCCTCGTAAATGTACTGACGGAAAAAGCGGATACCAGAAATTGGCAAACGCTGCCTCATAGTATTTATTACTCACGCGTTCCCCTGAGAACGGGAAATAATTCGGTAAAGCTGTTGTTGAATAGCGGGGACAACCAGGAGAGCCCTTACTCTTTTACCTATGAGGTAACCCGCGGCCAGACACTGTTTCATACTTTTTCTTCTCTGGAGACTTCGGCTGCGTATCGGTACTATTGATAACTGAACTTGGCTGAAGGCGTCGAAGTTCCTTTCTAAGGCATGCTTATCCGGCAGTAGGATGATTGGGGAATTTGAATTAACTTTAAGTCCCGATGGGCAGTTTATACATAGCTTACAATTTTTCATTTTAGGAGCTTAATCCCACTTTTCTGAAGCGAATTTCCGCGATAGCTACCCTTCTTTTAATCAGCCTGACATGCCTGCCAGAGAAAGCGTTGGCTCAATACGAGAAGGAAAGCGATGCGTCAATTCCGCTGGAGAATTTCTATATCGAGCGGACTGGTAGTGGTTTTCTGCGGAAAGTTCTAAGCAAAGTTACGTTTGGATTGAGCACAGGGTATGGAAGCACTACGTTTAAACATGAGGTCGGAGGTTTTGGTATTATACAGAACCCGGATTCTATTCCAAAACTGTTTGAGACTGCCAGCATAACCTCCGGTTATTCCAATTGGTTTAATCGTGTCACGCCTTCAGGAAACACGGTTCAGCCAGGGGCGTTCCTCGTAAATTCAGATACGACAACCATTGGCTTCAAGAGTAAGTCGTTCAACATACCCATTAAGGCTACCCTGCATGTTGAATTTGACAAGTACCGGATTGGTGGTGGGTATTCCATTGCATACACGTCGATGGGGAGTTTCGAGCCTACCCGATATGGCGATCGGATTGGCAACTTCTCGCCTGATTTTTCAAGTTTTTGGCTGCAAAAATATTTTGGAATGATTGGCGGTACCGTGTATCGCTACCAGGAATATCTCTTGGTTGTCGACGCGAACGTTGGAGGATATAGTCTGGGAAGTAATTTTGACAAAAGTGTCATCAAAAAGGGAGTATACATAAACCTGGGCGTAGCCGTTGAGCGTGAATTATCCGAGTATTTCAGAGTGTTTGTCCGACCATCCTATGAAATTAAGAGCTACAAGCTGGGTTTGCCCGAGACGAGTCAAAGCATAACCCATAAATTCAATGCGTTTTATTTAAACGTTGGTGTAACCTACCGTATCCCCGAGTTACGAAGGTGTTTTCTTAAAACCTGCAAAGCTCAGCTGAATCATGCGCATGGCAACCGGGAGTATCGAAGCCGCGTGCATCCCATTTATAAAAAACAGAACCCGCACTACGGAGAGAACCATCCGAATCTCATTAAGTATAAGGGTAAGAACAAGAAAAAATTGAACCCTTACTAGTCCGCTTTACGTCATCCCGGAGGTCTCTTTTGGCGAGCTGATGGGGCATAAAAATCAATACAAACTAATTGTGATTACAAGCCTTATAAAGTACCGATTTTTACTATCTTGCACAGCTTTAAAAAGAGCCCTATTGAGCTAAAAACAAAGATTTTACATGGCAGAAGAGAGTGGTGGCCTACCCCCGGCAAGGCAGAGTATAATTCCCATTAATATTGAAGATGAAATGCGCGGTGCCTACATCGATTATTCGATGTCGGTTATTATTTCCCGCGCCTTACCTGATGTCAGGGATGGATTAAAACCTGTACACCGGCGAGTGTTGTATGGGATGCAGGAACTTGGTGTTAACTACAACAAAGCGTATAAGAAGTCAGCCAGAATTGTAGGGGAAGTACTGGGTAAGTACCATCCACATGGAGATGCTTCCGTCTATGATACCATGGTACGCATGGCGCAGGATTGGTCGCTGAGATATACACTGGTAGACGGACAAGGAAATTTCGGATCCATTGATGGAGATTTCCCCGCGGCAATGCGTTATACAGAGGCCAGGCTCAAAAGAATTGCGGAGGAATTGCTTGCCGATATCAACAAAGACACAGTTGATTTTCAGCCCAACTTTGACGATTCATTAACAGAACCAACTGTTCTACCCGGCAAGGTTCCCAACCTTCTGGTTAATGGATCCTCTGGTATAGCCGTGGGGATGGCAACCAACATGGCCCCCCATAATTTGACAGAGGTCCTTGATGGTATTGCAGCCTACATCGATAATCCCGAGATTACAATCCCGGAACTAATGAAATTTATTACGGCGCCCGATTTTCCAACGGGAGCTATTATCTATGGCCATTCAGGAATACAGGAAGCATATCTGACCGGACGGGGAAGAATTGTAGTAAGGGCAAAAGCGGAAATTGTCACCTCGGCGCATGGAAAAGACCAGATCATCGTGACGGAAATTCCTTACATGGTGAACAAAGCGATGATGATCGAAAAGACCGCAGCGCTTATCAATGAAAAGAGGATTGAAGGTATCTCCGACCTTCGTGATGAATCAGATCGCGAAGGCTACCGGATTGTCTATGACATAAAGAAGGATGCCATTGCGAATATAGTACTCAACAATCTTTTCAAGTACACGCAATTACAATCGGCCTTTAATGTTAACAATGTTGCCCTGGTTAAGGGACGACCGTTAACACTGAACCTTAAGGATCTGGTAAAATACTTCGTTGAGCACCGGCATGAAGTTGTGATTCGCCGTACCAAATTTGAACTGGCTGAGGCGGAGAAAAGAGCACATATTCTCGAAGGCTATCTGATTGCCCTGGATAACCTCGATGAGGTGATTGCGCTTATTAGAAGTTCCAAAGATCCTGAGACGGCAAAGGAGGGCCTGATTGGTCGCTTCGGCCTATCCGAGATCCAGGCCAAGGCTATTCTGGATATGCGCCTCCAACGGCTTACCGGCCTGGAGCGTGACAAGATCATTCAGGAGTATAACGAAGTAAAAGCGCTCATTGAGAAATTAAAGAATATTCTGGATAATGAACCCTTGCGGATGCAGATCATCAAAGATGAACTGACCGAACTCAGAGACCGGTATGGAGATGAACGAAGAACACTAGTTGTCCCTAACGAAGATGACATATCGTTCGAGGATATGATTCCCAATGAAGATATGTTCATCACCATTTCAAACCAGGGATATATTAAGCGTACATCACTTTCAGAATACCGTACTCAGGGAAGGGGAGGAGTTGGTTCAAGAGGTGTTGCCACGAAAGAGGACGATTTTACGGAACACCTATTTATCGCTCAGGCACATAACTACCTGCTAATCTTTACAGACCAGGGTAAAGTATATTGGAAAAAAGTTTATGAGATTCCGGAAGGCACCAAGACTTCGAAGGGCCGGGCAGTGCAGAATCTTATAAATATCGAACCAGGTGATACGGTTCGGGCGATTATTAATGTCAAGGACCTGACGGATGAGAATTATATCAATAACAACTTTGTCATCCTGTGTACAGAAAAAGGAATTATCAAGAAAACATCGTTAGAGGCATACTCCCGGCCGCGCCAGGGCGGTATAAATTCCATCTCCATTCACGAAGGCGATCGGCTTTTAAATGCCTCATTAACAAATGGTAACAACCATATCATTATTGCTAAAAGCGAAGGGAAGGCCGTTCATTTTAATGAACAGGATGTAAGGCCGATGGGCAGAACAGCGGCCGGTGTAAGGGCTGTACGGCTTGAATCTGAAGCAGATAAAGTTATCGGGATGGTTTGCATAAGTCGCGAAGATGCTAACTTGCTCGTCGTTTCTGAAAAAGGTTATGGTAAACGCTCCCTGATAGATGACTACAGGATTACGAAACGCGGCGGAAAAGGGGTAAAGACGCTGAATATCACGGAAAAAACTGGCAAGCTTGTTGCCATTAAGGAAGTGGTTGACGAGGATGAATTGATGATTATTAACCGATCCGGTATTACTATTCGAATAAAGGTTGGCGAACTCCGAATTATGGGTCGGGCAACACAAGGCGTTCGGCTTATCAAGCTAAACGATGATGACCGTATTTCATCCGTAGAAAAGATTCAGAAGATTGACAAAGTCGAAGACGAAACCACAAATTGATTCTCATACTATAAACCTGTATTTAAAATGAAACGAATTACACTTTTACTGTTATTGTTGGCTACAGTATCTGTCTATGCACAAAAGGCTGTAAAACCCAACCTGAATAAGGCACTAGCTCTCTGGAAGGAAGGAAAACTGGACGAAGCGAAGACAATGATTGATCTGGCAACCACCTATGAAAAAACCATGAACGACGGCAAAACATGGTACTACCGCGGCCTGATCTATACGTCAATTGATACGACTTCAAATGAAGCCTACAAGTCATTGGCACCAGACGCGTTTACAACCGCCATGGAGTCCTTCAAGAAAGGCGATGAAATGAATGGAGGTAAAGAACATTTTGTTCAGGATGCTATGGGTTTACCTATACTCAAATCCCAGCAGTTTGACTACCTGGAAAGCGTATACCTCAATAAAGGTGCAAGCAATTTTCAGGAAGAAGACCTGGAAGGCGCTTTAAAGAATTTTGAGAAAGCCGAGGTAGTGAAACCAGGGGATACACTTGCGTACTTTTATGCCGGGTTCGCTGCCAATAGTCTGGAAAATTACGACAAGGCCATTTCTAATTTTCAAAAGTATATAGATTTGGGTGGACAATCATCAGATGCATACCTTACGATAATTAACATTTACAGCGGCCCCAAAGAGAACAAAGAAGAGGCGTTAACGGTGGTGCGGCAGGCCAAAACAAAATTTCCAGCGAATCAGGACCTTCCCAAAGTAGAGATCGGTCTGCTTATTGATTTAAAAAGAATAGACGAAGCAAAACTAGGGTTGGAAGCGGCGATCAAAAAAGAACCAAACAATAAAATCCTTCATTTTTATCTCGGCTATACCAATCAGAATTTGAACAATCTTGAGGAGGCCAAGAAGAACTATGAAGCATCCTTGAAAATCGATCCTCAGTATTTTGAAGCACAGCTTTACCTGGCAAAACTCGTTTATGCCGATGCTGCTGCAACCAAGAAGGAAATGTCTAATCTTGGAATTACGGCAGCCGACAAAAAGAAGCGGTTTGATCTGGATGCAAAACTGGTGGAAAGCCTCAAAGTGGCATTACCTTACTGGGAACGTGCCGAAAAAATCAGTCCTGATGATCAGGAGGTTTTGGATACCTTGTATTCCATTTACACCGACCTCGATTTGCAGGATCAAATGAAGCGAATTGAGAAACGATACAAAGATCTCGGAATGGATAATTGATCAGAACGCCGATAGGCTGAATAGTATTATTGAAAAGGGTTGGGTTGATTCCAACCTTTTTTCATGTTAGTGGATTTTCGGAGTTATCCTGATTAATCTTGAACTATACGCAGTTATTCATCGATAGTGCTTAAACAGTGGCTCCCACAAACGTTAAATTGAGGTCAAATCACATTATTTATTTTTTAGAGACACACGAAGCTACCCGTCCGGTTCTGCTGATATTTTCTTAAAGTGACATACACCCGCCCCGGATACAGATATTAAGGTATTTATTATAAAATTCTGCACAGGGACGGCACCACGAACTAGCTGCGAAAACAAAAGTTTATCCTATATTCAGGAAAATTTTTTAAGTCAGGATAGCCAGATCGTAAATCATGCTGAGGAACCGATTTGTTATTTATGAAAACGGCGTTTAAATGATGATTCTACGAGGAAGTATATAGTAGTTTCAGATTAATTGGAAAACAATAAACATGGATCGTAAAGCAACTAGTATAAGACAAACTTTCCGCAGGTTACGCTCGAGGTGGTATTATTTTCTGGTCGCCTTGCTTATTGCACTACCGCTGGCCTATTTGTATAACAAACTTGCACCTCAGCAGCACCGGATAAAAGCTGCACTTCTTTTACGAAGCGAGCCGTCGGCCATTCAGCCAGGGGGGTTTCTGCCACAGAAACCCAGAACCGCTATAGCTGACGAAATAGGGATCCTGCAATCCAACTCTATAGTCGAAAAGACGATTCGGGAATTGGATTTTGGAGTTTCTTATTTTACGAAAAAGGATTTTGTCACACAAGAAAAATATGGTAACAGTCCGTTTACGATTGAAATTGATTCGGTTGTAAGTCAGGCAATAGCGGTACCGGTTTATATAGAATTAATTTCGTCAACCCGTTATAAAGTCACGGTCTCAGGAAAGAATGTTAGTATTTATAACCCCTATACGAATCAGGTTGAGGATGTAGTTCAACAGATTGACCTGGAAGAGGAGGTTCCGCTGGGTAAACCGTATAAAAATAAGTACCTGAGTTTTACGGTAAAATTCAACGCTGCCAACAAGGTTGATAGAGAAACTAAATCATTTTTCGTTCTTCAACGGATTCAAACCCTTACCGACTCCTATCGGAGAAAGTTGAGTATCGAGCCTATTTCTTCAGAGTCTTTTATCGTCGAACTGACATTGACCGGGAATGTTGCAGAAAAGGAAATGACGTTCCTCAATAAGCTGCTGGATGTTTACCTCCAAAACGAATTGTATAAGGAAAACCAACTTGGACTAAAAACCATCCAGTTCATTGACAACCAACTTTACGGCCCTACGGACACAGTAGGGCCAGGTAATGGATCACAGGAATTGTTCCGGTCCAGCAACGGCATCTTAGAAAGTTCAGGCACTGTAAACCTCACAAAGAATTTACGCAAGCTTGAGGTTGACAAGGTCAATCTGGAAAATAAGTTAAAGTATTACCGTTTTCTGGGAAGCTCGTTGCAACAGGAAAACGGCGTTGCCAAAGTACTGTTGGCTTCTTCATTAGGCGTCAGCGACGCTGCGCTGAATAGCCTCTTGATGGACCTATCAAAACTGAATCAGGAACGGATCGCGTTGAGTAATAATTTGAGAGAAAATGCTGCGCTGGTGGAAATCATTGACTCCAAAATAAACAATAGCAAGAAAACACTGGCGGACCATGTTACCCAACAGATTCAATCAACAACAGATGATCTCACCGATCTGAATAATAAAGTATTCAGAATTCAAAAGACAATAGATTATCTTCCAAAGGATGATCGTGAGCTTATCAACGTACAACGCGGTTTTACAATTAATGATAATGTTTATGACTATCTGCTACAGAAAAGGACTGAAGCAGGAATAGCCATTGCTTCCAATTCTGTAGAAAAAACGATCGTCGACAAGCCTTATCAGGTAGGAGATGGCCCGGTTTTTCCAAATAGAATACTTGTGTTTATCCTTGCCGGATTGGGCGCCGTAATCGCAGCAAGCGTCTTCATCATTTTGAAAGATATTCTGAATGATAATATTATTACGGTGGAGGATGTTGAACAACACACTAAGATACCGTTGATCGGAACCATCGGTCACGCAGACAAGAGGGAGCAATCATCCATTGTTGCTCATGCCAGGTCTTCTGTTGGCGAATCATTCAGGTCGCTTCGCGTGAACCTGCAATATCTGACTCTGGGAAAAAATGCAAATGTTATTGGCATTACATCCTCCAGGGAAAGTGAAGGAAAAACATTTTGTTCTGTAAACCTTGGCGCAGTGATGGCCTATTCCGGAAGGAGAACGGTATTAGTAGACACAGATATGCGGAGACCAAGGGTTGCCGCATACTTTCAATTAGAGAACCGGAAAGGGTTGTCAAACTTTTTGGTAGGAGACTGCACGATAAAGGAAATTATCAATAATACTGAGCATAAGGGGTTCGATGTCATTGGGTCCGGCCCGATACCGCCGAACCCGATAGACCTAATAGGCAACGCCAGAATGGAAGAGTTGATTGAGACACTTAAACAAACCTACAGCACTATTATCCTGGACTCGCCGCCCCTGGGTTATGTTTCAGAATATATTATTCTCATGAAGTATACTGACGCGAACCTTTATATTGTGCGTTCCGACTATACCAACCGGACTAGCTTATCAAAGGTCAATAAGCTATTCGAACGCAAAAAGATGGTCAATGTAAGCGTATTGTTGAACGATGTGAAGGCAACTAAGAATTCTGGCTATGTCTATGGATATGGTTATAAATATTGATTTTAGTTGCGCCTGTCCAGTGGATTTATAAAATATGTGTGCAAACCGTTGCATTGGTTTCCCCAGCGGCGCGTGATGAAAATCTTAGGATGAGATGACCCCAATCATTGTTGAGGTCTTCAGGAATGTGATTTTTTGTAGTGTAGCTTAGCAAAGCTGGTCACCATACAGGTTCATCCGGATCAAGCTGAAAAATGAGTTGTGAGCAATAGACGTTGAGAAAAATATAACCATGAGTATCCGGCATAATGAGAAATCTCCTAATTTTAAGGTAGTAAGTTGACGGTAGCCCCTGGTTGACAAAAAGCAAAGAGAACTAGACAGATTGAGCAATTACAGATGAACCTCCCATTTGAAGGAATTTTTCGGAATAAAAAAGTTTTGGTTACTGGACATACTGGATTCAAAGGGAGTTGGTTGTCTCTCTGGTTATTAAGTCTGGAGGCGAAAGTATTTGGCTATGCGCTGGCACCGAACACAAACCCCTCGCTATTTGACCTTCTGAATCTGCGTTCATCGGTTGATCACCAGGAAGCGGATATCTGTGATTATGACCAGCTGAGGAAGACGCTAAGGAATGTTAAACCGGATATTATCTTTCATCTCGCGGCCCAACCGCTCGTCAGGGATTCGTATGATAAGCCAAGAGAAACAGTTCTGGTTAATACGATTGGTACAGTTAACCTGCTTGAAGCAGTTCGACAGGAAAAATTGCAAACCGTTGTGGTAGTCGTGACAACAGACAAATGTTATGAGAACAAGGAATGGCTTTTCGGCTATCGGGAATCAGACTCAATGGGTGGGTATGATCCGTATTCATCCAGCAAAGGAGCGGCTGAGATTTTCATTTCATCATGGCGAAACTCTTTTTTTAATCCTAAAGCCTATAGCACTCATGGCGTAAAAGTGGCTTCAGCGCGTGCGGGAAATGTTATTGGTGGGGGTGATTGGGCGAAGGACCGCATTGTGCCTGATTGTATCCGTGACCTTCAAAATAGTGGTGTCGTTCAGGTAAGGAACCCGCATGCTACCCGGCCATGGCAACATGTGCTGGAACCTCTCGGAGGATATTTGCAGTTGGGGGCCAGATTGCTGGGTGCTGATGATAAGGATGTTGAATGGTATTGTGAGGCATTTAATTTTGGTCCGTTGATAAGTTCAAATAGAACTGTCGGGTTGTTGGTTGATAAAATAATTCAGGTTTGGGGAAGCGGCTCGTGGAGCCGTTATTCACTTGAAAAAGCTGAACATGAAGCTTCATTGCTTAACCTTACAATTGATAAGGCTTTCCACAAGCTTCATTGGCTACCCGTTTGGAATTTTGATGAGACAATCACTGAAACGGTGGAGTGGTATAAAAATATGATACACAACCCGTCGTCAGTTTATGATTTTACTTTAAATCAAATACACACCTATCAGGCAAAGATTATCGAGAAGAAGGTGGAGTGATTTTATTTTATCAATGAGTTTGATTGGTGTATTAAACGGAATTATACAAGATTAATATTTAGCTGTAAACGGTACTAACATGAAAGCAGTAATTTTTGCTGGAGGATACGGTTCAAGAATAAGTGAAGAAAGTGGAGTCCGGCCCAAGCCGATGGTTGAAATTGGTAACAAACCAATATTGTGGCATATACTTAAGATTTATTCCTATTATGGTGTAAATGATTTTATTATTTGTTGCGGCTATAAAGCAAATGTGATTAAAGAATACTTCTCCAACTATTTTCTTTATGGAGCCGATGTCACATTCGACATGAAGCATAATAAGATGGAGGTTCACAATAATTATTCAGAGCCATGGAGGGTAACCCTGGTCGATACCGGCGAAGACACCATGACAGGAGGTCGACTGAAAAGGGTTAAAGAGTATATTGGCGACGAGACTTTCTTGCTTACATACGGTGATGGAGTAAGCGACGTAAATGTGAGCGAGCTGATAGCATTCCACAAACTTCAGGGTACGAAGGCCACTCTTACAGCAGTTCAGCAGCCTGGTCGTTTCGGCGCATTTACTTTGGGGCAGGAGGAAAGCCTGGTTAGAAATTTTCAGGAGAAACCTTTGACGGGCGACTCACCGTGGATAAATGGAGGCTTTTTTATTTGTGAATCATCCGTCATAGACCTTATTGAAGGCGACTCAACGGTGTGGGAAAAAGGACCGTTGGAATCTTTAGCAGCAACGGACAACCTTTCGGCGTTCAAACATCGCGGGTTCTGGCAACCTATGGATACACTACGTGACAAGAATTATCTGGAAGATCTTTGGAAATCCGGAAGGGCCCCCTGGAAGCTCTGGAAGTAAGCCCGCCGTATATTTTACTTTGAATCAAAGGCAGATAAACTATCTTAAAAAAAGAACTCCGTGATCTTCACTGAAACAAAACTAAGTGGTGCGTATATTATCGACGTAAAAAAAATTGAAGATGATCGAGGTTTCTTTGGTAGAGCATGGTGCAAAAAGGAGTTTGAAGAGCATGGTCTGAATGCCAATGCTGTTCAGGCCAATGTTTCATTCAATAAACAAAAGGGTACGCTTCGGGGTATGCATTTTCAGCTTGCTCCATTTTCCGAAACTAAAACGGTAAGATGTACGGCAGGTGCCATCTATGATGTAATTATCGATCTAAGACCTAACTCACCTACATTCAAACAATGGATTGGTGTAGAACTTACAGAGCAAAATTTTAAGATGTTGTATGTTCCGGAAGGCTTTGCCCACGGGTTTATGACGCTGGCAGACAACTCAGCAGTACACTACATGGTGACTGAGTTTTATTCTCCCGGTGCCGAATCAGGTGTGAGGTACAACGATCCAGCATTTAATATTAAGTGGCCCATGGAAGCGACAGTGGTTTCTGAAAAGGACAAGCTTCATCCCTTGTTTGGGCATTAAGAAGTTTGATTTTATGATTCTAACCTACAGTCATGATTATAGTAGATACGGCACTCGCTGAACGAGAGGCAAAGGGAAATCCGGTTAAGGTAGCAATGATCGGGGCAGGGTTCATGGGTCGCGGAATTGCCCTGCAAATTGCTCAGTCTACTCCTGGTATGGAAATAGTAGCTATTTACAACAGGAGTGTTGACGGGGCAAAAAGGGCATATCTGGAAGCTGGAATCGAGGAATTCGAAGTAGCTGGTGACCTGAACACGTTAGAAAGCCGGATAGCAAAAGGAAAATATACAATAGTCGAAGACCCGCAACTACTGTGCAAAGCGCATGGAATTGATTTGATTGTGGAAGTGACTGGTGCAGTTGAATTTAGTTCCAGAATAGTTCTGGAGGCCATTCAGAATAAGAAGCACGTGGTGCTGATGAATGCCGAACTTGATGGAACGGTTGGACCAATATTGAAAGTGTATGCTGATCGCGCTGGTGTCGTTCTGACAAACGTTGATGGTGACCAACCCGGTGTCGAGATGAATTTATACCGGTACGTAAAGACAATCGGTGTGAAGCCGGTTTTGTGCGGTAACATTAAAGGTCTTCAGGATCCCTATAGGAATCCTACTACTCAGGAAGGTTTCGCTAAAAAATGGGGCCAGGATCCGGCAATGGTAACTTCGTTTGCCGATGGCACGAAAATTTCCTTTGAACAGGCATTAGTGGCCAACGCCACAGGCATGACAATTGGAAAAAGAGGAATGTTCGGGCCAACAGTTCCGGCTGGCACTCCTTTGAAAGAAGTTCTGCATGGTATGTATCCAATGGAATTCCTTTCCTCCGGTCCCGGAATAGTAGATTATGTTGTAGGTGCTGAACCTGGTCCTGGAGTATTTGTATTGGGAATGCATGACCACCCCAAACAAAAACATTTTCTGAATTATTACAAACTGGGAGAAGGTCCATTATACCTCTTTTATACACCTTACCATCTTTGCCATTTTGAAGTCCCCATAACCTGTGCCAGGGCTGTATTATTTCATGACGCCGCTGTTACGCCAATAGGACCACCTGTTGTTGAAGTTGTTACAACTGCAAAAGTTGATATGAAGGCCGGAGAAACCATTGATGGAATTGGCGGTTATAAGTCTTATGGCCAATGTGAAACAGCTCAAATTACGGCATCAGAAAAACTCCTTCCTATGGGGCTTGCAGAAGGTTGCGTCCTTAAACGCGACATTTCAAAAGACCAGGTCATTTCGTACGAAGATGTTATACTGCCAAAAGACAGGTTTTGTGATAAATTGAGAGCGGAGCAGGAGAAACATTTCAATGTAACGGTTTGAAAGAGTGATAATCAACAGGACGACTTATAAACACATAGAACACCTTACGAAGTGCTATACGATGCAATAATTGTCGGCGGTGGCGCCGTTGGTCTGGCCACTGCGCTACAGATCCAGAAGCGGGATCCAAAACTTAAGGTACTTGTACTGGAAAAAGATGTAGTTGTCGCCAACCATCAAACGGGGAACAACAGCAACGTTATTCATTCGGGCGTCTACTACAAGCCTGGCAGTCTGAAGGCGAAGAATTGTATTCAAGGCTACAACATGTTAATTGAGTTCTGCCGTACCTACGAAGTTCCATTTAGTCTGTGTGGTAAAATAATTGTGGCGACAGAGGAGAAGGAAATTCCTGTTCTTAAGACCATTCATGACCGAGGTATTCAGAATGGACTTCAAAACCTCAGAATGCTTACAGGTGCGGAACTAAAAGAATATGAGCCGCATGTTGCCGGCATCGCCGGTATCCACGTGCCTCAGACAGGTATAGTTGACTATCGGGTGGTAGCAGAAAAATACGCAGAAGTTTTTCAGCATCAGGGAGGCGAACTGCGTCTGGGTGAAAAGGTTATTGACGTACAACAATCCGGTGATAAGGTTGTGGTGGTTACACAAAAGCTTAGCTACTCAGGGAGATTATTGGTGAATTGTGCGGGGTTATACTCGGATAAGATTGCCAGCCTAACGATGAAAAACGTTGACTTCAGGATTATTCCATTCAGAGGCGAGTACTTCAAACTGAGGAAGGAGAAAGAGTATCTTGTCAAGACATTGATTTACCCGGTTCCGGACCCAAATTTCCCATTCCTCGGTGTTCATTTCACAACTATGGTCGGAGGAGGGGTGGAGTGCGGACCAAACGCAGTTCTCGCATTTAAACGGGAAGGATATAAGAAAACGGATATCAATTTTTCTGAGTTAGCGGAAACACTTTCCTGGCCTGGATTTAGAAAAGTAGTTTCAAAATACTGGCGTACCGGGATAGGGGAAATGTACAGGTCCTACTCTAAACCTGCCTTTACCAAGGCTTTGCAAAAGCTCTTGCCCGAAATTCAGGAGGAAGACCTGATTGAAGGAGGAGCTGGCGTGCGCGCCCAGGCATGTGATCGCAAAGGCGGTCTTCTCGACGACTTCCTGATTTTGGAGGATAAGCTCGTCATAAATGTTTGTAATGCGCCGTCCCCGGCCGCAACTTCCTCATTATCAATTGGCGCAACGGTGGCCCAATTGGCCAGCAAGAGGTTTTGACGCTTTTTAGGCGATTTATTCCTTAGGATCCACTGTTATACACATCTGTAATGCGGTTATTTCCTGTATCATTGCTGGATATCTTATATGGCGCTTTCGCACCGTTGCCAAACACTTTTTAAATTGCTAGTGAATGAAATGTAAAATCCTTTCAAACTTTCCGGCAAAGTGACCAGAAAGTTGAAAGGATTTGTTTATTTACTTTAGCTACCTGCCAGTTTTAATAGGCACTTTTTTCTCCCTTAACCATATTCCAGACAGTCAGGAATATGATCTTGATGTCTAAAGAAAGGCTCCAGTTTTCCATATAAATCACATCGTACTCAACTCGCTTTTCCATGAGGCCGACTTCTTTCGTTTCACCACGAAATCCATTAACCTGGGCGTAACCTGTGATTCCGGGAGTAACAAAGTGTCTTACCTTATATTTCTTTATCGCTTCGCCATACTGATCCAATTGACTGCTGATGTGTGGCCTCGGCCCCACTACGGACATATTGCCCATGAGTGCGTTAATGAATTGAGGTACTTCATCCAGATTTGTCTTCCTGAGAAAGCGGCCTACGCGCGTGATTCTCGGGTCGTCTTTAGTGGCTTGTTTAACCGGACTGCCTCCGACATACATAGTGCGGAACTTGTAACAATCGAACAGCTTATTTTTCTTGCCCTGCCTTGGTTGCTTAAAGAATACTGGTCCTTTGGAATCCAACTTGATGGCAATGGCAATGATGGGAAAAATAATCGGGAAGATTGTAAGAATGACAAGCAGTGAAAAAACGATATCAAAAAGTCTCTTCAGCGCTACGTTTACAGCCTCCCCAAGTGGTTCTTTCCGGGTGGTCATCACTGGAATAGAGTCAAGCATGAAAACATTGTATTTATCCGTCACACTCTCGCCAAAATCAGGCGTGATTCTCAGATAAATAAAATTGTCATCAGCGAACTTGGATATTTTATTAAGCAATTCTTCATTGCCTGGAGGTAATGCGAAGTAAATCTCGTCAATATGCTCTTTTAGGCAGAAAGCCTCCATATCAGCGATTTTTCCCTTAATCAGGGCCCTGTGCATGATAAGAGGGTCCGGGGTATCATCAAAGAAGCCTTTGAAATTATATTTCGAAAAGTCATGTGACTCAAAAAAGTCATACAACGCCCGCCCTGAATGTGTAGCTCCAACAATGATCACCTTTCGTTGATCAAAACCGGAAAACTCAAAATACTTCCAGGTTATTTTGTAAGTGGCCCTGGATGCAATAAAGAACATGGCGCTAAGCAAATAGACAAGTGATAAAAACTTGCCATCAACCTGATACGAGTTTGTTGTAAACAGAAGTAGCATCAACAAACAAAAATGCACCAGTATGGAACCAACCAGACTGGACATGACGCTCTTCAATGTGCTGAATTTGTTAATCCGGTATACCTCGGTAAGAAATCCTGAAATAACCCAAATAAGACTAAAAATGAGGTAAAAGGATACTTCCTGCGTCTCACCTATTCCGTCATTAACACCAAACTTTCGGGTGAGGGAAAAGGCAAGTGAGATGAGGTAAAAATCGAGGATAAATACCATCATCTTAATGAGGCGGGAATAATACTTATCTTCCATAAAACAGATTAATTTAAGCCAGACGTGGCATAAAAGTAGAAAATGAGGCTACCGGCCACGATGACCGCGATCATCAGATGTGAAAATCTTGCTCATTAAAGCGTAAAATGTTGGTTTTTGGGTCATTTTTGGCGGTTTCGCCTTCAAATCAACCCCTCTAACGACAAGATTTGACCCTGGATTGTCGAAAAATGGCCTTGAAATGTCCGAACTAGGCCTAATTTCCTACTTGTAGCGCATTACGCGGTTGGCAAATATCATCAGCAGATGTTCAAGTTTTCCTTTCTGAAGTATCCGTATACCGTCATCCGAGATTTCGATTAGCCCTTCATCTTTAAAGTCAGCCAGGGTGCGATTCAGCGACTCCGTAGCGGTGCCGATCATGTTGGAAATATCCTTTCTGGTTATCGTAATGATCTCCTTTTTATTCGGAACGTTATGTTCATTGTAAATTTTCAGCAACGCACCAGCGACACGCTGCCGCACCGATTGATAGGCGAGGTCGAGAAGTCTGTTTTCCGCTTCGATGAGGTTATTGGATAACATCTTGATAAATTTCCTGGCCATGTCTTTACTTGAATAGATCAGTGCCAGAAAATCCTGCTTTGGAATGATTGCGATCTCTGCATCTTCCAGTACTTCCGCGCTTTCATTGTGTTGCATCTCTTCCAGCAGAGGCACATAACCGAGAAAATCACCGGCTGAATGTATTCCGGTTATGAGTTCTTTGCCGTCATAATTTGCTTTGTAGGTTTTTACCTCGCCGCCTACGATGAAGTAAAGGTCAGACGGTGTCTGGCCCTCCATAAAAACAAACTCTTTCTTTTTGAAAATGCGCGTATGTCTGTTTTCGGAAAGCTTTTGAAATTCTTTCATTTCCCGTGCTTTGTCAAAAAAGGTATTGACATCGTACAAGTCGTTCTTGGCACTGGACTTGATCAGTTGACTTTTCTTCAGCCGTATTTCTACCACTTTTAAGAGATCAAGGCCTTCAAACGGTTTTGTCATATAATCATCTGCTCCAAGATTCATACCGGCTCGCAGATCTCCCTTGTCGGCCTTTGCCGTCAAAAATATGAAAGGGATGTGGGCCGTTTCAGGATCACTGTTGAGAATATGCAGCACTCCATATCCATCCAACTCAGGCATCATAACATCGCACAAAATCAGGTCAGGGTGCTGTTCCTGTGCAATCTGTACCCCAATCTTACCGTTGGGAGCACTGAGCACATTGTACTGGGCGAGTTTCAAAATACTGCAAATGTTCTCTGCCATCTCCTGATTGTCCTCGATTAATAGTACAGTATGTTTCATAAGCCCCTTCGGATAAGTAGTGTATTGTTACTAAAGTATTCAAGCTTGTTTTTCCAGAATATCGAGGGTTACGACCGGAATGTTTGTGATAAAGGTCGTTCCTTTGTTCAGTTGACTCTTAAATTCGATCGTGCCCTTCAGGAGCCGGATGTATTTTTTTGCAATGTTCAGGCCCAGTCCTGCACCCTCTACGTTGCTCGTGTTCTGACCTCTGTAAAATCGTTTGAAAATCTGATGCTGCTCCTCCTCGGGAATTCCAATACCCTGATCGGTAACCCGGATACATAGATTGTCTTTTTTTAGTTCAACCGCTAACTGGATTTCAGCTTCCTGTGAGGAATATTCAATAGCGTTGGTCATCAGACTCATCAGAATATTCTTAATCAGCAGTTGGTCTGTCATCACGGTGCAATCCATGCCTTCGTATGTAAACAATATTTTTTGTTTTGTTTTCTTCAGGGATATAATCTCCTGCAGGAAATCCTGAAAAAAAGATTTAATGTTGGTCTCGCTGAACGCAACCTTTATCTTACCCTCTTCAAGTTTCCCCAGAGAAAGAAAATCGTTCAGCAAGTCGGTAAGATGGTGTACAGATCGCTTGATCTTGTCGAAGTAGGATTTCCGCTCCTGATCGTCTGCATCGGTGTTATTTTCAAGCAGGAATACAGACGAAAGAATCGTGCTTAACGGCGTCCGGAACTTATGTGAAGCCATCGTAACAAACTGCGTTTTTAATGCGCTGAGTTCCTTTTCTTTCGCAATAGCTTTTATCAGGTTGTTTTCTAATTTTTTCCTGTCAGTTATGTTCCTGATAATGATCAATATTTCGTTTATTTCATTTCTGGCATCCGGAATCGGGATTGCATTTACCGTATAGGAGTCATGATTGATTGTCGTTTCAAACGAGATGCTCTCTCCGTTAAACGCTTTGGCGAGTTCATCACCCGTACCAATTACCGCATGATTCCCGGTTAACTCGGCAGAAGTTAATCCGAACGCCTCCAGTCCCTTTCCGTTCGCGAAAACGTATTTCATTTCCTTATTCAGGACACAAATTACTCCGTCAGGGTAATGCTGCACCAACGTATTGTGTAGACGTTGCTCCTTTAACAACTCGTCTTGCATGAGCCGGTTTTCTTCCCTTGCCGCCTCAAGTTCCCGCTCGGCATTGGAAAGGCTTGTCAGAGCTGCTTCTCTCGCACTTGTCAGCGAATCAAGAAACTGGTTATTACTTTTTTCGTCTGCCGAATGCTTTCTTAACTGAGTAGAAAAGTATATAACCAGCCAGACGATTGACAGAACCAGTAAACGGTTAGCTAATTCCGACGGCACAATTGCTGTGCCCCTGCTCCACCAGAAATAACCGGCAATGATACAAACGGAGGTGAGCAACCCCAGCGCCACTTGTTTTTGTTGATTTGAAATGGTCAACAGAAAGATGCCGGCAATCAGATACAAGAATATTCCCCATGGTAAAATGAGCTCGGAGAGAAAGATCAGGCTCACCAAAACCATTCCCACAACAAATCTATACGAAGCAGACGTCCTCATAGGAGGTAAAAATAATTGACTTTTTTATCGCCAAAACCTGATAGGTACCTGCGCAATTTTACCCTAAGATATAATATTTCAATTATTTTTCGGGTAAAGCCTAGGCATCCACCGAAAAACACTTCCTGCGGTCTTAACCAAAATCAACGAGTTGCTATCAACCTCAGGCTTCGGTATTGATGACAACCTTTTCCATAACGTCCCCTTGGCGGATGGCGTCAATTACTTCGAGTCCTTCATAAACTTTGCCAAAAACAGTATGATTACGATCCAGGTGCTGGGTGGAACTTCGGGTGTGGCAAATAAAGAATTGCGAACCTCCGGTGTTTCTCCCGGCATGTGCCATGGAAAGAACACCTCGGTCGTGGTATTGATTTTTTCCCGTTAGTTCACAATCAATATGATACCCCGGCCCGCCATTTCCAATTCCATTGGGGCACCCGCCCTGGATCATAAAATTGGGAATCACCCGGTGAAAGATGAGTCCGTTATAAAAGCCCTTCTCCGCCAGGTCAACAAAGTTCTTAACGGTGTTTGGAGCATCTTCTTCAAAAAACTTGATCTTCATGATCCCTTTTTTTGTATGTATTTCTGCAGTCTTCATATTGGAAATTTCTGATTTTAGGCCGCAATTTAACAGGAGATATTTATTATCGAAGTGTTTAGGAAAAGTAACTAATGGAAGTTTTGAATTTATTAGTTTGCATGGGATAGGGGCACCTTACTTTTTGGCCAAGCATGCGGACGTGCGTTACACACAAACGACTTTATCAGGACTACGATGCGGCGGTAAGCGCATTGATCGAGGCCCGGACTCGCTTTGACTACGCCCCAAATCAGGGGCCGGTCACAGTGTACAAATGCGAGGAGTGTGGTTTTTATCACCTTACGTCTCAAGGTAAAATGAACGAGACACTTGAAGAGTATTTGGTGACTGGCAAGATAAAACTTCAAAAAGAGGCCGACCGGTGGCTTAACAAATTAAAGAAAAAGTAAATATATCTATGGATAGTAAACCCAGGATTAACAAGCCCATTGGAACACCACTTACGAACTCGGCAATTAAAGTGATGATGTTAGGCTCTGGCGAACTGGGTAAAGAGGTGGTAATGGAGTTTCAGCGTTTTGGCATAGAGGTGGTAGCTGTTGACCGGTACGAGAATGCACCGGCCATGCAGGTGGCACATCGCTCTTACGTTATCTCCATGCTCGATGCGAAAGCCCTTCGTGAATTAATTGAAAAGGAAAAGCCGGATTATATTGTACCGGAAGTTGAGGCGATTGCGACCCAGACCCTGGTGGAATTAGAGAACGAAGGATTCCGGGTTGTGCCTACAGCGAACGCAGCACGCCTGACCATGAACCGGGAAGGAATTCGAACCCTTGCTGCCGAAAAGCTTAAAGTAAAAACCTCGCCCTATAGTTTTGCTTTGACCTATGTTGAATTTGTAGAAGCGATCCGTACAATCGGAAAACCCTGTGTCGTAAAACCGATAATGAGTTCGTCCGGTAAAGGCCAAAGTGTAATTACTGCCGACGAGGATATCGAAACAGCCTGGCACTATGCGCAGGAGGGAGGCCGTAGTGGCGGCGGAAAGGTTATCGTTGAGGGATTTGTAGATTTTGATTATGAAATCACCTTATTAACCATTCGCCATCGCGATGGTGTATCATTTTGTGAACCTATCGGACACCGCCAGGAACATGGTGATTATCAGGAATCCTGGCAACCTCACCCTATGAATGAAAAGGCATTGAAAGAAGCACGGCAGATAGCCGAAAATGTTGTTGACGCCTTGGGAGGTTACGGAATCTTTGGAGTTGAATTTTTTGTGAAGGAGGACACGGTTTACTTCAGTGAGGTATCTCCGCGACCCCATGATACGGGAATGGTGACGATGATTTCCCAGGACCTTTCTGAGTTCGCATTACATGTGCGGGCTATCCTGGGGCTGCCGATCCCATCAATCAGGCAATTCGGACCGTCGGCATCATCGGTGATATTAGTGAAGGGAAAGTCTCAAAATATTACCTATAGCGGGGTTGCAGATGCTCTGAGTGAGCCCGACACGCAACTTCGTCTGTTTGGGAAGCCAGAGGTAAATGGAGAGCGTCGAATGGGAGTTTGTCTGGCAAAGGGGTCGACCATTGAAGAAGCCCGCTCAAAAGCAAACAAAGCTGCTGAGAGGATACAGGTTACCCTTTGAGTGGTAAGGATGGAGATTCCTTCCCAGGATCCTTGTCACTTAATCTTTGGATCCAGCTATTGGCGTTCAGAGCCCTGCTTATTTGCCTCGGTTGCCGTGTTCTTGTAATAATTCAGGTGCAATTAGTTATTCTGATGAATAGTCTGTACCTTTGCAAAGCATTTTAAGTAATAGTGCTTTCAACAGTTTTCTGCCTTCAGTCCTTTGTTGCTTTCACCCTTCCTTAATTAAATAAACATTCGGTTCTGGATTGCCTCCTCAAAAGGCATCACGTTCAGGGTATTTATGGCTGGGGACCTGAAAATTCCCATTCAAAACAGTTTTCTTTTTAATAACAAATAAAACAATGCAAGGAACAGTTAAATTTTTCAATGAAGCCAAAGGTTTTGGATTCATTAAGCCATCCGATTCAGGCGAAGATATCTTCGTACATTCTTCAGGTCTTATTGACGAGATTCGTGAAAACGATCAGGTTCAATACGAAGTTGAAAGAGGCAAAAAAGGTATGAACGCAGTGAACGTTAAAGTATTGAATTAAGGAGTTATTCGATAATTACTTTCTTTAAAAATTTTAATGCTTAAACAAAGCCACCCAAAAGGTGGCTTTGTTGTTTTAGTCGCACTGTTATTTTATGTTAACCCGGATACCTTCAGAGTGACTGGCAAACTCCGGAGCATACATACACTGTATGGTAGTTACACCGTTGGAAAAGTCGCCTTTTTGTGATGCCCGCAGCGAATACTCAAATACATAGGTACCCTTCGGCAAGTAGCCAATGAAAAAATTCGTGGCCAGGTCTCTAGTGCTTTCATAATAATATAGCCCGTCCTGATAGCGAAAGGTGGATAGGGTGGAAACCGGTTCAAAGCCCGCAGCGCGCATATCCTTCAGATGTACATATTCCATTTCACGGTCTACCCTCAGCTCGATACTGACTTTAACCAGGTCACCAATTTCCAGTGGCGATTGGGCTGTAAGGGGAGTAATCACCGGACCTGTTTCCGTGTTTTGTTGTTTAAAGAGTTGTTTTTTAAGCTTTAACGGTGTTTCAGCAGGCGATATCTTATCCAATTGCTCGAGGTATTGCCAGTAAGCGGCTCCCCAGGCGACTCCATCATCCTGTTTGGAAATCTGAATCTTGCCCATGCTCGAAGTAACCTCTCCAGCTTGCCAGGCGGCCTTGAAATAGCCGGTACCTGCTTCAGTTTTATTGCCTCCTTTGGTAGGATCAACAAGGGTATTACCAACTTTAATTTCTACAAGTCGGGTATTGGCCAGCATGTCTGTGCCCCGTCTTAAAAGTGCATAACAGGCTTCAACTGTAGCCTTGGTGGTCTTCCAGTCCTGCGTCTGCTTTTGTTTAAGAAGCCAGACCTTAAGATCCTCTACCGTTTCGCGATCTGCGGCAACTTCATCGTACACTTCAATCATTAGCGCCTGCGTTTCGATGGGTGCCTGATACCAGTAGTACCCCTGGTTATATTTCCAGTACATGCCCATTTCTTCGGAATGTAAGGCACGTTCCGTAAATGACTTGATTATTTGTGGCGGTGTTACTTTGTCATCATAACGATGAAGCGCCAGGCAGAGCATACCTTCCAGATAGAGGTTGTTGGTAAGCCAGTATTTTTTAGCCTGCCCCAGATAGTATAAAAATGCCTCCTGAATCTCGGATGGCACTTTATTGTCTTTGAAATAGCTCCTGGTATAGAGGTAGTGAATCTGCAGGTAGCCAATGTGTTTGTCCTCTAGTTTTAGTTCTTTTCGTTTGGCTGCTGCCTTCAATCTTTCGTAGTCATCGAGGATCTGACGATCGAGGTACCCTATGGCGTTGTTCACCATATTCCAGGTTCGGTCGTCCTCGCGTACTGCCTTCACGCCGAGAACATCCAGATGTCCAAATCCACTTACAATGTGCTGAGTCATATAACGATCTTCGGGAAAGCCGGGGAACCAGGAGAATCCCCCGCCGGGCGTTTGTGCCCTTATCACCTTGTCAAGGGCCTTCTCCTGTTCATTAGCCATACGGTTGAGGTCAAACAGCAAGGCAACTGCCCGCTTGCGTTGAGACTCGTCTTTTGACTGAAGTACCCACGGTGTTTCCTCCAGCAGCGCACTTTTGAGTTCCTGGTTTTTTTCCAGGTTGGAGAGTAATGCATCGGGTTGAATATTTTTCCAGGTGTCGAATACTTGTTTTATCCGGGGATTGGAATTGGCAATGAACGAAGCCAGACTGTTTGCATAATACTTGCTAAACGTTTGCTCCACACAATCGTAGGGATACTCCATCAAATAGGGGAGAGCCTGGATGGCGTACCAAGCCGGGTTGGATGAAAACTCTATGGTGAACCGCTGGTGTCTAAGGGTTTTGGATTTATTCGAAAGCAGTTTTTCGAATCTGAATTCTTTTTGCTGCTTTCCCTTTACCGGTAGGGGGAGTGACTCCGTTACGAGCATACGGTTGGTTACAACGGGAATCGTCATCTCTTCGCCATCCGAAAAATCACCGGCTTTGGCTACAATCCGATACGTAATTGCCTGAATGCCTTCTGGAATTTCAATACTCCACGCGAGGCTTGTACTTTGTTTGGGTTTAATTAAAAATGACTGACTTTTGTTCTTGTTTTTTATCTCACTATCCAGCGGCTTCATGGTAAGGGCATCAAAAAACTCCAGTTGAGCTACACCATTCAGTTCTTTATCGACCAGGCTGGTGATTTTTGCCGCAAAAATCATTTTATCATTTTCACGGAAAAAACGCGGTTGATTGGGCACCACCATTAAGTCCTTCTGGGTAACCAGGTGATTGGTAACCATACCTGATTTAAGATCCTTCGTATGGGCAAAGCCCAGCATCTTCCAACGGGTAAGGGCTTCCGGAATGGTAAAATTGATGATGATTTCGCCTTTATCATTCGTCTGAAGATGTGGAAAGAAGAACGCTGTTTCGCTAAAATCTTTGCGGACTTTAACCCCTGATAGACCTTCAATGGCGCCACCCGTAGGTTTAGGAACTGGTTGTTCAGATGGCGGAACATCAAGTTTAGACTCTTCAACAATGGTTTTTTCTTCCGCTTCTTCTGCTAAATTCGCTGCCATAGGCATATCTCTGGACTCGACACGTCCGCCTGCCCTGAACACCCTATCATTAGAATAGTATAAGCTGTACCCAAACCAGTTAAAACTATCAAAGTGGGCACCCTGTGGTGATCGTGAATGTCCAGGGTTCCAACTTTTGATATAGCCGGTCAGTGATTTCGAACTAAATCCAGTGGAGCCGTTCCAACGAAGCCTGGAATAAAATGAATTAAAGAAGTTGGCGTACCAGCTATGGAGCCGGAATTCATCCAGCGATTCGTCGTACAGGGTGGCCACCATTTCAGCAGCAACCTGATCGGCCGTTTTTCCTTTAATCAGGATTTTCCATTGTTCCTGCTGACCTGGTTGTAATTTATCACGGAAGGTTTCAAAGGAGAGCTCAAGTTGTTTGTTGGTGTAGGGAACAACAATGGTTGCGTTTTCGGTATACACTCGATTATTCTTTATAAATGTATAATGTATAGCCAGATTACCCCGGTGTTCCTCTTTGATCGGTATTTCAAACAATCGCTGTTGGTTGTTCAAGGTCAACCATTCTTTCGACAGCAATTCTCCGTCGCGTTCAACCTCATAGAGTACATGTATTTTTTTCTCTCCGGTTCCTGCCGCAAAGAGTGCTTTTTCTCCCGGCTCCACGGAAAGGTCAACGCCTTCAAAGTAAAACACTACCGGTGTAGGAATGACTTTAGAACCAGGTGAGAAAATGGTGAAGTAACTTAAATCTTTCACTTCCTGTCCGGTCTTATCCGATCCTGTTATCTCCAGTACATATTCTCCCGGCGTCCAGGTATGCAGACCTTCCGGGATGAATGTTTTTTTCTGCTCTGTATCATACGTCAGGGCAAAAACTTCCTTGGCGCGTTCCCACCGGAATTTGTTTGTTTCATCTTCAAACTGGTCGTACGGAAAGAACTGATAGTATTGCTCCCGAGAATACAAGGTTCTGTCTGCCTGTTCCCACAAACGGGCACGAAATGTTTTGGCGGGTGACTTCAATAAATAAATCTTGATAGTACCACTGGCCGCCTGGAATTCACCGGCAAGATTGGTGGTGTTTATCTGGAATTCCTTTCCGGTTGCCGGTACCTGATCACGGTTGATATTAGTTACGGGAACATTGACCCGCAGGGATTTGTACCCTACAGATACCGTTGCCGTTTGGCTGTGCGTTTCCCCGTTGATATCGGTAACATCGGCGTAGACGGTATAATTGAACGTAGGGTCTGATGTCCGATCCACAAGACCATCCGGTATAGCCTTAAAACTGATGTTGAATTTCCCAAAAGCATCGGTTTGCGTTTCTCCATGGGTAATCTCCATTTCAGGAGAAGTCGGGTAGGAGCCCCAACGGTGCCACCACCAGATAGGAAAGTTTGATACACGCACTACCCGGTAGCTGACCAAAGCGCCATCGATAGTCGCGCCGGAGTACGCTCTTGCATAACCTTCTGTTGTGATCGTGTCATCCAGTCGGAAGGAACCTTTCACAGGCTCAAATCCCACCTCGAATTTAGGACGCTTATATTCTTCTACAGAAAAAGAGGTCGCCCCACTGCCATCATTGCTTTCAAGTTGCATTTCACCGGTGAGCCCGGTTTCGGGAGCGGTAAAGGTTCCACTGAAAGTTCCATATTCATTGGCAGTAACAGTCACTTCACCGCGGGCCTGATGGTTGACGTCGTACAGGGTAATTGTGGTCGAATGCCGCGGTTGGATGGTGGAAGTCTTTTCATTGGTCGTAATGACGAGACCCTTAAAGTAAATGGTTTGTCCTGGCCGGTAGATGGACCTGTCAAGGAAGAAAAATGTACGTAAGTGGGTATCCGGTTCGTTGTATTTGTATTGTCCGATAACGCCGCCATGGTAGGTTTGCCTGTCAATCGGCTCGGAGTTGAACCGATCCTGTTTGTAGATCAAATTCACGAAGAAATTCCTGCGGCTATTATTTTTTATGTAAGGCACCTTGAAATATCCTTTTGCATCCGACGAATAGGAACCAACTTTAGTGGATTCATAGGTATTTTTCTGGTAATTGTATGTATTGGAATACACTTCTGCAGTTACGCCGGAAAGGGCTTCTCCGGTTTGCCGATGGAGAACATAAAATTCGGTGCCGCCGTCTTTACCATTCCGGTGGATATAGCTGAGGTTTGAGATGGTGGTAAACGTATAGGCAAGTCCGTTGGTGGTTGTCGAAAAATCCGGACGGTTGCTCAGCAAGACCATATATTCCCCTTCAGGAAGTGCATCCAACTTAACTTCAATTCGGTGCTCCTGATAATCACCATCATCCGGAAGAACAAACTTCCCGCTTTTTTGCGCAGCTTTTGAAACGAAGTATTCGAGGAATTTTTGCTCACGGTCTATACTATAGTCACGTTCCCATTTCTTTCGTTGTGTCCTGATTTCTTCCCGGGTTGTTTTGATGATACGGTAATGCAGGTCTGTGAAATTCCTGTAACTCACCAGACACCGGAATACCTGGCCGGGTACATTCGTCACTTCGATTTGGGCACCGAGGGATTTTGTCAGAATATCTTCCTGAAGGTTCTCGCACTGAATAGCTCCTTCGGAATCTTTAAAACGTTGTTTTGCAGACTCACATATGGCGAATGCCTTTTTCAGATCCCATTTATGGTCGTCCGAGAGCAACGGCTTATAAACTGAGGTACTTACTAAGTAAGCTCGTTGATAGGTAACCCTCGTAGACACAGGGTGCCCGATAACCTGTTGTTCCAGTTGTTCCAGGGCTCTCAGGTAGAGCGTGTCTTTCAGTGGGGATGTGTGATTTGCTTTTACAAAGGCAAGGCGTTTAAGGTCAACATCGACCAGCGCTTCGGGGTCCTTATCATTTAGGTGAAAGGCCATAGTTTCCCGGAGCAGGGTAAGTGCAAAATGTTTCATGGACATTGTATCCCTGGTCACAATAGGCAAGTCAGTGAATGACGATGCAGGTGAAAAATATTCATCCTTATCCAGCACAAAGGCATAAGCAGGTCGGGTAACAGCGGCCTCTTCACCGGATGAAAAATCGATTGCCCGATGGGCCAGAAAATCATATAACGTTGGCCGGTATCGCCGACCTATCTCATTTCCCTTATGGAGAACCACTTCAACCAATTCAATCGACGCAGCCTTGCTTCGTTCGGCATCTTGTAAAGAAAGTTTGTAGTGCCGAAACGACTCGTTTACAATTTTCGGAAGGCTCCATGTCTCAATATCGTCATCCTTTGGATTGACATTTTCTGTGCGGTCCTGGAATCGGTAACGGTTCGCCTGGTAATATTGCCAGTACATTTCTCCCAACATCGAGTGGAGCAGGGGCTTAGCGGGAAAGGTTGCTGTTGCTGCTTCCTCCCGCACCTGGTAGATGTTTTTTACGAATGCATTTTCTTCCTTATAATCAGTGTACTTAAGACGGTGTATAACGGCCTTCACTAGTTGGCCAGCATTCTGATCCTTTTTTGCTTGTTCATATATAGAATCGACAACCTTCAAAGCGGAGGCTGGCAATCCTTTCTCTTCAAAATCACGAGCCTCCTTCCAGGCCTTTTCATAATCGTTTAAATTCATTGTAATAGTTTTGTCTTGTGCGAGAAGCGGGTAAAGAATCAGGGTGAGCAATAAAATCAGAAACGATTTCGTCATGGTCTTTAATTAAAACACTGAGTTTCCTTAGTTAAAATTCACATGCCCTCTAAAGGTCACATAGGGATGATGCACGAATACGTGGAATTCCATAAACCAGTCCAATAAATAAGCCAAAAAAATGATCTAACTACCACCTTATCAGCAGACTCCGACTTATTAACGGTTGAATGGGCGATTGTTATAAAAAAAATGCCTCGATATTTCGAGGCATCTCTGTAGAATCTTATTTTTTTCGTTTTAGCACTTTTTCCACTGCCTCGACAATATTCTCAGGACCAAGTCCATATTTCTTTAATAACTGTGTAGGGGTTCCGCTTTCGCCAAATGAATCATTAACCGCCACCATTTCCTGGGGGGTAGGATTAAATCGCGCCAAGACCTGAGCAACGGCATCTCCCAATCCGCCGTTCTGCTGATGCTCTTCACACGTCACCACGCACCTCGTTTTCTCCACTGACGCGAGTATCGCTTCGACATCTAATGGTTTGATGGTATGGATGTTAATCAATTCCACACTAATGCCTTTGGCAGCAAGGAGCGCCTCTGCCTCCACGGCATTCCAAACCAGGTGACCACAGGCAAAGATGGTCACGTCTTTCCCCTCAATTAGTTTGTCGGCTTTGCCAATCACAAACGGGCGACCGGTAGTGAAGATTGGCCAGCTTGGCCTTCCGAAACGGAGGTAAGCAGGACCTTCATGATCGCCAAGCGCGAGGGTAGCGGCTTTTGTTTGCTCATGGTCGCACGGTACTATGACGGTCATACCCGGAAGCATTCTCATCATTCCAATGTCTTCGAGTATTTGATGCGTTGCGCCATCTTCTCCGAGCGTCAATCCTGCGTGAGAGGCACATATCTTAACATTTTTACCCGAGTAAGCGATTGATTGCCTGATTTGGTCATACACCCGGCCGGTTGAGAAGTTGGCGAACGTACCCGTGAAAGGGACTTTTCCACTAATGGTCATTCCTGCCGCCAGTCCCATCATGTTCGCCTCGGCTATTCCCACCTGATAAAAACGATCCGGAAAGTCCTTCTTAAAGGCATCCATTTTCATAGATCCTGTCAGGTCGGCACAAAGGGCTACCACCTTTGAGTTCTTTTTACCCAACTCATGCAGCCCGGCTCCAAATCCGGAGCGGGTATCTTTTTTTTCGGTAAAGGTTAGTTTGGTCATATCTGTTGTTGAATTGCATAGCTACCGCTTTCCACGGTAAGGCTTTGCGAAAGTCGGAAAAGTTTGGGATTCTTCCGAAACAGTTTCATAATTAAACCGAATCAGGGAATCTCAGGGACTTGAGATTGCGAAAAAATGTTAACGAACTGTTAAACAGTCAAGAAAGACCGCCTCGAGACCAACTTTTTTTGCAGCCTCACCGTAAAAGACTGGAGACCTTCAGAATGATATGGCAAAGGAAGTGACCAACAGGGTAAAACGAACAAACCGAAAACTGCTTCTATGGTTTTTAATTGCCTTGTGTATAGCCCTGATCCCCTGGTTTGTCGTCGGAGCAACCCTGTAGGCTTCAATTGAATACGTTAACCGATAACGTTTCTCCCGTTTTCAGAGTGAAATTCTTATAGGCTGTATACTTGCTTCCGGTGGCTTGTTTTACGCGAAAAACGATCTTGTATTGCCCCGGTAGAAGGGTTAATGTGAATTGTGATTTAAGATCATTCAAATTACAAACCCATTGTTGCCCACCATCCTTCAATTCATAGAGACTTCCATACCCTGTTGAAATCGTATTAAAGTTCACGACACCGGGAGAGGGTAACAGAATTGTTTTGGTTTTATTAGGTTGGATATCAACTTCAAATGTTCTCCTGGGTAATGTCAGGGTTTCCACCGTATACTTTCCGGTTAGGTAGCGGACTGTCTTATTGCTTTGTTGTGTTTGAATGGTTTCGGGTTTTCCCGTTTGCCTGATGATGGATTGGAGATTATTGTCTCTTCTTCCTTCCTGCTGAATAATCAGGTTACCCTGTGCGGCGGGTATGGTGATCATATTATGTTTCCCTATCGCTATAGGCACATTTTTCCGGATGACAGACGGCACCGTGTTTACGACCAGGTCATATTCAACAACAGGATCAATTTGCACGGTATCCGGCATCTTGTTGCGATCGAGGTAATGCACGAAGTCATACATCGGTGCACCGGTCAGGGAATTTACAAAGGTGATGTTGACGTTCGTCTCTGTAGGCTGCTGGTTTCCATCCAGAAGTTGTACACTGACGGTTGTTTTGGCAAAGCTTGACTCCAGCGCTTCGTTTAGTACGTTATTAAATTTACCGGGTGTATCGGCATCGATATACTTGCCGGCGCATTCCAATGTTTTTTCAGACCGCAGTCCCAAACCAATGATATACGGACGGAGAAATACGCCGTTTTTTTGCATGGCTTTAGACATGGCGCAAAGATCGCCTCCGCATGATTCAATACCATCTGTGATGAGAATGACAATATTCCTGTAGCCTGGACCAGGCGGGAAATCGTTTGCTGCCTGTTCCAGGGAATACGTTATTGGCGTCACTCCCTTCGGTTTTATCTGTTGGAGTTTGTCGATAATAAGGGAATGATTCCTGGCCTTAAAGGGAACCTCAAGCCAGGTGTCTTTACAATTTTTTATTTCTTGCGGAGACCGGTGGCCGTAAATCCGAAGTCCCAGCTCCAGCTTACTATTTTGACGTAAAGAGTCAACCAGTTTTGTGAGAATTGACTTGGCGACACTCCAACGGGTTTGATTTGGCCTTTCCCATTGTTCAAGCATACTTCCCGAAGCATCGAGCAAAAAAAGTATACGCGTTTTTTCTGGTATCTTTTGCTGGACTTTAGTCTGCGCGCTAGCTACGTGCACCAGGACAATAAACGATAGCAAAAACGTTCCAACTATCCGGCGCATTGTAAAAAAGTTTTCTGGTCACGGGTTTAACGCATCATCAACAACATAATTGCACACGTATGGAAATTTGCCAGTGAGCACCAGCTGCAATCATGCTGAATTATAAAAACCGGCAACCAGTCATGTGTTGGCTGACAGTTTAAAGGACTTAGTAGTCACCAATGGTTTCTTCCAATTGTGCGAGAGCTTTGGATAATTCTTCATCATTTGGGGCAACGCCATGCCATTTGTGGGAGCCCATCATGTAATCTACCCCATAACCCATTTCAGTCTTCATAAGATTTAATACAGGTTTTCCTTTCCCTGCCTGGGTCTTGGCGTATTCAAGCGCCTTGACAATCTCTGACATGTCATTGCCATTGCTATCAATCACCTCCCAGCCAAAGGACTCCCATTTTGCTTTAAGGTCAAGCAGATTTAATATTTTGTTAACAGGTCCATCAATTTGCTGTCCATTGTAATCTATTGTGGCAATCACGTTGTCCATTTTGTTGTGCGCCGCGTACATGGCAGCTTCCCAAACCTGTCCTTCCTGTTGTTCACCATCACCCATCAAAACAAAGACAAAACGGTCATCTTTATCCAGCTTCTTAGCCTGCGCTGCTCCCAATGCAACGGAAAGTCCCTGTCCTAGAGAACCTGACGCGATCCTAATACCGGGAAGATGTTCATGCGTTGCCGGATGCCCCTGCAGTCTGGAGTTTAACTTCCTGAATGTAGCCAGCTCGCTGGGCTCAAAATATCCAGCCCGAGCCAGCGTAGCATACCAGACTGGTGAGATGTGTCCATTTGAAAGGAAGAATAAATCTTCACCGGATCCGGACATATTAAATTTATTGCTGTGCTTCAGTATTCTGAAATACAAGGCAACAAAAAAATCAGCGCATCCCAGCGAACCACCCGGATGGCCCGATTGGCAGGCGTGCACCATGCGCACGATATCTCTACGGATTTGAGAAGCAGTTTTTTTTAGGGATTCGATGTCGTTCTGGCTCATTGAAATATTACACAGTTTTGCAGCGAATATACCGCACACCATTACCAGGTCCAAATGTGACAACCATTATCTATTCACAATTGAAACCACGCCACCGGCAACGTAAGTTCGAAAGGGATAATTATTTCTTTTTTGATGCAGCCTTTTTAACAACTTTCCTGGTAGGTGACTTGGCCGCTTTTGATGGCTTTTTTTGCACGGCAGGCGGGGAGGGTGCTAACTCGTCTGTTGTAAGGATCTGATCGGTATGATTCCGGGTATCAACTTTTTCAATGATGTTCTCGATGACCCCCAATTCATTAATAATAAAAGTTATCCGCGCAGTACCCATGTATTTTCTGCCATACATGGATTTTTCGACCCAGGTTCCATAAGCGTCGTGGAGAAGCTTGCCTGTGTCGGCCAGCAAACGAAATGGAAGTTTTTCCTTAGTGACAAACTTCTGGTGGGATTTTTCATTGTCGGTACTCACCCCAAATACTTCATAGCCCTTTCGCCGGAGAACCTGGTAATTATCGCGAAGGTTACACGCCTCCGCGGTACACCCGGGGGTCATGTCTTTTGGATAAAAATACAGGACAACCTTCTGGCCACGGAAGGCCGAAAGTTTCACGACTTTTCCATCCTGATCGTTTGTGGAAAAATCCGGGGCCTTGTCGCCAACTTTTAGTTTCATGAATCAGAGAATTTTCTTGTAATATTTAGTTTGGTTGCCCGCGTTATCGGTGACGGTGAGTTCGAAGTCACCCTTCAGCGGAATGGAAGGGTCCAGGAGCTTTGTCCAGATGGTACTGGATTTGGTGTCATAGAACATCATAACCCATTCTCCATTTATGGTAGCTTCAAATGAAGCAATCCCCGACAAATTATCCTTAATCCTGAAGCGGGCACCTTGCCTGGTGATCGAAAGTGGACTCGCAGCTGGCGGGACAGCGTCCTTCAGAAAAATGAATTCTCCCAACTCACGCGTCTTAAAATGAACTCTCCCGTTGGACCATTCGCCGCCGATGTAAGAATATTGGTTACCAACAGCGCGGTATACGGCAACACCTTTTTCCTTGATGGAATATCGAGAACCTGGTTCAATAGAAACATCAATACTTTTGTGCAGGGGAACAGTCCGTGTACCGATCGTGAATATTTCATTCCCAGCTTCATCCTGCGAGTAATCCGTGTTCAGGTACAGGGTATCATAGAGTGCATCCAATGGAAACTGAATGTCAATATTGTCGCCGTAATAGTGATACTCTGTGCCGGAAGGAATACTGATGTTGATCCTGGGGAATATCACCTGATCACATACGGTTACTGAATCCGGTATGGATTTCCGAAGGTCAATGAGGTAAACCGCACGGTTATTATTAAAGTAATCGGGTTCAACCTCCTTCGGCGCACCTTTGACAAAAATCGTAGCCTTGTTACCTGACGCCGTGCAGGGTTTTGCTGCCACGATCATGGTGTTTTCACTAATGTCAAACTGGGTGCCAGTCTTGAGAGGTTCCAAAGACATGACTTCTTTAACTGGCGCGCTGGGCTTTAACCGAAACTGAACCTGGCTGGCGTTGCCATCACTATCCTTCAACTTAATAGTGACCGCCGATTCCTTTGATGCGTTAACCTTTATTTTTCCCGATCCTGGTGAAGTGTTGTAAAAGCCCAGATCATTACCGTCGTCAACGTATAATTTATAAAAACGCGTTCCTTTGTTACGCATAGTTTTGAAATCCATCATCGTATAAATGGCCCGTGTTTCTGCGACGTTTACTTTTTCGATAGCCTGCCTGAAAACAAGTTGACTATCAACACTCATTTCAATGTAATTCACCCCTCCATAAAATTGGCTTTGCGGTGCTAACTTATCTTTAGCAATAATCTCGACGCCAATGTTGCCACTCGCCAGTATCGGCTGGCTAAGTACATAATCGCCACCCATTCGTTGTGCATAGAATTCAAATCTTCCGTAACGGTCATTAATGCGGGAATTGATGTCCAATGTACGCAAGGCAATTTTTTCTGCTGCGGGAGGGAGTTTGTCAATTAGTTCCGGGAAGCCAGCAACTTTCAGCGGGTCCAATGCAAAATTCTGCGCATCGCGAATGTCAAAGTGAAGATGCGGTCCGCTGGAGGAACCTGTGTTGCCTGAAAGTGCTATCGTGTCACCCTGCCGAACGACAAATTGGTCCGGTTGAAAAAACAGATCTATTTCATTCAATCGTTTCTTATATTGTTCCTGAAGAACATGTGTTCCCACGGCCCCAAGAAACTTATCGAGATGAGCGTAAAGTGTTGTATTGCCGTCGGCATGTGTCACGTACATTACATTTCCGTAACCCGTTCCCGATACCGTAATACGGGAAATATACCCGCTCTTCGAAGCCAGCACAGCATATCCAACGCGATTGTCGGTGCGGATATCTATCCCGGAGTGAAAATGGGTACTTCGAAGTTCCCCCATAGTACCGGCCAAAGATCCTGGTTGCCCGGGGAGAATAGGGTAGAGGTACCGCTCGTCATCAACAAACTTTTCTTCAGGTTTACTCAATTGTGAGTAAGTCAGAAAAGGAAGTATGACCAGGCATAGTGTAAGTACTTTACTTGACTTCGAATTCCAGGAGTTTCTCATTTTCTATAAAAGCAGATAACACATTTCCAACCTTGACTGGGCCGACCCCTTTTGGGGTTCCCGTAAAAATTAAATCCCCTGTTCTGAGTGTAAAAAATCTGGATAAGTACGTGATGATGTAATCAAAGCTAAAGAGTACCAGGCTCGTGTTGCCTTGCTGTCTTATTTCATTATCAACCTTCAAACTGAAATTTACGTTCTTCAAATCCTTAAATTCTTCTACCGGTATAAACTTAGTTGAGATGGGTGCCGAGCCATTAAAACCTTTGGCAATATCCCACGGCAAGCCCTTGGTTTTTGCTTTCTGTTGCAAATCGCGAGCCGTAAAATCGATACCGACTCCTACGGCATCATAGTATTTGTGGGCAAATTTTTCCTCAATATTTTTTCCTTCTTTACAGATCCTCAACACCAGTTCGACTTCGTGGTGAACATCTGTCGAAAAGTCGGGATAATAGAAAGGCGCATTATCGCGGAGCAGGGCAGTGTCTGGTTTTGTAAAGATGACCGGATCATCTGGCTTTTCATTATGTAATTCCTGAATATGCTCTACATAATTTCTACCCACACAAAATATTCTCATAAGACCTTCGTTAACCGTATTTTTTAATAGTTCTATTGCTATTCGCTCCACAATCGCAGAGGGTATAACTGACCAAACTTCTTACAAATCTATGAAACAATCCCCGATCGGATTTGTACTTTTGCCAAAAAAAACGTCATGTTGAAGAAGATATCTATCATTTATCTCACAGCCTGTATTCTATATGCCTGTTCATCGGTTGCAGTCACGGGTAGGAAACAACTCAACCTCGTTCCTAATTCTGAAATTATTCCGATGGCTAACCAACAATATAAAGAAGTTATCACAAAAGGACCTTTATCGTCGAATCAGGACCAGGCGCAACTTGTAAAACGGGTAGGTGTAAAAATTCAGAAAGCGGTAGAGGAATACATGGCAAGTAAGGGGGCATCATCAGATTTGGCGGGTTTTCAGTGGGAATATAACCTTATTGATGATCCTAAAATGGTAAATGCGTGGTGTATGCCGGGAGGTAAGGTAGCATTTTACACGGGGATCATGCCTATATGCAGAGATGAGGCAGGTGTCGCCGTCGTGATGGGGCATGAAGTAGCACATGCCATTGCCAACCATGGACGGGAACGAATGAGTCAGCAGTTGCTCGCGCAATATGGATTAGGCACAATGGGTGCCTTAATGGGTCAAAACCCGACAGCGGGTCAGGAACTATTTATGCAGGCCGTAGGAGCGGGAACCAATCTGGGTATGTTGAAATTCAGCCGGGAACACGAGTCAGAAGCCGACCGGATCGGGCTTATCTTTATGACGATGGCGGGTTATGACCCCAACCAGGCACCGGCTTTCTGGGAACGGATGACCAGCATGAGCGGTGGTCAGGAGCCGCCTGAGTTTATGTCCACTCACCCTTCTCATTCAACCCGTATCAGTGATCTAAAGTCCTGGATACCCGAAGCAATGAGCTACAAAAAGAAGTGAATTTATGGATGTGTGTTCCGGCAGTTCTATACCTGTTGTAAGGACGTGGAGCCTTCCTGACAGAATACGACTCAGCCTTACTGCATTTTTCTTTGCGGTATTGATGCAGGGTTACGCGCAGTCAGATGCCAACGCCGTAGCGGATATTTTGAAGCACCGTGAGAAACAGGAAGGGGAGCTTCGCGATCCGAAGAAATCTCCATTGGAGAAAAAGGAACGCAAACGATTTGCAGGATTAAACTATTATGAAATTGATTTATCCTATCGGGTGAAGGTTAAGCTTGTAAAGACGGAAAACCCTTCGATTTTTAAAATGAAGACAACAACGTCAAGACTACCCGATTATATTAAATATGGGGATGTCTACTTTACATTGTTCGGGCAGGAGTGCAAGCTTGAAGTGTATCAGAGCCCTGGCGTATCGGGCAAACCGGGGTACGAAGATTACCTTTTTATTCCTTTTACCGACGACACCAATGGGAAAGAGACTTACGATGTTGGCCGTTACCTCGAATTCAGAATACCAAAAACAGAAGTGATCATACTGGATTTTAACAAATGTTATAATCCTTATTGCAGCTACAGCCCTGTTTACTCTTGTCCGATTCCGCCTGAAGTGAACTACCTGCCCATGGAAATCAAGGCAGGAGAGAAGAAATTCCGGAGCGAGGCTCACTGACTACTTTTTGAATCCCCTTAGTTTGATTTCTGTGAGTTTGCGCTTTGTATCCAGCGGAAAATCACCGTTCATCATCCACTCGTAGTACGATGGTTCCTGCTTCAGCACTTGGGTGACCATTTTGTTCTTATGTTTTCCGAAATTAAAAACTTCCTGACCTTTATCGTTTAACACCATACGCCCCCCCAGGTCAACCAGGTCGGTGGACGTAATTTTACTGAGCGTTTCCACATCGTTTTTAATCTGTCCGATCTTTTTGTTCAACCCGTCGGTAACGTCAAGGTTTTCATATCGCTCTACCTGGGCCAGCAGCACTTCCATGGTGGCTTCCGTATCAGCTTCGGCTGTGTGCGAGTTCTGAAGCTCCTTGTTCAGATAGAAGCGATACGCAGCGCCGAGCGTACGTTTCTCCATGAGGTGGAAAATTTTTTGAGCATCCACAATTTTTTTCCGGCTGTAATCAAAATCAACTCCCGCCCGCAGGAACTCTTCCACGAGTACGGGAATATCAAATTTCAGGATGTTAAACCCAGCCAGGTCAGCTCCTTCAAAGAAGCGGGCATAGTCTTTGGCTACTTCCTTAAATGTGGGCTTTTCGCGGACATCTTCGTCTTTCAGTCCATGAATGGCGGATGACTCCGGCGGAATGGGTATAGTTGGATTCAGAAGATTCGATTTCCGGATTATCTCGCCACCTGGCATCATTTTAATCACGGCGATTTCTATGATTCGATCATGGGTAATATTGATACCGGTTGTTTCAAGATCAAAAAAGCAAATCGGATTTTTCAGGTTAAGTTTCATCAAAGCGGCGGAAAAAGATAAGGAGTGTACTAATGGAAGGAAAGTTTGTCTGCTAGCTTTGCGATGTCTAATCCGCCAAAGTTACCCGAACTCATCATCAGCAGGTTTTTATTTACCCACCGTTGTTTCAAAAGAAATTCTTCAAGTTTAAGAGCGTCCTGAAAGACAATAATTCCGGGAGCACTAAACGCCGTTCTGATGTCTGATTCCGTCAGGGTTTCAAGGTCTTTGGACTTTAATTTTTCGGGATTGAAGTAGACAGCCTGAATCTGTGCAGGCTTCATGCTGTCTTTATATTGAGGAAGGAATTTCTTGTTCAGGCTGCTGAAGGTATGCAGTTCTAAGCATGCCACCAATTCTCTCTCCGGTGCAATGTCTTTTACCGCTTTTACCGTGGCCTTAACTTTCGACGGCGCATGAGCGAAGTCCTTAAAAATAATCGCTGAATTTGTCTCCTTGATTTTTTCGAGTCGCCCGGCAGCTCCTTCAAAACTGCCGATAGCTTCAAAAAAGCGTTCCGGTGTGATACCTATTTTTTTCAGTATCTCTTTCGCCGCACTGATGTTCTGGAAGTTGTGACCACCAAAAATCTTGACCGGTATCCGCTTTTCCTCGTCTGTAAGAAAGAATTGCCCCTGGTTGTCAGAGGCATGCGGGTGACTCTTGTAGGAAATTGCCTGTACATCCGACCGCTCTTTTTTTCCGATGATCAGCGCGAGCGAATCCTGCTCACAGTACATAAGGGTTCCACCTTTCGGCGTTTCGTCGGCAAAAAGATCAAATTGTTTTACATAGTCCTCTTCGGTAAGAAATACGTTCGCATGATCCCAGGCTATCCCACTGATAAGGCCAATGTGATGTTGATACCGGAGAAATTTTGACGTTCTATCAAGCGGCGAGGAAAAGTATTCATCACCTTCAATAATAATAACAGGCGCATCGGAAAGTTTTACCGTATTTTCTATGCCTTTCACGCGTGCACCGATCACATAGTCAAACTTGCGGCTATAGTGGTTCAGGACGTGAATGACAATGGCGGTAATGGTAGTTTTTCCATGGCTGCCTGCAATAACAATGCGTTGTTTGTCTTTTGAATGTTCGTAAATGAATTCCGGGAAGGAATAAATCTTTATGCCCAATGCCTGGGCTTTCAGGAGTTCCGGATTATCGATACGGGCATGCATTCCCAGTATGACAGCATCCAGCGAGGTGTCTATTCGCTCAGGTATCCAGCCTTCTTTATCAGGCAATAAGCCATGTTTAGCTAATGTTGTACGTGAAGGATCATGAATTTCATCATCCGAACCACTTACCTGATGGCCAGCTTGCTTAAGGGCAATCGCCAGGTTGTGCATCACGCTCCCGCCGATGGCAATAAAATGTATTCTCTGTTTTTGCTGCTGCATGAAAAAAATTCCGCATTAAAGTAAAGGAAAATGTTTGGTGTTTAAAAGTCTGACTACTTTAGCGCTAGTCCTGTCCGGAATACTTTCCGGGTCGGATTTCCGTTACGGAATTGAAATTTATTCACAATTATTTTGTTTGCTATTTGTGTATAAGTTGTGGAGAGACTAAAACGCATTGATTGTACGTTTGTCGCCTTTACTACGAAAATAAGTACAACAACCACTGTATGGAGCAAGGCAGATCAACGTCTCTGAGGTTTGGTAACAAGGGTACCAAGTTAATTCCGAGAGATATTTCGGAAAGTCTTGGTAAGTTACCACCTCAGGCACTTGATCTTGAAGAAGCCGTTCTGGGTGCGCTGATGCTGGAAAAAAATGCGCTTAATGCTGTGGTTGAATTTCTAAAACCTGAGCATTTCTACGCAGAAACACACAAAGAGATTTACACGGCTATCGTAGAGCTGTTTAAATCTTCCGACCCGGTCGATATGCGCACAGTTGTAAATCAATTGCGCAAGACTGCCAAGATTGAATTGGTCGGAGGTGCTTATTACATTGCTGAACTCACATCAAAGGTAAGTTCGGCAGCCAACATCGAATATCACGCCCGTGTCATCATGGAGATGGCAATCAAACGGGAATTGATTCAGGTCGCTTCACAGATTCATCACAATGCCTACGAAGACACCACGGATGTTTTTGAGTTGCTGGATAAGACCGAACAGTCAATCTTTGAGATTTCAGACTCTAACCTCAGGAAGAATTACGATAGCATGCGCAACCTCATGACGCGTGCGATTCAGGAATTACAGACGCTGAAGGAACATAAGGATGGGCTGACGGGAGTGCCAAGCGGATTTACCGCTCTCGACCGGATGACCTCCGGATGGCAAAAATCTGATTTGGTAATTATTGCCGCGCGGCCAGGTATGGGTAAGACTGCTTTTGTGGTTTCCGCCCTGAGAAATGCGGCGGTAGATTTTAAGGTTCCTGTTGCAATTTTCTCGCTGGAAATGGCGTCCATTCAGTTGGTAAACCGGATGATTTCTGCTGAAGCTGAGCTCGAAGGAGAAAAGATTAAACGGGGTACACTGGCTGACCATGAATGGACTCAGTTAGTTCACAAGACGAACAAGTTGTCGTCTGCACCTATCTTTATTGATGACACACCCGCTCTTTCTGTTCTTGAGTTGCGTGCCAAGTGCCGAAGGCTAAAGGCTGAACACAATATTCAGGTCGTGGTTGTTGATTACCTCCAGCTCATGCGTGGTGATCAGGGTGGTAACCGCGAACAGGAAATTGCGTCGATATCAAGAGCGCTTAAAGGAATTGCGAAAGAATTGAACGTGCCGGTGCTTGCGCTCTCACAATTAAGCCGCGGTGTTGAAACTCGGGGTGGGGACAAGCGGCCTCAGCTTTCCGACCTTCGGGAATCAGGCTCCATCGAACAGGATGCCGATATTGTTATGTTTTTGTACCGTCCGGAGTATTATAAAATTACCGTTGATGAGGAAGGTATGCCCACCCAGGGCGTAGGGGAGGTTATTATCGCCAAGCACCGGAATGGTTCTGTTGGCAGCGTAAAACTCAAATTTATTGGTAAGTACACCAAGTTTGCTGATTTTGATGCCCCATCGTCATCGTATGATAATCCATTCTCCGGAATGATCAAGCGCGAAAGTCGCCTGAATGCGTTTAATGATGAGCCCGATGAACCGACTCGGCCAACTGGTGGTGGGGACGATACGCCATTCTAAGACATTCAAATAACAATCCCAATTTCTTTTCGTTTCTTTTTAAGATTCCTGAAAAAGGTACATCTCATAAACTGGTGTTTTCCTTGTTTGTAATTTTGAACTTTGATATTGTATGCGAAAGATTCTTCTGGCGGGTATTCTTATCTCTGTGATGTTTGGATGCAGTGATGATCCAACGCCCGTAGATTGTGAAGTAGACGGACCTGTAATCAGCCTGGGTACCGTGGTAGATGCAACAAGTTGCAGTGTGGCTACAGGCAGCATTAAAGTGTCGGCAAGCGGAGGCAAAGAACCTTATCAGTTTTTCGTCAATGATTCACCTTCACAGACCTCGGGACAGTTCGATGCGTTGAGTGCTGGCATCTATACCGTTCAGGTTAAAGATGCAAACGGATGTACGGCCGCGGTAGAGAACGTACTGGTGAAGGCACTGGATTTTACGTTTACAGCTTCTATCAACGCAGACCAGTCGTGCCTGTCAGGTGATGGACAAATCACCGTTGAAGTTTCCGATGGAAATCCACCCTATACCTTCAAACTAGGGACCGGGTCGTTTGGCAGCGAGAATACGTTTACAGGTCTTTCCACGGGTAACCATACTATTATAGTTAGAGACAATAATGATTGCCGTATCACCCTGAGCCTAACAGTGCCCCGGGGTTTTACCGGTACGAGTTGGGAAACGCAGATCAAACCAATTATGGAAACCTCCTGCGCCAAGAGTGGGTGCCACAACGGATCTTCGAGACCCGATTTGCGTACCTTCCAAAATGCAAAGTTCTATGCCAAGAGCATCAAATCAAAAACGCAGGACAAAAGCATGCCTCAGGAAGGCACGCTTACGCAACAGCAAATTGATCTAATAGCATGTTGGGTGGATGATGGTGCGATTAACAATTAACAGCTAGTCACCCGTTTATTCAAACTGTGCCTCCCGAAAGGCAGTCTGTAACTCATTCAGCGCCTTGGTATCATTTTGATTGCGTGCCTTGGAGATGCCTGCCTCAAATACCTGAAGTGCGTCCTGGTTCCTTCCATATTCCTGATACAACTTACCCAGTTGATAATAAGTGGGCACATAGTCGCGGTGATCAATTACCAATTGCTCGAAAATCTCCAATGCCTTGTCATTTTCTGTGTTTTGGTACTCAAGCGCCAGGGCATATTTATTAAATGGATCATTTGGATCTTCCTGGGCGAATTGTTTTAGTTGATCAATCCGACTTGTCATAGCTTCTTTTGGAATTACAAGTAACATTTAATTTTCGTAGCTCACCGTGATTTTTTTCCACAACTTTCTTGATCTGTGTTTGAAATTTGTTTCGATTTTGGCGATTGGAAAGCGGTTTTTTGTATCTTGACCGCTGTTTCGAAAATAGATTTGAACTTACTGATTTAGAGCACGATGAAGATTTTGGTTTGTATTACGCATGTTCCTGACACGACTTCCAAAATTAATTTTACAAACAACAATACCAAATTTGACAGCAATGGAGTACAGTTTATCATTGGTCCCTATGACGATTACGCGCTTGCACGGGCAGTCGAACTCAAGGAAACTTCAGGGGCAGTTGTAACTGTCCTCAATGTTGGGCTGGCAGAAACTGAGCCTACACTCAGAAAGGCTCTCGCCATTGGCGCAGATGACGCTGTCCGAATCAATGCAGAACCGGCTGATGCCTTCTTTGTGGCGTATCAAATTGCCGAATACGCCAGGCCTATTGGATATGATTTGATTCTGATGGGTCGCGAATCAATTGATCATAATGGAGGCGTTGTGCATGGGCTGGTTGGTGAGTTGCTGGGCATACCATCTGTATCTCCTGTAATGAAATTGGATATTGATGCGAACCGCGTGAAGCTGTCCCGCGAAATCGAAGGTGGAAAGGAGATGCTTGAAGCGAACCTCCCGCTGGTGGCTGGCTGTCAGGAGCCTATTGCAGAGTGGAAAATTCCAAACATGCGTGGTATCATGTCAGCCCGCACAAAACCGTTATTGGTAGTAGAACCAAAGCAGACAGACAGTGGGATAAAGCTTCAAAAATTTGAATTGCCTGCTCCTAAAAGTTCTGTGCGAATGATTGCATCGGATAATGTAGCGGAGTTAGTGAGCTTGTTGAAAAATGAAGCAAAAATCTTATAGTAAATAATTACCAGACCAACTGAATTGTAAAAGTATGGCGTTGCTTGTTTTTGTGGAGAGTGCCGAGGGAAAGATCAAAAAAACTTCAGTCGAAGCTGTCTCGTTCGCTTGTGGGATGGGGCAGGCGGTTACAGCGATTGCGCTGGGCGCAGTTGAAAAAAGTGAACTGGAGGCTCTGGGATCATATGGAGCGCAGAAGGTACTCCATGTATCTGATGAAAGACTGAACCAGGGAATTATTCAGGCCTATGCCCGTGTACTGGAGCAAGCTATGAAGGATGAAAACGCTGACATTTTGATATTGGCCAATTCATCACTTGGCACACCGGTAGCCGCAAGGATTGCTGCCAGAATTGGCGCCAGCCTGGCTTCCAATGTGATTGAACTTCCGAATACAACGGCTGGTTTTGTTGTCAAAAGAAGCATCTATACCGGCAAAGCATTTGCCTGGGTTGAACTTACCAATCAAAAGAAAGTAATCACGATTCGGAAAAATGCGGCAGAGATGAAGGAGGTCGGAGCTCCGGTACAGGTTACGCCTTATACGGTTTCCCTCTCTGAAGCTGATTTTGCCACGAAAATTACATCGGCTGAAAAAGCAACTGGAGAAGTACTCTTGCCCGAAGCAAACATTGTTGTTTCAGGTGGAAGAGGAATGAAAGGACCTGAGCATTGGTCCATCCTGGAAGACCTTGCAAAGACGCTTCATGCAGCGACCGGGTGCAGTAAGCCGGTGTCTGACATGGGTTGGAGGCCACACCATGAGCATGTTGGTCAGACTGGTGTCAAAGTTGCCCCTCAGCTATATATAGCCGTAGGTATTTCCGGAGCGATTCAACATCTGGCTGGCGTAAATTCCTCAAAATGTATTGTTGTTATTAATAAAGACCCGGAAGCTCCTTTTTTTAAGGCTGCAGATTATGGCATTGTTGGAGATGCCTTCGAAATAATTCCTAAATTGACAGAGGCGATCAAAGCTGCGAAGTAAGTGAAGAAAATAAAACTGGAAATACTGGGACTTTCCTCTAGTCAATCTCAAACGGGTTCCTTTGCATTGGTCCTGGGAGAGACTGAGGGAAACAGGAGGCTACCAATCATCATTGGCATGTTCGAAGCTCAGGCAATAGCCATTGAGATTGAGAAAATCATCCCAAACCGACCGATGACACACGACCTTTTTAAGGCATTTGCAAACAATTTTCATTTTACAGTCGAAGAGATAATTATTTCTGACCTGAAAGAAGGTGTCTTTTTCGCCAAAATTGTATGCTCTGACGGGCTGAAGAAAAGTGAAGTGGATGCACGGCCATCGGATGCCATTGCAATTGGGCTGCGTTTTGATTCTCCGATTTATACCTATGAAAATATTCTGGCTGAGGCAGGTATTGTGTTGACGGATGAAGTAGAAGAGGATAAACCTGAACCAAAGACTGAAGCAAAAGCGAAGGTAAAAAAGGAAAGTTCAAAGAAGGAGGACTTTAAGAACTATTCACTGGAGAAATTAAATGAATTGCTGAAAGACGCCATCGACAAAGAAGACTATGAGCGTGCTGCAAAAATTCGCGACGAGTTGAGTAAAAGAAACTAGTGTAGACTCAAAAGCAGAAAGTTCAAAAAGGAAGTTTCTGCTTTTTTTGTTTAGCGCCTTATAACCAAGATGGGATGGATTATTTACGCGGACTGATCGGCCTCGCCGTTCTAATTCTTATTGCCTTTTTGTTATCAGGCCACAGAAAAAAAATTGACTGGAGGCTTGTTGCTACCGGTATTATCCTTCAAATCTGTATTGCAATTATTATTTCAAAAGTCCCGGTTGTCAGACAAGGATTTGAAATTGTTGGAAGCGGATTTGTGAAGTTCCTGGGATTCGCCGCCGATGGTGCCCAGTTTTTGTTTGGCGACCTGGCCCGAAACAGCGATGTTACAGAAGGTTCCAGGCATAGTCTTGGATTCTTATTTGCCTTCCAGGCACTACCCACGGTCATCTTCTTTTCTGCGGTTACCGCGGGACTCTATTATTTGGGGATCCTGCAAAAAATTGTATTCGTCTTTGCATGGATCATGGCCAGGACGATGAGGTTATCGGGTGCAGAGAGTCTGTCTGCAGCGGGTAACATCTTCCTTGGACAAACTGAAGCACCACTGCTGGTTCGTCCGTTTATTGCTAACATGACCCAATCTGAATTGTTATGTCTGATGAGCGGTGGCATGGCAACGATCGCTGGCAGCGTGATGGGGGCTTATATTACCTTCCTGGGAGGGGCAGATCCCGGTCAATTGGTGAAGTTCGCCACGTACTTGCTATGCGCCTCAATAATGAATGCTCCCGCTGCCATCGTAATGGCAAAGATATTTTTGCCGGAAAATGAACCGGATAAAATTGACAGGAAGCTTAAGGTAAATAAGGAATCCATCGGTGTGAACCTTATAGACGCGGTTGCAAGCGGAGCGGGAGATGGGATCAAACTCGCATTGAATATAGGGGGTATGCTCCTGGCTTTTATTGCTATCATTTATGCCATGAACTGGATTCTCGTAGACGGGATAGGAGCGTGGACGGGCCTTAATGAATGGGTTGTTCAGACCACTAACGGTGCCTTTAACGGTTTTTCCTTACAATATATTTTTGGCCAGGTATTTCGTGTGTTTGCGTTCATCATGGGCGTCAGTTGGACAGAAGGTCTGCAGGTCGGCAGTCTCCTGGGGCAGAAAATGGTGATCAATGAATTTGTGGCGTACCTCAGCCTGTCGGAAATGATAGATGCCGGATTGTTGTCAGAAAAATCCATTATTATCTCCACGTATGCGTTATGCGGATTTGCTAATTTTAGTTCGATTGCTATTCAGATTGGTGGAGTAGGGGCGCTTGCTCCAAGCCGTCAGGCTGATTTATCCAGGTTGGGATTAAGGGCCCTGCTGGCGGCTTCCCTGGCAACGATGATGTCGGGAACTATTGCTGGCGCATTGTTTAGCTAATGGTTTTTAGTGAAGGCTCCAACATCCTACGATGATGAACGGAGGATTGTCAACTTATTTTACTGCATGAACACGTGGAGAATACATCAACCATGCTAACGCCAACGGACCACCTGGTAGTCCAACACCTTGCACAGTTTATTTCTGAGCACAAGAAACAAGGTGTTGAAAAGGTGTTGAGTCTCCGTACTAACTATGTCACGGTGATGCTGGAAGATATCTTTCAGTCACAGAATGCAAGTGCCGTTATCCGTACCTGTGAATGTATGGGACTTCAACAAATACACATTTTGGAGAATATCAGCAAATACAGCATTAACCCACGTGTATTAAAGGGCGCTAACAAGTGGATGAATATTCACCATCACACATCCCGGAATGAAAATAACACGGTGGCATGTTTTGATAAACTCCGGGCAGAGGGTTATAAAATCCTGGTAACCGATCCTTCCGATGACGGCATTTCAATTCATGAGATCAATGTTGATCAAGGTAAAATCGCCATGCTTTTTGGCAATGAATTGCGGGGAGCATCAGCTGAAGCACTGAAGAATTGTGATCATAAAATAAAAATTCCCATGTATGGCTTTACGGAAAGCCTGAATATTTCCGTCAGCGTAGCGATGTGTCTGGGAACACTAATGAGTAAACTCCGGCTAACGGAGATTGACACTTCATTGCCGCAAAATGAGAAAGATCAAATCAGACTGCAATGGTATCGTAAGATTGTAAGAAAGTCAGATCTAATTGAACGCGAATTTCTCCGTACAATTCACTAGCTTTGTTGCGCTTTGATAATGTCTATAGGGATGCGCTGGTTGACGAGAATTGTACTTTCATTACTAACGGTTTTTATACTTCTTATTGTTCTCTCAAATGTTCTTATTGTTAAGACTACTTCACCGAATGTATTCACCGATATAAAGGACCTTCCCGATCGCAGAGTCGCGCTAGTACTCGGAACGAGCAACAAGACCATCAGCGGAGGCGTGAATCCGTACTTTCAAAAACGTATTGAAACCGCCGCCTGGCTGTACAAAGCAGGAAAGGTCGATCACCTCATTGTCAGCGGCGATAACCGGTCGATGTATTACAATGAGCCCATGGAAATGAGCAAAGCGCTGATAAAATTGGGAGTTCCACAAGCAGCGATTACGCTGGATTATGCCGGACTACGAACACTCGATTCGGTCGTAAGGTGTAAGGAGATCTTCGGTCAGGACAGGATAACCATAATCACGCAACCTTTTCACAGCTATCGGGCCTTATTCATCAGTCATTATTATGGAATGGACGCCGTTGCAATGGTTGCCGATGAGCCTGTTGAGGATTCATTTCGAATCCGGGTTCGTGAGTACTTCGCACGCACAAAAGCTATCCTGGATTTATACATTCTGAAGACTTCCCCCCGTTTTTTGGGTGAAAAGGAGAAGATAGAGCTCTTTTAGCGAAGATGAAACCTTACTGTCAATACTTGGGTTTAATCATTAATTTTGAATCAAATTCTAATTGTGCGTAAAGACCTGAAAAACGGACGTTTTCGTATTCATCTATTTCTCTTCTTACTTCTTTGTTTCCTTCCGGGTTGGGTTTGGTCGCAGGAAACGATTGTGCTGGGAAAAGTAACCGATGCAAGTACGGGAGACCCCATACCCTATGTTAATGTTGTGTTTTTAGGCACAACACTTGGGGTTACTACAGACTTCGATGGAAACTATGAACTCCGCGCAGCCAATCCGTCGGATACGCTTATGGTTTCCTATATCGGGTATAAGGCAAAAAAGAAAGTTATCACTAAAGGCATCCGGCAGGTCATAAATTTTCAGGTTGATGAAGATGTTACAAGCCTGAAGGAAATAGTCTTTATGGCCGGTGAGAACCCTGCTTTTGAAATCCTGAGAAGAGTAGTGAAAAACAAATCGAAAAACGACAAGCGAAAGCTGAGCGCGTATGAATACGATACATACACTAAAATAGAAATAGATGTCGATCACTTAACGGACAAGTTCAGGCAACGTAAAGTTATTCAGAAGATCACCAGTGTGTTGGATAGTATTGAGCGTATTGCCGGGGAGGATGGCAAACCGATATTGCCGATGCTGATAACAGAAAGTGTATCCAAAGTCTACTACAGAGATAACCCTTCACTGCGTTACGAAAATATTCTTCGCTCAAAGATAAATGGTGTAGGAGTGGAGGATGGTGCGATGGTTACTCAGCTGGTGGGGTCATCCTTTCAGGAATACAATTTTTATCAAAACTGGTTGAATATCGTTGGCAAGGAGTTTGCCTCGCCAATAGCTGATGGATGGCGTCTCTATTATGAGTATGATCTCATGGACAGCCTGTATGTTGGAGACCATTACTGCTACCGCATAGATTTTTTCCCAAAAAGCCCTCAGGACCTGGCCTTTACAGGAAGTATGTGGATTACAAGAGACGACTATGCCCTCAAACAAATCGATGCCACCATGGGCAAACAGGCTAATATAAACTTCGTTGAAAAAATCAAGATTCAACAGGAGCTTACGCCAATTGATGGTGGTGCCTGGCTGCCGGAGAAGAACCGTGTATTGATCGATGTAGGCGAGCTTACAAATACAAGTGCCGGAATGCTGGCGAAGTTTTATACGTCAAACAAAAACTTTACAGTTAACAAACCTTACCAGCCGTCCTTTTATAAACTCCCTATTTTAATGGCAGAGGATGCCCGAATGAATGAAGAGGATGATTTCTGGGACTCACTGCGTCACGAACCGCTGACAGCCACAGAGAAAAATGTCTATAAAATGATAGACACCCTTCAGACTATTCCCGTGGTCCGTACCTATACCGATATTGTCAAGATCATGGTGAATGGGTATTACAAAATAGGAAAAATTGAACTGGGCCCGTACGTATCCATATTGGCTATAAATAACATTGAGGGTGTGAGAATTCAACCCGGTTTCAGAACGAGTTATAAGTTTAGCAACAAATGGATATTGGGTGGCCAGTTGGGATATGGTTTCGGCGATGAGCGGATAAAATATATGGGATATGTCCAGCGTATTCTCTCCCGGCATCCGTGGACTACCCTGACCGTTAAGGCGAAGAGTGATTTGGCCCGGGTAGGTATTGACGAGGAAACTGCCGGCGACAATTTTCTGCTGGCAGCATCACAGCGATTTGGTAATTTCAGAAGAGGATATTATACGAATGAGGCACGTGCCGACTTCAGAAGAGAGGTCTTCAAGGGATTTACGCAGCGCGTCGGGTTTCGGTATAGTACTTTCGATCCGACGTTTAGTTTCGCCTACTATGAGGATCCATCTGATAAACCAAACTCAGAACTTCAGCAGAGCTACGAAACTTCTGAACTGATTCTCGAATCCAGATACGCACGCGATGAATTGTTTATTCAATCGGACAACGACCGATACAGCCTAGGAACTACCAAGTGGCCGGTGATCACCCTTCGATATACCAAAGGTTTTAAAGGAATATTTGAAAGTGATTTTGACTATGACAAATTTCGACTGAGTTTATATAAGCGAATCAAGATGGGCCCTTTGGGAGTTGGATATGTAGACCTCGCAGGTGAATATATCTTCGGAACCTTGCCGTATCCGTTGCTTGGACTTCACCTCGGTAACCAAACGATAATCTATTCCCCGGTAACCTTTAACCTGATGAACTTCGGTGAGTTTGGAAGCGACCGGTATGTTACCCTTCAGTACCAGCAACACTTCGAGGGATTCCTGCTGAACAAAATTCCGTTGATACGAAAACTAAAATGGAGGCTGGTCGGTACAGCGAACGTCATTTACGGTGGTCTTAGCGAGGCCAACAGAGATATCAACGCACCGAAAACGCCTGAAGGAGAGGAGACACTTCCAATAGGCTATTTTGACAAAAGACCATACGTTGAACTCGGGTACGGAGTTGAGAATATTTTTCAATTCTTACGTATCGACTTTGTCCATCGGCTTAGCTACCTGGACAATCCAGACGTTCGGAAATTTGCTGTCTTAATTGGCTTCCAGTTCACCCTGTAACCCGCCCGCTTGATTGATCTTATCGGCGAAGAATATTTTTCCATCTGATTTCGAACCGTGTTATCCTGATTAAAAGTTGCATATTTGTGCCCTGAATTAATTTTGTAGTTTAGTTCACCACATGAATATAAAAATTACTCTTCCCGATGGGAGTGTCCGCGACTACCCGCAAGGGGTAAAAGGTTCCGAAATTGCATCTAGTATAAGTGAAGGCCTGGCCCGCGTATCATTAGCGATAGTGGTAAATGGGGAAGTCTGGGAATTGTCGCGTCCCATCACACAGGATTCCACTATCAAGATTCTTACATGGAATGACAAGGAAGGAAAGACAACCTTCTGGCACTCTTCGGCTCACTTATTGGCTGAGGCATTGGAGGCCTTGTATCCGGGTGTAAAATTTGGAATCGGACCGGCAATCGAGAATGGATTCTACTATGATGTCGACCTGGGAGGCAAAGCGTTTGGCGACGAAGATCTGGCGGCGGTAGAGAGTAAAATGAAGGAGCTGGCGAAGAAGGATAGTGTGTATATCCGCAAGGACGTTACGAAATCTGAAGCACTGGAATACTTCAACGCAAAAGGAGACCCCTATAAAATTGAATTGATTTCCGGCTTGGAAGACGGCAAGATCACCTTTTACGAGCAGGGAAACTTTGTCGACTTGTGTAAGGGACCACATATACCCAATACGGGGTTCATCAAGGCAGTGAAACTCCTGAATGTTGCGGGAGCCTATTGGCGTGGCGATGAGAAAAACAAAATGCTTACCCGCATTTATGGAATAACTTTTCCGAAGCAAAAGGAACTGGAGGAACATCTTCATCTTTTGGAGGAAGCAAAAAAACGAGATCACCGTAAATTGGGGAAAGAGCTCGAGCTATTTGCCTTCTCAGAAAAAGTAGGAATGGGACTGCCCCTGTGGTTGCCGAAAGGTACGATCCTTCGCGAGCGACTGGAGCAGTTTATGCGGAAGGCACAAATAAAGGCAGGCTACGATCCGGTTGTTACTCCTCACATCGGAAGCAAATCGCTGTATGTTACGTCGGGCCATTACGAAAAGTATGGCAAGGATTCCTTTCAACCAATTCGTACACCAGACGAAGGTGAGGAGTTTCTGCTGAAGCCGATGAATTGCCCGCACCACTGCGAAATCTATAAAACAAAGCCGCGGTCATACCGTGATCTCCCCATAAGGCTGGCTGAATTCGGTACAGTATACCGGTATGAGCAGAGTGGTGAGCTTCATGGTCTTACCCGTGTGCGGGGATTTACTCAGGATGATGCGCACATATTTTGTCGCCCCGAGCAGGTAAAGGATGAGTTTATTAAGGTTATAGACCTGGTGTTGCATGTATTCCGGTCGTTGGGATTTGAAAACTTTACAGCCCAGGTTTCCTTGCGCGATCCCGAAAACAAACAAAAATACATTGGTGACGACCATTTATGGGATCGTGCGGAGCGGGAGATTCAGGAGGCAGCAGACGAGAGGGGACTGACGACAGTCTCCGTGAAAGGCGAAGCAGCGTTTTATGGTCCAAAGCTTGATTTTATGGTTAAGGATGCCTTAGGCCGTAACTGGCAGTTGGGTACTATTCAGGTTGACTACCAGCTTCCTCAGCGATTTGAATTGGAATATGTAGGTTCTGATAACCAAAAACATACTCCGGTGATGATTCATCGGGCACCTTTTGGGTCTTTGGAGCGATTTGTGGCGGTTTTGATTGAGCACTGTGCTGGGAATTTTCCACTTTGGTTATCGCCAGACCAGATCGCCGTTCTTCCGATTTCAGAGCGTTTTAACGACTATGCGAAACTGGTATTTGATAAACTTAAAGAGCAGGATATCAGGGGCTTATTAGACGACCGCGATGAAAAAATTGGCCGCAAAATCCGGGATGCGGAGACGCGTAAAATCCCTTATATGTTGATTGTCGGGGAGAAAGAAGTTTCCGAAGGGCTTGTTGCTGTGCGAAAACACGGTCAGGGCGACCAGGGGAGCATTAATCTGGAAGAGTTTATTGGCCGTTTCAAGGTGGAATGTGCCGCACCAAATTGATTATTTTGAAAACATAAAAATATCACGATCTTTGCACCCTGTTTTTTAGAACTTAAAATTTAATCGTATCGCAATCTTTAACAAACCCAGTTTTAACAAACCTTTTAGAAGAGGCCCTCAGAGACCGGAAGAACCCTATAAGGTTAACGAAAGGATCACAGCCCCTAAAGTAAGGGTGGTTGGCGAGGATATAAAGGTAGATGTTTACCCTGTACAGCAGGCCATCAAAATGGCCCAGGATCAGGGATTAGACTTAGTGGAGATTTCCCCCAATGCTGATCCCCCCGTATGTAAAATTGTAGACTATTCGAAGTTTAAATACGAGCAAAAGAAAAAGCAAAAGGAAATCAAGGCGAAAGCGCTCAAGGTTGTCCTTAAGGAAATCAGGTTTGGTCCGAATACCGATGAGCATGATTTTAACTTCAAGTTGAAACATGCGGAGAATTTTCTAAAAGAGGGCGCGAAGGTGAAGGCGACGGTGTTTTTTGCAGGTCGTTCTATTGTTTACAAAGAACGGGGCGAAATTCTACTCCTGAAATTCGCACAAGGCCTGGAAGAGTTTGGAAAGGTAGAGCAGCTGCCGAAACTCGAAGGAAAGAGGATGAGTATGATTGTGATGGCCAAAGCATTAAAGAAGTAGTATTAATTTTTATAAGATGCCTAAATTAAAAACAAAATCAGGAGCCAAAAAGCGCTTTAAAGTGACTGGCACTGGTAAAATCAAGCGTAAGTGCGCTTTTAAAAATCACATCCTGACCAAGAAGGAGACAAAGCAGAAGAGGAGACTCGGCAACAAGGCTTTGGTTTCGAAGGCGGATATGAACAATGTAAAAGCAATGCTTATTCTGTAGGGTTTCATGTTTAACCGGGTGCTGGCACCTAAGATTCCCGATTGGTTTCGGGAGCGCCATCAGCCAAAAAATGCAATAAAATGCCAAGATCAGTAAACAGTGTAGCGTCACGAGCAAAACGCAAGAGAATGCTTAAGCTAGCCAAGGGTTTCTTTGGTCGCAAGAAGAATGTATGGACGGTTGCAAAAAATGCCATCGAAAAAGGATTGGTATATGCTTACCGTGACAGAAAGCAAAAGAAAAGAGAATTCAGAGGAGTGTGGATTGCACGTATAAATGCAGCAGCACGGCTCCATGGACTGTCCTATTCGGAGTTAATGGGAAGATTAAACAAGGCTAATATTTCGCTGAACCGCAAGGTTCTGGCAGATTTGGCGATGAACCATCCTTCAACATTTGAAACACTGGTCAACAAAGTGAAATAGCTGTCGACGAGACGATTACCAGAGAAAGGGGCGATTTGCCCCTTTTTTTTTATGGAAATTTCGCCTAAATTGACCACAATATTTTTTTAGCTAAAGAAAGAAGCTACTTTTTTAACTTATTAACGAGTGTACAGCTTAGCCTTTCAGGATCATTTTCTAATTTACAGGAACCAAGTATATGTCAAATGCTGAATAAGCCTTTACATACCGATGTGCCTGAACAGTATAGGAACGACGTTTCGATTGACGTTCAGATAGGGGGTGAAAACCCATTCCCCGGATTACGTCCATTTTCTATAGAAGATGCTCATCTGTTTTTTGGCCGTGAAGGTCAGATTGATGATATACTTCTGAAGATTGCAAAAAATCGCTTTGTTACCGTTATGGGATACTCGGGAAGCGGTAAGTCTTCCCTGATGTATTGCGGACTGGTACCGGTCTTATACGGTGGACTGATTACCGACTCGGGTTCACAATGGAATGTGATCACCACCCGTCCGGGTACTTCTCCGCTTCATTCTTTGACGGACTCCATAGTTGAATTTATGGTTCGGTCGAATCGTATCGGAATAGAAGATGCGGATATTTACAAGGCCATCGTGAATTCAGTGTTGAGAAGTGGATCTGATGGATTGATTGAAATTTCCAGATTCCTTCATCGGGGTTCAGGTGAAAATACTTTTTTCCTTGTTGACCAGTTTGAAGAAGTTTTTCGTTATCGCGATCGCGCAGAAAGTGCAGAGGGCTTAAATGATGCGCAGCTTTACGTTAATTTAATTCTCACAGCTACAAATCAGACCGCTGTGCCGACGTATGTAGCGCTGACGATGCGATCTGACTTCATCGGCGAATGTTCTGTCTTCTCCGGATTAACGCAAAAAATTAATAGCAGCAACTATTTGATTCCCCAGCTTACGCGGGAACAGAAGAAGTCCGTTGTGGAGGGTCCCATCGTTGTCGCAGGGGGCCAAATTTCACAACGTCTGGTTAAGCGGCTTTTGAATGAAGTAGGCAATGACCACGATCAGTTGCCTATCCTGCAGCACGCTTTAATGCGTACCTGGGATTACTGGATTGAGAACCATGAACCCGGCGAGCCTGTCGACATCCGTCACTACAATGCTATCGGCAAGGTTAATCAGGCACTGGCGCAACATGCGAACGAAGCCTATGATGAGCTTACAACGAAGGATAAGTATATCGCTGAAGTTCTATTCAAAAATATAACTGAAAAAAACCAGAACAACCGGGGAATGAGAAGACCATGCCGGTTGGGTCTCGTTGCCGAACTTTCCGAATCAACCGAAAGTGAGGTAATCAACGTGGTGGATCATTTCAGGAGGGCAGGGAGGTCGTTCTTAATGCCGGCTGCCAATATTCCGCTCAACAATGACTCCATGATTGAATTGTCGCACGAAAGTCTGATGCGGATATGGAGCCGTTTGGAGACGTGGGTGGAAGAGGAGTTTGAATCGGCAACGATGTACAAAAGGCTTTCAGAGGCAGCATCCATGTATCAGATTGGCAAGACTGGATTGTGGAGACCACCGGATCTTCAGCTGGCCCTGAACTGGCAAAAGAAACAAAACCCAACGCGCGAATGGGGTCAACGTTATGATGAAGCTTTTGAACGCGCCGTAGTGTTCCTCGATACCAGCCGGATTACCTACGAGGCGGAATTGAAGAATCAGGAGATGATGCAGCGTCGTGTGCTGCAACGTACACGTGCCACGGCAATCGTTCTGGGAATAGCATTTATTGTTGCAATTATCTTCTTCGTTTTTGCCTATCTGCAGAAGTTGCAGGCGGATGCCGATAAAATCAGAGCGGATCAAAACCGGGAATTAGCAGAGCAACAGACAAAAATTGCTAAAGAAAACCAGCTCCGGGCAGAGGAACAGGAAAAACTTGTTCGCGAGCGGAACCTGGAACTTCAAAACGCCAACGAGCTGATTACCCGAACCAGCAGAGAACTGGCAGCCGCACTCGTGAGTACCCGGGAAGCCAAAAATGAAGCCGAGAGAAATTTGATCTATGCAAATATCCAACGGGATTCTGCGAGGGTTGAAAGAAATAAAGCGCAATCAGAATTTTTGCGTGCGGAGGCTGCTTACAAGGAAGCGAATCGCCTCTTTATGCTCACCAAGGCACAGGAACTTGCGTCCAAAGCTGCAGCGGAGGAAGATGACAAAGATCTGGCGGGTTTAATGGCCATGCAAGGCTATACCTTCCATCGCAGGTATGAGGGTAAGAAGTATGAACCATTCATCTACACCGGATTGTACAATGCATTGACCCAGATAAATGGCTCGACCTATAATGCCATGAAAATCGAGGGCCCCCCGAGAGTACACATGAGGTCGCTTGTTGTATCTGACAAGAATAATGGATTTTATGCAGCGGGTGCGGATGGGCGGATCTATAAGGGAGACTATAATCAACTAACGAACGCCGCAACAGCATATGTTAATCCTTACCCCACCAAGGCAATTGCATTAAGCAGGGACGATAACTTTATGGTCAATGGAAGTGATTCCGCATTCGTGCAGATATACAACCTCCGGAATGGTAATACCCCAAAGGTCGTTGCCGGGCTGAGTGGTGCGACAAACGACATGGAGTTTATGCCGGACAATTCCGTATTCATTGTATCAAGCGGAGGCAATACGTTATCAAGTATTAATCCACAGACCGGCGAGCTGACTTTACTGGCGACTGTACCCTATGAGTTAAAGTCAATCAGCATCAGCCCGGATGGAAAGTGGTTGGCAGGTGCAGCGTGGTCAGGCCAGGTTCTTTTACTTAACCTTCAGGACAAATCAACCTCTGTGCTGGCTAATGAAAGTCCGAATCGTATCCTTTCAGTAAGATTTAGCCCCAGTGGGAAACAACTCGCCTATGGTGTTGACGACCTTACCAACAAAAGAGGGTTGGTCAAGTTGTACAATTTTGACACGAAAGAAACCCGGCAATTCAGCGGCCATAAAGCGGGTGTAAACGATGTGGAGTTTAGTGCTGATGAGAAATTATTAGCCAGCGCCGGTCTGGATAAACGTCTTCAATTGTATGTGCTGGATAATCCGGAGGACTTGCCTGTAGTCATGTCAAATAATACTGGTTTTATCTGGGATATTGAATTTGCTAAAGGATCGGATTATCTGATTGCGGCATGCAGCGAATCAGAAATACGGGTTTGGCCAACAGATCCTGCCTTGCTTGCGGATCAGATTTGTCCCAAACTAAAAAGAAACATGACTCAGGATGAGTGGAAGAAGTATGTGGGAGTGGTAAGTGAAATTCCATACGAATACACATGCATTCGGCTATTAATTAAGGACTTTTGATGTTGTCTAAAATAATTATTGCCTCGTTAATCATGGTCGTATGCATAGTGCGTCCCGGCATGGCACAGGATGAGTGCGAATTAATGCTTGTTCAAGCGCAGGAGGAATTCAATGCAGGACACTTTTCCAGCATTCCGGCTATGCTGAAAGATTGCCTGGACAAAAATCAAAGAAGAGACTGGCGCCAGCGTGCTAATCTGTTGCTGGCTGAAACATACCTGTTGTTGGAAGATCCAATTGGCGCCGAACAAAGTTATCTCAATGTCCTGCGGGCAAACCCTGAATACCTGACGGATCAAAATCGCGACCCGATCGACCTGGTGTACCTGAGCGGGAAATTTACAGCAACGCCGATCTTCTCTTTGCATGGTTATGTTGGACCGAATATCGCGCCTGTTCGCGTCATCCATGACGTCCGTATTGGCGGTGAAGCCTACACCAATGAAAAATATTACGTGCGGTTAGGTTGGCAGGCAGGGGCAGGGGTAGATTTTAACTACAACGATTACCTTTCTGCGGCGTTAGATCTGAATTTTTCGCACACCACCTATAGACACAGAACCTACGACTTATTCGGCGTAAATAAGGATATAGTTGAGTTTATGGGGCATCAAACATGGGTCACACTTCCTGTTTCTGTGAAGTACAGCCAAAGCCAGGGTAGAATAAGACGGTACGGATATGTGGGATTCTCCTTTAACTACCTGATGACGGCGAATGCCGACGTTGACATCGACAACCGCGATACAAAAGTAGGCGATGTTGACCCTGATGAATACCTTTCCTTTACCAAGTCCCTCACGAAGATTGGCGTAAGCGACAATCGGGCGAAGCTTGACGGTTCGATTTTTGTTGGCGGCGGTCTGAAGTACAAATACAAACTCGACTACTTTTACCTTGACCTGCGTTACTCGTTTGGAATGAGGAATCTTGTTGACCCAAATAACCGGTTTAATACAACGAATGAAGGTCTGCCATATCCCTATGTTGACGATGATTTCAGAATGGATAATCTGGCTATTTCAGTGGGCTACATTCATCCCTTGTATAAACCAAGAAAACTTAAGAAGGCACGAACAAAGTCAGTTCTCCGGAAAATCGAAAAAGAAGATAATGCGAAGGAATAGTCTCGGCTATATTTTTTTACTATCATTCCTCCTGGCATGTGAAACAGAAGGGAATGTTGAACCTGTGTTTCAAAACTACTTTGTCAAATATTATGGTGAGGATGGAAACCAGGAAGGTGTGGATATGCTGGTGAACGCGGATGGCTCTATGGTTTTGTTAGGCAATTCCACGCCTAGAGAAACCACCACGCCGTACGTTGTGAAGATTGATCCCTTTGGAAACGTACTTTGGCAGCGGCAGCTAGGCGGAAGCGACGAGAAGGCGGCGGATGTTGAGCTCGATAACCAAGGCAACCTAATTATTGTGTCAAATGTTGGTGATGAAGATGAGTCAAGAATCCGGATATTTAAAATAAGTCAGGACGGGACCGGTATTGATAGTCTGATAATTCCATCGACTGAAAATCAGGTGGCCAAATCCGTGTTGCAGGTTACAAGCAACAACTACCTGATATCGGGCTATTCGGAGGCTGATTCCAAATTAAACCCTAATTTACCAAGCCCGCCGCCGGATGAAGCCGATATCATAGTCCTTCAGGTTGACCCAGGTATGGATGCAGCAGAAACCTTGTTGCGTCAGGGAGGTGAACATGTAGGCAATGCGGTAAAACTATTTGAGTCTACGCTGAATGGATCAACCAATTATGTGGTCTGTGGTGACTCAGACAGGCCTGCTGATAATTCCAACAATACATACAGAAGAACGCTGGAAGTAATTGCCATTACCCCGGAAGGGGCGCAAATCGGCTTACGAAGAGTTTCCGGCCCCACGAACCAAACACAAGTCGCAGCAACCGCCATCGAGACGCCATTGTCAGTAGTCGAAGGATACCTGCTGGTAGGAACAACGTATAGCGGGAGTTCAAGTAGTTTATATATTACTCATTATACAAGCGACCTGGATAAGCGACTTGACCTGACGTTACTTGATGGTACAAGGCTCGAAGGTGTCTCGGCCGCCGCCTCGGAAACGGGATTCTTTTATATTCTCGCTAACAGGATACTGGATAATAACAAGCGCGATATTTCTTTGCTCAAGCTGGCAAGTGATGGTCAGGTAATAGGTACAACTGGATTTGGAACCACGGAAGGGGACGATACCGGGGGCGCAGTCAGGGTTCTGCCCGATGGCAGGGTCGGTATGTTTGGAACTATGGAGTTGGAGACCCAAAGAAAAATGGTATTGATAGTCATGAGCCCCGACGGTAAATTCTCAAACGAATGATAATCGCCGGTGATATGAGGTTACTTTTGGCAGGCTTCAAAAATATAGTTCAATTGGTAATAGTTTATTGTTGCACTGGATGTTAAGACTTTACAGGAACAGGTGGATATTCGCGTTGTTTTTGGCCTTATTGGCCTCGGCATCACATTTTTCAGTTGCACAATGCACCTTTACCAATCTAAACGACTCTTATTGTGATACCGATGCGTCTTTCACGCTCACAGGCGGCACTTTTTATAGCGGACCGGGTGTAACCGGATCTACATTCGATCCTGCTGCTGCGGGAGTGGGATCACACTTGATTGCGACGGGTGATAATGCCACAAGCTATAATGTTTCCACGACAGGTACATACAACTGGATCAGTGGATCAGGCACGGCGCTTACGCTGGGCAATAATGCAATTTCAGCAGCGCTTAGTTTAAATGGAGGAATTGGCGTTCCGTTCACGTTCTATTTCTTCGGAAATAGTTTTACACAGATTTACGTTGGGTCAAACGGCGTTGCTGGATTTTCGACAACCAACCTGACCTCCGGCACAAACCAGACTTTGCCAAATGCCGCCAACCCGAATAACCTGATCGCGTTTGCATGGGATGACCTGGATCCGACCGCGGGAGGATCTATTGAATATTTTGTCACGGGTACGGCACCGAACCGAATTTTCGTTGTCAATTATGTCGATATAGAAAGGTCGTCAGGTCCTGCGGCCAGTGTTACCGCACAATTGCAACTACACGAGTCAACAAACATTATTGAGATTCATTCGAATAATGTCTCATTTGCCAGCAACGCGACCCAGGGGATTGAAAATTCAACAGGGGCAGCAGCATACACAGTGACTGGAAGGAACAACGATTCCTGGTCAGCGTCGAACGAGTACGTTGGCTTTATTCCAACTTGTCTTGATACAAAAACGGTCACGGTATACGATACTCCGGATATTGGATTAACAGTTACACCAGCGTCGACTACGACCTGTACGAACACTTCGGTCAATATCACCATTGCGAATTCTGAGAATGGAATTTTGTACCAGTTGCAGGACAATGGCACAAGTAATCCATTGAGTGGATTCTTTATTGGTAACGGTGGTGACCTCGTCATTCCGTCCGATCCACTGAGCGTTCCAGTAACGATAAAAGTGTTTGCGAGGAATACGCCACCCGGTTCCTGCGGTGTGGATTTGACAAATACGACAACGATCACTGCTATCGATACGGCACCAGCCATTTCAGTGAATCCGGTAGACGTGAGCGTATGCGAAGGCACGGGCACGAGCTTTAGTGTGACGGCGACGGGAACGGGCATTACGTATCAGTGGCAGGAAGATAGTGGAGGAGGTTTTGTAAACCTGGCTAATGGTGGTGTGTACAGCACCGTGACGACGGCCACGCTGAACATCAGCAATGTGCTGGGCAAGGGCGGGTATCGGTACCGTGCGGTAGTGAGCGGCACGTGTTCTCCGGCCTCGACCTCGACGTCAGCAACGTTGACCGAACAGACGAACGCGGTGGTCACCGTACCACCATCGAACTCGACCATCTGTGAGGGTAACAATACAAACTTTAGTGTCACGGCGACAGGCACGGGACTTACTTATCAATGGCAGCAGAGCACCGGGGGACCGTTTGTGAATATAGCGAACGGCGGAGTTTATAGTGGAGCGACGAGCTCGACGCTGACCCTGACGGGAGTCACGGCGGGTATGACGGGTTACCTGTACCGTGCAGTGATCACGGGCACGTGTGCTCCGGTGACCAGTGCTGCGGGCACCTTAACGGTGAATACTTTACCGCTTGTTACGGTGAATCCGGTAGACGTGAGCGTATGCGAAGGCACG